>CAWGUF010000009.1:0-390000 GCA_963825625.1 uncultured Alphaproteobacteria bacterium | reverse complement strand
GAACATGCGGAAAAATATAGCTGTTCTCCCCGGCCTTCACAGCAATCGAGCGTTGACATCCTGGCTGCCGGGAGGCGAAATCTGATTCGTCAGACGGCAACCATGATCTCTTGCCGCTGATGCGGCATGTGACGGCAGGCGAAGCCCGTTTCGACGATGTGAGCCGGCGTAATGTTGCCGCTATGGTCCGGCAAGACGTCCAAGACGGCAAGGTGCTCCCGGGCGCCAGCGCCGCTCCGGATGCTGCAAACGCCACTGGGGGGCTGGGGCTTAGGGGTGCGCGATCACAGACGCCATGTTCCGATTGCACGACCGCGCTTGTCGAGCGTGAGCAGCGGCGCGCGTGGCCTCCCTCAGGTCTATCGAGGGCGAGTCCGCCGGCGGATCGCGGACATGTTCGACGCCGATCATGCCGAGACACGCCACGCCGGCCGCTTTCGCTGGCTTTTGAGCACCTGCCTGGCCGCCACCGTAGGCGCGATCGCCATCGGGGTCGTGATCTTCGGCTCGCTCGACAACAAGGAAGCGAATAGCGCCGTCCCCACCGTGCTCAGTCGACTGCGGGATACCACCGCGCCGGATGCCCTGATCCAGCGTAAATCAGAGGGGCTGAGGTGGACCGTGCCGAAATCCGACCGGATGCAGCCATCCGCCGGCGCCCCCACCATCCGCCAACTGATCCATGAGCAGATCCAGGTCCGCCGGAATGGCCGGCCTTACAATCAGATCCGGCCATATGTACGGATTTCCACGCGTTTGCTGCCTGTTTCCGACGACAACAGTGATGTTATCCCGGCGTTCAACCCGTTCAACCTGTATGGCGCCGCGGGCGGCTCAGGCAACCGGGCCCTGGCACCCACCGCTGCCTCCCGCGACTTCAGGTTCCAGGTCGTCGAACTGCTTAGCGGCACAATACCGAAAGACGACGGACTGGACCTGACCACAGCCGAGGTCGCAGAGCTCGTTACCCAGTTCCAGGCCGAAGAGGAGCTCCTGGACGCCACCAACGCGGCAGCCACCGGCACCCAGTCTTCGGCCTCGACAGCCGCATCGGCATTCAGCCGGCCAATTGCCGATCCCGCCCCCCCCAACACGACGGTTATTCATAAAACGCCGACCGAGTCAGACGAACCGACCGATACACTGGAGCGACAGGTCCGACGCGTACACACCATCCAGCGCGGAGAGAAGCTCGTCCGCGTCCTGCGTAAGTTCGGTGGCGACCTGATCCAGGCTCGCTCGATGCTCGCCGCCATGCGCCAGGTCCTCACCGAGGACAAAGTAACCCCCGGCCTGCAACTCCACGTCACGCTCGTACCTTCTCTGACACGCCAGGATCTTGAGCCGGCACGCTTTTCCATCTTCTCGGAGGACGGCCAGCACAAGGCTTCAGTGATGCGCAATGCCGCCGGCGAGTTCATCGCCAGCGCCACACCGTTCGAGACCACCGTGGCCCGCGCCGCCCTCGCCTACGGCGACAAAGCCCAGTCAGAAAGCATCTACGCGTCCATCTGGAATGCCGCCCTGAAGCAGGGCATCCCGGCAGAGCTGATCACGGAGAAGCTCCGCATACACGCCTATGATACGGATTTCAGACGGCGCATTCGCCCTGGTGATTTCGCCGAATACTTTTTCGAGCTCAGAGATGAGCAGGGTGGCGAGGGATCCTACGGCGACCTGCTCTACACCTCCATCGCAACCGGTGGCGAACTGCATCGGTTCTGGCGCTTCCGCACCCCCGACGGCGCCGTCGACTACTACGATGAGAGCGGCAACAACTCCCGGAAATTCCTGCTCCGCCGGCCTGTTCGCGGCGAGCGTGTGCGCCTCGCCTCCGGTTTCGGCATGCGTTACCACCCGATCCTTCGCTACGCGCGGCCGCACAACGGTCTCGATTGGGCCGCTCCCACCGGAACCCCCATCCTTGCTGCCGGCAATGGCGTCATCGAGGAGGCACGCTACCGCGGCGAGTTCGGCAATTATGTTCGCATTCGTCATGCCAATGGCTACCAGTCGGCGTATGCCCACTTGAGCCGCTACCACCCGCGCACCAAGAGTGGAGCCCGCGTCAAGCTCGGTGAAGTGATCGGCTATGTCGGCACGACCGGCCTGTCGGCCGGTCCTCATCTGCACTACGAGGTCCTGGTCAATTCCCGTCCCGTTGACCCGCTTTCAATCCACGTTCCGCGCGAGCGACAGCTTGCCGGCAAGGTGCTGGCCGACTTCCAGAAGGAAAGAGCACGGATCAATGACCTGATGCGGCGGCAGGTCGCCACTCTCGCCAGATGAAACCGCGGCGGCACCCCGCAGGGCCTCCAATGGCCCACACGCGGCTCACAGAACCGAGCGTCCGAAACCGTGCGCCACGCCGGCCACACGAGTTCGCGCCGGAAGGAGTTCGCGCTGGAGGGAGCTCGATATCACCAATTGGCATCGGGAGCCGGGAGGGGTAAGCCTGAACCTGCCGTCCTCTCTCCCTCGCTCTGGATCTCCCCTTGACCACCTTTGTCATCTTCCTCTTCCCCTATACGCTGTCGCAATTCTACCGGACGTTTCTGGCGGTCATTGCCCCGGAACTTGCCACCGAGCTCAGCCTGCGTGCCGATGACCTCGCCAACATGTCGGCGTCTTGGTTCATCGCCTTCGCCTTGATGCAATTCCCCATCGGCTTTGCCCTCGACCGCTTCGGCCCCAGACGCATCGTGCCGGTGCTGATGATGGCGGCAGTTGCAGGCGCGGTAATGTTGTCCCGGGCCAACACCGCCACCGACTGCATCATAGCCAACGCTCTGATTGGGATTGGCTGCTCACCCATCTACATGGGTGCGCTGTACTGCTTCGCACGCAGCGCGCCGGCGGCCCAGTTCGGCTTCCTGACCGGCGCCATGTTGGGCGTGGGCTCCAGCGGCAATCTGCTGGCCGCGACGCCGCTTTCACTTGCCGCCGAGGCGTTCGGTTGGCGTTCAAGCTTCCAGGCAATCGCCGCCTTGACATTCCTCGCCGCAGTTGTCGTGCTACTTTTCATTCGCGACCCGGCGCGCGCCGAGCAACCTGCCAGGTCCGGCTCGGCCCTTGCAGAGTATGCGGAGCTGCTGTCCATGAAGCAGTTGTGGCTCGTGCTGCCGCTGATCATGATGGGCTACGGCACGGTCTTGGCCGCACGCGGATTATGGATCGGCCCCTATTTCGCAGAGGTCCATGGCCTGGATGCGATTGCGCGCGGCAATGCCACCCTCGCAATGGCGATAGCCATGTCCGCCGGGGCACTGATATTCGGTGCACTCGACCAGTATACATCCCATCGCAAGTTGCTGGTGATGGGCGGCGCAGCAATTGCCGCCGCCGGCTTTGCGCTGCTCTGGTTATGGCCGACACCCGAGCTTTGGTTCGCCATCTCGGTGCTCACCGTGGTCGGCATCGCGGGACTCTTCCACCCCGTTCTCTTCGCTCATGCCCGATCGTATTTTCCAGACCATCTGGTGGGACGCGGCATAACCCTTGCCAACTTCGTCTCCATCGGCGGTGCCGGCCTGATCCAATGGATGTCGGGCTTCCTCGTGACCGGACTGCAGGCTACAGGCATGGCTCAGCATTCTGTCTATGCCTGGCTCTATCTGTCATTCGCCGCCATGGTTGTTGCCGCTACGTTTGCCTATGCGTTCACCCGCCCCACCCGCAACGACTGACGAAACCCTGTTTCAGACGTTCGGAGTTCGATCGGGAATTTCGAATGCGAACGCGGCACCACTCTCCGTATCCAGCAGCTCCAGCCGCCCGCCGTGTGCGGCCACGAGTTCCGCCGCGACCGCAAGTCCAAGACCTGATCCACCCTTGCGCGCCCCTCCCTGGAACGCCCTGAACAGGTTCGCCCGCGCCTTCTCCGGCACGCCGGGACCGTTATCGCGCACCTCACAGATCACGCGACGGCCTTCGCGGCTGGCTCTGACGGTCATCTGGCCCTCCGAGCCCGGCGATTGCTGCTCGATCGCCTGCGCCGCATTCCGCATCAGGTTGTTGAGCACCCGATAGATATGATCGCGGTCGGCGTCGACGATCAGACCCTCGTCGATCTGCACCGACAAACCGATACCGGCGCGCGGCAACCCCAGGCCTTCAGCCACCTCTTCGACCAGATCGGCGAGGCGGAACACGTCGCGACGTGGCGCCGCCTCCTCCGCCCGGCCATATCGCAGCGTGTCGTTACAGAAGTTGATCGCCCGGTCGAGCGAAGCGATGAGCTTCGGGGCGAAACTCTGCACCGTCGGATCCTTGACCATCCCGAGCCGATCCGACAGCAGCTGCGCGCTGGCAAGCATGTTGCGCAAATCGTGGTTGATCTTGCTGACCGCCAGCCCGAGCGCCGCAAGATGATTCTTCTGGTTCAGCAATGACCGCAGCTCATGTTGCATATGAGCCAATTCGCGCTCCGCAGTACCCACCTCATCGGTACGCCCCGACGGCGATATGATGAGACTGGCATTCTCCGGATCGCGGCTGAACGCGAGCATATTGTGGGTGATACGCATCATTGGCTGCACCAGCAGCCGGTTCAAGGCGAAATACACCAGCGCCGCAGCGATCATGGAAATGATGATCGACAGCACCAGGATATTCAGCCCGAACGTTACCATTGCAGCCCTCAGCGGAGCTTCAGGCAGCACCATCTCGACGAAATCGCCCCGCGCAAAACCCTTGCCTGCAGCCGAGAATGGATGGCCGATCACGCGGATGGTACGGTTGTCGCCATGCAGGAAAACAGCCATTGCATCCACGATAAGACCCATGCTCTTCCACACCCGGCGGGCCGGGCCAGCCTCCGGCTCCGGCCGCAGATCGAATGTCTCGTCGATCGTGATTTGCCCTTCGCTCGCCAGCACCATGCGGCGGATGCCGCCATATTTGATGGCCACGGACCGCACCATCGCCGTGCTCAGCAACTCGAACCTGACCACCGCCGGCACATCGTGCGCTGGTGCCGCATCAGCCGCCAGCGAGGCCAGTCGTGCCGCGGTCAGCCGATCCATCAGCCAATTGACACGGAAATTCGCCACGGAAGGCACAAAAATAAGCACTTCCGCCAGCATCACGAACAGGCTGGTCAGCAACAGCAGCTTCGCAGGCAGCCCGAGTCCCTGGCGCCCAGCCTCTGCCAGCTGCCTGTTTGCCTCGAGGTTCCGCCCGTCTGCCAGGTTGGCACGCCCTGACCATTTGGCAGCAAGAGCACGAACCGAGGCGGGCACCTTTGGTTTGGTCCTGAGCTGCACTGCACCTGCCTCTTCACGCTGATCGCCGGCTCAGCCCAACACTTTCAGCCAGCCGATGACCTTGCGCACCATCGGGTTGGCTGGCGCCGATGCATAATAGCGATAAGCCACCCGCTTGTTTATCTCCGAAAGCGTGGGATAGGGCGAGATCCAGGCCGTCATATCCTTGATCTTCATCTTTTTTGATACCGCAAGCGACCACATCTGGATCAGCTCTCCAGCCTGCGCGCCAACGATGGTGGCTCCCAGGATCAGCCCAGAAGAATTCTGTCACAACCTTGACCAGTCCCTGCGTTGCACGCTCCGCCTGCGCGCGGTCGTTCTCCGCAAGTGGCCAGCGCAACACTTGGATTTTTCTTTTCCCTTTGCGCGCTTGCTCCTCGCTAAGCCCCACATGGGCCAGCTCCGGGTCGGTATAATTCACCCACGGCACCAGCCCTGTATTGACCTTCACCGGCATCCTGAACAGCGCCGAGCGGATCACCAGCCCCGCGTGATAGTTCGCGACATGGGTAAACTGCAATCCTCCGATACAATCGCCGATCGCAAACACTTTACGATTCGAGGTCAACAACCCGCCATCGACCGTAATGCCCTTTCGGTCATATTTGATACCGGCGTCCTCCAGGCCAAGTCCGTCGATATTCGGCCTGCGCCCAGCCGCCACGAGGACGTGCGTGCCCTCGACCATCGTCGTCTCGCCCTGCTGGCTGATGGTCAGGCGAATTTCGCCGGCACGGCCCTCGACCCGGTCGACCATCGCCTGTTCGCGGAGGTCCAGGCCTTCGGCGCGCAAGGCCTGCAAGACCACCGCCGCGAGCTCCGGATCGTCCTTACCCAGAGCTGAAAAACCTTCCAGAACGGTCACCCTGCTGCCGAGCCGCAAATGCGCCTGGGCCATCTCCATCCCGATCGGACCGCCACCGATCACCAGCAGATGCCCCAGCGGCTCAGTGTTGTCGAAAATCGTCTCGTTGGTGAAGTAGGGCACCTGGTCGAGACCCGGAATTGGCGGCACCACGGGTACTGATCCAGTCGCGATGACAAAGCGCCGCGCCTTGATGCGGTGCTCTCCGGCCAACACCGTACCGCGGTCGATAAACCGGCCCGCGCCCTGGATCACGCGCACGCCGAGCCCGGTGAAACGTTCCACCGAGTCGTTGGGCTCGATCGCAGCAATCACGCCCTTGACGTGATCATGAACCGCCGCATGATCGATTTCCGGCTCGAAATGCGTCCGGATACCAAACTTTCCGCTGCTGCGGATCAGATGCGCGCGCTTGGCCGCCGCGAGCAGGGCTTTTGAGGGAACGCAGCCGTAGTTCAGACAATCGCCCCCCATCTTGTGTTTCTCGATCAGCACGACCTTTTCGCCAAAGGCGGCTGCCGCGGCCGCGACGGACAGCCCGCCGGATCCCGCCCCGATGATGCACAGATCGCAGGAGATCGCTTCGCCTGCGACGGTGGCATCAACGGCTTTTGCCGAGGGATCACGCAGCTGCATGACGGTTGCTCCAGCTCTTGATCAGGATGGGAATGAGTGCGACGACCCCTAGCGCGATGCCGGCATAGATAAGCTCGTTGGTGACCAATGCATTGAGATCGATTGTGTAGGGGCAACGGGCCTCCCCTTCGCTGGGATGCGCCGACAGGCACTGCTTGTATGCCGCATTCTGCGCCGCGACCACGCTGCCGAGACCCGAGCCCGCCAGGCTGTATGCCACCGTGCCCGGAATAATTCCGAATGCCGTTCCGATGACGAACGTCCACAGCGGCACGCCCAGCACCGCCGGCACCAGATTGACGATGAAGAACGGGAACACCGGCACCAGCCGCAAGAACAACAGATAGCTGAGTGCGTTCTTCTGGAATCCGGCACGCAGCCTGCCGACGAACGGGCCGGCGCGGTCGGCCAGCGCCTCACCCAGCGACGTATTGACGGCAAGAAACAGCAAAGTCGCCCCCACCGTGGCGCCGATCACCGCGGCTGGCGCTCCGATCTGCCAACCGAACAACAGCCCGCCCGCGAGAGTCATGATCAACGCCCCCGGCAACGAAAGCGCCACTACCGCGATATACGCCAGGACATAAATCGTCAGCGCCTGCAGCAGGTTGTCGCCGATGAATGCTCTCAGCGCATCGTAGTTCAGGCCGATTGTCTTGAACGAGAGATACTTGTGCCATCCCATCGAGAATGCGAGCGCCATCACCGCCGCCAGACCAACAAGCGGCAGCCAGCGCTTCAACGCGCCGCGCGAAGTCTGCGGCTTCGGATCGCGTTTCATGATCGCCACCTTCCAGGCGTCGCCGCCGCTACATCACCTGCGTGCGCCGGCCAGTGCGATCCTGGTTGCTCAGCCCGTGACATCGTTCAGGCTCCAATCATATGCGAATCGATCCACTACGCTGATGCCATCCAGCTTCGATTTCAATGACGGCGTTGCGTAGCGCCGCAGATGATTGAGCACGCCGGCCTCGTTGCCGCCGAAGTCTTCCTGGTACCACGAATAGATTTTCGACGCCTGCACCCGCCCGGCATTGACGCTTACACCGCGAGGGTGATTGACGTAGCCGCTCGCGGCAGCAGCGAGCTGCTCTTCGAGGCGCGAGCCCGCCAGCGGCTCGGTCAACAGGTTGGGGCAACCGATCGACGCACAATTGACAGCATAGTGCACGCGCGCATCCTTGAAGGTCGGCCGCATGATCGCGTGCTCGATGTCGTCGAGCGACAGATCACGCCCGTCGACCCGCACCACCTTCGCCTTCCAGGGCCCGCCCGAGAACACCGACATCACCCCGCCGCCGAGATTGATCTTCCTGATCGATTCGACCGGATAGCGGTCGAGCACGATATCGACCGTCTTGGCATTGTAGAGATTGCCCCAGAAAGCAAACTGCTCTGCGCGCTCCAGCCGCTTCACGCTCACCTTTTGCAGCGCTGTCACATAGTCCTTCAGCGCACCATGCGCCTCGCGCTTGAAGCGGGCATATCGCACACGATTGACACCATCCGCACTCGTTACGACAAATGCGGACAGCAGCTTTTGCCACGCAACGTGCATGCCGAATTCTCCCGTCTTGAAATGCCGGCGCGGCCCGTCACCGCGTCGAAGGTCGCGGCAGCATGATCGAAGTTCATCTCGATTGGAACCAGACCTCACCCAGTCGTGATGGTTTCGCGCCAAACGTGAAATCCCGTTATCGAGCACCAGAACCAGGCGCGCAGCCAGCATGTCTCGCCCGACGGACGGCGCCCATCGCCCCAGCCCAGCGCTGCGAAGCGGTGTCGCGGCAATCGCTTTGGCACGCCGGGCCTGGGCTCACGGCGTCCGGTACAGTGTCCTAGATTTCCCGCGCGCTTGTTCCGAACACCAGCGGCTTGCCATCCGGCCCTTTCGGCCCTTCGCCTGTCGGGCTGGCTGCCGACTGCCAGTCCATCGTGAATACGGTCTCAGGCGTGATGACGCCGTATTCCTTGTAACCGAGCCGCGCCACTGGCCTCATCTCGCCGATGTTGATGAGACCATCCTTGATGACCCGATCGTCGATGTAGATCCCCACGACCGTGCCGATCACGAGATAGTGCATTTTGCCATCGCGCGGATCCGCGGGCAGCTCGACGGTCTTGTAGTGCTTGCACTCCAGCGCCGCCGGGCTCTCTTTCACGCGCGGCGGCCGAACGAACTTGGACGGCTCCGGCGTCAGCCCCGAGAACTCGAACTCGCTGACATCCTGCGGCACCTCCGCCGACGTCATGTTCATCTCGTTGCGCAGATCCCATGTCGCCAGCGAGCACACGAACTCGCCGCTTGCCGCAACGATGCGCGCACTGTCCTTGTACCCGCCGGAAGCGAACATCACCATCGGCGGCCGGTCGGAAACAAGATTGAAGAAACTGTACGGCGCCAGATTGTGCACGCCGTTCTCGTCGATCGTCGAGATCCAGCCGATCGGCCTGGGAGCCACCAGCGCCTTCAGCGGATTGTGGCGCATCCCGTGGTCGTTCTTCGCTGTGTCGAAATGCATCTTCTGGCTCTCCACGATCGCTGTGCCGACGGCAACGCCAACTCTAGCCGCGACTATGCACGAGGCGCCAGGCCGAGAAAAGGGTACACGCCCCGTTCGCTGCCTCCAGCCTCCCGACAACAGCCACTTCTAGCGCTGCCGAACAGCAAGCGTATCGATGTGCCCCACCATCGCGCCAGTCCGGCTGACCGCACGCCAATCCGCAACGACGCCTGTCGCCACGCGCCCGGTCTCCAAGACCGCACCGGCAAAGCCGGCTGCCAGATCGCCGATCAACCGCTGATCGGCAGTCCCCAGGCGCCACGGGGTCGCCGCCTCCGTTACTGTCCAACCCAACGCACTGAAGGCGCCACTCAGCGCCGCCGGCGCCTCCGCGCCCGCAGCCGCGCCGAACCCCTTATCCGTCTGCTGGTGCGCGATAAAAGCCTTCAGCATCTGATCGTCGGCCGCATGCGGCGGCGTCCACGATTGCTCCCCGTTGAAGGTCAAGGCCGTATAGAAAACGCTGCCGCGCGCCGTCACTGCTGCCACCAGCTGCTCGATGAACGCCGCCGAGCAGAGATCGAACAGCGCTGCCGCTGTCACCATGTCCGGCGCCTCGCCCAACGCAAAATCGAGATCGCGGTTGAGGTCGGCATGCCTGAAGCGCACGACGATTTGCTGGCCGACCCGTTCCAGAAGCAGGCCATCGGAGGTCTGGCTTGCCCGGTCCGCCCATACTTCCAGGCGCTCACGCGCCGCCGCCAGCAGTCGCTCGTCATAATCGACCAGCGTCCAGCTCTGCGCCGGCCCCAATTTAGGCGCCAGCGCTCTCAGGTTGGACCCGGTGCCACAACCAAGATCGACAATGGACGTTTCACGGTTGTGTTGCAGCAGCGACGCGGCACGGCTGACGAGACCGGCATCGCGGGCATAATGATCCGCGCCTTCACGCAGCGCCAGCCATTGCGGTGAGAAGCCGCTCATCGTCCGACCTTCTCCAGCACGCCGGCGATGCGCCGCGCGGTATCATCCCAGCGCGGCAGCGTTTGAGCTGCCGCCCACGCCGCATCGGCAATTCGCTTGCGCGCCTGCTCGTTCTCGATCGCCCGGCCGAGATCCCAGGCCAGCACCCGCGCATCCCCCGGCGGATCGACCTTCATGGCCGCCCCGGCAGGCACCGTCTCGGCCGCCGCCCCACCCGTCGTGCACACGATGCACAAACCGCGCGCAAGCGCTTCCGTCAGCACCATGCCGAAGCCCTCGTAGCGCGACGGCAGCACGAAACAGTCCGCCCTGTCGTAAAGCTCGTCGAGCCGCGCCGCATCCACCGCGCCCAGCAGGTTCACCCGCCCTTCCAGGCCGGCGCGAGCGATCTGTGCCCGCAAGCCCTCGACATAGGCCGCATCGAACGCCAGCGATCCGGCGATATCGAGCTCCCAGGCGAGCGTCTTGTACATGGCAAGCGCTTCCACCAGCACGTCGTAGCCTTTGCGCGGCACCACCGAGCCGACGGACAACAGCTTGAAAGGCTTCAGCGTTCCCTTCGCCCGCCGGGCCGGATCGGTGCCCGGCTCGGCAACCGTGATCCGCCCTTCCGGCACCCCGAAATCGCCGGCCAGCGTGCGCGCCGTGGTCGGACTGGTCACAATGACGTGCTGCGCCAGCGCCAGGGCTTCCGTCTCCAACTGTCTCAGCTCGGACTGCCGTGCCTCCGACAATCCTGCCTCCAGGCACAATGGATGATGCACCAGCGCCACGATCCGCGCCTTGCTGGCTCGCACCAGCTCCGCCGGCATGGCGCCGTAGGCGAGCCCGTCGACCATGACGAGACGATCCGCCCCCGCCTCCGCCAGCAGCCGGCCAGCAACCTCGAGATCGGAATTCGTCGGCGCTGGAAACGAGCCGGGCAGCATCACATGCCGCGCCGCCACGCCCAGCGATGGCAGCAGCGCCAGCACCCGCCGGTCGTAGGCGTAGCCGCCCGTCGGCAGATCGATATTCCCGGGAATGGCAAACGCGACGTTGGTCACAGCATCAACTCTTTACCGGGCCTTCGAACCAGGCCCGCGCTAGGTCGGTTTCGTGCAGGGTGACGCGGATCTTGGCCAGCCCCTTGCCGTCCTCGCCCAACGCCCCCTCGCGGGCCGCCAGGGCGACCGCATCGAACACATAGCGGCACAGGAACTCCGTCGTCGTCAACTTGCCCCTGAACTGCGCCAGCTCGTCGAGGTTCTTATAGGCCAGCGGCTTCAGCGTCTTGTTCAACACATCGAGCGCCGCGCCGATGTCCACCACCACATTCTGCGCCGTCAGCGCCTCGCGAAAGAAGGCGACGTCGACCACAAACGTTGCCCCGTGCATGCCCTGTGCCGGCCCGAAAAACGGATCGGGCAGCGAATGGGCGATCATGATCCGATCGCGAACTTCAACGGCATACATGGCAGCGGTCTCCGGTCCGGCGTTGCTGACGCCCGTCGTAATATGGGCGCGCCGTCTTCCGCCGGAAATAGGGTCGCGTCAAGGCCGCCCGGCAGCGATCCGGCGCGCATCCAGCAGCGATCCGGCGCGACAGCGCCGCAGTCGCTGGATCAAGAAAAAGCCCGCCGCAGTCGCTGGATCGAAGAGAAAGCCAGCGCCGCAGACGCCGGACCCGCCAATCATGTCCGCAGCTGCCGTGATGGGCCTTCATTGAGCGGTGCCTTATAGTCTGTTGAAATGCGCACTGATTGCAACGAGGGAGCGAAAGAATGCCAATTGAAAGATTGATGGTCGATGGCGAGGCAACCCCGTTCAGCCATTACTGCCACGTGGTCCGGGCAGGCGATCACGTCTGGTTGTCCGGCATGGTTGGCATCAGGCCGAATGGCGATGTGCCGGAAGACACTGTCGAGCAGTTCCGGTTGGCGATGGCCTCGCTTGACAATTGCTTGCGGGCTGCTGGTGGCCGCCCGGACCAGATCGTCAAAGTTCAGGTCTTTCTGACAGATATTTCCGAGCGGGGCGCCATCAATATCGTGCGGCAGGACTACTTCGGCGATCATCGCCCGGCCTCAACGCTTCTTGAAATTTCTGCACTCGTTGACCCGCGCCTCAAGGTCGAGATCGAGGCCGTCGCCTACCTGGGACCGTAACCGACGCACTCCGCTTTCGTCATCAAGCCAGCATTCCAAGCCAGACCCCTTGCTTTCCGCTTCCAGTGGTAGTGCCGCCGTGACAACAGAAGAATGAGATCGACGTGAGTGTCGAGTTGCCCGAGGGAATCTCACCCCCGGGCGCTCCCAGAACCGTGCATGACCCTCTCGAGTCACACGGCTCCCGATGTTCGGCCGTTCCCATGACATAGCGGCCAATGGGCGAAGAGCCTCGGCGTCTTCCGGCGAAGCCGGTCGAACCAGTCCCTGCCGCCCTTGGTTTGGTGCACCATCCGCTTGTACTTGCGACGGGCCCACCTGATGACATAGGCGTCGATCCGTTTCAGCGTCGGACGCAACTGCGTCCGGTAGAAGTGGCTGTAGTAGCTGATCCAGCCACGGATGACGGGATTGTACATCCGGGCCAGGTCTTCCAGGGATTTGTCACTGCGGTGGTGCAGCGCCCATCGCCGGATCTCCCGGCCGATGCGCGTTTGCGCCTTCGGGCTGACCGCCGGCAGGAAGCTGTGTGCGAAGACCTCTTTGCCCTTCACGACCCACCTCACCTTCCGGGCACGGAATTGAAAGCCCAGGAAATCGAAGTGGATGCTTGGGTAATCGCCCTTTCGCGCCACATCCTTGCAATAGACGATACGCGTCTTCTCGGGATGCAGTTCCAGCTTGCATTCGGCCAGTCGGGCTTTGAGCGCGTCCTGCAGGAACCGCGCTTGTGCCTCGCTTCGACAATGACAGAGCGCATCGTCGGCATACCGCTCGAACGGAATGTGCGGAAACTTCTCCGTCATCCACGTGTCGAACGCATGATGCAGGAACAGGTTCGCCAGCAGTGGTGAAATCACCCCGCCCTGTGGCGTGCCCGTCGTGCGCGCGACGATCGAGCCGTCCTCCATCTGCACGGGCGCCTTCAGCCAGCGCTCGATGTAGAGCAGCACCCATGGCGAGTTCGTATGACGACGAACGGCCGCGAGCGTCAGCTTCCAATCAAGGCTGTCAAAGAAACCCTTGATGTCGAGATCAAGAACCCAGTCGAAGCGCCAGCAGCGCTCGCGAGCCTTGGCCACGGCATCAATCGCAGACTTGCCCTTCCTGTAGCCATAGGAATTCGGCGTGGAACGCCGGCTCCAGGTTCGGCTCCAGCGCGCGCCGGACGACCTCCTGGGCAATGCGGTCGGCAACCGTCGGAATACCCAACGGTCGCGTCCCGCCACTCGCCTTCGGAATATCAACGCGGCGCACCGGCGGAGGAAAATAGCTCCCTGACGACAGCCGGTTCCAGAGCTTGTAGAGGTTCGCCGAAAGGTTGGCCTCGAAGTCTGCAATCGACTGTCCGTCCACTCCAGCCGCCCCCTGGTTGGCCTTCACACGCTTGAAGGCTTCCCAGACCTCACGCTTGGCGATTTTGAACGGCTTCGCCTGATCCACGGGCTCCTCCCGCTCTGCCAGAAGCACGCCTCCGACAGGATGGTTGGCCCGCAGGCCAGGCTGAACAACGCAGCCCCTTCGCTCCAGCCCCATTACAGGGCCTTCGTCACTACTACGGGCTGCTCCGTCCCTGTGCGCCGCATCGGTACTCTCGCCCTCGCGGTTGCAGCCGCTTGCGGCTTCTCCCTTCGGACTGACCATCAACGCCGGCCAGCACGACGGCACACAGGTTCTCACGTTCCCAACAAGAGCCTGATCGAGGCTCGCGCCGCCTACACGCCGGATGCCGCTCGGTCCGTCTCAGGACATCGCCCGAGCTTATCCCGCAGGAAGGGTCACCCCGCGGTTCTGACATCGCCTAATCCGCTTTCGACGCTTCTGCAGCGGTTCGCTTGCGCTCGCCTTCCTCGATCTTGCCGGCCGGACTTCAGTCCGAACCTTGACTGCAACGCTCACCACCACGGCTTTTGACCGCAGCAGCTTGCAGTGGCTTGAGCTCAGCTCCTGATCGCCGAGCCCGAAGGGCCTTCCTTCATCTCTCGTTGAGTTGCGCATCCCGGTGTGGACCCGCGATGCTCGTGACACACGACCCACAACGGCCCTCTCCCTCTCCCCGCTTTTCGCGGGGAGAGGGTCGGGGTGAGGGGCGGCAACCGGCGCGAGGCCGACCTACCCGGCCTTGCCCTCGATGAACGCCAGCAGCGTATCGAGAACGCCGTCGATGTTGTCGTAGATCTCCTGATTGTGCGCGCGATAGATGCGAAAGCCCTGCTCTTCGATATAGGTGGTGCGTCTCGTGTCGCGCGCAATCTCCTCGTCCGTGCTGTGCGTTCCGCCATCGACCTCGACGACGATCTTCTCTTCGCGGCACACGAAATCGGCAAAGTACGGGCCGATCGGGCACTGCCTCACGAACTTCATGCCGTTGAGGCGACGGGCAGGCAGCTCGTACCAGAGTCGTTCCTCCGCCGAGCTCGCCTGCGAGCGCAGCACGCGGGCGCGACTGGTTTTCCAAGGTTGAGCGCGGCGCATATGGCGAGGCCTCTTGTGGCAACCGCCGAGCAAGCGGCCGCCCCTCACCCTAGCCCTCTCCCCGTGAAGACGGGGAGAGGGAATGTGCGGCGCCCGTGATACTTCTTGGTGGCCCATCGCGCCGTGCCCCCGCTTCCGCTGCTCGGGGCGACTTTGCCACCCCAGCATGCTCCACAACCCCCGCCGCCGCCCCCCACACCCTCACCCAGCCCCCGCATACCGGATCACCGGCGCCAGCCCCGGCGCGTCAGGTGCCAACAACGCAGGCAGCTTTGCCGGCGCCTCATCGAAGGCGATCTCCGTCTCTAGCAGCCGGTCCAGCACCGGGTCCGCCAGCAGTGCCAGCGCCGCCTGCATCCGACGGCGATAGTCCCACCTCGCGCGACGCGACGCGGACACCTGCCCGACCTGGCTTGAGACAAGCTTCAGCCGCTGGCTGTGGAACGCGCCCCCCAGCGGCACCGCAACAGCCTTCTCGCCGTACCACGACATCTCCACCACCGTGCCCTCGAACCCCGCGCAGCCAATCGCGGTCGCCAGCCCCGCCTCGCTCGCCGACGTATGAAACACTACATCAGCGCCCCTTAACGCGCCCGGCGGCCGGCTCCCTGAAAGGGTGTCGCCGGACGCAACCACAGACTCCACCCAGCGCCTCGACCAGCTCCCGCCGCGCCTCCAGCGGATCGATGACGATCACCTCCGCCCCCGGCAATCGCGCCGCGATGAAGGCGACCAGCAGCCCGACGATCCCCGCCCCCACCACCACGATCCGGTCCGCCGGTCCTGCACCCGAATCCCAGACCGCGTTCAGCGCCGTCTCCATGTTCGCCGCCAGCGTTGCCCGCCTCAGCGGCACGCCCTCCGGCACAGGCACAGCCATTGTGAATGGAACCTGAAAAACGTCCTGATGCGGGTGGAGGCAAAATACCGCGCGCCCCGCCAGCTCTTTCGGGCCCTCCTCCACGATGCCGGCCGCGCAATAGCCGTATTTGACGGGGAATGGAAATGCACCGTCCTGGAACGGCGCGCGCATGCGATCACGCTCGCTTTCCGGTACCAGACCGTTCATTACGAGACGCTCGGTCCCGCGGCTGACGCCGGAATAATGTGTACGTATCGTGACCATGTCCGGAGCCGGCGGTTGCAGCGGTTGCGACCTGAGCTCCACCACGCCGCGTTTAGCGTACCACAGAGAACGGGCGACCTGGATCTTGCCGGTGGAGCGTCTTGTCGCCATCTGATTGCCTTGCTCCACTCGCCTACCCGCACTCACGGACCACCGCCCAAATGAGCCACGGTCTAGAAACCACGACCCTGCCGATGCCGCGCGACAGCCTTAACTCACCCGCCGGTCTCCAGTCCATGTCGGACCTCCGGCGCCGGCGCCTGCTGGTCCTGATGCTGAACGTCGTCACCTACCTCGCGATGATGTGGGTTGCTGCCACTGTTCTGGCTGCCGGCGGCTGGAGCGTGCTCGACATCGTCATGTTGACTGCTTTGCCATCGGCCCGCCGTGGACCGTCCTCGGCTTCTGGAACTGCCGTGATCGGCCTCTGGCTGCTGCACGGCCGCGCAAAGACCCGATGGCGCAGGTCGCCCCCTACGCCGCGCCGGTGACGAGCCGACGCCGATCACCATCGACACCGCGATCCTGATGACGCTGCGCAACGAGGACCCCGCCCGCGCCTTCCTGCGCCTCGCACCGTCAAGGACAGCCTCGACCGCGACCGGCCATGGCGCACCGCTTCAGCTATTTCGTCCTCAGCGACACCAACGATCCCGATGTTGCAGCCGCCGAGGAAGCCGCCGTCGCGGCCTGGAAGCGCGATCTTCCACCATCCGAGGCCGCCCGCATCGTCTATCGCCGCCGCACCGACAACACCGGTTTCAAGGCCGGCAACGTGCGCGACTTCTGCGAGCGCTGGGGCGGCGGCTACGAGCTCATGCTGCCGCTCGACGCCGACAGCCTGATGTCGGGCGAGGCCATCGTCCGTCTCGACGCGCATGATGCAGGCCCACCCGCAGATCGGCATCCTGCAGAGCCTCGTCGTCGGCATGCCGTCCTCGAGCGCCTTCGCCCGCATCTTCCAGTTCGGCATGCGCCACGGCATGCGCACCTACACCATGGGCCAGGCCTGGTGGATCGGCGACTGCGGTCCGTTCTGGGGCCACAACGCGCTCGTGCGCATCCAGCCGTTCCGCGAGCATTGCGAACTTCCCGATGCTGCCGGGCAAGCCGCCGCTCGGCGGCCATGTGCTGTCAGCCACGACCAGGTCGAAGCGACGTTGATGCGCCGCGCCGGCTACGAGGTGCGCGTGCTGCCCGACGAGAACGGCAGCTGGGAGGAAAACCCGCCGACCATGCTCGATTTCGCCAAGCGCGACGTGCGCTGGTGCCAGGGCAACATGCAGTACGTCAAGCTGCTCGGCCTGCCCGGGCTCAAACCCATGAGCCGCTTCCAGCTCGTCTGGGCGATCCTGATGTTCCTCGGCATTCCGGCCTGGACGCTGATGATCGCGCTCGCTGCCGGTCGCTGGCATGCGACGCGCAAGACCGTCGCCGGACTTCCCCGCCAGCACTGCCGCCACGCTCTATGTCGTCTTTCTGCTGATGTACCTGTCGCCCAAGATCGCCGGCCTGATCGACGTTCTGCTGACCACAGGGCGGCATGAGACGCTACGGCGGCACGCTGCGCTTCCTGGCCTGCCGCAGGCATCGAGACTCGTGTTCTCGTTCCTCCAGGGCGCGGTCTCGACCATCCGCACCACGATCTTCATGATCGGCCTTGCGTTCGGCCAGTCGGTCATCTGGGGCGGTCAGTCGCGCGATGCTCATGGCATCTCCTGGCGGACTGCCTGCGAGAACCTCTGGCCGCAGACACTGTTTGGCATCATCGTGTGCGGCGCCGCTCTATCTCGTCGAGCCCGCTGTCCTGTTGTGGAGCCTGCCGCTGACCGCCGGCTACCTGCTTGCCATGCCGTTCGCGGTGCTCACCGCCTCGCCGTCCTTGGGCCGCTGGATCGAAGCAGCGCGGTCTCTGACGGCATCCCGGAGGACTTTCGACCCGCCGGCCGAGGTGCGGACCGTCGATCGGCGAAAGGCTGACAGAGGCCATGCCGCACCTGGCATGCCCGACCATTGCCGGCGCTACCGCGCCGATCCCGCGCTCGCCAGCCTGCATCGCTCGCTCGACGTCTACTACGGCGATCCGGCGCGCGACGCGGCGATGGATGCGCTCTACGCCCGGTTTCTCAAGCGCCGGCGACCTCGCCTTCGACATCGGCAGCCATGTCGGCGACCGGATCGGCTCGTTCCGCCGGCTGCGGCGCGCGCGTCGTCGCCCTCGAGCCGCAGCCTGATTGCGCCCGCATTATCCGCGACCATCTACGCCGGCGATCCCGACGTCACCCTCGATCGAGGCCGCATGCGGTGCGCGCCGCGGCGACCTGACGCTCCACGTCAACTCGGCCAATCCCGACCGTCACCACCGCCTGCCGCCGAGTTCGTCCGCGCCGCCGACGGTGCCGGCGGCTGGGAAGGCCAGGTCTGGGATCGCGAGCTGACCGTGCCGGTCGACCACGCTCGACGCCATCGATCGCCGCGCACGGCAAGCCGGCCTTCGTCGAAGATCGACGTCGAAGGCTTCGAGGCCGACGTGCTCGCCGGCCTCACAACACCGCTTCCGGCCCTGTCCTTCGAGTTCACGACGATCCAGCGCGACGTGGCATATCGCTGCCTCGACCGGCTCGCCGCGCTCGGTCCGTACCGCTTCGACATTGCCCTCGGCGAGAGCCAACGCCTGACGTTCGGTCGCTTCGTCGACAAGGATGACATGGCCGCCCACATCCGCACCCTGCCGCACGACGCCAATTCGGGAGACGTTTATGCAGTTCAGGCTTGAGATTGCTGCCGTGCTCCTCGCCGCCTGTTGCGCGATGACCATTGCCAGCGCAGCACCGACGACGGCTGCCTCTCTCTCCGGCCTCGCCGTCGAGGTGACGAACCAGTCCGAGCCGGTCCTGTGCGCGGAGAAGGACAACGTCGCCATCGCCTTCCAGAGCAGTCAGGTGAAGAGCTTCCGGATCGAGGCTGCCCATCCCCCGTATATCGGCACCATCCAGCGCGACAGCTTCGAGCCGGACTGGACCGCATGCGACATGACGGCAGATCCCAGTCACAAGCCGCCCGCTCCGCCTCGCCGCACCACCCTCTACGAGGAGATCGGGTTCTGGCTGGTCGGCCATACGCAATCGAGCTTCTGGCGCCCCGCAACCGCCACTGTCCGCATCGGCGACCGGGTGGAAAAGAACATCCACCTGCTGCAACTCTGGATGATCCGCCCGATGGGCGGCGAGGAAGTCCTGGTTCTGTATCCGCAGGACGGCTATTGGCGCATCCGGCCGATGGCGCCGGAAGGCATGGGCCTGACGCCGTTCGGCTCCTCGTTTCTGGTCGGACCTGTCGATATCGAGGGCCGGCCGATCGTAAAGATTCGGGAGGTCGCCTTCGACCCGAAGCTGAAGCGCTTCACCCTCGCATTCGAGCGCGGCGGCAGCGCCAGCATTACCCTCGTCCGATCAGACCGCCGCATGACGGCGCTTGATGTCGCCTTCGACCGCCCGCGCGTCGGCCGGCCGTTCGCCATGCTGCGCTCCATGTACGTGACGGAGTTCAACAACGACGTCGCCCGCATCGCCGTGCGCGAGAGGGCCGCCAAGGGCTGGCGCGAGAACAACATCATGCGCTTCGACAAGGCCACTGCCACCGACATCTGGATGGGCCGCACGACGCCGTCGCAGCACAACACATCCTCGCCGGATTTTGTC
The DNA here is from genome assembly GCA_963825625.1 of uncultured Alphaproteobacteria bacterium. Lineage (GTDB taxonomy): Bacteria > Pseudomonadota > Alphaproteobacteria > Rhizobiales > Hyphomicrobiaceae > CAMDPA01. Next base: position 370,295 of record CAWGUF010000009.1, on the reverse strand, counting down.
TTCAACAGCTTCTCGAAGACGGAACAGCCAATGCGCCCGAAATCGGAAGCACCAACCTTCAGGTAGCTTTCCTCGAGCCGTAGGCCCTCCGATTGACGGGCTGCATCGATGGCCCTTGCCGCCTACCTGATCGTCACACTCAGGCGATCGCCATCTGCAATGCCCAGCGCATTCCGGATGCCGACGGCACAGATCATCTCGATCACATCGCGGCCATAGCCGTCGACTTCCGGCAGCACAATCGCGGCATCGAACCGGCCTTCGATCTCGACCGGATAGCACCGGGCGTCGCAGTCGTGCGGGCCATCGTTGGGATTTTCGATCAACACGCCCGGAGTCGCCTTGAGGCGATCCCACACCGCCAGGGAGGCCGCCTCGTCGATGATGACATTGACCGTGCCGGGGTAGGGATCGATGCCCAGCCTCTCGACGAACTGGCGTTGTGCCCACTCGAGGCGCGTGAAGTGCTTGCCCTGGCCAATGCCTGTGGCAAGACGGCCAACGATTGTTTCGCCGCGCATTCCCATCAGCCCCAAACGTCTTTCGCCACATCGACGAGGCGCGCGAGCTTGGCCCACTGCTCTTCCTCCGCCAGCACGTTGCCGTCCTCAGTGGAGGCAAAGCCGCATTGGCCGGAAATGCAGAGCTGATCGAGATCGACGAACTTTGCCGCCTCTTCGATCCGCCGCTTCAGCTGGTCCTTGCTTTCCAGCTGACCGGTCTTCGTCGTCATGATCCCGAGCACCGCGATCTTGTCTTTCGGCAGCATCCGAAGTGGTTCGAAACCGCCGGCCCGCTCGGTGTCGTACTCCATGAAATAGCCGTGCACATTGATGCGGTTGAACAGCACCTCCTGCACGGCTTCATATCCGCCCTGACCTTGCCAGGTGGAACGGTAATTGCCCCGGCAAAGGTGCATCGTGATCGTCATGTCGTCGGGAATATCCGACATCGCCTCATTGATCAGATCGCCATAGATCTGACCTAGCTTGTCGGGGTCGTCGCCGGCATCGCGCTGCTTCTGGCGATAGCCCTCGTCGCACAGCATCGCAATGAACACCTCGTCGAGTTGCAGATAGCGGCAACCGGCATCGGCGAACGCGCGCACCGCCTTCTTGTAGGCGGCCCCGACATCGGCAAAGAAAGTATCCAGATTCGGATAGAGCCCTTCCTTCATGCCCGCCCGGCCAACCCGGCCATAGAACGCGGAAGGCGAGGGTATCGTGATCTTCGGCGTACAGCTTGTGTGCTCTTTCAGGAACTTGAAGTGCTCGATCATCGGGTGTGGATTGGCGTAAGCGACCTTGCCGGTCACCAGCGCGCCCTCCGCCCTCGTCTTCATCCCGGCGAAAGTCATGCCTTCGCCAAGCTCTACTTTGTCGACGCCATCCAGCCCCCACATGAAATCCAGATGCCACCAGGAGCGCCGGAATTCTCCATCGGTAATGCCCTTCAGGCCCACCTCCTCCTGTCGCTTGATGAGCTGGATGATCTCCTGATCCTCGACCGCCTTGAGCTCCGCCGCCGAGATTGCCCCCTTCGCGAATTTGGCACGCGCTTCTTTCAGCGCGGCAGTACGCAGCAGGCTGCCGACGTGATCGGCACGGAATGGGGGGATCTGCCGGGGACCTGGCATGGCATGCTCCTTGAGGTTGGCTCTTCGACCGGCTGCTGCGTCGGCGAGGATCTGCGCGTCATTCCTGCACCAGGCTGCGCAACCGGACAGTCCGAATGTGCTGCTATGCTCCGTCATTTACTACGCCGTATCCGATTAGCCAAATGCCTCCCGCCGGCTTGCCCGCCCGCCCGGCCGCCCAAGCCCTCCGGCATATCTCTTGCACGTATGCTGCCCAATACCCCGTGCCTGCCCCTGAGGTCGGCCACACCTCGCACGCCTTGTGCTGGAGCAAACCCGTGAATCGAGATCCGGTATTTACCGACTTTACCCCTCATCACGCCCAAGGCTGGGGCTCCGAGACAGCCCATCTGGGCCACTCGCTGGCACAATCGGGCCTGTTTTCGGACGAGCGGCTGGCAGCGCTGATCGAACAGGCGCCGGCCGGCACCTATCACGTCAACACCATGGACGTGGCGACCCACGATCCCCGCAGCCGGCGTGAAGGCATGATCGACGGCCTCAGCGGTTCTGAGACCCTGGAAGCGATCCGCCGCGGGCACATCTGGATCCTGCTCCAGAATCCGGATCAATTCGATTCCGATTACGCCGACATGCTCGACCGCATCTATCGCGAGCTACACGACCTTGTCCCCGGCTTCGAGAGCTTCAGGCAGAAGCTGTCGATCCTGATCTCGTCCCCCGACGTGCAGGTCTACTATCACGCCGACGTACCCGGCCAGACTTTGTGGCAGGTGCGCGGAACCAAGCGTGTTTACCTCTACCCCAATCGGCCACCCTTCCTGATGCAGGAAGGCATCGAGCGTATCGTCCTGGGCGAGGCTCACGAAATCTCGCTGCCCTACGAGCCATGGTTTGATACTCACGCCGAGATCATCGACCTCGAGCCCGGTCGCATGCTGCATTGGCCGATCAATTGCCCGCATCGCATAGTCAATGCCAGTTGCCTCAACGTCTCCTTCACGACCGAGCACTGGACCCCGGACCTGCGCAACATCTACGCGGTCAACTATGCCAACGGCATTCTTCGCAATCGCTTCGGCTGCAACAATCTCAATCAGCCCACCGCTGGCGCTGGCCTCTATGGCCGCATAGCGCTCGCAGGCGTCTGGAAGTTGGCCGGCCTCCAGCGCCGCCGTCGTCAGCGCTTCCAGATCGATTTCAAAGTCGACCCCTCAGCCCCCTTCAGCGTCCGCGACATCCCGGCAATCGAGCTGAGCCGGTAAGGACACTCCGATGGAGGCACCAAGTGATTGCGACAATTGCGATCTCACCTCGACAGTCGCAGGCGGCGAGCTGCGACTGCAGTGCCAGACCATCACCGCCCTCGACGCGCTCTATCGGCTTGCCGAGGACTGGCGCAGTCTGGAGAAGACGGCGCAAGGCGCCCTGTTCTTCCAGTCCTATGACTGGTGCCGGACCGTCTTGCAGGCGCTCCTCGGCCCCGCCCCAAATAGCGTTGTCAACGGCGGTGTAGACGGTGTGGTGGACGGCGCCGTGCTGCCCCGCGTGCTGATCGCCCGACGCAATGGCCGGGCCGTGCTGATCTGGCCGCTTGCCATCCGCATCACGGCCGGCCAGCGCATCGTGCAGGATCTGACAGAACCATTCGGTCAATACTCCGACGCCCTGCTCGACCCGGATGAGGACGCCGAGACCGTATTGAACGCAGCATGGACGGAGATTTCCCGCTGGCGACCCGACGCGCTTCTGCTGCGTCGAGTGCGCGCCGACGCTGCAATCGCTCCTTGGCTGCGCCGCCACGCATCAGGAATTGGCGTGATCGATCAGGCGCCAGCCGTGGACCTGTCGGCGTTTCCTGATTTCCCCGCCTATCGCAAGTCGCTCTCCGCCAAGACCAGAAAGAACCTGCGCAATTGCCGCAATCGCCTGTCGCGCCAAGGCACGCTCGTTCATCGCAGCGTCGAAGAGCCCGAATCCAGGCGCGACCTGCTGATGCGCTGCTTCAGCTATCGCACCCAGTGGCTTGCCTCCAGTGGACTGTCCTCGACCGCATTCCGCCATCGCGCGTTTGAACCGCTCATCCGCCGGCTTGCGGATGGTCATGTCGGCGCCCCCCCGATCGTCATGTTCCATCTTAGCCTCTACGACAGCAGCGCGACCGGCGAGCAGACGAGCTGCGACGTCGCCCTTCAATGGGGCTTCGAGCATGCCGGCCGATATTACGCTTTCATGTCCGCGCGCAATCCCGAGTTCGATGCATTCAGTCCCGGCAGGCTTCACCTGGAGGATGTGGTGCAGACATGCGCAGCTCGCGGCATCGCAGTCGCAGACCTCTTGGCGCCCGATATGCCCTACAAATCGAGCGTGGCCACCTCCAGCGTCGCTGTTACCGGCTTCGGCCTCCCCGCCACCTTCCGCGGCACCATGTTCATTCGTGGCTGGCACGGGCTGGTGCGACCGGCCATCAAGAACGTCGTACTGAAAATTCCCAAAGCCGCGCGCGCTGCGATCGTCAACCGCATCGCCCCTTGGATACGCCCGTTGCTGCCGGCAACGACAGCCCGCACGCCCCCGCGGGCCGGTGCAGCCTCCTGAGAATTCTCTCCGGCAAGGTCCCTCATCGCGGACGTCGCACGACACATGTGCTAAGGTAATCCGATGACAAGCTGGCCACGCCGGCCTAACTGGGCTGGTCGTCGCTGACCTTTTTTCCTCGCACTCCACGCGCTGACGCTGCCATGTCCCCGCCTGCCAAATTCGACGTCGGAATTGCCGGTGCCAGCTACGCCGGCATGGCGCTGGCATTGGCGCTTGCTCGCGGCCTTGAAGGAGGCCTCGATATTGCGCTGATAGATCGTCAGCAATCCGGACAACAGGCAGATGCTTCACATGGCCCGGACCCGCGCGCCGTGTCTCTTTCTGCCAGCTCGCGTCACCTCCTCGAAGCACTCGGCATCTGGCCCGCCATTGCCGACGCGGCCGAGCCTGTTCGCCGCATCGAAATAACCGAACTCGAGCCTGGAAGCCGGAATCCGGCCCGTGCTGCTTGCATGGGATAACGCCCTTGGCGCGCCCGCCGCTGACGCCGGACCACCAGAAAACATCGCACCACCCGGCGAGGCAGCCGCGCATATCGTTCCACTCCCCAGGCTCGGTAAAGCCCTGGCCGCTGCCGTCGCAGCAGAACCGTCGATTTCGGATATTCCGGCCTGCCGAGGCAACGGCCCTGCATGTGGATACGTTTTACGCCTCGATCGCTCTGGCATCCGGCGACAGCTTGCAGACTTGGCTGGCCGTCGCCGCCGATGGCCAGCACTCCGTGCTGCGGCGCGCAGCCGGCATTACCTGCGTCAGCTGGCCCTATGACCAGATCGCCATTGCCACCACCGTAGCGCACGAGCGCGACCATGGCGGCGTCGCGGTCCAGCATTTTCTGCCCGCCGGCCCGTTCGCAATACTGCCGCTGCCCGGGCGACGCTGCTGCATCACCTGGACGGAACAGGCCAACGAAGGCCGGCGCATCATGGCCCTCGATGACGACGCCTTCCTGGCCGAGGTCGATCGCCGCTTCGGTGGCCGCCTTGGCGCGGTCCGCCTCGACGGCGGTCGCCGCTCCTGGCCGCTCCATCTGCAACTTGCCCGCAGCTATATAGCTGATCGCCTGGCACTGATTGGCGACGCTGCCCATGGCGTACATCCGATCGCCGGCCAGGGCCTCAATCTGGCGTTCCGCGACGTCGCCGCACTCGCAGAGGTCATAGCTGATGCGGCCCGAACGGGCCTCGACATCGGAGATGCCACGACGCTGGCCCGGTATCAGCAATGGCGCCGCTTCGATGCGCTCGCCGCCACCGCAGCGTTCGACGCCGTCAACCGGCTGTTTTCGCGCGATGGACGGCTGACGCGATCGCTGCGTGAAGCTGGTTTGCAACTCGTCGACCGCCTGCCCCGCCTCAAGCAGGAACTCGTTCGGGAGGCTGCCGGCATGACTGGCGAGCTTCCCCGCCTCCTGAAAGGTGAGCCAATCTGATCACACCAGTGTAGCTCACCTGACGTTTGGTACAGCCATGGGGCTGGCCTCGATGACCAAACCTCAGATGAAAAAGCTACACTAGCCTCATGATATTGCTAGTTTTTATCATGGCTCTGACATTTGCTTTCGGCGTCGCCGCACTGGGGCGCAAATGTCAGGACTGGAACCCTTGCGACTCGATCTGTGGGCATCCGCATCGCGACGCTCGCTTACTGTGCGCGATCGCGCTTATAATGCTGAAAATAGTTCCTGGTCCTCGAGAGAAGTGGGTGAAGGAGATGCCGGTCCGTCGCGGCATATCACTTCTGGCAGTGATAATCTGGCTCTTGCTGGCACTTGCAGGGGCGATCGCTCAAGCTCGCCAATCGGAGGACATCGAGCCTGCGGTCGTTACGTTCGGCACCCATGCCGATGGTCTCGATCCTGCGCTGCGAATAGCCCTCAGCCGCGGCTATTTCGCCGCCGAGCGCTTGGATATCCGCATCGTCGCCTACGACAAGCCGGTGAAGATGCTTGCCCCGCTCGCGACCGGCCAACTGGCGGCAGCCAGCTTGCCCGTGAATGCCCGGCTGTTCAACGAGCTCGCCACTCCGACCTCTCCTCGCATCGTCGCTGACGCCGCGACATCGGCGGCCGGCCACGCCACGCACGCCGTCATGGTCCGCAAGGCGATCGTCGCCGCGGGCCGGTTCAAGAGCATGAAGGACCTCAAAGGACTTCGCATCGCGACATCGGCGCCCGGCAGCGGGGGGGATGTGATGCTTGCGGCGATCCTTAAGCAGGCCGGCCTGAAAGCGTCCGACATCTCCCACGAGCATATGATGCCTGCATTGCAGGTGGCAGCCCTCAGCAACGCTGCGATCGACGTCGCGATAGTCCGTGAGCCCTTTGCGTCGCGCATCGAAACAGCGGGCAGTGCCGTCAAATCCGCCGATGCCTCGAAGATCGTACCGGGCCGACCGGACGCCGTGATCGTCTTTTCCCGGCAGCTCGCCTCCGCCGGCAACGACATCGGTCGCCGTTTCATGAAGGCCTATCTGAGAGGCGCGAGAGACTATAACGACGCATTGAAGGAAGGCAGGCTGGCCGCCGACGCTGCCGCCAACATCCCCACCCTGCTTTCACAAAGCCTGGGCCACGGCCTCCACACGGCTTTGGTGCGGGCTATGGCGATGCCGGCTGTCAATCCTGATGGCAAGCCCGATGCAACCGCCTTGAAATCCGAGTTGCAGGCCCACCATTCGGCCGGGCTTATCAGCGGCAAGATCGACATCGACGCCGTCGTCGACACCTCGTTTGCCGATTGGGCTGCTGCGAAACTCGGCCCCTACAAGCGCCGTTGAGCACGAAACGCTCCGCCTGCTTTAGGTAGCGCGCTTGGCCCGCGCCCTCTAGCCGTCTTAGCCGAATGCAACGCCCGCAACGCACTTCGCGCACGTCTGGGCCAACAATCATTCACAGCTGGACATGTCGACACTCAGCAGCTTTCCTGAGCGCAACAACGGCAGGAGGAACCCCATAATGCACGCATCGACAACAGCTGCAATCGCTGCCGCGCTTCTGGGCGCAACCGCTTCAGCGTCGCTGGCCGACCCTGTCGCGGATTTCTACAAGGGCAAGCAGATCCGTTTCGTCATCCGCACCCCACCTGGCGGCGACTACGATGCCTATACGCGCCTGTTCGCTCGCCACATGGGCAAGCACATCCCTGGCAATCCAAACCTTGTTCCATCCAACATGACCGGCGGCGGCGGCATCATCGCCGCCAACTACATGGCCAAGGTCGCCCCGCGCGACGGCACCGTGATCGGCATCGTCGGCCAGGGCCTTCCGCTCGATCAGGCGCTGGGAATTTCAAAACAATTGCAGGCCGACTTCAAGCAGTTCCATTGGATCGGCAACATCGTCTATTCCAACCAGCTTCTCGCGGTCTGGCACACGTCTCCGGTCAAGACGTTCGAGGATGCCAAGAAGTCAGAAATACTGATCGGCACCACCGGCGCCGGCTCCGCATCCACACAGTTCCCGGCGTTCTACAACAACGTTCTCGGAACGAAATTCCGCATGGTGACCGGGTATCGCGGCGGCCAGGCGATCGATCTGGCCATGGAGCGCGGCGAGGTGCACGGGCGCGGCACAAATCCGTACTCCGGCTACATGGCTTCGAAGCCGACTTGGATACCGAAGGGCCTCATCATCCCGATCATGCAGGCCGGCTCATCGAAGGAGCCGGGGCTGTCCAACGTTCCGCTGATCGTCGAGCAGCAAGCGAAACCTGAAGATAAGCCGCTGCTGGAAATGATGGCCCGCACCTCGGACATCGGACGGCCGCTGGCGACGACCCCCGGCGTGCCGCCCGAGCGCTTCGCCGCCCTCAAGTCCGCGTTCCAGAAGACGCTTCAAGACCCGGAATTTCTGGCCGATGCCAAGCGCGGCAACATGACCATCCGACCGATGACCGGCGAGCAGCTTGCCGCGCTGATAAACTCCGTCCTCGACGCTCCAGCCGACGTCAAGGCACGAATGAAAGCCGCGCTGAGCCCGAAGGCAGAGCAGATGACCAAGACCAAGAGCGGGGACAAGAAGAAGTAGTCACGCATTCGGCACCACCGCCGCCGCACTCAATCGGAACACCGAATGCGTTTGCGGCGGCTAAAGCGGTTCTGACATTTGCTTTCCCGTGCGGCCAGCTTCCGAGCAAGTGTCAGAACCATGCGGAACGCCCAGGCTCACCCCAACCCGTGCTTCTTGGCAAGCTCCGACAGCTTCACCTCCGGCCGGGCCCCGATATGACTGATGATCTCGGCCGCGGCCATGCTTCCCAGCTTGCCGCAAGTCTCCAGGTCCTTGCCTGTCGCATGGCCATAGAGGAATCCCGCCGCATAGAGGTCTCCAGCCCCGGTGGTATCCACGACCTCCGCCACCGGCATCGCCGCAACCCTGATCGTCTGCCCGTGGCTGTGGATCTCCGCCCCCTTTTCGCTTCGCGTCAGCACCGCAAGCCGCACATCCGCAGCTGCCTGCCGTGCTGCGTCCTCGAACGACGAAGTCTGATAGAGCGACGAGATCTCGCTTTCGTTCGCGAACAGAATATCAACCTGCTCCTTGATCAGCTTGCGGAACTCCTCGCGGTGCCGGTCGACGCAGAATCCGTCCGACAGTGTCAGCGCCACCTGCCGGCCCGCGCGCGCAGCTATCCGCGCCGCCTCGCGGAAGGCTGCCTTGGCCTCGTCACGGTCGAACAGATAGCCCTCGAGGTAGACGACGCGGCCCGCTGCGATCATGTCGGGATCGAGCGCACCACCGTCGAGCTCCGGGCTGACGCCCAGGAACGTATTCATCGTGCGCTCACCGTCCGGCGTCACGAGAATGAGGGAACGCGCGGTGGGCGCGCCACCTTTGGCCGGAGGTGTCTCGAAAGTCACCCCGGCCGCCCTGATGTCGTGTGCGAAAATCCGGCCGAACTCGTCATCGGAAACCTTGCCGATGTAAGCCGCCTTGCCGCCGAGCGAAGCTACACCGACGATGGTATTGGCAGCCGACCCGCCGGAGATCTCGACAGCCGGCCCCATGCTGGAATAGAGCTCGCTTATCGCGCTGGCATCGACCAATTGCATGCCGCCCTTGCTCAAGGAGCGCGCCTCCAGAAAGGCGTCGTCACAGCGTCCGATGATATCCACGATCGCGTTGCCGATGCCGACAACGTCGAAATTTATTTCTGTCATGTCATGTCCCGGGTTGCAGTTTGCGCCGCAATATAGACGGACGAAAGCGCCGCGCAACCCGGCGTCATGCCCCATCTGAGCACACCCGCAGTATGGCGACTGCCCCTATGTTGCCCTATGGCAGCACTCGGCCTGGGGTTTCCACACGCCTTAGCTGCCGAGGTTCCACCTGGCGCGAAGCAGGACTAAACATCGTTTTGCCGTTTTTCCGCTGCGAGAGTGCAGACGCTCCGTGACGAAAGGCGGCATTCGCAAGGAGGGTGGGGGTTTGCAGCATCCAGGAGGCATGCGCGACGCTGTCGTTCGGCTGGCACGGCCTGCGCTCGCGGCTGGCCTGCCGGTTTGCCTCTTTTTGGCGTTCTTGCTGATAACCGCCGAGTTGAATACCGGCGACGATGGACTGACTCGGCCCGAGCTGAATCTCGGATCATCCACGGAGGCGCGTGGCAGGCGTGGCAGACGAGGACGACGCAGTTCGCGTTTCCTGGAGCTGGAAACCCCGCAGGCGCCTGCCCCGTCCATGTCATCTGCTGACGAGTCACGCGGCCCCAGCCCCACACCGCCGCCGATATCGGCACCGTCCCGAATGTCGCCAGCGGCAAAAGCCCCCGCCGCGCTGGCACCCGCTGCGCTGGCACCCGCTGCGGTCGCCCCCACACTCGCCGCGCCTGCACCTTCACCCGCACCGTCCACGCCAGCCCCCGCGGACACGGCTTCATCTACGCCTTCGCCAGTACCGCCTGCGCCACCCTCCGGCAGCCAGGCGGCCATCCAGCGAACGACCGAGCCGACGAGCGATGACACCGCTCCTGCCCCGAAGCGCCAGAAGGGCGAATCCAATCGCCAGTACAAGCAGCGGCTGGATCGCCACCGCGCCGCCCAGAATGCTCAACGCCGCGCGCGCCAGCATCGGCGGCATGTTGCACCGGTCACAGCGGCACCAAGAACCCTGGTCGAGGCGCTTGGGCGAATGACACCGCCGCCTCCCCCACCGGCAATCGGTGCTGCAATCCCACGCAAGCCAATGGACAGATCGCAAAGTCGGGCGATCGGCGCTTCGCCGGCTACGCCGGTAAAAGAACAGCGGCGGCCCCCCCAATTGCCTGCAGCCGCGGCTGCCAAGGCTGCAGCAGTTAAACCGCCTTCAGGCGTCCATCCGAAATCCTTGCCGGCCACAGCTGACCCGCCCCCATGGAGGGCACAAAACAGCATCTCGATTGTCGAAGCTGCGCCAACGAAAGGCGTCGCCGCCTCTGGCTTCAACCCACAGATGCGCCAGATCGCCAGACAGCGCGGCTTCGAAGTCGTGGAATATGGCGCCGGGCCGCTCTCCATCGCCCGGCTCGTATCCACCCGCAACGAAACGGACGACGCGGCCCGTCGTCGCGCCGAACGGGAGTTTCCCGCTGCCACATTTGGCACCATCAAAATTTACCGGCCCTTCCGCACTGCCAACGACGCCAAGAGAAAGCATGAAGCAGCCATCAGCCAGGGCGTCGTCGATGTCCGCCCGGCCTCCGCCGTCGCCTGCAGTCCCAACCGTTGTTTCGGCCCTCGCACGATCGAATGGAATTCGCGCCTTTCAACCTGCGCCAGTGGCCGCAGGATCGGCGTCGTCGACACTGCCGTCGACAACTCGCATCCAGCATTGCGCAGCCGCGCCATCCAGCAGCGAGCCTTCAAGCCGGCATCTGCCGCGCCTGTCTCCAACTGGCACGGGACCGGCGTCCTTACACTCATGGCGGGCGACTCGCGCAGCGGCACGCCTGGACTGATCCCGGCCGCGAAATTCTTCGTAGCCGACGTCTTCTACGCAGACTCCTCGGACCAGCCAGCGACGAACACCATGCAGCTGGCCGCCGCCCTGGAGTGGCTGCACGATAATGGCGTCACCGTCGTGAACCTCAGCGTCGCCGGCCCCAGCGACCCCGTCATGCGCCGCGTAATCAGGGACCTCAGCGCCAAGGGCATGGTCTTCATTGCAGCCGCCGGCAACGAAGGACCAGGCGCCGGGCCGAGCTATCCCGCCGGGTATCCGCAAGTGATCGCTGTGACCGCAGTCAACCAAGGCCTGCGCGCCTACACATGGGCCAATCGCGGCAACTACATCGATGTGGCAGCTCCCGGCGTCGCGATCTGGACCGCCGTCCCCGGCCAGCGCGAGGGCTTCGTCACCGGCACCTCTTTTGCCGTGCCCTTCGTCACCGCAATGGTCGCCGCTGTCCACCAGCACGGTCGGCAGCTGAGCAAGACTGAAATCGTGAGACAGCTTCGGCCCCGCGATTTGGGCAAACCGGGACACGACGAGACCTACGGCCACGGACTCGCCCGCGCCCCTCAGCACTGCAAGCCATCCATCCCGTCCACACCAGATACGACATCGTGGAATACGACGGTCAAATGGCCCAGTCATCCTGTACGGGCCAGCACAGGCTGGACCCCTTCCTTCTCATTTTCGTCCGACTAGAGTATTTCCGATTTAGACCGAAGCACTCCAGGCCGCGAATTGCGGCCCGGCGGGCCCAGCAGCGATCCGCCGCGCAGCGTCGGGCTGTTGCCCGGAGCGCCCCCAATAAATGCGGCGCAGTCGCGGGACCATCAACAACAGCGCCGCCCCCGCGGAGGGCCAGGCCGCAGGCCGGTGCGGCCCGTGAGCGAGAAAAACAGATCGATTCCGCCTAAGGCGGAAACGATCTAGCTGGCCAGGGCCTGCTGCTGCCGCTCGGCCCGGATGCTGAGCCACATGAAGCCGGCGAATGCGACGAGGCCGGCAATGTTCCACCACACGTCGTTTGGCCACAGCAGCATGACACCGATCGCCGCCAGAACGGGACGCGCCCACAGCGGCAGCGGGCCTTCCAGATAGCCCGCCCAGGCGCCGGACAGACAGAATATGCCGACGCTGCCGAAGCAGAAGATCTGGAATGCGAGCCAGGGGTCGCCGTGGAGGAACGGCGTGTAGGCGAACAACAGCGGGATGATGTAAAGGCCTTTGGCCAGTTTCCAGGCCATCATGCCTGTTTTCATCGGCGGGGTTTTCGCAATCGCGGCGGCAGCGAATGCGGCGAGGCAGACAGGCGGGGTGACATTGGAATCCTGCGACAGCCAGAAAATGATCATGTGGGCAGACAGCAGCGCGGCGGTGATGAATGCGGGGCTCAAGGTCTGCTCGGCGATGGGTTTCAACATGTCGGGTGGAATGGCGGCAACGAGCTTTTGTGCCTCACCGAGCGCCATCGGCTTGCCGATCATTGCGATCTTGTCCGGGGCAATCAGCATGAGCACGGCCTTCGCCATCTCCGGCACCTGTCCGTTCGAGAATGCCGCCGCCAGCTCGTTGCGTGTAATGAGTTCTGAAAGGGCGGGTGCGGACAGTGTTGCGAGGACGATGTAGGCTGCCGTTACGGGCAGTCCCATGCCGAGCACCAGCGATGCCAGTGCCACGAGCACGATGGTGATGAACAACGATCCGCCGGCCCAGTCGACGATCATCAGCGAGAATGTGTTGCCGATGCCGGTGGTGCCGATGACATTGACAACGATGCCGACTGCGACCAGCAGCACGGCGGTGGGTATCATATTGCGAGCCGCAAGAGCCAACGCCTCCAGGATGGCCATGACGCCCATCGGGGTCTTGCCGAGCCATGAGCCGACGATGACGGCAAGAATGGCGAAGCCGGCTGCGTAGGTCGGGGTGTAGCCGATCATGAGCAAGGCGATCAGCACGCCGATCGGAACAAGAGAATGCCAGCCTTCGCGCATGACCTGTGCGAATGTCGGGGCATCCTCTTCGAGAAGGCCGGAGATGCGATTGCGTTTCGCCTCGATCCGCACCCAGAACGCTACCGATAGGAAATACATCAGTGCGGGCAGCGCCGCGATGGCAACGATGTCGAGATAGGAGATCTGGGTGTAGCTCGACATGACGAATGCGCCGGCGCCCATGATCGGCGGCATCAGCTGACCGCCAGTCGATGCGGCAGCCTCGACACCTGCTGCAAAGCGGGGCTCGTAGCCGGCGCGGCGCATGAGCGGGATGGTGATGACGCCGGTGCCGACCGTGTTGGCGACTGCGGATCCGGAGATCGAGCCGAACAGGCAGGAGCCGGTAACGGCGACCAGGCCGGGACCGCCGGTGAATTTTCCCGCAGCGACGCGCGCCAGGTTGATGATGAAATCGCCCGCACCGGAGCGGACCAGGAAGGCGCCGAACAGAATGAACATGAACACGAAGGTTGAGGAAATGCGGGCAATCAGCCCGAACATGCCCTCATCACCGTAGTAGCTCCTGAACAGCAGGGTTTCCCAGGTAAGCCCCGGAAATTGGAATACGCCGGGCACGTACCTGCCCCACCAGCCGACATAGGTGAGAGAAACGAGGATGATCAGGGGAATGATTATTCCCGTGGTGCGGCGCGTGAGCTCCAGGCACAACAGAACCGCCAGAGCGGTAAAGAACCAGTCGCCTGTCGAGAATTCGGAGCCACGCTCGTAATAGGCATCCTCGCCGATGAAGAGCCAGGCAGCGGCAGCAAGAACCGCGACCGCGATGATGACGTCGAGCACGGCAACGCCGCGTTTGCCGCCGGATGAGCGTGCATGCAGCAGCGGATAGGCAAGCGCGCACAGGAACCCAAAGCTGGCGAAATGGATGGCCGAGAACCACAATTCCGAGATGGTGCCAAACGTGTTCAAATAGATGTGCAGCAGCGATACTGCGACCCCGACCCAGAATATGGTCGGTCCGGCCCAGCTTTTCTCGCCGCGCACTATGGTCTGGAACTCGCCGAGATCAACGGCCGTGCTGGCGTCCTGGCCGGCACCTGCGGCGGTGGCGCCGGCGTCCGTTGCAGGTGGCGCGCTGCGCTTTTCGGTCATGGCGGGCTCAATCCGGTGATGAAGACAGGCCCCGATGAAGACGGGCCCCGGGGCTTGCCTTTGCAGTCTTTGCCTGATCCACGGGCGTGTCCCGAGGATTATCAGTGCATCATCAGGGCAAGCCGCTGAGAGCCCCAGCAGGGGACAACGACTTCGACCTATCCATACATGGCCGGGCTCATCCCGGCCATGTATGGATGTGGTAGTCGCGTGTCGATGTCGGAGCCAGCCCTGCAGGCTGACCCGGTCGCGACTATGGCATCAATGCCGCGGGAACGTTGATGCCCTTCTCCTTGTAGAACTTCAAGGCGCCGGGATGCAGTGGTGCCGGCAGGCCGGCGATCGCCTTGTCCAGGGCCATGGCGTTGGTCGCCTTGTGGATGCCCTGCAGAAAAGCGAGGTTCTCGAAGATTGCCTTGGTGACCATGTAGACGGCGTCCTCGTCGACGTCGGCATTCACGGCCAGGAAATTGGGCTGCGAGATTGTATTGATCGGCTTGGTCTGGCCGGGATAGCTCTTGGCCGGGATCACATACCGGGTCCACAGATCGATGCCGATGTCGGCGTTCGACTTCTTGACCTGATCGTCAGTGAAGTCGAGCACTTTCACCTTGTCGCCCATCTGCGCCATGGTGCGCGTGATGGCGCTGACGGGAACGCCGCCGGGGATGTTGGCGCCCAAAATGGTGCCATTCTGCAGCGCGTCGGCGGTCGGGTTGTAGCCCATGTAGACGACATCGAAGTGCTTGTCGGTGTCGACGCCAAGTCCAGCCAGGATCGTGCGGCCGGAGCCTTCGGTGCCGGAGTTGCGGGCACCGATCGAGAACTTCTTGCCTTTCAGTGCCGCGAGATCGGAAACATTGCCCGACTTCGCGACGTCCGAGCGGACGACGAAGTGCTCCACGTTGACCCAGAGCATCGAGACGGACCGAAGGTTCTTCTGCGGGCCGTCGCCTTTCAGCTTGCCGGTGCCCTTCTTGGCCCAGGCGCCGAACAGGCCCTGCAGGATCGCAAACTGCGCCTGGTTCTCGCGCATCAGCTTGATGTTCTCGCCAGAGCCGGCAGATGCGATGGCAGACAGCGAGATCTTGTGCTTCGGCTCGAGCTTGATCTTGGTCAGCGTGGCAATGGCGACGCCAACGGGATAATACGTGCCGCCGGTGGTGGCGGTGGCAAGAATATACTTGCGGTCCTTCGGCTTATCCTGGGCGAGTGCCGGGGCCGAGGCGGCGAGCGCCACCGAGCCGGCGATGCCGGCAGCGAAGATGCGACGTGAGATCGATTGGGGCATTGACCGTCCTCCCTTTCTATCGGTACGGGGCAGGCAGCAGGCCGGATGCTCGCGGCCGTGGCGTGCACGACATAGTGAACGGACATAAAGCACTACGCCGCGTCTGCTTGGCGGCGTGACGCTGCTGGATGGGGCAAGAGGCCGCAAGGACGATCCTGACCCCACCCTAAGTAATTTACATCGCCGGCATAATGCAAGTGGACATAGACGAATGTCGGGGGCTGGGAACTGCGCTCAGCCCCGAACAGCCTTGCCCAGTCTGTCCAGAAGATCCTGCGGGCTCGCATACATTTTCTTGATCAAAGCCTCGATCTCCTCGCCGGTTTGCGCAAACGCTGTTTCAGTGGATCAGGCCAAGTCTTGATCTTGGCGAAAAGGGCGCAGGTCGCGGTTGGTGCAATACGGGCCGAAGGGCTTTGAACCGACGGCTAATCTCAGCGGACCTCAGCCAGCCGAAGCCGTCCACATCGTCCGGAGGTCGTCGCGACGCACCTTGCCGCGGTCGTTGCGCGGCAGCGCCGCGACGAACACGATGCGGCGGGGGCGCTTGAAGTCCGCCAGTCTGGTTGCTGCAAATTGCAAGAAGCTCCGTCCTCGCTCGGGGTCGCGCCCTCGGCGGCGACCACGTAGCAGACGATCTCCTCGCCCCAGATCGGATCAGGCACGCCGATGGCAGCCGCTTCACTGACGCCGGGATGGGTCATCATCGCCGCGTCGATCTCGAGCGGGGCAATGGAAGCGCCGCCGCGCAGGATCACATCCTTGACGCGTCCTGTCACCGTGACGAAGCCGTCGGCATCCATGACGCCCAGATCCCCGACACGGACGCGCTCGGTGAGACGGAACCCAGAGCGGTCTTCCCATACGCCATCGGCGGAGATCGAGGCGAGCGCCGTCTGGGCGCCGCGGATGGTGATCTCGCCTTCGACGCCCGAGCCGCAGACGTTGCCGGCGGGATCGACAATTGCAAGGTCCATGTGGCGAGCGGGTGGGCCTGCGGTGCCGTGCTTGCGGCGGTTGTGGCGATTGCCGCACAGCCAGCCGCCTTCCGAGGCGCCGTAGAACTGCAGCAGGTCGATGCCGTAGCGGTCCTCGAACTGGCGCCAGCGTTCAGGGGCAAGCGGCGCAGAGCTGGCAGTCATCAGGCGCAGCTCGGCTATGTCCTGTCGTTTCACATCCACCGGATCATCGAGCAGCATGTTGATGACGGTCGGAACGCCAGCTGCGACCGTGATGCGGTGATCCCGCACCCAATTGAAGAAGCGCGAGCGGGAGAAGCCCTCCGCAATGACCAGCGTAAGTCCGAGCGAGACGAACGGCATGAAGGACACGATCTGCGGTGAAAGCCAACTGAAGGTGCGATATTCGAGCAGGCGGTCGTCGGGCCCGAGGCCGGTGAAATCAATTGTAGAAAGACCGCACAGCCACAGCCCGAGGTGATCCCAGACGACGCATTTCGGCTTATCGGTGGTGCCGGAGGTGGCGAAGATGCAGCCCTCATCGAGCGGGCCGTATTCTTCGCCGGGCGGCGGCAGGGCCGCGTTTGGCTGCTCGCCGCCGAAGAAACCGTCGGCTTCGTCGAGAGAGCTGAAGGCCAGAACAGGACATGGCAGACCCGCACTCAGGGCTTCGCCGTCAAGATCGCCGCGCCGCCAGACGACCAATGCCGGCGCGATATTGGCGAGAATGTCCTTGAGATGATCGGCAGCAATCTCGGCATGAAACGGGCATGCGCTGGCGCCACATCGCCATGCGGCAAACATCAGCACAAGTTTCTCCAGGCACTCGCCGGACAGGATTGCCACCCGTTTGCCGCGGCCGACACCATGCGCTGCCATCCGGCGTGCGGTCTCATCCACCTTGTCCCGCAGATCGGCAAAGTCGATGGAGCGTTGCTGGTCGATGGAGTGAATCGCAACCTTGTCGGGGTGATGCGATGCATAGTCGCCAAACGCCGCCCCCAGAGTACGGAACGGGATTTCGAGGCTTGTCGGGTCAGAAGTGGTCATGGGCGCGCAGTCAGCTCGGAAAAATAGGCAGGAGGACTGAGCCGGAGCTGCAGCCAGGATCAGAATGCTGCAGCCACTGCTCCACCGCCGTCAACCGCTGATCGTCATTCGGACTACGCGGATCCTCGCAGTGACGAGTGCGAGCGGGGCGAATACCATTGCGCGGCGGGCCTCACGTCCAACGGTGCCTTCAAGAGTGCCAACGGGTCTCAATTTCAGGCCGCCAAGAATCCTGTCCGTCGAAGGGAGCGACAATGGACGTCGATATGCTGGGGATGGCTGTGAATGCGGCTGTCATCATCGTGCAGCCAGAACGGCTGATTTTCCTGTGCCTTGGGGTGATGATCGGCCTGGTGCTAGGCGTGATACCGGGGCTTGGTGGGCTGGTCGGACTGTCGCTGCTGCTGCCGTTCACGTTCGATATGGATCCCTATACGGCGCTGGCGTTCCTGATGGGGCTGCAGGCGGTTGTGGTTACGTCCGACACCATACCTGCGGTCCTATTCGGAGTGCCGGGAACGGTCGGCTCGGCGGCCACGATCCTGGACGGCTATCCGATGGCACGGCGCGGCGAAGCAGGCCGGGCTTTCGGGGCCGCCTTTACCGCGTCGGTGCTGGGCGGGCTGTTCGGCGCATTCCTGCTTGCGGTCTCGGTGCCGATCCTACGCCCTGCGCTGCTTCATGTCGCGATGCCGGAGGTCCTGGCGTTCGTCGTGTTTGGTCTTTCGCTCGTTGCCGTGTTGAGCGGCAGCACGCCGGCAAAGGGGCTGGTCGCGGCCTGCATCGGGCTGATGCTGGCGACAACCGGAGATGACCCACAGACGGGCGAGTTGCGCTGGACGTTCGACACGACGTACCTATACGACGGATTCAACGTGGTGCCGCTGGCGCTGGGACTGTTCGCGCTGCCGGAGCTGGCCGACATGGCGATTGCCCGCAAGTCGATCGCGGCCGACGGATCCAAAGTCGGCAGCAGCAGAAAGGGCCAGTTGCGGGGTATTCAGGATGTGTTCCGAAACCTCTTTCTGGTCGTCAGATGCTCATCAATCGGCGCTGTGCTGGGGGCAATCCCCGGGATCGGCGCCTCCGTCGTCGACTGGGTCGCCTACGGTCACGCAGCGAAGACCGAGAAGGGCGCATCGGAGACGTTCGGCAAGGGCGACGTACGCGGTGTGATCGCCTCTGAATCCTCCAACAATGCAAAGGAAGGCGGTGCGCTGATACCGACCATCGCGTTCGGGGTGCCGGGCACTGCGGCGATGGCTCTCTTGCTCGGAGCGTTCGTCATCCACGGCCTCAGTCCCGGTCCGGAGATGCTGACAAAGAGGCTCGATGTAACCTACACGCTCGTGTGGAGCGTGGCGGTGGCCAACATCATCGGCGCGGGCATCTGCTTCATGTTTGCCGACCAATTGGCGAAAATCGCGCTTATCCGCATAGGCATCCTGGCGCCACTCATCATTTCCGTGACGTTCGTGGGCGCGTTCCAGGGCGCGAAGGAGTGGGGTGATCTCTACGTCCTGCTTTGCGTGGGTGTGCTGGGCTGGATCATGAAGCGGCTCAAATGGCCGCGGCCGCCGCTGATCCTGGGCTTCGTCTTGGGTAAGATTTTCGAGAACTCGATGTTCATCTCGATCGAGCGCTACGGCATGGACTGGCTGACCCGGCCGGTCGTCGTGATCCTGTTCGCGCTTGCGATTTACGGTGTGCTCAGCCCGATCATCCAGTCGTTCTGGAAGCGACGGGCCAATGCCGAGGCGGGCAATGGGGTACGGCTCGGCTTGAGGGCTCCCGATGCCGATGTCGGCCTGGCCTTCGTGCTGTTGATCGCCTTTGCTGCAACGCTGTTCCATTCAGCGCAGTGGGAATTCGGCGCGAAACTTGTTCCGCAGGTTGTCGGTTGGGCTGCGGTCATCTTCACGCTCATACTGGTTTTGGGAGGGGTGTTCCTCCAGCCGCAGCCGGCAGGCGCAGCGCAGGGAACGGATCGCGGGCAGGCCCCGACAGGCGCTGTTCACCTCGACATCTCTGCGGACTATGGCGATCTTTCGCAGCGGACGATCCTGCTGCGTGCTGTCGTGTTCTTTGCCTGGCTGCTGTTCTTCCTGGTGCTGTCCTTCGTGATCGGACTGCTGCCAGCGATGCTCGTCTACATGGTCGCCTATATCAAGTTCGAGGGTAAGGAACCGTGGTTGCGGACCCTGGTTATCTCACTGGCTGCGTGGAGCCTTGCCTACCTGCTGTTCCACTACATCTTGCACGTCAGGTGGCCGCAGGCCTATCTGGGGGATCTCTACCCGTTCCTGCGGTCTTCGAACTGGTTCAATCTCGTCTAGTGGCCTGTCGCGCCTAAATCGCTATGTTAGCCGCAACCGTCGACGATTTAGGCGCGACATGAAGGCCACTAGCAAAGTCAATCACTTAGTGTGGCGTTCATCGCGCCTTAATTGACCCCAGCCGAGCCGCAATTATCAGTCAATTAAGGCGCGACGCCACACTAGTTCGTTTCCGCCTTCCGCGGATTCGATCTGTCCTTTTCACTCACCTGCCGTTCCGCCTATTGGCCGGGCACTCCGCGCGGGCCGGATGCTCTTGACGGCCCAGCGACTGTGCCGCTTTTTGGCGGGCTCCAGGCAATAGCCCGACGCGGCGCGACTGCGAGGCATGAAGCATGAAGCGCAAAAAAGAACCGGGGCCGACCGCTCTCGGCCGACCCCGGCAAATTTCAAGTGCCAGGCAGCGGCCTATTTCTTCTTGAAATTGAGGTAGGTGCGGAGCTTGGCCACGACCGGCTCAGGCGCGGCGAGCGCCTTGTCGACGAGGGCCTGGATGTCCTCACCGGTGAACGGCTCGATCGGGGCGCGGCGCTTGTTGGCATCCTCGATGAACTTCGGATCTTTCATCGTTGCAAAGAAGGACTTGCGAAGCGCGGCAACGCGCTCTTTGGGCACTCCGGGGGGCAGATACATGCCGATGCCAACGGCCTCGGGCATCTCCAGGATGGCCGCCATCTGCTTGTGCTCCGCCGTCTTCATGATATCCGAAAGACGCGGAACATCCTTGAGTTCCGGGATCATCGGGCCAACCTGGACGAGATGATGGATCTGCTTCTCCTTCAGCCACGCCTGCTTGATGGTGGTCCAGCCCGTCCAGTAGTTGTGGCGTCCCTGGACCTCGCCCTGCTCCATCGCCTTGTTGATCGGTGCGCCGCCCTTGTAGCCGCGGATGATCTTGAATTTGGTGCCGAGCGTGGCGTTCAGGAATTGCGGGATCAAGTAGGTGGATGAACCGAAGCCGGACGAGCCCACGGTGATTTCCTGCTTCGTGACGTCCTCAATCGACTTGGCGGGCGCCGTATGCCACAGCGAGATCACAGCGGGACGCGGCGTCATGGAGCCGAGCCAGACCAGCGCCTTGGTGTCGAATTTAGCTCCGCGCAGGGTTGGTGCCAGCAGAGACGGAGCGAGAATCTGCCCAACGTCCGTGCCGTCCTTCTTGCCTTTGTTGTAGACCCAGGCCGCGCCAGTTGTGCCGCCGCCGCCGGGTTTGAAATCGCAGATGACGTTGGGGTTGCCGGGGATATGGTCTTTCCAGTGGGCGGCAAGCAACCTGCAATACAGTGCCAGTGATGCGCCTGAGCTGCCGGCTGATGTGATTGTAATCGTTTTGCCGTTGTAGAAATCGGCAACCGCGTCCGCAGAGGCAGGCAAGGCTGTCAGTAACATCGCCGCGCTTGCCGATGCGGCGACAGCTGTAGAAGTCGATTTTTTCATGTCATGAGGCTCCCTTTATTCCTCGATGCCTGCCGCGTGTTTTCGACGTGAGCGACAGTTGCCAGACAATAGAAAGGAATCGTCACCTCATGTCACGTTAAGGTCCAGCGTTAAGGCCGATGCCAGTAATCGCACGGTCGCCTACTACTTAACTGAACGTACAGTCATGATTGATCGTTGGCAGCCTGTCATTGTCCGGCTTCAGCGCTTCCGATACGCAGGCAAGCGCTCAAGCGGCGCAGCGCCCCAAGCCGTTGTTCGCGCCAGCACTTCACCGCATCGGTATTTCCGGTTTGGCCAACCATGCGCTAATTTGGCGGCAACGCATCGTCGTCCTCGCGGTCAGTTGGCTTCGCTGTGCGCGGGCGCTTTCGCGCTGCGCGAAGCAGCTGGAGCCGGCGCCTGCGTCGCTCGCGCCAGACCTCGATAGAG
Organism: uncultured Alphaproteobacteria bacterium; assembly: GCA_963825625.1. GTDB lineage: Bacteria > Pseudomonadota > Alphaproteobacteria > Rhizobiales > Hyphomicrobiaceae > CAMDPA01. The sequence goes on along the minus strand of CAWGUF010000009.1, from coordinate 348,554 downwards.
CTGCGGCCCTCGTGCTTATCGCCATGCTGCTCGGAAAACGTCTCCAACGATCTCCCCAACCAGTCAAACGCCGGGCCCAGCCAAAGCCATCGCACGAACGGGCGCTTGTCGATGAAGGCTTTCACCGGGGCCCATTTTTCCACCATCCAGGACAGCAGGGCGTCGAGACCGACGAGCTGCACTTTTTCCACGATCATCCAGAGCACGATGGACGCCCCCAGACCCCACCATTTTCCAACGTGAACGCTGATCCAAAGGAACAGCGCCACAAACAGCGCAATGACGCAGGCCGCGATCACCGCGCGAACACCGCGAGGCCAGTCCGGCTTGAAGGCGAGACACCGCCTGATGGTCGAATTCGTGGCCAGGCGCTTGTCCTCGACCCATTGTTCGGCGCGGTCCCGGCGAGACTTGCCGATGATGAACAGCGCAGCGAGCAGAATCAGCAGGCGCCACAGGGGTTTGGTCAATGAGCGGATCAGTGCGCGCTTGCCAAGCACGCTGAGTGATTTCGACAGTGGCAACGAGATCTTGGCGGCAACGCGGACAATCAGATCGACGAAGCGCACCCAGAACCAGACGATCAAACGTGCGATCGCGCCCAGCAGGTCGGTGCCGAGGGCAGCGTCGACGAGGAGCGTGCCGGCCACCAGCAGGGCAATGGCGAATGCGAGACGAAGGCCAAGCGAGAGCATTCCGTGATCCGGTTACGGGACGCGCAGAATGCTGCACGCAATTGCCGGCGGCTTCAATGCCCGTCGATCACGTACGAGGTCAGGCAAAAAGCTGCGGCAGGAAGAGGCTGATTACCGGAAACAGAACGATCAATGTGACGCGAACGGCATCCGACAGCAGGAACGGCACGACGCCTTTGAACGTGTCAAGCATCGGTACGTCCTTTGCCAGGGAGTTGATGACGAAGACATTGATGCCTATCGGGGGCGTGATAAGTCCGATCTCGACAACACTCAGCGTGATAATTCCGAACCATAGCTTGAGGCTGTCTGCATCCATTCCGAAATCGAGCGCGGCAATGATCGGCCAGAAGATGGGGATCGTGATCAGGATCATGGCGAGCGAATCCATGACACAGCCGAACACGAGGTAAAGGGCGATCATGCCAAGCAGAACGACGTAGGGTGACAGCCCGGAATTCTGGAAATAGTCGGCCGTCCACATCGGCAGGCGCGAGAAGCCGAGAAAGGCATTGAAGACGCTGGCGCCGAGCAGGATGAGAAAGATCATGGCCGTCGTCACAGCCGTCTCGATCAGCGCATCGATGAAGCCGTCAAGGCGCATGCCGCCATATGTGACCGCCACCAGGAAGGTTGCGAGGGCGCCGATGCCCGCGCCTTCGGTTGGTGTGAAGACGCCTGAATAGATGCCGCCCATGACGATGAGAAATACGAGCACCATGGGCCAGACACCGCCGAGAGCGCGCCAGCGTGTTGCCATGTCCGAGCGGGGACCGGCCGGTCCAGCCTTCGGGTTGAGGCGAGCGACGATTGCTATCGTTATGAGATAGCCGGCGGCCGCCAGGAGGCCGGGAATGAGGCCGGCCTGGAACAACTGCACGATGTTGGCTTCGACCAGAATGGCGAAGATGATCAGCACGATTGACGGCGGGATCAGGATACCCAACGTGCCACCTGCGGCTAGTGCCCCAGTCGCAAATGCACCGGAATAGCCGTATTTGCGCAACTCGGGGAGTGCGACCTGTCCCATCATGGCGGCGGTGGCCAGGGAGGAGCCGCTAATCGTGCCGAACGCGGCGCATCCGCCGACGGCAGCCATTGCCAGGCCGCCGCGAAGGTGACCGATCCAGGCGGCTGCCGCATTGAACAGAGCCGAGGTGATACCGGCCCGGGCGGCGAAGTGGCCCATCATCAGGAACAGCGGAATAACGGACAGATCGAATGACGTGAAGCGCCAGTAGGTTTCCGTCTTGAGGAAATTCAGCAGCACGTCCACGCCGGCTATGGCAGAGATGCCGGCCATGCCGACCGCCAGCATGCCGACACCAATCGGCACGCGTAACGCGATCAGTGCCAGCAGTATGCCGAAACCGATGCCGCCGATCGCCAGGTCACTCATCGTCAAGCACTTTCACGGCCTGTGGTGGACGGATTGATCGCGGCCGGGCTTGCCCCGGCTCGTCATTCGATTTGCGATGGTCGTGTGCGGTCCGGCACGCCTGCGATAATCTTGCCTATGTCGCAGGCGAAAGTGTAGGCCACGACCAGGATCAGCATGGCCATGCAGACAACATCGAAAGGTACCGTCCACCAGCGGTAGAAGGGGAACGCGGCAAGCACCTCGCCATCGCGGCGCATGTCCAGGGCACCGTGGTAGAGACGCCACGTGATGAGCACGGCTACGATCAGGAACAGCAGTGAGCCGAATGCATTGAGAACCGCCTTGACGCGTTCGGGTGCGCCGCTGGTGAAGAAATCGACCACGACGTTGCCTCGCACCAATTGGCAGAACGGGAGAAACGCGAAAACGGCGGTGCCGGCCGCGATGCCGACGATGTCGTAATCGCCAGGGATCGGCGCGCTGAACAGGTAGCGACCAGTCACGCTTACCGAGATCATGGCTGCGACCAGCGCCGTAATCACACCCCCGAGCACGGCGAGCGCTCTGGTGACAGAGAACAACAGACTGCCAATCGGATCCGTTGGCGGAACGATCTTGCTACCATCCTCTGACATTTCAGGCCCCGGTGTGGGCACGGCCGCCGCGTGGTAGGCGGCCGTGGTGCAGAAAACGAGGCGAAGCCGCCTACTTCTTCTTGGCGTGCTTCTCGATCAGAGCCTCGACGTCGGCCAGGATGGCCTTACCGTTGGCGCCGGACTCGTCGAGCATCTTGGTGAAGCGATCGAACACCGGCTGCACGGTCTTCTTGAACTTGGCCGTCTCGGCGGCGTTAAGGGCAGAGAACTTGTTCTTGCTCTTGGAACGCACGACTTTCTCGCCAAGCACCTCGACCCGATCCCAGACCTCGATCGCGAACGGGGCAATCTTGCGGCCGGAATGGTCGTCGAGAACCTTCTTCAGGTCGGCCGGCAGCGAATTGTATTTCTTCTTGTTCATCAGAGTCGTGAAGATCGCCGTGGACAGGCGCGCCTGCGGCGGTCCGAGCGTGGTGAAGTGGTCGGCCAGCTCGTGCATCTTCACAGCCGGAGCGATCTCGAAGGGAAGGATCGAGCCGGAGACTGTGCCTTTGGACATCATGGGCACCAGCTCAGGCAGCGGCAGCTGAAGCGGAGTGGCGCCGAGCGCCTCGAGAATCCAGGCATTCGTGCGTGAATACGAGCGCAGCTTCATGCCCTTGAAGTCGTCGACCTTGGCGATCGGGTCCTTGGTCATGAAAAGGGCGCCGGCATGCGCGTTCACGAGAATGACGTGATAGGGCTCGAACTCCTTCTTCATATGCTTTTCGACATATTCCTGCAGCGCCATCACAGTGGAATGCGTGTCGCGGTGCAAGAACGGCAGCTCGAAGATCTCGAGCTTGGGCATCACGCCGGGGGTGAAGCCGGGAAGGGTCCAGACGATGTCGACAACGCCGTCGCGCACCTGGTTCAGCAGCTGTGGTGCCTTGCCGCCTAGCTGCATCGACGGATAGACCTGAACTTTCATTCGTCCTTTGGACGCCTTGGTCACCTTGTCGGCCCACGGCGTCAGGAAGTGCTTCACCGGATTTGCGACCGGCGGCAGGAACGTATGCAGGCGGAGCGTAACCTCCTGTGCGGAGGCGGAATGAGGTGCAAGCGCAAGCGCCGCCAGCGCGGCCAGACCAGCCGTGAACAGCTTCTTCATCAGGGTTTCCTCCCAACGCTATATTTGCTCGTCTATGGTTAGGGCGAACAAGTCCACAAAGCAATCCGAAATGTGGGACAAGTGTATTGCATCTCGAGGCATGCGCAGCCGTCGGCCGAGATCGGGTTGTAAGCTGCGGCAATAGCCTCAACACCTAATGCTAAGCCTGACGTGCCTGTGCGACAGGCGCGTGCTAGATTTCAGAGAGCGTAAAACACAGAGCGCGATCGATCTGGCTTTTCGGGTCCGCGCGCCGTTGGCAGGAATGAAGGTAAACATGACCAAGGCATTTGCATCTGCGGGCGATCTTACGGAAAAGAAAGTCACTTTCTCGGAGGTTGGCCGGGACCTTTGGGCATTCACCGCCGAGGGCGATCCCAATACGGGGGTCATCATCGGCGATGACAGTGTGATGGTGGTCGATGCGCAGGCCACACCGCGGCTGGCGTCAATGGTGGTCGAGAAGATCCGCACGGTCACCGACAAGCCAATCAAGCATGTGGTGTTGACGCACTATCACGCCGTCAGGGTGCTCGGGGCCTCCGCATATGCGGCTTCCGAGGTGATCATGTCGGAGACTGCGCGTGCTATGGTTGTGGAGCGCGGTCAGGAGGACTGGGACAGCGAGTTCGCACGCTTTCCGCGCCTGTTCCAAGGGCATGAGAGCATCCCGGGGCTGACCTGGCCGACGCAGACGTTCGACGGGCGGCTCACGCTCTATCTCGGCGGGCGGCGCGTGGACCTGATGCAGCTCGGGCGGGCGCACACGGCGGGGGACATCGTGGCTTACGTGCCCGATGCGAACGTGATGTTGACCGGCGATATCGTGGAATACAAGTCAGCCTGCTACTGCGGCGATGCCCATTTCCACGACTGGCCGGACACGCTCGATAATGTCCTCGGCTGGGCGCCGGATGCGATCGTGCCGGGACGCGGCGACGCGCTGGTCGGCCGTGCCAAGGTCGAAGAGGCCGTTGAGCTGACCAAAGACTTCCTCAATTCGACATACGATGCCGTTGCGCGCGTGGCGTTGCGCGGCGGATCGTTGAAGGAGGCGATGGCGGCATGTCGCGCGTCGTGCGATGCGAAGTTCAAGGACTATGCGATCTACGAACATTGTCTGCCATTCAATGTGGCGCGTGCCTACGACGAGGCGCGCGATGTCGACTGGCCGCGGATCTGGACCGCAGAGCGGGACGCAAAGCTCTGGGCCGACTTGCAGGGATGAGAAGAAGGGCGCCATGCCGCGCTATGACTACAAGCCGTTCGACTATGTGAAGCCCCCGGAGCTTGGCGGGCTTGAAGGCCGGCGATGGCCGGTCGCAATCGTCGGGGCGGGACCGATCGGGCTCGCCGCTGCCATCGACCTTGCACTGCACGGTGTCGCCTCAGTGGTGCTGGACGAGAACAATGTCGTCTCGGTGGGCAGCCGCGCCATCTGCTGGTCGAAGCGGACGCTGGAGATTTTCGATCGGCTGGGTGTTGGCGAGCGCATGGTGGAGAAGGGCGTCACATGGAAGGTGGGCCGTGTCTTTCACGGTGAGCGCGAGGTGTACGCGTTCGATCTGTTGCCGGAGGCCGGTCACAAGATGCCGGCATTCATCAATCTGCAGCAGTACTATGTCGAACAGTATCTGGTTGAACGGGCTGCCGACTTTCCCGACCTGATCGACCTCAGATGGAACAATGCTGTCGCCGGGGTTACTCAATCCGGCGACGGTGTACGCTTGGAAATCGAGACGCCCGATGGTCGCTACAGCCTCAGCGCAGACTATGTGCTGGCGTGCGATGGCGCTAAAAGCAGCGTACGCCGTATGCTCGGACTTGATTTCTCAGGCGAGGTGTTCGAGGAGCGCTTCCTCATCACCGATGTGGAGATGACCGCGGAGTTTCCGTCGGAGCGATGGTTCTGGTTCGAGCCACCGTTCCATGCCGGCCAGTCAGCACTGCTGCACAAGCAGCCCGACAACATCTATCGCATCGATCTGCAACTGGGGCCGAATGCCGATCCGGAGGAGGAAAAGCGGCCCGAGAATGTGATCCCTCGGCTCAAGGCGATGCTGGGTGAGCGCCCGTTCGAAATCGACTGGGTTTCCGTCTACACCTTCCAGTGCCGTCGACTTGAGCGTTTCGTGCACGATCGCGTCATTTTTGCCGGCGATAGCGCGCACGTCGTCTCGCCATTCGGCGCACGCGGCGGCAATGGCGGCATTCAGGACGTCGATAACCTGGTCTGGAAGCTCGCCCTGGTGCTGGCGGGGCAGGCGCCGGCAGCACTGCTCGACAGCTACAACGAGGAGCGCGTGCACGGCGCCGACGAGAACATCCTCAACTCGGCGCGGGCGACGAATTTCATGACGCCGAAGTCCGCCATGGAACGGCAATTCCGCGATGCCGCACTCGATCTTGCATCGGATCATATCTTCGCGCGACGCCTCATCAACTCGGGGCGACTGTCCGTACCCTGCTCGCTGGCCGGCCTTGCTCTGCAGACGCCGATGAGCGCGGGCGACGGCATTGCGCCCGGCACCGCATGCCTTGATGCGCCGATGCGGGACGTCGAGGGAGGAGGCTGGCTTCTCAACCGGCTGGGAGGTCGGTTTGTCGTCCTCGGTATCGGCAGCGCGCGACGGCCAGCCGGCCTGGACCTGGATTGGATAACCGCGGAAGGGGACGAGGCAGTTCACCGCTACGGCGATGGCAACGTCTATCTTATCCGGCCGGACCAGCACATTGCGGCGCGGTTTCGCGATCCAAGCGCCAGCGAGATCGCAACGGCGCTCATGCGCGCGCAGGGGAGACTTGCATGACAGGACAAGCGCGGACGATCGCGGAGGAAGATCGACTTGGTGGCGGTCGCGACGATATCTATGTCGCGCTCATCGAGGCGCATGCGGGTTTGAGCGAGGAACAGAGCGCTCGCCTCAATGCCAGGCTGATCCTGCTGCTGGCGAACGAGGTGGGCGACAGCTCGACGCTGAAGGCGGCAATAGCGCGGGCGCGGCGAGGTCTGGCGGCAGAATAGACGGCAGGAGAGACGAAGGCGTCTATCGCAGCGGCCAGGGCAGCTCGACGACCTGTTGCAGCAGGCCCGCGGGGAAGTCGAGCGTCAGCATGTAGCCCAGGAACACCATGAAGCCCACGCACAGTGTACCGTAGCCAAGAGAGCCTATGGGGCCGATGCGCGTCCGAGCCATCAAGAACGTCGGTATGAAGATGGCTATCGCAATGATGAAACCGGACAGGCCCGCCAGACCGAACAGAAGCGCGAACCACGCGATCGAAATCCAGATGCTGGCCGTGCCCTGTCCTCGCGCGGCGGCGCCCTCCACCTCCTCGTCAAAATTGACCGGACTTTCGAGGCGGCCGAGCGTCAAGGCGGCGAGCAGGAACAGCAGGAACACCAGCGTCACCGCAGCCATGGAGGTCGGGAAGACGGCGGCGGAAAAGGACAGTCTGTAGCTGTCAATCAACGCGTAGGCGACAATACCTATCAGCAACAGCAAGAATGCGATCTGCGGCATGCGGTTTTGTGCGCGCGTGACAGCGGGCGCGGCGCCCGGTCCGCCGGCCGTGCCGCCGACGGCGACGAAGCCCTGCTCGGAGATGCGTCCACGCATGGCAAGCAGAATGGAGATCAGCGCCAGGACTGCGATGATGATGACGCCCGGACGCATGACGAAGCCCCAGCCATAGAATTGAAGCGCCTGGTGCAGGTAGTTCTCGGCCTGATCGGATAAGACGAAGCCAATCAGGAATGCCGGTCGCGGCCAGCCGAAGCGGCGCAGAAAGATGCCTATCAATCCGACCACGAACAAAACGAGCAAATCCCAGATGTTCTGTCTTGCCTGGAACGAGGCGAAGCAGACGATCATGATCATGAACGGAGCAATGAGGTTGAACGGCAGGTAGGTCAGGCGAGAGATCGGCGCGGCCAGCAGGAAGCAGATCAAGGCGCCGATGACGCTGGCGAGCGCCAACGACCATGCGATTGTGTAGGTGAAGTGCAGGTCGTTCGTCACCATCGATGGGCCGGGCGAAATGTTGATAAGAGCGAGGCCGCCGAGGAATACGGCCATGCTGCCGGAACCCGGGATACCGAACAGGATGGTCGGCATCAGCGCGCCGCCTTGCAAGGCGTTGTTGGCGGCTTCGGGCGCGATGACGCCACGAATATCGCCGGAGCCGAATTTGGATTGGTCGCGCGACGTCTGCACCACATGGGCATAAGCAATCCAGTCGACGACGCCGCCGCCCAGTCCGGGGATGGCGCCGATGACAGTGCCGAGCGTTGCGCATCTGAGCGCGAGGAACCAGTGCCTGAATGTATCAACCACGCCTTGCAGCCAGCCGGCGCCCAGTCCGTTCTCGGTTGCGATCGACTGGTTGCGGCGCATCAGCTCGCAGATCTCGGGAACGGCGAAAAGGCCAAGGCCGATAATGGCAAGCGGGATGCCATCCTGGAGATAGGAGAGCTCGAGGTCGAAGCGGGCTTCGCCCGTGGCGCCTGCAAGACCGATTGCGCCGAACAACAGGCCGAGCCCACAGGTCGCGATACCGCGCGCCACGCTACGACCGGCCAGAACGCCGACCACGGAGAGGCCAAGCACCGCCAGCATGAAAAGCTCAGCGGTGCCGAACAGCAGGATCAATGGCTTGGCGATGACAACGAAGATTGTCAGGACGAATGCACCAAAAACGCCGCCCAGGAGCGATGCGGAAAATGCCGCGGAGAGAGCCCTCGCGGCCTGTCCCTGTCGTGCGAGAGGATAGCCGTCGAGAATTGTCGCCTGGCTGGCGCTGGAGCCGGGGATGCCCATCAGAACGGAGGTGAACGTATCGCCGGTTGGTATCACTGCCACCATGCCGACGAGCATGGCCAGCGCCGATGTGGTCTCCATGCCGAAGATGAAGGGGATCAACAGCGACATGCCGGCGATACCGCCGAGGCCCGGCAGGATGCCGACCGCCAACCCGACGGCGATACCGAGCATCATATAGGCCAAATGCTGCCAGGCGAGCAGATTTGTGAAGGCCGTTGCAATGGCGTCGAACATGTCGAGCTATTCCCCAGAGCAGCAGGAATGCGATGGGGTCAGCCTGTCACTCCCTCAGGTCTGACCCCCGTCGCTCTTGCTCAGAACTTGACGCCGTAGCTCTTGCTCAACAGATCGCGCACCCAAGACCTCGCCTGGGGAGAAATAGTCGTGGCCAGTTTGAATAGCTCGTTGCCCGCCTTGTCGGTCTGCTGCTCATAAGCTCCAAGCACGCTATCGCGCTTGGCCTTGTAATCTGGGTCCTGGCGCATCTTGCGGACGGCCGCGCGGTAAGCCTCGACGATTGCACTCGGGGTCTCTTTCGGCAGCACGATCAGCTTCTGTGCGGCAAATCCGGCGACAAGGAATGACTTCATCACGTCCCATTCAATGCCCGACGGCTTTTTGCCGTGCACCATCTCGTAGGCTTCGGCAAAGTGAGGCAGATCCTTGAAATTGGGGTCGCGGATCAGGTTGCCGTCGTCATCGAAGGCGCCCCAGGAGAACAGCGGGACGGCCTTCCCGTCTTTCACGAGAGGCAGCGAGTTCTTGAGGTAGGCACTGGTGGTCTGATAGTCGATCGTGGCTTCGCCGCGCTCGAATGCGAGACGACCAGGACCACGGCCCTTCATGCCGAACACGTGGTTGACGTCGAGGCCCAGCATACGGAACCCCAGGAGCGGCACGAGATCCAACGAGGTTGCTCCCTGACTGCCATAGGCGAGCTTCTGGCCCTTGATCTTCGGCAGGTCCTTGGCGGACTTCACGTCGAATTTGGACGAGATGTAGGCGACCCCACCGGTTGGTGCAGCGAGAACCGGGATCCACTTCGTGTAATCGTATTTCACCCGCTTGTCGTTCAACAGGTAGGGAAACTGCGTCGACGCCGAGGTACCGAGAATATGCAGGCCGTCGGGTCTAGCCTTGGCGGCGAACTGGTTGGTTCCAATGATGGACCCGCCGCCGGGCACGTTCTTGACCACGACGGTCGGCTGGCCGGGCAGATATTTCTGCAGGAAGGGCGTGTTGAAGCGGGCCCATGCGTTGGAGCCGCCGCCGGTCCCGAAGGGAATCAGGAATTCAACGGTTTTTCCTTTGAAGTCGGCGGCGCCGGCTGTCGATGAGAGCAGCACCGATACGCCGATAGCGATGGTTGAAGCGACGAGCTTCCGCATTGTCTTCCTCCCTACGTTTTCTTCCGCCGTTCATTCAAATGGGCGGCAATAGCGCAGCATCGGGATTTCTCCGGATGCGTCGACCCTGGAGCCTGTGACTGAGCAGGCAAACTGCATTGGAGGAATTGATTTGTAAATCGCAACTTTCGACGCTATTCATGCGCAATGCGCATAAATTTCGATTTCGGGGATCTGGAAGCTTTCCTTGCCGTTTGCGAGCTGGGCTCGTTCCAGCGAGCGGCAGAGCAGCTCAGTCTGTCCCAGTCCGCACTAACCCGCCGTATTCAGAAGCTGGAAGATGGACTGGGAATCGTGCTGCTGGAACGCACGACACGAAGCATGAGCCTGACTCTGGCCGCGCGCGAGTTCCGCGCCCATGCCCAATCCATGCTGGAAGAGGCCCAACGGGCCATACGTGCTGTAGGAGATGGGGTTGACCGCCAAGGCAGGCGAATAAACGCGATAGTGACAGTCGCAGCCGTACCAACCGCCACGCACAAGATCCTGCCCAATGCGATCTCCGCATTCAGGGCGCGCGGCCACACGGCTCGCATCCGAATCAGCGATCTTTCAGCTAATGACGTGTTGGAATCGGTCGCTAAGGGCGAAGCTGATTTCGGCATCAACTTCATCGGCGCACAGGAACCTGGTCTCAGCTTCAATGTACTGATGCAGGATCGATTTGTCCTTGCCATGCCCCGCGGTGATCCGCTGGCTCGACGGCGGACGATAAGATGGCGCGACGTGGACGAAGATCGCTTCATCGCAGTCTGGAAGGGCAGCGGCAACAGGATGCTGGTCGACAGCGCGCTGGCGCGGGCCGGCCGGACGCTGGACTGGTCGGTCGAGGTGAGGCACCTGACGACAGCGCTGGGGCTGGTCGCAACCGGTGTCGGCATCACAGCATTGCCGGCCTCTGCAGTTCCGGACAAGGACCACCCGCTCGTAGTCTCCCGGCCGCTAGTTGATCCGGACGTATCGCGATCGATTGGCACGGTGAGGCGGGTCGGGGGCGTGCTCACGCCTGCGGCAGAAGCCTTCTACAAGGTTCTTCATGCGGTCTGGCAAACGTCCCGTGCGGCGTAATGACTGCCGTTTGGCTGCGGATTTCCGACAGCTCCATCTGTTGCCGCTCGCTTCCTTGTATTTTCGCCATCTGTCCGTACTAGTTGGCTGAAGAACCGGAAGGCGCGAGCGGGCAGCGGAAACATGAAGCCGATTATCAACGCAATTGCAGGGGCCACACTGCCGGACATGGGCCGTGTGCTGGGACGGTTTCCGGCCGCTGCCGCGTGTTCTGTTCTCCTGACGCTATTCCTGCTCTTCGATCTGTACAAGGCTGACTGGCTGCCGGCCGATATGCAGACGCGGGTGCCGGCGCTTCTGGCCGTTGGATTTGGCTGGGCGCTGATCGTGGCGCTGCTGGCGCAAGGCAGGGGCTGGGCCGCTGTTTGGCGGTGGAGCGTGTTTGGGGCAGGCCTGGTCCTGCTGACGGCTGCGATTGGATTTGCGGAGACCGTGAATCTCAATCTTGGGCTGCTTATTGCGGCGCTCACCGCGATGGCCGGGGTCGCCGCCTTTCTCAGGCAAGGCTCCAGCAATGCCGGTTTGTGGCAGTTCAATCATCACGTCTGGATCGGCGCTTTGATTGCGTTGGCCGCAACAGCGCTTTTTGCCGGCGGCGTATCGGCGGTCCTGGAGAGCTTGAGATACCTGTTCGGTGTACACATCCCGTCCTGGATGCACGAGAAGGTCTGGACGATTGCTCTGGGTCTCGTCGCACCGCTCAATTGGCTTGCCCTGGTGCCGGAGGATATCGAGGCGCGCGTTCCGGAAGGCGAGCAGTCGGAGTTCACGAGCCGTGCGGTAGCAATGCTGGTGCGGTACGTACTGGTGCCGCTGCTGTTCGTGTTCGCCCTCATCCTGCATGTATACGCATTGAAGATCCTTATCGAGTGGAGCGTGCCTAAAGGGCGGCTGGGCGGCATGGTGCTCACGTTCGGCTCCGTGCTGGCGGTAACGGCCTTCGCGGCGTTTCCGACGCGGAACTCGGCTGGGGTCATGGTACGGGCGTTCTGGCGCGTCTGGCCGTGGCTGTTGCCGGTGCCGATTCTGCTGCTCGCGATCGCGATCTGGCAGCGGATCGACCAGTACGGGCTGACCGAGCAGCGCTATCTGGTCGTGCTTGCGGGCGTGTGGCTCGTCTCGTTGGTCGTGAGCCAGGGGTGGTCGACAGAGCGGCGCGATATGCGCTGGCCACTTGGTGTGCTCGCAGTGCTTTTCGCCGTCGCGAGTTGGGGGCCGTGGGGGATGTCGGGGACGGCCAGCCGCGCGCAAACCGCAGGGGTGATCGAAGGGCTGGTCACGGCTGGTTTAGTGCGCAATGGCCGGGTCATCGAGGCTCCGCGCGCGGAGACACTTCTGGCTGCTCGTGACAGGTCGCGCATTCGAAGTGGTATCGATTACCTCGGCCGGCGCGGAAAGCTGGATCGCCTGCGGCCACTATTTGCCGGTGTCAGCGGCGATCCGTTCAAGGTCGTGTCGGAGGAGAAGGCCCGTCCGGGGTGGCGCGAGGCGAAGTGGCCGTTTCGCATGCGCACCTACTACCTGAGCTCGGACCGCAAGCTGGCCACAGCCATTCAAGAGCGGTTGGGCCTGACTGTCGGGCGGACGACGCGCGATGGCCGCACGTGGGTGCACTTCAATGTTCGCCAGCCGCTGCATTTCGATGTCGCCGGCAATCGACGTCTCATCGGACGCCTGAGCGCGGCGGTGCGGCGTGCCGGTGCTCATCCTCCGAAAACGGCAGTTGGCAACCAGACGTTTGCCATCGCGTTGGAGAACGGTGGGCTGAATATCGTGGAAACAGGAAGTGGACGCTTCGCCAGATTTGATCTGGCGAAGCACGCGGAGCTCAAGTCCGTGTTTACGGCCCAGAGGGCGGTGCCATCTGTCCAGGCAGCCGAGCCGTTGAGGATTGCGCGGTCGGGTGGCGATCTGGATGCGGAGCTCATTCTGATGCGGATATCGGGTCAACGTGGGGATCGTGACGAGATCGAGTTGCGCAGCATCAACTTCTGGCTCTCGATCGCAAGATAGGCAGCGCGGGACAGGGCAAGGCTCGTCGGTCACCGCTCATCGGTAGCCGATTGCCATTGTGAATTAAGGCGAGCACAATTGCCAAGCGGGGGAGACGGGCCGTCGGCTCGATCAACGCGTCATTTCAAACTGGGGGAATTGCCATGAGCAGATTGGTTCAGCCTGCGCGCACGATAACGGTGGAGCACCGCGCCATCGACAGGTCCGGGCGTGCGCGCTCGGTGCCGGAGACCGCCACCGTGGGCGGAGACACCTATCTCGATCGCATCGCCAAGTATGTTCCTGCCGAAGTGATGGCCGGCTACATGTCGTTGGACAGGCTGGTGGCGCCGGGCAGCGGGGCTGCGGCCGCCAAGACGCGTTCGGCGGAGGCGGCGGGAGCGGCGGCTATCAGCGCGCCAGCGGTCCCGGTTACCGGCGCGGAGCTTCTGTCGGCCAATCTCCCGATGATCGTATTCGCTTTCGCTCTCCTGCTGACGCCGTTCTACATCATGCAGCTGGCGCGTCGCAGCGAGCCGGGAACCCCTTGGGTCACGCATGCCGTGGTGGCGACGCTGGCGTTCCTGGTCTGGGCCTACAGCATGCAGGGCGGCATATTCACTCAGCATCAGATGTACGATCCGCAGGTCGCCGGCGTGGTGCTTGTCGCCTTCTCCATCGTCAGCGGTCTGTTCACGCCGGCTGCGGTGGCGGAAGAGCGCTGAAGGGCCCGCGCGCGGGAGCGGTGTCAGCGCATCATCGCTCCGACGATGGCGTGGTCGCGCCAATCCTGGGCGAGTTGCTCCGCAGCAAGCCGATCGGCTGCCGGCAGGCGGTCGACCATCTTGTCGAGAGTGGCATCCGCGAGGCCGGCTGATCTGGCAAGCAACTGCCATTTCGCGGCTTCGCGCAGATTTCGTTTCCCTGGCTCCCCTTTATACAACAGGTGCGCAAGGCGGTTCTGCGCTCCCGGCACGCCCTTGCGTGCAGCCGCGCGCAGGAAGTCTGCAGCACGCGGACGGTCCTCGTTGAGCCCGCGCCCCTGGAAGAGAAGCACCGCATATTCGAATAGCGCCTCGGGCATGCCGAGCTCGGCCGCGCGCTTCAGCCAGCGCGATGCCATGTAGGCATCATGGGGTACGCCATGGCCGGTCAGATAAAGCGTGGCGAGATCGTACTGGGCGGCAGGTATCCCCTTCTCGGCCGCGTAGGTCATGTGCTGGGCGGCGCGATAGGCATTCTCGGGCTTGCCGCGCCCCGAAATGAACAGCAGCGCGAGATTGTAATTTGCATACGGATGGCCGGTGCGAGCGGCCTTTTCGAACATCTGTGCGGCGGCGTCGTAGTTCTTCTTTATGCCTTTGCCGGTGGCGAACATGATGCCGAGCTGGAACGCGGCCTCGGCATCACCGAGCTCGGCGGCGCGCTGGTACCATTTGGCCGCCAGCGGCAAATCCATGGGCACGCCAAGTCCTTCGGCATAAAGGCGTCCGATCAGCGTATGAGCGGCCGGCTCGTTCTTCTCCGCGGCTTTTCGGGCCAAGGCGAGGGCCGTGAGATATTCGGCCCGATCGAATGCGTAGTAGGCTGGGTCGTCACCACCGGCAGCGACGGCCGTGGCCATCGAGGTGGTCAGATTGCGGGCGGCGGCCGTCGGGTCCTTGCTCTTGCGCAGTCGTTGCGTATCACGCTCCTTGACCTGCTGCGGAGCACGTCCGGAGGGCCGCGCGTGAGAGCCTGCCGCTGTCGCGCGCGTCGACGGCTCCACCTTGGATTTCGGGCCGGGCTTGCTCTTTGGCTGGGATAGCTTGTCCGGTTTGACCGGCGTCGACTTGCCCACATTGGTGCGTGCCGACCAGGAACTCGTTTCGGCCGGCGCGGGGAGCGGCGCAAGTGTCAGCAGGGCGGCAATGCCAGCCATTGTCATCGAGCGCAAAGCCGGCATCCGGGAGGACGAATTGCTGAGCTTTGCCATGCGCTAGCTCCTCGATCTCGATGCGTTTGCAGTGACTGACGGCTGCGCCAGAGCACCAACAATGTCCGCTATCTGGCCGGGTGTCGCATCGCGGGCAAAGGAGAAACCAAGAAAGTCAGCGCCTGCATTCAGCAGGCCTCGTGCCTCCTCCGGCGACGCCACGTCGAATGCCACGCAGGGCACCTCTGCCACTTCCGCCCACCAGCCCAGCATCTCCAAGCGTGCCTTTCGGGCAGCGGTATCGTCCTCATCAGCGCGCATTTCCGCTGGCCGGAAGCCGATATAGTCGGCGCCAGCCTCGCCCAGGACCATGGCGTCGTGGCGCGAGTTGCCCGTGTCTGCGCCGACAATCGCGTCGGAAGACAATGCTTCCCGGGCCAGGACGTAGTGATCAATGATGTCCGGAGACCAGTCGAGATGGAGCCCGTCGGCCCCGAGCTTGCGTGCCAGCGTAGCGTCTGCGGAGATCAGCACGGCAATCTCGCGTCCCTGGGCAAAGCGAACCAGCTCCGCGGCAGCGGTGTGATCCAGGCATTCGCCGATGTTGGTCCGCAGCAGCAGGCAGACCACCGGGCAAATGCCGAGTACGGCCGTCATTTGCTTGATGGCCGCAGCGTCGACCTCGAGCTCCAAGTAGATCCCGGTTGCCAAGACACGCCTGTTCCATAATCCCGCCAGCGCCGGTCGCTATGACGCCGCGCTCAGTGCGTCCGCTATCAACCCCAATTCCGACGAAAAAGCGACATCGCGTCGACATGTGCACCCTGCAGACCGGCCAGTGTTGCCTTGGAGCCCCGGTGAAACGGATCAACTTGGGCCGAAATTGAACACCAGCGCTCTTAACCACGTTGTGGATGCAGCCTTTGTCGCTCGATCCGCGGCTGATATCCGCCCGGCTGGCTAAGCACGTACGTCTTGGCAACAAACTGTCGCGCAGGAGGGGCACGGTCTGCGGGTCGGAGCGCGCATTGGCTACCACCAACCTGGCAATGAGGGGAATCATGACCCACCGTTTTCTGGGAGCTCTGCTTTGTGCTGTGTTTGCCCTCGGGCTTGACCTGGGGCTTGCCGCAAGTGAGGCGTCGGCGAGGGGCGCGAGCGCCAGTCGTGGCTGCCTGACGAGCGCCGCGCGCGCACTGCTCGGCCGCATCGAGGCGAAGTTCGGACGCGTGCATGTGATCTCGACATGCCGGCCGGGGGCACGCATCGCCGGCACCGGACGCATCTCGCGCCATGCCAGCGGCAACGCGGTCGACTTCAATGCGCCTGCCGGGAAGAAGGGGGTCATCCTGCGCTGGCTGATCGCCAATCACAAGCGCGGAGGAACAATGACCTACGCCGGCATGAGCCATATCCATGTCGACATCGGTCAGCACTTCGTATCGGTGGGCTCGTCGCGGCGAGGCGGCTATCGCAAGCGGCGCTCGACACGGATTGCCGGAGGCCTGTCGCGGCGGCCTGCAGCTTGGAGCAAGTCGAGCGTCGGTGCTTACCAGGAGCGCAAATTCGATGCCGAGCGCGGCACACGAGACTGATCTAATTCGGTGCGTCGTGCCCCGGGGGGATGGCTGCGGATGGCTTCGCCAGATGTCGGCTACGAATGATGTCAACCGCCTCGACGGTGCTCCTCGAGGCGGGGCATGATCTCCACGAAGTTGCAAGGACGGTGGCGGTTGTCGAGTTGCCACTTGAGGATGCCGCCCCAGGCATCCTTGCAGGCGCCGGGCGAGCCGGGAAGGCAGAAGATATAAGTGCCGTGAGACAGCCCACCGCAGGCGCGGCTCTGGATGGTCGATGTCTCGATCTTCTGGAATGAGATCATGTGGAAGACCGTGGAGAAACCGTCGATCTCCTTCTCAAAGAGCGGTTTGACGGCCTCTGGCGTGACGTCCCGGCCAGTGAAGCCGGTGCCGCCAGTTGTAATCACCACATCGATCGACGGGTCGTCGATCCACGACTGAACCTTGGCGCGAATTTCGGCGATGTCGTCCTTGACGATGGCCCGGTCGGCGAGGGTGTGTCCATCGGACTGGATCATCTCCACCAGCGTGGCGCCTGAGCGGTCGGAGGCGAGGTCCCGCGAGTCGGACACGGTGAGCACCGCGATCCGGACCGGGATGAAGGGGCGGGTTTCGTCAATCCGGGGCATAGGCTTTCATCCGAGGAAGCGCCGGCGAATTGCACGCCCGGCGCTAATTTTGGGATCAGGCACCTGTCGGCATCAGGCGCTGGCGCCGATCGAGGCCGGATCCGCGCCGACCCGTCCTGACTTGCGATCCGCATCCGACATCCGCGAGAGGCTGAAATCGTAGCGCACGGCTGGAAGCCCCTTGATGGGGCTTTGCGGGTCATCCTTTTTCACCCAGGCGATCAGATCGGTCGAGGAGGAGCCGAACACGACGTCCGAGGCCAGATACTTGCTGTCGCTCATGTAGAGCGCCGTGACGAGCTCGCGATATTCCGGTGCGCTGATCAAGAAGTGGATGTGGGCCGGCCGCATGCCGTGCCGGCCCTGCTGCTCGACCAGATTACCGACGGGGCCGTCCATCGGGATCGAGTAGTCGCGTGGACTGACAGTCCGGATAAGGTAATTGCCGTCGGCGTCGGTGGTGAATATCCCGCGGCAGTCCATGTCGCCACCGGGGTCGGCCTGAATGTCATACAAGCCGTCGGAGGCCGTTTGCCAGATGCCTACCTCTGCGTTCGGGATCGGTTTGCCGTCCGCCGTGGTGACCTTGCCATACAGTACCACCTCGCCTGCTTTGGTATCTTGCGCGATTTGCTCGCCAGCTTTGTAGCGGGGCGGGTTGTCGCGATAGAAGGGGCCGAGCAGGCTGGTGTCGGTCGCGGTTTCCAGCGCCGTTTTGTCGTGCATGAGGTTTACCAGCGCCGACAACCCCATGGTGTCCGAGAGCAAGATGAACTCTTGACGGTCGGGGGTGCACTTTTGGCCGACCCGGGTGAGGAAGTCGATGGCAGCGAGCCATTCGGAGGGTGTCAAATTCACTTCCCGCGCCATCTCGTGGACATGGCGAATTGTGGCGGCCATGATCTCGCGCAGACGGGGATCCTCTGTCGTGGACATCTGCTCGATCACGGCGGCGGTGATCGTCTCCGGCGTCAGTTGAAGCACCTCCGGTAGCGGCTGGGCACCATTGCCGTCGCCACTGGCTGCATGCTGCGGAGCAGGTCCGGTTTGGCCGGCATTTCCGCTGCTTCCGCCAAATAACCATTTCAGCATGACAAATTCTCCCTAGACGTAGCCGCAGACTGCAATCGGCAAAACGCATTATTCTGCGATGATATCCGTTGCCTCATCACGTGCAGCCGAGAGTGGCGTTTTTCGGTTCCGTTTGCAATCGTTGCCTGCGGGCTTGTCTGCTTGGAACGCCTCTTTTCATGCTGGCTCCATCCGAGCAAAGGACGGGCGGCTGCATCGCTGCAGGTCGCTGAGCACGGGCAGGTCGGGCCACTTTTCTGCCTTAGAGTTGCTCAACGCTGGTCAACTCTTGGGATCGGGGTTTTGCGGCCAGTCTCCGGCCCGGCTGGAGCGATAACGCCGTAACTGGCAATTCCCCCTCCGCCCGGACCACCTGGTGGACCACCTGGGCGATGTTCCAGCTAATTTGCGTTCGCCTGGAATAAGGCACGCTCGGGGCCGTTTTATCATCAACTGAAGCGGGAAGGTGCGGGTTTGGCAGATGACGCGCGGTCGCTGATGGTGGCGATGCTGCCGCGAATGCGGCGGTTTGCATACACCCTAACTGGAAGTCTCGACCAGGCTGACGACCTGGTGCAGGACACGTGCGTTCGAGCGCTGGCGAACCTGGACAAGTGGCAGGAGGGCACGCGGCTCGACAGTTGGATGTTTCGGATCGCGCAGAACTTGTGGTTCGACAAGCTGCGTGCGGGTCAGGTGCGAGGAGAGTCTGTCGATATCGATACGGTTCTCGATCTGAGCGGGACGGACGGGCGCGCCGTCGTGGAGAGCAGATTGACCCTGGCTTCCGTCGTAACGGCGCTGGATACGCTGGCAGACGAGCAACGGGTATTGATCGGCTTGGTCTGTGTCGAGGGGCTTTCCTACAAGGAAGCTGCTGAGGTGGTGGGGGTACCGATGGGCACGGTGATGAGCAGATTGGCGCGGGCCAGGCGCGCGCTGTCCGAGAAGCTTGGAGAAGGCGGACCGCCAGAACGCGTAGTCGAAGCTCCTGATACAACAATTGGTGGGCGTAGTGGCTGAATTGAGCGACGAAATACTGATGGCCTTCGTCGACGGCGAGCTGCCCCCAGCTGAAAGGGTGCGGATAGCCGGGCTGATCGACGCTGACGAGGCATTGCAGCGGCGCCTGGAGGATTTCATGGCGACGTCGCAACCCCAGCTCAGGCCTGCATTCCAGACAGTGGTCGATGCTCCTGTGCCGCAACGTCTGATCGAGACGATCTGGCAACACGGGCCGGATGCCGCAACGAGCACCGTTGCGGGCCTGCGCAGTGGTGGTGCGGCAAATGATAGCCGATCGCGACTGTCGACAGGCACTGGATCGGCCGGAAGGTTGATGACGGGGTTGGCCGGCTGGTGGGGTGTCCCGGCGATGGCCGCAGTGATAGCGGGAAGTGCGGTCGTGGCGGTTGGCGGAGTTGCCGGCTGGTTGCTGAACGACATCATCCATCCTCGCCCGAAACTGGCCGCCGCAGCGGCAGGCGCGGACATCGAGGTCAGCGGTCTGGTGGACGGCGCGGTACTGCTCACGGCGCTGGAGCGGTCGCCGATGGGCCAATCCAGCGAGGGGCAGCAGGCAGGGGGCAGCGTGACGCCTGTGTTCAGCTTTCGCTCCAAACAGAGTGAATTCTGCCGGGTCTACGAGACGGCGAACGCCGTCGGACAGTTTCGGGGGGTCGCCTGCAAGGGGGGCGATGGCCAGTGGCGGCTTGCTGTACACGCCGCCACTGGCCGTAAGGCGCAATCCGGCGGCGGATCCGAGGGGGTGAAGCCGGCGTCCGGCGGGAAAGCCTCGCTGCGGCAGGTCGAGAGCACGATCGACCGATTGCAGGAAGGCGACGTGCTCGGCAGAGAAGATGAAGCCGAGCTGATCCGGCGCGGCTGGAAGATGAAAGATCGTTGAGCCAGCGCTCTGGCGCGTCTCGATGAACGTGTTGACCGCGGCGCGGGTCTTGCCGCCCGCAATCCAGGGCCCGTGCTGCGGTCGATGCTGGGACTGCCCGACGCTGTCGGGCGGTCCCGGCTCGGAGGCTCGCCGTACACGCCGACGCCAGCCACCCCGCTTCAGGCGTTCGTGTGCGGTGAGCCTCTACTCCAATTTACGACCGGGCCCGCAGAAGGTCGCGCGCCGTACAGGTCACCTCCCGGGTCATCAAGCGTCCGAGGTCTGCTCCGGCGCCGACGGGGAGGCGGTTTGCGGTTCCAGCCCCCGCATGACGAGGCGGTTGATGCGATCAGCGAAACCGGCGGGATCGTCGGGAATCTCGCCATCCAGAATTTGCGCCTGCTCCAGCAGCAGCCTTGCCAGGTCGTGCACGTCGTTCCCGCGTCCGCTGATTTGTGCGCCAGCCACAGCAGCGACGAGCTGATGGCGCATATTCAATTCCAGTATAGGCTTGGAGCCAAAGCCGCGACTTGTGTGCGAGAGCAGCCGTTCCAATTCGCGATCGGGACCAGCGCCAACGGCGATGAGGCATGCCGGGCTGCCGGTCAGGCGCTGCGAGGCGCGGACGTCGGACACGCGATCACCCAGCGCTGACTTGACCGCAGCGACCACAACCGCATCGTCGACCTTTTCCGTATTCTGCTTGCCGGCGGTATCGGCCTCAGCATCCACCAGCGGGACCTCGCCGAAATCGACGTCGCCCTGGCTCAGGGATTTGAGCGGCTTGGATTGGAACTCGACCGGCATCGAGGTCCAGAATGCGTCGACATGATCGGTGAGGAGCAGCACCTCGATGCCGCGGGCACGAGCCGCTTCCAGCTTCGGATTGCCACGCAAACGATCGATGTTGTCGCCGACAAGATAGTAGATGGCAGCTTGTGCCGGCCGCATATCAGCGAGGACCTCGGCCAATGAACGAAGGCCGGCATCCTTGGTCGTCGCGAAGCGGGCCAGTCCCAGGATCTGGTCTCGCCGCTCGGGATCCTCGTAGATTCCTTCCTTCAGCACGCTGCCGTAGGCGTCCCAGATCGTGTCGAAAGCGGGCTTGTCTTTTTCCGCAATCCGATCGATTTCGTTCAGTATGCGCCCCGTAACGGCCTTGCGCATGGCGCCGAGTTGCGGGTTGTTCTGCAGCATTTCCCGCGAGATGTTGAGCGGCAGATCCTCGCTGTCGATCACGCCTCGAATGAAACGCAGATAAGGCGGCAGCAGGTCATTGTCGTCGGAGATGTAGACGCGCCTGACATACAGCTTCACCACGCCCTTGCGAGCCGGGTCATAGAGGTCGAATGGCCTGGTTGACGGCGCAAACAGCAGTACCGCGTAGGACTGACGGCCCTCGGCCCGGTAGTGAAGCGTCATCGCCGGCTCGTCAAAACCGCCGGCAATGGTGCGATAGGCTTCCTTGTAGTCCTCCGGCTTCAGCTCTGACCTGGCGCGCTGCCAGACTGCGCTGGCAGTGTTGATCTGTTCGGGCGCCCCGTTGTCAGCGATCAGCTCGATCGGAAACTGAATGTTGTCGGAATAGGTGCGCACGATGCGTTCGATCGTGTGGCGTTCCAGATAGGGCTTGGCGTCCGCCTTGATGTGAAGAACAATCTCGGTGCCGCGCGGCACGCGTGCTGCCTGCTCATCGGTTGCTGTTGCGATCTCGAAGCCGGCGCCACTCTGGGAGCGCCAGGTCCAGGCTTCATCCGCGCCGGAGCGACGGCTCGTCACCTCGATGCGGTCGGCGACCATGAACGCGGAATAAAATCCGACACCGAATTGACCGATCAGCCCGCCGCCGTCCTTGGCCTCGGCCAGCCTGGACAGGAAGGCGCGGGTGCCGGAGCGGGCGATGGTGCCCAGATTTTCGATCAACTCGGCGCGATCCATGCCGATGCCGTTGTCGGCAATCGTCAACGTGCCCGCTGCTGCATCCGGCCTGATCCGGATCGCGAGCCGGCTGTCCTCGCCGAGGAGTTGAGGGTTGGCAATCGCCTCGTACCTGAGCTTGTCGCAGGCGTCTGAAGCGTTCGAGATCAGCTCGCGCAGGAAGATCTCGGTCTCGGAGTAGACCGAGTGAACCATGAGGTTGAGGAGCTCGGCGACCTCGGCCTGAAACGAGTGGCTCTCGAAAGTTGGGGCTCCACCGCCCGCAGGATCCGCGTTCGTCATGCCTGCCTCTTGTCAGATCGGGTGAAACGGGCCGGAGATAGTGGAAATGGCGGTGTTCCGCAATAGGTGGTCGGCATTGCAGGGCCGGCCGTCAACTGGAGGGGCCGGTCTCGTCGCTTGCAGTGCCTTAGCACAGAACGGGTGAATTTGCGCCGCGGGGTTTCGGGGCGGGGGTTTCGGGGAGCAGGCAAACTGCACTATATTGGTCGACCATGTGCAATCTCTATTCGCTGACCACCGCACGGCAGGCGGTTCTCCGCCTGTTTCGCGTCTCCGACAACAGGGCGGCGCAATTCCAGCCGCTGCCGGCAATCTTTCCGGGGCATTCCGCACCGGTCGTGCGCATTGCCGAGGATGGCGCACGCGAGCTCGTCAACCTGAGCTGGGGCTTCGTGCTGCCGATAGAGGGCCGGGCACCGCGCCGGGTCACCAACGTCCGGGACGACAAGGCGACGACGAGCGGCTTCTGGCGCAGCAGCTTCGAGCATCGGCGCTGTCTGGTGCCGGCATCGTCGTTCG
Organism: uncultured Alphaproteobacteria bacterium; assembly: GCA_963825625.1. Lineage (GTDB taxonomy): Bacteria > Pseudomonadota > Alphaproteobacteria > Rhizobiales > Hyphomicrobiaceae > CAMDPA01. The sequence goes on along the minus strand of CAWGUF010000009.1, from coordinate 325,621 downwards.
CTGAGCCAAAAGAGGTGAAGCCGGCGACCTGGCACTGGTTTGCCCTGAAGGGAGGGGAGCCGCGTCCGCCGTTCGCCTTCGCTGGCATCTGGCGACGCTGGCAAGGCCCGCTGAAGAAGGACGGCCCGGTTGTCGAGCTCGACGTGTTCTCGTTCATGACGACCACGCCAAACGCGCTGGTTGCCACGATCAATCATGAACGTATGCCGGTACTCCTGGCGAGCGAGGAGGCGGCCCGCGTCTGGATGGAAGGCACGCCGCGGGAGGCGTTCGAGCTGGCGCGGCCGTATCCGCCTGATGAAATGCGGATCGTCCGGGAAGGCATCGACAAGCAGGACCCTGCCGGCGCGTAGTCCGCCGCCGCTCCGGATGGGCGGAGCATGTCGGATGCTCGTTCTGCTGGTTTATCAGCGCCCGCGCTGCTGCGGCGGCCTGGCTTCGTGAGTTCCAGCGCTGACATGGCCGAGCGGCACACGGGGGCTCTCCTTCAGCCGCTCGAGCACTATGGAGCTGCGCACGTGGGCAACGCTGTCGTGTGGCAAGAACACGTCGTTGAGTACCCGGGCGAGGGCCTTCAAGTCATGGGCAAGAACCTTGACCAGATAGTCGGCTTCTCCGGTCATGGCATAGGCCTCCTGCACCTCGTCGAGGTTCTGAACAAGGGCGATGAAACGCTGGGCATTGTCGGGCGAGTGCGTTGCCAACGTGACCTGCACGAAAGCGACGACGTCGAGGCCGACGGCCTCCAGCGATACCCGTGCATGGCAACCCTCGATGGTGCCGTTCTCCTCCAGCACGGCGCGACGGCGCGAGCACTGTGAAGGCGACAGGCCGATACGGTCTGCCAGTTCCTGGTTGGTCTGGCGGCTATCGTCGATGAGGGCTTGCAACAGGCGGACGTCGAAGGTGTCCATGCTCTAAACCTTCTCGATTTCCTCTCGTGATGCAAAATAATTGCACACACTTGGCGATTTATTGCAATTTTGCAAACATCATGTGTTGCACGTGCGGTATTATCGCGCAACAAAACCTCGCAGGAGACGCAACCCGTGGGTCCCTTTCCGCATGACGCACCGCCAGCATGTTTGGGCGCCGATAATCCGGCTGGCACCGATGGTTTCGAGTTCGTGGAGTTCGCGCATCCGCAACCACGGGAATTGGCCGAGCTGTTCCGCCGTATGGGATTTACGGAGGTTGCGCGGCACAAAACGAAACATGCCTCGCTATGGCGGCAGGGCGATATCAATCTGCTGGTGAACGCGGAGGCGGGCAGCCATGGCGCGCGGTTCGCGGCCGCGCATGGTCCCTCGGCGCCGTCGATGGCATGGCGGGTGGTCGATGCGCGGCTGGCGTTCGAGCGAGCTGTGGCAAAGGGAGCAACCCCCTATTCCGGGGACGGGCGGGCCCTGGATTTGCCGGCGATCGTGGGCATCGGTGGATCGCTCATCTATTTCGTCGAAACCTACGGTGCCAAGGGCTCGGTCTACCAGAACGAATTCGAGTGGCTCGGCGCCCCTGACCCACGGCCCGGCGGACTTGGTTTCTTTTACATCGATCACCTCACACATAATGTGAAGCGCGGCAACATGGAGACCTGGTACCGGTTCTATGTCGACGTATTCAATTTTCGCGAGATCCGGTTTTTCAATATCGAAGGCAAGCTCACCGGATTGACCAGTCGTGCATTGACGTCGCCTTGCGGCAAGATCCGTATTCCGATCAACGAGAGTACCGACGACAGAAGCCAGATCGAGGAATACCTCGATGCCTACAACGGCGAGGGTATTCAGCACATCGCACTCGGCACCGGCGACATCTACGCGGCAGCCGACGCGCTGGCTGATCGCGGCGTTGAGTTCATGCCGGCACCACCCGAGACCTACTATCTGCGCTCCCACCAGCGTGTGCCGGGACACTCCGAGCCGACCGCGCGAATGCGGCGCCACGGCATCCTGATCGACGGCGAGGGCGTAGTGGATGGCGGTCGGACCCGCATTCTGCTGCAGGTCTTCTCCAAGACCGTGATCGGGCCGATCTTTTTCGAGTTCATCCAGCGCAAAGGTGATGACGGTTTCGGGGAAGGTAACTTCAAGGCGCTGTTTGAGTCGATCGAGGAGGACCAGATCCGCCGCGGTGTGCTGAAAGCTTCGTAAACGGCGCAAGGAAAGCCGCAGTCATGTCCGACACATTGGTACGCAATCGCTATGCCGACGTGGCGCGCAACCCCGACCATACGATCGATCAACTGTGGGGGTCGTACACCGACGAGGAGCACGACCGCTGGCGGCGATTGATCGAGCGCTCCGGGGCATTGCTGCAGGGGCGAGCGTGCAACGAATATCTAGAGGGGGCGCAGGCACTGCAGTTGCCGTCGGGCCGCATCCCGGACATGGCAGTGCTGAGCGATCGCCTGCAGGCGATGACCGGCTGGCGCGTCGTGCCGGTTGCCGGGCTGGTACCTGATGAGGTGTTTTTTGAGCACCTTGCCAACAGGCGATTTCCGGCAGGAGCATTCATCCGGCCAGAAAGCGAGATGGATTATCTCGAAGAGCCGGATATCTTTCACGACATCTTCGGCCACGTGCCACTGCTGACAAATCCAACGTATGCAGCATTCATCCAGGCTTACGGCGAGGGCGGTCAGAGGGCAATGGCGCTTGGCATGCTTCCCAACCTGGCGCGGCTGTACTGGTATACGGTTGAATTCGGCCTGATAAATAGCGGGGCCGGTCTTCGCATTTTCGGCGCCGGAATCATGTCCTCGGTTGCGGAATGCGTTTATTGTCTGGAATCGGCGGTGCCGACCCGTATTGTTTTTGATCTGGAACGGGTCATGCGAACAGAATATTCGATCGATGATTTCCAGAAGACTTATTTTGTCATCGCCAGCTTCGATGCACTGCTGGAGCAGTGCTACCAGGATTTTTCGGCGCTGTATCTACGGTTGGGCCATCTGCCTACCATTGCGCCGGGTGACGTGATCGACGGCGACATTGTGATCATGTCAGGGGCGCGCGGTTAGCAATTCCGCATTTACGCCGGTTTCCCCTTGCAAGCGGCACACCGGTGGGCCATCTGCGCAGTTTCGCGACGACTTTGCGGGGTCGCGAAATTGACGATGTCTTGTAGGTACTTTTACTTAGGCCATTGCAATAGATTGCGTTTACGGGCAATCGTCTCCGACTTCGCTCCAGTAGGCAAGGTGGCAGGATTGTGAGAGTCATAACTCAATTGGCGATCGTTGCAGGGCTCGGGGCTATTGCGGGCGCCGCCTACCTCGCGGTCGATCATTTTGCGCCGCAATATACCAGGAGCGAAGCCAGTGCGACCAAAGGTGGGCCAGGCGCTGGTCGTCGAGGCCCCCGCGTCACGCTGGTGGACGTCGCCAGCCCCCAGATGCGAGCGATCGAGATCAGCATCGATGCTGTCGGGACAAGCCGGGCAAGACAATCCATCGAGGTCGTCGGGCTGGCCGACGGGCGTATCGCGGCAATCGAGTTCAAGGCGGGGCAGAAAGTAGCCAAGGGCGAGGTTCTGGTCCGTCTCGATACCGATATCGAGGAGGCCGACGTCGCCCAGGCGGCAGCCTTGCTCAAAGAAGCCGAGCTGGCGATGCAAAGGGCCAGGACCTTGCAAACCCGCAATGCGGGCAAGCAGAGCACGGTTGACGAGATGGTCGCGAAACTCGCCACGGCTCGTGCCGGCCTCGACAGAGCTCAGCGCCGGCTCAAGGATCGCACGGTGCGTGCGCCGTTCGACGGCGTGGTCGGCATCCGGCGTGTCGACGTCGGCGCCCGCGTCGACAACAAGTCGGTGCTCACCACGCTCGATGATCTGGCACAGATCGACATCGATTTCCTGGTGCCGGAAGACAGATTTGCGAACGTGGCGCTCGGACAGCGCGTGGCCGCCAGCACGGCAGCGTTTCCAGGACGCACATTCGAGGGCAAGGTCAGCGCGATCGACAGCCGGATTGATCAGGTCGGCCGTGCATTCAAGGTGCGCGCCACTATACCGAATCCCGAAGGTACTCTGCCTGCCGGCCTGTTCATGCTGGTCAAAGTCGTTATGGAGCGGCGTGAGCGCCTGACTGTGCCGGAAGAAGCCATAGTCCCCGAGGCTGGCCGCAACGTCGTATTCGTGGTGCAGGACGGCAAGGCCGTCCAGCGTGAGGTGAAGGTGGGGCAGCGGGAACGCGGCATTGCCGAGGTATCTGGCCTGACCGCGGAAGACGCCGTGGTCGTCAAAGGGTTTGCCGCGCTGCGCGATGGCGCCCAGGTGCGGATCGCCGGCAAGGGCGGTGCGGGCAAGGGTAAGGGCAAAGGCAAGGCAAACGACAAGAACAGTGGCAAGCGCCAAGGGAAAGACGGCGCAGCTAGCGGCGCGGCCGGCAAAGGCGGCGACCGTGCACGAGGGGCTGGAGCGGGACCGGTGACCGGTCCACAGAGGAGCGGTGGCTGATGACACTTTCTGAACTCAGCGTCCGCCGGCCGGTGCTGGCGTCAGTGTTCAGTCTTCTCATCATCGTATTCGGGTTGGCCGCGCTGCTGCGGCTGCCGATCCGCGAATTGCCCGACATCGACGCCGCGGTCGTCAGCATCACGACGGAGTATACCGGCGCTGCGCCGGAGGTCGTCGACACGGACATCACCGAGATCATCGACAGTGCTGTGGCTGGAATCAGTGGCGTGAAGACGATTTCGTCGCAGTCGCGGCGCGGTCGCAGCCAGACGACGGTGGAATTCGAGCTCGGCCGCAATGTCGATCAGGCGGCGAACGATATCCGCGATGCGGTCGGGCGAGTGCGCTCGAAGCTGCCGGTCGATGCCGAGGAGCCGCAGGTCATCAAGCAGGATGACGACGCAGATCCCGTGATGCGGCTGGCAATTACCTCCAACCGCATGTCTGAATCCGAGATCACCGATTATGTCGAGCGGTATGTGGTGGATCGCCTGACGACGATCGATGGCGTGGCTTCGGTTCGGATGTATGGTGGACGCAGGCCGGCTATCCGGGTCTGGCTCGACCGGCGGGCGATCGCGGCCCGCAACCTGACCGTGGCCGACATCGAGGCGGCGCTCAGGCGCAATAACGTCGAGTTGCCAGCCGGAGAGATCAAATCGAGCACCCGGCAATTCACGGTGCGCGTCAACTCGCGGATGTCGACGGTCGAACAGTTCCGCAATATCGTGGTCAGCTCCAGCGGCGAGTATCCGATCCGGCTTTCGGATCTCGCCCGTGTCGACAAGGGGGTCGAGAACGAGGACACCGTTGTGCGCTCGAACGGCGCCAAGGCGGTCGGGCTCGCCGTCTCACGTCAGTCGCAGGCCAATACTGTTGCCATTTCCACCGCCGTGCGCGCCGAGCTCGAGCAGATGAAGTCGAGCCTGCCGGCCGATATGGCGATCGGTGTCGGCTCCGACGACGCCATCTTCATCGGCGCCTCTATCCAGGAGGTGCTGACCGCACTTGCGATCTCGCTGGTGCTCGTCGTGCTGGTGATCCTCGTCTTTCTGCGATCGGTGCGCGCCACGGCGATTCCGGCGATTACAATTCCGTGTCGCATTGATCGGAACCATGTTCCTGATCTGCGTACTGGGTTTCTCCGTCAACGTCCTCACCTTGCTGGCGTTGCTGCTGGCGATCGGGCTCGTCGTCGATGATGCCATCGTCATGCTGGAGAATATCGAGCGGCGCATCGCTTTGGGCGAAACACCGCTCAAGGCAAGCGTGTCTGGGGTCGCGACAGGTGACGTTCGCCATCCTCGCAACGTCAGTGACGCTCATCGCTGTGTTCATCCCGATCTCGTTCCTGGGCGGTGCTGCAGGACGCCTGTTCACGGAATTCGGGTTCGTGATGGCCAGCGCGGTGGTGATCTCCACCTTCGTGGCGCTCAGCGCATGTCCGGCGCTCGCCTCCAAGATTCTCAAGGCTCGCGCAGGGGGACAGAGGGTCGCGTCGTCGGCCAGCGAGCTGGAGAGTGCACACGTCGGCTGGAGCGGACGGGTGTACCGGCGGGCGATACTGGTGTCGCTCGAGATGCCGCTTGTGGTGATTGCGGCCTCGCTGGTGTTTTCACTTGGTGCGGTGTTGATCTATCAAGGATTGCCGCGGCAGCTGACCCCGAGCGAGGATCGCGGCGTCTTGTTCATACCGCTCACTGCCCCACAGGGAAGCACGATTACGTACACAGAGCGGGTCGCAAAGCAGGTCGAGGATCGGATTGCCGCTCTGCCTTCGCAGACCGGGATCAACACGATCTTCAGCTATACCGGCAGCCGCAACCGCACCTATCGCTCGTTCATCGTGCTGCGGCTCGAGCCCTGGGAGAACCGTTCGACGAAGGTCACCGACGTGATTGCGAAGCTGCGGCCGATCGCTGCGACGACGACCGGTGCACGCGGTTTCCCGGTGTCGCCGTCGGGTCTCGGGCTGCGCGGCAATTCCACGCCGCTGCGTGTCGTGGTCGCCGGTCCGGACTTCGCTGAAGTAAAACGCTGGGCCGCATTGCTGCTGCAGCGGGCCGAGGACATCGAAGGTCTGCGCAATCCGGAGCTCGACTACGAGGAGAGCCAGACGCAGATCAATCTGCGCATCAATCGCGCCAAGGCGGACGATCTGGGAATCAGCGTCTCCACCATCGCCAGCACGCTGCAGACGTTCCTGGCTTCGCGCGAAGTGACGAAGTATCTGGATCGCGGCCGCGAGTACAAGGTGATTCTGCAGGCAGGGGACCAGGACAGGGCAGCGCCGAAAGACATTTCCAACCTGTTCCTGCGAGCAGACGACAACAAGACGCTCGTGCCATTGGGCACGCTGGTCAACATTACGGAAGGCACCGCCGCGCCCGAGTTGCGGCGCTACAACCGTATGCCGTCGATCACGCTTTCTGCGGCTCTCGACCCCGACTATCCGCTGGGCAAAGCGATCGAGGACATTCGTCAGGCAGCCAAGGATGCGCTGCCGCCGGAGGCCAACATCTCGTTTGCCGGACAGTCGCAGCAGTATCTGGAGACATCGAGCGGTGTTGCGATCACGTTCGGACTTGCAATTCTCATCGTGTTCCTGGTGCTGGCCGCCCAGTTCGAAAGCTTCATACACCCGCTGATCATCATGCTGTCGGTGCCTCTGGCACTGGCTGGTGCCATCTACTCGCTGGCGCTGGCTGGTCAGTCGATCAACATCTACAGTCAGATCGGCATCATCCTGTTGATCGGCTTGATGGCCAAGAACGGCATTCTGATCGTGGAATTCGCCAATCAGCTCCGCGACGAGGGCATGAGCATTCGCGATGCGGTTGTCGAGGCTTCGGTCCTGCGGCTGCGTCCCATTCTGATGACCATCGTTTCCACCGTTCTGGGCGCGGTGCCGCTGGTAATTGCAAGTGGTGCGGGAGCGGAGAGCCGTGCGGCGATCGGAATCGTGGTGATCGGCGGGCTGTCGTTCGCCGCTATACTCACGCTGTTTTTGACGCCGGTCCTCTACGATCTGATGGCGCGGGCGACGAAGCCGCGGGGCGCGGTCGAGAAGATGCTTGAGCTGGAGCTGGGAGAAGGGCGCGTCGGTGCACGCAGCAGTGCACCTGCCGAGTGAGCGTTGGCTCAGGTCTGCAGCCATTCCTCGAGTGCAGCAGTTGCGGCTTGCGGTTTTTCAAGCGTCGAGAGATGCCCGCAATCGGCAATGATCCGCAGCCGGCTGCCCGGAATTCCGCCAGCAATCTCGCGGGCGATTTCCGGCGGCGTCTGCAGGTCCTGCTCGCCGACCAGAACCAGCGTCGGGCATTTGATCTGCGTGAGCCCTGGACGGCTGTCGGGCCGGGCGATGATAGCTTCCTCCTCGCGCAGAAACGCCTCCAGGCCGGTCGTCTCGGCCATTCCCAGCACGATGCCACATAGCTCCTTGTCGGCCAGGCGGTCAGGATGAACCAGGCGGGGAAGCAGCATTCCCTGAACCTTGCGGACCCCCTCGGTGCGGGCGATTTCCATCAGACGGCGCCGATCCGCGGTGCGGTCGGGCGTATCGGGGCGGGCACTGGTATCCAGAAAGGCGGCGCGGGTTACCCGTTGCGGCGCCTGGCGCAGGATCTCGAATACGATGTAGCCGCCCATCGACAGGCCGGCCAAGGCGAATTGCGCCGGGGCTTCGGCAACAATCTGTGCGGCGATCTCCTGAACGTTCGCGGCGCGGGTATGATCAGCAACGAGGACAGCGCGAGAGCGTCCTAGCGCAGCAACCTGAGGCGCGAACAATGCCGGCGAACAGAGCAAGCCGGGGATCAGCACGAGAGGTTCGGATTGGGAATCAGACATCTGTGTCTCCCGCGTTTGGCCAAGGACCGTGTCGAGTGCACTGGGCAAATGTGGCATGCTGCAAGGTGATGTTTACCCCGTTTGTCCCGTTAGCTGTGCCTGGAACAGCGCAAATGCCCTTGCAACTGGAGATATTTTGCATGCTGCTCTTGAAATAGACTGGTTTCTATGCCAGCTGAAGGGGGTGAAGAGCGCAGGGGTCCCGTTCCATTGATCCCTTTTCACGCGCAGGCCGCTGGTCTTTCGACCAAACGTTATCATGAGCGGCGGCCCCGTAACGACTGCAACACTTTGCGGCTACAAATCTCCCCTGCGCTCCGTCGCCCGCATCCGCCCGTGTGAACGTGGCGGGCGGGTCCAATGAGGCACTAGGAGAGCTATACGTTTGGAGACCACAACCTTTGCCGAGCTGCCGCTCGGCCCGAAGCTACAGGCCGCAATCGAAGCGGCCGGATATGTCAATCCCACACCCATCCAGGCCCATGCCATACCCGTAGCGGTAACAGGCCGTGACGTTCTGGGGATCGCACAGACCGGTACCGGCAAGACGGCCTCTTTCGTTTTGCCGATGATCCAGCGACTTGAGACTGGCCGCGCTCGGGCGCGGATGCCTCGATCGCTCATTCTCGCCCCGACACGTGAGCTTGCCGCGCAGGTCGCGCAAAGCTTCGAGAAATATGGCGTCAATCACAAGTTGAGCGTGGCGCTGCTTATCGGGGGTGTTTCGTTCGGCGACCAGGGACGCATTCTGGACCGCGGCGCCGATGTACTGATCGCGACTCCAGGCCGGCTTCTCGATCATATTCAGCGCGGCAAGCTGATGCTGATGGGCGTGGAAATTCTCGTCATCGACGAAGCCGACCGCATGCTGGACATGGGGTTCATCCCCGATATCGAGAAGATCTGCAAATTGCTGCCACCGCGGCGGCAGACGCTGTTCTTCTCGGCCACCATGCCGCCTGAGATCCAACGGCTGGTCGATACCTTCCTGCAAGATCCCGCACGCATCGAGGTGGCACGTCCTGCGACCACGGCGAAGACAATCACGCAACTCTTCACCTATTGCCCGGAGGGCGAGGATTGGGTGAAGCGCGAGGTGCTTCGCGACTTGATCCGCAATCATCCGGTGAAGAACGCCATCATATTCTGCAATCGCAAGCGGGATGTGGCGATCCTCTACAAGTCACTGACAAAGCACGGTTTCAACGCCGGCGCGCTGCACGGGGATATGGACCAGAAGGCGCGGATGGAGACTCTGGACAAGTTCAGGGCAGGCGACATCATGCTGCTGGCGGCTTCCGATGTGGCGGCCCGCGGGCTGGACATTCCAGAGGTCAGCCATGTCTTCAATTTCGACATCCCGTGGGAAGGGGACGACTATGTCCACCGGATCGGCCGCACTGGTCGCGCCGGGCGCGAAGGCGTGTCGTTCTCGATTGTGACGCCTGAAGATCTCAAGCGCATCAAGGACATCGAGCGCGTCACCGGCGAAAAGCCGGCCTGGGTCGGAGGCGAGCCCAGCGAGCAGGACTTCGCCGAGGCTGGAAAACGTCGTGGCCGGGGGCGCGGTCGCGGCGGAGCTACGGCGCGGTCCGGTTCCGAGGAGCGCCGTGGCGGCGCTCAACGGGGACGCAAGCCGGCAGGCTCGTCGCAACGGAGCGAGGAGCCCCGTCGCGAGCAGCAGACGGTGCGAGCGGAGCAAGCCGAAGCGCCACGTAGCGAGCGTGAAGGACGCGGCCGGCGCCGCGAGCGCCCGAAGGTATCGGACGCGAATTTGCCAGGCCTTGGCGAGCAGCCGTTCGTCGATTTCGGTGCGATGCCGGAACGGCCGCAGCCTCAGGCACGAAATGTCGGCTCCGATCGTGTCCGAAACGACCGGCCGCAACGCAAGAGCCAATCAGAGGCTCCCGACAGCGGGCGACGGACCGAGCAGCGGGAGCAGCGCAAGCCTGCTCCGGCAAGTGGCGGTTTCGCCGACAATCTGCCGGCATTCCTGCGCCGTCCTGTGCGGCCGGCAAAGGCAGCGGTCGGAAAATAGGGCGCGCGTGCTTTCGCTGTAATTCAACGTTGTCAGGTCGGACGCTTGCGTCCGGCCTTTTTTCTTACCCCTGCCGATGACGCGTTTTGTGGCCTGCGTGCCGCCGTTTCAGAGCGTTTTCCGCCCTTGCCTGAAATCTGCCCTCATAACAGCATCGATCGCCTGCCTGCACCAGGCCTGCATCTCCTCGGCATCGTCGAGCAGGCGCTCCGGCGCAAGCCAGTACGACATGATGGAGCGTTTGCCGCTGGAGGTTGTGTAGGTGAAGGCGCCCAGCCCCTCCGCTTCGAAGGCGCCACGATTATGATCGTCAGCCTTCAGATAGAGCGTATCATCGGCGATGAGGGCGAACATCAAGCCGTTGTGGAACAGGCCGGCACCGCCGAACATGCGGCGAGCTGAGATCGGGCCGAGTGGCTCCAGCATGTCGCGCAGCATGTCGGTGAATTCTCTGGTGACCGCCATCGCTGGCCTCAGAAGCTCGAGTTGGGTTGCTTGAGGAATTCGATTTCCTCTGCTGTGGACTGACGGCCCAACGCGGCATTGCGGTGGGGGAAGCGGCCGAAACGCTCTATGATGATCTGATGCGCTAAGGCGTATTTCGTCAGCTCGGCATCGCGCATGGCTGACATCAGGTGAACGCTGGCCCACTGGTCGGCCAGTGTCTCGCTGTGCTCGTAGGGCAGATACATGAATTTGCGGCGCAACGTCTCGAGGCCCTGGTCGAGCCCGCGCCAGACTGCCTGTTTGGCAAGGTGAAGCGCGACAGGGTCGGCGGCGAAAGCGCGCGCCGTGCCACGGAACATGTTGCGAGGGAACTGGTCGAGCGCGATGATCGTGGCGAGAGCGCCGTCGGGACCGGCCAGAGCGATCTCGGGGTCGGGCCCGGCTGCCAGCTCCTCGTAAAGGCCGAGAAAGCGAGAGCGGATGGCCTCGTCGACGTCGGGCGAAGGTCTGAAATGATGCTCCGGCTTCAGAGTATCGAACCAGAACGCGAGAACGTCGTCGACGTAGCTCATGGCTGCTCCTCATCTGCAGCGCATGCCGCTGCCACCATGGTCACGGAGCTGGCACACGCAACGAATCCCGTAGTATCGAATGCGCGTCCGCCTTCAGCGCTGCCCGCGTCTCGTTCCGGCTGTAGTGCATATGGCCGCCGGGGTAAACCTCCAGCCGGATTCGGGTCGGGTCTCCGAGCGGCGGCAGCTGGGCAAGCTGAACAGCGCTGGCAAAATATGGCGTCACCAGATCCGTGAAACCGTGCGTCACGAGAACCCGCACCCGAGAATCGAGTGCCAGGACCTCCTTCAAGGCATCGACCGACTGGGGTGGATTGGGGGAATTACCCCAGTACCAGCTGCGGTTGGTCTCGGTGGACAGCAGCTCGTAGTGGCGCTCCGGGCGCCAGCCAAGGCGGGCATACAGCTCGAGCATGGCGCTGGTGAGGGGAGCGGAGAGGCCGACGGTAAAAGGGTCGGCAAAGCGGGAGCCGGTGCGCCCCGGGTGAGGATCGAGGCCGGTCAGGGAGGCATCGTAAAGGCTGGCAATCATGCGCTGGGGGCCATAGATCTCTCGCATGTAGGAACGGGCGGTGAGACGGCCCGAATATCTGCGCACACGCTCTGCAGCGAGGCCTGTCAAGCTCGCTACGCGATCGACGAGGCGCTCGACGGCTTCCAGGTCGCCGGGGCCGCGAAAAATGTCTGCGATGAACTGGGTCCGGGCGTAGTCTTCGGCATCGGCGAGAGCCTTGCGCGAGGGAACTGCGCCGCGCCGCTCCATGGTTGCCGCTGCCAGAGAAGGCAGCAGGTACATATGATAGCCGGGCAGATAGCTACGGCGGCCGTCGAAATCCAGAACGGGTGACAACAGCACCAGGGTATTCACGCCGATGCCGTGTGAGCGCTGTAGCAGGCGGGCAATGCGCGGCACTCGAAAGCCGCCGTAGCTTTCGCCAACCAGAAGCTTGGGACTGGACAGCCTGCCATTTTTTCGCAGCCAGGTTTCGATCACCTCGGCGATCGAGACAATGTCGCCACGCATCGACCAGTACCAGGAGCCGCCGCCGATTTCCCGGCTGCCGCGACTGCGAGGATCTTTTCTGTTGGCACTGCCATTTCGGATGTCGTTGGACGATGCCGCCCGGGAATCGATCGTTCTGCTGAAGCCGGTTCCTATGGGGTCGATGAATACAAGGTCGGTAAAGTCGAGCCAAGTTTCCGGGTTGGGCAGCAGTGTGGGCTTGGCGGACGGCTGGGTCATACCGGGCGACAGCGGTATGCGCCACGGGCCCATTGCGCCCAGGTGCAGCCATGTCGACGCTGAGCCGGGACCGCCGTTGAGTGCAAACGCCACAGGGCGCGTGCGGGTGTCGCTGCCGGCCAGCATGTAGGCTGTGTAGGCTACCTCTGCGAGGACCCGGCCGGAGGAGTTGGTGAGCTCGATGGAGCCAACCTGGGCGTCGAACTCGATCGTCCGGTTGCCTAGTCCCAGTGAATGGTGCGTGCGGCTGTCAGGGGGAAGGCGGTCGGATCTGGCAGTTGCGGTCGTTTGGGGCGTCGGAGGGGATGCCGCAGGCTTGTCCGGCGCGGGCTGCTGCGGCTGGCGGTTGGCATCGGCCGCCGGGGTGATCGGGGTCGCCGGCGGTGCGGGCTGAGAGCGCACCACTACGCCCGAACCCATGAGCAGGATCGCAGTCAGGATTACGAGTAAGCGCAATCGATGATGCACCGCACAATTCCCTGTTTCGCACTGCCTTCGCGCTGGTAGCGGGGAGACCGAGCATCCTGCAAGCGCATTTCGACAAAAAGAGGCCGAAACAAGCACCTGCCTCATTTTATCATGCAGTCAAGGTGCGTTGCACGAAAGCCATGGCGACTAAGCAAGTTGACAGCGGGGCGCGACGTCCGCGTCGCGGTGTGGTTACGATGACTGTTCGGCCCAGCCCAGCAGTCTCCGGATCGATGAATGATACTGTTCATTTTTGCACTGTGCTCATTCGCGGCCAGCACCTCCAGCCGGGTGGCTGATCCACTGACCAATCTCATCGCTGCGGATTATGGAGTGGCCATCGCGCAGGCGGCACTGTTGTCATCCGCCTACGCACTGCCATTTGCGCTGTTCCAACCGCTGCTTGGTCCCATTGGGGATATGTGGGGCAAGTCCAGATTATTGCGCACCGCGTTATGGATCACCGCTTTCAGCCTGATCGCCGGTGCATTCGCGCCGTCGTTGGCAGTGCTGCTGGTGCTGCGCTTCGTAGGCGGATTTGCTGGTGGCGGCACGGTTCCGTCCGGAATGGCCTTGCTCGGCGACCGCTATTCGGGGAAGGACCGGCAGGTCGCGATCGGGCGTTTCGTCGGTGCAGGTCTGTTTGGTCAGATCTTCAGCGCCAGCATGGCCGGTGTGGTCGCCGTTTGGCTTGGCTGGCGAAATACCTTTCTATTGGCCGGTGTGGTCGCCATCGTTGCAGCCCTGGCGGCCACATTCTACCTGCGTGAAGCGCCCGATGCACCGCGGCGCACATTCAGTCTTGCCGGCGCCATCGACGGCTACCGCATGGTATTCGCCAACCCGAGGGCCTACGTGTGTTTCGCGACGGTATGCGCGGAGGGTATCGCCCTGTGGGGGGTCATGCCGTTCGTCGCGGAGTTGCTGATCTCCTCTGGAAGCGGAACCACGCGCGAGGCCGGTTTCGTGATCGGCGGTATCGGGGTCGGCGGTCTGGCATTCACGATCCTGCTGCCGATGCTGCTCAGGATCATTGGACGCACAGTGATGATGGGGGTGGGCGGCGTGCTCGGGACAGCGGGGCTGATCGGCCTGGTCCTCGACCTCGACTGGGCGATGGTGGCCGGGCTGTTTTGCGTGTCGGGCTTTGGCTACATGATGCTGCACAATTCGATTCAGAACGAATCGGTGGAGCTGGCACCGATGGCGCGATCGTCGTCCTACTCCATGCATGCCTTCTTCTTTTTCACCGGGCAGTCTCTCGGGCCGGTGCTGTTCGGCCTCGTCTATGGATTCGCCGGGGCGGAGACCGCGCTTTATCTGTGTGCCGCATTGTTTGCGATCACCGGCGTCATCGCTGGCGCCATGCTTGCGGTGCTGGACAAGCGATGAAATCCATTCGGGGTGCGAATCCGCTATAAGCGCGGCAACAATTCGCGACGTTCCAGGAAAGGTGCTCCAGATGCCGCGCGACCGGGTGGGATTGCCTGCGGTACTCGTTGCAGGGCTGTTGGCTTTGTCGGCCCCGATGCCGGCTGATGCACAGATTCATAATCCTTATCTCATTCAGCAGGGTGATCTCGGCAATCAGCCGGCCGGCAGCTATTTCAAGCGGCCGAAGGTCGATAAGCCGCTGCAGCACGGTAAGATCGTCAGAGGCAAACGGAACGTCGCGGCGGCGTGGTTCTCGGATGCGACGAAGCGATATCGGCACGATCCCTTCGGTACGGGCTTGCATCCCGGGACGCTCAGGGTGTCGACAACGGGCAACCGAACAATGCGTCTCGCGGTGCCCGATGACAGCGTTTTCGAGGATGTGGCTCCGCGGCTTGCCGACCTCGATGGGGACGGCACCGACGAGATCGTCGTGGTGAAAGGCTATATCCACAAAGGCGCGGCGCTGGCGGTCGTGAAAGTGTTCAAGAACGCGATGACGATCATCGCCGAGACACCGCCAATCGGTACGCCGTTCAGGTGGATGAATCCAGCGGGGATCGCTGATTTCGACGGTGACGGAAAGCCCGATATTGCCGTAGTGGTGACGCCGCACATCGGCGGTGTGTTGCAGTTCTGGACGCTACGGGGTGGGAAGCTGGAGCTTCTGGCGGAGACCGGTGACGTGTCGAACCACGTGCTCGGCTCGCTGCATCTCGATCTTTCGGCGGTCGCGGATTTCAATGGTGACGGTATCGCGGATCTGGCAGTGCCGGATCAGGCGCGACGTCTTCTTCGCTTCATCTCGCTCAAGAACGGTCGGATCGTGACCCTGGGCGAGACCTGGCTGATTGCGCCGGCCTCGGAGAACTTCGGCATCGAGATGGTTCGCGGGCGGCCCGCCGTGCGGGTTGGTCTGGCGGGTGGGCGTACGCAGGTCGTGTCGCCGTGCAGGGATGTCTCGGGGTGGCAGATGGAGAAAGGCTGGTGCTGAGCCGATAAGCCCCATCCCCTGGATCTGATGTCAGGCCGCCTTGTCTGCCCCGGCTCACACCACCATCGCCTTGAGGATCAAGTTGCCGAACTGCTTGAACTCCTCGGCGCGCGGGCTCGTCGCTCGCCATGCCAGACCTATCGTGCGGCTTGGCTGCGGTTCGTCGAATCGCTTCACCTCGATGCGGCCGTGCATGCGCTCGACCGGTAGCGAGATTTCCGGCAGCAGCGTGACACCCAATCCTCCCGCCACCATCTGGACGATCGTAGACAGGCTGGAAGCGCCGAAAGTGTCGAGGTTGTCCACCTGCCGCAGCCTGCATACCTCCAAAGCCTGATCGCGCAGGCAATGGCCTTCCTCCAGCAGTAATAGCCGGTCATGTTTGACTAGGTCGAGCGGCTCCGAAATGCGCCGGCCAAGCTTGCGGCCTGCCGGGACAGCCAGCAGAAAGCGGTCTTCGAACAGCCGATGCGTGACGATATCCGGCTGATCCACCGGCAATGCCAGCAGCAGCAGATCGAGAATGCCGTCGGCCAGCTCTCCGACCAGGGTCTCGGTGTGTGTCTCGCGCACCCGCACGTCGAGGCTGTCGTGGTGCTCGCGCATCAGCGGCAGTAGCGGCGGCAGCACATAGGGCGCGATCGTGGGAATAATGCCCAGATGGAGTGGACCGGATAGAGGTGTGCTGAAATGGCGCGCGTAGTCCTTCAGGTCTCGGACCTCGCCGAGAATGCGGCTGGCCCGCCGGGCCACCTCGCGTCCGGCCTCGGTCAGCACGGCGCCGCGTGGACGCCGCTCGACGAGCTTGATGGCAAGCTCGCGCTCCATCTCCTGGATCTGCATCGACAGCGCCGGCTGAGATACGGCGCAATGGTCGGCCGCCTTGCCGAAGTGGCCAAGGCGGGCGACAGCATCGAAATAGCGCAATTGTTTGATCGAGATCATGGCCATCAGGATTTCTTATCCTCTAGCCAAGTTATTGCTATTGGACCTGATCGGCAAGCGTGGCTAGCGTGAAGGCATCGGCGGGTGGACGCTACGTCCATCGCGTGCCTGCACACACGACCACGAGTGGCATGCTGACCTGTCGAATGGCATTCTTCAGGCAATCCGTCCATGACCGATGTGCCGGGGCATGGTGCGGGGGAAGGGCAGGATTGCCTTGCAAGAATACAGGTCCCTTCTATAGGAACTTAGCAAGCCCATCCAATCAGCGAGCGGAGAGGTAACAATGGCTGACGATAGTAAGTGTCCAGTAATTCACTCCCCCACCAATTTCGGAATCAGGTCCAATCGTGACTGGTGGCCCAACCAGCTGAACCTCGGCATGCTCCATCAGAACCCGCTGGCGGGCAATCCGATGAGTAAGGGCTTCAACTACGCCGAGGAATTCAAGAAGCTCGATTATCAGGCGCTGAAGAAGGATCTGACGGCGCTGATGACCGATAGCCAGGAATGGTGGCCGGCAGATTACGGACACTACGGCGGCCTTTTCATCCGCATGACGTGGCACGCGGCGGGAACCTACCGGATCGGAGACGGTCGTGGTGGCGGAGGCAGCGGCAACCAACGCTTCGCACCGCTTAACAGCTGGCCGGACAACGGCAATCTCGACAAGGCGCGGCGCCTGCTTTGGCCGATCAAGATGAAGTACGGCAACAAGATCTCTTGGGCCGATCTGTTGATCCTTGCCGGCAATGTCGCAATCGAATCGATGGGCGGCAAGACATTCGGCTTCGGCGGCGGCCGCGAGGATATCTGGGAGCCGGAGCAGGACGTGTACTGGGGTGCGGAGACCGAATGGCTCGCCACCAGCGATAAGGCGAATAGCCGCTATTCCGGTGATCGCCAGCTCGAGAACCCGCTCGCTGCTGTGCAGATGGGCCTCATCTACGTGAACCCGGAAGGACCAGACGGCAAGCCCGATCCTGTTGCCTCGGGCCGCGACGTGCGCGAGACCTTCGCACGCATGGCGATGAACGACGAGGAAACGGTTGCACTGACCGCCGGCGGCCACACCTTCGGCAAGATGCACGGCGCGGGTCCGGCAACGAATGTCGGTCCGGAGCCGGAGGCGGCGCCGCTCGAGGCCATGGGCTTCGGCTGGCTCAGCACCTACAAGAGCGGTAAGGGCGCCGACGCCATTACCAGCGGGCTGGAAGGCGCGTGGACGTCGAACCCGACGAAATGGGACAACGGCTACTTCGATGTGCTCTTCAAATACGATTGGGAGTGCGTGAAGAGCCCGGCCGGCGCGTGGGTGTGGACGCCAAAGAACATCAAGCCGGAGGACATGGCTCCGGACGCGGCGGATCCATCGAAGAAAGTGCCGATCTTCATGTCCACCGCCGACATGGCGATGCGCCAGGACCCGGCCTACGAGAAGATCTCGCGCCGCTTCCACCAGAACCCGGCCGAGTTCCAGGATGCCTTCGCGCGCGCCTGGTACAAGCTGACGCACCGCGATATGGGACCGATTTCGCGTTACCTCGGACCGGAGGTGCCGAAGGAGGAGTTGATCTGGCAGGATCCGGTGCCGAAGGTCGATCACCCGCTGATCGACAAGAAGGACATCGCCGACCTCAAGGCCAAGATCCTCGCTTCGGGTGTGTCGGGGTCCGATCTCGTGGCGGTCGCCTGGGCATCGGCGTCCACGTTCCGCGGCTCCGACAAGCGCGGCGGTGCAAACGGTGCTCGCATCCGTCTGGCGCCGCAGAAAGGCTGGGAGGCCAACGAGCCGGCGAAGCTGTCGTCGGTGCTGCAGAAGCTGGAGCAGGTCCAGAAGGACTTCAACGGCTCGGCTGCGGGTGGCAAGAAGGTCTCGCTCGCCGACCTGATCGTGCTCGGCGGCTGTGCGGCTGTCGAGGCTGCGGCCAAGAAAGCCGGTCAGACGATCGAGGTGCCGTTCACGCCGGGCCGCACGGATGCTTCGCAGGAGCAGACCGATGCGGAGTCCTTCGCGGTGCTCGAGCCTTCGGCTGACGGCTTCCGCAACTACCAGCGGACCGCCTTCGGATGCTCGACGGAGGAGATGCTGATCGACAAGGCGCAGCTGCTTACCCTGACGGCTCCGGAGATGACGGTGCTCGTTGGCGGTCTGCGCGTGCTGGGCGCCAACCACGGTGGATCGAAACACGGCGTCTTCACCAGCAACGTCGGCACGCTCAGCAACGACTTCTTCGTCAACGTGCTCGACATGGGCACCGAGTGGAAGAAGGCGTCGGACGACAAGGGCGGTGTCTACGAAGGGCGCGACCGCAAGTCGGGCCAGGTGAAGTGGACCGCGACCCGCGCCGACCTGGTGTTCGGCTCGAACTCGATCCTGCGCGCGGTGGCCGAGGTCTATGCGCAGACTGACAACAAGGGCAAGTTCGTAGCCGATTTCGTCGCGGCCTGGAACAAGGTGATGAACGCTGATCGGTTCGATATCGCCTGATCGTGCAGGAGGGGACCAGATGAGGGCTTAGCAATAGCTCTCGTGTGGCACCCAAAACTCCTGAAAGCCCTGGATTGAAAACTGCAGGCGGCGTTTCGAGGAAACCTGGAACGCCGCTTCTCTATTTCGTGGATCCTAGCCTCAGCTGCGGGTTGCGGCTTTCTTGCCTCGGCCGTTGGCGAACGTCGGCTTGACGGGCTTTGGCGAGGCCGGCTTCACCTCGATCTTCTTGCTCTTGGCCGTACGCTTCGGTGCGTTGATCTCGGTGTGAAACTGGCCGGCGAAACGGACACCGCAGCGGCGACCGGCGATCCAGACGACGACGCACGTGACATAGGTACGTTCGCGGGCGGAGTTCACCGTCAGCGTAATCTGGTCACCTCTCGAGACCTCGGTGATCTCATCATTATATTCGTCGTGCGGGAATTCCAGTTTGGCGCCGCTCGAGGATCTGTCACGGATCACGCATGCCATAGGCTGCGACATCGTCTCGTTCCAGACGGAGGCAGGGGTCTTGGCACCTGAGCGTGGCGCGATGCGCTTGCGCTTCTGTTCGCGCTCCTCGGCGGAATTCTTGTCTGCGACCGGTTCTTTCCCCTTGGCCAGCATCAGGTCCTCGGCGTGTCCGGTCACCGCAGCGGACGGATCCGGCGAGGTTGCGGCTTCCGCTGGCACAGCGGGCGCCCGGGCCATGAGTGGTGTGATGTTGTCGGTCGCAGAGGCTAGGTCTTTGTACTTCTTGTGGCTGGTATTGGCTTTTTCGGCCGGCTTATCCACGTTGCTGCTCGCCATCGGCATGGCCGGTTCGACCGGATCGCGGGGCGGGGCGCGCTCAGCGAATTGGGATGCATGACGGGCTGCTTCCTCATGCTGGCGGGCAGCCGCGCGCAATTCCTGCAGCTCGCGTTGAGCCTCGGCGGCCAAGCGTGCGGCCTCCTCCCGCTCGGCTTCCGCCTGCCGACGGGCCTCCTGCTCCCGCAAGGCCTCCACTTCCCTTCGTTCTGCTTCATCGCGTGCGCGAGCCTCCGCCTCCTGACGGGCTGCTACCTCACGCTGGCGGGCTGCTTCGCGTAAGACCTCCAGCTCCCGTTGAGCCTCGGCGGCCAGGCGTGCCGCCTCCTCGCGCTCGGCTTTCGCCAGGCGACGCGCCTCCTGCTCCCGCTGGGCCTCCGCTTCCCTGCGTTCTGCATCCTCGCGTGCGCGTATCTCGGCTTCCTGTCGTGTGGCTTCCTCACGTTGGCGGGCTGCTTCGCGCAGAGCTTCCAGCTCGCGCTGAGCCTCGGCGGCCAGGCGTGCGGCCTCCTCACGCTCGGCTTCCGCCTGGCGGCGGGCCTCCTGCTCGCGCAGGGCCTCCGCTTCGAGACGAGCGGCAAGTTCACGCTGAGCCTCTGCTTCCTTGCGAGCAGCCTCCTCGCGTGCACGTGCTTCGGCCTCCTGTCGTGCGGCTTCCTCACGCTGGCGAGCTGCTTCGCGCAAAGCTTCCAACTCGCGTTGAGCCTCCGCGGCAAGGCGTGCGGCCTCCTCACGCTCGGCTTCCGCCTGGCGGCGGGCCTCCTGCTCACGCTGGGCCTCCGCTTCGAGACGAGCGGCGAGTTCACGCTGAGCCTCTGCTTCCCTGCGAGCAGCCTCCTCGCGTGCACGTGCTTCGGCTTCCCGTTGGGCAGCTTCCTCACGTTGGCGGGCTGCTTCGCGCAAAGCTTCCAGCTCGCGCTGAGCCTCCGCGGCAAGCCGTGCGGCCTCCTCGCGCTCGACTTCGGCCTGGCGGCGGGCTTCGAATTCACGTTCCGCTTCCGCCTCTTGACGGTTGGCGAGCTCACGCTGAGCCTCGGCTTCCCTGCGCGCAGCCTCTTCGCGCTCGCGAGCCTCTGCTTCCTGGCGGGCCGCGATTTGCTGTTGGTGAGCTGCTTCCCTGAATACCTCCAACTCGCGTTGAGCCTCGGCGGCAAGGCGGGCAGCGACCTCACGCTCTGCCTCCGCGCGTCGACGGGCTTCCGCTTCGCGTTCTCTCGCCTCAGCTTCCTGTCGTGCCGCTTCCTCGCGCTGGCGTGTTGCTTCACGCAGCGCCTGCAACTCACGCTCGATCTCCGCCGCACGCTGGGCGGCTGCTTCCCGCTCACCTTCAGCCTGAAGACGCGCCTGCTGTTCGCGCCGAGCCTCCGCCTCGAGTTTGGCGGCCAAGTCGCGTTGAGCCTCCGCCTCGCGGCGGGCGGCAAGCTCGCCTTCCCGCGCCTCTAACTCGCGTCGTTCGTCCTCGATAAATTGTGCATCATGCGGAAGACGCTCGTGCGGTACGTCAGTCAACGCGGCATCCGTACCGGCTGTGCGCGACACGGCAAATACGTCCGCGTCCGCGCCCGACATGTCCGGGATATTGCCGTAGTGGCCGGCTGCCGCGATTTCGGCGTGCTCGGATTGCGGATGGTTTTCCACCTCGTCGGCGGCATCCACCGCCCACTCCTCCGCGTTGTCATCCTCGGCGTAGGTGGGATCGATTGGGTTGCCGGCCTCGTCGACGTATTCGACGTCGTCTGCGTATTCACCCTCGATCCATTCGCCTTGCTCGTCGGCATAGGCCTGGGCGTCGGCCTCATATGCGGCAGGATCGTCGTAGTACTGATCGAGGAACGACGTATCGATGACGACGCGGGGGGATTTTCGGCGGATCAATTTGCGCGTGCGTTCGGACGTCTCGATCACCGTATCGAGACGGTTTTTGAACCGTGCATTTCTCCGACGCCAGAACAGAACACGCAAGGCGCAAGTCCCCGACAGAACCTATTGGTGTGAGGTAATGCTTATAAACGTTCAACACTAAGGTCTTGTTAATTCACGCGTTAGATTGCCGGTTAGTCATGGTTCGCATTCGGTTAATTGGTGGCTCGATCTTGAACTTGCCGATGGGAATGGCCGGGGGAATACCGGGGGAATGGCAGCGTCGTGAAAGCGATGAAGAATGAACGAATAGAGGGCCTGGAAGCAGTGCGCAGCACCTGGGATTTCGAGGCGATCAGTGTCCTTCTTGGTAAGGAAACAAGTCGGGCGGAGCCAATTGGCTCCGCCCTTTCTTAGTTCAGACTTGAACGGAACAAGGTCTTATCATTCCATGATCGCCTTGGCGCGCGCCAGCAGTGGCGCCGATGTCGTGAAGATGTTGTCGACAACTTTCTGCATCTCGACGCCCCTGATCGCCTGCAACTCAACGCGCGACTGTTTGGCCGCGTCGATGAACTCCGGATCCTTGATCATGGCATCGAAGGCGTCGCGGACTGCCTTGACCCGCTCTGCTGGTACGCCAGGCGTCATCATGATCGGGCGGCCGAGATAGGAGCCGGCGAGGACGACGTCCACAACTCGTTTATCGTCGGCGGTCTTCGCCAGGTCGGCAACGTTGGGCACGCCCTTGAGCTCGTCGGTGCGCGGGCCGCCGTAGGCGAAAACGATGATCTTCTTTTCCTTCAGCCATTGCGGCTTGGTGGATTTCCAGCTGGTCCAGCTGTTGTTACGACCGGCGACCTCGCCGCGTTCCATGGCAACGTTGATGTTGGCGCCGCCGCGATAGCCGGTGACGATCTTGAGCTTCGTGCCCAGAAGCTCATTCATCAGTGTAGGCACAATATATGAGCCAGACCCTTTGCCGGTAGCTCCGACGATCATTTCCGTCTTGCGAGCGTCGTCAAGCGACTTCACGGGGCTCGTATGCCAAGCGACCATCGTTTCAATTGTAGGGCCAAGGGCGCCAATCCAATAGAACTTGCGGGTATCGAGTTGCAAGCCCTTGGTACCGATCGCCTGTGCGGCGGGAATGCCATTGGAGATGACGCCGAGCGCGGTGCCGTCCTTGGCGGCGACATTATAGAGGTAGTTGGCAAGGTTGATGCTTCCCGCACCTGTCTTGGTGGAGGCGATGACCTGCGGATTGCCCGGGATGTGGCGGCCGATGAAGCGAGCCACCAGTCGCCCGTGCAGGTCGTATTCACCGCCCGGCGAAAAGCCGATGAAGATCGTGACGGTCTTGCCTTTGTAGAAGTCCGCTACTGCGTTCTGCGCCTGAACCGGCATCGTCGTGAGGCTAAATGCGGCAAGCGCGGCGGTAGCAGCGCAAAAACTGCGGAACGTCGTTCGCATGATGGCTCCCTATTGATTGTCGCACTGATTTTGGACGGAACCGGCCTCCAGCTAGTCCGGCCGGGCGCGGACTTATACTAGGTTGGAGTGTCCAAGGAAACCCCACTAGAATAATTGTGCGGGGCACGTGCCCGGAGCGTCAGATGCAGGATCGAGGAGCCTAGTGCGGCGCGGGTTGTGGCGGGCTATGAGGCCTGCTGACGCGGGTCGGCCGCATCGTCGATGAGGAGCTCGATCTTCTCGCGTCCACCCCAACTGTCGCGGCGCAGTTGGCCCGCCACATGCAGTGGCATTCCGCCCGCCCCAAGCAGCAGGTCGCCAAGCGGCTGGCCGACGGCGCGAAATGCAATAGCATCGAGCTTCGATGCGTCGCCGGCTTCGAGCGTCACGCGGACGTGGGCTTCGCCCATCACTTTGGCGAACTTGATGCGGTGCGCCGGGAACACGAAGCGCGGCTGAGGATTGCCCTGGCCATAGGGGCCGGCTTTCTCCAACAGATCAATCAGCTGGTCATTGACCGCAGCCGGTGTCAGCGCGCCGTCGATCTCCAGCGAAGCGGCCGAACGCGCGGTTGCGGCGTCACTGCGCATGTGCTCGATCAGGAAGGCACGAGCCGCATCCGTCTTGGAGCGCTCCACGCTGAGGCCGGCGGCCATCGCGTGGCCGCCGCCTTTCAGCACTAGCCCGGCAGCAACGGCTGCCCGCACCGCACTTCCGATGTCGACGCCAGCAACAGAGCGCAAAGAACCGGTGCCTGTGGTGTCCCCCCCTTTTTTTCCGTGCTCGTCCCAGGCGATGACGCAGGCGGGGCGACGGAAGCGCTCGACGAGACGACTGGCAACGAGGCCGACGACACCCTTGTGCCAAGCTTCGGAGCCTAGCAGCAGGAACGGGATTTCGGGCTGTGCCTCCATCATGTGCTCGGCCTGGGAGATCGCCTCGGCCAGCATTTCGGCCTCGATGGATCGACGCTCACGATTCAGCTTGTCGAGCAGGGCGGCAATGCGGGCGGCCTCGACGTCATCCTCGAGTGTCAGGAGCCGCGCGCCGAGTGCGGCATCGCCGATTCGGCCACCTGCATTGATGCGTGGGCCAAGGACGAAGCCAAGAGTGTAGGGCGTCGGCGGCTGGTTGAGGCTTGCGGCATCGAATAGGGCACGCAATCCCGTGTTGCTTCTCGATTTCATGACCGCGAGCCCGCGCGTGACGAATGCGCGATTGAGGCCTTGCAGAGGAACGACGTCACATACCGTGGCAAGCGCAACGAGATCGAGGAGACCGAGCAGGCTCGGCTCGCCCGGGGCCTTGCTCGCGTATGCGCCACGACGCCTGAGCTCTCGCGTTGCTGCGACAAGAACCATGAAAGTCACACCCGCAGCACACAGATGGCCCAGCCCCGAGAGATCGTCCTGCCGGTTCGGGTTGACTGTTGCTACAGCTTCGGGAAGCTGCTCGTCGGCCTGGTGGTGATCGACAATCACCACGTCGGCACCGAGCCGCCCGGCAACCGCCAGTGGCTCGAAACTGGTCGTGCCGCAGTCCACCGTTACGATAAGGCTGGCGCCGTCCTGCACGAGTTTCTCGATTGCTGCGGGATTGGGGCCGTAGCCTTCGAAAATCCGATCCGGGATATAGATGCGGGCCTCGAGCCCATGATGCGACAGCCAGCGCGACATCAAGGCGGACGAACATGCGCCGTCAACGTCGTAATCACCAAAGACTGCGATGGACTCGCCTCGCTCGACTGCGTCGGCCAGGCGCGCCGCGGCGGCGTCCATATCGCGCATGACGCTCGGATCCGGCATCAGCGCCTTGATGCTGGGATCAAGCACCGTCTCTACGTCATCGATCCCGATACCGCGCGCAGCCAGAACCCTACCGAGAAGCTCCGGCAGGTCATGACGCTGACTGATGGCGAGCGCAGTTTTTCTGTCGCGTGTCGACAAGCGCTCCCGCCAGCAATAGCCACGAGCAGACCGGCTGACGCCCAGGAAGGCACCGCTTGTCTCTGCCGTCGCCAGTTCACTTCGACGTGCCAACGCAGCCATCGTCGCCAACCTCCACAAACAGCAAGTGTAGAGCGATTCTGCAGCCAAAGGGAGCGATCAGCGGCGGGCTGTGGATGTTGGGGATGCGAGGAAGCGCGGGCCTGCGCGAGGTATCGCTGGCACCGACGGTGCGTGCCAGGAGATATGCTGCTTTCGCTGCTAAGAACGTGATCTTTTTGTCCAATTATTTCAGCCTCTTCCCCCATTGTCGCCATGTTTCACGGTAGGATCGTGAGCACTGGAGATGGGCGACCGGGGAAATGAGGACGTCTCCAGAGCAAGGGAACTGCGACGGCAACTGTCGTCGCTACCGCGAGGGGGTCGCCAATCGTCTTTTCTGGTCACATCGAGGTCTCGCACGGACGATGAACCGTGAGGCGCCTGCCGTGGCGAAGGCCGCGTGTGGCGTCAGCGGATCGTGCTGCGGATGCCAGCGCTCGTCGCCGGCGTCGGGTTGATCCGTGTTCGTACATTAGAGACCGGTCATTCGACGGGCGCGATCCGATCGCGTTCGAACGCCATCCCGCGTGCGCCGATCGCCGGCGGCGCGGGTGAGAGCCGGGGCGCGCGCCGGGGGCAAGCGTTCCATGACTTCAACGCAAGGAGTACGGAAGATGGCAAGACTACCAGGCTCAATCAACAACGACAACATCACAGGCTATAACGGGCGCGATCAACTCACTGGGGGTTACGGCGACGATACGCTGGCGGGAGGCAACGGCAACGACTTTCTCGAAGGGGGACGCGGCAGCGATGTGATCGAGGGTGGCGATGGCAACGACTATATTCTATCGCGCTCGGATGCCGGCGAGCCGACGATCGCGCAGGATGTGAACGCCAACAACGATCCGAACGGCGAGGTCGACGCGGCAACCGGCCTCGTATTGCCGCAGCAGGCCGGACTGGCGGCTGATGACATTCTGACCGGGGGCGCGGGTGCGGACACGTTTCGTTTCGAGACGCTCATCGCGGCCAAACGGGAGATCCTGGAGAAGCACGCCGATCCCAACACCGGCGCCATCGATTATTCGATGATGGGAGTCGCTGGCGAGAACAACCTCGTCCACGATCACTGGGTCGATTCGATCGGCAATGACGTCATCACGGATTTCAATGCGGCCGAAGGCGACCGCATCCAGATTCGTGGCCACACCACCGAAGTATCCGAAATCAACATCGTCGATGCGGACGGCGACGGCCAGGCGGACGACACGGTGCTGCAGTTGCGCTCGAATCAGGGTGCCAACGGAGGCGCGCACAATCTGGATCTGCTCGGAACCATCACGGTGCTGAATAATCAGCTGACCGAGGATGACTTCTCGGTCAACGCAAACCGCAACTACGGCATCGTGCGCAACATCAGCGAGGTGGAAGAGGCGATCAATCCGCTCAATCCCGGTGCATCGGCGTCTCCGCCGGATACCGGCACTGGTGACGACAACAGTGGCGACGACACTGCCGACAGCGGCAATGACGGCGGCTCAGGCAGCGATGACGGCACAGCCGATCAGGGTTCGGGAGACGCGGCGGGGTCGGGAGACGACAATCCCGCGATGGATGCCGGCAGCGGCAACGACGGCGGGTCGGGCAGCGATGACGGAACAGCCGATCAGGGTACGGGAGACGGTACAGCCTCGGGTGGCGATGGCGGGGACGGCAGCGACTCCAGCGGCGGTGCCGGTGGCGACCCAGTCCCTGCACCGGTCGTATCCACGTTGGCCCAATTGCTGACGCCGCCTGCGGATTCCGTCGCGGGAATGGCGCCAACCACCGGCAACGACAATGTCATCTATGGCGACGGCGATGATAACGGCGGCGGCGGACTGGGTGATGACCTGGTTGTCGGCGGCGGCGGCAACGACGAGCTGACCGGCGGATGGGGCGACGACCGGATCGATGGCGGCACCGGCGACGATCACATGCACGGCAACCACGGCGATGATCTCGTCAACGGCGGCGATGGTGATGATTTCATCACCGGGAACTTCGGCGACGACATCCTGGTGGGCGGCGCCGGCAACGACGAGCTGCACGGAAATCGCGGAGAGGACGTGCTCTTCGGCGGCGCGCAAGGTGACATCCTCTCGGGCGGCGCTGGCAACGACATCCTGCATGGCGGTGCGGGCGAGGACTCCATCGATGGCGGCAGCGGCACCGACGGAATGCTGCTCGACGGTGCGATCGGCGACTACACGGTGGCGATAGACGCCGGAACCATTCAGTTCACGAACGGTGCAGGCGAAACCGACGTCGTTACCCGCGTCGAGCAATTCCGGTTTCTGGGCTCCGGTGAGACCTACGAGATACAGGATGGCGCCCTCGTTCTGGCTACCGATACGGACGATCTGAATGGACTGCTCGACGATCCGTTGATCTCCGAGTTGATGGCAGGCGAGTCCGGTGCCGACGTTGTCGCGGCATCTGCCTCTGCGACGGCGAGCGACACGGCTCCCGAAGCACCGGCCGCGGCAGCGAGCTCGGGTCTGGCGGAAGCTACCGCGGCTTCGCTCGATGTGCCGGTTCAGGATGCTCTGGTCGGCGCATAGACGGTAGACACATCCGCACTCGGATTCTTCTCTGGCCGGTGCAGTGCCGGTGAACAGATGTCAGCAAGTCGATCGGCCTGAACGTTCAGGCCGGTCGCACCAATGCTGTGGCGGGAAAGCCTTCGCAGATGATTGCCGGCGGGTCCTCTTTCGCGGATACGCTCATCGCGGTTCACGCGGTGGCGGCGCTGAGCGGTGTATGCCTCGCGTTGTATGCGGATGCCACGGGCTTGAGGGTGCTGTTCTCCCGGGGCCGAAGTCCGGGCGCGCGCGCGATTGCACGGCTCCATGGTCTGCTCACGCTGGCGCTGTGCGTCGTTCTGGCAACCGGCGTCAGCGTACTCTCACTCTGGCTCGAGGCCCTGTGCGTGCCCGGCGACGGGCCAATGATTCTGCGCATCGATCCGCGGCGACTGCCGGACAAGACCGCGGCTAAGATCGCACTTACCGGAGTGCTTGTGGGTTGCGCAGTGCTTATCGACCGCAAAATCGTTCCGCTTGCCGCCCGAACGGAGCGCCCGCTGCTGGCTGCTCTCAGCTTGCGGGAGGTGGTGTGGATCTCGATGGTTGGAACGGCGTCCCTCGTGAGCTGGGTTTCGATTGCCGCAATCGCTATCGTCAGGGAACTGCATACATGGCCGGCTGCGAGCCTGATCGGAGCGGCGGCGATCGCCTGGATAGCGTGCTCCGTTGCCTTGCTCTTGGTACTCAGCGTTGGGCGCCTGATGTTGCGCTGGAACCGGCCGGTGAGCCGCATGGTTCGGCAGAAGCGGGACGGCGGATTCAATGGATTTGAACCGGTGGCGGCGAGCCGACATGTATCTGCCGGTGCACCCGGCATCATGGATCGCATGCGCAATTGGCCACCCCGCGATGGGCCAGCGGGTTTGGCGATGCGGTTTGCACCCGGCACCGCGCATGACCGGGCTCGTGGACCGCATCGGGCGAATACTGAGGACTGTGCGCGTTGCGCGAGCCCGGTCACCCTCGGCGCAGTATATGAGGCGTGCCGCAAGCCTCTTTTCGGTGCCGCTGCCATCAGTCTGATGACCAACATGCTGATGCTTGCTGGACCGATCTATATGCTGCAGGTCTATGACCGCGTCCTGACAAGCCGCAGCGTCGAGACGCTCGTTGTGCTGACAATCCTGATTGCCGGGCTCTATGCCGCAATGGGAGTGCTCGAGCTGATCCGCGCCCGTGTCCTCGCACGCATCGCGATCCGGTTCGATCGCAAGCTCGCGCCACTCCTGATACAGCGCGCTACCGAGGTCAGGACGCGCCAGGACGACATCCAGAACAATCAGCCGCTGCGTGATCTGGAGCTCATCCGCAACTTCATCGCCGGTCCGGCACCCGCGGCAATACTGGATCTGCCATGGGCTCCACTTTATTTCGGAGTGGTTTTCCTCATGCATCCGTTGCTCGGCCTGCTGGCCAGCTCGGGTGCCTGCATCCTGGTCGGGCTGTCGGTGGCCAACGAGTACATGACGCGTGAGCCGCTCGCGCGGGCGGCAAGGGACGCCGCCGCCGGCCACGCGCTGGTCGATGCGGGCGCGCGCAACGCCGAAGTGTTGAAGGCGATGGGCATGGGCGAGGCGCATCGCCGGCGCTGGCAGGATGAGCATGTGCGCGCCATGTCCGCACAACTGGGCGCGTCCGACATCGCGAGCTCGATGACGGTATCGATCCGCATTGTGCGGCTTCTGCTGCAATCGTTGCTACTCGGGGTCGGCGCCTGGCTGGCGCTTCAGGATGCGGTTTCTCCGGGCATCATGATCGCCGCATCGATCATATCGACGCGGGCGCTGGCCCCGATCGAGCAGGTCGTTTCTCAGTGGCGCAGTGTTCTTTCCGCGCGCGCCGCGCTGAAACGGTGCAAGCACGCGATTGGACAAGGTGAGCAGAGTACGGAGCATCTTGTCTTGCCGCCGCCTTGTGGAGAGATCGTGGTTTCCAATCTTTTCGTGGCGCCACCCGGCAGCAGGGAGCCTGTGCTGAAGGGCTTGAAGTTCCACCTGCAGCCCGGTGATGGATTAGCGGTTCTGGGGCCAAGTGCTGCGGGAAAGTCGACATTGGCGCGCGCACTCGTTGGGATCTGGCCGCTGCGTCATGGAGAGATCCGGCTTGATGGCGCCAGGCTCGATCAGTGGGATCCGCGCCAGCTCGGTCCCAACGTCGGGTATTTGCCGCAAGACGCGATGCTGCTGGAAGGCACGATCGCGCAGAACATCGCCCGGTTCGAGCCGTCGCCGGATCCCCAGTCGGTGCTGGCGGCTGCCGCGGAGGCTGGCGTCCATGACCTCATTCTGCAGCTGCCGCAGGGTTATCAGACGCGGGTCGGCGATGGCGGAGCGAGCCTTTCCGGCGGCCAGCGCCAGCGCATCGCCCTGGCGCGGGCGCTGTACGGCAATCCGGCATTCCTGGTGCTGGACGAGCCTAATTCGAATCTCGATCACGACGGCGAGCAAGCGCTGGTGGCGGCGATCGCCCGCGCCCGCCAGGCAGGTCAGACAGTGGTCGTAATGGCCCACCGTCAAAGCGTTCTGGCAGCCGTGAATCTCGTCCTTGTGCTGAAGGATGGCCGGCAGGTGGCGTTCGGCGCGCCACAGGACGTCTTGCGTGCCAAGCGCGCCGTTACAGAAAAGGAGAAGCCTGATGGCAATCGTCCCGTTATCGCGAACAGCACCGCAAGAGCATGATGAGGACCGCTATCTTTCGGCCGATGCCGAACTGGAGCGGTTGTTCCGTCTGGCTTGGGTCGTGATCTTCGTATTGATCGCTGGCGTTGGCGGCTGGGCCGGGGCAGCATCCATCAGCGGCGCGGTCATTGCCTCGGGTACCATCGTGGTTGAAGGCAAGCGCAAGGCAATCCAGCATCTGGACGGTGGCGTGATTGTGCGCATCCATGTGCAGGAAGGTTCGAATGTCACCGCCGGGGCACCGCTAGTGACGCTCGACAGTGGCGACTACCGGGCCGAGATTGCCAGCATTGCCTCGGAGATTGCTGCAAAGTCATCGCAAATCGAATTGATCGAGGACGAGTTGAAGGGGCTCCGGGCGTTGGAGGCCAAGCGGCTGGTACCAAGAACGCGGGTCGCGTCGCTGCAGCGGGAGGCGGCCAGCCTTCAGGGAGAGATCGCGCGTCTCGAAGGTCAGAAGGCCAAAGCACAGTCCCGGCTTGCACGCGTCGAATTGCGCGCTCCTGTCGCTGGGCGGGTGCACAACCTGTCGACGCATACCGTAGGCGGAGTGATTGCTCCGAATGCGACGATTGCGGAAATTGTTCCGACAACCGATGGGCTTGTCATAGAGGCGAAACTTTCGCCGCGCGATGTCGACCAGGTTCGCGCCGGCCAGGACGCGAATGTGCGCATGACCAGCCTCAACCAGCGGACCACGCCTTCGCTGGAGGCGAGAGTGGAGCAGATTTCCGCGGATCTGTTTCGCGACGATGCACGGGGCGGGCGGGAGCACTACCTTGCCAAGGTGACACTGACAGGAGATGCGATGCGCAAGCTCCAAGGCACCACCTTGCAACCAGGCATGCCTGCGGAGGTGCTGATCGAGACGGGACGGCGCTCGGTGCTGAGCTATCTGCTGAAGCCGCTCGCCGACCAGATCGCACGAGCGTTCCGCGAGGAATAGCCGAATATGGTGTGTATAGACGCAATCGGGAATTGCTCCGCTTACGCCCGCGCTTCGGGTGGGCCCGGGCTGCGCATCGGCTTGCGCATTGTGCTTTTGGCCGCCGCCGGGTTCTTGAGTTGCGGACTTGTGCCGGAACGGACAGCGGCAGCGGAGACCCTCGGGCAAGCGATGCAGTCCGCGCTCGCGCATCATCCGAAGCTGATGGCCGAAGCGGCAAGGGAGCGTGCAGCGCGTGCCGGCATCGATGTTGCCAGGTCCGGTTATTTTCCTCGCATTCATGCCGCGGGCGACCTCGGAGCAAGCAGCGGCCGCCAAGGGCTCAATGCGGGGGCTGCAGATCGTACTGGCGTTGCATCGGCACAGGCATTCGACCGAGGCTGGGGCGGTGCCTGGGGTGCATCGGTGAGTGCAGAGCAGCCGATCTTTGACGGCAATCGCACCTCGAGCGCGGTCGCCGAAGCACGCTCGTCGGCCACCGCAGCCAGGGCACAGGTCAGCGTCGCCGAACAATCGGTGCTGCTGGAGGCAGTAACTGTTTTTGCCGATGTGCTCACAGACCGGCGCATCGAGGCGTTGCGGCAGAGCAATGTCGTCGCTCTGAATACGGCCATGCAGGCGGCGGTTCAGCGCGACAGGAGCAGGGCGGGCACACGCACTGATGTGGTGCAGGCCAAGGCCCGCCGGGAACAGGCGGTGGCGGATCTGATCGCGGCGCGAGCACAGACGCAGGCCAGCATTGCGGAGTATGCCCGCGTCATCGGACGAAAGCCGGGCGATTTGACGCGACCGCACGCGCCTGTCTCGCTGCTGCCGAAAAGTCGCGAACACTCCGTGACCACCGCGATGGCGGCCAATCCTGCGACATTGGTGGCGTTGGGACGCGAGGCGGCGTCGCGGCATGCGATCGACAAGCTCAATGCAGACAGGTTGCCGCAGATCAAATTGAGGGGTGGGTTGGAGACCGACCGGCGCATCACAGGACAGTCCGGCGACAGCAGTAGTGGCTCGGTATCGTTGCGGGTCGTCGTGCCGCTTTACGATGGTGGCGAGACACAAAGCCGCGTGCGTCAGGCCAGACAGCTCAATGCCAGTCTCATGGAAGACGCCCGTGACGTTCGGGACCGAGTCCGTTCGGGGGCAGAAGCGGCTTGGGCCAGGCACGCTGCAGCCCGCGAGCGCATCATCTCGGAGCGGCGTGCAGTGGCAGCCAATCGCGAAGCGCTGGAAGGAATCAGGGAGGGTATCCGGTTGGGGCAGAGATCAATACTGGAAGGGCTCGACGCGCAGCGCGAGATGGTGGCTGCGCAGGTGCGCCTCGAAACGGGAGAGCGCGATGTGATTGTTTCCGCATACGCACTTCTGGCTGCGACTGGCCGGCTGACCGCCAGCACACCGGCGGAGGGCAAAGGCGCCGCCAAAGGTATCGCGACGACAGCTGCGACGGTGTCGTCTGCACCGCGCCGAGACTGGAGTTCGGTAACGCGCGTAGAACGCGCTGATGATGAGGTGAACGTGGGGCATCAGCAACGAGCCTCCACAGGCAGGGCTGCATGGCGGACATTGGTGCGCGTTCCTGCGCGGCCTTAGAGCAGTATCCGATAGGACCCGATCGGATAAAATTAATCTGTTGCTTTGGTTTTAGCCGGTGCCTGCCGGCCGCAAGCCGATCGATATCTCGAACAGCCGCCATTCACCTTCAGCCACCTCGTGCACGAGATTGAATAGGACGCGCCTGCCGCCGATCACGTAGCTGCCCTTGGTCCTCAACCGCCTCTCCGTATCGATGACCGGCGGCCCGTCGAACGCCGGCACAGCAACGCCCACTCCCGACATGTCGAGCCCACTGGCCCTGACGCGCGAGAATATGCTCGCAAGATCCTGCGCTGAGTTGCGTCGCCGAAACGAGGGGCCGGCCTGATCGCGCAACACAGAATAATGTCCCGTGCGATTTGCATCGTTGAGCGCAAGCAGGGCCCTGCGGACCAGATACACCGCCTGCTCGCGTGCAATCGGTTCCGGCGGTCGCGCACCAAGTGCGACCCGCGAGACGCGCACAGGCGTTGGCGGCATCACCGCTAGCGCTTGTTGCGGCCCTATTCCATCCAATCGCCCCGCCATGCCGTGTTCGAGCAGCGCGATACTGAAGGCACCCAACCCGAGGCCACATATCGAGGCAGCAATCAGAGGGCTAGCGGCGGGACCGGAGCGCGCAGTCGCTCGTGATCGCATTTTCTCAACCTTTCTTGCGATTTGCGGAATTCTGCAGGACACAGAGCACGACGAGGCCAGCCCGTGGCTACTTCCACGTCAACTGCATGCCCAGTCTCGAGCCGAAGGAGCCGTCGCGTACACCGACACCGACACCCGCGGTCAAAGCCAGCGTCTCGCCGCCACCGAACAGGTTGTTCGATGCCGTGCCGATTGCCGACAATCCGAAGGCATGTCGCCCTTCGAACTGCCCCCAGTTGACGCGCAGCCCGAACTTGTCCCCGGCCTGCAGCACTGGATCCGCGATCGATATGGCAACCGCTGCACCTTCCATTGCACGACGGCTGTTTCGTTCCGCCTGCTCGGCCATCGCCACTGCACCATCGATCCGCGTAGAGAACATGTCGACGGTCGACTCCACATCGGTGAGGCGCCGGTCCGTAGACGTCAGATGCCCCTCGATATGGCTGATCCGGGTCGAATTGCTGGCAATGCCCGTGGTATTGTTCGTGACGCGATTATCGATATTGGTGATCTTCGTCTCGTTGTTCGAGACCCGCCCCTTGAGGCCCGCGATATCGCCCTCGTTGGTCGCCACCCGTCCGGTCACATTCGTGATGTTGGTGGTGTTCGTCGATATATTGGTTTCGCTGGTTGAGACACGGTTCGTCAGGTTCGAGATGTTCGTCGTGTTGGTCGAGATGTTCGTCTCGTTGGTCGAGACCCGGTTTGTCACGCTCGTGATGTTGGTCTCGTTCGTCGTCACGCGATTGTCGATGTTGGTGATCTGCGTTGTAATGCCACCAACCTGGTTCTGCAGGTTCGTGATGTTGGTCTCGTTGGCACCGACGCGCCCATAAAGTGCGCCGCCATCTCCTGCGAGGTTTCCATTGGCATCCGTGGTCACCACCTCCAGCGCACCGCTCTGCGCGGCGCGGCTGGCAGCCGTCGCAATACCGGCCGCGGTATACGTATTACTGGCCGTGCCGAGCGCGATCTGACCGTCGCGCGTGGTCGCCGCACCCGCGCCGATCGCCGTCGAGTTGTCGAATGCCGCACTCGAGTTCGACCCGAGAGCCGTCGAGGAGTTGCCCGTCGCCGAAGCGCCGAACCCCAATGCCATGCTCTGCCGGGATGCATCACCGAACAATGTGTTGGGGTCGACGGCGGCAAGATTACCCGATGCATCGGACGTCACTGCAAGCTTTTGCCCGGCCGCCTGGGAAGCCGAGCTGGCCGCAGAGGCGATGCCACTCATCGTGTACGTATTGCCGGTGTTGCCAAACACCTGCTGATTATCGCGGCTTGTTGCCACCCCCTGTCCGAAAGCGGCCGCGTTGGCATGAGTGGCCGCCGCACCGTTGCCGACCGCAGTGGAGCTCGCACCGCTAGCCGTTGAGAATTCGCCGAGCGCAGTCGACTGGTCGCCACTGGCCACCGCACCACTACCGTAGGCTGCGGAGCCGATGCCGGTAGCCTGCGCGTTGTTGCCTACCGCAGTCGAGCCCGAGGCTATGGCATTCGCACCAATCGCGACGGCGCCAGCCGAAGTCGATTGCGCGGACTGGCCAATGGCAATCGCACCAAGCTGGTTCGCCTGGGCGCCCGCACCAAGAGCCGTCGCCCCCTCCGCCGCGGCTTGCGCGCCTTGTCCGAAGGCAGAACCGGCGGCGCCAGTTGCGCTCGCAAGCTGCCCGTAGGATGTAGCTCCGGCCCCGGAGGCGATCGCCCCTGAACCGGACGCGGTGGAATTGGAGCCCGAGGCACTGGCGCCGAACCCGATCGCGGTGCTTTCCTGCCCGCTGGCCATCGCCTGCGCGCCGAAGGCTGAGGCCGAAACCCCTGTTGCTGCCGACAGGCTCCCGGTCGCGGTTGCATCGATCTGATCCGCGGTAGCAGCGCGCCCGTACGCCGCCGCGTTCTCAGCCGACGCCAGAGAGCCCGCTCCCGTAGCGGTCGAACCATTCGCCGTTGCCCGCGCATCGTTGCCGGTCGCCGTCGCATACTCGCCCTGAGCCCGGGCGATGTCGCCGACGGCGGTGGAGCTTTGCGCCGATGCGGTTGCCCCGCGTCCAAGCGCGGTCGAGTTGGCCCCGAGCGATTTCGCCGCACTACCGACCGCTGTCGAGTTGAGGCCGCTGGCAATCGCATTCGAGCCGATCGCCGACGCATTGCTGATTTGCGCCATTGCGCCGTTGCCGACAGCGGTAGTGTTGATTGCCTCTGCCGAGGCAGCCTGTCCGATTGCCGTCGAGTTCCCGCCGGCAGCCGACGCAATCGAGCCGATCGCTGTCGAGTTGGCACCCGTCGCCTGGGCTTGGCTGCCCAGCGCGGAAGAATTTTCACCCTCCGCCCGCCCCGCCTGCCCGACAACCGTGGAGTAGGCGCCGAGCGCGCTGGTTTGCCCGCCGAAAGCCGCCGACGCGACACCGGTGGCCAGCGAATTGGCGCCGCATGCGATGGCCTGGTCGCCGGCCGTCGCTCCACCGAACGACCCACCGTACTGTTGACATATGAATTGCGCCCTCGCCGGCATCGCGGTCGAGGTGAGCAGGCCGATAGCCAGCGCAGCCGCGCTGCCCCCGCCCATCATGCGCGAGAGGTGCAATCGCACGGCGGCGGTTTGATCTCTGCTGCATCCTGGCAGCACGTCTCGAGAGCTGTAGGCGCTATGGGTGACGCGAGCAGCCGGGTGCGGCCGGTCCAGCCGCAAAGTCTTGGTACGCAACACGGACTTTTACTCCAGGACAATGCTTGGGCCCATCGACCGCAGCCATGCAGGCGCACCGCCAAGGTTGAGCTTGAAATAATTACAACTTAAAATTGTTAAATTCTCGTTAACCCTACGCGCTTTCGGGTCGAGCCCTACCCCCGATCCGGTTATTGACAAACCAAGCCATGAGCCCGAGGTCGGCGACTTGTCCGCCCTGAGATCCCAGCAGCCTCGCGAATCAATTGGAGCTGCAATGCCGCGACAACCTCAGTCACCGACGCGGTTGCATGCCAAACAGTGGCCAGACATCGCCCTTGGCATCCGGCCGCACGCGCGCGCCCACCCGACACACAAAGACAACCATCTGTATAACATGCACAAATTCGCAAAACCGGCAGCCATTCTGACCGGTCTTCACCCCGACGCCAGCGCCCACGAGAACCGCGTTGCGGGCGCTTGGCCCCCACTCAACCCTAATGGCGCCACACTGTTCAGGTCCAGTTCATCAATAGGACAGCATCTATGCAGGCATCACGCTCGAGGGAAAGGACGGCAGGAGCAATCCCGGTTGAGACAGTCACGACGAGCACGCGCCTTGGATAGGCCCGTTGAGCGTATAATGATTGTCACATCAACGTAGTTACTGCTCTTGCAACAGCGTCCCTGCACAATCTGATCCTTTTCTAGCGGGAAAGCGTACTTACATGTGTCCGGCGCTCATCACGGCGTCGGCAGCATAACTGAAAGCTGGTGAGAGATGCGCCATCAACCACAAAATCGGGCTTCCGATCCGAGGCGGACCATGTCAAATAGCATTCTTTCGGCTCAACCTGCGTCGGCTGGCGCGCTATCACTGGCAGCTGCAACACCGGTGGCTTCAGGCCTGAACGGCAATGGGGCAAGCCATGCAGCGATGGTGGCGCGGGATGCCGACACATGCGAGCGCCGGTCGGAGGCCGAAATGTTCCAGGAAACGGCACACACGATACTGCCGATTGAATTCGAAGGCAGAGAAGTGTTGCTTGAAGCTCATGCCTATGAGGACGACACCGTGTCCTATCAGGCCATGGCGCTCGTTCATCGCACTGACGCGGCCGATAAGATCGATGCCCCGCTTGTCCGCGTCCACTCCGGCTGCGTGACCGGTGACATCTTCCACTCGCTGCGCTGCGACTGCTACCAGCAGCTCCAGAAGGCGCTAGAGCGCATCACAACCAGCGATCATGGCATGATCATCTACCTTCCCCATCACGAGGGGCGCGGGATCGGCCTTGTCAACAAGATCAAGGCATATGCAGCCCAGGATCGCGGCCTCGACACGGTCGACGCAAACCTTTCGATCGGTGCCCCGGTCGATGCCCGTGACTATGAGCTTGCAGCAAAGATCCTCAAGGATCTCGACTGCCCACAGATCAGGCTAATGACCAACAACCCACTCAAGGTTGCAGCGCTGCGCGATTTGGGCATCGAGGTCGTCGAGCAGGTGCCGCATGTGGTCGGCGCCTCGCGCTACAACGCCAAGTATCTGGCAACGAAGCGCGAGCGTATGGCCCACAAGCTCTAGACCGTCAGGCTGAGCGCAACCAAGTCGTTCGTCTGCTTCCATTCGCCCGGGTCAATGACCCGGGCGAATTTCGTTGTCCGCAGGCCATCAACGCGTCTGCGGCAGCGGCTGCTCATTGCCGCCGGCTTCCGTGGCCGTTACCTCATCCTCGTCCTTGGGCTGCAGAAAATCCCCCTCGCTCACCAGCCTGGAGAACAATCCGCCCATCGCCGTGAGCTCGCCGAACGTACCCCGCTCCACGATCCGCCCCTTGTCGAAGACCAGAATCTGATCCGCATTTGCGACCGTCGACAGCCGATGCGCGATGATCAGTGTCGTGCGATCTCTTCGAACAGCATCGAGCGCGCGTTTGATCTTTCCTTCGGTCTCGGTGTCCAGCGCACTGGTCGCCTCGTCCAGAATGAGGATCGGCGCATTCTTGAGAATGGCCCTGGCAATGGCAATGCGCTGGCGCTCACCGCCCGACAGCGACAATCCGCGCTCCCCGACGACGAAGCCATAGCCGCCAGGCTTCTGCATGATGAACTCGTGCGCCTCCGCCAGCTTCGCTGCCTGCTCCACTGCGGCATCACTGGCATCTTCGCGCCCAACCCTGATGTTGTCGGCCACTGAGCGGTTGAACAGTCCGGCATCCTGGAACACCACTGCGATAAAGGCTCGCAGCGAATTCAGGCTCACCTCGCGAATGTCGCGACCATCGATCTGGATCTCTCCCCCCTCCGGATCGCGAAGTCGCTGCAACAGCGCCAGGGTAGTCGTCTTCCCCGCGCCCGTAGGTCCCACCAGCGCCACCGTCTTTCCCGCAGGCACGACGATGTCGAGATCGAAAACGCCCTGCTCGCCGGGGCCATATTGGAACGTGACACCCTTGAAGCGGATCTCGCCACTGACCCCCTCGAGCGGTTTGGCATCCGGCTTGTCCAGGATCGACGAGGGCGTATCCACTAACCCGAAGAATGATTTCAGTGTCGGCGCTTGCATGAAGATCTGCGACACGAACACGGACAGCTGATCGAGCTTTCCGATCAGCAGTTGCGAGAAGCCGACGAAACTGACGATTTCTCCAACCGTGGCCTTGCCCTCCATCGCCAAAGCGGAACCCACCGCGAAAACCGCGACCATTGTGATCGTCGAGGCCGCCCGCGCCAGCACCGTCGCCAGCCCCCACCAGTTGAGCACCGGATACTGCGCAGCGAGCAACTGGCCCATCAGCGCCTTCAGCGCGTTGGCCTCCGCCGCAAGCCTGGCATAGCTCTGCACGACCGTGACGTTGCTGATGACATCACCGACCCTGCCCGCCACGCCGATATGATAGCGCTCGACTGCTTCCTGCCCTCCCGACGTCCGATACACGACGACGACGTTCAGTATCGTGTATACGACCGCCAGCAGGCCGAGCAGCACCGCCAGCCGCCAGTTCATGTACAGCGCCGTCGGCACCAGAAACAAAATCCCGACGAATGCGGTCGTCTGCTCGCGAAGGAAAGACAGCCACAACCCGAACAGCGTATTGGCGCCTTCCAGAATTGTGCGCACCATGGCGCCCGTGCCGAGCTTCGAATGATAGCTGATCGGCAGCGTGATCGACCGCTCGAAGCCGAGCCGCATCGCCTCCAGCCGCTTGCGGTGTGCGAGCCTGTCGGCCATTACGGCGACGATTACTCCGGCCAGAATGCTGAACAGCCCAAGTCCGGCCCATTGCAGAATGATTGGCGTCGCGTCGCGCTTGTTCGCCAACGCGTCCACCACCCGCCCGAACAAGACCTGCTCATAGACGAGAACCAGGGCAACCACGCTGCCCGCCGCAACAAGCGCGACACTGATCCATCGCTCTGCGCTGAGCAGGCTAAGCGCCCTGAGATACACGCGAAACATTGACATGGCGCCGTCGCACCTCTTCAAGCATGCACGAGCTGCCGGTCGCGCACCGGCCTTGCGGAAGTCTGGAACTGGATTACTGGGCCTGGATTACTTATAGGGCGGCCATCCTGCCGCGATCTACCTCAATCCAGGCCGGCCGGATAGACCATCGCGGTGTGCCGATATCGAGGCCGGCCGCCGGCTTCATGGTTGAGCCGCCGTCCCGTCACGACCGAGCACCTGCCTCCAAGCCCCCTCTAATGGCCTGAACGCGAAGCGGACGATGTGCCGCCCCGGCGGCACCTGAACGGCCCGGAACAAGACGTTGGCCCGCTGCACCTCACGCGGCCGGCCGTCGATCGTCGCGCGCCACCATGGATGCCACACATCATTGAGCACCACCCAGCCACCATCCGCGCTATCCACATCGATCACCACCTCGGTATTTCGATAGCTCCGGATTGCCACACGGCCCGGCTGCCTCGCCTGTGCCGGAGAATTGGCTGTGCTCTGCAGCAGCACTGTCGAGGCAAGGTCCACATCGGGCCACTGCCCATCCCGCAAGAGTCCCGCAAAATCGGCCTGCTGCGCCGTCGTGGCAAACATCGCCCGCGGCATCGCACCAGGGTTCTCGTAGACATAGCCATGCTTGGTCCGCGCCACCAGTCTGAGGTCGCCTGGCTTCAACCGCTTGTCGATCTGCTCCACCGGCACCCCGGTCGCGATAAAGCGCAACCCCAGAAGATCGGACAACTTCGAGCGGTAGGATGGAAACAGCGGCGCGAACCGGCGCTGGTCCGGCAGCCCGGAATGATCTTCCGCGCCCGTCGCCGCCGTATACGTCCGCAGTCTCACTGGGTTGTAGCCCAGAGTATTCTCCAGCCCGTGCGTCAGGCTGGCGTTGGGCCAATGGAAACCAAGACCGGCCAACTCCACCCGGTCGCGCCGCGTCGCACTTTTCGTTTCGGCAACCTTGCGCTGTAGCAGCCGGATCGTTTCGTTGTCCGTATCCGGCTCGAGCATCTCCACCAGCGTCGGCGGCAGACCTGAGGCGCCATTGGGTCCGTTGTTCCACGCCAGATCGAGAGCGCTCCCACCTCCCAGCAGGACGATTGCCGCAATCGGCCGGATCGGTCGCAACCACCATGCCGCCCCGAGGGTAGTGATGGCGGCAGCAAACCACACTGCGCCAATCACCAACGGCCCCGCCGCTTGAGGCAGCCGCTCCATGGCCAGACCTGCAACCGCCGCACCTGCAAACAGCAACCCGGTCATGGCGAGGACAATCAGAATATGAGCCGGGCGCAGTCTGATCTCAGCCTCGATCGCCAGCCTGTGCATCGTGTAGCCCGCCACGATGGCCGCCAGCGCCCCGATCAGGAACACCGCATCCGCCGGTCGCCGATAGAGACTGACGCCAGGCAACACCTCGTACATCGCGCGAAACACTGGCGTGTACCAGCCCAGCCCGTAGAGCAGGCAGACAACGAGAGCGATCGTGTAGAACCGGATCCCTGGCGCCCAGGCATCTCCGCGCACCAGGCCGGCCATCAGCATCAAGAGCGGCAGCGCGCCGATGTAGCTCACCCCAACGTTCTGGGCGATGAAAAGATCGGTACCCTGCCATGCGAAACTGGGCGGCCCCCAGTAGTTGGCCATCTCCCCCGCAGCCCCATAGAGGTGCGGCGTCACGGCAGTGAGCAGGAGCGCCGGGTGCAGCGAGCCACGCCCCGCACCGACGAAATCGATCGCGGGCCGATTCGAGTCTGCCGCCAGCAGCATCGTCAGCAGCAAGGGGATTGAGGCCACCGCCGCTCCGCCGACCACCCCGCCTGCGAGCGGCAGAATCGAGGTCCTCAGCCGCTGCGCATAGTCCTTCCCGTCCCCCGCCAGATACGCGACCACAAAGCCCGCCAGCAGATAGACCTCCAACAGCGCCACCTGGTCCCGCCCCGCGACGATCAAGCCGCTGGTCACGCCGGCAGCCAGTCCGTACCAGCCCGAGCCCCGTTCCAGACCGCGCTTCAGGAACAGCAATGCGAACGGCAGATAGCAGAGGCTGAGAACCTGCCCATAATGTTGCAGCCGCCACGCCATTGCGGCGCCGAATGCGAAGCCCAGCGCAGCAATGAGACCACCGGCGGGATGCCAGCGGTATTCACGAAACAACAGCATCACACCGAGCCCGCCGCCCAGCACCGACAAGAGAACCGTCGCATCGATTGCCCGGTTGCCGGGAGCAGCATCGATCAGCGCCAGCAGCAGCATGGGCGGCGAGAACATCTGCGATTGCGGATCCGCGATTTGCGGATGCCCACCAAACACATTGGGCGTCCAGAACGGCCATTCGCCGCGTGCGATAGAGGCCGCGAGAAACTGCACCTGCGGCAGAAAATGCGCCTTCGCATCCCACGGAATTGTCACCCGCCCGGACAACCAGGGCCACGCAAATACGAGCCAGCCGGCGATCAACACGAGCACCGCCGGCCAGAAGAGTTCGTCGCCTGGCCGCTCGGGCTGATCGTCCATCCCCAATGCGGCACGCGCGGATCGCACCGGAAACATGAGTGGATTGCTGTTGCGCCTCGCAACCATGGCACTTCGCCCTATCGCCAGCCGCTCCCAATCACGGCAGGCTCTGACACAATAATGGCGAGCAACACCTATATGTGGCATGGCTCGCCGGGTGGAACGCCTGCGGAATCGCCCCGCGGACGACGCTCTATAGCCTATCGCTGCTGGCGATTAGAAGGATCATGAGCATGACGGCTGGCTCGGCAGGCTCGAGTAGCTCCGGCCCCTCCTCCGAAGGGGATAGAACGGCCTGCACGGCTGCACCGGCGCCGGACCCGACAGCTCCCATTCTCGCCGCCCCGCGCGACAGGCCGTTCGTCGTTGCCCAGCTCGGCCAGTCGCTCGATGGACGCATTGCCACCCCAACCGGTGAAAGCCGATGGATCAACAACGCTTCCGCCCTTGATCACGTACATCGTCTGCGCGCGACCGTCGACGCCGTTGTCGTTGGCGTCGGCACCGTCGTCGCCGATGACCCACTTCTCAATGTCCGCCGCGTCCAAGGGCGCAACCCGACCCGCGTCGTCATCGATCCGTCCGGCCGCTGCCCTGACACCGCCCGCTGTCTGGCCGATGACGGCACCCGCCGCGTGGTGATCCGGACCACGGACGCCTCCGCGTCTGGCCCACCGGGCGTGGAAATTGTCCGCCTCGCCCCCCATGGCCGCACGCTGGCCCCGTCGGACATCGTCTCCGCGCTATTCGATCTTGGCCTTGCGACCATGCTTGTGGAAGGAGGCTCCTGGACGGTCTCGCAGTTTATCGATACCGGCGCCGTGGACCGTCTGCATGTCCTGGTGGCCCCCGTCATCATCGGCTCGGGCAAGCCTGGTCTACAGCTTCGTCCCATAGCGCGACTTGCCGAATCGCACCGGCCGACCGCCAATGTCCATGTCCTGAGCGACGGCGACGTGCTGTTCGACTGTGACATGCGAACCAAATGGGAGGGCGTGAGCGCATGACACCTGATCCTGATCGAACCGTCCTGATCCGCCGCAGTGAAGCCTATTCCCGCGTTGCCCGTCACTTCCACTGGTGGACCGTATTGCTTGTCGCCATTCTTATTCCGCTCGGCATCGCCATGCACAGACGCGGCGAGGCCAACATCTGGGACGCGACCACCAACACCATGTACAGCACGCACAAGCTGCTCGGATTCGCCCTGCTACTCGTGATCATTGCCCGCCTTGCCTATAGGTTCAGCCATGGCGCACCTGCCGACGAGCCCACGCTTGAGCCCTGGCAGAAACGTGTCAGCCACCTGACCCATTGGGCCATCTACCTGTTGTTGCTGATCGTGCCGCTGCTCGGCTGGTTCGGCGTACAGCTGTTCCCGGCACTCGACATCTTTGGACTGTTCAGCTTGCCGTCACTGGTAGCGCCCAACAATGACGCCGCCGGGATTGTGCTCGGGCTGCACAAGCTCGCCGCGTTCGCTCTTGCCATTCTGATCGCAATGCACGTCGGCGCCGCGCTTTATCACTACGTGATCCGCAGGGACGGCGTGCTCAACCGCATGTGGACGTCGCTTCCGAGGCGAGAACAAGAATAAGCTGCCGCTGGGGAGGTGCTGGCACCCGCCTTCCATGGACATTTGAACAGCACCTCCGCCTTTCCCGCTTGACAGCCGTGCCCCACCATGACGCGATTGAGCCTACGACCGCGCCAGACGGCCGAAAGGATGGAGACGCACATGGCAGGCAGGCAAACCACGAGCAAGGCCACCCCCGGCAGCAGCAACGGCAAGTCCCGCAAGGCCGGCAAGAGCGCCGCTGCGCGCTGGGATGTCGGCACCAGCGCCGAGCTTCCCGACAACGGGCGGCTGGTGGTTGATCTGGAAGGCATCACCGTCGGCGTATTCCGGCTCGACGGCGCCCTTTATGCCTACGAGAGCACGTGCCCGCATATGGACGGCCCGATCTGTCAGGGTCTCATCATACCGGCCGTGCGCGAGGTGCTGGACGACAAGCGGTCGATCAAGGGCAGTATCTTCGACGAAACCGACATGCGCATCTGCTGCCCTTGGCACGGCATGGAATTCTCGATCAAGACCGG
The DNA here is from genome assembly GCA_963825625.1 of uncultured Alphaproteobacteria bacterium. Taxonomy (GTDB): domain Bacteria; phylum Pseudomonadota; class Alphaproteobacteria; order Rhizobiales; family Hyphomicrobiaceae; genus CAMDPA01. The sequence continues at coordinate 281,335 of CAWGUF010000009.1, read as the reverse complement.
CACCCATCCCGCCAATCCCAAGCTTCGCCTGCGCAAGATTCCGGTCAGCGAGCATGCCGGCCGCATCTACCTCGAGATCTGAAGGCTCAAGCCCTGGAGGCCCCTATGGACGACGCACCACTGCGCATCGAAACCCGCCCGGCCCGCCGTCGCGAGGTCCAGGAGATCACCACCGCGACCGACACGCGCGAGATACTCGCCAACTGCGAGCGCCAGACAAGGCAGTACGGCCTCGACAAGTATTTCATTGTCGATGTCGACGCCCACCACGTCGAGAGTGACAGCTGGCACGAGGTCATCGCGTGCATCGAGGATCCGGTGGTGCGCCACAACGCCCAGGCCATGGCAAAAAATTGGCCGGATGCCAAGAACAGGGCGCTTTCCAATGCTCCCGTCGGTCTCAATTTGCAGGACGTCTCGGGCCGCATCCCCCACCAGGCCGCACTGGCCGAGCCGGTCGACGACGATACCGTCCACCGCGATGTCACCTTGGCACGCCGTGCGATGCAGGCGATGAGCATCGACAAGCAGGTGATCTTTCCGCAGCCCATGCTGGGCATCGGCATGCATCCCTCGCCGAACATCGAGACGCAACTCGTAAAGGCCTACAATCGCTGGTTCACTGAGCGCATCCTCGCCCACGAGGACCGTGTCATCTCGATGCTGCCGCTCCCCCTTCGCGACGTCGATGCCTGCCTGGAGATCGTCCGTGAGCACGGCGACAAGAAGGGCGTGGTCGGCTTCTGCGTGACCAGCCAGCGCCAATCTCATGTCGCCAGCCCGCCGTATATGCGCCTGTATGCCGAGATCGAGGAGCGGGGCATGCCGCTCGGCTTCCATGCCGGGCCCGATTACATGTTCGAGCGCGCGGTCAACCGCTTCCTGTCGATGCACGCGCTGTCGTTCGTCACCTGCAACATGGTGCATCTCACCAACTGGGTGATCAACGGCATGGGCGAGCGCTTCCCCAAGCTCAATGTGATCTGGATCGAATCCGGTCTCGCCTGGCTGCCCTTCATGATGCAGCGCCTCGACCACGAGTTCCAGCTTCGCCAGTCGGATGCGCCGCTGCTCAAGAAGATGCCATCGGACTATATCCGCGACATGTACTACACGACCCAACCGATGGAGGTCACCGACATGGACCTGCTCAAATCGACCTTCAAAGCCATCAGCGGCGAAACGCAGCTGCTGTACGCATCAGACTGGCCGCACTGGGACTTCGATCCACCGGCCCGCATCGCAAATCTCCCCTTCCTGTCGGAGCAGGGCAAACGCAACATTCTGGGCGAGACTGCGAAGCGACTGTTCAAGCTTTAGCGCAGACCGCAACCGATGCTCGCCTCTACACTCGCTGCCGCGAGCCCCCCGCGGCAGCGTTGGTATGACGGGGCTGCCCCAACACCACAGTACAGACAACACAGTCCTGGAAGGCCTTCGCCATGTCCCGTCTGCTCTGAGCGCTGAATAGCTGATCAGGTCGGCAACACCGGCGTCAGGGCCGTGCCGGGATATGCACCGACGAAAACCAGAACGAAAAAACGAAGGTTCGAGCATGATCGTCGACATCTACACCCATATCTTTCCCGAAAAGTTCTTCCAGGAGCTGGATCGCAGCTCTCCGAAGCTGGGCAACATAGGTAAGCGCCTGCGCGGCATCCCCAAGCTGTTCGACCTTGATCTTCGCTTCCGCGACATGGACGAGATCGGCGCCTATCGGCAGATCATCTCGCTGCCGAATCCACCGATCGAGGACGTAGAGACGGGAGCGACCGCGAACCATCTGGCACGCGTCGCCAATGATGCGATGGCCGAGCTCTGCGCCAGGCATCCCGACCGCTTCCCCGCTTTTGCCGCGGCCGTCTCCCTGCACGACGTCGATGCCGCCATCGTCGAGGCGGACCGCGCCATCAAGATGGGCGCGCGCGGCGTCCAGACCTTCACGAACATCGCCGGTCACCCGCTCGACGAGCCGCGTTTCAGACCGTTCTTTGCGGCGATGGCCGCGCACGACCTGCCGATCTGGCTGCACCCTGCCCGCACCGCATCGATGCCCGACTATGCCGCCGAATTGAAATCCCGCTTCGAGTTGTGGTGGTGCTTCGGCTGGCCTTACGAGACGACAATTGCGATGTGCCGGCTGGTATTCGACGGCCTGTTTGACCGCCATCCCGGCATCAAGATCATCACCCATCATCTCGGCGGCGGCATGGTGCCCTACTTCGAGGGGCGCATCGGCCCGGGCATGGACGTACTGGGCAGCAGAACGATCGACGAGGACTATAGCCAGGTCTTGTCATCCTTGAAGCGGCCCCATGTCGACTACTTCAAGGATTTCTACGCCGACACCGCCATGTTCGGCGGCACCAATGGCCTGCCGTGCGGCATCAGCTTTTACGGAGCAGACCACGTCGTCTTCGCCAGCGATGCCCCGCTCGCTCCCATCCCCGCTCACATCAAGGCTCTCGACTCTCAGGGCCTGGAGCCGCAGGTTCGCGACAAGATCATGGTCGGCAACGCCGAAAGGCTGCTCAAAATGTCGCTGCGATAGGCCTCCGCGACCAGCCTGGCCATCTCGCCCGATGTGTTTCGAAACGCACGCATCTCACGACCTGCCGCTGCGCTGCGCAATACCAAAGAAAGGGAGAAAGCACCCATGACATCCAACCGCTTACGGAATATCCTTGTCGCAACATTGGCATTCGGCACGGCAGGTTTGGCCTCTGCCGCCGACGTCCTCGCTCAGGCAAAACCTGACTTTCGCATTTCCACCGGCCGGCAGGGCGGTGCCTACTACCGGATGGGAGCAGTTATTTCGGATCTTCTGGTCAAGAGCGGCCAGGTCAACGCCGCCACCGCCGAGACGTCCAGCGGCGCCATCGAGTCCGCGCGCCTGCTCGCCAAGGGCACCGTCCATATCGGCGCCATGGACAATACGTGGGTCATCGCCGCGCTCAACGGCACAAAGCCGTTTTCGGAGAAGATCAAGCTTTATGCCGTAGCCCCGCTCGGCTCCTGGCCGATCTTCTTCGTCACCCTTGCATCCTCATCGATCAAGTCTGTCGAGGATCTCAAGGGCAAACGCATCGCAGTCGGCGCCCGCAACAGCGGCATGGAGAACCACGCACGCGTCATCCTCGGCGCAGTCGGCATGAGCTTCGATGACATCAAGCCGGTTTATCTGTCGTTCGGCCCCGGAGGTCGTGCCGTGAAGGACGGCAAGGCCGATGCCCAGCTGCAATGTTGCATTCCCAATGGCGGCCTGACAGAGCTGTCCGAGCTTTCCAAGGTGCGCGCTGTTCCGTATGGAAAGTACCGCGACATCATCGCGACCAAAGTCGGTACGTATGGCGAAGGCACGCTCGCCAAAGGCGCCTTCAAGGGCCACGACCAGGACATGCCCGGCATCACCATCGTTCAGGGGTGGATGGCGACCGACAAGCTCAGCAACGAGGCAGCCTACCTGTTTGCAAAAACGGTGCTGACAAATATCGATGCGATGTCGAAAAAGACGCCATTGTTCAACACCGCCAAACCGATGATCGAAAAAATGCAGGCTGCGAAAACGCAGGCGTCGCTTGGCCTCGGCGCTCCCATCCATCCCGGAGCAATAAAGGCATTCAAGGAAGCCGGACTCCTGAATTAGGTAACCGCGCACACAACCAGCCGGCACTCCCCTGCCGCCGGCTGGTCCGGCTGCCCTCGCCATTGCAGGTTTCAGCCTGCGTGGTACGGGCCTTGCACAACCCGCCTGACAAACAGCGGCCGTGAAAAGTGGCTGCTCGAACGACGCTATCGCTATGCCATCGCACAGCCTCCAGCCAACGCTGAGGCTATGCGATCGCGTGAACGATTTATTAATTCTGAACACAGTTATGAAGAATTGTTAGTAATTCGGAGATATTCCGAGCCTAGCCTCAGGACACTGGCGCTTTGTTACTTGCCAGGCCTTGTCCATGGAGTATCGGGCTATGCCGTCAAAGTATGCCTCAATCATTGAATATACCCGCAGCAATATCGCTCCGCTTATCCGTCGTTATGGCCGCGACCAGTCCGGCACCATAGCGATCAATTTCGGCATCTCTGCGCTGATCATCTTCACGCTTGTCGGCGCCGGCGTCGATTACGGTCGCTGGATCAGCGCCAAGAGCAAGCAACAACAGGCAATGGACGCAGCCGCGCTCGCCGCCGGTCGGGTATCCCAGATCACCGGAGGTGACCGCACCGCAGCTCTCGCCGCGGCCGCAGAGTACTACGCAAAGATGAAGTCCGACCTGCTGACAACCGATTCCACCAGCTTCGATCTCGTCGATGGCGGAAAGGCGGTGCAAGGCATCAGCTCCGCCACCGTGAGGACGCCGTTTTTCACAGTAATCGGCAAACCTCATCTCAATGTGCGGACCACGACCAAAGCTGTCCTTGCGATCAATGGCGGCGGCGGCAAAAAGGTCGAGGTCTCCGTGATGCTCGACGTCACCGGCTCGATGTCCGGCGACAAGATCGACGACCTCAAGGAGGCGGCCAAGGACCTCGTCAACATCGTTGTCGACGACACCGACCAGGGCGCAAGCCGCGTGGCCATTGCTCCGTTCTCGGAGCACGTCAATGCCGGGCAGAGCTACTTCCAGGCCGTCACCGGTCAATCGCCATCTGGTTCCGACGCGGATAAAACCTGCGTCCGCGAACGCAACACCAGCGACCGCTATAACGACAATGCACCAAGCCCCGGCAATTACTTCAATCCCGGACCGACCTGGGGCACCTGCAAGCCGACCGCGACAATCATCCCACTGAACGGCAACAAATCCACATTGAATGCCCACATCGATAGCCTCGGTGCAACTGGCATGACCGCCGGGCACATCGGAACCGCCTGGGCATGGTACCTGCTGTCGCCAAAGTGGACCAGCGTATGGCCCAACGACTTCATCCCGGCCCGTACGGCAACAACAAGATCCGCAAATACGCGGTCCTGATGACCGACGGCGAGTACAATACGCAGTTCTCAGGGGAAAGCGCGACGAACCAGGCGCGAGCCATCTGCGCCAACATCAAGGCCGCTGGTATCACGGTGTTCACCGTCGGCTTTCAGCTCACCTCGGGCGGCGAGGCCTACCAGACGCTGCAGCAGTGTGCGACAAGCTCGCGCCACTTCTATGACTTGTCCACCGGCGAAGCCCTGAGACAGGCCTTCCGGGACATCGCCCTGCAGATATCGACGCTACGCCTCACGAACTGACGCCGCGTCGCATACTCCAGGAAACGCAGCACCACCATACGACGGAGCCGGCCCCAAAGGGTCGGCTTCGCCGTTTTTATCAGGCCGCCTTGATATTCGAGCGCCGCTCGTTGTCGAGGTTCTTGCCCTCGATCCGCAGCAGCCACGTCGGCTGCTCGCGCTTCGGCGAATGCACATCGCCGATATCATAGAGATAGGCATCGCCGGGCTGCATCGCGTAGGACTTTTCCGGCGCGACCAGCGTAGGCTCTCCGCCTTCACCCTTCTTGACGATCTTCCACTCGGTCATCTCGGTGCTGCCTTGGGCCTGCCCGTAGATCGCCCAGGCCGAGCCGTGATCATGCGGCTTGCCATAGGCTTTGTCGCCATAGGCATGCCCGCAGATGCAGAAACCGTGCTTGGGGTCCTCGTAGAGGATCTGCCGGCGCCCGGCATCGGCCGGCCTGTCGATCAGGTAGCGCTGCACGAATTCCTTGTCTTGCAGCGCCTTTTTCACATGCTGGAGCGCCTTCTCCCGGCCCGCCCGGCCCGGGGCGCTTTCCAGATCGTTCCGAATATCAGATGCCAGTTGTTCGACAGTATACATAGCGAGCTCCTCGATAGCGCCGCGTGACGTCAAACCGCGCGTCGCACCATAAGACGAGGCCAAACGGGACACCCTTGTCAAGCCGCCGGATCAAGCGGCTCGGTCCCCTTCGGCTGCCCATCGGCATTGAAGGTCAGCTTCTCCACCTTCGCCTCAGCCTGCTTCAGCAGCCGGTCGCAATGGTCGCGCAGCGCCTCGCCTCGCTCGTAAATCGTGATCGATTCCTCGAGCGCCACGTCGCCTCTCTCGAGACGTCCCACGATGCCCTCAAGCTCCTTGAGCGATTGCTCGAAGCTCAATTCCTTGATGTCCCCGTGGCGGGCGGAAGGGCGGCCAGTACTCATGTCGTTCATCCCGGTTCCAGTCCTGACGTTGGCTCACGCTCCCATCAGCGCCGTAACGTGCGCAGCTGCGGAGCGCGCGAGCGCGTTGAGATCATAGCCGCCCTCGAGCATCGACACGATACGGCCGTTCGCGTGTCTTTCCGCCACCTTCATCAGCGCTTCTGTGGCCCATACGAAGTCGGGCTCCTTGAGCATGAGATTGGCTAGCGGGTCATCCGCATGGGCATCGAAGCCCGCCGAGATCAGTACGATGTCGGGCCCGAAAACGTTGAGCGCGGGAAGGATGCGCGATTCGAACGCATCACGGAACCGGTCGCCGGCATCATACGGCCTAAGCGGCGCATTGCAGATGTTGCCGACGCCTGTCTCACCCGTTGCCCCGGTCCCCGGATATAGCGGCATCTGGTGCGAAGACGCATAAAACAAGTCCTTGTCTGACCAGAATATATCCTGCGTCCCGTTGCCGTGATGAACGTCGAAGTCGATCACCGCGATCCGCTCTGCCCCGTGCTTCTTCCGCGCATAGAGACCGGCAATGGCGATGCTGTTGAAAAGGCAGAAGCCCATTGCCCGCTCGGCTTCGGCATGGTGGCCCGGCGGCCGCACCTGGCAGAACACGTTACGGATCCCCGACTGCTTGTCCATTACAGCATCCACGGCACGCAAGCCGGCGCCGATGGCACGCATCGCAGCTTCCCAGGACCCCGGCGACATCACCGTATCCGGGTCGATACGAACCTGTTGCCCGGATGATGGCCGCGCGTTCTTGAGAGCCGCCAGATAGGCCGGCGGATGGGCCAGAACGATCTGCTCCTCCACGTCCTCGCGCAACGGGGCATCCTCCCGCAGGAGGAACGAAAATTCCTTACGTTCCAGAGCCTTGGTGACCGCTCGCATGCGATCTGCCCGCTCTGGATGACCAGGACCGGTATCGTGGTCGACGAAACAGGAATGGGTGAGGAGAAGTGTGGACATGGGCGCCATCCGGGCTGATCGGAAGAACTGCGTCGGCGCAAAAGCCTAGGCAACTGCACCGGCGGTGTCCAATTCGATCGTAAGCAGGCAGGAAAATCCCCGCACCTTGCAGAATGAGTTCAATCGATGCAATAATCCTGCAAAACTTCCCGCATATGGATATTGAGTAAGATTATGCAGGATATCGGCACAGCTTTCACCTTGGCGCTCGGACTGGTGGCTTCCGCGGATGCCGACCTGTTCGAGATCGTGGCCCTCTCGCTCAAGGTCAGCCTGACCGCCATGCTGATCGCCTGCCTGATCGGTTTGCCGCTCGGCGCAATGCTCGCGGTCGCTCGTTTCCCGGGCCGCACAGCCTCCCTGATCCTGCTCAATGCCCTGATGGGGCTCCCGCCTGTCGTCGTCGGCCTCGCCGTCTATCTCTACCTTTCGCGCTCCGGCCCGCTCGGCTGGCTCGGACTGCTTTACACGCCGTCTGCGATGATCATTGCCCAAACGATCCTGATCACCCCGATCATAGCGGCACTGTCACGCCAGATACTGGAGGATCTCCACACCGAATACGCTGATCAATTCCGTTCGCTTTGCGTGCCAGCCCATCGCGCGATGGCGGCGCTGATCTGGGATGGCCGCTACTCTCTGTTGACAGTCGCCCTTGCCGGCTTCGGCCGCGCCGTGGCCGAGGTCGGCGCTGTCATCATCGTCGGCGGCAACATCGACCACCTCACGCGCGTGATGACGACCGCCATCGCACTTGAAACCTCCAAAGGCGACCTCGCGCTGGCGCTCGCGCTAGGCATGATCCTGCTCGCCATCGCACTCGGCGTGAACGCACTTGTTATGGGACTCCGGCTGACCGCGCAGCGCTATGCCTATGCTTGACCGTTCGCGCACGCCGCTCGGCGAAGCCCAGATCCAACGACCTGCGAGCCCCCCCGCCGGCTCCGTCTGTCTCCAGGCCCGGGGTCTCGTGCTTGACGTCGACGGCAAGCGACTGATCGATGGCATCGACCTCACAATCGAACGAGCCCGCTTCACCGCGATAATGGGCCCCAACGGAGCCGGCAAGAGCGTGCTGCTGCGACTGCTGCACGGCCTCGCAACACCCACCGCCGGCACCATTGCGTGGTTTGGCGAGCCCCTCGGCGCCAGCGTCAGGGCACGGCAGGCACTGGTGTTTCAGCGCCCTGTCCTGTTGCGTCGCTCCGTCGCCGCCAACATCGATTTCGTGCTGGCTCTGAAGGGCAAGGCTGACAGCGCGATGCGCGACGCACTGCTCGAACGCGTTGGTCTGCTCGACCATTCCCGCCAACCCGCGCGCCTCTTGTCCGGTGGCGAGCAGCAGCGGCTGGCACTCGCCCGGGCTCTCGCGACCTCGCCCCGCGTGCTGTTCCTCGACGAGCCGACCGCCAGTCTCGACCCGGCATCCACGGCGATGATCGAAAGCATCGTCGCCGACGCTTGTGCCCAGGGCGTGAAAATTATTCTCGTGACGCACAATCCGGGACAGGCCAAGCGCCTCGCTGACGAGATCCTCTTCCTCAACCGGGGCAGGCTCATCGAGCACACGCCGGCCATCGATTTCTTCAATGCGCCGTCTTCGACCGAAGCCGCCGCATTCCTCGATGGACGCCTGCTTCTGTGACCTCAGACCAGCGTAAAGGGAGAATCGCGATGAAAATACGAATGCTTTGCACGGCGGCAGCCACAACGGCTGCCCTTGCAGCCAGCACCGCCATGGCCACCGCACAATCGATCATCGTGCAGTCGACGACCTCCACCAAGAACTCCGGCTTCTACGATTACGTGTTGCCGATGATCAGGAGGGACACCAGCGTGACGGTCAACGTCGTCGCCGTCGGCACTGGCCAGGCCATCAAGAATGCTTCCAATTGCGATGGCGACGTGCTGCTCGTTCACGCCAAACCGGCCGAGGAGAAGTTCGTCGCCTCCGGCTTCGGCGTCAAACGCTCCGACCTGATGTACAACGACTTCATCATCGTCGGCCCGCCCTCCGATCCCGCAAACATCGCCGGCGGCAGGAATGCGACCTACGCACTCAGAAAGGTCGCGGCCGCCAAGGCATTGTTCGCCTCCCGCGGCGACGATTCCGGCACCCACAAGAAGGAAACATCACTATGGAAGTCGGCCGGCGTCGACCCCAAGGGCGCCTCCGGCAAATGGTATCGCGAAACCGGCTCGGGCATGGGCGCCACACTCAACACAGGCGTCGGCATGGGCGCTTATGTGCTGACCGACCGCGCCACCTGGATCAAGTTCAAGAACAAGGGCGACTTCAGGATCGTGGTCGAAGGCGACAAGGGCCTTTTCAACCAGTACGGCGTGATCCTGGTCAACAAGGCCAGGTGCCCCAGCGTCAAGGCCGACCTCGGCCAGAAAGTGATCGACTGGCTGCTCTCGGCCAAAGGCCAGAAGGCCATCAACGACTACAAGGTCAACGGCAAGCAGCTGTTCTTCGCCAACGCTGCGGAATAGGCCGGCAACTCAACAGCGGCGCACAGGTGAGAAGCCGAAAGCAGCACGCATCTGATACCGAAAAACCTTAGGTTTGAGCTGTGGTCGAACCTGAGGTTTGCAGGTATCTGCGCGCAGGGTTGGCGTGGCGGCTGCGCGCAAAGAGAAAATGGTTCCGGCCCACCCCCGCCCAGAAAGAGTTGAACTTTCGGTGGGCCGGTACGACCGGTCATCCAGCGCCGTTGAAATGCACCTTGCCGAGTGACGAGACATCGTAGCCCGCATGTTCACCCGCGCGCGCCAGGAATGCGCGGCTGCGCGCGAATTCGAACAAGGCCTGCATCGGCGGCTCGAACCACGACCTGCGGTCGACCAGCAGGTCGAAGCGCTCTTCAACGATTGGCACAAAGGCCAGCTTGTACTGCGCCGCCAATGCTTCGAGACCGAAGGCCACATCGGCCTTGCCTTCCAGCACGCTGACAGCAGCATCGGTTTCTGTACGCACCATCAGGCCAAGATCGACCGCCCCCGGCTTCAAGCCCGCTTCAGCGAGCAGATGCATGAAGAGATGGTAGCTGCCCGACTCCGGCTGACGCGCGGCAATCCTCAAACCTTTGAGGTCGGCCATGCTGGCCACCCGACCACCATGCTTCGCCGCCACGATGAGCCCGCGCTGGCGACGAACCCATTCCACCAGGACGGCAGGCATCCCGGCACAGTCCGCCCGCACCCGGTCGATGTTCCAGGTGCCCATCCCCGCATCGAAGATGTGCAAGCCGGCCGCAATGCCTTCCCGCCTGCGAAACCTCTCCAGCCCGTCGAAACTGCCGTCGAAGTAGGTTGCAATGCCGCATTTCGATTCCCGTAGCGCCCATTCGAGCAGCGGATCGTGACTGCCCAGAAACACCTTGGGCAGCGACATGGCCCCCGCCACCACCTCCAGGCCCGAGCTGCTCCCCGCGATCCAGGCTTCGATAGCCTTGCGGGGAAACAGCAACTTGCCCATCGCGCGCGAGCACGGCACCTCGCCGGAAGCCGCAAGGTCATAGACCTTGCGCTCCTTGATGCGGAGCAGCTCCGCCAGCTCTTTTGTGGTCAGGTATTCGGACATGGCGCCGCCGATCGAGATGCACAACCATGCACAAATTTGCAGAATTTCCGCGCCGGAGCAAGGCGCTCACGCTGGCGATGAGCCGCCCGCTCCATTCGTTCCTGCCTGCCTGCCTCGATCTCAAAGCCCGGATATGTCGCGCGCCCGGGCGATCACGTCTTTCGGCGTCGCAAAGGTCTGCGCCATCAGCTTGTCGATCTCTGCCCCCGGCACCGGATCGACCTCTCGCTTCGACTTCGTCATTTCCGCAACGAACTCGGGATCCTTCATTGTCTTGTCGAAAGCGTCCCGCAGCATTTTCAGAGTACCGGCCGGTATCCCTGGCGGCGCCACCAGCGGCCACGCGATCTCCGTATCCACAACCAGCAAATCGACCGCCTTCTTGTCCGTCTGCGACTTCACCAGATCCTGAACCCACGGCACGTGCGCAATCTCTTTCACCTTGCCCTTGGTCAGCGCGAACTGGGCTAGGAAGTTCAGCTTCTTTTCGCTCAGAAGTTGCGGAAACTGCGCCCGCAACCCATCCCAGCTGAAGCCGCAGATCGCCTGCACCTCACCTTTTTGCAGCGCCGGACTCATCTGCCGCAGCCCCTTGTAGCCGGTCAGGATCTTGAACTTGGTACCAAACAGGGCGTTGAGCGCGGCCGGATAGCTGTACGTCCGTGAGCCGCGCCCGGTCGAGCCGGCCACGACCTCCCTTGCCTTGATGTCATCGAGCGACTTGACCCCGGTTTCCGCCCACACCGTGCACAAGTTCACCGCTGTCGAAACGCTACCGATCCAGCTGATCGTGCGCGGATCGAATTTCGCCTTCTCGTTGCCGAACAGCGGCTCCAGAACGACGCCGCCGCCGATCACGCCGAGCACCGTGCCATCCTTCGGCGCCACCTGCGCGAGATAATTGGTCGCCACGATCGAGCCCGCACCCGGCTTGGTCTGTACGATCACGTTGGGCTTGCCCGGCAGGTGCTTCGGCATATGCCTGGCCAACATGACCGCCGTGAAGTGGTAGGCTCCACCGGCCCCGAACCCAACGACGATCGTGACCGGCTTGCCGTCCTGCGCCGCCGCACCACCACAGATTGCCAGTCCGCCGACGCAGACCGTACCAACCACCGCCGTGATCTTTGCGATTTGGGATCTCATGTCCCCGTCCTCCCTGAGCATAGGCCACGCACTCGATGGCGCGGCGCACGACTGCTGCATGCTTTGTTGTTTTAGAATATTGCGCGCTCGGCCGCGCGCTGGCAACACGCATCGGCCGGTCAGTCGCTGGCCGGTCGCCGCCGCCGCCTCAAGCCAGCGGTGAAGCCAGGCCGCGCCGTGCGCAAGCCGCCTCGACCGTATTTCGCAGCAGACAGGCAATCGTCATCGGCCCGACACCGCCCGGCACCGGCGTGATCGCACCGGCACGCTCCACCGCCGAGTTGAATTCGACGTCACCGACAAGCCGCGACTTTCCTGCATCCGTCGGCACCCGGTTGATGCCCACGTCGATCACGATGGCGCCCGGCTTGACCCAGCCCCCCACGATCATCTCCGGCCGGCCGACGGCAGCCACCAGCAGATCAGCCCGGCCCACGACACCCGCAAGATCCCGTGTGCGGGAATGCGCGATCGTCACCGTGCAGTCCTGCGCCAGAAGAAGCTGGGCCATCGGCTTTCCGACGATATTGGACCGCCCGACGATGACCGCCTCCATGCCCGCAAGCGATGGGGTGACGGTCTTCGCGAGGATCACGCAGCCTGCCGGCGTGCATGGAACCAGCGCACGCTCTCCCGCCGACAGCCTGCCGACATTCATTGGATGAAAACCATCGACGTCCTTGGCCGGATCGATCGCCTCCAGCACTTTCTTCGCATCGATATGCGGTGGCAACGGTAGCTGCACCAGAATGCCATCGACGGCCTCGTCGCGATTCAGCCGCTGCACGAGTTGCAGCAGCTCAGCCTCCGGCGTCGCCGCATCGAGCTTATGCTCGAACGAGACCATGCCGGCTTCCAGGGTCTGCTTGCCCTTATTGCGAACGTAGACCTGACTGGCCGGATCCTCGCCGACCAGAACCACCGCAAGCCCTGGCGCGAACCCATGCCCAACCTTGAGCTGCGAAACGGCGCTGGCAACGTCGCCTCGCACGTCCGCTGCGATGGCCTTCCCATCAATGATACGAGCCGCCATGTCGAGCTATCCGTTTTCCATCGCCGAGAGATGAGCCTCCAGAACGGCCCGTAGTGCCGCCGGCTCCCCCGCAATACCCAATGACTTGTTGCGCGACTTGTGGCCGGCGGTCACTGCGACATCGCGCTTTGCCAACCCCAGCCATTTTGCTACCAGCGCTTCCAGTGCTGCGTTCGCCGCGCCATCTTCCGGCAGCGCACGAACGCGTACACTCAGCGCCGGACCATCCGCAGTTGAGACAATCCCGCAGACCGCATCCCGGCCTCCCTTGGGTGTCAGCCGGACACGCAGCGAGAGCCCATCGACAGCCACACGCCATACACTCTCGGACGGACCGGCCTCAGTCATCAGCCGAGCGACTGGGCGACGTTGCCCAGTACGACGATCTGCACGAACAGGATCGCGAGGTAGAGGATGATCGGCGAGATGTCGATGCCGCCCATATCGGGCAGCATACGACGGATAGGTCGCAGCAGCGGCTCGGTTACCGCGTTCAGCGCCTGCCACAGCGACCGCACGAACGGATTATAGGCATTGATGACGTTGAAGCCGATCAGCCAGGATAAAATCACGACCGCGATCAAAACCCATTTGTAAAGGTCGAGCACGATGTTGACGAAGTAGATGAGCTGCACCATCGCGGCGTCCTCTGGTCGGAATGCATTCGGCTCGATTTAGGCGCAGGCTGTCCCACGAACAAGCCAGTCAGTGGCCATCTGGACCAATAAGGCAGCATCGCCGGTCAGGCAACTCGCCGAAAGGTAAACGCACCGCCTTCCAGCCGGGCAGTGGTCGAATTCGACGTTGTTGTCCTCGCTCGCCACTGCCGCGACGTCGCCTGCCCCCGCCTGCGCGCGCGGGTCGAACCGGCGCAGAAATTCCGTCATCGCCGGCGCGATCAAGTTGCGGAACCTCGAGCCATTGAAGATGCCGTAGTGCCCCACTTCCGGGCACTCGTAGTGCTGTTTGTTTCTGCTCGGAATGCCGCGGCACAGATCGATCGCCGCCGCACACTGCCCCAGCCCGGTGATATCGTCCTTTTCCCCTTCGATCGTCATCAGCCCAGGCCTCTTGATCCGCCTGAGATCGATCCGGCGCCCCCGGCTTCGCAACGCGCCACGCGGCAGCAGATGCTCGACGAAAACGCTATCTATTGTTTGCATATAGAATTCCGCAGTCAGATCCATCACTGCAAGATACTCGTCGTAGAATGTCCGGTGCTTTTCCGCCGAGTTGCCATCGCCACGAACCAGATGGAAAAAATGGTCCTTGTGCGCCTGCAGGTGCCGGTCGAGGTTCATCGTCATGAACCCGGTCAGCTGCAGAAAACCGGGATAGACGTCACGCCCATAGCCCACATTGGGCCAGGGCACGCGCGTGATGACGTTGCGGCGGAACCAGGCGGTGCCACGCTCCACGGCCAGTTGGTTCACGGCCGTCGGGCTCACGCGCGTATCGACAGGCCCTCCCGCCAGCATCAGCGTTCGCGGCACGCAAGGATCGCCGTCCTCCTCCATCAGTGCCGTCGCCGCCAGCACCGGCACCGACGGCTGGCAGACGGCGAATACATGCACGTCGCCCTGGAACAGGGTGAAGATCTCGCGCAGATAGTCGATGTAGTCGTGCAGATCGAATTGCCCATCGTCGAGCGGCACGTCACGCGCGTCCTGCCAGTCGGTAATGAAGACCTCGTAATCCGGCAGAAACGTCTCGATCGTGCCCCGCAACAGGGAGGCGAAGTGTCCGGACATCGGCGCAACGATGAGGATACGTGGATCGTTCCGCACCATCCCGGCCGGCAATTCACGCCTGAAATGCAGCAGTCGGCAGAACGGCTTGCGCCAGACGTCGACAGGCTGCACTGGCACCGTCATCCCGCCGATGCTGGTCGCGCGGATCGCATAATCCGGCTTGTCGTAGCGCCTGGTCGTCCGCTCGAAGACCTCACAGGCGGCTGCGGCATGACGGCCGACCGCAGTGTGTGTAAGCGGATTGAACGGGTTATTGAAGAACAGCCTTCCGGCGTCGGCCGCGAAGCGGGCCGGCCGAACCACCGCGTGGCCCAGCTCGTACCATTGATACAGCAAGCGCAAGTCCCCCAGAATTGTCCCCGCGCACACACGCTCCACCAGGGCACGACGTCTGCCGGCCGGCTCCCGTGGATTTACACTGATCCCCCTACCGAAAGGCTTGTAGCACACAAATCTGCCACGATTTGCAGCATGTACAAAGCGCCGCAGTTAAAGGTGCTTCAAGATACCGGAAACCATCGCATCGACCTGCGTTGCGTGGGTAAAGTGGGTCACGAATCGCCCTTGCGGATCCATCAGATAGACGATGGACGTATGGTCCATCGTATAGCCGGCAGTCGATTGCGGGTCCTTTACCTGCTTGAAATAAACCCGGTAGGCTTTAGCGGCCGCGCGCACGTCCTCAGGCGTTCCCGTCAGCCCGACGAAGCTCTTGTGAAAGCTCTGGATGTAGCTGGCGAGCTGCTTGGGCGTATCGCGCTCCGGATCCACTGAGATCAGCACCGGCGTCACCCGCTGCGCTTTCGGTCCCAGCTTATCGAGAGCAGCGGACATCACCTGCAAGGCGGTAGGACACACATCTGGACAGAACGTGAAACCGAAGTAGATCAGCATGAACTTGCCGCGGAAATCCTTTTCGCTCACCCGCCGCCCGGTATGATCGGTCAACGTGAACGGGCCACCGATCGTGGCCTGTCCGATGCTCAGGACCTTGTCCGCGCCTGGCAGCACGCGCTGCAGAGCGCCCGGCACCAACAGCAGACCAATCAGCGCGCCCAGAGCGAGACCACCGACAATCAGAAACGCGAACCGTGCTCGCATGAGTGCAGCTCCTGCTACCTGGCCTTGAGTGTTGCGATCAGACAAATCCCGCGCATCGCCGACCTTCCTGCAGCTCCCGCCCCGTCACCGGGGTCTTCCCAACCGCCGCAATATTCTACATGTGGTCCCCGACTGAGCTTGATACCAGTCGGCATCGCGTCGCGGTGCAGCCCTGCAATGACGCGCCGGCACCCAACCCGGCCATGACAATACGATCAGCCGTGCTATTGTTGCTACGCCCTGTGCCAATCCTGCCCCCCACGACATCAAGCCGGCCCCTTCCATGCCACTTGCGGCAAGACCCAATTCTCGTCAGACATTCGATCAGTCGGACAGCCGTCTGCGACTACAGACGATCGTGCGACTTCGCTGGTTCGCCGTGGCTGGCCAGCTCGTTGCAGTGGCGGTTGTTGCCCTGTGGTTCCGCTTTCCGCTGCCTGTCGGCGTTTGCCTTCTGTTCATAACCCTGTCGGCCTGGCTCAATGTGTTCCTCCGCGTCCGCCACCCGGCCCGGCATCGCCTTGGCACCACATACGCAACCGTGCTGCTGTCCTACGACATCCTGCAGCTGGCGGCTCTGCTGTATCTGACCGGTGGCATCCGGAACCCTTTCGTTTTGCTGCTTGTGGCCCCGGTCACAGTGTCTGCCGCAACCTTGCCGGCCCGGAACACGATTGCCCTTGGCGCGCTCGCGATCACAACGGCTGCGCTGTTGGTGGAATTCCACATGCCGCTGCCATGGCTGGACGCGTTCCCCATGGCCGGCCCCTTGAATCTGCCACGACTGTACGAGCTCGGCATTCTCTTGTCGTTGATTGCAACCCTGATCTTCCTGGCACTCTACACGTGGCGACTGTCGAAAGAGGCGCGTCAGATGACGGCAGCCCTGGCCGCAACGGAGCTGGTGCTGGCCCACGAGCAGAAACTGCACGCTCTCGACGGCCTGGCCGCTGCCGCCGCGCATGAGCTGGGTACGCCGCTGGCTACGATTACGCTGGTAACTCGGGAGATGGAGCGGGAAATAGCGGCCGACAGCCCTCATCGCGAGGACATCGAGCTGCTCAGAAGCCAGGCTCAACGCTGCCGTGACATCTTGCAGAAGCTGACCCAGAGCCCATCCGAGCAGGATCCGATGCACTCCCATCTGCCGCTTGGCCAGCTTCTGGAAGAGACAATCGAGCCCTACCGCGATCCCAAGCTGACCATCCTCATCGATGCCGAGCCGACATTGCTGAACGGCGAGGAGGCAGCCGGATCGAAAGAGCCGGTAGCTGAGCGGCGTCCCGGCGTCGTGTACGGCCTCGGCAACATCGTCGAGAACGCTGTCGACTTTGCCCACAGCCGGGTCGAGATCACCGCCCGCTGGAACGAGCGCGAGGTCGTCATTACGGTCAGCGACGACGGCCCCGGCTTCTCGCCCGAGATCCTCGACACGATTGGCGAGCCTTACGTCACGACCAGACCAGCCGGTCGCCCTCAGCAAAGGGGGGCTAGGGGCCAGGGCGGCCTCGGCCTCGGCTTTTTCATTGCCAAGACGCTTCTGGAGCGCTCTGGCGCCTCGTTAACCTTTGGTAACCACGGCAGTCCGGCGAGCGGCGCATTCGTCAGGATCTGGTGGCCTCGCGATGCCTTCGAAGCTGCCGGGCCGGCCACCTCGATCACGACTGGCTTTGCTCGGGTTTGATCTATGAGTTTTCTGCAACATTACCCTTTGGAACTGCGGCGGCAGCGGATATAACCGCCTCACACCTGGAGGTTAAGTCGTGGCTGATGACCTGAGTTTCAACAAGGACGAGCTGCCGGAAGACAGCTCCCTGCTGCTCATTGACGATGACCGTGCATTCTTGCAGCGCCTCGCGCGCGCAATGGAGCAACGCGGTTTCGATGTCCGTGCCGGCCATTCAGTTGCTGAAGGGCTTGAGCTGATCAGAGAAAAAGCCCCCGCGTTCGCGGTCGTGGACATGCGGCTGGAGGACGGCAACGGGCTTGATGTGCTGGCGGAGCTGAATCGCGTCCGCCCCTCGGCGCGTGCGATCGTGCTCACGGGATATGGCAACATCGCCACCGCCGTGACCGCCGTTAAGCTCGGCGCGGTTGATTATCTCGCTAAGCCTGCCGATGCCGACGACGTGACGGATGCACTACTTGCCCCGGCGGATACCAAGGCCCCGCCGCCCGAGAACCCGATGTCCGCCGATCGGGTCAGATGGGAGCACATCCAGCGCGTCTACGAGCTGTGCAATCGCAACGTATCCGAGACAGCCCGCCGGCTGAACATGCACCGCCGCACACTGCAACGGATCCTTGCCAAGCGGGCCCCGAAGTAGGGCGCATCCTCGCACGCGCGCCGCCGGCATCACGAGCTGGACCGCAGCAGCCTGGTTAGCCAGTCGACGACCTGCGCCCGCTCGCTCGGGTTGAGGCGGCCATGCGTCTGAAGGCACTCCGCAAGCGGCCGGCGCGTGGTTCGACCTGACACCTCACCATTGATGTCGACCAGCGACGCCTTGGCGAATGATGCCCCGGGCCCGTGGCAGCCTGCACAGCGTTGCTCGTAGAGCGTTCCGCCGCTGCCGCTCTGCTGTGCCAATGGTGGACAGGGCGCCTGAGCCTGGCCGAATGCAACGCCATGCCCCGCCCAACCCATCGCAACCACAATCACGATGATGGCACGCACGACCAATCCCGGCTTCCGCCTGCCCAGCGATGTATCCACGACGGCCCCCGTTTCAACCGAACTGCACCTCGATGCGCGCAGAGACCGAATAAACCGCCCACGCAGCAATCCCTTGATCTGGAGCAATCAGCCCGCTCAGTCGGCGGGCACGCGTGGACGTTTCACCCCTACGAGCTCGCTGCCGGACCGAGCAATACGAGCCACCGCCGTTTCCAATGGCTCCGCGACAGTGGCCATGTGGTAGGCATTCGCGTGCACGAGAATGATCCCGTCGGCCAATACCCCGACATGCCCGCGCCAGAACACGAGATCTCCCCGCTGCAGACCTTCCAGATTGCCAGGCACCAGCACCGTCGCACCGATCGCCGCCTCCTGCATGTCGGTATCCCTCGGACAATCAAGCCCGGCCGCCTCCATCGCGAGTTGTACGAGGCCGGAGCAATCGAGCCCGATCCGCGTCCGGCCGCCCCAGAGATATGGCGTTCCGATCAGCCGCTCGGCGATCTCCACGTAATCGCGCGCCTGCCGCCCGATCGGCATGATATGCCGGCTGATGACAAAGCCGCCGGTAGAAAGGCGGCTGAAGCGCTCCCCCGCATCCTCCACCGCAAGCCGCGAATTGAGAGACAAGTGCATCAGCGGCGGTGATTTGAAGTCATCGGATTGATAAACGAACGTACCGATACTTGAAACCCGGTGCGTAGCCTCGACCAGATCCGGGCTCAGCGCATCGGCGGGAAGATAGCCCACATACCTGTCGCGGTCGGCTTGTACCCAGGCCCAGCCGTTCGCCTCGTCATAAACGACGACAGTCTCCCCGAACAGAACCTCGCTGACCAATCCCACCCCCGGATCAGGCCGGCCCCGCAGCGGCACCGCCGCTCGCGCCACACGCATCGCCGTTCCTGTTGCGTAGCGTTCCGCCGAAACGCGCCCGCGAAGATACTCCGCCGCAACATCCGGCCGGTACGCATTGAGCCGTGGATCAGGTGAGTCCGTAGTCATCCTTTCCCCTTGTCCAACCCGGCTGCCCGCAGATCACCGACCAGCAATCACCTAACCCGTTTTCTGCACTTGACGTTTGGTTTCGAGCCCAGCCGCACGCGGGTACCAAACGTCACGTACTCTATATTAGGCTCCGGCCTTTCCGTAGCGCGCCTGCAGCACCGCCAGCATGGCGCGAGCCGCATGCGGCTCGCCCCCTTTCGGGCCGAGCGGTCGCGGCACAGGTCGCCAGCCATAGATATCGAAATGAGCAAAGCGCTTCGCCCGTTTCACGAACCGCCGCAGATAGAGTGCAGCCGTTATCGAGCCGGCGAACGGCCCTTCCGATACGTTGCTCATGTCCGCGACCTCGCTGTCAAGGTTGCGCTCGTAGCCCGACCAGAACGGCATCCGCCACACCGGGTCGCCGACAGCTTCGGCTGCAGCTACGATCTCGCTCGCGAACGCATCGTCGTCTGTGTAGCAAGGCGGCAGATCCGGTCCCAATGCGACGCGCGCAGCACCAGTCAGCGTCGAGAACGTCAACAGTGTATCCGGCGCCTCCTCGTCTGCCAGACTGAGGGCATCACACAGCACAAGGCGACCTTCGGCATCCGTATTGCCGATCTCCACCGTGCGCCCGTCTCTTGATCGGATCACATCCTGCGGCCGGAAAGCATTGCCGGCGATGCTGTTCTCCGCCGCAGGTATCAGCACGCGCAAACGCACGTCGAGACCAAGCGCCATGATCATTGACGCAAGCGCCAGCACCGCTGCACCACCCCCCATGTCCTTCTTCATCAACAGCATGCCGCTGGCGGGTTTCAGATCGAGCCCGCCGGTATCGAAGCAGATCCCCTTCCCGACGAGAGTGACGCGCGGCGCATCGTTTCGGCCCCAGACCAGATCGATCAGCCGTGGTGCGCGCGTACTGGCCCGGCCAACCGCGTAAATCAGCGGAAAGTTGCGCTCGAGCAGATCCTCGCCAACCACCGAGGACACTTGTGCCCCGTGTTTCTCACCGAGTTGCCGCGCGGCCGCCTCCAGCTCTGCCGGTCCCATGTCTGAAGCCGGCGTATTTATCAGATCTCGCGCCAGCCACACCGCCTCGACGATTGCCAGCACCCGCTGCCGGTCTACGCCCTTCGCAAGCCGCAGCCGCGCTGCCTCCTGCCCTCCGTTCGCCGCCTTGTAGCGGCGGAATGCATAGGCCCCCAGCCCGAATGAGATTGCGGCAAGCTCCGCATCCTGCACCTGCCCCGAGAGCTTGTAATCCCCAGGCGGCAGCAGCTTGGCGACATGCCCGGCGAGCAGCGCACCCGGTCCGGAAGGCTCGCCCGACCAGCCGCTTCCGATACCCAGAACCGCCCCGGCCAGTTGCCCGCCCTCGCCAGGCAGCAACGCAAAATCCTTGGCTTTCCCGTTGAACCTGACTTCCGACAGCCAGTGCCGCTGATGCGCGCTGAGGCCGGCCAGCTCGCCCGCCTCGGCACTTCCGGCAAGCCATAGTTGCCGGACACGCGCGTCTTCGTCTGCTGGAAGAAGAATATCCGAAGGGGTCAAGGAGCCGCCAGGAGCCTCAGTCATTTTCGCATTCTGCCTCTTGCTATGCCGCCATCGTATCACAACGCGCTGCAGGATCGCTCCAGCACCGCGTACCTGTCAGCCTCGATTAGCCCGCTCCATCACCCAGCGCAATCCATCAGCAATGCCGTTCGCCTCCCGCATGCTGCGCACATGGTTCTGGCCCCTTTGGCGAACGCAACCGGTTAACCGTCTGTTGAGAGCTGTCCCGGAAACTCACATGAGGCGCGAATCAGTGCGCCATGAGATTTCCGCCTTGGAGACATGGATGCATTTCGATCTGACGGCCCCTGGCCAATCAAAACGACGCGCACGCGGCATCATCGCAGCCGCCAGCGCCGCATTTCTGTCCGCTGCCTGCTCTGCCGGGCCAATGCTGGGCGAGCTGGGCCAGATCGCGAGTCTCGGCGACCCCAAACCCTCTTCCACCGAAGCAGCAGGTCCCGGCCAGCTCGACAAGGCCATCGAATATTGGGGCGGCGAGTTCAAGAAGACGCCGCACAGCCTCACTGCCGCCTTGAGCTATGCCCGCAATTTGAAAGCAGCCGGCCGCAAGAAGGAGGCCTTCCAGGTCATCCAGTCGGCATCGCTGCTGCATGGCGACAGCCGCGAGCTTGCCTCCGAATACGGACGCCTAGCCCTTGAATTCGGCCAGATTGGCGTTGCCGAGAAGGTGCTTGCTGCGGCCGATGACCCTGCCAAGCCCGACTGGCGCGTCATCTCGGCGCGCGGCACGGTCCTCGCCAAACAGGGCAAGTACGCAGGGGCCGTTCCTTACTATGAACGCGCATTGCAGCTGTCCCCCAACGAGCCATCCGTCATGAACAACCTCGCCCTCACCCACGTCGCCAATGGTGAGCCGGCCAAGGCCGAGCAGATCCTGCGCCAGGCTGCTTCGAGCACGGACGATCCGAAGGTGAAACAGAATCTGGCGCTGGTGCTTGGTCTACAGGGCAAGCACTCCGAAGCGCAGAATCAGGCTTCTGAGGTTCTGCCTGCGACAGCCGCAACCGCCGACGCGGACTATTTGCGCCGGCTCGTGAAGGCGCCGGCTGCACAACCCCAGGCGATCCCTGCCGTTGCAGGCGCATCTGCTGGAACCGCCGGACAGGCCGCCCCGCAGTCCGAGCCGACCTTGTCGGCAGACACCATTATGGCCATGGCACAAGCGCAGGCCCGGCAGCAGGCCGGCGCCCAGACGAAAACAAGATCAGCAGCGCGCCAGCCGAGCCTGCGCAGCACCCGCGGAACCAACGAGGTTGCCACCGGCACCTCCGATTGGGGCAAGGCGCTGGCCAACAGCAATTGACGTGAGCAATGGCCGCTCGGCCGGCCGACCCTCAATTTCCATCCTCGCCAATAATAGTGTGACCGGTCCATGCAAAACGGCCGCTTCCACCAACGGAAGCGGTCGTTTTTCCGTCTCCTGGATGGCATGCGATCCACCCGCACCACGGACAACGCCCCAACGACACACGCCCCATAGACAAACGCGCCGAAGCGCGCCTGCCCGGCAGCACATCCATCCACGGAAAACCTCCGCAGTCAGAGCATTATCCACACTGCAGGATACGACGAGGTCCCCCGCCAGAACATAGGTGCACCCAAAGCAGGCTGGCTGTCTGTGCGCGTTGGCAGCTGCTATCGTCCACGCAATCCGTCAGAAGACGCCAACCAGCGCCCTCTCCGCGCCAAAGCACTGACAGCACCCGGCCGCACATTTTGCGGCAAAGCAAAACCGGCGATCTCGCCCCCCGCCAGCGAAGCTTTTGCACCTGACGTTTGGTTTCGATACCAACCGCACCCGGGCCCCAAACGTCGGCTCCGCTGCACGATTTGATGGCCGCCGCACAGCACGCACTCTGCGCAGCCTCCAAACGAAAAGATCCCGGGACCAGAGCCCCGGGATCATACGCGACACAACAACGTGCGGGCAGCTCTGCAGCCTGCTGCAGAGGCCCGGAGTGGATCTGGTTATGTCATCTTCAGCGACATGATCGCGGCCGGCCCAAGGATCACGACGAACAGCACCGGCAGGAAGAACACGATCATCGGCACGGTCAGCTTGGGTGGCAGCGCGGCAGCCTTTTTCTCCGCTTCCGACATGCGCATATCCCGGTTCTCCTTGGCCATCACTCGCAGCGCCTGCCCTACAGGCGTACCATAGCGCTCCGCCTGGATCAGTGCCGTGGCCACCGCCTTGATGCCCGGCAATCCTGTCCGCTTGCCAAGATTCTCGTATGCTATGCGCCGATCCTGCAGGTACGAAAGCTCCGCAGTCGTCAGGCTGAGCTCCTCGGCCAGCTCCAGCGATTGCGTGCCGATTTCGCCGGCGACCTTGCCGAAAGCAGCCTCAATCGACATGCCCGACTGGACACAGATCAGCATCATGTCCAGCGAGTCCGGAAAGGCATACCGGATGGATTGCTGGCGCTTCACGATCTGGTTCGAAATGAACACGTTGGGCAGGTAGAACCCCAGAAAACCAGCGCCGAGCGACATCATGAACTTGACGATCGGCGGATAGGAGAAATTCGTGAGCGCGAACAGGTAGATGAGCGCACCGATCGTCGCGACGATCGGCATCAGCACGCGGAAAAACATATAGGTCACGACCGGTGCCTGGCCACGCAGGCCCGCCATCTTCAACTGATTCCGCAGTTCCTCGGTTTCGAAAACCGCCCGCAAATCGAGTTGATCGACCAGCTGTTGCATGAACCCCTTGGGCGCCTGGCGCAGACGTCCAGCGCCACCCTCGCGTGACTTCATATCCTGAAGTCGCGCCGCACGCATTTTGTCACGCTCCAGCGCCATCACCTTCATGCGCTGGCTCGACCGATCACGCTGCAAAATCGGCAACGCAATCGTGAGAACAGTTGCGAACGCAGCGATGCCAGCCAGCGTCATCACCATCAGCTGGGGTTTCAACACCATGTCGATGAATTCCATCATCGCATCACCTATCCGTTCACACCGTTGTCCTGGACGCCCTACTGCCCTGCCCGCCAGACTGACGACGAGCTGGCCGGGCCTTTATCAATACTTGAAGTTGATCATCTTCTTCATCACGAGGATGCCGGCCACCATCCAGACGCCGCTGCAGCTCAGGAAAAACACACCGGTCTTTGTCTTCCACAGCACAGAGATGTAGCCTGGCGTCGTGACGTAAACGAGCGTCATGACGACGAACGGCAGCGAGCCGAGCACCATCGCTGACGCCTTTGCTTCCGCCGACATCGCCTGCACCTTCGCCTGCAGCGTCTTGCGATCGCGCAGCACCTGCGCCAGGTTGCCCAGCGCCTCCGACAGGTTACCGCCCGCCTGCTGCTGAATTCCGATCACGATGGCAAAGAACTTGACCTCCGCCAGCGGAACCCGGGCCATCATCCGGTCGAAGCACTCCGACAGCGGAATGCCAACACGCTGCTGCTCGATAAGCTCCTGGAATTCTTCCTTGAGCGGCGACGGGCTCTCCCGCGCGACGATGCCGAGACACTCGTTGAGCGGCAGACCCGACTTCACGCCGCGCACGATGACGTCGACCGCATTGGCGAACTCCTCGAGGAATTTGCCTTGCCGGCGCTTGGTCATCTTGTTCACCACCCACCGGGGCAGACCGAAGGCCCCGATGAATGCCACTGCACCCAGGGCAATCGGCGGCACCGACGGCATGAGGATGAACAGCAGCACTGCCAGCGCAGCACCCGTCAGAGCCGACAGTATCCAGAAGGTCTGTGTTGATATGTCAAGGCCAGCGCGCTGCAATCGCAGGCGCAGCGGAACCTTCTCCTTCGACTTCTGCTTGTCTTCGAGATCTTTGAGCGTCTCCGCAACGGCCTTCCGCCGGGCGTTGGTCTGCTCGACCTGCGCAAAGCGGGCATTGCGTTTCGCCTTGCTCTCCGTCACGAGCTGCAGCCGTTTCTCCGCCTGCATATCGCCGGCAATCAACGGAAAGATCAGCGCGAACGCTACTGACCCCGACAGCAAGTGAGGCCAGCAGCAGAATGCTAAGCTGGGTGAAATCGAGGCTTTCCATGCTAGTCACCAAGCGGGTTGCCGTGCTGATCCCTCACCTCGGCATTAGCCAGGGCACGGGACAGGCGGTCGGTCTCGTTATAGTACTCTGCACGCTCCCAGAACCGCGGCCGGGCGATGCCGGTGGAGCGGTGCCGTCCGATAAGCTTGCCGGTCTTCGGATCCTCGCCGGTGATCTCGTAGACCAGGATGTTCTGCAGGGTGACGACGTCGCCTTCCATGCCGAGAACTTCCGTAATGTGCGTGATCTTGCGGCTGCCGTCGCGCAAGCGGGCAGCCTGCACGATGACGTCGACAGAGCCTGTGATCATTTCACGGATGGTCTTCGTCGGCAGCGAATATCCACCCATCATGATCATTGATTCCATACGGCTGATGGCCTCGCGCGGCGAGTTGGCGTGCAGCGTACCCATCGAGCCGTCGTGACCCGTGTTCATGGCCTGGAGAAGATCGAACGCCTCCGGGCCGCGCACCTCGCCGACGATGATCCGCTCGGGTCGCATACGAAGGCAGTTCTTGACGAGATCGCGCATCGTGATCTCGCCTTCGCCTTCCAGATTCGGCGGACGCGTTTCGAGACGGACAACGTGGGGCTGCTGCAGCTGAAGCTCCGCCAAGTCCTCGCAAGTGATGATGCGCTCGTCATTCTCGATGCAGGCCGACAAACAGTTGAGCAGCGTCGTCTTACCCGAGCCCGTACCGCCGGAGACGACGACGTTGCACCGGACCCTCCCGATGATCTCGAGCAGCATCCTGCCCTCCGGCGAGATCGAGCCGAACTTGACCAGCTGCTCGAGCCTCAGCCGGTCCTTCTTGAACTTACGAATCGTCAGTGCGGGTCCGTCGATGGCCAGCGGCGGTGCGATGACGTTGACGCGGCTTCCATCCGGCAAGCGCGCGTCGCATATCGGGCTCGATTCGTCGACACGCCGGCCGACCTGGCTGACGATCCGCTGGCAGATGTTCATCAGCTGCGCATTGTCCGCGAACCGCACACCGGTCTTCTGCACCTTGCCGCTGACTTCGATGAAGGTGGTCTCGGCGCCATTGACCATGATGTCCGCGATGTCGTCGCGCGCCAGCAGCGGCTCGAGCGGACCGTAGCCGAGCACGTCGTTGCAGATGTCCTCGAGCAGCTCTTCCTGCTCGGCAATCGACATCACGACGTTCTTGATCTGGATGATCTCGCTGACGATGTCGCGAATTTCCTCGCGTGCGGCCGCCGCGTCGAGCTTGGCGAGCTGCGTCAGGTCGATCGTATCGATCAGCGCGTTGAAGACCGTCGTCTTGACGTCATAGTACTCCTCCGAACGGCGCCGCTGTTCAGCCTGCGGCTCCGGCGCACGCGGTGGCGCAGCAGCGGCCGGTGCGGAAGCCTTGGCAGCCGGCGCGGCCGGCTTGGCAGCCGGCGCCGGGTTCGTCGCTGGCGCCGCAGCCGGGGCACTCGCCGGCTGAGGCAGCGCCTGCCGCTCTTGCGTGGGATCGTTTGACTCGCCTACCGAACATCTACAGCTCTCCTTACCGCTTAAATTTGAGTTTCTCGAGCAGAGGCGCGAAGCCGAGCCAGAGCTTTTCTTCAATTGGGTCGAGCGGACTTCCTGCCGGTGCGCGAGTCCCATTGCGATATCGCGCAGTTGCGGCGCACACTTCGCCTTCCTGTTGACCTCCTCGATCATCTGGCCGTTCGCGGATGCTGCCGAGAAAACCTCAGGATCGAACTCGACGACCGCCATGGCCTCCAGATCGAGGTGCTGGCAGAATTCCTTGACCGGGAATCTCCTGCCGCTTGGCAATGCCCGCCATATTGATCACCAGGCGCGGCGGCCCGTCGTTCGAGCGCATCTGTCGCATCAGGTCGATGATGTTCTTGGCGTTGCGCAGGTTGGCGAGATCCGGCGTTGCCGTGATGACGACCTCGTCGGCGTCCGAGCATCAGGCGCTTCGTCCAGGTGGTCCAGGTGTGCGGCAGGTCGACGAGCACGTACGGCACGTTCTGGCGCACCACGTCGATGACCATGTCGCAGGCATCCGCCGACAGATCGTAGTCGCGGTCGAGTATCACGGGCGCCGCGAAGATGCTCAGGTGCTCGGAGCACTTGGTCAGCAGCCGGTCGAGCAGAACTTCGTCCAGGCGCTCCGGACTGGACAACGCATCCGCGATGCCCTGGACCGGATCCTGATTGAAATCGAGCCCGGTCGTTCCGAACGCCAGGTCGAGATCAGCGATCACCACATCCGAGCGCAGCGCATCCGACAGCGTCCAACCGACGTTGTGGCAGATCGTCGACGAGCCTACGCCGCCTTTCGCGCCGATAAACGCCATGACGTTGCCGACCGGATCCGATTCAGGATCATTGTAGAGATTGGAGATGCTCTCCATGAGTTGGATCGGCGAGATCGGCGCCACCTGATACTCGCTGACGCCGCGCTTCAGCAACTCGCGATACAACAGAACGTCGTTGGCATGACCGATCACGATCACCTTGGTGCCGGCATCGCAGCACTCTGCGAGCGCATCGAGCTCACCCAGCATTTCACCGCGCGGCAGCGTCGACTCCACGATGATCAGGTTCGGCGTAGGGCTTTCCTGATAGTGCGCCACGGCTGCAGCCGCACCACCCATATGAACGCTGAAGTGCGTCTTCGCCAGGCGCCGGTCTTCTGCCGCCACCTGCATCACCTCGGCTGTGCGAGGTGATTCGCAGAATGACTGGATCGAGATGCGGGGAATCGGGCGAGCCCGTCCCATCGCCTCGTCCTCACTGTACACATCCGACGCGTCAAATGGCGGAATGTTGTCCTGCCCATCCATAGGTATGTCATCCCCGACCTGGTCGTGGATATCGTCGTTGAATTCGTCTCTCAGCTTCGCGTCGTCGTGCTCGTTCATCTCGCCCTCACCCTTATTTGCCGACCTTGACGGTCTCATCGCCCTTCTTCGCAGCGATGGTCGACTCGCCCTTGACATACTTGTCCCAGATCTCATGGCTACGCTCGCCCGAGCCCGGTCCCCGCTGCCGTGGTCCCAGCAGATCTGCGGGATTGGAGACTTGCGCTGCAAAGTTGGCTTGGTTCGCACACCCGAAATTCGGGTAGTTCAGGTTGTATTCGCTGCGCGCGAGGTTGGTCGGCCAGTTGCCGCACTCCGGTCCCTCCGCGACGTACTTCAGGTAGGAGATGCGGATCGGCGCATCGGCCGCGCGGCTCCCGCGATACGCCTCGACCGAGACCGCAGACGGATCGAACCCGATCTGCTCCATCAGATGTCGGATTTCAGCGATCCCCTGCATTGCCGCAACTTCGTTCGCTGTGCCGCCAGGAGCCTCGATGATGAGGCGGCTGTTGCCAGCGTCAGTGCGGCGATAGCGCTCCAGAAAGCCGATCACCTGTGCCCTCTGCTGCGGCGCGAGGCCGGCACTGGCGCGGTTCACCTTGATCGACAGTGTCGACGGTTGCTGCGACACCATGATCGGGTGCCGTTGCGACGGATCGACGAGGCTCCACCCCGCAACCCGTGTCCCCTCGTAGCCGGGACGGCATCCTGCCAGCAGCAGGACCGCAAGCGTTGCCGACAGGGCTCCGACGGAAACGGATGACCGGAGGCGACGATGAGAGCTGTGTGTCTTGATCGCAGACATGATCGTAATTCTCCAGCAGATCCGTTATTCGACGATGAACCCGTAGTCGCCCTTCAGGCCGCCGTCGGGCAGGGCGGTACCCTTGCCGTAGATGCGGTTGAGATGACCGAGGAAGTTGGCCTTCAGATCGGTTGCCGGAGCGAGGCCATCATCGACCCGCGCCAGGTTCTTGCGCGCTGTTGGCCGCACCATGTAGGGGGTCACGATCACGACGAGCTCGGTCTCGGCCCGCACGAAGTCACGGCTGCGGAACAATGTGCCCAGCACAGGCAGATCCTTGAGCCCCGGCACACCCTCGATATTCTGGCGCACGCTGTCCGAGATGAGACCCGCCAGCGTCATGGAGCCGCCGGATGGCAACTCGAGCACGGCCTTGGCCGACCGCTTTCTGATGCCCGGGATATTCGAGCCGGCGATGGTGACGCCGTTCGCGCTGTCGAGCTCGCTGACCTCCGTCTCGATCTTGAGACTGATGCGGCCTTCTGACAGAACCACCGGCGTGAACGCCAATCCGACACCGAATTCCTTGAAGGTGACCGACAAGGCACCCAGATCGCTGATTGTCGGGAAGGGGAATTCACCGCCAGCGATGAACTTCGCCGTCTCGCCGGAAACCGTCGTGAGGTTGGGCTCCGCCAGCGTCTTCACGAGGTCCTTCCCGCTCCATCACCCGCAACGCCTGGGTGAGACGAGTGGAGCCGTTGGAGTAGAAGCTGGTCACACCCGAATTGCCGAATGCAGACGTCGTTCCCTGTGCCTTCGAGCCGTTGAACAAGCACAAGGAGCCGGCGGCACAACCCGTGTTCTCACCGGTCGAGAAAGCCGCCATCGGCAACTGCCCCAGACCCAGTGCGCTGGTGACCGGCAGCGAATTCTCCGTCAGCGCCTGCACTGCCATGTTTCCGCTGCCGAAGCCGGCACCGAGGTTGACACCAAGTTGCTTGAGCACCGAGCGATTGACCTCCGCGATCACCACCCGCAACATCACCTGATCGTCGCCTTCGACGCTCAGCATGTTGATCACCTTGCCCTTCTCTCGACCGCCACCGCCCGCGTTGGCCACGGCGAAGCGCGAAGCGATGTCCATTGCCCGGTTGGCGTCCACTGGCGAACGGACGCTTCCAGTCAAGATCAAGGTGTCGTTGAGGATTTCGGTCTTGATGCTCGAGCCCGGAAGCAGCTTGTGCAGCAGGGCATCCAGCGTGCCCGTATCCTGCTCCACCCTGACCTCCAGGATCAGGATCTGTTGTCCGTTACCATCGAAGAAGAAGGCGTTGGCGGCGCCGTTTTTCTTGCCGATGAGGTAGACCCGGTTCGAGCTGTGCACCATGGCATCGAGCTTCTCGGGATCCGACACGACAACGTCGCGCAGCTCAACCGGCAATTCCACGAGCACGGTCTTGTTCGTGCCGACAGTGATGATCCGCCGCTGCGGCAGGGCTTCGCGTGCACCAATCCTGATCACCGAATTGTGCGTCGTAGAGAAGCTGACACCCCTCGACTGATGCGATGAGCCGCCCTTGCCGCCCGCTACTGCAGCGTCGATCCCGCTGATCAACGTCGACACTGCCGCGATGCCCGCGCACGTCGCGCCCAAGGCACTAGAGAAGAATTTTTGCATGGGTCCAAGCCTTCTGGACGAGCTACCGAAACGATGGGTGCACTCGAACGCGAAAACTCGACACAAACACAACTGGGCAAGCTGGAGTATCCAGCTGAGATGTAACTAATCAGTTGACGCCGTACGCTTTCGAGCGAACGCCGTAGCGAAGGACACGAACCGAAGTCGCCCGCTCCTTCTTTTCGTCGTTATTGCCGGAGGCGACGCCCATATCGGCCACCGACCGCAGAACCAGTGTGATCTCGCCGCGCATCTTGGATTGGGCGATCAGCTCCGCCTGGCCCGGCGAGAGCTCCAGCGTCGCCACGCTGCCATCCGCGTTGCGCTTGTTCTCTTTGACCTCGATCGTCTGCCCGATTGCCAGAACACGGACATTGCGCAGCAGCGGCTCGCTGGTGATATCCTCCGCACCGCCGTTCTTGCTGCGCGAACGTGCCGTCAGAAGAACATCGACGTGATCGTTCGGCAGAATGAGGTTGCCTGCGGACGTGTGGTCCGAGATCTTGACCGATATCGCCCGCATCCCTGGATTGAGCAGCGCCGAAAGCACGCCGCCCTGACCGGCTTTGATCAGCTTCTTCTCTGTGATGGGCTCGCCCTGCAGGATCGACATGCGAGCAATATGCCCGGACATGTCCCGCGTCGCGCGCGGCTTCATCTTGCTGGTGATGAACGAGCGGGATACCGCTTCCTTCGGCCAGTCCTGCCACCGGAACATGGCCTCGCTCGTCACCTGCCCCAGCGGGATGTCGATCTTGGCGACCAGCACCTTCTCGGCATCGACTTTCTGAACAAGCATCTTGGGCGCCGGCGGCGGCTTTACAAAATTGCTGGCGATAACGAAGGCCAGGAGGCCGGCTCCACCGGCTACGCCAATCCCGATCAACTGTGCGCGTTTCATCGTCGCAAAGGTCCTTTCGGCCGACCCAAAAGCATTTCAGTGATGGCCAACTTGACCTGCAAACTTCAATTTCGAGTTAACGCCCGTCTTAAAACGATCTCGCCGATGCCGGGATGCAAGAAAGGCCACACCCGAGCCGACCACCGGAGCGCGGCCAAGCCGGCGCCCGGGATCGGATCTTGTGCAGCCTTGTCACGCCGGTGGCGCGGCCAATTCAGCGGGAAAGCTGACCACTCAAGTGATGAACTGAGTGAAGATCGGTGAAGTGGGGTACAGCCACAGGGCACCTCCGGCCAGGGCGACGCCGTAGGGGATACCGCAGCTCTTGTCATGCAGCCGCACAGCCCATTCCTGCCCTGAAACCCACATCGGCGGCACGAATTGCCTGTACAAGATAATGATGACTGCCAGGGCACCGCCCACAATCGTCGCCAGAAGGACGTAGTCGTACAGTTGCTCGTACCCGAACCACAAGGCCCCGGCCGCAAGCAGCTTGGCATCTCCGCCGCCGATCCACCCGCGCGAGAACATGATCACGCCCACAACCAGCACCCCTGCGCCGGTCGCAACATGCGTGAGGAACTGCTGCATAGTGAACCCGCCCAGCACGGCTATCGCCAGGAAGCCTGCCGCAAGGGCAACCGAGATGCGGTTGGGAATCGTCATCGTCATCACGTCGCTTGCCGCGGCGTAGACCATGGCGATGGGAAACAGCAATAAAAGCGGATATTCGAGCACCGGTACTGCTCCTGTTACAAACCAGGCCGGAGGCCGATCGGATGCTGCCCCCCACCATGACGCGTCACTTCGACAACTGACAGACTTTCACCTATTTCGCCCGGCGCACCGCCGCCAATGGCTTGCGATACCCCAGTCCCTAGGCCCCTGCCAGCGTAGCGAAACGCGGTAAACAGCTGTCTAACGCCGGCCATCATCGACCAGCCCGCGCTGACCTCGTTTCGCGCTTTGCTCTAAAGACCGCTGTCGATCGAGGAGAAGGTCGTGCTGATCTTCGTTCCGATCGAGGTGACGGACGTAATGATCAACAAGGCTATTCCGCCGGCGATCAATGCGTATTCAATCGCAGTGGTCCCGCGCTCATCACACCAGAATCGATTCAACTCACTCAGCATCGAAGCTCTCCACCATTTTTGGCAGCCGGCTGTCTGAACAGCGCCGCCCGGTTCGTGTCGCCCGAACAGAAGATAGCCCTGAAATTCCTAATTTCGCGTAGTCAGAGCAATCAGCCACGAGCGCAAATTGAATAAAGAAAACAAGATCCTGCAAAAACTGATCATCGACCAGAACATATCCGTTTCAGCACCAGACAACCCGGGCCCAGAACGCAAAACCGCCCGACCATTCCGGCCGGGCGGTTCCGTTCAAGCAATGGTATCTAAATCGGTATCGATTAGAGACCGCTGTCGATCGCGCTGAAGGCCGTCGACAGCTTGGTGCCGATCGAAGCAACCGAGGTGATGATGCCGACGGAGATCAGCGCGGCGATCAGGCCGTACTCGATCGCGGTGGCGCCAGACTCATCCTTCACGAAACGGGCGAACAGGTTCTGCATTTTACTCTCCCAACTCACTGGTTTACACTGGCCACAGCGGCCTAGTCCACCCGAAGCTCCCAACACTTCAGCGCTGAACTGATGCTGACATTAGGCCCCAGATATTAAAACTGAATTGAAGCGACCTCCGACCCGCATATAAAAAATGCTGTTTGTCTGCCATGGTTTACGACTGGTTTGAAAGCACGGAGAATGGCCCGCTGCGGCCGGCAACAAAGCCCCCCGGGCCGCATCAGCCACCAGCCGGACCAAATTGAAGCGCGCGTTTCCTGTTTGTTGAGGATTCGCGTCTAGTGTTCCGGTTCTGACACTTGCTTTCCCGTGCGGCCAGCTTCCGAGCAAATGTCAGGACCGTAAGGAACACTAGCAACAGACTGAGGCTAGTGTAGCTCTTGCACCTGATGTTTGGTCTCGAGGCCAGCCGCGCGCGGGTACCAGGCATCAGCAGCTATACACGCGTTTCGACCAAACTGGCCTGACCACCACTCTTGTCGGCATAGGCACGAGGACCAACAGATGTTCCCCTACTCATCGGAAGTAACCCGCGGTTTTTCCGGCATTCTGCTCGCCTTGCTGGCGGCGGCCACCGCGCTGGCCGCAATGACCTCGGCACCGGCACGCGCCAGGGCTGAGCCACTGATCGTCAAGTACGACCAATCGCAGATCCTGCGCATGCCGCGTCCGGTTGCCGAGATCATCATCGGTAATCCGATGATCGCCGATGTCGCGATCCAGGCGGCCAATCTTCTCGTTGTGACTGGCAAGTCGTTTGGCGTGACCAACATCATCGCGCTTGATGCAGAGCGCAACATCATCCAGGACCAGCTCGTAATGGTCCATCGCGAGACGGCTAATATCGTACGCCTGACCAAGGGCGCGCAGCGCGAATCCTGGAACTGCTCTCCCCAATGCAACCCGACGCTGACGCTTGGCGACGATCAGAAATTCTTCTCGGCCCATGCAGCTGACGCGCAAAAGAAGATCAAGATGAGCGAGAGCCAGACCGACGGCACGAGCTTCGGTGGAGCTCAGTAGCTTTCCGACCCTGTCGGCAGCCTCCTGCCGTCCTGACACCACACCTGCTTCCGGCCGGGCCAATGAACCGGCCGGAACATTTACCAACCCACGATACTTGATGTCGAATTTGCTGCAAAATTTACTCCGTATTCAGGACTTTCCCGCTTTAGTCGCACACAAGACAAAGACTATACGAGTGGAAGGCGTGTGCGTCATGGTCTCACGAGTTAAGCGCTGCCGTGCAAACGGGCGGAGCGGGTTCATTGTCCGCTTGGGCCGGAATGAGGACGGCACGACGGCAGTGGAATTCGGCTTCGTTGCGTTGCCATTCTTCTTCTTGCTGTTCGGCATCATCTCGATCGGCTTCTATTACTTCACGCTATTCACTCTCGAGAATGCGATCGAGGAGGCTGCTCGGCTCGCACGCACCGGCCAGGCACAGACCGGCACCTTTACCGGCGGCACAGCTGGCACGCCGATGACGGCAGCGCAATTCAAGACCGAGGTTTGCAGCCGCTTGCCTGCCTATATGAACTGCACAACCACGGGCAAGATCCGTGTGCAGATGCAGAATTTCACGGATTTCGCCAGCGTGGCCATACCGAGCTGCCTCGACGGCGGTGGCAACCTGATCGACGACGCGAGCGCCGTTTTCGCTCCCGGTAGCGCCAGCACCGTGACCCTGGCAACCATCTGCTACGAGTGGGAGTTGCCCAAACTGATGCCAACGGGCTTCTGGCTGCGGCCGAATTCTGCCAACTCCAGCACCATGAGCAACGGAAGCTCTCTCATGCAGGCGGCCACGACATTCGTCACCGAGCCGTTCTCCTGACGCCGGTATTCATCAGCCTGCATCTGCACTTCTTGGGTGGATGAGAAACCTGTTACAAGCAAGCGGAACGTGAAGATGACCACTCTGCAAGCCAATGCCCGCCGCCATCGACAACGCCTCCTCGGCCGCTTCGCCAGGTGCCCGCGCGGCGTCGCAGCGGTGGAGTTTGGCTACATCGCGCCACTCATGTTGCTGATGCTGCTTGGTGCCCTCGAGTTCAGCCGGGCAATCACGATCGATCGTCGTGTCACCCAGGTCGCCAGTTCCACCGCCGACCTCATCGCGCGCCAGACCACGGTGACCACCACGGACCTCAACGGCTTCATGCAGATCATCGCCCAGCTGCTGGCGCCGTATGACTCCGATATTCTGAAGCTGACAGCTTCCCAGGTCTACATTCCCGCCGGTGGTACTGCTGCCGATACCAAGATCTGTTGGTCGTATAATCGCTCTGTCACCATCTCCGGCAACCCGACCGATAAAGGCGTCGCCACCTATACGAACAACCAGGCTTACAGCACTCTTCCCACCGGACTGATCGCCGCTGGTGAGAGCGTTATCATGGTAGAGGTCGAATACGACTACTCCCCGTTCGTCAAGAACCTGCTCGGAGTCAGCTGGGCGAGCTGGAACTACATGCAGTCGGTGGCGACCTTGAAGGAAACCTTTTACCTCAAGCCTCGGTTGTCCACGTCCATCGAAAAAGACGGTCTGAACTGCTGACGGACTGCGCCGGGCGAATACCACAGTTACGCAAATCTGCACCGAAGCCGCCAATCGCAGGGCAGGCCGGGACGAGCAGCAGTGTACGCAACGTCCTGCACGATGCAGGTCCGGCGTCCGTCGAAGCAGTCGGGCTTCGGCCATCAGCCTTCGTAACGCATTGGGCTGCTCCCCGGCGGATGGGGCAGGCACAGTCCGTACCTAATCACGGCTCCGGAGTAGGGGATTGGAGCATTTATCGCGGAACTTGAGCAGGCCTTGCTCGGCCCGCGCCAGGGCCACGTCCCAACCCGAAACCGATAATTTCTGCGACTTTCAGATGCGCCAAGCGCCACCCGGCCCCACAAGATTGAACGTAGTTCACCCTCGTTCCCCACGATTCTCTTGAAACTGATATTCCTCGCCCGATCCCTGACAGCCAATTCCCAGCTGCCATCTTCTTGCTCCAAATACGAACCGAACAAATCGGTACGGACAGTTCGGGCAACCTAGAGGTTTTTGATGGGTCGGCGATCACTTCATACGTCGGAGGAATTGCGCACGCTGATTCTCGACGCCGCACAGACCATCGTTGAAGAAGGCGGATTAGCCTCGCTTTCCGCGCGCTCCATAGCGCGCGTCATCGGCTACGCCCCGGGCACTCTGTACAACGTCTACGCAAACATCGATGAAATCCTGCTTCGTGTCGAAGGCCGCCTGCTCGATGAGCTCGATGCACACCTCGCTGAGGAATTGAAGGGGCGTACCGGCACTGACGCCGTCACCCGTTACGCTACCGCCTACTTCGAATTCGCTCGGCGACGTCCTGGGCTGTGGAAGTTGTTGCACGAGCACCACCTGACCCCACCCGCCTCTGCTCCCGAATGGTATCTGCAGAAATTAACCGCCCCGACCTCCAGACTGGCGACCGTGCTCGCCTCTCTGGACGGCAACCGGGAAACGAAAAAAACGCAAAAGTCGGCAACCGCTCTTTGGTCGGCCATTCACGGCCTCTCAATGCTCGCCACGTCGAGCAAGGCCTCAGGCATCCTTGGCTCGAATCCCGCGCAGGTCATCGATGAAATGATCAAATTGTTCCTGCCCGGACTGCCCGCTGCCCGCACCCGCAAACCATTGCCGAACGGCGCTGCCGATACAAGAGGCAGCCGCGTGGCCTGACGCCAAGGCCCCATTCTCTTGACGACGTACTCTGAGCTTCCAAGCCGCGTTACAGCCAGCTGAGCTTACTGGCTGACACCGGCCCGTGCCGGCAACGACGGGCTGGAAGTGGCGCCAGTGGCACCTGCCGACGCCTGCCCGGTTGCCGGAGCATGCGGCAGTATAGGGTCGAGCTTCCGCGGCACGATCGACCCGGTAGTCAGATCCGACTGCCCCCGTGTGTTCGAGCCTGTCGGCATCGACTGTGATTTATCTACTGAAGCAGCACCATCCCCGCCCGGCCGCTCCGCCTTCTTTACAGCGAGGACACCGAACCACTTATCTTGTGGCAACAACCGTTGCTGCAAACCTGCCCACAGAGCAGGCGACGTGATCCCGTCGACGAACGGTCGCGAAGGCGGTGCCACCAGAAACACGATCACCGTCAGCACGGCCACCAGCGCCGTGTCGCCCGGATGCCGCCCGTCGAAGAACTTCAGCGCCGATCCGAACGATGCCTTGATGCGCCTGTCGAACAGATCGACGCTGTAAATCTCGTCGAGCACGAGATGCGTGACATAGCCTATGAACAGGAACCCGCCCGCCAGCCAGGCCACCCCCTCGTGCAGCCCCAGCATGCGGTGATAGATGATCGCGGTGAGGAACCAGAAGAACAGCCCTGCCAGCAGCGAGTGCCAGATCCCGCGATGATAGGAAAAGTTGTGGAACATCGCATGTGCGCCATACCGCACGAGCCCAAGCGTCGCGAGCCACACGAGCCACATTTCGGCAATCGAATATCCAGGCGCCACGACGAATAGCACACAGAACGAAAAGAACACCGCGAGCCCTGCAAACACTGCGCGGCTCGGCCGGCTGTCCTTCAAATCGATGTCCGGCAGGATGCTGCCAACCACCCCGGCCATAGCCACTGCCACCAGGCTTTCCGGCGAGATCACATTGGCAGCCAGCGTCAAGGTCGCCGCCGCCCCGCTCACGATCGTCCCAACCGCGATATGTGTGGTGAAATTCGCCATTGTCACTGCTCCCGCGCTAGTGTGGCGTCGCACCATAGTTGACCGATGGCGCGGCACACGAAGAGTCAACTATGGTGCGATAAACGCCACACTAAGCCATTGCGTCAGCTAGAGGCCCTTGTGTCGCGCCAAAATCGAAAGCAGGTGCGGCCATGCTGCGATTTTGGCGCGACGGGCCACTAGAGCGGCCCACACAGTCCACCGTGACAGCCGGATGCGGCCGGCCCCCCGATAGCCCAACCAGATTCGGCCGTTGCCAGCCATCCGCACAGTGTCGACGAGCTGTGGACGGCATCGGACACAGGCCATGCCCGCGATAAACTCCACAGCAACCGAACGCGCCCCAGCCTCCTTTGTATGGACGGGCACCCACCCTGACCTGCTACATCACCTGCTGATGGCCGACTTGAACCGACATGACCTGGCATCCCGCATGGGCCTGGCCAGCATTGGCGTCGCAATTCTTGTGATGGCCATCAAGTATGCCGCCTACGCCGTGACAGGCAGCGTCGCGCTGTTCTCCGATGCTCTGGAAAGCATCGTGAACCTGCTGACGGCCATCCTCACGGTCATGGCGATAAGAATCGGCTCACGGCCCGCCGACAGGCACCATCAGTTCGGCCACCACAAGATCGAATATTTCGCGGCAGTTATCGAGGGCGTTCTGATCACGGTTGCCGCTCTGCTCATTTTGCGCGAGGCCATCGATGCCCTGCGCACACCGCGCACCATCAACGCTCCCGTGGCGGGTCTGCTCATCAGCGGCGTGGCGACCATAATCAATGCTGCGTGGGCTTGGGCCTTGATCAAATGGGGTCGCGTATGGCGTTCCCCGGCCCTCACCGCCGACGGATTTCATATTCTGAGCGACGTCGCTACCTCGATTGGCGTGCTCGCTGGCCTGGTGTTGGCCACGATAACCGGCCTGCCCTGGCTCGATCCTCTGCTCGCCATGGCGGTTGCCATCCACATACTCTGGATCGGCTATCGTATCGTGGTGGGGTCCGCATCGAGCCTCATGGACCGTGCCGTCGCCACTGAAGTCGCCAAACACATTCAAACCGTAGTTGCGGCCAATGCCTCCGGAGCACTGGAGTTTCACGACATCCGCACCCGTGTCGCGGGCCCCGCGACATTCATCGAGTTCCATCTGGTGGTACCCGGCACCATGACCGTCGACGAGGCGCACGTCATCTGTGACCGCATCGAGACCGCCCTGGAAGCAGAGATCGAGGGAGCCGAGGTGCTGATCCATGTCGAGCCGGAGCACAAGGCCAAGCGTTCCGGCATCATCATCGATTGAACAAGCGACCGGAATTCACCCGACCTGGCGCCCGGCGAGAATCGATCGCGACGCCCCCTACGGTGCCGGCGCACGCGGTGACTGCGCCGACGGAGAAGGGGACACATCCGCGCCGCCGCCCCCCGGCTCTTTGCTGGCGGCCTCGCGCGCCGCTGCCTTTTTTCGCTCCGCCGCCTCACTTCGCGTAATGCTGATCGCCGCACCAAAGATGATGATGGAGCCGACCCAGGTCCAGATGTCGGTCGGTTCAGCGAAGAAATACAGGCCGATGAGAACGGAGAACGGCAACCGCGCGAACTCGAACGTCGCAACCAGGGAAGCGTCCGCATAATTGAAGGCCCGCGTCATCGCGACATGGCCGAGACAGGCGCACGCCCCCATACCCCAGAGGTACGGCCACAGATGCAGCTCGGGCCACTTCCACACCATCAGCGCCGGAAGCAGTGAAGCTGGAATCAACAGCCCGTTGGTGATGAAGACGATGCGGTCGGCGTCGTCCTTGAACGTCAGTTGCTTGATCAGCGGCCCGCCGATACCGATGGCCATGGCACCGCCCAGCGCCAGCAACTGGCCGATACCGAACGTCGGCGCCAGCGGCCGCAGAATGATCATCGCCCCGATCATCCCCACCGCTAGAGCGATCCAGCGCCCGTAAGGCACGCGCTCCCGCAGGTAGACGATAGCAAACAGGGTTGCGAACAGCGGCGCCAGGAAGCTGGTTGCCTGCAAGTCCGCGAGGGGAATGAGTGCAAGCGCGTTGAACCAGAACCACATCGACAGCAGCATGATGGTAACCCGCACACCGTAAAGGCGCAGGTTGCTGGTCCTCATCACGGAGACACCGCGGAAATAGAGCAGCGGCGTCAGGCAAAGGAAGCAGAACAGATTGCGAAAAAACGCAATCTGCATCGGCTCCACCCCTTGCTGCAGGCCGTACTTGGCAAATCCCGACAGCCCCGACAGCCCAAGCACGCCAAGCGTCATCCAAAGCAGCGCGGCAATAGGATCATTACGGCGACCGGGCGTCCCGCTGAGCCGGAGCAACTCGCGCGCGCGGGCCAGGCTGCGACCTGAAGGAGACGTCACGCGGCACCATCCGTTTGTTCAAGCGACCAGCTGCCGGCACCTGTCTGGGCGATGCCATCGGCAAGCTGCAAGCATGCGGGAATAATCAGGCCGCTGGCAAGTGCCACGCGATTGCTAGCCACGCGTTGCTCCCCGCCAATCGTCCCTGCGGAGCACCTCGGCCGCCCCGCCTCCGTGCCGGCGCATCCTGCGATCCCAATAGCCGGCAGCGTGCGGTATCACCCGCCGAAAATCTGCCGTTGGCCCAGGTTGCGGAACAGCTGCTGAATGATCGATTGATCGTTGGTATTGGCCGAGGGCGTCGTTCGGCTGACGAAATCGAACACCTTGCCGTCTTTCATGCCGTAGTTGGCGACCCGATCGACGGTGCCCCCCTGAGAAAAGTAGACCGCGACCACTTTCCGGTCGATTTCCTCTGGCTTGAAGAACGATGTCTGCTTCGTCTTGCTCGAGATATAGTAGAAGGCGTTTCCGCGCCCGACCGCCGCTACTGTCGTCGGGCTTCCAAGCACCTGCCTTACCTGATCCGGTGACATGCCGGTCGCAACCTGGGACACCTCTTCGTCGTAGAGGTGAGCACCATGCACGGCGATCGACGACGAGCACCCTGGCAGCAGCAGCACCACTGCGGCAGCAGCCGCCGCGGCGCGCACAACCGGCCCAATCCGATCAAAGCTCCGATCCAAGCGCATGGACATGCCCGGCATCCCTCGCATCCCCTTCCGCTCCTTCGCCATCGCCCCACCACCGGCACCAACGCTCCGACAGCACAGCCCCACCTGCTTGTACGGA
The DNA here is from genome assembly GCA_963825625.1 of uncultured Alphaproteobacteria bacterium. Lineage (GTDB taxonomy): Bacteria > Pseudomonadota > Alphaproteobacteria > Rhizobiales > Hyphomicrobiaceae > CAMDPA01. The sequence continues at coordinate 240,634 of CAWGUF010000009.1, read as the reverse complement.
CCGCCAGAGCCGCATAAATCTAGTTCCCGGGAAAGATTTTCCCTAGAATAGAATCAGTCCTATGGACCGTGTCCGATGCGCTTAGCGCTTGCCTGACACGATTGCAATGCAACAGGTCGAACTGTCACCTGACTTCCACCACCACCAAGTCTCGGGTAGCTATGCCAGCCTGGCCCCTTTTCTCACGGCGCAATGCCCACCATCGGACGGCAACAGAGCTTTATGGCCGGCTCGTGGCGCGATCCCGCTCACCTTGGTTTTACACGCGTCTGGGCGTGCCCGACACTCCGGAGGGCCGCTTCGAGATGGTGTTGCTGCACGTCGTGCTGGCGATCCGGCGCCTTGCCCAGGACGGCGACAGCACGAACGAGCTGGCGCGCGCGCTCACCGAGACGTTCGTAACCGACATGGACGACTGCCTACGTGAGATGGGCGTCGGCGACATGGTCGTGGCCAGGAAGGTCAAGCGCGCCGCGGCCGCGCTATACGACCGCAACCGGGATTACGGCCAGGCACTCGATAGCGACACTAGCGGCTCCAGCCTGACCAACGTGCTGGCCACCCACGCGTGGGCAACGCCGCCACCCAATGATGCCGCCGCCGAGCTCGCGACCTACATGCGCCGGACGGAAGCCCGGCTCGCCACCATCGCGATGCCGGAAATCCTGACCGGCCGGATCGAGCTGCCCGTGCTCGGCCCCGACGGCCACGAAGGCTGGGAGGCCGCAACCACATGACCATCGAGACGGATTGGGCCCACCTTACAACCGATATCCCCGATCAGGGCCTGCAGGTCCGTCGCAAGGCCGACAACACCCAGATCGAAGCCCTGACCGCCAAATTCGGCCTGCTCGGGATCGAGGTCTTGCAGGCAGACTACCGGATCCGCCCCGGGCGAGCCGGATCGTTTGTCATGACAGGTGAGCTGACCGCCCGTGTCCAGCAGGAATGCATCGTCAGCCTCGAGCCCGTCACAAGCTTGATCACTGAGCCGCTCGAGGTCGAGTTTCGCCCCCCCTCGCACATGCCCGCCCAGGAGAATGTGGAGCGCGAGGCCCTCGCCGTACCTGACATCGAGCCCATCGAGCAGCAACGCCTCGATGTCGGACGAATCATTGCTGAAACGCTGTTTGCCGCGCTGGACCCATACCCCCGCTCGCCCGACGCCGAATTCGATTGGCAAGATGAAACCGAACGCAAAAAAGATGGCGAAGCCGGCGTGGACGGCCCGTTTGCCGCGCTTTCCCGGCTCAGGCCCAAATCCGATTAGCGTGCCCGATTAGCGTGGCGTCGCACACGCCCCCTTCTTACGCTCCGTCTTGCCTGGGCCGGATGCGAAATCAGTTCAATCGGTGCAGCCTATTGTATGTTCAGCCTTCCCGCGACAGCATGGCCTGATGGCCGGTCGCAAGGATATGGTTGTGCGCGGCGCGCAAAAGCGTATGTTGCGCCGGCTACAGCACGCACCCGGCCTCGGCCCCGAGCACATTCGGGGGCTGACCCTTGGCGGGCGGAAATTGGTCAAAGGTCCTTGAAGATATCGAGCGGTTGACGGATGCCGACAGCGTTTCTCATTGCGCTGGACGCCATGGGTGGCGACTTCGGCCCTGATGTGGTTGTGCCCGGAGCAGCCATCTCCGCCGTGCGCCATCCCTCGCTCGAATTCATCATGTTCGGCGATGAAGCCCGGATAGCACCGTTGGTCGCGAATCAGACGGCTCTGCACAACCGCGTCCGCATTGTTCACACCGGTTTGACGATCGGCATGCACGACAAACCGAGCCAGGCAATCAGGCGCGGCAAAGGGTCGAGCATGTGGATGGCGCTTGAGGCAGTACGCAAAGGCGAGGCGCACGTCGCTGTCTCGGCAGGCAACACGGGCGCACTGATGGCGCTCTCCCGGCTGCTTTTGAAGCCCGTCGCCGAAATCGAACGCCCGGCCATCGCCGCCATCTGGCCGACAGTTCGCTCCGAATCGATCGTTCTCGATGTTGGCGCCAATATCGGCGCGACGACCCGGCAATTATGCGATTATGCCCTGATGGGTGCGGCCATGGCGCGTGCCCTGTTCCATATAGAAAGGCCAACGGTCGGATTGCTCAATGTCGGTGTGGAAGAAATCAAGGGCGCCGACGAGGTCAAGCAGGCCCATGTCTGGTTGAAGGAAATCGAGGGACTGCCGATCGACTACCAAGGCTTTGTGGAAGGCGATGAAATCGGCCAAGGCAGAGTGGATGTCGTTGTGGTAGAAGGATTTACTGGCAACATCGCTCTTAAGACGGCCGAAGGCACCGCCCGCCAGATGGGCCAGTACCTGAAGGATGCGATGACCCGCTCGATCTGGTCCCGCGTCGGGGCGCTGCTGGCACAGGGGGGATTTCGCGTGTTGAAAAGAAAGATCGATCCTCGGCGCTCGAACGGGGGAACTTTTCTCGGCCTCAACGGCCTCGCGATCAAGAGCCACGGCGGTACCGACGCACTGGGCTTTGCTAGCGCGGTCGATCTCGGCTACGACATGGCAGAGAGTGGTCTCGTCACACGTCTGACCGCCGATCTCGACGCCTTTCATGGCAAGCTTAGTGCCAGAACAACCTAACAGCTGGCCTTGCGGGGCAATCCACCCGGTGGACGTTCGAGATTGAGTCGAGCAGCGATGTCAGTCCGATCCGACGAGCGACGAGACGCAGGGTTCGAGGGAAATAGCGTGGCCGTAATCAGATCTGTCATCCGAGGCGTAGGTGCCTACCTGCCCGCGCGGCGTCTCACCAACGCCGATCTGTCCAGAATGGTGGACACGACCGATGAGTGGATCACCGCGCGCACCGGTATAAAGTCGCGCCATATCGCCGCCGACCACGAGCGCACATCCGACCTCGGCATCAAGGCAGCCCAGCAGGCCCTCGACCGCTCCGGCCTTTCCGCCGAGGCAATCGACCTCGTCATCTGCGCAACGGCGACACCCGACCGCACCTTTCCCGCAACCGCCGTCAGAATTCAGGCCGAGTTGGGGATTTCGAACGGCGCTGCCTTCGACGTGCAGGCCGTATGCTCCGGCTTCGTCTACGGTGTGGCAACGGCAGACAATTTCCTCAAGGCCGGACAATTCAAGCGCGCGCTGGTCGTCGGCGCCGAGACATTCTCGCGCATCCTCGATTGGCAGGACCGCACCGACCTGCGTGCTGTTCGGCGACGGCGCCGGCGCGGTTGTGCTGGAAGCGGACGCCCAGGCCGGCACGCGCGAGGACCGCGGGATACTCGCCTCCCGCATCCGCTCCGACGGTCGCTATGAAGATCTGCTTTATGTCGACGGCGGCCCCGGCTCCACCCGCACCACCGGACATCTGCGAATGAACGGGCGCGAGGTGTTTCGCCACGCCGTCAACAAGATTTCGGGCGTCATCGAGGAAACGCTGCAGGATGCCGGCTTCTCCCCCGACGAGGTCGACCTTTATGTGCCCCACCAGGCCAATAAGCGGATACTCGACGGCGTCGCCAAGAAGCTTGGCGTGTCACCCGAGAAGATCGTGATGACGTTGGCCCATCACGGCAACACGTCGGCCGCCTCGATCCCCCTGGCCCTCAATCAGGCCTTCGAGGAAGGCAAGATCAGCCGCGGCAGCCTCGTGCTGATGGAAGCGATGGGCGGTGGCTTCACCTGGGGAGCCGTCCTCGTGCGCTGGTAAGAGGTAGGAGGCCGTACGAGAGACCTCCTCCAAGCGCGCCAAACCCGCACGACCAGGCCAGCCGCCCTTCAACCGGCGACCGGCGCCACCGTACCCTCGATCTGGACGCGAAACCCCGATCTCACGTTCGGCAGATAATCCGCAATCGCGCGATGCTGCGCGCAACGGTTGTCCCAGAAGGCAATCGAGTGCGGCTCCCAGCGGAACCGCGTCGTCCATTCCGGCCGCATGCAATGATCGAACAGGAAGCCCAGAATAGCGTCGCTTTCCTCTCTCGGGACCTCCTTGATCCGTACAGTGAAAGCGCGATTGACGAACAGCAGCTTGCGACCGCTCTCCGGATGCCGCACGACAACCGGATGCACCGCATTCGGCGTCCCTGCACCAAACACGTGCGCCCCATCATGCACCGCGGTAAGCCCGGAAAGGTATGCCTTCATCGGCGCCGACAGCGCCTCGTAGGCCGCATACATGCTGGCAAATCCGGTATCCCCGCCGCCGTCTGGCGGGATGGTGTGCAGATACAGGATGCTTGCCAGCGGCGGGATCGGAGCACACGATTGGTCCGTATGCCAGACATTGCCGGACACGCGCGGCGTCTCGCCGTCGGCGTGGAACTTTCGCACACGCTCGTCCTCGGTCGCCTGGCTGTTGGTTTTCTTGCCGACGTGCTGCCCGATGGTGCCGAAATAACCAGCCAGCCGGGCGTGATCCTCGAAGCTGATCTTCTGGTCGCGAAAGAACAGCACCAAGTTTTCGGTGAAGGCCCTGCGCACGTCCGCAAGCTCCAGTTCCGTCAGCGGCCGCGTGAGATCTATGTTGCCGACTTCGGCTCCGACATGCGGATTGTAACGCTTCACCGTAATCGTGCGATAAGGCGTGCCGATGCTCGCTCCGTCCATCGGAATCTCCTGATATGTGCCATCCGGCGCGAGCCGGACAGAGCCTCTCCAGAAATAGCGTCCGCTACGTTGACGGCCTCCCCTTGTATTTCTCGAAGATTAGAACGCACCGCAAAGGCTGTGAAGCCGCATTCTTTGCCGGCAGATCGGCACCTCATCGCGCGCCCACCTGCAGGGCAGCAGCAGCGATCGCCTCCGCATCGATGCCGTGCTGCCGGTAAAGATCCGGAAGATCGGCCGACTGGCCGAAGGCCGTGACCCCGAGCGCCCGGACAGGATGACCGGCGACAGCACCCAGCCAGGACAAGGCCGCGGGGTGTCCGTCGATCACCGTCACCAGACCTGTCGTCCGCTCCAGCCGCGACAGCAGGCCGGCGATATGGCTCTCCCCCGCGAGCTCCAGCCAATCCTGATGCAATCTGTCGAGGGACGTGACCGCGAGAACCCCCGTACCAGGATCAGCCTCGCGCAACCGGCTGCACGCCTCGATCGCCTCCGGTGCAACAGCGCCGCAGTAGATGATCGCGTGTTTCGCCCCATCGCTGGGCTCTATCAGCCAATAGCCGCCCGCGATGATATCCGCCGCCAGCTCCGGCCTCATCTTTCGCTCCGGCTGCTCCAGCGTACGCGTCGACAGGCGCAGATAGACCGCACCGCCGTCGCGCCGCTGCATATGCTGGAAGCCCCAGTCCACGAGCGTTGCCAATTCGTCCGCGAAGGCCGGCTCGTAGCTCGCCAGCCCCGGCACCGACATGCCCACCAGCGGCGTGTTGATCGACTGGTGCGCGCCGCCCTCAGGTGCCAGCGTGATACCCGAAGGCGTCCCGGCCAGCATGAAGCGCGCGTCCTGGTAGCAGGCGTAGATCAGGGCATCGAGCCCGCGATTGACGAACGGATCGTAGACGGTGCCCACCGGCAGCAGCCGCTCGCCGAACAGCGGCTCCGACAGCCCCAGCGCCGCCAGCATCAAGAACAGGTTGTTCTCCGCGATGCCGAGCTCGATATGCTGTCCGTTCGGACCCTGCATCCATTTCAGCGGCGAGGCGACATGCTCGTCCCGGAACGTGTCCTTCCGCTCCGTGCGATGGAACACGCCGCGCCGGTTGATGAAGCCCGCCAGGTTCGTCGAAACCGCCACGTCGGGCGAGGTCGTGACCAGCCGATGCCGCAGCGCATCCTCACCCTTTGCAATCTCCGCCAGCAGCCCGCCGAACGCCGCTTGCGTCGAAATCTTCTTGGCCGCGGCCCTGGGGATGGTCCCCTTGATGACGGTCGGCCGCAGCGCCTGCTGCAGCGGCTTTTGCCGCCAGGGCACTTGCGCCAGATAGCCCTCCAGCTCCGGCTGCGACACCTCCAGGCCGGCGAACGGCTCCCATTCCTGCCCCTCCCCGATCCCCCACGCCCGGCGCAGCGCACCGACCTGCGCCTCTGTCATCAGGCCCGCGTGATTGTCGCGATGCCCGGCCAGCGGCAGACCATAACCCTTGATCGTGTAGGCGATGAAGCACCGCGGCGCTTCGTCCGTGACGGCCCCGAACGCCTCCGTCAGGGTCGCCATGTCATGCCCGCCAAGGTTGGTCATCAGTGCATGCAGGCTGTGGTCGTCGTGGCAATCGAGCAGCTCCGCAAGCCCGGCCGAACCGCCGATGTCACGCTTCAGGTGCTCGCGCCATACCGCACCGCCTTCCGTGCCGCCCTTGTAGGTCAAGGCGGAATACAGCTGGTTCGGGCAATCATCGATCCAACGCTTCAGCGCGCCGCCCGCCGGCCCCTCGAACGCGCGTGACAACTGCTTGCCGTATTTCAAAGGCTCGACGCGCCATCCGACCGTCTCGAAGAACTGCGTGATCTTGTTGAACAGATGATCGTTGACCGTACCGTCCAGACTGTGCCGGTTGTAGTCGATCACCCACCACAAATTCCTGACATCGTGCTTCCAGCCCTCCAGCAGCGCCTCGAACACGTTGCCTTCGTCGAGCTCGGCATCACCCATCACCGCAACCATCCGGCCGGTTTCCATCTCCGGCCGGCGCGCGAGCAGGTAATCCTGCACGATCGAGGCGAACAGCGTCACGCCGACACCGAGCCCGACCGAGCCGGTCGAGAAATCGACGCCATCGGTATCCTTCGTCCGCGACGGATAAGCCTGAGCGCCCCCCAGCGCGCGGAACCGCTCCAGCTTGTCGAGGCTTTGCCGGCCGAGCAGATATTGGATGGCGTGGAAAACAGGCGAGGCATGCGGCTTCACCGCAATCCGATCCTCCGCCTTCAAGGCCTTGAAGAACAGCGCCGTCATCAGCGTGGCAGCCGACGCGCACGAGGACTGGTGACCGCCGACCTTCAGACCGTCCCTGTTCTCCCGGACATGGTTGGCGTGATGGATCATCCAGCTCGACAGCCACAGCACTTTGCGTTCCAGCGCCCCGAGAATCTCCAGTTCTCTAGCCTTGGCGACAGCAGAAGTCGCACCAGCAGACGGCGTTGAGAATGGGATGTGAACGGTCATGGGGGACCTCGCTGATCGGCCGCCGGTCTGTGTCCAGCTCGGCCGCCAGAATAGCCTGAAGCTGCCCGGGGAATCCTTGCGTTGTCGACCAGTTTTCCCCATAATATTGGCCGAATCGCGCGCCACACTCGCATGAAACGATAAAACATGCCAAATCCGCCGCTGGATCGTATCGACCGGGAAATCCTCAAGACCATGCAGGCGGACGCTCGCATCTCCAACGTCGACCTGGCCGACCGGGTCGGACTGTCGCCTAGCCCGTGCGCGCGTCGCGTGGCCCGCCTGGAGAGCGCCGGCATCATCACGCGCTATGCCACGGTGATCGACCAGAAGGCGGTCGGCCTGCCTGTCAGCGTGTTCGTATCGGTCACGCTGGAACGGCAGGTGGAAGGCGCACTGGAGTCCTTCGAGCAGACCGTGCTCAAGCGGCCAGAGGTCATGGAATGCTACCTGATGACGGGCGAGGCGGATTATCTGCTCCGCGTCGTCGTCGCCGACCTCGATGCCTACGAGCAGTTCCTGATGCGCCACCTGACCAAGGTGCCAGGCATCGCCAACATCAAGTCGAGCTTCGCCCTGAAGCAGGTCGCCTACCGCACCGAGCTGCCCTTGGATTAGAGCAGTTTTATCCGATCGGTCGATCGCTGAAGCGATCGCGTCCGATCGGATACTCCGTTAGCTCACCAACATCATGAGCGCGGTGCAAATCAGCACCGCGTACGTTACTTTTTTGAACCCATCAACCGGCGCCACTCGGAACAGATACTGTCCGGCATAGACTCCGATAGCGAAGACCGGCGCCAGCAGAGCCGCGCGCGCAATTATAGAGCCAGTGTAGACGCCATGCAGGCTCAGCCCGATAATCGAAACCATCAAAGTGCAGCTAAGGGCTGTCAGTACGTTCGCTCTGATAATTGCCGGGGCGAGCGCCGAATTGTGAAAATATATGGCGGAGAGCGGAAAAGCGGGCACACCAAATGAGCCAGTAATAGCGCCGGCAACCGAGCCGGTCGCCGCGCCGACCAAGGCCCTCCTTTTTCCCGTGTATTTGTAGCCGAAAATCATGAATACGGTAATCAGAAGAATGAGCACACCCATGCCCCGCCGGATAAAAGAAGGATCTGCCGACACCAGAAAAAAGAGCCCCAGCGTCATGGCAATAGCGCTGGAGCCGGCAATCGGTGCGACCTCTTTCCAGTCGGCTTGGCGCACCGCCTGGGCGAACAGTTGCAGTTGGCTGACCAGCATCAGAATGACGATGATGCTGAACCCCGTTACCGGACCAAACAACAAAGCAAACAACGGCGTTGCGAACAACGCTCCGCCAAAGCCCGCATATCCTTGGATAATGCCACTTGGCAGCGCAACGCACGCGGCAAGCAGCAAGCTCAGTGTCCAAGCACCGTTCAGATTCTGAAGAATTGCGTCCATTCGATAATCGGCTCCTCAAACTTCATTCGGCATCCTGCAAGCCGGGCGTGCTGCCTGCTCACCATTTCTCACCGAATGGACGAATGACAACATCAAACGCCCAGGCAGAGCGATCCTGATGCGCGAGGTGATAAAACTCTTCCGCGATTGCAGCGGGCTTCGCAAAATAATCATCGGGCTTGTCGGGTGCCGCCGCAGGTCTGGTCCGTGGCGTGTCGATCAGCGCATCGACTGCCACATAGGCCACATGAACACCTTTAGGCCAGAGATCACGCGCCATCGACTCCGCCAGAATTCTTTGCGCCGCCTTGGTTGGCGCATAGACGGCAGAGTTCGGCCTTCCACGGTAGGAGCCCGAATTGCCAGTGATCAGTATGGCGCCTCTGCCCGCTTCGATCATTTCCGGTGCGACGCCTCTGGCAAGGTAAAGAAGGGCCGTGGCGTTCACTCGAAAATTCCGTTCCAGCGCTGTCGGATCCGAAGTCAAAAAGTTACCCCAGGTGGATGAGCCCGCGTTGTGCACCAGAACCTCTGCGGCCCCCATGTCTTTCCTGACAGCAGCGATCATGGCTTGAAGCGCGTCCAGGTCGCTGATGTCGCAGACATAGGATCTGGACCCGGGAAGCTCGTCCTGCAGGGCCTGCAAGCGACGTTCGTTCCGGGCGACCATCGCAACAGTGTAGCCGCCAGAAGCAAACCGGCGCGCGATTGCGGCGCCGGTTCCGTCACCAACGCCGGTCACTATACAAACTCTCTTTGCCGTCATGTCACCCTGCCCTGATTGGTGCCGTCACGCCCGGCCCGTCACACCCAGCCCGCCAAGCCCCCTTGTTACACCTCCCGGCGAGGCGGTCGCACCCAATCCCAACACGATAAGTAGTTCCGGGTGGCGCGATAATGGATCAGATAAGGGATAGATTGTTGTGATTATCGGGACAATGAGGCATGGACCTGCTGAGTGCGATGTCTGTATTCAATCGGGTGGCACGGCTGGAGAGCTTCTCGGCCGCGGCCCGGGAGACCGGCATGTCGAAGACCGCGGTAAGTCGCCACGTTTCGGACCTCGAGACCGCTCTGGGCGTGCGACTGCTCAACCGGACGACCCGGCGCATGAGCCTGACCGAGGCGGGTCACGCATATTTCGCCCGAAGCTCCGCGATCATCGCCGACATCGAGGAGCTTCAGAATTCGGTTCGCCACTTGCACCGCCAGCCCGCCGGGGTGTTGCGGGTGACGTCGGCCGTTACGTTCGGCCATACCAGTCTGGCGCCATTGATCGGAGGGTTCCTCGCCGAATATCCAGAAATCAGCGTGCAGTTGGATCTGACCAATCGGTTCGTGGATATCGTTGAAGAGGGCTTCGATCTCGCCATTCGCGTCGGCAGCCTGCAAAGCTCCAGCCTCATAAGCCGGGCGCTCGTACCGGCAAAACGCTACGCTTGTGCTGCGCCCGCATATATCGAACGGCGGGGAGAGCCGGCGAAGCCCTCGGATCTGGCATCGCACGCCTGCGTGGTCTTTCTGGCTCAAGGTAGCGAGGCCCGATGGCACTTCGCCAATTCGGATGGTGAACACTCCGTGACCGTTACTGGGCGTCTGCGTGTGAACAGCACGGAGGCCGCCACCCAGGCGGTGCGCGATGGCGTCGGCATCGGCGTGCTGCCGGATTACGCGATCCACGCGTTGCTGGCATCGGGAGGGGTGCAGCGTGTGTTGACCGGATACGATATCAAAGGGGATCACCACATTTACGCGATTTACCCGCACCGCCATCAACTCTCGGCGAAGGTCCGCGTATTTATCGACTATTTGGTTGCGGCCCTGGGTAAAGATCGATGAGTGAGCCGTCGGTGTGGAGCGCCAGCCCCGCCACGCATCCCCCAATCCACCGGGTCCAGGGGCGTCCCCTGGCGCGGGAGCGCGAGGGCCGCGCAGGCCCTCGCATCGCGCAGCGATCCGCAACCCACCGCCCCAAAAACAACCGTAACACGCAATCTCTACCGCCGCGGCAGTCCGTTCACTGCCAGATCGGCGTTGTAATAGCGACGGTCGTCCGTGACCTCACGCCCCACCCAGTCCGGCAGATCGATCGCCTGTCCTTCCCGCTCGTACTCGATCTCCGCCACCGTCAGTCCGGCCAGGTCCCCCTCGAACACGTCCACCTCCCAGCGATTACCCGCATACGGAACGATATGCCGCGTCTTCTCGATCACGATGCCGATGCGCAGCGCGAGCATCTCTTCCGCATCCGCCACCGGGATCTCGTACTCGAACTCCGATCGGCGCGCCCCCGCTCCAGCACTCTTGATCGTCAGCCGCGCCGCACTGCCGTCCTTGATGCGAACCCGCACGGACATCGCCGGCGTGTTCGCCAGATAGGCCTGCTTCAGCCGTGCGGCGCTGGTAACGTCCGCTTTCCAGCCTTCGCCCGTCACCAGGAACTTACGCTCGATCTCGATGCCCACGCCTGTCGGCCTCTCTGCCTGGATGCGCCCGTCCGCTAATGCAGCTCAGCCGCCGGCAGCGGCGCCCGCCCACGGATCATATCAGCAGCTTTCTCCGCCATCATGATGACAGGCGCATTTATGGCCCCTGCGACGAGGTCCGGCATCGCGGAGGCGTCCACCACCCTGAGCCCCATCACCCCACGCACCTTCATCTGCGCATCGAGCACCGCCATCTCGTCGCCATCCCTGCCCATCCGGCACGTACCCACCGGATGATGCACGGTAATCATGGTCTTGCGCACATGCTCGTCGAGTTGCTCGTCGCTCGCGCAAGCCGCGCCCGGCGCCACCTCGTCACCGAGATAAGATGCCAGCGCCGGCTGCTTGACGAGATCGCGGATCATCCGCAGGCCGCGCCGTATCGTCTGCCACTCCGCCTCCGTACCGAGAAAATTCTGATGGATCTTCACCGCCTGCGTCGGGTCCGTCGAGACCAGCTCGATATGCCCTCGGCTCTCCGGCCGCATCGGCATCATCCGCACCGAAACGCTGTCCGCGAGCGGCTTCTTGAACGGCTGCAGATAGGGAGACGCGGTGTTGGTATTTCCCATCCAGAACAGCATCTGCACATCCGGAATCGGTTCCGACGGCTGCGATTTCAGGAATGCCGTGATGCCGAACGGCAGATCCGCCGCAAAGCCGCCCGCCCCCAGATAGGCGCGCGCAAGCGCCGTGGTGACGCGGTCGAGCCGCAAGTTGCGCTGGAACGGCCCCGGCTCCTTGCGGCGGAACACCAATGCCGCCGAGGTATGATCGAGCAGGTTCTGCCCAACGCCCTTGAGCGGCGATACGACATGAATGCCGTGCCGGCCGAGCACATCCGGATCACCGACCCCCGACAGCATGAGCAGCTGCGGCGAGTTGATCGCCCCGCCCGCGACGATCACCTCCTTGTCCGCACGCACCGTCTCCCAGGCGCCGTTACGCGCAATCGTGATGCCCGCTGCCCGGCCATTCTCGATCACCACCTTACCGACGTGCGTGCCGACCATCACGTCGAGATTGGGCCGCGTCATCGCCGGACGAAGATAGGCGGTCGCCGTTGAGCAGCGCCTGCCGTTGCGCAGCGTCATCTGAATACGGCAGAATCCCTTCCTGGTCCGCACCGTTGTAGTCTTCCGTAAAGGGATGGCCGGCCGCCTTCCCCGCCGTCATGAAGGCATCGCAGATCGGATCCTTGAAAGTTGTATAGCGTGTGGTGAGCGGTCCGTCGGCGCCGCGATATTTGCTCGCCCCGCCCTCCCAGCTCTCCGCCTTTCGGAAATAAGGCAGCACGTTCCCGTACGACCAACCGTCGAGTCCCATCCCGGCCCACCGGTCGTAGTCGGCCGCATGCCCATGATAGTAGGCCATGGCATTGATCGACGAGCAGCCCCCCACCACCTTGCCGCGCGCGCACTCGATCACCCGGTTGTTCATCGAAGCGGACGGCTCGGCGAAATACATCCAGTCGTGCATGCGCCGCGTCAGGATGCGCCCCCAACCGAGCGGAATATGGATCCAGGGATCGCGGTCCCAGCCGCCGGCCTCGACCAGCAGCACGCGCGCTGCGGGGTCCTCTGAAAGCCTGTTTGCAAGCGTACAGCCTGCTGAGCCTGCGCCTATGATGACGTAGTCGTAGCCCTGCTGGCTAGCCATGCGCATTTCCTCCCGCCGGTGTGGTGATGAATAGCCCGCACAGTTTCCGGGCTGCGCGCACCAAGGTCAAGGCGGAGTTCGCACGCCAGGATGACCCGCACCCGTGCCCGGTCACCCGGCTATTCGTGCCTCAGCGCCTCGATCGGGTCCAGGCGCGCCGCCCTCCGGGCCGGAAAATAACCGAACACGACGCCGACCAGAGCCGAGAACAGAAACGCCACGATGACGATCGTCGGATCGACTACGAACGGCACATCCAGCCCCTGCGTGGCAAGCCAAGCGATGCCGAGCCCCAGCAGGATGCCGATCAATCCGCCGACCAACGACAGCACCACCGCCTCGACCAGAAACTGCAACAGCACTTGCCGTTCCAGCGCGCCGATCGCCAGGCGAATGCCGATCTCCCGCGTGCGTTCGGTCACCGACACCAGCATGATGTTCATGATGCCGATACCGCCGACCAGCAGGCTGACCGCCGCCACCGCGCCCAGCAGGCCCGTCAGCATCGTCGTCGTGCCCGCCGTCGTCTGCGCGATCTGCTTCATGTCGCGCACGGAGAAGTCATCCTCCTTGCCGACCGCGACGTTACGGCGCTCGCGCAGCAAGCGCTCGATTGCCGACTGCACCTTGCCGGTCTCCACCCCGTCGCGTGCCGACACCATGACGCGATTGATGTCAGTATTGCCGGCAATGCGACGTTGGAACGTACGGATGCGGAATCAGCACGATGTCGTCCTGGTCGGTTCCAAAGCTCGATTGCCCCTTGGCGTCCAGCAGGCCGACAACCTCGCAAGACACCTTGCCGACCCGGATGCTGCGCTTTAGCGGGTCACCGGAGCCGAACAGCTTCTCCCGCACCGTCGCCCGATGATGCATGCCGCCCTGCCCCCTCTCAGCTCACTGTCGAAGAACTGCCGGCCGGCCGCCAGTATCCAATCCTGCGTGACGAAATAGTCGTTGTCCGTTCCCGTCACCACAGTGATCCGGTTCTCCGCCCCATAAACCACCGTAGCGGACTTCTGCGCCACCGGCGCCACCGCCTTGACACCAGTGAGTTGGCCCTTCATCGCCTCGATGTCGCGGCTGTTGAATGGTCTCGCATCAGAGCTTGCCCGCCCCGGCCCGAACTGCCCCGGGCTGACGAACAGCAGATTGGAGCCGAGCTTGGCAAGATCCGCCGTAACCTTTGCGGTCGTGCCATTGCCGATCGTCACCATCGCGATCACCGCACCGACGCCAATCACGATGCCGAGCAGCGTCAGGAACGAGCGCAAGGCGTTCCGAAAGATAGCCGCCAGCGCGAGCTTGAAGGCATCGTAGAGCATCAGGCCGCCTCTGCGTTGACGGAAGTCGCTGGAAATTCTGCCATCGACAAAGCGCACGACGCGGCGCGCATAGGCCGCAATCTCGCTCTCGTGCGTGACCATGATGACGGTAATGCCCTGGTCTCGATTGAGGCCTGTGACAAGTTCCATGATCTCCCGGCTCGTGCCGGTATCGAGATTGCCCGTCGGCTCGTCCGCGAGCAGAACAACGGGATCAGTCACAATCGCACGCGCTATGGCGACGCGCTGTTGTTGCCCACCCGATAACTCCGACGGCGTATGGGTTTCCCGTCCTGTCAGGCCGACACGCGCCAACGCCCGCATCGCCATCGCCCGCCTCTCATGCGAGGGCATCCCGCGGTAAAGCAACGGCAGCTCCACATTTTCCAAGGCCGTCGTGCGCGCCAGCAGATTGAATCCCTGGAACACGAAACCGAGCAGATGCCGCCTGACGAGCGCACGTTGATTACGCGGCAGATGACCGACCTCCACCCCCTCGAACCGATACTCGCCCGACGTCGGCGTATCGAGGCAACCGATGATGTTCATCACCGTCGACTTACCGGAGCCCGACGGGCCCATGATCGCTACGAACTCGCCTGCATCCACCACCAGATCGACATCGCTCAGTGCCCGCACCAGTGCATGGCCATGCCCATACACACGGCTGATACCCCGCAATTCTATAAGGTGGGAGCCATCCGCTGGCACGATGTGCTTTCCTGACCTGTCAGCGATTGAGCGCAACCTGATCGACGATCAATACATCGCCGGCCTTTATCTCGCCCGAGACGATGTGTGTGCGAGCCCCGTCGCTGGGCCCCACCACGACCTTGACCGCCTTTGCCGCACCGTTGCTCAGTACAAAGACCACACGGTCGCGCCCGGTTTCATCCGGCCGGCTCGCACTGCGAAACCGGGGTGGCCCCGGCATGATCCGCCGCAGCAGGCTGCGATTGTCCCTGTTGGCGCCGTCTGCAGTCGGCGTGAAGCGCAACGCTGCATTCGGCGCGAGCATGACGTCCGACAGCTCGGTCACGCGGATCTCGGCAGTCGCCGTCATACCCGGCCGCAACAGAAGGTCTGAATTGTCGACGGTGATTACGCCCTTGTACGTCACCACGCCCTGAATCGTCTCCGATGCGTAGCGCACGTCTCTGATCACCGCCGGAAACTTCCGCTCCGGGTATGCGTCGACACCGAAACTGACCGTCTGGCCCGGCTTGACCTTGCCCACGTCCGCCTCGTCTATATCGACACGCAGCTCCATCTGCTTGAGATCCTCCGCGATCGAGAACAGCACCGGCGCCTGGAATGAGGAGGCAACGGTCTGGCCAGGATCCACGTTGCGCGTCAGCACGACACCGTTGATGGGCGAGCAGATGCAGGCCTTGGCGAGATTGGTCTCGTTGAGCCGGAGCTCCGCCTGCGCCACATCGACGTCCGCCTCCGCACTCGCCACTGCCGCGATTGCCCGGTCGTAGGCCGCCTGCGCCAGGTCCAGGTTCTGCGCCGACGAAACCTGTTTGGCCTCCAACGCCTTTTTGCGTTCGAGATCACGCCGTTTCTCCACGATTGTCGCCTTCGCGTCCGCCACTCTTGCCTTGGCGGCGGCCAGCCGGGCACGCGAGCTTTCCACCGTCGCTTTCAGCTTGTCGGTATCGAGCTCCGCCAGCGGCTGTCCCGCCTTCACAGGCGAATTATAGTCGACCAGCACCTTTCGCACCGTGCCGGACAGCTCGCTGGAGACGTCGACCTTGTTTATCGGCTGAACCGATCCCGTCGCTGTCACCGTCACGACAAGGTCCGCACGCGCGACCGGCTCGGTGACATACCGCACGCCGGGGCTGGAGCCTCCGAGCTGCCACAGCAGAAACAGCAGGCCGGCCACCACCAGTGCCGCAATGGCAACCCTTGCATCCTGGCGATGCCACCACCCCAGATTGGCTCGCTGCCCCGCCTGCAGGATCTCTTCGATCTTGGAGCGTTCGCGTGGTTCGATCGGTTTGTTCACCGGCACGCCTCCTGCGCTATGGGGCCGGCTGACATTCTATTGGGCAATCAGCGGCCCGAATTGATGCAGCGCAACAATCCCTGCACCGGCTCCGTGACATGAAGCAGATCCAAATCCCACGCGCCTATTTCGCCAGGCACAGCCGTCGCATCTCGCCGTGCTCCGCCGACTGGTCCGAGCGCAATAGCGACAGCGGCGACTTCTGCGCGACCTTGACGAGGCAGTTGTGCAGCTCGACATCCTCCAGGGTCTCGACCATCGTCTCCAGGCGCCGGCCGATATCCCGCCAGATCCCAGCCTCCGCCGGCCTCCCCCTTGGCAACGCTCGCCACATCATTTGTGACATGGCGCGGATGCGATCGGCGGACAGGGGATGGGTGGAAGCGGTGTCGAGATACTCGCTCCAGGCTTTATTGCTCTTGAACTCTCCGCGGTGCGGCAACGCATAGATTTGCGCCTGGAAGAACAGTACCGCCCCCATCGGCGGCGTGCTTGCCCGCGCCAGCACCTCCAGCGCGAACGCATCCGATTGCTTCTCGTCCGCGCGCGCCTGGGCCGGCGTGATGTCCGACACCGGCTTATGCTCGAACAGCACATGGCCGAGCTCGTGCATCATCAGGAACGCATATGCCTCGTTGCGCAAGCCGAGCGCCAGCTTGTCGACCTTGGGATTCTTCAGCACGTTCGCTGGAACACCAAGCGCCTGCAGAATGGGGCGCGGCCCCTGCGGTCCCCATGCCTTTTCGGGCTTGTGCCGCATCATCGAGAAATAGAGATCGAGCGGACCGAAGCCGCGCTTCTCGACATAAAGCCAGGCAAACGCCGTGGTCAGGTCCTCTAAGAGCTTCATCGACTGCACCGGCAGCACGACGGTTGCCGTGCCTTCGACCCGACCCGCGTAGAAATTCAGGACATCATCGTCCGGCCGCGGCATCGGGAATACGAGCTCGACCTTGCCCAGGCCCCTCAGCTCCGCCGGTTTCAGGTGCGGCTTGAGACCGATCTCGAAGATCTTGGTCACTGCACGCGACAAGCGCGCGCGATCCTTCTCCAGCTCCGCCTTGGGATAGAGGCCCTGGCCTTTCGCAGGCCCCGCAGCCGCACCGAGAAAAACGCTCCCAGCGATCAGGGCAGAGCACAGCAATCGAACCGATAACTGCATCGCAGTGGCCTCCTGCGCTCGACAATCAACACCAGTGAATACGCCCAACAAGGCGAGAAGTTGATTTGCGCGACCCGATCGGCGCCGCCGGCCACATCCCTAATCGCAGCAAAGACGCGGTGAGTGCGCCTCCAGTCATCACTCCGCTGCTGCCTCGGCGATATCGGCCCTTTCAACCCGCGCTGCGCAGTATTTGAATTCCGGAATCTTGCCCATCGGATCGAGCTGCGGATTGGTCAGCAGGTTGGCGGCCGCCTCCGCGAAACAGAAAGGAATGAACACCATCCCATCGGCGACGTCACGATCGGCACGCGCTCTCAGCATAACCTCGCCACGCCGTGTGGCCACACGGATGAAACCTCCCGGCTCCAGACCAAGCCGGTCGAACTCGCGCGGATTGAGCCCGGCCACGGCTTCCGGCTCCAGCGCATCGAGTGTGCCCGAACGCCGCGTCATCGAGCCGGTATGCCAGTGCTCCAGCATTCGGCCGGTGGTAAGCACCATGGGATAATCCGCATCCGGCATCTCATCTGGCGGCAGCAGGGCCGCCGGCACCATTTTCGCCCGGCCCGACTTGGTCGGAAACGCCGTCGCGAAGATGATCTCGTTACCTGGCCTGTCCGGCGCATCGCACGGATAGGTGACCGCATCCTCCGCCTCCAGCCGCTCCCAGGTGATATTGTTGAGCGACGGCATCACGGAGGCCAACTCGCGGTACACGTCAGCGACGCTGCTGTAGGTCCACGCCAACCCCACGCGGCGCGCGATCTCGCAGATCAGCTCCCAGTCCTGCCGCGCCTCGCCCGGCGGCGACACGACCGCTCGCGCGATCTGCACCTGTCGATTCGTGTTCGTGAACGTGCCCCACTTTTCCGCATGCGCGGAAGCCGGCAGGATCACGTCGGCATGCCAGGCCGTCTCGGTAAGGAAGATATCCTGAACGACGAGATGCTCCAGCTTGGCCAGAGCCTCGCGCGCGTGATGCGCGTCCGGATCAGACATCGCCGGATTCTCGCCCATGATATACATCCCGCCGATTTCGTCAGCGTGGATGGCCTTCATGATCTCCACGACGGTGAGCCCCTTTTTCGGATCAAGCTCCCGCCCCCACAGCTCCTCGTACATCTCCCGTACCGCCTGATCCTCCACCGACTTGTAGTCGGGATAGAGCATCGGAATGAGCCCTGCGTCCGATGCACCCTGCACGTTGTTCTGCCCGCGCAGCGGATGCAGCCCCGTGCCCGGGCGGCCGATCTGTCCGGTGGTCAGCGCCAGCGCAATGAGACAACGGGCATTGTCGGTACCATGCGTATGCTGGGAGATGCCCATGCCCCAGAAGATGATCGAGCGCTCCGACCGCGCATAAAGGCGCGCGACCTCGCGAATGGTCTCGGCCGGAATGCCGCAGATCGCCGCCATCGCCTCCGGACTGAAATCGGCGACCTTCGCCTTCAGCGCATCGAACCCCTCCGTATGCGCCTGCACGTACTGTACGTCGACCAGCCCCTCGCTCACGATCGTGTGCAGCATGGCGTTCAGTAGAGCCACGTCTCGGCCTGGCGAGAAGCGCAGAACGTGACTGGCATACCGCGCGATCCCCTGGCTTTGCCCGCGCGGATCCATCACGATCAGCTTGGCGCCGCGCGCCGCAGCGTTCTTGATGAAGGTCGCCGCAACAGGATGGTTCTCCGCCGGCCGCGCCCCGATCACGATGATGCAGTCCGCATCCTTGGCTGCCGTGAACGGCGCGGTGACGGCTCCGGAGTTCAGCCCTTCCATCAGTGCCGCCACCGACGAGGCGTGGCACAGCCGCGTGCAGTGATCGACGTTATTGGTGCCGAAGCCCTGCCGGATCAGCTTCTGGAACAGATAGGCTTCCTCGTTCGAGCCCTTGGCCGAGCCGAACCCAGCGATGCCCGACGGCCCCCGAGCCTCGTGCACGCGCTTCAAGCCCGTCGCCGCCCGGTCCAGCGCCTCCTCCCATGTCGCCTCACGAAAATACGTGCCTACATCCTCGCGTCGGATCTGAATGTCGCCGTGCTTGGCGACCCCGTCGCGACGGATCAATGGTTTTGTCAGCCGGTCCGGATGATGAATGTAATCGAACCCGAACCGCCCTTTCACGCACAGCCGGTTCTCGTTGGCCGGACCGTCGCGACCGTCGACGTACAGAATTTTATTGTCCTTGACATGCACTGTGGTCTGACACCCGACGCCGCAATAGGGACACAGCGTGTCGACCGAGCCATCCTCGATCGCAATGCGCTTGCCCGTCGTGCGATCGAGCAGATTACCCTCCATCAGCGCGCCGGTCGGACAGACCTGCACGCACTCCCCGCACGCAACGCAGGTCGATGCCCCCATGCCCTTGTCGAAGTCGAACACGACCTTGGCCGCATTGCCTCGATACGCCATGCCGATCACGTCGTTCATCTGCACTTCGCGACATGCGCGCACGCACAGCCCGCAATTGATGCAGGCATCGAGATTTACCGCGATCGAAGCATGCGTGTTGTCGCCTTCGGGGCGGGCGCCTTGACCGAAGCGGCTTGTCGGCTGGATTCCCATCTCATCGACCCAGCCCCAGAACTTCGACCGAGGGTCATGACTGCTCTCCCGCACCGGCTGATCTGCTGCCAGCAATTCGAACACCATCTCGCGCGATTTCCGGGCACGCTCCGAGGCCGTCTTGACCTTCATGCCCGAAGCGACTTTGCGCTGGCACGAGGCGGCCAGAACGCGCTCGCCTTCAACCTCCACCATGCAGCCACGGCAGTTGCCATCGGCCCGATAGCCCGGTGCCGGATGCCAGCACAGGTGCGGGATCGTCGTGCCTTCCCGCTGCGCTGCCTGCCAGATGGTCTCGCCGTCGTCGGCCTCGACCTCTTGGCCATCCAGCGTGAAGATGATCTTGGTCATGATGACCTCGCCTCTCGTGCTCGTTTTGGCGGATTTGCCCGAAATCTAATGGCGATCGTGACCTGCGTGTCCGTCGTAGCCGCGCAAGGCGATGTAGTTGCGCCGCTGCTCGGGGCTCAGCAGGGGTACGGTCTCCAGATGTGCCTCGAGATGGACGGCTCGAAGCCTCGCCTTGGCGGCCTCCGCCGCCGTCAACCTGTCCGCGAGCATGGACTTGTCGATCGATCCGCTGCGAAACGCAGCATCCAAGGCTTGCTCCGCCGCGATATACTGCTCGCCGGCCGGAATGGCGCGGGCCTTCATCTGCTCGTAAAGCGAATGCACCTTTGCCCGCTGCTCTCCTGTCAACCCGATGCGATCGGCCATCTCCAGCACGTGTAAAGGTCCTGGATAGCCGTTGAGCTCGGCAGGCTTGGCAAGCCCCCAGCCGGCCCCCGCCTTCAAAGCCGCGATATCGCCCTCTGAAAGGCTGGTGACGGCGCGCTTCTCCTGGCCGGCATACGGCGAGTGCGAAGGATTGCCATGCCCGCCATGCTGGGCAACGGCAATGCTGCCGAGCCCGAGCCCGAGCGCGGCGATGGCGAATAGGGCAAACCGCTTCATTTGCGCAGATCCTCCGGAAACCACTTCAGCACACTCTTGATGGGATTCGGCGCAGCCTGCCCCAGCCCGCAAATGGATGCGTCCGCCATCACCTGGCTCAGGTCCGCCAGCAGATCACCGTCCCAGTTGCCGGCAGTGAGTAACTGCACTGCCTTCTCCGTCCCGTTACGGCACGGCGTACACTGTCCGCAACTCTCGTCCTCGAAAAACTTCAACAGGTTCAGCGCTACGTCTTTCATGTCGTCATGATCGGAAAGGATCACAACGGCGTGACTGCCGACAAAACTGCCGTGCTTTTCCAATTGTCCGAAATCGAGCGGGATATCGCTCATATGCGCCGGCAGCATTCCGCCGGAAGGGCCTCCCGGCAGATAGCCTTTGAAGGTGTGTCCCTCCACCATCCCCCCACACAGCTCGATCAACTCCAGAGCGGTGCTGCCCGCAGCAGTCAGCACGACGCCCGGCTTCCTGACCCGTCCGGAAACCGAATAGGAACGCAAGCCCTTGGCGCCGTTCTTGCCTTGCCCGGCAAACCAGTCCGCCCCTTTCGCCAGAATGTCTGGCACCCAGTAGAGCGTCTCCACGTTATTCACCAGCGTCGGCCGGCCGAACAAACCGACCTGCGCCACATAGGGGGGACGATGCCGGGGCAGCCCGCGCTTGCCCTCGATCGACTCGATCATCGCAGACTCTTCGCCGCAAATGTAGGCGCCAGCCCCGCGGCGCAGATGCACCCGCGTATGCCGCGCCAGACCTGCAGCCTCCACACTGGCGATCTCGCGCAGCAAGATCTCTCGCACCGCCGGATACTCGTCCCGCAGATAGATGTAGACGTCGCTTGCCTCCACCGCCCAGGCTGCAATCAGCATGCCCTCGAGAAACCGATGCGGCTGACGCTCGAGGTAGAATCTGTCCTTGAACGTGCCCGGCTCGCCCTCGTCGGCATTCACGGCCAGCAGCCGGGGGCCTTTCTCAGCCCGCACCAGGCCCCACTTGCGACCCGTGGGAAACCCTGCTCCCCCTAGCCCCCGCAGGCCGCCATCCGACAACGCCGCCACGACATCATCGACTGTCCGCGCCCCGGATAGACAATCCTGCAGCACGCTGTAGCCGCCATCCGTCTTGTAGCCGTCGATGCCTTGGTAGTCCGGCACATGCGCGTGAGTATCCCCGCCCGCAACCGCCGACAGCAGGCTCTCCCGTGTAGCCCGGTCGACATGATTGTGCCCGACCTCCGCCACTGGCGCCACATCGCAGCGGCCCATGCACGGAGCACGCACCACGCGGACATTTTCAGGCATCTCCGTCTGCAGCGCGGTCATCAGCGCTTCTGCACCCGCCAGCATGCACGACAGCGAATCGCACACCCTGATGGTGACCGCAGGCGGACGCGGCTCGCCATCTCCAACCACATCGAAATGGGCGTAGAACGTGGCGACCTCGTAGACCTCGGCCATCGACAGCCGCATCAGCTCGCTGAGACCATGCAGATGCGAGGCCGGCAGACACCCCTCGGCATCCTGAATCTTGTGCAGATACTCGATCAGCAGCGCCCGTTCGTAAGGCCCCGGCCCAATCAATCCCGCGACCGCCTCGACCTCCGCCTGACGCAGCACGCGCCCCTTCGGATACGGCGCCGCCTTGCGCCTCCCCGCCCCCGGATGGATTGCCCGCTTGCCGTGCCCGCCATGGCCGCCGGCAGAACCGCTGCTCGTCATTTCGCCTCGCCGCTCCTGTTGCCGCCGGCCAACTTGGAAAATCCGCTTCTAGGAACGCTAAAACGGCACCGCCGTCAACGAGTTACAGCATCCCCTAAGCCCCCGGTAAATCCGAACTCTTAGGCCTCGGGCCTGCTGATGATTTTCGCGCTCTGACGACTAGCATAGCCCTCTGGTGTATGGTATGCCAGAACCAACTTCAGTCATCCCTGGCGGACAGGGCAGGGCGACGTCGCACAACGCCTGTCTCTGCCATTGTCGTATGGAATTGCAACCTCTCGCAGCCCAGCAGTCAGTGGTTTACGCCTCAGGCGGGTGTTCAGTGCATGCCCAGTTCCAATCTCATCATCGCGCCGATTGAGGAAACCCCCAGCCTTAAGGCCCGCATCTACAATGCGCTCAAGTCGGCCATCGTCGACATGAACGTCTATGCGGAGGACGCCCAGCTGCGCCTCGATGAGAGGGAGCTGTCGAGCAGGTTCGGCATTTCGCGCACGCCGCTCAGGGAGGCGCTGGCACAGCTGGACCAGGAAGGCCTCGTCAAAATCATACCCCGGCGCGGCATCTTCATCGTCCGCAAGACCAAGGCACAGATCCTCGACATGATCACGGTCTGGGCGGCACTGGAGAGCATGTCCGCCCGGCTCGCATGCCTGCATGCCCGCGACGAGGAGATTGCCAGCCTGCACAGCCTCGTCGACCAGTTCAGCCAGGACGAGGTGGCCCAGCGGATGGGTGAATATTCGGATGCCAATATCCGGTTTCACCAGGCCATCCTGGCCTTGGGCAGGAATCCCCTGATCGGCGAGATCTCGAGCGGGCTGTTTCTGCACGTGCGAGCGATTCGCCAACGTACGATATCCGAGCAGGATCGTGCCCGGCGCTCGATCATCGATCACACCGAAATCGTCGCAGCCTTGGAGGCACGCGATACCGATCGCGCGGAACGGCTCGTGCGCGAGCACACCCTGCGATTGCGCGACCACGTCGAGCAGCACGTAAATCTTGATTGAGCAACGGACACCACTTGGCCCGGGAAACGGGTTGAACAGCGGAGGAAACATATGTCGGCAGATGCAGCGTCCCAGGCCGATCAAGCGCAAAATCTGACCGATGGATTCCATCTGGTCATCGAGGCCCTGAAGCTTAACGGCATCACTACGATCTATCACGTGCCCGGCATCCCGGTCACCGATCTCGGCCGCTTTGCCCAGGCCGAAGGCATGCGCGTGATCTCGTTCCGCCACGAGCAGCACGCCGGATTTGCCGCCGCCATCGCCGGCTATCTCACGCAAAAGCCCGGCATCTGCCTGACCGTCTCCGCACCCGGCTTCCTCAATGGCCTGACCGCTCTCGCCCACGCCACCACCAACTGTTTTCCGATGATCCTGATCTCCGGCTCCTCCGAGCGCGAGATCGTCGACCTGCAGCAGGGCGATTACGAGGAGATGGACCAGCTCGCCGTCGCCAAGCCGCTGTGCAAGGCGGCCTACCGTGTCCTTCACGCGCAGGACATCGGGATCGGCGTTGCCCGCGCCATCCGCGCTGCCTGCTCCGGCCGCCCCGGCGGCGTATACCTCGATCTGCCGGCCAAGCTGCTGGGACAGGTCATGAATGCCGATGAAGGCACGAAGTCCCTGCTCAAGGTCATCGATCCCGCGCCGGCCCAGATCCCCGCACAGCAATCGATCAGCCGTGCGCTTGAGCTACTCAAGTCGGCGAAGCGGCCGCTGATCATCCTCGGCAAGGGGGCCGCCTACGCTCAGGCCGACGACGACATTCGCGCTTTGGTCGAGAAAAGCGGCGTTCCCTACCTGCCGATGAGCATGGCCAAGGGCCTGCTGCCCGACACCCATCCCCAATCGGCGAGCGCCGCCCGCTCCCTTGTGCTCAAGGAAGCAGACGTCGTGATGCTGATCGGCGCCCGGCTCAATTGGCTGCTGTCGCACGGCAAGGGCAAGACCTGGGGACCTCCCGGCTCCCAGAAATTCATCCACATCGACATCGACCCCAGAGAGATGGACTCCAACGTCGAGATCGCCGCCCCGGTCGTCGGCGACATCGCCTCGGTGACCTCCGCATTGCTAAAGGCGATGGGCGATAGCTGGCCGAAGGCCGCTTCGGACTGGACCGGCAAGGTTCGCTCCAAGGTCGAGGAGAACGTCGCCAAGATGGCGCCGCGCCTGCAGAACAACAACGTGCCGATGGACTTCCACGGCGCCCTCGGCGCATTGCGTACGATAATGAAGGAGCGGCCCGACACGATCCTCGTCAACGAAGGCGCCAATACACTCGATTTCGCACGCTCCATCATCGACATCTACCGCCCCCGCAAGCGTCTCGACGTCGGCACCTGGGGTGTGATGGGCATCGGCATGGGCACCGCCGTGGCGGCAGCAGTCGAGACAGGACAGAAGGTTCTGGCGGTCGAAGGTGACAGCGCATTCGGCTTCTCCGGCATGGAGATCGAAACCATCTGCCGCTACGATCTTCCCGTCTGCATCGTCGTCTTCAACAATGGCGGCATCTACCGGGGCACCGACAGGAACCCGACCGGCGGAGCGGACCCCGCACCGACAGTGTTCGTCAAAAACACCCGCTACGACCTGATGATGCAGGCCTTCGGCGGCGTCGGCGTGACCGCCACATCCCCCGCCGATCTGGCGCGCGCCGTGAACGAGGCGCTCGATTCCGGCAAACCGACCCTCATCAATGCCGTCATCGACGAGAAAGCCGGCACCGAGAGCGGCCGCATCGGCAATCTCAACCCGCAGAGCGTGGTGGCGAAGAAGGCGTGATTCCTTAGCCATCGGTAGCCACCGTCCAACCCTGCGAATTCTAGATCGACACCAATATCCACCTGACCGCCATCCATGTACCAGGAGCGGCGAAACAGCAGACCTCGGGAGGCAATCGAAATGTCTGAAGCCCTCAAAGGCATCAAGGTTCTCGACTTCACGCACGTGCAGTCCGGCCCGACGTGCACACAGCTGCTCGCCTGGTTCGGCGCCGACGTGATCAAGGTCGAGCGTCCCGGTGTCGGCGACATCACGCGCGGCCAGCTGCAGGACGTTCCGGGTGCGGACAGCCTCTATTTCACGATGCTGAATAGCAACAAGCGCTCGATCACCATCGACACCAAGAACAAGTTGGGCCTCGAGGTCGTCGAGCGCCTGATCAAGACGTGCGACGTGATGGTCGAGAACTTCGCGCCGGGCGCACTCGACCGCATGGGGCTCACCTGGGAGCGCATCCAGGAACTCAACCCGCGCATCATCTTCGCCTCGGTCAAAGGCTTCGGCCCCGGCCCCTATGAGGAATGCAAGGTCTACGAGAACGTCGCCCAGTGCACCGGCGGCGC
This sequence comes from uncultured Alphaproteobacteria bacterium, assembly GCA_963825625.1. GTDB lineage: Bacteria > Pseudomonadota > Alphaproteobacteria > Rhizobiales > Hyphomicrobiaceae > CAMDPA01. The sequence goes on along the minus strand of CAWGUF010000009.1, from coordinate 214,865 downwards.
CGCCTCGACCACCGGATTTCTCGGCGGACCGCCGCTGGTGACCGGCGCACAGATCGGCGATACCGGCACCGGCCTGCACCTTGCGCTCGGCATCGTCACCGCACTCTATCAGCGTACGCATTCCGGCAAGGGCCAGCGCGTCGTCTGCGCCATGCAGGACGGCGTCTTGAACCTGTGCCGCGTCAAGCTGCGCGACCAGCAGCGCCTCAAGCACGGGCCACTCACCGAGTACAGCCAGTACGGCCAAGGCATCCCGTTCGGCGAGGCGACCCCACGCGCCGGCAACGACTCCGGCGGCGGCCAGCCGGGCTGGATCCTCAAGTGCAAAGGCTGGGAAACCGACCCTGATGCCTACATCTACTTCATCACCCAGGCGCCGGTCTGGGACAAGATTTGCGACGTCATCGGCGAACCCACCTGGAAAACCGATCCTGAGTATGCCACGCTGAAAGCGCGACTGCCGAAACTGAAGGCCATCTTCGAGCGCATCGAACAGTGGACGATGAGCCTGACCAAGTTCGAGGCGATGGACACCCTCAACAAGTACGACATCCCTTGCGGGCCGATCCTGTCCATGAAAGAGCTTGCCGAGGATCAGTCCTTGCGTGAAACCGGCACCGTGGTCGAGGTCGACCACCCCACACGCGGCAAGTACCTGACGGTGGGCAACCCCGTGAAGCTATCCGACAGTCCGGCGATCGTGCAGCGCTCACCACTGCTCGGTGAGCATACGGATGAAATCTTGACGGAGGTGCTCGGCTACTCTGCAGCCGAGGTCGAACAGCTCGCCGAGGTCGGCGCCACCACGGCGAAAAAGAAGGCCGGGTAAGGGCGCGGGGGCGTTTCGTCCCCTCTTCCCGTTATTCACGGGGAGCGGATCAGGGTGAGGGCAATCGCTTGACGAAGCGTATTGCCGCCTCCCACCCCGACCCCCTCCCGCTCGCGTCAGTCAGTTACGCCCAGCATGCGCCAGCACGGCGCGATGGGGAGAGGGAGAAAAGAACATGCGTATCGTCGTTCACGGCCAGCAGGCCTTTGGCCGAGCCGTGCTGGAGAAGCTGCTGGAGCGCGGCGAGAATGTCGTTGCGGTCTGTTGCGCGCCGACCAAGGAGGGACGTCCCGAGGACCCCCTTGTCGAGCTCGCGCGCGAGAAAAAGCTGCCCGTCCACCAGCCCGCAAGCTGGAAGACGCCCGAGGCGCTGGAGCTCATGCGCTCGTTCAATGCCGACGTCTGCCTGATGGCCTACGTGCTGCTGTTCGTGCCGCAACCGGTGCTGGATGCCCCCGTCTCGGCACCTTCCAGTACCATCCCTCGCTGCTGCCCGCCCATCGCGGACCGTCCTCGATCAACTGGCCGATTGCGATGGGTAGAACGCGCACCGGCCTTTCGATCTTCTGGCCCAACGAAGGCCTCGACGAAGGACCCATCCTGTTGCAGAAGACGACAGAGATCGGTCCCGACGAGACCCTCGGCGACGTCTACTTCAAGAAGCTGTTTCCGATGGGCGTCGACGCGATGATCGAGGCCCTGGAGCTGGTCAAGGCCGGCGTCCTCCTCAAGCACGACCAGCGCCTCCAGGACGGCTCCTATGAAAGCTGGTTCAAGAAGGATCTGACCCAGCTCGACTGGTCGAAAACCGCGGCCGAGGTCTACAACGTCATCCGCGCGGCAAATCCCGCGCCCGGCGCCTGGGGCAACTTGAACGGCGTCAAGCTCGACATCTTCGACAGCGCCCGGGCGTCCGGCTCGGGCAAGCCGGGCGAGATCCTCTCCATTACCGCAGAGGGCATGACGGTAGCGGCTGGCGACGGTGCCGTCCTCATCAAGCGTGTCCGCGCCCCCGGCGGCCAGAAGATAGCCGCCGCCGAGTGGGCGGAGGCCGCTGGCGTCAAGGTCGGCGCCAAATTCGACAATCCGGCGGCCTGAAGCCTTTCAGACCTCCGCCCACCTGAATAGTGGGTTGCAGCCCAACAAGCGCGGCGCAACCATTCCAACACATCAACCGCGCCCTGACCGCCTGGAGCCAAACGACATGACCGTGAAGTCCGACATCGAGATTGCCCGCGAGGGGAAAATGAAGCCGATCGCCGAAATCGGCGCAAAGATCGGCATTCCCGCCGACGCCTTGCTTCAGTTTGGGCCGACCAAGGCCAAGATCTCCTTCGACTACATCGAAAAGTTGAAGTCGAAACCGGACGGCAAGCTCATCCTCGTCACGGCGATCAACCCGACACCGGCCGGCGAAGGCAAGACCACGACGACCGTCGGGCTCGGCGATGGCCTCAACCGCATCGGCGTGAAAGCCATGAGCTGCCTGCGTGAGCCTTCCCTGGGCCCGTGCTTCGGCGTCAAGGGCGGCGCGGCCGGCGGCGGCTACTCCCAGGTGGTTCCGATGGAGGACATCAACCTCCACTTCACCGGCGATTTCCACGCCATCACCAGCGCTCATAATCTCTTGTCGGCAATGATCGACAACCACGTCTACTGGGGCAACGGCCTCGGCATCGACGAACGCCGCATCGCCTGGCGCCGCGTGCTCGACATGAACGACCGCGCCCTGCGCCAGATCGTGAACTCGCTCGGCGGCGTTGCCAACGGCTTCCCGCGCCAGGACGGCTTCGACATCACTGTGGCCTCCGAGATCATGGCCATCTTCTGCCTCGCCATGGACTTGGAGGATCTGCAGCGGCGCATCGGCAATATCGTCGTCGCCTACACGCGCGACAGAAAGCCGGTGACGGCCAAGGAGATCAAGGGCGACGGCGCCATGACCGTGCTCTTGAAGGACGCTCTGATGCCGAATCTGGTGCAGACGCTGGAGAACAACCCCGTGTTCATCCACGGCGGTCCATTCGCCAACATCGCACACGGCTGCAACTCGGTTCTCGCAACCACGACCGCGCTCAAGCTCGTCGACTATGTCGTCACCGAGGCAGGCTTCGGAGCCGATCTGGGTGCGGAGAAGTTCTTCAACATCAAGTGCCGCAAGGCCGGCCTGAAGCCTGCTGCTGCCGTCATCGTCGCCACCGTACGTGCCCTCAAGATGCACGGCGGTGTCGCCAAGGACGATCTGAAGACCGAGAATCCCGCCGCCGTCGCCAAGGGCTGCGAGAACATGAAGCGCCATATCGAGAACGTGAAGAAGTTCGGCGTGCCGCCGGTTGTCGCCGTCAACCGCTTCATCACCGACACCGATGCCGAGATCGCCGAGGTGATCAAGGCGGCCGAGAGCTGCGGCGTGAAGGCGTTCATGTGCAATCACTGGGCCGAGGGCGGCAAGGGCATCGAGCCACTGGCACGCCACGTCGTCGAGATGGCCGATTCCGGCAAAGCCGACTTCAAGCCTCTGTACCCGGACGACATGCCGCTTTGGGACAAGGTGAAGACGGTGGCCCAGGAGATCTACGGCGCCTCCGACATCGTCGGCGACACCGCGGTGCGCAACCAGTTCAAGGACCTTCAGGCCAACTACGGCCACCTGCCCGTGTGCATGGCGAAAACGCAGTACTCGTTCTCCACCGACCCCAACCTGCGCGGCGCGCCATCCGGCCACGTCGTACCGGTCCGCGAGGTGCGCCTGTCCGCCGGCGCCGAGTTCCTGGTCGTCATCACCGGCGAGATCATGACCATGCCCGGCCTGCCGCGCGTCCCCTCCGCCGAGGCGATCCGGCTCAACGGGCAGGGCCAGATCGAAGGACTGTTCTGAGACACTGCCATCGGACCGGACCCGCAGTGGTCCGGTCCCCCACCAATCGCACGCCGCCGCCCATTACAACACCAGCGGCACCAGCATGACCGCGACGACATAAACGATCAGGATCGAGATCACGTCCAGTGCCGCACCCGCCGTCAGCATCTGCCGCGCAGTCACGGCGCCGGTACCGTAGACGATCGCGTTCGGCGGCGTCGCCACCGGCAGCATGAACCCCAGCGAGGCCGCCAGCGCCACCGGCAGCACGAGCTCCAGCGGCGCCACCCCGAGCCCGATCGCCGCCGCCCCGGCCACTGGCAGGAACACGGCCGCAACCGCAGTATTGCTCGCTAATTCGCCCAGGTAGACGATCACCACCATCATCACCAGCACCAGAACGGCAATCGGCAGTCCTCGCAGACCACTCAGCTGGCCGCCGATCCAGCCCGCGAGGCCTGTGCTGCCGATCGCATCCGCCAGCGCCAGCCCACCGCCGAACAGGATCAGCACATCCCAGCGGATTCCCTTCACATCCTCCCACTCCAGCAGGGCGCCCGCCCCGGTCCATCGGACCGGCATCACGAACAGCACGAGCACCGCGGCAATCGCAATGCCGGCATCCGAGAGCGCCGTCGTACCCGCGAGCGTGGCGAGCCACGGCCTCAGTAGCCAGGCCAGCGCCGTGATCGCAAGCACCAGCGCCACGATGCGCTCAGGCCGCGACATGGCACCCTGCGCGCTCGGAAACGCTGCCGCCGGCAGATCCTCGCGCGGCAGCCTGAAGACGACGTGCGTAAGCAGTATCCAGGTGATCGGCAACAGCACCAGCACGATCGGCACGCCGATCAGCATCCATTGGCCGAACCCGATCGAGATCCCGAATGTCTTCTGCACGTAGCCGGCAAACAGGGCGTTGGGCGGCGTGCCGATCAGACTGCCCATGCCGCCGATCGTCGCCGCGAACGCGATGCCCAGCATCAGCGCCGCGCCGAAGGCATCCGATCCGTCCCGCCGTTCACCCAACAGGGATGCCGCGATCGGCACCATCACCATCGCCGTCGCGGTATTCGAAACCCATAGGCTCAGGAACGCCGTGACGCACATCATCGCCGCCACCAGCGCACGCGGATTGCGGCCCGACACCCCGACGGCAGCCAGAGCGAGCCGACGGTGTAGTTGCCAGCGCTCCATCGCCGCGGCCAGCATGAACCCGCCCATGAACAGGAAGATCAACGGATGCGCGTAGGATTGCGCGGTCGTCTCCAGCGAGGCGATGCCGGCAAGCGGAAATGCCGCAAGCGGCACCAGCGCGGTCGCCGCCAGCGGAATAGCTTCCGTCACCCAGAGAAAAGCCATTAGCGCGCCGATCACCACGGCCCGCCACGCGCTGCCGCTCATGCCGCCGGGCGCAGCAATCATGACCAGCAGGACAGCCACTGCGACGCCTGCCGCCAACAGCAGCCAAGACCGCCACCCGGTCTCCTTTTGCCGATCCTCGCCCATGCCCAGCACCTCTCGTAAGCCCCAACGAATGGGTTTGCCTTACGATGAAGCGCGGCCTCAGACCTTGCCCTCGATCACAGCCTTGATGAGGCGCTTCGCCTCGGGGGTGTCCCACTCCGCCGGTCCGGTGAGGCGCCCCACTTCCCGCCCCTGCCGGTCGAGCAGAATGGTTGTCGGCATGCCGACGACGCGCAGTGCGGCCGTCGTCCGGGCCGTCTCGTCGATATAGAGCTTCAGGCTGCTTGCCTTGACCTGGTCCAGAAACGCCTGCGCTTTCTCGGCCCCGCCGCGGTCCACCGCCAGCGCCAGCACCTCGAATTCCTTCGACCCCATCTCAGCCTGCAGCCTGGCCAGCCCCGGCATCTCCTTGCGGCAGGGCGCGCACCACGTCGCCCACAGGTTGAGCAGAACCACCCGGCCCTTCCAGTCGGCCAGGCTTCGGTCTTTTCCCGCCCCATCCTTGAATGCTACCGGCTCTAGCGCCGCGGCGGGCGTCTTGAACACGAATCCCGTGACTTGACCGACGTTGAGCTTGCCCGGGTTGGTCGCCTGGGCCGGCGTGGTCGTGCTCGCCACTTGACGAGCGGCGTTGTCACCGCCCCCAAGCGTGACGTATATCGCGATGAACCCAACGACAGCCGCGGTCACGACGATGGCCGCGGGAAGCAGGTTGCGGCTTGCCAAGCTGTTCTCCTTCACTCATCTGGCGCCCGGAGTTCCGAGCTGATGACCGACGACAAAGCCAATGCGATGTGGGGCGGCCGCTTCACGGCCTCACCCGCCGAGATCATGCAGGAGATAAACGCCTCGATCGGCTTCGACAAGCGGTTGGCACCGCAGGACATCCGCGGCTCCAAGGCGCACGCGTCGATGTTGGCCGCTGCCGGCATCATCAGCAACGAGGACGCCGATGCCATTCTCCAGGGGCTCGATGCCGTCGCTGCCGAGATCGAAGCCGGCGGCATGGCCTGGTCGAGCAAGCTGGAAGACGTCCACATGAACGTCGAAAGCCGGCTGCGCGATACGATCGGTCTCGCTGCCGGGCGGCTGCACACGGCGCGCTCGCGCAATGACCAGGTCGCCACGGACTTTCGCCTTTATATCCGCGACCGGCTCGACCAGTTCGATGCCGCCTTGGCCCGCCTGCAGACAGTCCTCGCCCGCAAAGCCGAAGCCCACGCCGCCACGGTGATGCCGGGCTTCACCCACCTGCAGCCGGCCCAGCCAGTCACGTTCGGCCACCATCTGCTTGCCTATGTCGAGATGTTCGCGCGCGACCGCGGCCGCTTCGCCGATGCACGGCGCCGGTTGAACGAGTGCCCGCTCGGCGCCGCCGCATTGGCTGGCACGTCGTTTCCCATCGATCGCCATGCCACCGCGAAAGCGCTGGACTTCGACCGCCCCACCGCAAACTCGCTCGACAGCGTGTCCGATCGCGATTTCGCACTCGAGACGCTGGCTGCCGCGACCATTTCCGCCATCCACTTGTCCCGCATGGCAGAGGAGATCGTGCTCTGGGTCACGCCGCAGTTCGGCTTCATCCGGCTCTCGGACCGCTTTACCACCGGCTCCTCGATCATGCCGCAGAAGCGGAATCCGGATGCCGCCGAGCTGGCGCGCGCCAAGGTCGGCCGCATCGCCGGCGCCTTTCAAAGCCTCGTGATGGTGATGAAGGGGCTGCCGCTCGCCTACTCGAAGGATATGCAGGAGGACAAGGAAGCGACCTTCGATGCGCTCGACGCCTATGAGCTGGCACTGGCTGCCATGACCGGCATGGTTGTCGATATGGAGCCGGTGCCCGAAACGATGCGAGCCGCCGCAGGCCGTGGCTTTTCCACGGCCACCGACTTGGCCGACTGGCTGGTGCGCGAGTTGAAGATGCCGTTCCGCGAAGCACACCACGTCACGGGCCGCGTCGTTGCGCTGGCGGAGTCGAAGGGCGTTGAGCTCGACGGCCTCACACTCGCGGATCTCGCCACCATCGAGCCCCGGATCAACAAAAACGCGCTTGCGGTGCTTACGATCGACAATTCAGTGGCCAGTCGCACGAGCTATGGTGGAACTGCGCCACACAGCGTCGCCAAAATGGCTCGCGAGTGGATCGCGCGGCTGGAAACCTCCGCCTCCAACCGCTAAGTCAGTTACTGACCTCACGATGTCGGTGGGCCAGGAGTTACCTGCGGAAGTTGATTGCACGGTGAACCTGCGTATCGCTCGTCGCTAAGTGGGCTCATCGCTGAATGAACTGTCGCGCGCAGGGAATTCTTGTTCGCGCACGAGAATGATCGGTTACGAAGCGGGGGTGGGCCAACCTCCGCAGTACGACGCGGAGGTTGGCCATTTTATCCTTTGCAGACGGTCGGAGCGGACATCCCGCACCGGCACGAGGCAAACGGGACGACTGCCAGCTGACGGCAAGTTGCAGCCGCGGCGCAGGCATAGTATGTGGAGTCCGAACGCCGTTCGAGCTCGTTGCAAGTGCCCGAGACGACATGCGATCCACGACAGGCAGCATGTCAGACAGCAACGATATGATGGCACCTCGGGGCACGCGGTCTGTACGAGTTCGAAGTGCCGGCATGGAGCGCCTATGCAGGACAGCATGACGATGAAGTTCTCGATTGCTGTTGGTGCCATGCTGCTGGCGGCCCTGCTTGTTGCCGGCTGCGGCGTGCGAGGCTCTCTCACGACGCCGAAGGACGAGGCGCCGGCACCTGCCACCGCAAGCGCGGATTCGGGCCAGGGCAAACCGGCCAACGCCACCCCCAAGCCCCACAAGGGCTCTGTTCTCGACGGCCTGATCCGGTAACACGCGCTGGCCTGATTGCACCGGGCGCCAGCACGTGAGCATACCCCCACGCCTGCATTGTTCGACAGATTCTTGACTGTGCGTTGCGCATATGCCCGCGCGTGACGATAGATCAATGTGCTAAGCTGCCTCGACGCCGTTTATACGGCGATGCGACCGCACAGCTACCGAACCTGGAACACGTCACATGACACTGCGGCTCTTGCTTCTCGCCAGCCTTGCGACAATTGTCATCGGGGGCGCGCAGATCGCCTCGTCGCCTGAAGCCGGCGCACGCGACAGGAAAGCCTCGTCGAGCGCCAAGAAAGCGCGGAAAGCCAAGCCAGCCAAGCGATATCGGTCGCGCGCGGTTGCCCGTCAAGACGCCGACTGCACGTATATCGACAACGGCAAGCCCGACAGCGCGCTGGATTTCAGAAATCCTTGTGACGCGCAGGAGTTCTGGCGCCGTCAGGCCGAACGAGCGGGCGACGTCAACGACTAGTGAGGCGTCGCATAGCGTCGGGCTGTTGCCCGGAGCGCCAGAAAAACACCATAGGGCTGTTGCCCGGAGCGCCAGAAAAACACCGTCGGGCTGTTGCCCGGAGCGCCAGAAAACACCGTCGGGCTGTTGCCCGGAGCGCCAGAAAAACACCATAGGGCTGTTGCCCGGAGCGCCAGAAAAACACCGTCGGGCTGTTGCCCGGAGCGCCCCAAAAAAGCGGCGCAGTCGCTGGGCCTGAAGCAACACCCTGCCTCCGACCGCTGAGCGGGCTTTCGCCAATCGGCGGCATATGCTGTGGTGTCGCCTCGCAGCCACCGCCCGACAGGCCACCCCATGCACCATTTTCAGTATCGTCACGGCATCCTGCACGCCGAGGACGTCGCGCTGACGGCCATCGCCGATGCCGTCGGCACGCCGTTCTATTGCTATTCAACGGCCACGCTGGCACGCCATTACCAGGTCCTGGACGCCGCGTTCTCACATTCGGATCATCTCATTTGCTTCGCCGTAAAGGCCAATTCCAACCAGGCTGTGCTTGCCACCATGGCACGGCTGGGAGCCGGCATGGACGTGGTCTCCGTCGGTGAGTTGAAACGAGCGCGTGCCGCCGGCGTGCCCGCCGAGCGGATCATCTTTGCTGGCGTCGGCAAGACCCGGGATGAGATGGCCTTCGCCGTCTCGGAAGGCATCCTTGGCTTCAATGTCGAAAGCGAGCCGGAGCTGGAAGCACTGTCCTCTGTCGCCTGCGAGCTGGGCCGTACCGCCCGCATTGCCCTGCGCGTCAATCCGGATGTCGACGCCCGCACACACGCCAAGATTTCCACAGGCAAAGCCGAGAACAAGTTTGGCATCCCCTACCTCGACGCACCGCGCCTGATGGACAAGGCACGCAGCCTGCCCGGCATCCACGCCGCAGGCATCCACATGCACATCGGCAGCCAGATCACGGAGGTCGCGCCATTCCGGGATGCCTTCCGCCTCCTGCGCGATCTCGCAAGCGACCTCATGCGGGACGGTCACCATCTGGAGCACCTCGACCTCGGCGGCGGCCTGGGCATTCCCTATCGTGACAGCAATGCCACCCCGGCCACGCCAACCGAGTATGCCGAGATTGCACGTGCCGCATTCGCCGATCTCGGTCTGAAGCTGATCCTCGAGCCCGGCCGCCTGCTGTGCGGCAACGCCGGCGTGCTCGTTTCGCGCGTAATTTTCGTCAAACAGGGTTCTGCCCGCCGCTTCACGATCGTCGACGCCGCCATGAACGACCTGATTCGCCCGACGCTCTACGAGGCCTGGCACGAGATCTGGCCCGTTGCAGAGGAGCTGCGACATCAGCCGCCGCATGTACAGGATATCGTCGGCCCAGTGTGCGAGACGGGAGATTTCCTGGCAGAGGCGCGGCCGCTGCCGCCGTTCCAGTCCGGCGACCTGATATCGGTGATGAGTGCCGGTGCTTACGGCGCCGTGATGGCCTCCACCTACAACACGCGGCCGCTCGTGCCTGAAGTGCTCGTTTCCGGTGATCGCTGGGCCATCGTAAGGCCACGCGTCGAAGTCGAGCAGTTGATCTCCATGGACCGACTGCCACCTTGGCTGGATTGACCCTTTGCCCAGACCGCGCCACCAAACCGCCCGATTTAGAGACTGTTGCTGCAACAAATCGTGAAGTTAGCGCTTGGAATCTTTGCAATCCGGGCCATCTGCCATGCTAGGATGTTTGAACTCTGTCGATACATAGAGAGCCGCCATGTCGCGAGCCGCTGATCCGGAAAAGCACCCGTCCTCGGCAACCTCGGCGTTCGAGCGCAAGGTCCGCCTGAGCGCCTTTGCCCTGTTCTTCGAGCGCCTGTGGCCGAGAATGTGGTTGGTGCTGGGCATTCTGGGCCTGTTCCTGATGGTGTCTCTGGCCGGCCTCTGGGATCGGCTCGATGCCCTGTCTCACAAGCTGGTGCTGGGTGCGTTCGGTGCGGCACTGCTTGCCGCCTTCGTCGTCCTGGCCCGCGTCAGCTATCCCTCGCGCGACGAGGCAGTCCGCAGGCTGGAGCTGAGGTCCGGCGTCCCGCATCGGCCCGCCACCTCGTATGAAGACACGCTGACCCTCAATCAGGATGATCCCGCCACCCGCACCGTCTGGCAGGCTCACCGCCAGCGTCTCGCTGATCTCGTCGGCAAGCTCAAGGTCACCCCGCCCGCCCCGCGCACCGACCGTCGCGATCCTTTCGCCGTTCGTGCGCTGTTGTTGCTCGGTGTCGTGTTGCTGCTCGGCCTGGCCGGGGACAGCACCCGCGATCGCATCATGGCCGCCTTCCGCTTCGGTCCGCCGGTAACCGCCGCCGAGGCGCGCCTCGACGCCTGGATCACGCCGCCCGCGTACACAGCCAAACCACCCATTCTTCTGGCTGATGGTGCCCGCGGCGGTCTGCTTCTCGCCGGCGCAGACGGCGCCAAGCTGGAGGTGCCGGAGAACAGCATCATCATCGTCCGCACGAGCGGTCGCGGCGCCGCCGGCCTGGAGCTGGATATCAGGCCGGACGGCGGCACACCGATCCGCCAGGCAGCCGAGAAACCGAAAGAGACAGACGCCAAGCCGGCGGCGGGAAGCGAAGCCTCCGAGGTGCGCTATACGCTGAAGCGTCCCGGCAAGGTCCGTGTGCTCGCCGGCGGCTCTGAGCTTGCGGTCTGGACTATTCATGTCGTGCCCGACCGCATCCCGACGATCACGATGACGAAGCCGCCACAGATCTCGTTCCGCGGCTCCATGAAGCTGTTCTACAAAGTCGACGACGACTACGGCATCGCCTCTGCCGAAGCCGTGTTTGAGCGGTTGCCACCGGACCAGGGCGACCCACGCACGGCCTGGGCGCGCACCGAGACCGAGCTGAAGGGGCCGCGGCTTCCTTACGACCCTCCGCCCGCTCTGATGCTGGGCTTGCCGCGCTCGACCGCCAAGGACAAGGAAACCACCAGCTTCCACGAACTCGCAGAGCATCCGTGGTCGGGTATGCGCGGGCGGATGACGCTGGTCGTGAAGGACCACGCCGGTAACGTCGGCCGTAGCCAAAGCATCGAGATGACGGTACCGGAGCGACGCTTCATGCGCCCACTCGCCCGCGCGGTGGTGGAGCAGCGCCGTCTGCTCAACGAGGATTCCCGCTACACGCGGCAAGTGCTCGGCGCCATCGATGCGCTGACCTACAAACCTGCGGACTTTATCGACGACAGCGCCGTCTATCTCGGCTTGCGCTCGGTCTATCACCGTCTTGGCAGAGACAACTCCCGGCTCGGGCTGCAGGCTGCCAAGGAGCAGCTGTGGCACATCGCCCGTCGCATCGAGGACGGCCGCAATCTGAGTGCGGCCGAGCAGCGCCTGCGCGAGCTGCAGGACCGCTTGGCGCGCGCACTGCAGAACGGCGCCAGCGATGAGGAGATCCAGCGCCTGATGCAGGAGTTGCGGCAGGCCTTGAACGAGTACCTGCAGGAGCTGGCGCGTAACGCGCAGCCGATGCCTCCCATGAATATGGACCAGCTCAACCAGAACCAGACCATGAGCCAGCAGGATATGCAGCGCATGCTGGACCAGCTGGAAAACATGATGCGCAACGGCTCCCGCGACCAGGCTCAGGAAATGCTCAGCCAGTTGCGCGATCTTCTCGACCGTCTGCAGCGCGGCCAGATGGGCCAGATGGGCCAGATGCAGCAGGGCCAGGGCCAGCAGATGATGCGGATGCTGGACCAGATGGGCAACATCATCAGCCGCGAGCAGCAGCTGATGGATGACACGTTCGGCGCGCAGCGCGGCCAGCAGCAGGGCGAAGGGCAAGAAGGCCAGCAGCCGGGCCAGGGACAAGGCCAGGGACAAGGCCAGGGCAGTGGGCCGGGTATGTCGCCGGGCGATCTGGCCCGCCGCCAGGGCGACTTGCGCAACCAGTTGGACCAGCTTGGCCGCCAGCTTCGGCGCTTCGGCCAGCAGACGCCGCAACAGTTCCGCGATGCCGACCAGGCCATGCGCAACGCACAACGGTCGCTGGAGCAAGGCGACATGGATTCGGCCACGCGCGAGCAAGGCAAGGCTCTTGAGGCTTTGCGCAATGGCGCCAGGCAGATGGCCCAGCAGATGATGCGGCAGATGGGCCGCCGCTTCGGCATGGGACCGGCTGGAGACGTTCCGCGCGATCCGCTCGGCCGTCCGCAACGCTCAGAGGGTCCCGATCTCGGCACCAGCGTCAAGATCCCCGAGGAAATCGACATGCAGCGTGCGCGTGAGATCCTCGAGGAGTTGCGCCGTCGATTGGGAGAGCAGTCGCGTCCGACGATTGAATTGGATTACATCGAGCGCCTGCTGCGCCGGTTCTGATGCGCCGGTTCTGAACGGTTGCGTTGGGCCCCTCAGGCAGACGCACGTGCCGGTCCCCAAACGCTGAGTGTATCGTGCGCGGCGCTGGCACGAATGCGCCCCAAGTTGCTGGCCCGCGTTGCAGCCCCGCGTTGCAGGCTCGATTTCGCGACCGCCCACGCTTGAACCGGCTTTATGGATCGCTTGGCCTCGGCACTGTCGCTCTCTCGCGGCTACACTCTTCCGATTACGGAGTGTCAAGCAACCGATAGGCCTATGTTGCAGCTTTGCACGTTGCATTCTCTGCATCGTCCCCAGCCTCGACACTGCACTATGACAGCCCGGCGACAACGATTATGTTGCCGAGACTTGTTGGCGTTGCTGTGGGAAGAGGGGTAGGTATGCGAACGCGTTTGGCTCCGGGTTGGGCATTGAACTGCGATCGGTCGCGTCCCCGCCAAGTTTCTGTGATGCGCGCTGCCTCCTGCTGTCTGCAAACCCTCTAAGACTGCTGAGACATGGACATTCAGGACCTGCGCATATTTGCGCGCGTAGCCGCATTGCAGAACTTGTCGGCGGTCGGCAGCGAGTTGGGCTTGACGCCCGGCACCATATCCAAGCGCGTGCAACACCTTGAGGACGTACTCAAGGTTCGCCTCTTCGATCGCACGACGCGGTCAATCCGGCTGACCGACGAGGGACGCACCTTTTTGGAGCATGCCGAACGCATCGTCGCCGAGATGGACCTTGCACGGGATGCGGTTGGAGCAACATCGAGCCGCCCGAGCGGCCGCCTGAAGGTCTCTGCGCCAGCGAGCCTGTCCGACCTCCTCGTTGCACCGGCCATTGCCACCTTTGTAGAAGCGTACCCCGACATCGAGATCCGCATCGACATTACCGATCGCATCGCCAATTTGCAGGAGGAAGGCTACGACGTCGCCATTCGGGCCGGCACGCTGCCCGACTGCGCTCTCAAGGCCAAGCGCCTGATCTCTGATAGTGTGATCCTGGTTGCCTCGCCAGACTATGTCAGGCGGTGCGGAGCGCCTCAACGGCCGGCCGACCTTGCCGTGCACGCGTGCCTGCTGCTGGGCGACCAGCGCAGCTGGACACTGATCCGCGGCAGGGAGCAGGAAACCGTTCGCGTCGGCGGCCGGTTGCAGTCGGACAGCGGAGCGTTCCTGCACCGCGCAGCGCTCGCAGCCGCCGGCATCCTTCGCACATCCCGGCTGGCCGTCGCCGATGATCTGGCGAAGGGCCGCCTGTTGCACGTGATGGCCGATCACGAGCTCGCCGAAAATGCAGCGATCTGGGCGCTCTATCCGAATACCAGACACACCATGCCCCGGCTTCGCGTATTCCTCGACCATCTGGCCGATTACTGTCGCTCGCCGGCACTGGACCTGCAATCGGTTCTGACGGGCGAAAAGGGCAACAAGGGCACTGAGACAGACGAGGCCGCTTGAGCGTGCGACCCGATCGAAGCGCCGACGGCCGGCAATAAGGCACAGCCCGCACGGCCACTTCGGCCATTGCTGCACGTTGGCGGAAGGTCCCACATCCCGGCAAAATCTCACCGCATTCAGCGGTTCGAAAGCCCGGGCATCAACCTGAGAGCGTTGCCGCGAGTGATAGCCTCCACATCCGCGGTTGCCAGCCCCAGCTCAAATAATCCCTCGGTCGTGTCGCCGAGCGGAACGTAGGGAAAATCGCTCCCCATCAGGATCTGCTGAACGGGAGCCAGCGCCATCAGTGCGGCCATCGCGGGCCGCGACGTCGTTCCCCCCAGATCATAATGCAGCCGGGCCAGTTCCGCTTCCACACCCTCCGGTGCCCGCAGCTTCATCTCTTCCCGGCCGTAATGCGAGATACGGCAGGCCACCATCGGTACGAAACCACCGGCATGGCAGAATATCCATTGGATATTCCGATGCCGCTGGAACGTTCCCTTGAACAGCATGTTGGTGACGGTTCGGGTTGTGTCTGCCGGTACTTCCGCGATGATCGGGATCACATCCGGAAAGAGTGTCCGACAACAGAACGGAACCGATGGGTGCACGAAGGTAACGGCACTGCGGCGGTTGAGCTCCGCCATCACCGGCTCGAAACGCTCATCCCCGAGCCACATATCGCCGTAGCTTGTGAGCAACCCGATGCCGTCGGCCTTCAGTGTACCCAAGGCATAGTCGATCTCGGCGAGACTGCCGTCTGCATCCGGCAACGGAACCACGGCGAAAAAACCGTAGCGGCCGCGATGCTTCGCCACCAGTCCCGCGGCATATTCGTTGACCCGGCGCGCGATGTCGCGCGCACGAGCCACATCACCGAACCACACGCCGGGTGTCGACAGCGACAGCACCGATGTCGCGACCCCGACATCATCCATGGCAGCGATCGACGCTTCCGGCGACCACCCCGTCCACGCAGGCGAAAGCTTTCCACCGCGCCCTGATGCGATCTGGTCACGATATTCGTCCAGATAGAACGGCGGCACAATGTGATGGTGCACATCTATGAAGCGGCGATCGTCTGCTGGCATAGAACAACTTCCGGTGCGGTTCGTGTCGCTTCAGCCTAAACGATAAAACGCGCAACGGGGAGCGCGAAGCTCCCCGTCCGGTAATCCCCGTGTGTGGTGCGGGTCGGCGTCAGCTGGCCGAGGCGACGCGCGAGTACGTCACCATCACCTTGGTGCCGATTGAAACGCGATTATAAAGGTCGATCACGTCCTGATTATACATCCGAATACAGCCCTTGGACACCGGCTGGCCGATTGTCCACGGCGCATCCGTCCCATGAATTCTGTAAGCGCTGGAGCCCAGATAGAGTGCCCGCACGCCCATCGGGTTCAGTGGATGTCCACCGGGGACAAAGCTCGGCAACCGGGGATTTTCCCGCCGCATCGATGCCGTAGGCGTCCACGGAGGGTTCACACGCTTCATGGAGATCCGCATCTGCCCCTGCCAGCGGCTCTGCTGGCGCGGTGTCGCGATCGGATACGAGATCGCCTCACCCTTGCGGCGCACGTAATAGAGGCGCTTGTCACCGAAGCTGACGATGATCTGCCCCGGGGAATATTTGGACGAGACCCGGACGGTCGCAGCACCGCTACCGCCTAGCACGCTGGGACCGCTCCAGTCCCAGAATGTCTGCGCGTTCGCAGCCGTTGAGGTTGCCATCAAGGCGGCTGCGATCCCTGCAGCTGCCAACATCGTCTTGACTGATCTCACAAAAGTCATCGTCAGGACTCTCCTTGGGCTTTGATCCCGCCGTTACCAGTGGTGCCGCATCCGTTGGCGCCATGTGACGCCGGATCTGAACGGATTGAGATGGTACCGAGTCATATACACGGCCACTCCGCTGGCGTTTAGCGCATTGCAGTCACACTTCCGGCAATTTTGTGGAGTGTTGGGAATTTACAATGGATACCCTTCCTTGGGATTAGGCCGTAAGGGCCAGACAACCCCGTCTGGAGTTGCATTGACGTCCGTTTACTTCCTTGAGGACCTTGACCGCAGAAGGAAACTTTATTAGAACATATAGCGAACAAAAATGAGGCATATGGTGTCGAGCTCCATCGATAAACTCAAGGCACGCATTCGCAGCATCGAGCGTGCTGGGTGCATGTCCCGCGCTCCAGCACCTGCCGCTTACAGCTGCTCGGCTGCCTGGACGCCTGGACTGCCTGACGCACAAGGCAGCGTAGCATCCGCTGCCCTCGATAGCGGCGCCGTGCACGAGATCAAACCTTCCGGCTTGGGCACCGACTGGCCTGCCGCCTGGGCTGCCGCCCGCAGCTTCGCCCTTGCCCTTGCCGGCCGTCGTCTGCGTGCCGCCGACCACGCCCCCATCGATGCCGGCCCGCGCAGCCGCACGCTGTTGTGGTGTGCGGGCGCGAACATGGCAGCGGAATTCGGTACGCCCTATGGCCCCGGCCTTTACGCATTCGGGCTTGATCCCTCCTGCCTTATCATGGCCGAGCCGGCTCGCAGCCGGGACGTACTGTGGGCAACGGAGCAGGCGCTGAAATCCGGCACCCTCGCTCTGGTCGTCAGTCAGTTCGACGAGGTCGCCCTGACACCGGCCCGCCGCCTGGCCCTGGCTGCCGCACAAAGCAATACGCCCTGCCTGCTCATTACGCATCCACGCACGCCCCCCGCGGCCGCGACCGCCACCCGCTGGCGCATCGCCCCTGCCGCCAGCGCACGCCATCCGTTCGATCCCCAAGCCCCCGGCAACCCACGCTTTGCCGTCATCCTGGAACGTTGCCGCAGCCGCCCGCTGTCGGCAGAAACCTCCTCGTTCACGCTGGAGTGGTGTGATGCCGCGTTTTGTTTCCGTCTGGCTTCCGATGTGGCCGATCGAACGCCTGCGCCGAGCCGAGCCATCCGCCGTGCCGCCGGCTCAGGCGCATAGATCCGAGCCGCCCTTCGCCCTGGTCGAAAGCGGCGCCAACGGCCTTCGCCTGACCGCCGTCAACCGGCGCGCCCGGACCGAAGGCCTGTACCCGGGGCTGGCTCTCGCCGATGCTCGCGCTGCGCTGCCGGGGCTTCTCACCCGCCCAGCCCGGCGCAAATGTGATCGTGCCGCGCTTCACGCCCTTGCGCTATGGTGCGGCCGCTATGGCCCCCGCCGTAATACAGAGAATTTCGGTCTGCCATCCCCGCCCCGAACCGGCAAAAGCAAGCTCGCGAAGACTGGCGACGAGCCCGATGGAGACGGGATCTGGATCGACGTCACCGGCGTTGCACACTTGTTCGGTGGCGAGCAGGACCTGCTGGCCGATCTTTGCCGTCGTCTCGCCGGCTTCGGCCTCACCCCCCGTCTCGGCCTTGCCGACAGCATCGGTGCCGCCTGGGCCCTGTCACGCTTTGCCGCGCCTGATCGCGCACGGCCCTGGACGATCGCACCGGCCGGCGACATGGCCCCTGCCCTCGCACCGCTTCCGGTCGCCGCGTTGCGCCTTCCCCCGGATGCCGTGCTGCTGCTCGGACGCCTTGGCCTCAACCGTATCGGCCAGCTCTACGACCTCCCACGCGAGGCTCTCGCCCTGCGCTTTCGCGATCATGCCGGCAGGCCCGCCAGCCGCACCCACCGGCAGTCGCAGAAAGCCGCACAACTCGCCGGCAATGTCCTGAGCCGCCTCGATCAGGCTCTCGGCAGAACATCCGAGCCGCTGGCCGCGCTGGACGAGCCGCCCGTTCACATCGTCCAGCAATCCTTCACCGATCCACTCATATCGAGCGAAGGCGTGACTGCCGCCGCTGCCATGCTCATCGAAAGGCTGTGCCATCTGCTGCAGGAGCGTGGCACCGGCGGCAGCCGTTTCACCCTTGGCCTGTATCGTAGCGACGGCACATCCACCAGAATTGCGATCGGCACCAGCCGGCCGGTACGCGATCCTCCTCACATCATCGAGCTGCTTCGGCTGCATCTCGATACGGTCGAAGCCGGCTTCGGTATCGACGTGATGACGCTGGCCGCCGACAGGGTGGAGCCTCTGCCCGCCACCCAGGCCGTATTGCCGGCCAGGACGCTGGATGGGGCGCTGGACGGGGCGCTGGCCGGCCCCCTCGCCACACCCGCAGTGCTGATCGATCGGTTGTCGAACCGGCTCGGCGCATCCTCCATCTTTGTCTCCGAGCCCGCAGACAGCCACATCCCCGAGCGCGCCTGGATAAGGGCTTTTGCTGGCGCAGCGACTGCGGGCCTGCAGCCCGGATCGCTGCTGCGCGGGCCATGCGGAACCATCGTGGCCAGGGTTGGAGATGCAGGAGCTTGGCTTCACGGCCACGCGCCCGGCGGCCGGCTCCCCGCAGGGGAGTTGCCGGGCGCCAGCAAAACCCACGCGCCCGGCCACCGCCCCCAGTTCCTGCTGCCGGCACCCGAGCCGATCGCTGTTATCGCCGAGGTGCCGGAAGGCCCGCCGCTGCAGTTCACGTGGCGCCGCCGCCGCCGCCGCATCGTACGCGCTGCAGGGCCGGAACGTATCGCACCGGAATGGTGGCGCGCCATACGCACCAGGCGCTCACCACGCCCGCGCGACTACTACGTCATCGAGGATGCCGACGGCGGCCGCTACTGGGTGTTCCGCGACGGACTTTATGATCGCGATTGCGAAACCGGCTCCGATACCAGTCATCAAACCGCCCAGCCCATCTGGTTCCTCCATGGATTGTTCGCTTGATGCGCACACAAACATCTGAAAGCAAGATAAAAAACCGATCGCACGGCGACCCGCCTCCAGCCTACGCCGAGCTGCAGGTGACGACCAACTTCACCTTCCTCACTGGCGGCTCGCATCCCCACGAGCTCGTCGCCCAGGCCAAGGCGCTTGGCCTCACCGCCCTCGCCATCACCGACCGCAACACGCTGGCTGGTATCGTGCGCGCCCACAGCGCCGCAAAAGAGGTCGGCCTCAAGTTGATCGTCGGCGCCCGCCTCGACCTTCAGGACGCCCCGAGCCTTCTGTGCCTGCCCACGGACCGCGCCGCATATGGCCGCCTGTCCCGCCTCCTCTCCCTCGGCCAGCGGCGCGCCGAGAAGGGCAAATGCATCTTGCGGCTCGACGATGTCACAACCCACGCCGAGGGCCAGATCTTCATCGTCCTGCCACCCGAAAGCTGGGATTGGCGCGCGCGGCAGCGATCCGGTGCGATAGAACCGCAGTCGCCGCGCCAGGAAAGCCCGCGGCAGCGATCCGGTGTGCATCCAGCAGCGATCCGGACCGAAGCTCCGCAGTCGCTGGATCAAGGTAGAACCACACCGCAGTCGCCGCGCCAGGAAGAGCCGCGGCAGCGATCCGGTATGCATCCAGCAGCGATCCGGATCGAAGGTCCGCAGTCGCTGGATCAAGGTAGAACCACACCGCAGTCGCCGCGCCAGGAAGAGCCGCGGCAGCGATCCGGTATGCATCCAGCAGCGATCCGGATCGAAGGTCCGCAGTCGCTGGATCAAGGTAGAACCACATCGCAGCGCGTTCCGGCCGGCTCGCCGGAGGCGAGTCGGAACGCGCCACAAAAAACCCACAACTTCATCGCCTTCCCTTGCCCCGCACCGCCGCCACCTCCACCACCACCACCACCGAACCCTGCAGATTTCGCTGCGCAGCTGCAGCGCATCACGGCCGCACTCGCCCCCTCACCCGTCTACCTCGCCGCCTCCCATTCCTACCGCGGTGACGACCGCGCCCGCATCGCCGCCCTGGAAGCCCTCGCCAACCGCTGCGGCACGCCGCTGGTTGCCACCGGCGACGTGATCTATCACGCCGCCCACCGCCGCCCGCTGGCCGATGTCCTCGCAGCCATCCGCCACGGCACCACGGTGGCGGCGGCCGGTACCCGCCTGCCGCCCAATGCCGAGCGCCACCTCAAACCCCCACGTGAGATGACCCGCCTTTTTCGCGGCCATGAAGCAGCCATTGCCCGCACCCTCGAAATCGCGGATGCCTGCCGCTTCTCGCTCGACGAGCTGGTCTACGAGTATCCCGACGAGCCCGTGCCGTCCGGCAAGACAGCCCAATCCCACCTGGAGGAGCCTGACCTGGGACGGCGCGCGCGGCCCGCTTCCCTGCTGGGCTGCCGGACAAGGTCGCCGCCACCCTACGGCGCGAGCTCGATCTCATCGCCACGCTCAAGCTACGCGCATTACTTCCTCACCGTGCACGACATCGTCGCCTTCGCCCGCGCCCAGGGCATCCTGTGCCAGGGCCGTGGCTCGGCGGCCAATTCCGCCGTCTGCTACTGCCTCGGCATCACCGCCGTGAATCCGACCGAGATCGACCTTCTGTTCGAGCGCTTCGTATCGCCGGAACGCAAGGAGCCGCCCGACATCGACGTCGATTTCGAGCACGAGCGGCGCGAGGAGGTGATCCAGTACATCTACGCCCGCTACGGCCGCGACCGCGCCGGCCTCGCCGCCACCGTCATCTCCTACCGCGCCCGCTCCGCGGTGCGCGAGGTCGGCAAGGCGATGGGCCTGTCCGAGGATACCGTCGCCGCACTTGCCGGCATGGTCTGGGGCAGCCGCGCTCGGACGGCACGCTGCCCGAGCAGCACATTCGCGAGGCCGGCCTCGATCCGCACGATCCGTTGCTCGTCACGCGTGCATCGAACTGGCCGAGGAGCTGATCGGCTTCCCGCGCCATCTCTCCCAGCATGTCGGCGGCTTCGTGCTCACACGCTCGGCCGCTGACCGAGGTCGTCCCGGTCGGCAACGCGGCGATGGAGGATCGCACCGTCATCGAATGGGACAAGGACGACCTCGATGCGCTCGGCCTGTTGAAGGTCGACGTGCTGGCGCTCGGCATGCTGTCCTGCATCCGCCGCGCCTTCAGTTTGCTCGAAACCCACCACCGCCTGCCAATGTCGCTGGCCCGCGTGCCGCGCGAGGACCCGGCCGTCTACGACATGCTGTGCAGGGCCGATTCGGTCGGCGTGTTCCAGGTCGAGTCCAGAGCGCAGATGAACATGCTGCCGCGCCTGAAGCCGCGCACCTTCTACGACCTGGTGATCGAGGTGGCGATTGTCCGGCCCGGCCCGATCCAGGGCGACATGGTGCATCCCTACCTGCGCCGCCGCTCCGGCCTGGAAGCCGGAAACCTATCCCTCGCCCCGATCCCGCACACGGCCCCCCCGACGAGCTCAGACAGATCCTCGGCAAGACCAAGGGCGTCCCGCTGTTCCAGGAGCAGGCGATGCGCATTGCCATGGTCGCGGCACGCTTCTCCGATGCAGAGGTCAACGAGCTGAGAAAGGCGATGGCCACCTTCCGCCGCGTCGGCACCATCGGCCGGCTCGAGGACAAGATGATCTCCGCGCATGGTGGCGCGCGGCTACGACCGCAACTTCGCGGAACGCTGCTTCAGCCAGATCAAGGGCTTCGGCGAATATGGCTTTCCCGAAAGCCACGCAGCCAGCTTCGCCCATCTGGTCTACGTGTCGTCCTGGCTCAAATGCCACTATCCGGCGGCCTTCGCCTGCGCCCTGCTCAACGCTCAGCCGATGGGCTTTTACGCCCCGGCCCAGATCGTGCGCGACGCGCGTGAGCATGGCGTCGAGGTCCGCCCTGTCGACGTCAATCATTCCGACTGGGATTGCACCCTGGAGGATAGTTTTCCTGCGCCTGGCGGCCGGCTCCCCGCAGGGGAGTCGCCAGGCGCCAGCAAAGTCAACGCGGCTGTTTCCTCTGGCCGCTCCGGCGAACACGCCGACGCGGCTGCTGCTCTTGGCCGCTCCGGCGAACACGCCGACGCGGCTGGCGGCCGGCTCCCCGAAGGGGAGTCGCCAGCCGCCGACTGAGACTTCCAGCCGCCAGTAAAACTCCTCCTGCGCTTCGCCTTGGCTTTCGCCAGATCGACGGCATGCGGCAGGAGGACGCCGAGCGGCTCGTCGGCGGCTCGCCACGCGCGCTTCCGGCCGGCTCCCGAAGGGGAGTCGGAACGCGCAATCCAAAACAAGCCCAGCCCGCGTTCCGGCCGGCTCCCCGAAGGGGAGTCGGAACGCGCATTCGAGAACCTCCACGACCTCTGGCAGCGCGCCGGCCTCTCGCCTGCCGACGCTGGAGCGGCTGGCCGCAGCCGATGCATTCCGCTCGATCGGCCTCGACCGACGCCAGGCGCTGTGGGAGGTGAAAGCACTGAAGGCCCCCGACCCGCTGCCGCTGTTTGGCTGGGCAGAGACCCGCGAAGTAGGGCGCGAACGCACCATATCCCTGCCTGAAATGGCGCTGTCGGAGCATGTCGTCAACGACTACCAGACACTGCGCCTGTCCTTGAAAGCTCACCCGATCAGCTTTCTGCGCCCCCGTCTCCACAAGCCAGCGCGTGCTCACCTGTGCGGACCTGCGCACCATGAAGGACGGTGCCTGGGTCGCCGTCGCCGGCGTCGTGCTGGTGCGACAGCGGCCCGGCAGCGCCAAGGGCGTTGTCTTCATGACCATCGAGGACGAGACCGGCGTCGCCAACGCCGTGATCTGGCCCAAAACGCTGGAGCGTTTCCGCAAGGTGGTGATGACCGCCCGCCTGGTCCTGATCCACGGCCGCATCCAGCGCCACGAGGACATCATCCACGTCGTCTCGACCCGGCTCGAGGACCGCAACGACTGGCTCGCCACATTGTCGGAGCTCGACACTGCCATGCCGATGCCGATACCTATTGCCAATGCCGACGAGGTCCTGCGCCCCGAGCCCGGCTCCGCCCGCAGCCCCCTTCGCCGCGACGGCCTGCCCCGCCCCTCCCGCCACCCGCGCCAGCAGGTGGTGATACCGAAATCCCGCGATTTCCACTGAGCGACAGCTGGGCTACAAGCGCCGCACCACCTGCCACCCGCCACCAGCAGCCCTGCAACCGTCCGCCCAGCACCCGAGGCCTCGTGACGCTCACAGCCAGACCATCCCGGTCCATCCGCACGCTTTCAGGTATCGGCCCCGTCCGCCTCGCAGTGTGCATCGCAATCGCAACAGGACTGCACGCGACGCTGCCGCCAGCCTCCGCGCACGCCCAATATGCTGTCGACCCCGAAGGTGCGACCGGCCTCGACACCAAGACCCTCGTGCGCGCCAAGCGGCATATGGTCGTCTCCGCCAATCCATACGCCATCGATACCGGCCTCCGGATCCTCCGCTCCGGCGGCACCGCCGTCGACGCCGCCATCGCCGTACAAATGGTGCTCGACCTTGTCGAGCCGCAATCCTCCGGCATCGGTGGCGGCGCCTTCCTCCTCGCCTACGACCGCAAGAACGGCCGGCTGCTCGCCTATGACGGCCGCGAAACGGCGCCGGCAGGCATCAAACCGGACGTGTTCTTGAATCCCGATGGCTCGCGCCGGCCGTTCTGGGATGCCGTCGCCACCGGCGAAAGCGTCGGCGTACCCGGTGTCGTCGCCATGCTGGCATTGGCCCACAAGCGACACGGCCGCCTGCCGTGGAAACGCCTCTTGCAACCAGCGATCCAGCTTGCCATCGACGGCTTCCTCGTCTCCCCCCGCCTGTCCATGCTGCTGACCGCCGGCGGCCCCGCGCGCTTCTCGCCCACCGCCCGCGCGTACTTCTTCGATCCCGACGGCAAGGCGCATCAACCCGGCACGCGTCTGAAAAACCCCGACTATGCCAGAACGCTGCAGGAGCTGGCCGCAAACGGCGCAGACGCGTTCTACCGGGGCCGCATCGCACGCGCCATCGTCGAGGCCGTGCGCGCCGCTCCCAGCCGCCCCGGCACGTTGACACTCGCCGACCTCGCAGCCTATCGCCCGATCCGCCGCCCCCCTGTCTGCACCACCTACCGCACGCGACGCGTCTGCGGCATGGGTCCGCCTTCATCTGGCGGCCATGCTGTCGCGATGACGCTGGAGCTGATCGAGCCCTTTGATCTCGGCCGCACGCCAATGAACGCGAACGGTGTGCATTACGTCGTGGAAGCCGAAAAGCTTGCATATGCCGACCGCAACCGCTGGATCGCGGACCCCGATACCGTCAAGCCCCCTGATGGCCTGCTCAACCCGGCCTATCTCGCCGTGCGGCGCAAGCTGATCTCACCGTCCCGCGCCCAGCCCAAGGCCTCCCCCGGCTTGCCCCCCGGAGCCCACCCGCGCAAGGCTGGCCGCGATGCCACCCAGGAACGCGCCGGCACGAGCCATGTATCCATCGTCGATTCGCGCGGCAACGCCGTCGCCTTGACCACCTCGATCGAAAGCGGCTTCGGCTCCGGCCTGATGGCGGCCGGCTTCCTGCTCAACAATCAGCTGACCGACTTCTCGTTCCGGCCGGTGGACGACAAGGGCTACCCGATCGCCAACGCGGTCGCGCCGGGCAAGCGGCCGCGCAGCTCGATGGCCCCGACCATCCTGTTCGACGCCAAGGGCCGGCTTGCAGCCGTCCTCGGCTCCCCCGGCGGCTCACGCATACCGCTCTATGTCATCAAAAGTGTCGTCGGGCTGATCGACTGGCGTCTCGATGCCCAGGCAGCCGCCGACCTCCCCAATTTCGGCAGTCGCAACGGACCACTGGAGCTGGAAAAGGATTACCGCGACGAGCGGCTGCCGGAAAAACTCGCCAAGCTCGGTCACAGCGTCAAGATGGGCCCGATGACCTCCGGAACCCACATCATCGTCAGGCGCCCCAGCGGCAGGCTGGAAGGCGGCGCCGACCCGCGGCGCGAGGGTGTAGCCCGTGGCGACTGACCCCATTGCGCAAGATCGCAGCTGACAACGGACATGGTCGGAGCGTAGCCTCATCCAATGGCAACTGGCCTCAACATAGACATCGCCGGAGCAGGCATCTTCGGCATCTGGCAGGCGCTCCGTCACGCCCGTGACGGCCACCGTGTGCGCCTGTTCGAAGCCTCCCCCCAGCCCTATGCGGCAGCCCAAAGCCGCTTCGCCGGCGCCATGCTCGCCCCATGGTGCGAAGCGGAGGCAGCCGAGCCCGTTGTGCGCGAGGCCGGCATTGAGGGACTGGCACTGTGGCGCAATGTCTATCCCGGTCTCATCACCGCCGGCACGCTTGTGCTTGCCCAACCGCGCGATACCAGCGAGCTCAAGCGCTTCGCCCGCATGGCGCCTGGCCACCAGACCGTTGGCCAGGACCGCATCGCCAGCCTCGAGCCCAGCCTCGCCGGCCGCTTTGCCACCGGCCTCTACTATCCTGAAGAAGCCCATATGCGCACACCCGATGCGCTCGACTTCCTGCTCGAGGCAACGCGCAACTCCGGCGCCGAGGTCCGCCTGGGCGAACCATACCCACCAACGCCACAGCCGCCCAACGAAGCCGACATCGTAATCGATTGCCGCGGTCTTGCCTCCCGCGACGACCTGCCCACCTTGCGCGGTGTGCGCGGCGAGCGCCTGCTGGTCCGCGCCCGCGATGTGACGCTGTCCCGACCCGTGCGCCTGCTGCACCCCCGCTATCCGCTGTATATCGTGCCGTGGGGCGACGGCGTGCACCTCGTTGGCGCCACCGTGATCGAAAGCGAGGACGACAGTGCCATGACCATGCGGTCCGCTCTGGAGCTGCTCGGCATGGCCTACGCCTTAAACCCGGCGCTCGGCGAGGCGGAGATCCTGGAATTGTCGGCCGGCGTCCGGCCCGCGTTTCCAGACAATGTCCCGAAAGCCCTGGTGCGCGGAAAGCATATCCACGTCAACGGTGCCTATCGCCACGGCTTCCTGCTGGCGCCCGTCATGGCCGCGGTGGTCGCCGGCTATCTGTCCAACGGTAAACTGCGCCCCGGCCTCCTGGAGATCGAAAGCGTCTGATCGCCGACATCGTCGGGCCTACCCCGGCTCCCGCAAGCGATTCCCAGATTTGGCCTCAGTCAGCCTGATGCCACCGCTTGCATCTTGGCGCGCGTCTTGCGATGTGTTGAAGCATGAACGGACATTCCACTATGGCTCGCGAAGCCAACGAGAAAACCAGACAGGAGCGCTCTGCAACCGGGCAAGGCGAAACGCTTGGCGTGATCGTCAACGGAGAGCGCGTAGAGACATGCGCCCGCTCGCTTGCCGAGCTGATCGCCGAGGCCGGCTACGGCGACGCCAAGATCGCCACCGCAATCAATGGCCAGTTCGTGCCGGCCCGAGCGCGCACGACAGCTGCGCTGGCCGATGGCGACCGCGTCGAGATCGTGGCTCCACGACAGGGCGGCTGAAACAATGCTTGATAGAACCGAAAGCCCGCACCCGAGCCAGAAAGCCTTCCGCGTCTATGGCGTGGAACCCGGCTCACGGCTCTTGCTGGGCACCGCGCAGTATCCCTCGCCGCAAGTGCTGAGCGAAGCTGTAGAAGCATCCGGCACCGGCATCGTTACCGTGTCGTTGCGCCGCGAGGCCGCCCGGGAGCGCTCCGGCCAGCGCTTCTTCGAATTGATCGGCGGGCTAGGGTTGCGCATCCTGCCCAATACTGCCGGTTGCCGCACACCGCGCGAGGCGATCGTCACCGCACAAATGGCGCGCGAGCTGTTCGATACGAATTGGGTGAAGCTGGAGGTCATCGCCAACGACGATACCCTGCAGCCCGACCTGTTCGGCCTCGTCGAGGCGGCGACCGAGCTCGTCAAGGACGGCTTCCAGGTCTTCCCCTACACCACCGAGGATCTCGGCGCCGCCGAGCGTCTGCTCGCCGCTGGCTGTGAGGTGTTGATGCCATGGGGTGCGCCGATTGGCACCGGTCGCGGCCTCGCCAACCCGTATGCACTGCGCACCATGCGCAATTACTTCCCCGCAATTCCGTTGATCGTCGACGCCGGCATCGGCGCGCCGTCACATGCGGCCCATGCCATGGAGATGGGCTACGACGCCGTCTTGCTGAATACCGCCGTCGCCAAGGCTGGCGATCCGATCCGGATGGCCGCTGCCTTCAAGGCAGGTATCGAGGCGGGCCGCACGGCCTACGAAGCCGGTCTCATGGAAATGCGCGATATGGCCGAACCTTCCACTCCGGTCGCCGGCACGCCGTTCTTCGATTTCGGCAAGCAATAGCAAACAGCTATAGAGAAGGAAGTCGCATGTCCGCGTCCGCCCAGGCTGCCGACGAACAAATCGACGTCTTCTATCCGATCTTTCCTGATGCGACCTGGATCGGCCGCCTCGTGCCCCTCGGCATCCGCACCGTCCAGCTCCGCTTGAAGGACGCAAGCGCGGAAGAGGTCCGCAGGCAAATCGCGACCAGCCTGGATGTGTGCCAACGGCATGGTTGCCAGCTGATCGTCAACGACTACTGGCAGGCCGCCATAGAGCTGGGCGCTCGCTGGCTGCATTTGGGCCAAGAGGATTTGGCCGAGGCAGATCTCGACGCCATCCGCGCCGCCGGCATCCGCCTCGGCATCTCCACCCACAGCATGGAGGAGCTGGAGATCGCCCTTGCGGCCAACCCGTCGTACGTCGCATTGGGACCGGTCTATGAGACCAGGCTCAAGGCGATGAAGTGGGCGCCACAGGGCCTCGACAAGGTGACGCAATGGAAACGCCGCATCGGCGCGCTGCCCCTGGTCGGCATCGCCGGCATCACACCGGAGCGGGCACCGGGCGTGCTCGCCGCCGGAGCGGATTCGGTGGCAATTCTGACTGACATCGTGACCAGCCCGCACCCTGAAGCCCGCGTCGAGCTATGGCTCGACTGGGCGCGCGGCGTGCGAAAAGAGATCCGCCGCTGAGCTGTTGGCGTTCACCTAAAAGAAGAGCGGTTAGCATTGGCCGATGACACCTGCATGACACCCGTCGTATACATGTCATAGATTGCCATTAATTCATCGCTCTAGTGCTCCGGTTCTGACATTTGATTCCCGGTTCCGCACCATTGAGAGCAAATGTCAGAACCATAAGGAGCACTAGCAAGATTATGTTTCTAGTGTAGCTTTTGCACCTGACGTTTGGTCTCGAGGCGAGCGCCAAGCGGGTACCAAACGTCAGGTGCGCTACACTAGCTTCCTAACCAACCGCGACTATCGGACAAAGAAGTTGGCCCCGTAAACCAAAGCGCACCACGAGATGTGAACGCGAAAGCGCCTGTGAAGAAAGCGCCTGTGAAGAGCGTCGTAACCCCGCATGGCATATCGACTGAAAATCAGCGAACCGGCATCCAAAGGCGTGCTCCGCATTGGCCTCGAGCAGATAAAGCGTGCCCATACGGAACTTTCTGCCGAGGACAAAGCCGTTGGCGTACACGAAGCCCGCAAGTGCCTGAAACGCATTCGCGCACTTCTGCAGTTGATCCGGCCTGGCATTGGCGACAAAGCCTACAACCGCGAGAACAAGAGATTTCGCGACATCGCAAGAGCGCTTGCTAGCTCGCGCGATGCAACCGTACTCCTGGCGACAGCGACAGCACTCAAGCAGTCTGCTGAGCCGGCAGAAAGGCTCACGCTGGAGCAGCTGCACGCCAGACTGAGCGCAAAACTCATTATCGGCATCGCTCAGCAAGCCTCGCAACTCGCCCGCGTCCAACGCGAGCTAGAAGAGGCAACTCATGCCTGGAACAAGCTGCGGTTGAAGCCCGATTCACACGCCCCCCTCTTCGACGGCCTTCGACAGACATACAAACGTTGCCGCAACGCCTGGCGCCTGGCCGCCCAGGACCCAAGGGACGTGACTTTCCACGAATGGCGCAAGGACCTCCAGAAGCACTGGCGCCATATGCGGCTTTTCCGCGGCGCGTGGCCGGAGTACTTCGACGCCCGCAACAAGCTGGCAGCCGAGTTATCTGAAATCCTCGGCAATATGCAGGATCTCGCGCTGTTCATAGCCTTTGTCGAAGGGCCTGACGGGGAGCATCTGAAGCGCCGCCAGGTGCAGCGGCTTGTCGGACTGGCGCGCAAGCGTCAGGCACAATGGCGCAAACGCGCAGAGCCCCGCGCGGAGCGACTTTGTGCCGAAGAACCGGACAACCTCGCTCACCGCTTTGCCACCTACTGGTCCACAGCGCGCAGCATCAGCCAGGCTCCGAGAGACGCATTGGACGCTAGCTCCAAAAGTAGAGCCGAGCAGCCTGCCCCAGAAAATGCCGGGCACGACGACACGACCGGCAAACAATCGCGAACCTCGGCTCTTGCCGCTCGCCGCTCAGCCAGTTTGCGAAAGCAGCAGGACAGTCAGTCTACCTCTCCAACGAGGCCAGCCTCGGCGCCGGCGCCACGCCAGCCGGTCAACAAAAGCGATTCGGAAACAAAACGACCAGCCCGCCGCAAAAAAACGGCAGCATCGTCACCCTCCACCAGTCGTAGGACGAGCAAAGCACCTGGCACTAAATTGCCCAAGCGGAAATAAGAGACTGCCTCATCCCTGCCAACCCCGGCAACCGCGACTGCCGGGCCACGCTGACATTCGGCAGACTGCATAATGCCGAACAGCGCATGAGACCGGCAATCGCCGCGCCCACGTCACTGCGTATCCAGCAGCGCCTCGCGGAACAAGGCGAACGCCCGCGCCCGATGGCTGATCGCGTGCTTGGCCTCTGGCTCCATTTCGCCAAACGTCAGCTCGCGATCATCCGGCACGAACATCGGATCGTAGCCGAACCCGTTCTTCCCGCGCGGCGGCCAGACCAGACGTCCGAATACCTTGCCTTCGAACTCGCGCGTCTCACCGCTGGGCCAAGCCAGACAGAGCACGCACGCAAAATCCGCCACCGGCCCCTCGCCCGTCCAGCCACCCCGCCGCGCCACTTCGTCTCGCACTTTTTGCATGGCGATGTCGAAGTCCTTGGTCGGACCGGCCCAGCGCGCGGAATAGATGCCCGGCGCGCCGTCCAGGATCTCAACCTCGACGCCACTGTCGTCGGCCAACGCCGGCAGACCTGATGCAGTCGCAGCCGCCATAGCTTTCAGCCTTGCATTGCCCACAAACGTCGTCTCGGTCTCCTCCGGCTCCGGCAGTCCCAATTCGCCAGCCGAGACCGCCTGTAAGTCGAACGGTGCGATAAGCTCGGCGATTTCTCGCACTTTGCCCTCGTTGTGGCTGGCTACCACCAGCCGCGTCTCCCCGCTTCAGTCCGCGCATTGTCCTACAGCCCCCATATCCTGGGCTCGGCGAACTCGATCGAGTTCCCGGCCGGATCGCGAAAGTAGATCGACCGCCCGCCCTGCGGCCACTCGAAATCCGCATCGATGGCCACACCCATCGCCTCGAGATGCTGGCGCCAGCGCGCGATCTCCTCCCGCACTCGCCGCAAAGCAGACGTGACCGGCCCCGCGCGCACCATGCGGCGGCACCGGCAATGCGGCTCGGCCGCCGGCGGCGATCTCCGTCGCATCCGGATTGAAGATCAGCAGCATCTGGCCGTCGAGCTTGTAGAACACCTGCCGCCCCGGCAACCGCGACGACGGCTCAACCCCAGCACATCGGCGTAGAACCGCTCGATGGCATCGAGATCGGTCGCATAAAGCACGGTCTCGAGAACGCGGTTGGGTCGCATGCCCGCCACCTTGCTGCAAACTACCTACTCACCCCACCGTCAGCTTCTGCAGCGACACCAATTCCTTGATGCCGCGGCGGGCAAGTCCCATCAGCTCGTCGAACTTCTCCTGGCTGAACGCCTCGCGCTCCGCCGTGCCCTGCACTTCGACGATGCCGCCCGTCCCCGTCATGACGAAATTCGCATCGGCATCCGCTTCGCTGTCCTCGGCATAATCGAGATCGAGCACCGACAGCCCGCGTAGATCCCTGCGGAGACCGCCGCCACCTGATCCTTCAGCACGCCCTCCCGCACCATCGATCGCGCCTCCATCCACTTGACGCAATCATGCAAAGCAACCCAAGCCCCGGTGATCGCCGCCGTGCGCGTGCCTCCGTCGGCCTGAATGACGTCACAGTCGATCGAGATCTGCCGTTCGCCGAGCTTATTGAGATCGACGACGGCTCGTAGCGACCGCCCGATCAGCCGCTGGATCTCCTGTGTGCGCCCGGATGGGTGCCCGGCTGTGGCTTCCCGCCGTGTACGCTCTGTCGTGGCGCGCGGCAGCATGCCGTACTCGGCCGTGACCCATCCCCGCCCCTGCCCCTTGAGCCAGGGCGGAATGCGCTCCTCCAGGCTGGCCGTGCACAGCACATGTGTATTGCCGAACTTGATCAGGCATGAGCCTTCGGCATGCATGGAGACACCACGTTCGAACGATACGCGGCGCAACTCGTCGGGTTGGCGTTTGGATGGGCGCATGGGCTCCGGGCTCCAGCGAAAGTTGCCGGATCTATGTTGATAGTGGTCGGCTGCGGAACGCATTCCCGCGGACGATAAGCAGACGCTGGACTTGTAGGATCACCGCGGCAGCACCGCCAACCTAAGCCACCGAACGGCTCCATTCAACCGCCAACACGCCGCGCCAGCCCACCTTAAGCACCGCCCACGCGCTGCCCACGGGCTACCTTGCTCTGGCACGCTCCGCATGGCAATGCGTCTGGCAACACGTGTTTGACTTCACCGGCTGCTCGACCTATAAGCTCGACGCTTCAAGCCATTCGAGCCTTGCCACAGTGCTGGCCTGGTCCTGACCGGCGCGTCCGCCATTCGGGCGCTGAGCCGACGTCGCGGGGCAGCGCCGTAGGGTAGGCGACCAGATCGGAGAAATCGACGTGAAACGCACCTATCAACCGAGCCGGCTCGTTCGCAAGCGCCGCCACGGCTTCCGTTCCAGGATGCTGACCAAGGGTGGCCAGAAAGTGCTTGCCCGCCGTCGCGCCAAAGGTCGCAAGCGTCTTTCGGCCTGACATAGCCCGGCCAACAACGAAGCCGAAATGGCGTCTGGACTGGGCCCCCAACGGAGCCGGCAGTCATGTCGCGCCTGGCAACCCTCAAACGCAGATCCCAGTTCCAGCGCGTGCGGGGCGGCGGCCGCTGGTCGACGCCTGCCTTTGTGCTGGAAGGAAAGCGAAGGGACGCCGGCGACGACCCATCTGCCGCGACCGGCCCGCCCTTCGGCGTCCCCCGCTTCGGCTTCACCGTGACCAAGAAACTGGGCAATTCAGTGCGTCGCTCCCGCATCCGCCGTCGGCTGAAGGCTGCTGTCGTTGCCACGGCCCCCGCATGCGCCAGGCTCGATTTTGACTATGTCGTCGTCGCTCGCGAGCCGGCATTCGACCGTCCCTTCGCAGAAATTGAAGCCGATTTTCGGGTCGCATTCGCACAAGTCCACAGACGATCGACTTCACCCGCGCGGCCCCGTGCCCACCACCCTGCCGCAACAAGCCTCGATTACGCGCCTCAACCCGCCCCGCAACATCGCAGACGCGGCCGCAAGCAGGAACAAGGCAAACAGCCGGACTGACAGAGATGAATGAGAACGGCGCAAATGCCACACATCGCAGCGCGTAAATCTGTTTAGGGCTGCATCGCATGCAAGGACACTGACTCTCGCCACCGCAATCACCACATACGCGACAACGTGACGAGGTGTCCCTTCGCCTGCGCGCCAAACACGGTTAAAAGGCCGCAGGTAACCGAGCCATTCCCCTAGTGTTCCGGTTCTGACATTTGCTTGCCCTTGCAGCGAATACGAAAGCAAATGTCGCAACCTTGAGGAACACGAGTAACATCATCAGACGAGTGTAGCTTTTGCACCAGACGTTTGGTTATCGAGGCCAGCCGCATGCCGGTACCAAACGTCAAGTGCGCTACACGAGTGAGGCAGAGCCGAGGCCCCAATGCTGAGCCAGCAACCTGAACAGAAAAACCTCCTGCTCGCTATCGTACTGTCGATGGGAGTGCTGTTTCTTTGGCAGCATTTCTATGCCGGCCCCAAATTCAAGGAGGAGCAGGACCGGCAGAAGCGGGCACAGCAACAGACCAGCCAGCAGATACCAGGCACCCAGGCCAAACCCGGCGCCGCCGGTCAGGTTCCGGTCGCTCCCGGATCAAGTGCAGCCACGACGCCCCAGTCCCAGCCTGCTGCGCCCGTTACCCGCGACGCTGCGCTGGCAGCATCGCCGCGCGTTGGCATTGAGACAGCTTCGTTGAAAGGCTCGATCGCGCTGAAAGGCGGCCGCCTCGACGACTTGAGGCTGGTCAAGTATCACGAGACCGTCGACAAGAAGAGCCCGAACGTGACGTTGTTCTCACCATCGGGCTCACCGCACCCCTACTATGCGGAATTCGGCTGGGTTCCCGCCGGTAACGCCGGACAGACACACAAACGGCCAACCAGCGATACGCTCTGGACCGCCGAGACCAAGGGGCCTTTGACCCCTTCCAGCCCGGTCGTGCTCAGCTGGGACAATGGCCAGGGTCTGGTCTTCCGTCGCACGATCTCTATCGACGACAACTACATGTTCAACGTCAGCGATACGGTGGACAACAAGTCGGGCGCCGCCGTCACTCTGTTCCCCTATTCGCTTATCTCCCGCCATGGCACCCCCAAGGTTGAAGGAATCTACATCCTCCATGAAGGTTTGATCGGCATTGCCGGCGATTCCGGTCTGCTTGAAATCACCTATTCAGACCTCAGCGGTGAAATAACGAAGGCCGAAAAGAGCAAGGCCGCGAACCTGTCTGCCGTGCGCGACTACAAGGGCCGGAAAGAGGGCTGGTTCGGGATCACCGACAAATATTGGGCTGCGGTCCTCATCCCTCGCCAGAACATCGAGTATGACGCCCGGCTGTGGGCATGGCGCGATGGCGGCAAAGACCACTTCCAAGTCGATTACCGTCAGCCCGGCGTCACCATCGAGCCCGGCAGCAAGGGCAGCGCGGAGACCCGCTTTTTCGCCGGCGCAAAGGACGTCAACCTGATCGACTCCTACAAGGAGAAATTCCAGATCAAGCAATTCGACTCGCTGATCGACTGGGGTACCTTCTGGTACATCACGAAGCCCTTGTTCTGGGTGCTCGACTACATCAACCGCATCGTCGGCAACTTCGGCTTCTCGATCCTGATCGTCACCGTTCTGGTCAAGCTCCTGTTCTTCCCGCTCGCCAACAAGTCCTACAACTCGATGGCCAAGATGAAGAAGCTGCAGCCCGAGATGGAGCGCCTCCGCGATCGCTATAAGGACGACAAGGCCGCCCAGCAGAAAGAGTTGATGGCCCTCTACCAGAAGGAGAAGATCAACCCTCTGGCCGGCTGCCTGCCGATCCTCGTGCAGATCCCCGTCTTCTTCGCCCTCTACAAGGTGCTGTTCGTCTCCCTCGACATGCGCCATGCGCCATTCATCGGCTGGATCAAGGATCTGTCCGCACCTGATCCGACCTCGTTCACAAATCTTTTTGGACTGCTGCCCTTCGCACCGATCGAAGGCATGCTGCTCGGCTACACCATCGGTGCCTGGGCCATCGTGATGGGGCTCACCATGTGGTTCCAGATGCAGCTGAACCCTGCCCAGCCTGATCCCGTGCAGCAGCAGATCTTCAACTGGATGCCGGTGATGTTCACCTTCCTGCTCGGTGGCTTCTCCTCCGGGCTGGTCATCTACTGGACGTGGAGCAATATTCTGTCGATCGCCCAGCAGTGGTACATCATGAAGAAGAACAAGGTCGAAGTCCCTCTGGTGGATAATATCAAGAAGACACTCAAGCCGGTCTTTGACTTCGTCGCCCGCAAGCGCACCAGCTAACCTTCAACGGATTCAATCGTGCCCCGGCAGAAACGAGCCGACATACGCAGCGCCGCGCGCGCGGACGCCGGACTCGAGTTGCCGGACTTCGACGCCGACGAGTTGGAGGCCGGCCGCCAGGCGTTCGAGCGGACGTGGCACTTTGTGCTCGGCGTTCCCTCGCTGGAGTTCCTCCACCCGCCGACCGCCCCGAGATCGCGTTTGCCGGCCGCTCCAACGTCGGCAAATCGTCTCTCATCAACGCGCTGGTCCGCCAGCACGGGCTGGCCCGCACGTCCAACACGCCCGGCCGCACGCAAGAGCTCAATTTTTTCCGGCCCGCCGGTATCGACATGTATCTCGTCGACATGCCCGGCTATGGCTACGCCAAGGCCCCGCCCGCCAGGATCGAGGCCTGGACCGCACTGGTCCGGGACTACTTGCGCGGGCGCACGTCCCTGAAGCGGACCTTTCTCCTGATCGACGCCCGCCATGGCATCAAGAAGGAGGACGAGGTCATGATGGCGCTTCTGGACGATGCCGCCGCGTCATACCAGCTGGTTCTGACCAAGGCTGACAAGCTGAAGCCCCAAGCCCTGGCGGCGACGTTCACCGCGGTGCAGGCCGTTGCCGCCCGCCATGCGGCAGCCCACCCCGTTGTGCATGTGACATCGGCGGAGGACGGTATGGGCATCGACGCGCTCCGCGCCGACATCGCGCGCCTGCTCGAGCAGTAGCGGCAAAGCCTCGGTAGGCCATCATCGGTACCTATTGGATCAAGCGGCCCATGACGGCCAGCATGGAAACCAGGCTGCCATCGAGGCCAAGCGCTGCCACGGCGCCGATCAGCGCCGCGACCGCCAACCCCGCAAGTCGCAGGCCGATGTTTCGCCAGTTTGGCGTCAACGAAATCTCTACGCCCTGCTCCGGCAAGACCGCGTCCGTCGCATGCCCGTCGGTGCCGATCACCCGCGCCGACACCACAAGACGCAATTCTCCATAGCCACGACGCCGCGGCGTGACGAGCCAGCGCCAACGCACGCTATCGTCCTCCTCCGGCTCAGGGCGCTGACTGAGCCAGACGCATTCCGGAGACAACGGCTCCACTGCAAATGCACGATCCGGAGATCTCAACCGCAAGATTACGCCGCGCCCCAACGCCGCCTCGCGTGTGTTTCCAAGTCGATAGCCGGCTCCCGGCGCACTCAGTCCCGCTGCGACCGCCCTTGAGAATCTGATCTCAACCGTCTGCGCAACCCCATCCCGCATTCGCAGCGGCAGCGTGTCGGCCAATCGCGCGATGTCGAGCGCCTCTGCCGTCCCGCCTCCAGAACCGGGCCGAGGCGCCGCCGCTGGATCGTAGCGGCCAGCTTGCGCAGCTGCCGTCGGGCCATCAGGCCTGCCCGCATTGACGTTCGGATCCGGCCACGGAGGTGCATACGCCTGAGCCTCGGCGACGCCGTTTGCTTGGCCGTGACCACCCATCCTCTGCTCCGCGCCGGCTGCGGACGGCAGCGGCGGCGGCCCAGGCATTGTCGGCACTGGCGGCGGCATGCGCGGCGGCCGGGGTGCTGCCGGTTCGGCAGGTCGCGGCGGCGGCATCCAGTCGTTTCCGGCGCCCAGTCCCGATCCGGCGCCAGCGGAATGCGCAGCAGGCGGGCCAGCCCGTCCCCTGTCTATCCGTTGATTGGATGCGCCCGCTGCAGCCGGCTCCGCCGAGACCGCCGCCGGCATGGGATTCTGACGGACCGGTTGATGCTCCGAAGTTGGATAAGGACGCTCCGAAGGACCGCTTCGCTTGGCTTCGATATTTCGCCGGGCAGTTGTGATTGGATCCTCGTTGGCCCCCGGCCGCGAAACCGCAGCCGACTGGGTCGCGGTAGCAGCTGGCTCTGCTGCGACCACGGGCTCTCTTGCAGCTGACGGCGCCACTCGCTCACGGGCCTGCAACTCCCCACTTGGTCCCGGTGGCTGGCCGGTTTGCCTCGCCCGCTGCCCCCCGGCCTCTTCGCCGGACATCGACTGCGGAGGAGGCGGCGCCTGCGGCTGTACCTGTGGATGTACCGGAGCCTGTGCCTGTACCGGAGCAGGTGCCGAAGCATGTACCGGAGCCTGTCCTGCCGCACCGCCCTCCCCTTCCGGATTTGCCCGGCGGGAGTTCGCTTGCTGCAGAGCCTTGACGGTATCCTGGAACGTGAGACCGACGCTCGTCAGCAGCCTGGCCGCTTCGCTGCTTCCTTCTCCCACGATCGCCGCAAGCACTATGGCGCCGTTGACCTCGTTGCGACGGCTCTGGCGCGCTGCCGCGACAGCGTATTGCAGAATCTGGATCATCGCCGGATCGGCTTCAGGCATCGGCTGATCCCCAACCGGCGTGCGCTCGACATATTCCGTGGCGGCAAGCGACAGTTGCGCGCCATCCACACCGCACGCCTTGAGCACCGCCGCCGCATCGCCATCCTCGGTCAATGCGATCAGAAGGTGCTCCAGCGTGACAGCTGCCGCCCCGCGCGCCCGCGCCAGATCGAAAGCACACGACAGCGTCGTGCCCATCGCACGGCTCTTGGGCATCCATGTCAGCGCATCCGCGAACGGTTGCGTCATACGGCCATTACCCTGTCTGATCGCGATAACCGTCGCTACTGCCCGTTGGGCCAGCCGCCGTCCCGCGTGCCGCTCTTTGCCTCACCCACCCGATGACAATCGGCACACGCTGACATCCTACCCGATCCGTGTGAAAAAAGCAGCCCGCCCGCCCCTAAGGCATTATCCCTTTCGACCGATCCTCCGCCGCGACGGGAAAATGCGTTGTGGCGATCCGTCTCCCCGCTGTAAACAGCAGTCGAACCCCGCCAATGAGCCCTCCGAACTGACGGGACAGGACCCGACCTGGAAGCGAGCACCAGCATGAAGCCGACCAAGCCCAACAACGACGCCGAACCGATATCCGCCCATCTCCAGGCACGTATTCTGGCCGAGGCCGTCCAGCATTTGATCGACTACGACGAGCAGACCGTAGTCATCAAATTTGGCGGCAATGCTATGGGCGACGAGGCACTTGCCGACGCCTTCGCACAAGACATTGTCTATTTGAAGCTCTCGGGCGTGAACCCGATCGTCGTGCACGGCGGCGGCCCGCAAATCGGCAACATGCTGAAAAAACTCGAGATAAAATCTGATTTTGTGAACGGCCTGCGCGTGACCGACAAGCCGACGGTCGAAGTTGTCGAGATGGTTCTATCCGGCGCCATCAACAAGGAAATAGTCTCCGCGATCAACCGGCAGGGCGGCAAGGCAGTCGGCATCTCCGGCAAGGATGCCAATTTGATGATCGCCAAGAAGATCACCCATCTCCCCGACCCGGAGTCCAATCTCCTCAAGGCCGTGGACCTCGGCTATGTCGGTGACCCCGACGTCGTCAATCCGCACATTGTCGAGGTCATTTCCAGATCAGATCTGATTCCCGTGATCGCTCCCGTTGGCCTGAGCCGCGATGGCCAGACCCTCAACATCAACGCCGACACGTTTGCCAGCGCACTTGCAGCGAAAATGCGCGCCAAGCGCCTGCTTCTGCTCACCGATGTCGCCGGCGTTCTCGACAAGGACAAGAACCTGATCAACGCCCTCACCATCGATGACGCCCGCAGAATGATCCGCGATGGCACCATCACGGGCGGCATGATCCCCAAGATCGAAGGATGCATCGAGGTCGTGGAAGCCGGCGTCGAGGGCGTCGCCATTATCGACGGCCGGGTGCCCCACTGCGTGCTCCTCGAACTGTTCACCCAGCACGGCGTCGGCACCCTCGTTGGTCCCGCCACGGCGCGGACGTGAGGCGACAGGCGCGAACCGGGCCGCGGAACATCACATGGGCCATATCGTGAGACTGGCACGGGCTGAGCACGTGCTGATCCTGGCCTGGGCCTTGGCCATCCTGCGCATCGCGTGGCCCGACGCTGTGCCTGCCCCGGCCGGTGGCATCGTCATGGCCGCATATCTGGCACTGGCACTGCCGCGCCTGCAGCCACGTACCTACAAGCTGCTGGCGGGCCTTGCCGGCTTGACCGCCGTGCTGGCGACGTGGGCCGACGCCTGGCACCTGGTGCTCGCCGCGCTCGACCGCACCCTGATCTTCGCTGCCTTCTTCGGCACCATCGTCGTCTTGCGCGCCACCGCCGACCGCAGACCGGAAACGGCAGCCGCTCGAGACCTGTTTCGCGGCTTCGATGCCGGCCAGCGCACAGGCGCCTTTCTCGTCGGCGCACATGTGATGGGCGCACTTCTCGTCGTCGGCGCGCTCGCCATTCTGGCACCCATCCAGGGCCCCGACGCCACCGACAAGGAACGACGCACCACGGCCGAGACCAGCCTCCGCGGCTTTTGCCTCGCCGCCCTCTGGTCGCCATTCTGGCTCGCCATGGCCATTGTCTATCAATTCGTGCCGGACGTGCCGCTATGGCAGGTGATCGGCTCTGGCCTCGCGCTATCGGTAATCGGCCTCGTAATGGCGCATCTGATGTTTGCGCGCGGAGTTGGGCTGAGAGAGCTTTGGCAGGCGATGAAGGGCTTTGCGCCGATTGCGCCTCCGGTCGCCGTGTGCGCGCTCATAATCACTCTTGTTACCACCTTCTCCAGCATGACGTCTCTGCAGGCCGTCGTCGTCGTAACCCCACTGCTCTGCCTGGCTGCCCTTCTCGCAGTGGGATCGGCCGCCCCGCTTTCCGCCGTCGGCAGCGTCTACCAGGGTGTCGGCCGCATCACCGACGAGGTCGTATTGGTCATCGTCTCGCTTGCGCTTGGCCGCGTGATGGAAAAGGCCCTCAGCGATGCTGGCTTGACCACCCTCATTGCGTCGATGCAATTGCCCCCCGAGGCCGCAATTGCCATCGTCATCGGCATTACCACCGCTGCATCCCTGGTCGGTATCCACCAACTCGTCTCGATTACGGTTCTGTTGGTCGTGCTCGCTCCTCTCAGCTCTGGCGTTGCCGGTGTATTGATGAGCCAGGCCGCACTCATGGGCTGGGCCCTCGCCTCCATGGTCGGACTGACCGCAGTGTCCATCGCGACTGCCGGCGCCA
The DNA here is from genome assembly GCA_963825625.1 of uncultured Alphaproteobacteria bacterium. GTDB lineage: Bacteria > Pseudomonadota > Alphaproteobacteria > Rhizobiales > Hyphomicrobiaceae > CAMDPA01. The sequence continues at coordinate 174,955 of CAWGUF010000009.1, read as the reverse complement.
TGTGGCGTGTCCCCATGAACGAGCTGTCATTCGGACCCAACCTTCGTTTCGTAGCCCTCTATGGCCTCGTTACGACCCTGTTGCTGATGGCAGCCAACCGGCTGTTTGCCGGCGGCTAAGCCGCAGTTCCGCGAGACCGGTTGGATTCCGCATCGTTCCGGCCTAATTTGCCGCACCTGTAGAACCTAGTCGGGGACAACATGCAGCGCGACGAACGCCAGCCTCAACCCGATCAACCGGCCTCGGACGACGGTGCTATGGAGGCCTTCACGCCAGCGGAGCCGGCCGCTCGCGGCTTCGACACCACAGGGGTCTGGATCTTCGACCTCGATAACACGCTCTATCCGTCTGATTGCCGTCTGTTCGATTTGATCGAGCACCGAATGGGCGAGTTCATCGCGGACATGCTCGCCGTGCCTTATGACGAGGCCCAGCACTTGCGCCTCAACTACTATCGCAAGTTCGGCACCACCCTGACCGGCCTGATGGAGGTCCACAAGATCGACCCCGGCCCGTTCCTCGAGTACGTGCACGACATCGACCTGACATCGGTCCAGCCAAACGCGACGCTGCGCGCAGCCATACAGCGCCTGGACGGACGGCGGCTGATCTTCACCAATGGCTCCCGCCGCCATGCCGAGCGTGTCGCCACGAAGGTCGGCATTCTGGATCTGTTCGAGGACATCTGCGACATCGCCCAGTGCGAGTACGTCCCCAAGCCGGACATCAGCGCCTTCGACCGCATGATCCGCGCCCACGGCGTCGATGCGCGCGAGGCGGCAATGTTCGAGGATATGCCGGTCAACCTCCAGGTGCCCCACGCCCTCGGCATGACCACCGTGCTCGTGCACCACGACGTGCCGGCGGATCCGCGCCAGGCCGAGATCAAGACCTGGTCTGAGCCCCCCGACCACATTCACCATCTGACCGACGACCTGCCCTCGTTTCTCCAGCCTCTTGGCCGGAAAACCATGTGATCGCAAAAGAAAAAACCGGGATGAAGCTCTTGCTTCATCCCGGCTAGTTTCAAGTCGTTTTTTCGTTGTCGTTCGGTCTCTGCCTTACTTGAGCAGAACCTTGCTGACGACCTGGGTGTTGGTCGTCGTCACCACCGGCACCGTGCGGCGCGGCAGGATGTCGGGCATGTTGCTCGCTGCATTCCAGGGCTTGTAGCGGAACACGCCGTTGCCGCGGAACTCGAAGCTCTTCGCAACCATCGCGAACACGTTGGAGGCAGAGTTGGAGTTGCCGTTGCCGGTCACGATGATGTTCTGCGTCGGCATGTACAGCATGCCTTCCATCGTAAAGTTGCCGCCGCCCTGGATGTTGGTGGTCATGCCACGTCCCGCATCCGGATGGGCCACGAAAAGCATGCCCTTCAGATCGCTCGAGCCGGAGGTACGGCCCTTCAGATTGATCGTGCCGCCGCCGATCACCGTCATCGTCGAGTTGGCGCCTGAGAAGTAGAACAGCACATCCGAGCCGGTCAGGCTGGAGCCCGACTGCACGATCAGCGCGCCGTTGTCCATGATGTACTCGCCCGGGTTCAGCGTCACAGTCGCGTGCGCCTGCAGTTTGATGCCGCCGCAGTAGCGGCCCGGATCGAGCGTGAAGGTGCCCTTCTTCAGGTTCAGGTTGCTGGCCTTGCAATCGCCGGAGACGGATGGCGGATTGAAGGTCGGCTGATACGACGAGGTTGGAGCTGCGTAGGCGCTGACCGTGGCGAACGGATCGTTGATGACAGCCTTTCCGCCAACCGGATCGGGCGAGTAGACGTCCTTGGCGCTTTCCGTGACGCTGCCGACCGCGCTGTGGCCCGCACCGGTCGCCGATCCGCTGCCGCCGCCATCGATCGCCGTGGCAGACGTCGAGTTCGTATGCGCCCAGCACCCGTCGTAGTTCACCGTCGGCGTGCCCTGCGAGATGAAGCCGGTGGTTGCACCCGGATCAAGGGCCAGAAGGCAGACGGCGCCGCCATCGCTGTCGGTCGTCGTGCTCGTTGAGCCTGACTGATAGCTCACTGCAGCACTGGCGTTGGCGCCAAAGTCCATGTTGTCGATATGTGCGAGCTTCAGGAACACGGTCGGCACCTGGCCGGTTACCGCCAGCGAGATCGAGTTGCCGTTGGCGGTCGGTACCGCAGTGATGCCGGACATGCCGGCAGTGTTCGCATTGAAGATATTGGTCGCCTGCGCCTCACGCGCAGCATTCTCGGTGCCATACGGCATGTTGGCGGCGGCCAGCACGGCTGCGTCGGCCGCGGCCTGCACCTTCCGCTTCGTATTGAAGCTGTGACCGAAGTCGTAGGCACCGCCAGCCAGCAGGAAAGCCGGCAAGGCGAACATACCGAACATGATCCCCACATTACCGCGTTCGTTGCGGACCCACGTCTTGGCGAACCGGCGCGCTTCCATTGACATCGCTCTCTTCCTTCCTTTTGCGCTTTTGCGCGACTGATTATGTTGCGACACTAGCCCGACCGTTTAAATAGTCTGAAAATCAAGGCGCAACGATTTATATAAATTTGTTCGCGATACGCGCTTTCTGCGAAATAAAATGCAGTCAGTCGAAGAAGCCTCGAATTCAAGTTAATGAATGGTTACCGGAGCCGTCACAATTTGTCTGATCTTTGAAGAAAATAGATACGCGCATCTTGATCGGCATTTAAATCGGCAGCGCTATATTGCAGTCATCTTCACGCAGGAAACGGAGCTATTCCATGCGCCGCATAACAAAGAAAACAGCAGCCGCAGCCCTTGCAGTCACCATGACCCTCGCCTCCAGCGCAGCCTGGGCACAGTCACTCGACCCGGGCATCACATGCCTTAAGGGCAATGTCCCTGCAGCGGACTGGGCCGAATTCGATTCGAATTACAAAGAGTCGATCTGGGACAATAAATCCGCAATTCGCCTGGTATCAACCGACACCGCGCTCGAGCTTTCGGTAAAAGACAGCTACGGCGCATCCATCTGCGAAGCGACCGCCGACCAGAAAACCCGTTGCAAATTCAATTTCACACCTGATTACACGGGAACATTTTCTGTTCGCGTCGATAATCTGATGTCGACGGCCAGCAGCTACAGGCTTTGCGCCGAGTAATCCGGCCCTTCTGCCCGGCCGTTCGGCGGCCAGCACGAGCCCCTATCGAACGGGAGGCCCATCAAGGCCTCCCGTTCGCGTTTCACACACTGCAGCCGACGCCCACGACAGTGCCCAGCTCCTGACTTCAGACCTTCACGCCCGCCGGACACGCCACGCCGGTGCCACCCAGCCCGCAATAGCCGTGCGGAACTTTCGCCAGGTACTGCTGGTGGTAGTCCTCCGCGAAGTAGAATTCCGGCGCATCGAGGATCTCGGTGGTAATGACGCCGTAGCCCTTCGCCGACAGCGCTGCCTGATAAGCCGCTTTCGACGCCTCCGCCGCTGCACGCTGCTCCGGCGAGTAGACGTAGATGCCTGACCTGTACTGCGTACCAACGTCGTTGCCCTGCCGCATGCCCTGCGTCGGATCGTGGCTCTCCCAGAAGGTCTTCAGCAGTGCCGCGTAGCTGATCGTCTTCGGATCGAAAACCACCAGCACGACCTCATTATGCCCGGTGCGCCCGGAGCAGACCTCTTCATAGGTCGGATTGGGCGTCACGCCCGCCGCGTAGCCGACCGCCGTCACCCAGATGCCTTCGCTCATCTGCCAGAATTTGCGCTCCGCACCCCAGAAACAGCCCAGCCCGAACATCGCCGTCTCCAGACCCTCCGGATAAGGCCCCTTCAGCGCCCGACCATTGACGAAGTGATCCCGCGCCGTCGGAATCGGCACGTCCCGGCCTTTCAAGGCCGTCTCCGGCGTCGGCAACTCGACGGACTTCTTGAACAAGAACATCGGGCTTTCTCCCTCGGTTCGTCGCTGACTGAAGGCACGTGGCACATCCCGGCCACATCTTGCATGTAGTGAGGAGTTCCAGACCAGCTTGCCATATAGTAGACAATTAGCCCACTGGCATCGCCCGCTCCGTCGAATGTGAACGTGCGCGAGCTTCGTTGACCAGAACAGGCGCGACCGCGCAGCGATGGAGGACCCAGAGATGGCCACCGCCGTTTCCAGGCAGAGCGCCGCCGCACGCGCCGGCGATCCCGCATCCGAGCATCTGGTCTACAAGGCCGGCGGCTTGCGCAAGACGCTGATCGCAATAGCCTTTCTCCTATTGTTGCCGTTCTTCGCAAGCCTGCCCATCATGCTCGCTCAGCGGTTCTTGAACGGCACCTTGCTCGACACATGGGGCCTGATCGTGCTCGGCATCGGCTTCGCCATCATCATGGCGCTGCTGCTGTTCGAGCTCATGTTCTCGCTCCGCGCCAAGATCGAGGTGGGCAAGCAGGCATTTCGCTACACCCTGCCAGCGGGCCGCAGTTTTATCCTGCCGATGCTGGCCTATCGCCACGCGACGGTGCCCTATGACCAGATCGAGGCGGTCGAGACACGCCGGGAGATCTACGGTGGGTCCATAGCCCCGGTGATGATGCGCGGTGCCCGCATCGTGACCAAGGAAGGCCAGTTGCATTCGCTCGGCTATATCAGCGAGGCTGATGTCGACCCGTTATTTCCGATCCCCGACATCGCCCGCCAGATCGCCGACCGCGCAGGCGTCGAGGTGATCGACCGCGGCAGCGTCTGGCGCCGCGCCGACAACAAGATGCTCGGCATCAGGGCAGCCTCCGACGAGCCGGTCACCGACGAGGAAATTGCCCGGCTCAACACCCGCCACCGCATCAACTTTCTGCTGATTGTCGCTGCCATGCTTGTGTTGCTCTTGGGCGGCATCGGCTACGATTTCTCAACCGGCACCAAGGACCGTGGCGAGCGCGCGAGAGATGCACAGGTGCTCGACGCCGCAGGGAGCCGTCCGGCGCCGCCGCCACGGCGCTGAACCCTTCGTCGAGATTTCAATTCTCGAAGATTTCCACCCGCCGCCGTGGCCGGCCAAGGTGTAGAAATCCGAATGCAAGCAGCCCCAGGGAGATGAAGGCCGGAACCTCCAGCACGCTGCGGATGATCGGGTTCCACAGCATCGGATGCACTTTCGTCTCCACCGACTTGCGCACCGCCTGCAGCGACACTGGCGCCAGCATCTGCCAATGTTGGTAAAGGGACGTGAACGCCGTCTTTTCCCTGGCATCGTGATAAATGATGACATCCCTGGCGCCCGCCCCCCGCGCGCCTGAGGCATGCGGCACCGGGCCGGACAGATCCGCCGCCAAAGCGATGACGGCAAGCAGCAGGAACAACGCGCCAATGAAGCGGAGAACGAGCATCTGATGCTCCGGTCTTTGCGGGTGGAGTTAACGCCACGCGTGCTCCGCTGTTAACCCTCAACCATGGCAGAGGCAAGTCCGCTCTGCTTACCTTATACCGCCACCACCCTCTTTGAGCCGTCCACCCGCGATGGTAGTGTAAGGCTCATCTGGGGCATTGCCCTGCCAGAGCCCGCCAGCTTAGGCCGGACCGGCAGGGCATCCCGCAGTCGGATGCCCCCGCAGTCGGATGACCACGAGGAGTGCTGCGAACCGCCAATGGCTGACACCGAGGCCGATCAGCTGACGACCCTGCTGCGGGAGCGCGAGCGCCTGGAGGGCATACTGATGGGCGACGCCAACTGGCGTGCGCTTTGCGCCCTCGATCGCCGCAGCCCCCATGAGCAGTCGTCGCAAGCCAGCACAACCGATCCAGAGCGCGATGAGATTCTCCGGTTGTTGGAAACCAATACTGCCTACGCGGCCAGGCGCGACATCCTCAGCCGGATTGCGCTATTGAGCCCAGGGTCCCAGCATCATCCTCAATCCGCTCCGCCCCCCGCCGATCGCACCGCCGACGATTGGCAGCAATCCTCTCAGTTTCGCACGCGCATCAAGGTCAAGCCGAAGCCGCCACGATTGAGCGAGCACGAAACTGAAAATCAAGCCGCTGCCGGTGACGATCTCACGCGTATCAACGGCATCGATGCCGAACGTGCCTGCTCCCTTCGCGATCTCGGCGTCAGCACCTTTGCGGAGATTGCCGCATGGACGGACGAGGAAGTGAAGATCGTCGATGAGTTGCTGGCCTGTCCCCAAGGCGATGAGTGCGCACGCAGCTGGCGCACCTCGGCCGCCAGTCTGGCCGTCGCCGGCAACAGCAAACTTGTCACGGAGCAGCAGCCTGGCCGAGACCCCACCAGCACCGTGCTGCCTCCTGCAAGCCAAGCCCCTCCTGAAGACATCGCGCCCGCGGCTGTCGTGGATAGCTTCTTCACGTCCACCCCCGACGCCGGCATTGCGATCATTCCGCCTGAGGCACGCGCATCCCAGCCCGAGACGAAGCCCCGCCAGGCATCCCCGCCCACGACCAGACGTCGGCCGGCATCATCGCTGATCGAGCTGCTCGCGTTGGCCGCCAACAGCCCTGATGAGAGCACCACGGCATGGCCCGCCGGGGCGCCGCAATCGCAGCGCTTTCCCCAGGCCACGCGCACCAAAACCGATCCCGATTCGCTTTTGCGGCGGCTTCAGACGGTCAAGCCCGATGAGCACCCGCCGAGCCCTGGCAATTACGCCGCCTACCGTGGCATCGCTGAAGAAGCCAGCGTGACAATTGTTCTGCCTGAAGGGGAGGACGCTGATGACGCCACGCCCGAACAAACACGCGACGCTTCTCCCCGCCACGCAGTCGATCAGAGTGCCAAGTTGGCGACCGACACCGACAAGGATTGAGACGACAACCCGTCTCCTGTCGCGCATTTTGCCCTGCACCACGAACTTGGATAATCTCGCCTCCATCGCGGACCATGCATAAGCGCAGGACTGGGCCCATCAGGCAGGCGGCGCGAAGCGAGGATACAGGCAATGCCAGCCAGCAAGTCCAACCGATCACCCATGGCTGCGATGCCACAGCCCGACAGCCTGATCAGCCAATCCGGACAGGTCGTGCAGGCAGCCGACCGACTGCTTCAGCAAGCCCGCGCCGCTGTCCGCGATCAGGTCGCGAACGAGGGACTGGACGCCGCGCAAGCGTCAGCTCACGGCTTGGCTTGGCTGGCCACCTATGTCGAAGGTCTGCGTCAACTGCATGCCTGGGCGCAGCGGCTTTCAGACTCTGGCACCTTCGAGCGCACCGAGCAGCTGATCCTCGCCATCGGCATGTCCGAATATGCCAGCCAGATTGCCGGCGGCATTCCGATGAGCCAGGGCGAGATCATCCGCCCCACCGGGCTGGGCATTCCGACCGCAGCCATTCGCACTTTCGAGGACGCCGTCGCCGACACCGTCAGGACAGGTGAAAGCCCCACTGTACGCGCCGAGCTGGCATCCTTGATTGCTGCGGATCCAACGGCCACCACGTTCGGCAATACCGGCCTCGATGAGACGCTGGGCGCCATGCGCGAGGAGATGTTCCGCTTCTCCCGCGACGAGGTCAGCCCTCATGCTCATGAGTGGCACCTCGCCAACGCCTACATTCCGATGGAGGTGATCGAGAAGCTGGCCAACCTCGGCGTCTTCGGCATCACATTGCCCGAGGCGTGGGCGGTCTTGGTCTCGGCAAGGAAGCGATGTGTGTCGTCTCCGAGGAGCTTTGCCGCGGCTATATCGGTGTCGGCTCGCTTGGCACGCGCTCCGAGATCGCCGCAGAGTTGATACTCGGCAGCGGCACACCGGAGCAGAAAGAGCGTTATCTGCGTCGCATCGCCAGCGGCGAGATCATCCCAACCGCCGTATTCACCGAGCCCAATACCGGTTCGGATCTCGCATCGCTTCGCACCAGGGCCGAAAGGGTCGCAGATACCTACCGCGTAACAGGCCAGAAAACCTGGATTACACATCCCGTACGTGCCGACCTCATGACCATGCTGGTCCGCACCAACTCTTCCGAGCCGGGCTACAAGGGCCTCTCCATGTTGCTGGCTGAGAAGCCGCGCGGCACTGACGCCGACCCGTTTCCAGCCGCCGGCATGTCTGGCGGAGAGATCGAGGTACTCGGCTACCGCGGCATGAAGGAATACGAGATTTCCTTCGACGGCTTCCAGGTGCCCGTCTCCCAGTTGCTCGGCGGCCAGGAGGGACTGGGCTTCAAACAGCTCATGAGCACTTTCGAGTCCGCCCGCATCCAGACGGCGGCACGCGCCATCGGCGTCGCACAGTCAGCGCTCGACCATGCGCTGGCCTATGCCCTGGAGCGGCAGCAGTTCGGCAAGCCGATCTATGCCTTTCCCCGTGTCGCGAACAAGATCGTGATGATGACCGTCGAGATCATGATTGCGCGACAGATCAGCTATTACGCTGCGCGCGAAAAGGACCAGGGCCGTCGCTGCGACCTGGAGGCAGGCATGGCGAAGCTGCTCGCCGCGCGCGTCGCCTGGGCGGCAGCCGACAATGGTGTCCAGATTCACGGCGGCAACGGCTTCGCCCTGGAATATCCGGCTTCACGCCTGCTTTGCGATGCCCGCATCCTCAGCATCTTCGAAGGCGCAGCCGAAATCCAGGCGCAGGTGATCGCGCGGCGGCTTCTGGAAGACAGGAATTGAACCACGCCAACGACTACCATCGCGCAAACCCAAGTCTAAATACTTAGCAAATATTTCCTTGTCACTGAGCCAGACAGACGCCCGGACAACCACCGGCAACGTCAAGACTTGCCAGAGAATTTTCAGACGACTGGCCGGTGTCACACGCTGTGATCATGGCGCAACTGCATGCTCTTAAAGCATCGAAACGGTCCACCGTACGAGCGCTTAGAGTATTCAATTAGAACGACTGTGACTATCCGGCCTGAGCAACAATATTTCCAGACGGTATTGCCGACATTTAGCCTGTCACATATGCCCACCGCAACCACACGCATTATGACAGAACTATTACAATTCAAAGACATGCGCCAACAAATGACTATGACAGAGCCCCGACTTATTGTTCGCCAGTGATCGTCAAGCGAACCAACTCAAATCCCGCTCGGCAATCACAACGAGCACGGAAATGTCCTCCTGGTCATACGGCGTTTCTGCCGCTCGGGCGTGGTGAAAGTCCATGCGCACAAGCTGCACCGGGCAACCGGTCCGATCTTCGGACCGATGCCTGGCGCACCCAGTAAATCAGAGTAGAGGGCGCAACAACATCCAACAGATTGTTGAAAGCAGTTCGTCACCGAGACATCCCGTCAACGTGCAATTACTGCAACGCCACCTCTTTGGCAATTAAACAACTCCAGTAGCGCGTGAAGGAGACTTAAGGATGAATGGGGGCAAGATGATCGGGAGCGGAATAAAGAGCGTGAGCGTTCTTGCGCTGCTGGCCGCTGGCGGAATGCTGATCGCAATGCCGGCAAACGCGGCGGATTTGGGCGGCAATTGCTGTGCGGATCTGGAAGAGCGGGTGGCGGACCTGGAAGCAACCGCTGTGCGCAAGGGCAACCGCAAGGTATCCCTGCAGCTGTACGGCCAGGTCAGCCAGTCGGTGATCTGGTGGGATGACGGCGGCGAGTCCAACGTCTACGTGCTCGAAAACAACGCCGAAAAGAACCGCCTCGGCGTCAGAGGCACCGCGAAGATCAATGGTGACTGGACCGCGGGCTATCGGATCGAGCTGCAGATCCGCTCTGGCCGCTCGAGCTCGGCCAACCAGTTCCCGCTCGCTACCACGCAGGGTCGCACCATCACGGCCTTCAATACGCAGAGCGTCTCGCTGCGCCAGGCCAACTGGTACCTTGCCTCCAAGACCTACGGTCGCATCACGGTCGGCCGCCAGTCTGACGCGTCAGCCGGCACCGGCACCATCAATCTGGCCAGCCCGGGCGGCTTCGCCGGTCATGGCTGGGTTCTCGGCCGCAGCCACCAGAACTTCCGCCTGCGTCGCGACGGCACCACTGGCAACGGCGGCCTGAGCTCGTTTACCTGGAACAATGCCTGGCACCGCAACTACGACGATACCGCCCAGTTCGACTACTCGGGCAACGCGTCTCTGGTGAAGTACACCTCCCCGTTCTTCCTTGGTCAGACCAAGAAGACCGGTCTGCAGCTGCAGGCAGCCTGGGGCATGGACGACACCTGGACCGCCGGCCTGCGTTATGTCGAGCAGTTCGGCGCCATCCGCCTGGCCGCCGGCATCGGCTACCTGCAGGACAGCGCCCGCACGCTCGGCCAGTGCACCAACCTTGGTAACAACACCACAGTGTCGAACGTCGACTGCTCCATGTGGCAGGCTAGCGCCTCGGTCATGCACACACCGACCGGCCTCTACCTGTCGGGCGGCTATGGCGAGATCGACGATGCCAACAGAGACCGCGGAGCGGAGCTTGCCGCAGCAGGCCTGTCGCAGCACATTTCCAACAACGACAATGCCTGGTGGGTGCAGGGCGGCTGGGTTACCAAGCTGAACTCGCTCGGCAAGACCACCTTCTGGGGCACCTATGCCTCGCACGAAAGCTCCGGCAACGTGCGCAACGGCTCCAGCGCGACCAACAGCGCCTCGATCGCCACCATCGGCTCGAACGATGTCCTGAACTCGATTGGCACGGCCGCCTACGTCAAGTCCGCGGAATCGACGATCTGGGGCGTCGGCATCACCCAGAACATCGATGCCGCGGCGATGAAGCTCTACGTCGGTTATTCTCGCTCGTCTGCGGACTTCACCCTGATCGACAGCACCAACCTGGCCAACCAGCGCAAGTCGAACAGCGTCGAGGACATCGACGTGCTCTACACCGGCGCCACCATCAAGTTCTGATCTGACGACCAGACATCGACACGAAAAATCAGGGGCTGCCGGAAACGGCGGCCCTTTTTTGCGCAACGGTCCTTCCCTTCAAGAGCGCCGGCGGCGACCGCGCAGAACCCCTGTGCCGCTTCAGCCACGCCATCTCGACAAATTCGCATCGGTGAGTCTCGGCCGTTTCATCCTACTGCCGCCCGCCGATCTGCTGTCACAATACCTCTCTCCAAGCGTAAATTTTTCTTCATTGATGGGAAGTTGGCTTGTCACACAACCGAATTGAACCAAGCCTAATTGATGACACTTCCATGACAACTATATGAAATCACTCAGAAAATGACTCAAGATGACATGCTTAGTAAGTTACCCGTACATTCGGCGTCAGCAAGCAAGTCAAGGCTGTCGACGACTGCAGCGGGACGCAGCGCCGGTTCCCATCAAGCGCCGCAAATCCCCGCACCAGGACTGTGGAGTTGCTGCTGATGCCGGTCACTAACCCAGCCGGCATAGCGCAACGCCCAACAAGAAGGGAGCAGCGCTCGCTGTTTTCAGTGTGGGGTTCAAGCAGGTTGTATCGCGGAGTACTGCGGAATCTCTTGTCCGACACCCCTGGGGCGACATCGGTACTGAAACGATCTGACAACGAACAGATTTGCGCGAAGGAGTTGAAAGAATGAACGGGGGCAACATGAAGTCGGCAAGCCGAATGGCAATGCTGGCAGCAGTTGGTGTGCTGGCAGCAGCAACTGCTGCAAACGCAGCGGATCTTGGCGGCAATTGCTGCGCGGATCTGGAAGAGCGGGTGGCGGACCTGGAAGCAACCACCGTACGCAAGGGCAACCGCAAGGTATCCCTGCAGCTCTACGGCCAGGTCAGCCAGTCGGTGATCTGGTGGAATGACGGAGACGAGTCCAACGTCTACGTGCTCGAGAATAACGCGACAAAGAATTGCCTTGGCGTCAGAGGCTCCGCGAAGATCAACGGTGACTGGAGCGCCGGCTATCAGATCGAGCTGCAGATCCGTTCTGGCCGCTCCAGCTCTGCCAACCAGTTCCCGCTTGCCACCACGCAGGGCGCCACCATCACGGCCTTCAATACGCAAAGCGTCTCGCTGCGTCAGGCCAACTGGTACATTGCCTCCAACAATTACGGCCGCATCACGGTCGGCCGTCAGTCCGATGCGTCGGCTGGCACCGGCACCATCAATCTGGCCAGCCCGGACGGCTTCGCCGGCAACGGCTGGGTTCTCGGCCGTAGCCACCAGAACTTCCGCCTGCGTCGCGACGGCGCCACAGGCAACGGCGGCCTGAGCTCCTTCACCTGGAACAATGCGTTCCATCGTAACTACGACGACACCGCCCAGTTCGACTACTCCGGCAATGCGTCTCTGGTGAAGTACACCTCCCCGTTCTTCCTTGGCCAGACCAAGAAGACCGGTCTGCAGCTGCAGGCAGCCTGGGGCATGGACGACACCTGGACCGCCGGCCTGCGCTACGTCGAGCAGCTTGGTGCTTTCCGCCTGGCTGCCGGCATCGGCTACCTGCAGGACAGCGCTCGCACCCTCGGCCAGTGCACCAACCTCGGCAACAACACAACGGTGTCGAACGTCGACTGCTCGATGTGGCAGGCCAGCGCCTCGATCATGCACACGCCGACCGGCCTCTACCTTTCGGGCGGCTATGGCGAGATCGACGATGCCAACAGAGACCGCGGAGCGGAGCTGGCCGCGGCCGGACTGTCGCAGCACATCTCCAATAACGACAATGCCTGGTGGGTGCAGGCCGGCTGGGCAGCCAAGCTGAACTCGCTCGGCAAGACCACGTTCTGGGGCACCTATGCCTCGCACGAAAGCTCCGGCAACGTGCGCAACGGCTCCAGCGCGACCAACAGCGCCTCGATCGCGACCATCGGCTCGAGCGATGTTCTGAACTCGATTGGCAGGACCGCCTACGTGAAGTCTGCGGAATCGACAATCTGGGGCGTCGGCATCACCCAGGACATCGATGCCGCAGCGATGAAGCTCTACGTCGGTTATTCTCGCTCATCCGCCGACTTCACCCTGATCGACAGCACCAACCTCACCAATCAGAGCAAGTCGAACAGCGTCGAGGACATCGACATCCTCTACACCGGCGCCACCATCAAGTTCTGATCTGACGATCAGTCTACGACATTAAAAACAAGGGGCTGCCGGAAACGGCGGCCCCTTTGCCTATCCCGTACCAGGAACCTCCGCCGCAGCCAGGCACACGCCTGCCCTCACGTCAGCTCGACGGTCAATGGATTGTAGTGGTACAGCCAGGCATTCCGGTGAGCGCCCTCGTTGCGCGTCGCGAACGCGGCTCTGATGCGCTCCTCGGTGCGCAGATGGAACAACTCGCGATTGGCGGTTGACTGCTCCACGATGCGCGCAGTCCGATCGATGCGATTTCGCTGATAGAGTTGCAGGGCATCCGGAATGTTTGAGCTCATCTGCAGGGCCCGTGTCAGCACCGTGCCGTCCTCGATAGCCATCACCGCACCCTGAGCGAGGTAGGGTAGCGTCGGATGTGCCGCATCGCCCAGCAACGTCGCCCGCCGCGTGCTCCAGTCCCGGATCGGCGGCCGATTGAACAGCGACCATCGGAAACACTGATCCTTGTCAGCAGCATCGACGATTGTTTGTATCGCCGGATGCCAGCCCTTGAGCTCATCCTTCAACGCCTGCCAAGGCACGCGCACGGTCCACGATTCTTCGGACACCTCGTCAGTCTCGATCAGCGCCACGAAATTGAGCAGCCGGCCCGCGCGCAGATAGTAGCAGACACAGTGACCGCCCGGCCCCATGAACACCGACATCACCTGCTCCAGAAACGGCTGCGGCAACTGCTCCACAGGCACCGTCAACCGCCATGCCGCATCGCCGGTATATGTGGCCGGCACCTCACCAGCGATCTGCGCTCTGACGATCGATTTCACACCATCGGCCCCGATCAGCAGGTCACCTTTGACGCAACGTCCGTCGGCCAGCCTCAGCTCAACGCCCTTGTCAGTTTCCGTATACCCTATGGCGCGCGCATTGAGCCTGACCACATCAGGCTTCAGCGCCCGCGCGCGCGCCGCAAGTATCTCGTGGAAATCGGCGCGATGCAGCTGGACATAAGGCTGCCCGTGCTTCGCCTCGTGCTCCTCCGCCAGAGAGAAGCGCTGAATGACCTCGCCGGTATCGTGCAGCCGAAACACGTATGCGCCTGGCTTCACCCCAACCCGCAGGATCTCACCCTTGACGCCGAGGTCATCCAGCACGTGCATCGCGTTGGCGCTGATCTGAATGCCGGCGCCCACTTCCGAAAGCTCCGGCGCCTGCTCGTAGATCTCGACATCGTATCCTGCCTTCATCAAGCTGCATGCCGCAGCCAGCCCGCCAAGGCCGGCCCCCGCTATCAGGATCTTGCCCGTGTCCATCGCCTACGAGTCTCCCAATCAAGGTCGCATGCCGCAGCACTGGAAACGCCAGGCAAAGCGGCAAGCATGACCAGCAGCATTCCTGCCGATTTCCAGCACGCACGGCAAGACCAGTTGCCGGCCACCCCCCGCAGCGGCGTCAACCTGTCCCATCGGCGTCTCGCTCCCGCCTGCTGACACCCTAACTCTCGTCAGCCCAACTTTTGACGACCGATATCAAGCCGCGCGTCGACGCATTCCTCTGCCCCGCATCCGCCTGACCAGCCACCATCGGCGCCAGTTCCGCCGCCAACTCCTTGCCAAGCTCCACGCCCCACTGGTCGAATGCATTGATCCCATGCACCGCCGCCTCCACGAGCACCCGGTGCTCGTAGAGCGCAATGAGCTGGCCGAGCGAGAACGGATCCAGCCGGTCGAGCAGAATGGTCAATGATGGCCGGTTTCCCGGAAACGTCTTGTGCGGCGCAAGACGCCTCGCGTCCTCTTCGTCGAGCCCCTGCGCCACGAGAGCCGCCAGCGCCTCGTCCTCTGAGCGGCCCAGGGCCAGTGCTTCCGACTGCGCCAGGCAATTGGCCACCAGAAGCGTGTGATGATGCGCCAGGCCCGGTTCGTGCCCCCGAGCGGCCACGATGAATTCAACCGGCATCGTCTCCTGCCCCTGGTGCAGCATCTGGAAGAACGAATGCTGAGCATCCGTTCCCGCTGCCCCCCACACCACCGCTCCCACCGGTCGCTCGACCGGTCGGCCCGCCATGTCTACACGCTTGCCGTTGCTCTCCATCTCGAGCTGCTGGAGAAAAGCGGGCAACAATGCCAGACGCTGCGCATAAGGAATGACCGCACGCGTAGGATATCCGCACACGGACCGGTGCCACACACCGATCATGCCGAGCAGCATCGGCAGATTGGCATCGAACTGCGCCGTACGGAAATGCTCATCCATTGCGTGGCCGCCGGCCAGGAATTCGTCGAACCGTCGCGGCCCGACCGCGATCATCAACCCGAGCCCGATCGAAGACCACACCGAATACCGCCCACCGACCCAATCCCAGAAGCCGAACACCCGGTCACCCGGAATTCCGAACTGCTCGACCTTTTCCAAAGCGGTGGAGACGGCAACGAAATGATCCTTGACCGCCGCCTCCCCGAGCCGCTCCGCAATCCAGGCCCGCGCCGATCTCGCGTTCGTCATCGTCTCGATGGTGCTGAATGTCTTGGAGGCGATGATGAAAAGTGTCCTGGCGGGATCCAGCTGCGCCAAGGTATCCGTCAGATGTGCCCCGTCGACATTCGACACGAAATGAACAGACGGTCCGTCGTGAAACGGCTTTAACGCAGCCGTTACCATCGCTGGCCCGAGATCGGACCCGCCGATGCCGATGTTGACGACATCGCTGAAGACTACCCCTGTCGCCCCTTTGACCGCTCCTGTTCGCACTGCGTCGGCAAATGCGCCGAGCGAGGCAAGCACCGCGTGGACGTCTCCCATCACATCGTGGCCGGCAACCTCCACGCGACGCCCCGCGCGATTTCGCAACGCGACATGCAATACCGCCCGCTTCTCGGTGACATTGATGGCATCCCCCGCAAACATCCGGTCCCGCAATGCTGCAACGCCCGCCGCTTCGGCCAATTGCCCCAGGGCAATCAGCGTCGGCGCATCGATGAGACATTTCGAGAAATCGAGCACCAAACCGCGCGTGTCGGCCGATGGGAAACTGCGGGAGAATGTTTCAAATCGCTTGCGGTCGGCTGCAAACAACTGGCGCAGCGTCATCGCGCGCAAGGTATCTCTGCACCTGTCCAGATTTGCCCAGGAGGCTCTGACGGCGCTGTCCATGCTATCCGTCCCCACGTCCGTGTTGGCGCCGCCGAAGCCCGCGACGTGGGACCGCTATTCACCCACTCGAACCGCTTGTCAACCGCGCCCGGTGTGATCCGAGCGCATGTTATCCAGGCACGCGACCAGACTTTGCGTCACCGGCAGAGCGTCATCCACGAGCGAAGCTCTGAAGCGACTTTCGCGCGCCACTTTCAGCTGCTCATCAATGAACTCGGCCCACATGATCCGTCGCAAGACACGGTTGTAGGTGACAAAATTAGCTGTTCCCAATTCCACAGCATACCTCCGTTCGGCCCAATCCCGGGCCAGCAGGAGCAAGGCTAGATTAATTTCGTTACAACCACCTTCCGCAAGTCAGGGATTTTTGGTTCAAAGTTTACGCAAAGTCACCCGATCGCCCTGACAGCCCCAAAAGGCCGCATCACGCCGCGATCAGCCGTTCTTCCCCTCGAAAAATTCCTTCACGCGCGAGAAGAAGCCGTGGCTTTCCGGATTTGTTTCCTTGTGACTTTCCTTCTCGAACTCCTCCAGCAACTCGCGCTGGCGTCGCGACAGGTTCTTGGGCGTTTCCACCTCGACCTGGATATACATGTCCCCCATAACCTTGGAACGCAGCACCGGCATGCCCTTGCCCTTGAGGCGAAATTGCTTTCCGGTCTCCGTCCCCTCGGGCACTTTCACCCTGGTCATGCTGCCATCGACCGTAGGCACGTCGACCTGTCCGCCCAGTGCCGCTGTGACCATCGAGATCGGAACCCGGCAGAAGATATCCGCCCCATCCCTCTGGAAAAACGAATGCGGCTTGATGGACAGGAAGATGTAGAGGTCCCCCGGCGACCCGCCGCGAAAACCCGCTTCACCCTCGCCGGCGAGCCTGATCCGTGTGCCGTCTTCGACGCCCGCAGGAATATTCACGGACAGCGTCTTCTCTTTCGTCACCCGCCCCATGCCCGTGCAGGTCGGACACGGATCTTCGATCACCTCGCCTCGGCCATGACAAGCCGGACATGTGCGCTCTATCGTGAAGAACCCCTGACTGGCGCGCACACTGCCCTGCCCTCCGCAGGTTTGACAGGGAGCCGGCCGCGTGCCGACCTTTGCGCCGCTGCCTGAGCAGGTATCGCAGCTGACGCTGGTCGGCACCCTGACTTGAGCGGTCTTGCCGCTGAAGGCCTCTTGCAGGGTAATTTCCAGGTTGTAGCGCAAATCCCCGCCGCGCTCGCGATCGTTTCGTTGGCGGGCGCCGCGGCGCTGCCCCATGAAGTCGCCGAACAGGTCGTCGAAGATATCGGACATCGAGGCCGCGAAATCTGGCCCAAAGCCGCCGCCTGGCCCACCTCGACCGCCCATGCCCTGCTCGAATGCAGCATGTCCAAACTGATCGTAGGCTGCCCTTTTCTGCGGATCCTTGAGCGCCTCGTAGGCCTCGTTCACTTCCTTGAAATTCTGTTCGGCCGCCTTGTCACCGGGATTGCGATCCGGGTGGTAGTCCTTGGCGAGGCGCCGGAATGCCGACTTCAGGTCTTGCTCCGTCGCGCCACGCTGCACGCCCAGAACATCGTAATAGTCACGTTTGGACATCTTGAGCGCATGCTCCAATGTTTGGACCGGCCGTCAACATCTCATCTGCCTGCCCAACCTCTTGCCAACGCTGCCGCGTTCCGCACCCGGCGTCGCGATCGAACGACAATTGCCAGGAATGCGCCCTGAGGCGAGATATGGCGAGGTATGGATAGCCCCTGCTGCGTCGGGCTGATAGCCCGCCGGGTCTGACGTCCTGCCGATATGTGATGCAAAAGACCCAGGTTGTACCGGCGTGAGCCACTCGGGCCTGTTGTGTTGAAGCATGTGAGACCGAGTTGGAAAGCGATCGCCATCGGGAAGACAGAGGCCTCGACGCGGCAACGTCTCGGCTTGCGGCTGAGGCTGATGAGACGGCCGTCGAGCCGTCCCATCAGCAAACCGTGTCAGGCCTTCTTCTGTTTGTCGTCCTTGACTTCCTCGAAGTCGGCATCGACCACCTTCTCGTCGCTGCCCGAGCCAGCCGAAGCGGTCCCACTGTCGTCATCCTGGCCGGCATCGCCACCCGGCTGCGCCTGCGAGCCGTAGACCGCCTCACCGATCTTCATGGCCGCCTGCGACAGCGTCTGCGTTGCTGCCTCGATGCGTCCGACATCCTCGCTCTGCACAGCCTCGCGAGCCGCCACAATCGCCGATTCGACCTCTGACTTGACCTCCGCCGGCACCTTGTCGGCGTTGTCCTTCAAGGACTTCTCGATCTGATGTGTCATGCCTTCGAGGGTGTTCCGCGCCTCGACCTTCTGGCGCCGATCCTTATCCTCGCTGGCATGCTCCTCAGCCTCCTTCACCATGCGCTGGATGTCGGCCTCGCTGAGACCGCCCGACGCCTGGATGCGGATAGACTGCTCCTTGCCGGTCGACTTGTCCCGTGCCGAGACGTTGACGATACCGTTGGCATCGATATCGAAAGTCACCTCGACCTGCGGCATGCCGCGCGGAGCGGGAGGAATGCCTTCCAGATTGAACAAGCCGAGCGATTTGTTGTCGATCGCCATCTCGCGCTCGCCCTGGAACACCTTGATGGTGACTGCCGTCTGACCGTCCTCGGCCGTCGAGAACACCTGGCTCTTCTTGGTCGGGATCGTCGTATTGCGGTCGATCAGCCGCGTGAACACACCGCCCAGCGTCTCGATGCCGAGCGAAAGCGGCGTAACGTCGAGCAGCAGCACGTCCTTGACATCACCCTGCAGCACACCGCCCTGGATTGCGGCGCCGACAGCAACCACTTCGTCCGGGTTGACGCCTTTGTGCGGCTCCTTGCCGAACAGCTCCTTCACGACTTGCTGCACCTTCGGCATCCGCGTCATGCCGCCGACCAGTACGACCTCGTCGATCTCAGCCGCCTTCAAACCGGCATCCTTCAGAGCGCGCAGACAGGCTCCTTGGTCTTCTCGATGAGATCCTCGACCAGGCTCTCCAGCTTGGACCGCGTCAGCTTCATAGTCAGGTGCTTCGGCCCGCTCTGGTCAGCCGTGATGAATGGCAGGTTGACTTCGGTCTGGGCAGAGGACGACAGCTCGATCTTGGCCTTCTCCGCCGCCTCTTTCAGGCGTTGCAGCGCGAGCTTGTCCTTGGTCAGATCGATGCCGCTCTCTTTCTTGAATTCGGCCGCGAAATACTCGACCAGCCTGAGATCGAAGTCCTCGCCGCCCAGATGCGTGTCGCCGTTGGTCGACTTGACCTCGAACACGCCATCGCCGATCTCGAGCACCGAGACATCGAACGTGCCGCCGCCCAGATCGTAGACAGCAATTGTTTTCGAGCCGGTTTTCTTATCCAGGCCGTATGCCAGCGCGGCCGCGGTCGGCTCGTTGATGATGCGCAGCACTTCGAGGCCGGCGATACGACCGGCATCCTTGGTCGCCTGACGCTGGGCATCGTTGAAATAAGCCGGCACCGTGATGACCGCTTGCGTCACCGTCTGCCCAAGGTAGGCCTCGGCCGTCTCCTTCATCTTCTGCAGGATGAAGGCGGAGACCTGCGACGGCGAATACTGCTTGCCATGCGCCTCGACCCAGGCGTCCCCATTCCCGCCTTTCACGATCTCGAACGGAACCAGCTTCTTGTCCTTCTCGACGTTGGACTCGTCGAAGCGACGCCCGATCAGACGCTTGATTGCGAAGAACGTGTTCGATGCATTCGTGACCGCCTGCCGTTTCGCCGGCAGCCCGACCAGACGCTCGCCATCGTCCGCGAACGCAACCACGGACGGCGTCGTATTCATGCCCTCGGCATTAATGATAACCTTCGGAGTACCGCCTTCCATGACAGCGACGCACGAGTTCGTGGTACCGAGATCGATCCCGATGACTTTGCTCATCTTCTTTCAGTCCTTTGTGTTGTGGCGGACCGCTGCGGACCCGATCACATCGGCATCCTGCTCGCCACCCTTGACTGGATCACCCAACCGCCGGGTGGAACGGTCCCCTGGCCCTGAACGTGAGTTCGGATTTTATATAGGCGGGGCCGAATTGGGGTGCAATGGCGACCGATCTTGCATCCCGTGATAAATGCAACATGCTGTAGCTAGTGTAGCGCACCTGACGTTTGGTACCCGGTTGCGGCTGGCCTCGCAACCAAACGTCAGGTGCAAATGCTACACTAGAATGGTCATATTGCTAGTGTTCCTCATGGTTCTGACATTTGCTCGGGAGCTGGCCGCACAGTCAAGCAAATGTCAGAACCGGAACACTAGGTCCAACATGCCTTTCGTCCCGCCACATAAACCCGATGAAATTAGTCGGAAATTACCGGGTTTCCGGTACTTTCCGGAATACCTTGCCCCGCTCGCTCAATCTCAGCTCATCGCCGACATAGCGGCGGTCCTGAAAGCCGCTCCCTGGTACCGGCCGGCCATGCCGAAATCCGGCAAGCCATTCTCCATTTGCATGAGTAATTGCGGCCCCCTCGGCTGGGTCTCCGACAAGGATGGCGGCTACCGCTATCAGGCGGCTCATCCTGTCACCGGCCAGATCTGGCCCGCAATCCCGGCCAGCCTACTGGCAATCTGGGAGCAACTGGCTGGCTATCCCGCTCCACCCGAAGCCTGCCTGATCAATCATTACACGGCTGGCACCCGGCTCGGCAGCCATGTCGACGCCGATGAAGAGGAGACGAGCGCCCCCGTGCTGTCGTTATCCCTGGGAGATGAAGCGGTGTTTCACATCGGCGGCCATCGACGCAACGAGCCCAAAAACCGCATTCTCCTGCGGTCGGGCGACATCGTCGTGCTGGGTGGCGCCGCTCGGCTGGCCTACCACGGCATCGACCGTATCCAGGCCGGCACCTCGTCGGTCGTACCCTGGGGCGGGCGCATAAATCTGACGCTACGTCGCGTCACCAGCCCTAGCCCGACATCCTGAACACTGGCCGGAAGCCCCGCGACGGGAATAGCCTTTCAGACGTTGCGATCGTCTCCGGTTGTGCCGTTCGTTCCGTGCACCGACGAGGATTGCTCGGCAGCGTTCTCGTTTGCCGCCTGCCTCTGACCGGCGCCCTGCTGCCCGCTCTCGGGCCTTGTCGCCTTGGATCCGCCTCGCGCCACGGACACCATAGCCGGCCGCAGAACACGGTCCTGGATCGTATAGCCGACCTGGAATACCTGCAGCACCGTGCCCGACGCGACGCTGGGATCCTGCTGCTCCATCACCGCCTGGTGCAGATTGGGATCGAACTGTTGCCCCGCCGGATCCATGCGCTTGACGCCATGTCGCTCCAGAACCTGCTGGAACGCCCGCTCCGTCATCACAACCCCTTCGACAAGGGCCTTCAGCGTGGCGTCGTGCTCGACGATGTGGTGCGGAACCGCTTCAACCGCCCGTTGGAAGTTGTCGCTGACCCCCACGATATCGTGCGCGAATTTGGTGACGGCATATTTGAGGCTCTCGGACTTTTCTTTCTCGGTCCTCTTGCGCAGGTTGTCCATCTCTGCATGCGCCCTCAACAGCCGATCGGTAAGATCTGCCTGCTGCGCCTCGAGCTCCTTGACCCGCGCCCCGAGCTGGCCGGCCAGAGCGGCATCGCCGCCGCCGCTTCCATGAGCACCTGTCTCCGCGCCGGCCTGCCCACTGGCGTTGGCACCTGTCGCTGCGCCGGCACCTGCATCCGGGCTGCCGGTATTTTGTGCTGTCACATCGTCGGAGGCTGCGTTGTGTCCGGTAGAGCCGGGAGCAAAGGTCTGCCCCTGCCCTTGATGTTTGGCATCGTCGCTCATTTGCCCTCGGGAAAGTTGTTTGCGCCATCGCGAGGCTGACGCGTGCGCTGCAAAGGTTTGAAGCGCATATCGACCCTTATGCCGGAAAAATCAAGTCAGCAGCTGCCCCACCAGTCGCGCCGTATAGTCGACCATCGGAATGATCCGGGCATAGTTGAGCCTGGTCGGCCCGATCACCCCGAGCACGCCGACGATTTGCCTGTTCGAGTCCTGGAACGGCGCAACGACCAGCGACGACCCGGACATCGAGAACATCTTGTTTTCCGAGCCGATGAAGATTCGCACGCCCTCACCATGCTCGGCCAGGCCCAGCAGCTGGATCAGGTCGCGCTTGCTTTCCAGATCATCGAACAGTTGCCGAATGCGCTCCAGATCCTCCGACGCGCTGAGATCCTTGAGCAGATTCGATTGCCCGCGCACGATCAGGCTCTTGCGGTCGCCCAGCGAGCCCGACCACTCGGCCAACCCTGCCTGCACCACCTTGCGCGTCAACTCGTCGAGCTCCGCCCGCGCTGTCGCCTGTTCCGTCTCGATCCGCTGCCGCGCCTCCGCAATGGTCAGCCCGCGAATATGGGCATTGAGGTAGTTTGCCGCCTCAACGAGCGAGGATGGCGGCAAACCCGGTGGAATGGTGATCACCCGGTTCTCGATGTCGTTGCTTTCACTCACCAGCACGGCCAGCGCACGCCCCGGCTCCAGCGCGACGAATTCGATGTGCTTCAGTCGACTGACCAGCTTCTCCGCCAGCACCACGCCCGCGCAGTGCGACAGACCCGAGATCATTTCCCCCGCCTCGTTGAGGAGCTGGTCGGTCGAGCTTTGATTGCGAACCCTGACCTGTGCCTCGATGGCTGACCGCTCATCAGGCGTCAGTTGACCGATCTCAAGCAGTCCATCGACGAACAACCGCAGCCCGTGTTGCGTTGGCAGCCGGCCGGCAGAGGTATGCGGGGCAAAGATCAGTCCGAGATGTTCCAGATCCGACATGACGTTGCGGATCGAGGCTGGTGAAAGCCCCAACGGCAGTGCTCGCGACAGATTGCGCGAGCCCACTGGTTCCCCGGTCGCAAGGTAGCTCTCCACGATCCGCCTGAAAATCTCTCGGGACCGCTCGTTGAGTTGCACCAGTTCGCTTGTCTTTTCCGCCATCTTTCGTCAGGGCTCCGGCCTGCCCGCATCCCGTATGAGGTTACACCTGGGAGCGCGTGCGATGAGGTAGCACATCTGTCGTCATGATGCTGGCCATCGCAACGGCCCACGATAATATGTGGCGCCGGCGAGCACAGTCAAACGCCGCCGGACGACAACTTTCGACACGCTTCAACCGACCGCAGCAACCACCCTGTTCAATCTTTCCCCCAACTCGGGATGGTCGGGAAGCGTGATTTCGAGATCAACCTCCAGCAGCCGCCTCAAGTCCGCGGCATTGGTGATCGTTCTACGCTCGCTCGGCCCGCCTGTGCGATGGATCGACAGCTGAGCGTCGCTCAGTGCCAGCCGCCCGCCCGCGATCGGCCGCGCCGCGATCAACCGTTGCACGAACGCAGAACCCGGATAGGTCGAGGTAAACCAGTTCGCCATCTCGTAGTCGGCGTCGATTTGCTCTTGCATGTCGAACTGATACATCGCCCGCCAGCTGTCTCCGGCCTCAGCCTCCAGCACGTAATCCGATCCAACCCGCCCAAACCTCACGCGTTCATGCGGTGTCTGTTGAATTGTATCAGCTTCCAGCTTCAAGGGCGCCGTGAGTGTCAGGCCGCCGAACCCGGCATCCGCGATGAAAGCCCCTTCGGCCAGCTCGACCAGCATCAACATATGATTGCGCGGATGCCGCCCACCACCTGGCGGCGTCGAGTACACGACCCTCGCCGACAACCCGCGCAAGGCAAACCCGAGCTCCTTCAGCGCCGCCATCAGCAAGGTGTTTTGCTCATAACAGTACCCCCCCCGACCTTCGCCGACGAGCTTGGCCTCCAGCGTCTCCAGATCCAGCCTCACCGGCAGCCCCAGCCACGGATAGACGCTGTTGAAGGTCAATGCCATCGGATGCAGCCGGCACACCTCCCGCAGCACGGCGAGATCGGGCGTCCGTGGCCCCGTATAGCCGATCCTGGCGAGATAAGCATCGAGATTGATGGGCATGGAAGGCTGTCCCCGTACACCCGCCGCATACGCAGCGACCAGTATGGCTTGTCACCTAACACGGGCTGGCCCAGCTTGACAGACGCCGCTTCACGGGTGCTTCTCCCATTCAAGGTCCCCCGATTTCGATTGCTGAACGATAGGCTCACGCTCCATGCCCGACACTGCGCTCCACCGCTACCGCTCCCACACCTGCGGCGCCCTGCGGGCGACCGATATCGGCAGCACGTCCGGCTGTCCGGCTGGGTGCACCGCGTCCGCGACCACGGCGGCGTGCTGTTCATCGACCTTCGCGACCATTACGGCATTACCCAGGTCGTCGCCGATCCCGACAGCCCGGCCTTCAAGACTGCCGAGACGGTGCGCTCCGAATGGGTCATCCGCATCGACGGCAAGGTGCGCGCAGCGCCCCGAAGGCACCGTCAACGCCGACCTGCCGACCGGCGCGATCGAGGTGTTCGCGACCGAGATCGAAGTCCTCTCGAGCCAGGCCAAGGAGCTGCCGGTCCCGGTGTTCGGCGAGCCCGACTACCCGGAAGACCTGCGCCTCACCTACCGCTTCCTCGACCTGCGCCGCGAAACGCTGCACGCCATCATCATGAAGCGGCTGGCCATCAACGCGCTCCATCCGCCGCGCGCATGGACGACGCCGGCTTCAACGAGTTCCCGACGCCCGATCCTGACCGCCTCCAGCCCCGAGGGCGCGCGCGACTTCCTCGTGCCTTCGCCGCATCCATCCGGGCAAGTTCTACGCCCTGCCGCAGGCCCCGCAGCAGTACAAGCAGCTGCTGATGATGTCGGGCTTCGACCGCTACTTCCAGATCGCGCCCTGCTTCCGCGACGAGGACCCGCGCGCCGACCGCCTGCCGGGCGAGTTCTACCAGCTCGACGTCGAAATGAGCTTCGTCGAGCAGGACGACGTGTTCTCCACCATGGAGCCGATCATGCGCGGCGTGTTCGAAGAATTTGCTGACGGCAAGCCGGTCACGCAAACGTTCCCGCGCATCCCCTACGACGACGGCGATCGCCAAGTACGGCACCGACAAGCCCGACCTGCGCAACCCGATCGAGATGCAGGACGTCACCGAGCACTTCCGCGGCTCCGGCTTCAAGGTGTTCGCCGGCATGATCGAGAAAGACCCCAAGGTCGCGCGTCTGGGCGATCCCCGCGCCGGGCGGCGGCTCCCGCGCCTTCTGCGACCGCATGAACTCCTGGGCGCAGAAGCGAAGGCCAGCCGGGCCTCGGCTACATCTTCTGGCGTGAGGAGGAAGGCGCAGCCGGCGCCGGCCCCGTCGCGCAAGAACATCGGCCCGGAGCGCGCCGACGCAATCCACAGCCAGCTGGGCCTCGAAGATCGGCGACGCCGTCTTCTTCGCCGCCGGCGATCCCGCCAACTTCCACAAGTTCGCCGGCGCTCGCCCGCGACCGAGATCGGCCACGAACTGAAGCTCATCGACGAGGGCCGCTTCGCGCTGGCCTGGATCGTCGACTTCCCGATGTACGAATGGAACGAGGACGACAAGAAGATCGACTTCTCGCACAACCCGTTCTCGATGCCGCAGGGCGGCATCGAGGCGCTGGACAAGGCCGCCGCTGCCGGCAACGAGGCGATCTCTCGCCCTCAAGGCCTACCAGTACGACCTCGTCTGCAATGGCTACGAGATCGCCTCCGGCTCGATCCGCAACCACGTCCCCGAGACGATGGTGAAGGCGTTCGGCATCGCCGGCATCCCGGCCGCCGACGTCGAGGCGAACGCTTCGGCGGTCTCTACCGCGCCTTCCAGTACGGCGCCCCGCCGCACGGCGGCATGGCCGCCGGCATCGAGCGCATCGTCATGCTGCTGACGGGCTGCAAGACCGTGCGCGAGGTCGCGCTGTTCCCGATGAACCAGCAGGCCGACGACCTGCTGATGGACGCGCCCAGCGAAGCCAGCCCGAAACAGCTGCGCGAGCTCTCGATCCGGGTGGTGACGCAGGAGAGGAAATAGGTCGCGCGACGGCGGCTAGCGGCCGCCTCGCTCGAATGCGCGCGCTCCTGCAGCGGTGGCCATAATGTCCGCTGCCCTGGCTCGCTGCTTCGGGCCAATCGCGACCGAACAACCTCGTCTGGGTGATGCGCTGCCCAAAGTCGAGGACACGCACTTGCCGACATCGACTGGCTGGTCATTGACTGCATTGCCCAGCCCGCCGCTGATGTCCGCAGTTGAGGGCGAAACAGCCGCCGCTGGCGAGCGCGTGATGCGTGCTGGTGACCCTGGCTGCGTGAAAAGAACGAGTCGGCTATGATTCTCCTCGCGATTTGCGGGGGCGAGCGATGAAAAGGTTCGTTGAGGGGGCCGATCGTAGTCAGTCCACGTTGTTGCCGGAAAGCCTCGATGACTGGGTCGACGAGAGCAACCCTGTTCGCGCGGTCGATGCCTTCGTCGATGCCCTCGACCTCAAGGATCTCGGCTTCGCTGGCGTGGTTCCGCAGGCCACGGGCCGGCCATCCTACCATCCGGCCGCGCTGCTCAAGCTCTATATCTACGGTTATCTCAACCGCATCCAGTCGAGCCGTCGGTTGGAGCGCGAGGCCGGACGCAACTTGGAAGTCATCTGGCTGCTGCAACGGCTGACGCCCGACGACAAGACGATCGCCGACTTCCGCAAGGACAACGGCCCGGCGATCAAGAAGGTCTGCACACGCTTCGTCGATCTGTGCCGGCAAATGGGATTGCTGACGAAAGCGTGCGTCGCCATCGACGGCTCGAAGTTCAAGGCCGTAAACACGCGCGACAAGAACTTCACCAAGGGCAAGGTGGAGCGGCGGCGTAAGCAGCTGGAGGACAGTGTCGCGCGCTATCTCGCGCAGCTCGACACCGCCGATCTGCAGGACCCATCCGAGGCGCTGGCGGCGAAAACCGCACACTTGAAGGAGAAGCTCGTTAAGCTCGCGAGCGAGATGCAGAAGCTCGAAGTCTACGAGAAACAGATGCTGGCTTCTCCCGACCAGCAGATCTCGCTGACAGATCCTGACAGCCGATCAATGGCGACCAGCGGCCGCGGCTCCGGAGTCGTCGGCTACAACGTGCAAGTTGCAGTCGATACGGAAAACCATCTGATCATAGCGCACGAGGTAACGAATAGCGGCACGGATCGGGCACAACTGGCCAACATGGGCCGTCAGGCGAAAGCGGTTCTCGGCGTCGACCAGCTCGAAGCCGTGGCTGATCGCGGCTACTACAGCGGCGAGGAGATCAAGGCCTGCGATGACGACGGCATCAAAGTGACGCTGCCGAAACCTGCAACCTCGGGCATGGAAGCGAAGGGGCAGTTCGGCAAGCACGACTTCGTCTACTTGAGCGACGATGACGCCTATCGTTGCCCGGCTGGTCAGCTGTTGGCGTATTGGCTCACAACGGTGGATGGAGAACGCACCATTCGGCGTTACACGACGAAAGCGTGTGGAAGCTGCGAACTCAAGGCGCGCTGCACGAAGGCCAAGTACCGCGTCATCTCCAGATGGGAGCACGAGCATGTAATGGAAGCCGCGCAGAAGCGGCTCGACGAAAACCCGCAGGCGATGCGCCAGCGCCGCGAGACGGTCGAGCATCCATTCGGCACACTGAAGATGCGCATGGGCGCCACGCACTTTCTGATGAAGCGCCTGCCGAACGTCGCCACCGAGATGGCGCTGTCCGTGCTCGCCTACAATCTCACGCGGGTGATGAACATCATGGGCGTCAAGCCGCTGATCGAAGCTGTGAGGGCATGATCCGCCGGCCCCTCGCGTGCTGCTCACCGCCTGCAAGGCCGCACAGGAACGCCAGGGAAGCCCGCAGACAAGCATATGGCGTCAGGTCCGGAAAAATATGCTACATTCGGCACAAGTCGGCTCAGGTGGGGCGTTCGTCGGCGGTCCCAGCCCCCGCGCTCGCGTTTTCACGCGACCAAGACCCACAAGAGACTCTGTGCACGTGCTCAACACCCTCGTGGCAAAATTGCAGGGCCGGCAGGCAATGAAGCTGTGCAATGCAATAAGCTCGCCTTGAAGTCCAGCCGGCATCAATGGCAGCTTACCCCCGGGTCCGTCTCCGTTCTCATCGACGAGGAGGGCCATAGCTCGGTTGCCAGTGATTTCTGCGGCGAACAGCAATGACTGCTCGACTTCGACAGCTTGGCGATGGCCCCCTCTTTGACCACGCCGTCGCTCTTGCCGACGCCCAACGGGCGGCATAGCTTCGGATCATGCCAAAGCTCTATGGGAATGGCGGTGTCTATCCGTTAGGGCTGCAGCGACTCTACGTTGTCCCCGACCAGATCCGGAGCTTCATCTCGATGCACAAGTGCGGCCATTCGCTCGTTGCGACTTTCGTTGCCATGTTAGCGGTTGTGATCCTCGCGGCCTCCACGGCTCCGGCATTCGCCGAAGCCGATGGTCCGGATCTTTGGCGCATCAGGGGTGTGCGTGCGGACGACACGCTCAATATGCACAAAGAGCCGACCGCACGCAGCCGCACGATCGCCCGCATTCCACATGATGCGCGCCAGATCCGCAATCTCGGCTGCAGCGGCGGGCCGAACTTCCAGCAGTGGCAGCGCATGAACACGAGCGAGCGCGAACGCGCGGCCCGAGCCCGCTGGTGCAAGGTCTCGTTCGGCGGTAAGACCGGCTGGGTTGCCGGTCGCTTCCTCGCGGAGGATGCAGAAGCCGCCTCTGCAGCAGGGCCCAAGCGGATCGGCGCGTGGACACTGAAATGTCAGCCCGCCCCGTGCGCACTCGAGCAGGTCGGCATCGGCACCGCGCAGCGCACCGTACTTCGGATCGAACCGGCAGAGACGGTCAACGCCCGCATCGTCGTCGACCGGCCGGGCCTCCCTCGCAATGGCACGTTCACGGTTTACATGGATGGCGACACCATTACGATGGGCCCGATCCGGGACGTGCGATCACGGACGGGAAGCCGCCTCGTTTTCGAGCCCGGCGACATAACGCTCGGCCTCTTGCGCCAGATGGCCCGCCACCAGAACATGGTGATCAGCTTCCCGGGTGCGGAACGCGGCGTCGAGATCCATCTCGAGGACTTCGCGCGTGCGTGGGACGAAGTGAAGGCCCGATCCTCGCGCTGAGGACACAGCTGCAACGAAAAGGGGGATGTTTGCCTAACAGAGTTCACGCGACAGAATAATGGAGCCACATGAAGCGACAGCGCTCCAGGCGCTTGGCGTAATACCGGGTGGCGCTCCAGGCGACCATGTTGCGGTGCGCAGCGTCATCCGCCGCACTCGGTGCAATTTTGCAACATGAGTGTTGAGCGGGTGCAGTGAGTCGGCTAGGGCGCGCGGGCGGGATCTGCAACCGCATGACGCACTCCCGCGCTCAATCCTACACCGGCTATTCTCGGCACAGAACAAGAACGCTGTCGCGATACCCCATATAGCTGCCGACTTGCTGCACTGCGGCGCAACGACGGTCAGGGCCAATCGCGTCCAAAGCGCATAAGGCTGCTTTCCTCCCTATTCGAGACATTTGCCAGCCACTAGACACCTTTAATGTGTCGCTCCGGTTGCCCCTGGGCTCGGAACTGCCTGGACAATTGTGCGCCAGTCAATAGCAAGGGTGATCAGGAAGCAATCAACCTATTGGTTGGCTCCCCTCCTGGGCGTCTTTAGACGAAATGCGAATGCTCAGGCTTGACGTTGCCGTTGTGCCTTTGCGTTACCTCCAGGGTGTCAATGCTCGAACGCATCGCGCCGAATCTGGTCTGGGAAGATTGCCCGTCACCAACGGTGTTCGTTCGGCAAGCTCGATCAATTTCGGATAGACCAGGGCGGTTTTCGCTCCCTCCTCGGTCGGGTCGATCAACTCGTGCGGCAGATTGTGCTCACGACCGAACTCGAAGTGAGCGACCGGCGTGCCGTGCCGACGCCAGCGCGCTACCAGCTGCAGCGACATGACCGGGTCGACGGCTGTGTCGGCTGCGTTCGTGACAAGCGTGATAGTTGATGCCGCAGCGCGCCGCCGAGACGCCTCGCGGTGTGTCGCGAGCCCCAGCCTCATCAATTCGCCGATCCCGCGCGACGACTGGCGCTTATACGAATGTGGTCGGGTTCGCGCCTTGGTTCTCAGGAGTGGATCTTTCCATACCGAGAAATTCGGCACCAGGAGCGCGATGCGCATCAGCGCATGGTTCAGGCCGGTTCCGAACGAAGACAGTCCGAAAGCTGGCGCCACCAGAACTGCGTGCTCGATCTCGGGTCTGTTCTGCCCCATCCAGGCAGCGATGACGCCACCTGCCGAGATACCCATTACGGAAACGCGCTCACCGAGGCCGCTGGCGATGTCGACGCACGTGTCGGAGAACGCTCGCAACTCGGCGGCCGTAATGTGGCGCAGCGCATCGGTGCCGTTGTCGAGATGCCCATTGTATGGCAAGCGCGCGACGAGAACGTTATGTCCCAGGGCATGCAGCCGGGGAGCGAAGTCGATCATCGAGAACGGACAATTTGAGATTCCGTGCACGAGCACGTAGCATTTGCGAGTTTTGCAATCATGGCTCAGCACGTAGGCTTTGCAGCGAGGATGCAATTCCGCTTCTGCAGTTCCCGCCCAATCGCGGAACTGTTCGATGGCGGCCTCGAAGCTACTGGCAGGAGAAGGTGCTGCTGCGAGGTCCCGCGTTCGTACTGGCAGAAGCTCCGCAAGAAACACGACGCCGACAGCCCCGCCGACCCAGATCGCGACAGCCCCTGCAAGCGGAAGGACCGTTGCAGTCAGCATCATGCCCCCGACGAACAGTCCGACCAGTATGGCAATCGACAGCAGTGTCTTCTGCGTCACTGAAAGGTCGAGGCCCTTGCGGAGCGGGCCAAGCAATGTACCAACGCGCTCCACATCGCCCGCTCGTGCCGGTGTGTCGACAGTCATGTCGACCAGCGCTCGCCTGGTTGCAGCGGTCTCGCTTGCCGCCCATGCCGTCGAGCGAAGCGGCGCAAGTCCCTTGAGATGCAACGACAGGGCAATCAGGCGAATGAGTGCGTCTGCCTCGAAATACGTGGTGTGGATCAATTCGCGCCATGACAACTGCGATAGAGCGCCGGTCAGAAGGTCCGCTCCGACAGCGGCGGCACGTGCAGCGCCCAGCTCCGCGCGAAGTCGATGCAGGGTGGCGCTGGCGCCATCGTCGCTGATGGCGGTGATGGCGTCGGCAACCGGGCCCGGCAGCGGGCGATAGAGGCCGGACAGCATCGGCGGCGACACGGATACGCCTCGGACGGTCTCAGCGATAAGATCGTCACCCCAGATCTGCTGTCGCACCGAGATCCAGACGATGCGATCGATCAGCCCGGCCAGTGGTGCCCCCAGCAACGAGCCCACCACCTTGAAAGCCGCTACGATGACCGTTGCCAGGATGAAGATGGCAGCTAGAGCCGCGGACCACCAGATGACGTCAGTGAGCCTGGGCAGCCAGCCGGGAAGGCCTGCGAGCACATCCGGTGCCAGGCCCAGGAGCGCGCTCCGGAGCCGGACGGCATCGTCGGAGGTGACGAGCAGTCGCATCTCCAGATGATAGAGGACGGCCGCCAACAGTCCGACCACGATCACGACGGGGACAAATGCAAACGCCTGCGCGAGGAACGTGCGCGGCACGATTTGCGGCGCAAAGCCTTCTGCACCGCGCAATGCGGCAATAGCCTCATCATCGGCGTGGAACATGCCGATCCATGCGCCCGCGTACATATCCGCGGCCCTGCGCTTCGCCGTATCAGAGAACCAGCGGTTGACATACCTATCGTAGATGTAGAGCGCGATGTGAGCCGAAAGCGCGGCTGAGCAGGCCAGAGCCAGCAACGGCACGTAGAGATGGCCCATCGCGGCATCACGCAGCTGCTCGTCGAGCATGCGGGCTAATCCCAAGCCGGCGAAATGGCTGACGAGCAGGCTGGCTGCAGACACGATCAGTACCATGCACACCAGATAAACGACCAGACCGGGAGGGCTGAGACGCGAGAACAGGAACCGCTTCGGAGCGATATCTATGAATGGGGTGCCGACGGTGCACCAGGCCTGCAGGCGTTTCAGTCGCCTGTTCCTGGCGGCCGACTGCAGGAGGGCATTGTAGATGACGCTTCCGCCGTGGCTGTGACCGATGAGGTAATAGTCCTCACCTGCCTCGTCGTATTTCGAGAGAAGGTGATAGAGATCCAATCCGGCACGTCGCCTTGCGGACGCACTATTCTCGCCGACACCCCAGTGGAATGGCACGAGCTCCGCATCGTGGAGATCGAGCAACTCGCAGAGGCGTGCCTGGAAGCGGCTGTCGTGCTGCCACCACAACTCGCCCTGATCGTTGACGAGTCCTTCGCTCGTTCCGTGTACTGTTACAATTCTAGCCATCTCGATCGCTTGCAATCAGTCATGACGACGGGTTTCTGTCCTGTTTCGGGATACAGGTGTGGTCGAAGACCCATGGGTCCCGCGGTGCGCCTCCCGCAATCTCATCGATCCCGGCAAGGCGAGATAGCCGATGCGATCGGGCCTGCGCTGCCTGATCCGCTCGAGCGTTTCCAGTGCCTGCCGTGGATGCAGCGGCCGCCCGGTGGACCTGATCGTCTCGTCATCGAGCAAAGCGAGCCGATGATAGAGCGGCTCGGCAGTCTTATGCAGCATTGCCACGGCCTCGATCGCAGTGCTGGTCATGTTCGGCGGCACACGGGCAACCAGCTTGGCAAAAGCGTCCTGTAGCCTGTCCGGCAACCTCGTCGACAGCCGGCCGGCCAGGCCAGCAAGCATAATCGCGACGTCAGGGCGGAACACGTAGCCGTCGTCATCCATCCACTCGAACAGCTTGGTCATAATCATGTCCTTGAGACGCAGCTCCGATGTGACTCGGTAGTCGCGCCACTCGGCGACGATATCGAACGACGGCTCGATCTCCAGATCGCCGGGCGCAAACGTCTCGTGCGCTGTAACGCCAATTCGGTCGACGAAGTCTCGATTTTTCATTTCGAGCCGCGTCGTAAACCGAGGCAGATTGCAGTTCCCATCGGAGCCCAGGCTATATGCCATTCGAACGAGCTTCGAGCAGAACAGACGCTCGTTACCGGCGAGCTCCATGGAGAAATCATAAAGAATCGGTCGGCGCGCTGAGAGCGAGGCAGCGACATGGTCATGTATCTGGGCCGCAGCCGAACGGGCCAGCTGCGCATCCCGGTGCCGAAACAGCATGGCGCGGCCGATACCATGTGCCAGAGCGTGCCGCAACGGCGTGACCACCGAGCCACGCTCGATCAATGCCTCGACCATAACCAGGCTGCCATCGCGATCCTCGGCCACGATCGCGGCATGGCTGAAATTGGAATCGATGTCCCCTATCCGCGCGATGGCAGCGCTATTGTGGAGCATTCCACGTTGCAGGATGACGTCGCCCGGCAGAAGGCGAACCGGCTCCGAGGCAAATTTCGGGTTGACCAGAAGGTGAGGTGCGCCACCGGAGAATGCACCAAGGGTCGACTGGCCCGGTGCCAAACGAGGATGGTGGAGGTAGACCTCGCCAATAAGATCTATGGCAACCCGGGCGGCCCGCAGCACGTTGCGAAGCGCCTTGACGGCTTCGCCATCTAATGCGTCGCTTCTGTTCCCGTCGGATACGACGGAGCGAACGTGAAGGGCGGTCTCGAAAATGGCATGCTGCAGAGCCGGTCCGTGATGGCGAATATCGTCGAGGTCGATGTCGCTGAAATCGAGCTCGAACAGGTGGAGATATGCCGACTTCAGCAGGATGAGAGCTGCCCAGGTCATGCGTTTCCGCCTGCCTGACATTTCGACGAAATACGAGGGCCAACGTGTCGACGGCACCCATGCCGTTAATGGCGCGGCACAATCACGCAATCGACGTCATACTTTCCAATGCTCGTTCAATCGGAGCGGGAGACGCATAGTCAGATTTGTCGTGAATTGAGGCAGAACCCACATCGTTCCAGATCGGAACTCATACTGCCTCGTGCTGCCCTGTGACTGAATGAGTGTGCCCAGCGCTGCCCCGTGCGGACTGGATAAATAGTTCGTCACGATGGCGAAGGTGCGGCCGCGCTTGAAACTGCGGTTGCACCAGCGGGCGCACCGACAAGTGCCGCAGCGAAAACTCGACATACTCGTCCGCTTATCGGCAACGCGCATCTGCACTGCGGCACGTCATATTGCCTCTGCTCAGGTCTGCATGGGGGCATCGAAACGCACGATCTGTGAGCTGAGTACCGACCGACGCGACAGGATCGGAAGCGGTCGCCACAAGCCGGAATCGGCAACCGGCGTGACGCACTGCAGTAAATTTCAGGGCGAGCACTACCGACTTGATGCGCGCGAAAAGCACACGCGGCCTGATCGTCGGTGTCTCAGGACGTCCGTAGCTGGCCCCAAGCCGAACTGCCCTCCACGGCCGCTCCCGGGTGCGCTTCTGCCATAACGCTCCGAATATGCCAGAGCCTCGCGCTGGCGCCCGTCAAAGTCCCCTCCCTCCGCAGAGCGGTCGCCGCTCGTCGACACATGCTGCGAGCCGAGCACTTGAACCCGGCCGGCGGCCGGTACGCGTCGCAATCGCCATTCGGCAGCAAAAAGCGTAGTCTTAGCCGGTAACAGGCGGCCGCACGAAACGGAGCACCGGAATGCTCAAAATCCTTATCAACGGCCTTGAAACGCCCTACGAGATCCTTGGCCCTTCGCAGGGACCGGCGATGGCGCTGATGCCGGGCAGTCGCAATCCGATGGCCGAGGTCCGCCCCCTCGCCGAGCACATGGCCGCGGCCGGCTACCGCGTCCTCATCCATGACCGGCGCAACTGTGGCGCATCCGAGATCGGCTTCGATGCCAGCCAGGCTGAATACGGCGTATGGGCCGATAATCTGCACACATTGCTGAAGCAGCTCGATATGCTGCCCACCATCATCGGTGGCTCGTCGTCCGGCGCGCGCACCGCGCTGACCTTTGCGCTGCGCTATCCCGCCGACACCCGCGCACTGCTCCTGACCCGTGTCACCGGCGGCGATTTCGCCGTCCGGCGTCTCGTAGAGAAATACTACGACTGCCACCTGCGCGCCGTGGAGTTCTGGCGGCATGCCAGCAGTTGCCGAGACCGAGCACTTCGCTCAGCTGATCGCCGATCGACCCGCAAACCGCGCCACGTTGCTTGCTACCGATCCACAGCATTTCCGCGCGTGCATGCAGTCCTGGCGACGCCACTTCATGGCCGGAGCCGAGCTGCCGCTGGTCGGCATCTCCGCCACCGACCTGGCCTCGCTCGCGATGCCGGTCTGCATCATCCCGGGCTGGGACCGGACCCATCCGGGCGTCATGGGCGAGCGCGCTGCCAGCTACATGCCGAACGCCGAGGTCCATCGCCTGCAACGCGACGACCAGGACGTCGACGTGTCCGACGCAGCAGAATGGCAGTCGAAAGCCGGCGAAATGGCTTCGGTCTTTGCCAAATTCCTCGCCGCGGCAAACCTCGCGCCCATCACCACCCCGACACGGCGCGATTGACACATCGGCCCCAGCGCGCGAGCTTTCGAAGCTGAAAGCAAGGGAGGATCACAATGCCGAACCGCAGCCACAAAGCGCTCACGGCCGCACTGCTGTTGTCGCCGCTTGCAGCGATGCCTGCCGCAGCACAATCGGTCGAGAAATTCTATGCCGGCAAGACGATCAATCTCATTGTCGGCTTCGGCCCAGGCGGCACCTACGATTATTTCGCCCGCCTGGTCGCCCGTCACATGGGCAAGCACCTGCCCGGCAAGCCGACAATCGTCGTACAGAATATGCCGGGCGCCGGCAGCCTGACGGCAGCCAACCATCTCTTCACGGTCGCCCCGAAGGACGGCACCGTGATCGGCAGCGTCTCGCAGACACTCGCCATCGAGCAGGCCGTCAAGAACACAGGCGCGCGCTATGATGTGGCCAAGTTCAACTGGATTGGACGCGCCACGTCGGTCACCCAGGTCCAGCTCACGATGGCGAAATCTAAGATCAAGACAATCGACGACGCCAGGCAATTCGAAACACCCGTCTCGCACACCGGCGGCGGCTCGCCGACACGCGGCTATCCCCTGCTGCTAAACGGAATAATTGGCACGAAATTCAAGCTCGTCGGCCCCTACAAGGGTTCGACGAATGGCCTGCTCGCCATGGAGCGCGGCGAGGTCGAATCCGCCTCCACATCCTACACCACCGTCAAGCAGAAGCGGCCGCAGTGGATCGCCAACAAGGAAGCCAACATTCTCGTGCAGTACGCCACGAGCCGCACCCCGCAGATGCCGAACATTCCCGCGTTCGTCGAGCTCGGTAAGACGGCGGCAGACAAGCAATTGATGTCGCTGTACGTCAGCGGCGAGGAAGTCGGTCGCTCGTTCCTCGCACCGCCCGGCCTCCCAGCCGACCGCGTCGCCGCCCTGCGCGCAGCATTCATGGCGATGACAAAGGATCCGGAGGTTCTTGCCGAGGTCGCCAAGGCAAAGGCCGAGCTCAACCCCATGTCCGGCGCCGATCTGCAGAAGTTCATGGCCGACACGATGAAAGTGCCGCCAGCCGTAGTGGAGCGCATGCAGGCACTCCTGAAGTAACCCGCCCCGACATCGCCTCGGAAACAAGAAGCACCCCGGAATCGAGATCAGGCGGACACACGAGCGTCCGCCTGACGAATGCTTTGGTTGCGCAGCGGCGTCTTAGCCGCGACCCAGAATTTGTAGATTGACGCGAGCTACGCCCGAGCCACGCATGCCGATCACACCGGCCGCGCGCAGCGACAGGTCGATGACCCGACCCCGAATGTACGGACCTCGATCATTGATGCGCACAACCACGGCGCGGCCATTGTTGAAATTCGTCACCCGCACGCGTGTGCCGAACGGCAGTGTCTTATGCGCAGCCGTCAGCGCGTTCGGGTTGAACCACCCGCCCGAGGCAACGCGCTGGGGCTGCCAGTAGTAGGATGCGATGCCTGATGACGAATTGCCGACGGCGCGGACCGCTGAGCTGCTGCCGGGGCGGGGAGCCCTGCGGCTCGACCGCCGGTTTTCACGCGCGCGCCGTGACGAGGTTGAGTTGCCCACGTTGATCCGGTCCGGATTGCGGAACACGCTGCCGATGAATTCTGAGCTTCCATCAGAATAAGCCATAGCCGAGCCGGTCTGAGACCAGACCGCACAGGCAGCTGCCATTGCAGCCAGGAAAAGCCGTTTCATATGACCTCCATTTCTGGGAGAGAAGACGTGACGACAGCCGTCATCGAAAGCCAGACCGGCAAATAGCCTGTCGGTTCGCTGTTGGATGTCGATCGCCCCCATTCGCAAACTGCTGCAGGAAGACGCCGCAAAATGACCTGCAGTCTGATTTTTGATTAACGCTCATATCGTTGCGGCGGCGGGAACCAAGCATCGCCAACCACCGATGTCAACCAACAGCGTTAACAACAAAAATCATCTATATAACAATCGATTGCGATGATTATTCCAGTTGCAGGGTCACATTCACAGCATGCCCCGTCATCACATCTGTCACAATGGTTAACGCACACCGGGCAAGCCTCTCACGCGCGATAGAGAAAAGTGCAACCAATTGACTTGAAAAGGCAAAGCGGCCAGCGGATTGTCCCGCTGACCGCCGCATTCGCCATCACTTGCCCGGTGGCTTCAGCCGCACCGGCAACCCGCTGGCTCAGACTTCGACGCTCGACTTCACCCACGCTTCGAGCTTCGTCTTCTGCACCAGAGCACCCACGTTCCGGTTCACTTCCTTGCCGCCGCTGAACATGATCAGCGTGGGCATCGCCTGGATCCGGTAATCTTGTGTGATCTGAGGGTTCTGGTCGACATCGACCTTCACCACTTTCAGCTTGCCCTGCAGCTCGCCGGCGACCTGCTCGAGCGCTGGCGCCATCGCTTTGCACGGCCCGCACCATTCCGCATGGAAATCCACGAGAACGGGCTCGCTTGCCTGCAAAACCTCGGCATTGAACGTCGCGTCAGAGACTTCCTTGGCTGCGCCCATGATCTCGCTCTCCGAATAAGGCCGCTTGGCGGGCCGGTCGCTTGAAGTACGCAGAACCTAGGAACGCCGATCCGACGCGTCAAGGCTGACGGAGTCCAATTGCCACAACTCCCTTTCGTGCCGGTCGAGCAGATCCGGCGGAATCTCCATCAAGCGCGCCCCGTCCGTCCACAGGATTGCGGCACGTACCAACCGCCCGGGATAGATCCCGCGCAGCGCGAGCCTGTAGGCGGCGAGCTGGAAAAGATAGGCCGGTGCCACGTCCAGCGCATCGGCGGGCGGCGGACGATTGGTCTTGTAGTCGACGATGAGTATGTCTTTCTCCTCGACCACAAGCCGGTCCACCTGGCCGTTCAGGCGCAGTGGCGGTCCCTTCCCGTCCGGCGGCGGGACCTCCGCGACCAGTGGCACCTCCGCCCGCGCCTTCGGTCCGAACACCGCTGCGAAACGAGCGTCGCGAAGCACCGACAGCGTCTCCGCGATGATGCTCTTGCGCACCTGCGCCCGCAGCTGCCCGCCACGGCTCTCGACAAAGCCTGCCGCCGCCGTCTCCCAGATCGCCGGATCGAGCGTCGGCAGATGCTCGAACAGCGCGTGAGTGATCGTACCGCGAAGGAAGCGGTTGTCGCCCGCCAGCTTGATCGGTGAGGGGAAATCCGGTTCCCGGTCGGGCGTGTCCTGCCCGGCCGGAGCATCGACAGGATCACCGCTCTCGTCGATGTCGTACGGCGCCAGCCGCGACGGCGCCAGAGGAATGGTCAACTGTGGCTCGCGAGGGGCCGGGGCCCGCGCCCAGTCAGGCGGTCTGGACGGCTGCCGCGTTGAAACACCGGCCTCGTGCTCGTCTTCCGCCTCGACAGCCTGATCTTGCGCCAGCTTCAGCAGTGGCCGGCCCGCTTCGTCTTTTGTCCGCGTAAGCTTATCCGCCAGCCCCTCCACGATCAGATCATACCAGCATCCACGGTCTCGCCCCTTGCCGCCTTCGAAACCCGCCACGTAGAGCCTGTCGCGCGCCCGCGTCATCGCAACATACAGCAGCCGATTGCGCTCCTCCGCCTCGGCAGCACCCGCCGCCTGCTTGCCGGCGGCAATGGCGGGCAGCCTCCCGGCTCCCTTCACCGGCCATGCCAGCGGCGGCGCAACCCCATCAGCCAATCCAGTTGCCGCCAGCTCGACAAGATCGCCCGGCTGTCCGCCCGAGCGCGCAGAGCAGGTGTCCGCGATGAATACGATCGGCGCCTCCAGTCCCTTGGCGCCGTGCACCGTGAGAACCCGCACCTCGTCGCGGCCATGCTCCATGTCCCGCTTGATCTCGCGTGTCCCCGTCTGCAGCCACTGCAGA
This sequence comes from uncultured Alphaproteobacteria bacterium, assembly GCA_963825625.1. Lineage (GTDB taxonomy): Bacteria > Pseudomonadota > Alphaproteobacteria > Rhizobiales > Hyphomicrobiaceae > CAMDPA01. The sequence goes on along the minus strand of CAWGUF010000009.1, from coordinate 135,640 downwards.
AAGCCCGTCAGGGATGGTGTCTCCGCTTCGTCGTAGGCCAATGCCAGATCGAGAAACTCAGTCAGCGCATCGACACTCTCCGGTCCGAGACGTTCGACCAGACGTTTGCGGCCGCCATCACGCTCGAGCACCTGGGCATAGAACTCGAATGGCGGCGATTGATCCGCACTGCCGCGCCACCGCCGCAACGTTTCCGCTGCCGCCTGCAGTTTGACATTGCCACGTGCAGCCTCGATCAGCGCGCTCCAAAGCGTCCCCTTCCGAGCATGGGCGAACGACAGCAGGTCATCGTCATCGAGATCGAACAGCGGCGACTTCAACACCTCTGCCAGCGCCAGATCGTCTTCCGGCAGCGTTAGGAACTGACCGAGAGAAACCAGATCCTTCACCGCGATCTGCTCGAGCAGCCGCAACCTGTCGGCCCCCGCCACCGCGATGCCACGGGCCTTCAGCGCCGCCACCATGGGACCCGCGAATGGCCTGCGCCGCCGCACCAGGATCAACACGTCGCCGGCCCTGATCGGACGGTTCTGCGAGGCCAGCATCTCCCCGCTCTCGATCCAATGCTTGATGGTGTCGGCAATTCGCGCCGCAAGGCGCATCACCGGCGACGGCGCGGTCGAATCCTCCAACGGCAACCAGGCATCAGCCGCCTCGGTCTCCTCCGGCTTCTCCGTGTCCCAGATCTCGACGCTGCCAGCCTGGCCTATCCGCAGCGCGACATGCCGCACCGCATCCGTTCCCGCCGTCAGCCCGGGCGTTCGCGCAGCATCCGCAAACACCGTGTCGACCGCATCGAGCAGCGGCTCCACGGTGCGGAACGACAACGTCAGCGGCACCGTGCGCCACGGTAGCCGCGCCTCCTCCGCCGACGCCTTGAACCCCGCGCCCGTCTCCGCGAACATCCGCGGCTCCGCGCCCTGGAAACTGTAGATCGACTGCTTCTCGTCCCCCACAGCGAAGATGGTCCGCGCTTCCTCCCGCGCGCCCGAGCCCGCGAAGAATTCTCGTGCCAGGCTCTCGATCACGGTCCACTGCAACGGGCTAGTATCCTGTGCCTCATCCACCAGGATGTGGTCGAGCCCCCCGTCGAGCTTGTAGAGCACCCACTCCGCCGCGCTCGACATCACCAGGAGGTTCGCCGTGCGCCGCACCAGATCCTCGAAATCGAGCATCGCGCGCCGCGCCTTTGCCGCACCATAGCGCTGCATGACGGCAACAGCGATTTCCACCAGCGCCAGCGAAGCGTCCGCCACGACAAGCCCTTGCCGCTCCAAATGCAATGCCGCGAAACGGTCGCGCGCACGCTGCAGACCTTCGAACACATCGGGATGCTTGGTCAGAATGGCCTTCGTCACGAACCGGTCGGAGCGCGGCTCCAGCGTGGCCGTCAGGAACGCGGACTGCAGGGCTGCGATGCGCTGCGTATTCGTGGCAGCCCTCACCGCCGACGACAGCGTGTCGGCCAGCTTGTGATCGGTCTTGCTGCCATCCGCAAGCGCAACAACCGCGCGTTTCAATGCCTCCGGCTGCATCACCGATGCGAGCTCTTCCTCGATGCCCGCCCTGTCCACCGTCTCGCGCACACCTAATGAGCTGCGATAAAGCCTTTCTGCCGCGCCCAGCCCATCGGCCTCTTCCGTCACCAGCCGCACAGCCGTTTCCAGCCAGTCGCGCCGGGCCAGCGCTGCGCCGAGCGCGGTGTCGAACCCATCCCCGGTCGCGAACGCGATCATCGTGTTCAGCGCCATCCCAAGGCGCGAAGACCGCTCGCGGCTCGCGATCGCCAGCACCTGGTCTGTCGCCTCGCGTCGAAGCCGTGTCGCCTCCCCGTCATCCAGAATAGCAAACCCCGGCGGCACCCCGGCCTCCAGCGGAAAGCGCTGCAACAGGCGCTCGCAGAACGCATGGATCGTTTGCACTTTGAGCCCGCCCGGCGTCTCGATCGCGCGGGCAAAAAGCTGCCGCGCTTTGTCCAGCTCCGCCGGCTCCGGATCCCGTCCGAGCACGCCGACCAGCGCCTTCTCCAGCTCGGCATGCGATGCCGTCGCCCATCGCGACAGATCAGCGAACACCCGCGTCTGCATCTCCGCGGCGGCCGCCTTCGTATACGTCAGACACAATATCCGTGCCGGCAGCGTGCCAGCCAGCAGGATGCGCAGCACCCGCCGTTTGAGGACGTGCGTTTTCCCGGCGCCGGCATTGGCGGATACCCAGGCCGACACCGCAGGATCGGACGCATCCGACTGCGCCCTCTCCGTCTCAGCCAGCAGCCGCTTTGGATCGGCAGCACCCGCCATTGCCATGTGCTACTCTCCATCCTCGCCGCCGCCAGCCCATTCGTCGACACGGGCGAGATGTGCGTAATCGTCGTATTCGTAGCTGAAGCGCGGACGGCGCAGGGCGCGATAGCCTGTCTCCGCCGCATCGAACCGCCCAATCAGGCGCTCCAGCCCGGCCCGGGCGTCCGCCGCAAGCTGTGCCAGATCACCGTGATTCAGCGGCACATCCGCACCCGGCGGCTCCCCGCCCGATACTGAAATGTAGCGCAGCTCGGCAATCTGCCCCGCTTCCAATCCTTCGAAACCACCGGCCAATGCGATTGCCGCTTCCAGTGCCAGCTGCGGCGCCTCTCCCCTTTTGGCTCGCGCCTTGAGCCCGCCGAGATTGGCCCCCGTCTTGTAGTCGGTGATCACCACGCCATCGGCCCGCCGGTCGATCCGGTCGGCCCGCGCCGTCAGCGTGAACGGACCTCCCGGGCCAGCCAGAACAGCTTCTCCGCGCACTTCCGTGAAGGCGGCAATGACATTTGCTCGCCGCGCCGGCTCGGTTTCAGCGAACCACTCCGCGAAGCGCTCGAGTCTGGGTTTCCAGAATGCCGCAACACGCGGGTTGTCGCCGAGCGCGGACAGCTCCAGCATCGCAATGTCGACGAGCAACCGCGCCGCGTCCTCTGGCATGCTATCCGCGAAGCTTCGTGCAAATCCGGACAGCGCATCATGGATGATCGACCCGCGCAGCGCTGCGTCCGGCTCCTCGCCCAGCGCCGCCAAAGGCTCCAGCTTCAGGATGTCCCGCGCGAAGATGGCGTACGGATTGGCCATCCAGGTTTCGACCGAGCTCACCGACAGCTTGCGCGGCCTCACCTCCACCGGCGGCTTGGGATCCGGTGCCTTCAATCGCTCTCGCGCTGTCTCAGGATGATTCCGCCACATCGCCCACTCGACCCACGGCTGCAATGGAGCCAGCGCATCGCGCATCTCCATCGCATCGAGCAACGCCCGGATCCTGAGCACCCAGCGCGACGGCACGGTCGGCGCGCCATCCATTTTCATCGCCCGCGTCAGAAACACCTGCGGGGCCCCCATCAGCATGGAGAAATCGTGCGCCGCATAGCCGATCCGCTCCTCCGGCGACGGCAGGCCGAGCTCGCTGCGCATCGGCCGATTGAGCCACGGACCGGTATCAACCTGCTCCGGCCACACCCCCTCGTTCAATGACCCGATGATGACGACATCCGGCTGCTGCAACCGCGCTTCCAGCGGCCCCCAGATCGACAGACGCGGATGCAGTGGCACCTTCGGACGCACGGTTTCTCGTTGCACCAGACCACGGTAGAGGTCCGGATACTCCGCCGCCGGAAGCTCGAGCGGCGGCAGGCCCTCCTCGATCAGCCCCATCATGAACAGCGAAGCCGTCTCCCCCGCCTCGCCAGCCCACAGACCGCGCGCGGTATCCCCTTCCGGCAGCGCTGCAACCGCCTCCGCCGCCACGATATGGGCTCGCGCCAGCCCCCGAAGCTGAAGCCTGTCATCCCCTTCGAAAAGCGCCGCCAGATTCGCGACTGCCGACTTCAAGCGCGCGACGAGGTCATGCGCGGCTGCCCAATCCTCGTCCCATAGACGCCGCACCGCGCGCCCTCGCCGCTCACCGTCGCGCACCGCCTGCTCGGCTCGCTCCAGGGCGTCCTCGATCCCTTGCAGCCCTCGCCCGATATAGAGCGATCGAAACACCCCCACCTCGAGCGCCCGCGCCGCCCGTCGCACGCCAGAAGCAGGCAAACCCAGCCGGGTCAGCGGATGCTTGAGCAGCGCCACCGTATCTGCCGGCGCGAAGTCCGAGGCGACGGCCTCGATCAAAAGGTCGAGGAATGCTCCCGGAATTGTCTTTGCCAGCGGTCTGCCGGCGGAATTGTCGATCCGGATTCCCCACGACTGCATCCGCACGGCAACGCGCCGGGCAAGCAGCCTGTCTCGCGAGACCAGCGCCGCCGTGCGCCCCGGTGTCTCTGCGACCTCGCGCATGATGAGGGCGACCGCCTCTGCCTCCTCCTCCGCACTCGCCGCCTCGATCAGCGACACACCTGCCAGCGCCTCGCGCAATGCCTCCCGATCCGTCCGCGCAATGAAGTCCTGCCAGCGCTCCGTCGTGGCAGCCGGCCGCATGGCCTCCGCGACGAATGCATTGCGCATCGCCACCGCCGCCGGCGTGCTCCCGCCAGCCAACTGGGCAACCTCGCCGGACTGCAGACCCGCATCTCTCCGGAATGCGTCGAGCAATTTGGCAAACCCGAATTGCGGATGCTCCGGATGCTCTCGAACGATGCCGCTCCACTCCGGCAGATTCGAGCTCCGCATCGAGCCCCGGCAGCACGATGGCTCCCCCCTCGAGCCTCGCCACGGCGCACATCAACTCCGCCGTTGCCGGTATCGAGCCCGTGACGCCGGCAACGATCACCGGGCCGGATGGAGGCTGCTCCGACAACCGGCGGGCCTCAGCCCTTATCAAGCGGTTGCGCCTATCCATCGGTGACAACAGTCCGCTCTCGACCAGATACGCTGGCCACCACTCGAGAATGATCTTCAGGAAATCGAGCGTCTTCTGCCAGTGTTCCGAGAACTGCTCCGGCACGATACCAGCCAGAGGCGCAAGGTCGAGCTCTTCGGTCTCCACCTCGTCGATCATGCGCGCAAGCTCTGCCGCCAGTCCTGCCGCCTGTGCCGCGGTCGCAGCCCCGGCAGCGGCCACCAGCGCCCCGACGTCGTCCCTCGCCCCCTCCTCCTCGCCGCGCCCGCGCATCATCTGCGACCAGCGCTGCACGAGGCTGGTCAGCACCAGCCTGCGCTCGACCTCCCCGACAGCCGGTGCGATATCGCCATCCCCTGGGCCCAGCGCCTGCGGACCGGAGAGCGCCGTCAGCAACGATAGGTCCTCGCTGCCTTCCGCGATTGGCTTGATCCGCGGCAGCAGCAGCGCCCGCCCGCCGGCCGCATCCAGAAACGCATCCTGCAACGCGCGCGCCGCGCGCCGGGTCGGCAGCAGCACTGTATAGCTGGCAAGCTCCATCTCGTCAGGCGCCCGCCCGCCCCTGCGCGGTAGATCCCCGGATAGGATCGCGCGCGCCAGTGTCGGCAGGAACGGCTGCCCCGGCGCGATATTGAAGAACCGCTGCTTGCCTTCCGCAGTCTTCACCCGCCCGCCTCCGTCCACGCCGCCATCCGCTTTTCCGCCTCCAGCAGAGCGTCCGGCGTCCCCACGTGCATCCACAGGCCATCGAGCACCAGACCAAAAAGCCGCCCGGCCGCGATCCCCCGATCCCACGGCACATTGAGCGAGAACCGGCCCTCCGGCACGCCATCGAACATCCGCGGATGGGCAACCGATGCGCCGGCGAACACGAACGCCGCGTCTTCATCGGCACCGCGCCGTCTCAGCAATCCGTCCGGCCCCAGATGAAAGTCCCCACGACCGTCATAGCCGATGCTCCCCTGCCGCCGCGCCAGCAGCAACAGGCCGTCCATTCGCGCGCTGTCCCATGCCGATGCGAGTCGCGCCACGTTGTTGACCTCGCGCTCCAGCCAGACCGTATCGGAGTTGTGAATGAAGAACGGATCGTTGCCGATCAGCGGCAGCGCCTTCACCACCCCGCCGCCGGTTTCCAGCAGCATCTCTCGCTCATCGGAAATGACGACGGCCGGCGACAGCCTGTTGTCCAGATGCGCGATAAGCGCAGCCGCCTTGTAGTGCACGTTGACGACGGCGCGCTCGACACCCGCCGCAGCCAGCCGGTCGAGCACATGATCGATCATCGCCCGCCCTGCGAGCCGCACCATAGGCTTTGGAATATCGTCCGTAAGCGGTCGCATCCGGGTACCCAGTCCCGCCGCCAGTACGAACGCCGTGCACAGGGCAGATCCACTCATTCCCCTCTAGCTCCCCCTCCAACTCCCTGTGACGTCGCCATGCTTGCGCCCGTCGGTCAATCAAGGCGCAACGCCTCACGAGCCCTGATCTCTGCGGGTAGATGGCGCTCATACCATGCCGCAAGCGCCGCCAGTTCGCCGTGTCTCAGATCCCGTTCCAGATAACCCCATATCCTGGGGATATGTCTGAGATAGGCCGGTTTGCCGTCGCGCTTGGCCAGTCGCGCGAAAATGCCGAGGATTTTCGTATTTCGCTGCGCGCCAAGCGCGGCATAGGCGAACCGGAATGCATCCCGATCGAAGTCCGGCTCCCGCGCCGCCGTCGTGAGGTAGGCAGCCAGCACATCGGTTTCTATCCCCGCCGGCACGTCCACGCGCGCATCCTGCAACAGGGAGACGAGATCGTATGCGGCGTGCCCGATCAGACTATCCTGGAAGTCGATGATGCCGACCCTGGCAGCACCCGTCCTCCCTTCCAGCACAAGCAGGTTGGGGGAGTGATAATCACGCAGCACCAATGACGTCGGCAGCGCCAGGATGCGATCGAACACACCATCCCACAATGCAACAAACTCGCTCCGCGCCGCCTCCGGCAACGTCGAGCCGGCCACAGCCGGCACATACCAGTCGAGCACCAGTTCAACCTCGATCTGCATCGCGCCTCGGTCGTATGCTGGCACCAGGTGGAACGTCCCGTCCCCAACCTCCAGCCCGCTGGCCGGAACCGTCGCACGCCTGACGACGTGCAATGCCTCCGCTGCCGCATGCCAGAGTTTTGACTGATCAGCGCCGCGCGACAGCTCCGTCCCATAGACACGGTCTCCCAAGTCCTCGGTCAGCAGCAGCCCGTCATCGAGATCCATGGCGCGGATGTCCGGTGCCGACAGCCCGAGCCCTTTGAGATACCGGGCGACGGCAACGAACGGCCGCACATCCTCCGCCAGGTGCGCGATGCGACTGTATGGCTTGCCGTCCCGGATCGGAGGACCATCCGCCTGGCGCGGTGCATCCATCAACACCCTGCTTTCGCCACCCAGAAACAATCGCAGGTAGCGGCGCGCTGAAGCATCTCCGGCAAGAGCGGCGACGCGCGCCTGCCCCCAGCCTGCGCCTTCGACGAAGCCGCGTATCTCAGCCAGACGCGCAAGCCGATCCGCCCAGCGGCCATGCCCGGTCAACGTCAGCTGCCTGCTGCGACCGTCCTCGATCTCTTCGAAAGCAACCTCGAGGCGTTCGTCCGGCAACACATCCGATGCACGCTCCGGCCACTCCACCAGCACAGCGCCCAACGCGAGTGCTTCGTCGAAACCGATCTCACGCGCCTCATCAGCGCCGCCAAGGCGGTAGAAGTCGTAATGTGTGATGTTGAGCCGCGGCGTCTCGTAGCATTGAGCCAGCGAGAACGTCGGGCTGGGAACCTCTGCCGTCTCATCGCCCAGTGCCACCCGGATCAACGCCCGCGCGAGCGTGGACTTGCCCGCCCCCAGATCGCCACTGAGCGCCACGGCATCACCGCCGCGAAGCTCAGCACCGATAGAGCCAGCAAGCGCCGCCATCGCGCTTTCGTCGAGACTGGTCGTCCAGCAGTACTTGTCCATAAGGCGCCACAGAGCCCTCGCTCACCGCTGGCGTCAAGTCACCCGCCATCGCCATCAACGCGTTTCAGCCCGCTCGCGACGATGTCGTCGGCCGCATACAGCGAACCGGACACAGCGGCGGACGGCCAAGAAGCTGCCCGATCCCGCCTGCGAATGTTGCACGGCAGACACTGGCCAGAAAGTCGGGTGCCTCTTCACCGATATCGGGCACCTGACAGGAACCACCCATTGCGGTTTCCGCTTGCGCCCAAAGTCCTGCGACCGTGCCCCGAACCCTCTTCTGCTGCAGTCGCCTCCAAGTCAGCGGATGATTGACCCGCGCCTCTTCGACATACTTGGCGACAAAAGCCATCAGCGCCGCCAGCCCGTCGCGGTGATAGGCGTGGCGATCGCGTGGCGCCAGACGCTGCAACGACACCGCAGCCGTGAGGTCATGCGCGTAGGCATTCAATTCGTCGAGCAGGTATCCGAACTCGATCGCCGACGTCGCCTCGCCCTTGCGCAAGTAGATCGACACGAACATGCTTTGACCGTTGAAATGCCGCGCCAGCACATGCGGCGGGAAGAAATCGTCGCTCGCCTCGACGCGGGGCAGCCGCGCACCGCTGATCAGCGGATAGGCATCGAGCTCCATCGTCAGTTGATGCACGCCTTCATGCACTGCCGTGACCAGTCCGAGCTGGACGTCCTCGCACGTGACCCAATGCAGAAAATCCGCTTTTCGCTTGGTCGCGGCGTAGATCTGGAAACCGGCAGGATACAGCCGCTGCAGATCATCGATGGCGCGATCGTGACATGATGCGGCGCGTGCTGGCTGACTCGCAACCAGGACGAGGAGCATGATTATCAGCCGTTGCAGGATCCGCATGGCACGCTTCTCCAATCTGCCGCACCGCGAGCAAGGGTTGCAGCTGCGTCACAGCCTCCCTCCAACGGAGTTGGACAAACCGATCGGATCGTCGCGTGCGATTGGGTCTGGCCGAGGGCACGAACGTGACCGTTTCCCGGCAATTGGGTGCATCTACCTCCCGCAAAAGCACAAGCCACTGCATTTCTCCCCACGTCGCAAGAGATAAATAAATGGCAATTCAGAATGATAGGAGATTTTCCAACAAACAGGTTTGACGTTGCTGCAGGCTCGTGCAACACGTGGCGCCTTCAAAAGGGGTCCACTGAACAATAGCCACGAGGAGGCCAATAGAAATGCGTATCCTGTTAGCGATGGTAATGATGGCGGCGGCGTTCGTTTCCGCGCCGGCGTTCGTATCTACTGCCGATGCCGCATGCGCCAAGTGCAAGACGACCAGGTCGGCGGGCCGCACGGTCGTGAAAACGAAGTACAAGTATCGCACGGTGCAACGGGTTCGGAATGTGACGCGCTATAAGGACGTCACCCGCGTCAAGAACGTGACCCGCTACAAGAACGTCACCCGCAATCGCTACGTGAACGTCGTACACCGCACGGTGAACGTCACTCGCGTCCAGCCCGTGACCCGCGTCAACGTCGTGACCCGAATTCGCCCCGTGACCCGCGTCAATGTCGTGACCCGCGTGCGCAATGTCACGGTGTACCAGAACCGCCGCCAGTCCGTTTCGCGCACGCAGAACATGAAGACCCGCACGGTCTCCAGCGCTCGCACTGTGACGATGCCCACCCGCACCGTCATGTCTCACCGCACGGTTCGGATGGCCAACCGCACGCGCACGGTCAACTGCAACTGCAGCAAGTAGAAACGTGTGTGTGGCAAAGGTGCTCGGCGATGGCGCCGGACACCTGCCACATGACGCGTTGGCAAGCTCGGTCCGGTCGGATTTGCAGAGGTCTCGCCGGACCAGCACAGCCGAACTACGCGATTTTCTTGACCTGAGCGAGCCTTGAAGGTCGAGACGGCTGTGTCGGATCTTCCGGAAACCGCACAGTGACCCTCGTACCGTTGCCCGGCTCCGACTCCAGCCTGAGATCGCCGTGGTGCAACTCGACGAGGCTCTTCACGATCGACAGCCCAAGCCCCGCACCACGATGACCGGACCCCTGCGTTCGGCTTTCAAAACGCTCCAGCACGCGTGAAAGCTGCTCCTTTGGTATGCCGACACCGTCGTCCTCGACCGCGAACGCGACCCTGCCATCCTCGCGCCAAACCGACAATCTGACGAGCCCGCCAGGGTTCGAGAATCCAACTGCATTGGAGAGCAGATTGTAAAGCACCTGGCGCACGCGCGCCTCATCGGCAATGAGCTGGATATCGTCGTCCGTCGTCGCAATATCGATCGTCAGCCGGGCCCGCATCGCACGTTCGCGGACGCCCAGGATTGCCGCATCGATCAGATCCTTCACCATCACCGGCGCGAGCTTCAGCTCCACTGCCCCGGCATCGATCGTGGCGAGATCGAGAATATCGTCGATAATCGACAGCAGCGTCGTCGAAGACCCTTGTATATCAGACAAGTACTCGCGCTGCTTCATCGTCAGCGGTCCGGTCCGGGGACTGGCCAGCAGCTCTCCGAAACCGATGATGTTGGTCAGCGGGGTCCTGAGCTCGTAGGACACATGGCCGATGAACTGGTTCTTCAGCCGATCCGAAGCAATCAGCGCTTCGTTGCGCTCCTCCAGCGCACGCTCGTAGCGCTTGGAAGCAGTAACGTCGACAAACGTGAACAGCATCGCCCCATCTGGCAAGGGCGCTCCCGCATATTCGATGACGCTTCGATCCGGGCGCAGCATTTGACCTTCGATCTGCTCGCGCTGATCCGATACCGCCGTCACAGCCCGCGACAACTGTCCCCACGTCGCCGCATCGTCATAGAGCCCCCGCGTACGATCGATCACCTCGTCGATGTGCGGTTGCTGGACTACGAAATCCGGTGGCAACTTCCAGACCGAAAGAAATGACGAGTTGTACAGCTTGAGCCGCCCATCAGTGCCGAACACGGCGACGCCTTCCTTGAGGCTGTCGAGCGTTTCTCTTTGCACGTCGATCAGCGCGTTGTAGCGGCTTTCCAGCGCCAGTCGCTCGGTCGCATCGTCGTACAGGAAGGTGACACCGCCATCGTGTCGTTGCTCGCCGATCACATGGATGAGGCGGCCGTCGGGCAGCTGCCACCAGTCGTCGTACAAACTGCCGCTGGTATGACAGTCCAGCACGCTCGCCTGCCATTGCCGGTAGTCGACGATCGCTGGCAGGCGTGACAGCTCGTGCAACCGGTCGAGAACTTCCGCACTCTTTGGCTTGCTGTCGAGCCAGTCGGGGGCCAACGCCCAAAGCTTCGCATAGGCTTCGTTGTAGAATGTCAGTCGGCGATCGGCATCGAACACGGCAGCGGCCGTTCGCACTTTGTCGAGCGTGCGATCGTAGGTGCTCATCTGCCGGTTTATCTCGCTGCGCGCACGCTCCAGCTCTGATACATCGATCGCCACCGCCGTTGCCCCATCATCGAGGCCAACCACGGTAACGTCGTGCGACCTGCGATCCCCGTTGATGACGAGTGGCATGCGCTTGGCAAATCTGCGCGAGCGCGACAGCGTGCTTGCCACGTCTTTGCGTTGGCGCTGCTCCAGCAACTCCAGTTGCCTATCCAGCACCTCCGCCAGATCTTTGGCCTCCACGGCGGTGATGTAGGCCTGGTTCGCCCACACGAGCCGGCCATCGTTCCCCCTGGTCCACACCGGAGCCGGGAACCCATCCAGCACCGCACGACTGGCGGCAAGCCCTTCGCTGAGCGAGCGATGCCGGTCGATCAGCCGCACCAGATCCGCCTTGTAGGGCGCAAGATCTCTGAGCCGTAGCACCGCGCGAGCGCCTGCCGGCCGGCCGTCCGCCTCGAGGTGCCCCCCCGCCGCAGTCTTCAGCAGCAGCGTGAAAGGCCGCCCGCCTTCGAACAGACCATCGAGGGAACGCTTGAGCTCCTTTGCGCCCTCCGGCTCCAGCCACGTACCGAACTTCAGCAGAGCGCTTTGCTCGGTCGGGAGCCCCGCAACCCCGGACAGGGTATGCGTGACGACCTTGAGGTCTCTCCCCGGATCCCACAGGATAACGACCTGCGGCTCTGCCTTGATGATAGCCTCCGCCACCAGCAGATTTCGCCTGAGGGCATCCGTTTCTGTCCGCGCCTGACGCATCGTTTGCGTCGCCCGCAGCATGGTCAACCAAGCCAGTCCGAGTGCAACGGCCGCAGCACCGAGCAGCAGCGCAATCAGCAGCAGATGGCGCAGATCGAAGCCGGCAACGTTCCCCTCCTGGCCGTTGGCCAGGCTGACAGTCAAAACGCAGACACAGGCAATGCTGGCCAGGAGCAGGGCAATAAGCTCCCGGTTTGCAGCCGTGTTGGTATTGTGCGGGTTGACCGCTTGCATGTGGACCCGAGAATAGGTTGCGGAATCAGGGCGCCACCCACCACGCAAAACCCGAAACGCATGACCCCGCGGCTGGCAGGCCGCCGCTCATAGGCGGCAGTCGAATCAGATTGAATTATGAATGGGTTGCCACCGCTGCACCAGAGCTGTGAGGCGACAACGCGCACCAAACAACGCATCTTGCATCAAATCGAGGTTCGAAAGCATCTCCCGTGTGGCCTCATTCCACCACCTCGCCTCCGCCAATAGGGCGCCAACTCCCTATCACGCGGGATTGAACCCGGACGCCCCCACGTCGTAGCATCGAGACCGCCCCCAACGAGCAGGAGCCCTGTCATGGATCGCCAAGCGTTGATCGAAGAAGCCAAGGTCAGGGCCGCCGCCCGCATCACCCCGGAAATGGACCTCGATGAGAAAATCGACGTCCTCGAAATTGCGATGATGGAGCTGCTCGACCTGCAGATCATGACACCGCCCGTCGGCCGTGTTGCCTCCACAGCCAGCGGCGGACTGACCCCAGCCAAGGGGAAATGGTTGATGGGCAACGATCCCCGGCTGCCCGAAATGCCGGCCAAGCCCAACCTGCTGGACTTCTTCCGCCTGCGCCTCATGCTGGATGCACGCGGCTCCAACCACCTGCTGCAGAGCGCCAAGCTGGCCAAGGACAATGGCCTGCCGGAAAAGATCGTATTGGCCTGCCTGCTGCACGATCTGTCGGTCGTCGGCTTCATCCGCACCGACCACGGTCACTGGGCGGCCCAGCTCGTGGCACCTTATGTCGACGAGGAGGTCGCATGGGCCATCCGCCACCACCAGGCGTTGCGTTTTCGCCCCGATCCCGAGCTTGGTTATGAATACCCCAAGCTCTATCTCGACGTATTCCCCGACGGATACGAGCCCCGGACTATATTCGCGAGGAATGGGATTATTGCCGCAATCATAAGTGGTACATGTCGGCGATGCAGGTGGTGCTGAACGATCTCTACGCCTTCGACCCCAGCAAGAAAGTCGAACTCGAGGAATTCGAGGACATCATCGGCCGCAATTTTCGCCAACCCGAGGAAGGGCTGGGCTTCGACCGCAGCCCGGTCGCACACATGTGGCGCACCCTGATCTGGCCCAACAACTTTCTCTAGAACGACAGTGCGCCCCACACAAAGGCACGATGCCGCCTGCCCCAACCAGCCATCTCCAGCCGACTTACTGCTTGATTTCCCCTTCCGTGACGATATAAATCGCCCTTCACCTGCTCCGGTCGGAGGCTGAACGGGGGAGCCACGTGCGGCAGCTTTGTGCGCTGCGGCATGTGGTAGGGTCAGATGGCCCGGCTCCCGGTGTTTCCGCTCTATGGGTATCCTGGTGGGTCCTTCCCGGCCCATGAGGGGCTTTGCGCCGGCGCAGAAAATGCCGAAAAGAGGACCAGTCGACATGCCACTGTATGAGCATGTGTTCCTGGCGCGCCAGGACATCTCGACCGCACAGGTCGATACGCTGATAAAGGAATACACACAGGTAATAGAGGAAGGCGGCGGAAGGATCGGCAAGACCGAGTACTGGGGTCTGAAGTCGCTCGCCTACAAGATCAAGAAGAGCCGCAAGGCCCATTACGCGCTGATGAACATCGACGCACCTCCGGCCGCCGTGGCCGAGATGGAACGGCGCATGGGCATCTCCACGGATGTCATCCGCTTCTTGACAGTCAAGGTCGAAGCCCACGAGACCGATCCTTCGGCGCAGATGCGCAAGGGCGACCGGGACGACCGTGAGCGTGGCCCACGCGGAGATCGCGGTGGCTTTCGCGGAGATCGCGGCGATCGCGGCGATCGCGGAGGCTTCCGGGGTGATCGGGGTGATCGCCCGCCACGGGACGGTGACCGGCCGCCACGCGGTGATCGCCCGCCCCGTGAAGGCGGTTCCACATTCCGACCTCGGCCCCCGCGCGCCGAGACGCCCCCGGCTTCGGAGGAATAATCAATGGCTGATCAAGCAAGGGGTTCCGCAGGTGGCGGTGGCGGCGGCGGCGGCGGAGCACGCCGGCCGTTTCAGCGCAGGCGCAAGACCTGTCCGTTCTCGTCCGACACGTCACCCAAGATCGACTATAAGGACGTACGGCTGCTTGGCCGCTACGTGTCCGAGCGCGGCAAGATCGTACCGTCGCGCATTACGGCGGTATCGACCAAGAAGCAGCGTGAACTGGCAAAGGCGATCAAGCGCGCCCGCTTTCTCGGACTTTTGCCTTACGTGTTGAAGTAGCGCCAACGACGCGGGCGGCGCCGGTCCTGGCCGCCGCCTGCATTGTAACGCATGAACATCGAGGTTGGGGTTGCCCGGCAGGGTCCGGAGTCCCCCTAACCGCCATGGCGCGGGACAGCTGACGGATATGCCATTAGCACTTCTGATTGGAATTGGGGCGGGCCTCGCCTCTGCGGTGCTGTTCCTGTCAGCGTCGCGGGGCACTCCTGATGTCGTGCTGCTTTTCGTGCTGTCACCACTGCCGGTCGCTCTGGCCGGCCTCGGCTGGGGATGGCTTTCGGCTGCCGTTGCAGCCGTAGTTGCCGCAACCGCCGCCGGAATGGTCGGTACCGGCCGGACCGCGCTTGTACATGCGGTAGCGCTCGGCGTACCGATGGTGACCTTCTGCTATTTTCTGATGCTGAACCGACCGGTCGCCGCTGCTGATGGTAGCAATGAGGTCGCCCTGGAGTGGTACCCCGTCGGCCGCATGATCGCCTGGGCCTCGCTCGGGGCCGGTATCATTTCCGCACTGGCGCTTTTCGGGACGGCCAGCGATGCCGAAGGCCTGCGCCGCACATTCCTCGAGGTTCTCGACAGGGTCAACGTGCTGCGCGGAGCCGATGGACGCGATCTGACCGCCGAGCAGAAGCAGGCTTTCGCCCGAACCTTTGTCTACATTTTTCCCTGGGCCATAGCATCGATGTGGTTTGTGATCGCGATCGCGAATATCTGGGTCGCTGGTCACGTCACGCGGCTCTCCGGACGGCTTGCACGGCCCTGGCCCGATCTCTCGGCCATAACCCTGCCGGCCTGGATGGCGCTTGCTTTTGCCGCCTCGGTCGCGCTCAGCTTTCTGCCTGACATGACCGGCCTCGTCGCATCGGGCTTTGCCAGCGGCATCATGTTCGCCTTCATGCTGTTGGGCCTTGCCGTTCTGCACGGGATGACCCGCGGCTCCGCCATGCGCCCCATGATGCTGACCATGATCTATCTGTCGCTGCTTTTCTTTTCTCCGATAAGCAGCCTGGCTGTGGCCCTGGTCGGTCTCGCCGAGCCGATGCTGCGCAACCGACGCCCGCCACCACAGAATACATGATTCAACCAGGACGGCCGCAAGCCGGATCCGTCCACCTCACAACCGCAAGATCGAACGACAAGACATAAGGAGTACCATCATGCAAGTCATCCTGCTGGAGCGCATCGGCCGACTGGGCCAGATGGGCGATGTTGTCCGCGTCCGCGATGGCTACGCACGCAATTTTCTGCTGCCGCAAGGCAAAGCGATGCGCGCCACCAAAGAGAACATGACGGAATTCGAGAGCCGCCGCGTGCAGCTCGAGGCCCGCAATCTGGAGCTCAAGGGAGAGGCCAGCCAGGTCTCCGGGCGCCTCGAGGGCAAGACCTTCGTTGCGATCCGCCAGGCAGGCGATACCGGCCAGCTTTACGGCTCGGTCTCGACCCGCGACATGGCCGAGGTGATATCGGCTGCCGGTTTCACTGTTGATCGGCGCCAGGTCATTCTCGACAAACCGATCAAAACCCTTGGCCTCCACGACGTCAGGGTCCAGCTCCATCCGGAGGTCGTCGTCAAGGTGTCCCTAAACATTGCACGCAGCGAGGACGAGGCGGAGCGCCAGGCGCGCGGTGAGGATGTCACAGTCGTCCGCGAGGAGGCGCTGGAACTGGAGACCTTCGATCCCGACGCAGACTACGACGCGGACGAGCAGAACGAATCAGCTTCCGAGATCCCGGGACAAGGCGAGCAGCCCCGCGTCGAGTGACAAAGGAACTGCGGCCCACATCAACACAGATCATGCGAAAGGGCGGCCATTTGGTCCGCCCTTTTTTACGTGCTGTCGCGAGCCAGCATGCCGCCGCCGATTGCGCAGCGTCAACCGTTGCTATCAATCACGGGTTGCGCCGAGTGAAAAAGGATGGATAGACTGCCGCTCAGGGAACGGTCGGCCTTTTTGGCCGCGGACGGGAGGCACCGTGTTTAGCAAGGTGCATAGATGTTCAAGCTCCTCCGATTTGCGTTCGAACGTGTAGTTGCTGGCGGCGATTTGACGGTGATTGACAGCGATGGCCTCGCCAATCGGTTCGGCGACGGGTCACAACCCGCGGTCACGGTGCGCCTGACCGATCGCGCAACGGAACGCGCCATCGCCTTCGATCCGCTGCTGGCGCTAGGCGAAGCCTATATGAATGGCCGCCTCATCGTCTTGCAGGGAACGATCTACGACTTCATCGCAATCCTCATGGCAGGTGCTGAAGCGCACGGCATCTCCGGCGGACTGCCGGCCTTGGACAGTATCCGCAAGAGCATGCGGCGACTGCAGCAATTCAATCCTGCATGGCGCGCGCAGCGCAATGTCGCCCATCACTACGACATCGACGCCACCATCTATGGCCTGTTCCTGGACCGCGACCGGCAGTATTCGTGCGCCTATTTCGCTCCTGGCGCCGGCTTGGAGGAGGCACAGCTCGCCAAGAAGCGCCATCTCGCCGCCAAGCTCGCGCTGTCACCAGGGCTCAGCGTGCTGGACATCGGTTGCGGCTGGGGCGGGCTCGCGCTGTATCTGGCCAAGGCCGCCGACGTCGACGTCACCGGTGTCACCCTGTCCGAGGAGCAACTGGCCATTGCCCAACAACGAGCGATGGCCGAGGGACTTGGCGGACACGTTGATTTCCGCATGCAGGACTATCGCCATATCGACCAGACATTCGATCGCATCGTCTCGGTCGGAATGTTTGAGCATGTCGGCATAAATCACTACCAGACCTACTTCCGCCGCATCGCCAGCCTCCTGACTGACGATGGCGTGGCCGTCGTCCACTCGATCGGCCGCTCGGACGGGCCCGGCTTCACCAACCCCTTCATCGCCAAGTACATTTTTCCCGGCGGTTATTTTCCGGCGCTTTCAGAGGTCCTGCCTGCCATCGAATCCTCCGGCCTCATTCTCGCTGACGTCGAGATTCTGCGTCTGCATTACGCCGAAACCCTCCGGGCTTGGCGCGCGCGCTTCATGGCCAACCGCGACCGCGTCATCGCGCTGAAGGGCGAGGCGTTTGCGCGCATGTGGGAGTTCTACCTCGCCGGTTCCGAGGCAGGCTTCCGACATCAGAAGCTCGTTGTGTTCCAGCTGCAGCTCGTCAAGAGGATCGACGCACTACCGATCACACGCGACTACATTGCCGCAGCCGAGTGTCAGTTGCAGCAGTCGGAGCAGGCGATCACCCCCCACCGCATGGCGGGGGAATAGCACGGCAGCGATCCGATCCGCTCTGGAGGAGCGCAGTCGCCGTGCGCCAAAAACCACGGCAGCGATCCGCTCCTAGCGCGCTACCGACTTAGGCAAAAGCGCTCCAGGCCGCGACCGCGGCCCGGCGCCGGTGCGCCGCCCCCGCGGAGTGCCAGGCCGTTAGGCCGAAACGGCACGTGAGCGAGAACAACAGATCGATTCCGCCTCAGGCGGAATCGATCTAGCAGCGCAGTCGCCGTACGCGACGGGCAGAATTACCATACGAGGCTAACCGATGGCCCCATCCACGCCAACCTGACGCTGATCCCCTTGTCGATGCCATGGGTGACATGCAATAGGAGGCGGTCTTGTTCCCAGGCGAACTGTGCGATAGCACCGTCGCCCGATCGTCCGATCCCGGAGACCGCGATGCGATTTGTGATGCTGGCCCGCAATCCGGCACTCTACTCGCACCGTCGCATTGTCGATGTAGCCGAGAAGCGCGGTCACTCGATCGACGTCATCAACACATTGCACGTTCACATGAACATTACGTCCAACCGGCCGATGCTGAGCTACGGCGGCAGGACGCTTCCGATCTACGACGCCGTCATCCCCCGCATCGGTGCCTCGATCACGAACTTCGGCTTGGCCGTCCTGCGCCAGTTCGAGATGCAGGGCGTCTTCCCTTTGAACGAAAGCGTCGCCATCGGCCGGTCGCGCGACAAATTGCGGGCCCTCCAGATCCTCGCGCGCGGCGGCGTCGGTCTCCCGGTAACCGCATTTGCCCACCGTCCACGCGACGCCGAGGCCGTAATACGTGAGGTCGGCGGTGCGCCCGTCATCATCAAATTGCTCGAGGGCACGCAGGGTATGGGTGTCATCCTTGCCGAGACCGACACCTCCGCCACCTCGATCGTCGAAGCCTTCGGTGCTGCCAACGTCAACATCATGGTGCAGGAGTTCGTCGCCGAGGCGAAGGCCAGCGACGTGCGCGCATTCGTCATCGGCGGCAAGGTGATTGCCGCCATGAAGAGGATCGGCAAGCAGGGCGATTTCCGCTCCAACCTCCATCGCGGCGGTACCGCGGTCCAGGTCGAGATCACCAAGGACGAGCAACAGGCCGCCACCCATGCCGCTGAGCTTCTCGGTCTCAACGTGTGTGCCGTCGACATGCTCAGATCGAAGCGAGGACCGCTGGTGATGGAGGTCAACTCCTCGCCCGGCCTTGAAGGCATCGAACGCGCCAGCGGCGTTGATATTGCAGCCGAGATCGTCAGCTTCCTCGAGGCCCATGCCACGCCAGGTGCCACTCAGACCAAGGGCAAGGGCTGAAGCGGCATCCCAAGCATTACGCTGAGCGGCTGGAGATAGGCCAGCGGCTGCGCTGACAGCAGCATCCAGCGAATTTGTGCCGGACCGCACGGCCGCTGCTATGCGATTGCCGCTCTCGCTCCGGCATCACGGCCCGAAGCCTTTGTCAGCAGCGACGCTGAGCCCCATCACGTAGAACGCCATCCCTGCCACCAGCAGCGGCACGACCACGACGTGTATCACACCCAGCGTGGACTTCAGCCACGCCCTTGTCGCCACAGAGCGATTGACCCTCAGAATCGAGATGACAATCATCAGACTGACCATCATGTAGTCGAACACGAAAATCCTGTCTGACAGTGTCGCCGTGTCTGCATCCAGCTTCGGCAGCGACAGGTAGAGCGCAACCGCCGACAACAACGCCGTCACCTGGATCGTTACGATCGCCTCGAAATGCGTATGCGGAATGAATATCGACAGGTAGGCGACAATCAGGATGAAAGCCAGCGGCACGACGACGCGAAGATAATAATCCGTAGTCTGCCGCTGCATCAGCCAGACGAAACTGGCCTTGTAGAAGGGCACGATACTGGGCGCATGCGTGAACGCATCCACGACCGGCACGAAGTCCTCCTCGTAGCCGACATACTGGTCCCGCTGCGTCCAGCCATCGGTCTCCACCTGGCGATCTCGCAGCTCCAGCGGCGGCGGTTGGATGATGAATGTGTCGTCACCTTTCCTCGGCTGCAGCTCAATGGCGAAGCGCTGGGTATCGAATGGATAGCTCTCCAGCTCCGGCTCGAACACGAAACGCCCCGAAATCTTGTAGATCCTCATTGTTTCCGGATAGGCGGCGCTCGGCCCACCGGCATGAACCACCTCGATTGTGATCTGGCGGCCACCTGTCCTGGGGTCCAGATAGGCGTTCGTGAACTCGATCTGATCGATCGACGCTTTCCGCCCGGCATGCATCGACAGATAGAACTGCGCATAGAAGGTCTTTTCGTTATCGTCGACCCGATACGTCTTGATGAGATCGATATCGGCATAGATCGTCTCGATCTGCTTCAACGTCCCGTCCTTGACGCGCACGAATTGGATCGGTGCCAGCTGCGTGCGCCCCAGCCCTTGCGGCAGGATGATCACGAACGGCGTTCGTGTCGCCGCGCGTGATGACGGATCGAACGACCAGTTTTCGAAACTGCCTTTGAAAGTACCCTTCCCCACCGCGAACTTGCTCGCCATCTGCTGTAGAACATGCCGGCGCAGCGCAGCCACCTCCAGCCTCGGATCCGCGCTACGCACCGCCTCCGCGATCAGCGCCACCATATCGGCGTGTTGTGTTCCGACGGCTATGGCCCGCTGGTTGGCATCGTCCAGCGCTTCAGTTCGCTCTGTCTCGGGCCGCGCCTTGCACTGACCCTTTGCCCAACCCGGTGCTTCAGCGACCTTCGTGCCTTCGAAGACCCACTGCTTCCGATCCCCCCCGTCGACACGCCGGCGCAGTCGCTCGCTGAAAGCATCGGGCAGCCTGTCCCAGGTGAGTTGGTACATCGCATTGGGCCAGGAATTCGCCACGTCAGCCGGCAGCCGGTCGATGCTCCCGACGAGAAAGATCGAAGGCGTGACACCCGCCGCAGCCATTGCTTTCATGATCCCCGCCGTCCGGCTGGTACCGACGCTGAGCACGACCAGATCGGGCTGCCTCTGCTTGAGATCGGCAATCATGGCCGCCACGCCGGCCGGCTCCAGCTCTTCTCCCGCCATCGCGAGACGGTGGTCGGAAACCAGGCGGCCTTCACCCAGCTTCGCTCGCAGACCGTCGCCGAGCGCCGCGCTGAAGACAGATGCGGTTCGCCCGACGTAAGACGGCCGCTCGAAGCCCATCTTGCGTATGAATTCCGCCATCACGGGAACCCGCTCGTCGTCTTGCGAGGCTCTCGTGGTGAACACGTTCCGATAAGGCGCGAATATTCTGTTAACGGATATATTGGACAGGAACGGTATGCCGCTGCTGCCGATCTCCTTGCCCAGGGCCTCGAATGTGGATTTTGCCCGGTTGGAGTTGGACAAGCCAATCGTGGCGATGGTGCCTGAATTGGCAAGAGCTGTGCGGACATTGGCAATCTCCGCACTGGCATTGCGCTTGTCGTCGAGAAAGCGCAGCTGGATCAGTCGGCCCGCCACACCCCCCTGCGCATTGATGCGATCCTGCTCCAATGTCGCAAGCTTCGTGATCGCCGCCTCGTAGCCGCGATCATAGCATAAATCCGTACGCGAACTTAAGAAGATGGGTATCACGAGCGCCGGCCTCTGTGCCGCTTTCGCCGGTTCCTGGGCCGCCGCATGCAGCGCCGACATCGAAAGGCACACGACCATCGCCAGCAGGCCAGCAACCACCCTCGCCAAACCACATCCCGGCACACGGCGGAAAAACGCGATGAAGCAGCGCACCCGACACGGGGCCTGGATACACACGGCGGTCGTCATCGAATCCGGTCCTCTCACATCCCCGCCATCGGGATCACAGGTACAAGGCCCGCGATCGACAGCCTGGGCCTGAAGCAAGAGCCGTCAGGAATTGGGAGGATCTGCGACGCCAGCATCTGCCGCCCTCCGCACGCCTGCCCCTTGCTGGCTGCATACCGTTGCCCCGGCGAGGTAAGGCATGCCAAGCGCCGGCAGCAGCGTGCCTGCACGTGAACGGGCCGCCGTTGCTCGCGGGCAACTCCCGGCCGAACGACCCCGAAGGACATTACTCCGCGCGCTTCGCCCTCAATTCGGCGAGATGCGGGAACTGCTCGGTCAATAGAGATCCCGGATAGTAGGTTGGCCTGAACGGGGCCTCCGCCTTCAGCAATTGCAGCCAGCGTGAAATTCCGGGACGATCGGCCCACATGGTATCGAGCCCCAGATCCTCCATCCTGACGATCACGGGCATCACCGCTATGTCCGGTAAAGTGATCGCCTGGCCCATCAGCCAAGGACCGCCGCTGGCGCCGATCCACTCGTCCATCCGCACGACGCTGCGCCCGAGCCGATCGAGCGCTTGATCCATGTCCTGCTTGGGAAACCCCGTACGCCCCATCGCGTGCATGAATTCCTTGCGCAACGGTTTGGAATCGGCAAATGCGTCGAATTCGTCCTGGGTCATCTTCTGGAATCGCGGCAGGAACGCGAGATTGAACGTCGGCACCCGGATGGCGGCTGCCGGCACTTCGTCCATGAACCTCATCATGGTACGCATGCGCGCGATATCGACCAGACTTTTCGGCCGCAATGGCGCAGGCTCAGGAAACGCCTCGTCGATGTATTCCATGATGACCGAGGAATCGATCACCGGCCGACCGTCATGCACCAGTGCCGGAACAACACCGTTGGGATTGATCTTCAGATATTCAGGTTTGAGCTGATCCCCCTCGAGTAGATTGAGCTTGTGCTCCGTGAACGCGAGCCCCTTGGCATGCAGTACGAACCGCACGCGCTGACTGCAGGTTGACTGCGGCGCATTGTAGAGCACAAACGACATCGGACCTCCGGCGGCACATTCGACGGCACACATTGCCTCAATCAGCCGGCACAGTCACGTCTGTCGCAAAATCCCGTACCACAAGGCAGCGGCCTCGCGGTAGCTCCCGCAGAGCAGCAAAGGGGCCTCGCCTCTGCTTGCTCGTGGACCGGACGTTGTCAGCTGCGCTCTAATTCTGCTCGCCCATCATCCGGCGCACCAGCTGTACGAACGTGACCGGACCGGTATAGCCGGTGATCCGGTCGACCTCGCGCCCGTTGTGCATGAGCACGACCGTAGGCGCGATCGTAACGGCCTCCGAAAGCGCCATTTTGGTCTCGTCGACGTACGACAGATTGACAAAACGCATCGGCGCTTTTCGGCTCGTCTCGGAGGCGCGGTAGAGTGGCAGCACGTCGCGCTTGAACACATCGCAGTAGATGCAGCCGTCGACCTCGAACACCACGAGCTCATAGCTCATGGCCTCGACCTTCGGCTCGCTGTGATCGCGCGCCGCATGGGAGACGAGCGGCGGCGCCATCATGACAGCAGCCAACAATACGACCCTGGCAACCTTGAACATCCTGCCTACTCGCAATTCTGGCGCGGCCCCGGGGTTGGGAGAGTCCCGGGTGGGAGAACGCCGCGCGACGCCGTCTCAAGTTCGACGGCCCTGGGCAAGCAGCAAGGCACGTGCCAACCGGTTGTTAACCCTGGCGGCAACGATCAAGCGATCGGATTTGGCGATGTTGCGGCGATCAGCTGCCCGGACAAGACGGCCTGATGGCCTTGAACGAGCCGCCGGTTACGGCCGCCAGGCCGCCAGCACCGCCGAATGCATCGTGCAGACGCTTCTGCTCTTCGCTCATCGACGGAGCGCCGATTTCGAACCTGCACCCATTGGGCGCCCCGACGAGCCGCACCGGGTTTTTCTCCGCAAGCTCGAACCAGATGAAAATAGAGGGGTCCCGCACCGCCATCTCGATCCCTTTCGCGCCCGCAAGCACCGGCTGCGCCAGCGGCAGCGTGAACGTGAGCGTCAAAAGCTTGCCTGGCTTATCCGCCTTCGAGACCCCCGTGGTAGCTGTATCGCCAGCAGCCCTGGATGTCCCCGCGCCAGGCGGCTCCATATCGGAAGGCACCAGTCCACTCTGCGGCGCCTCCTCTGCAGCAACATCCATCATCGCCATCGTGGCGTCCTTCGGCGTCCCGAAACGGATCACCTGGCCGCCCAGCTTGAAATCGGTAAAAAAGTCGAATTCCTTGAGCCCATCCATGTTGATCTGGGTCAGCTCGGCCAACTCGGACTGGTCGAACTGACCATCGCCGTTCTTGTCCAGACCCTCAGTCGCGCCGTTGGTGTAGTAGGCGTCGAAGATCCAGGTGTGGCGCAAAGCCGAGATGGCGCCACTCTCATAGATGATATCGGTGCGCGATTTGACCCAGGCATGCGGATGCGCCATGGCAGGCAACGCAGCCAGCCCGCTCGCCAAGGCCGCCACCAGTGCGGATGCGGCCTGGAATCCCCGTGCATGGCCCCGCCTCGACGGTCGGCCCGGAGCCGACACCTGCAACTTTACCGGAAGCATGGCAACATCCTCCTCCGAATCGGCTGAACTCGGCACCCCAGGGATCACGCAGGGACTATGACCTTGCATTAAGGCAAAACCGCGAAGAGCGGCACTGCGGCGCCCCCGCCCCAGGGTGTTACCAGCCGGGCTGCTGGCCCCCGTCGCGCCAGAATCGGAAGGCGGTTGGGGCATGTGGCTATAGTGCGATCTTGGCGCGACAGGCCACTAGTTGTTCCGCGACAAGTTGAGGTAGATGCTCGCTGGCTTCGTGTCCGGCCCGGTACCGGCCGAAATCGTCACCCGCTGCTGCGAACCGCCGAAGCTGACCGACATTGCACCCGCCACGTTTCCGGAAAAGGTCAGCCGCACCGATCCACTCGCAGCCGTTCCAACCACACTGCCAGCCGTATTGTAGGTGCGCTCTTCCCATGTCCCCTTCACCCGCCCGCCACCGTAGCTGAGCTGCGACCGCAACTCGATCTTGTAGCTGGCGGACGCGCACCGGATGGCCAGGCTGAGCCGGACGCCGCTGTCCTTCGAGTTGTAATAGGCCTTGCACACGAGCCTTTCGCTCTTGCCGTTGCTGAACCGGACGCTGCCGCTGCCCCCCCACACCCCTTCAAGCGAGTTGAACGGCGACGGACTGGCTGCCAGGCCGGCGCCGGCCCCCAAGGCTAGACCTGACAACGCAGCCGCCGACAGAAGTTGGTGTCTGAATTTAAGCGCCAACGCTCGTCCTCCTCCCATCAATCCGCCCGACCCCGCACCACCCAAAGTAGTATGGGCACATCCAATCCCCAACTGACTGTAGCAGCCAGCATTGCAGAACGTCGCCCAATCGATGCCCGCACGCAACACAGGCGCCTACAGTGTGGATGCGTACACACAAACCAAGACAATTTCTCCGCACGACCGCCCGCCGCTACGCAACTCGCCCCGAAAAATCTCGACACCGTTAATCTGACGTCAGCCCGCTTCGGCGATGATGCGCCCATCCACCGCTATCGTTGAGAGTAGTCGCGGAGAATTGTGATGCGTCGAATTCTGTTGGCCAGCCTCTGTGCATTGGCTTTGCTGTCCCCGACTTCAGCCACTGCCAGCGCTGTTGGCGTAAACCCTCCCAATCCCGCCCCCGCCAGCGAGCCCGATAAGCAGGCCGCTCCAGAGGCTATGCCGAACCGGGACAATCCCAGGCAGCCTGCCAAATTGGATGCATCGACTTCGGAAGGCGCGACGGGCGGCAGCGAAGCCCGGCCCACCGAGACGAAAGCAGAAACCAAAGCGCCAAAGCGCAAGCCCGTCGCCCCTACCCTCATCGCCCACGTCGATCTGACGCGTCAGTCGATGAAGGTCACGATTAACGGCAAGACGGCCCACACCTGGAAGATCTCTTCCGGCGTGAAGGGCTACGAGACCCCGGTAGGCCGTTTCAAGCCGAGCTGGAAAGCGGAAATGTGGAACTCGCGTACCTATGACAACGCGCCGATGCCGCATTCTGTCTTCTTCAAGGACGGCGCAGCCATCCACGGTACCAGTTCCACCGCATACCTTGGCCGGCCAGCTTCGCACGGTTGCGTGCGCCTTTCGGCTGGTAACGCCCGCATCTTCTATAGGCTCCTCGGCAAGCACGGCTTCGAGCGCACCCGGATCGTAGTAACCGGCAAGGCTCCTGCTGTCGGCTTCCCTCGCAGCCGGACAGCCAGAAACGCCGATCCCTACTACATTTCCGGCAATGTCAGAACGCAGCGGTTGCGCGTACAGCCGCGTCCGGCCCAGAATTGGTATTATCCGTCCAACAATCGCCGCTTCGTCTATCCCGGCACTCGCACGCCGACCTATCATCGGCCCTATTGGAGCCGCTGAACGTCGCATTTGGATTGGCACCCGATAGCATGTTACGGCATATCATCGGAATTGTGCGCTAGGGCATGAAGCCGGCGCGCACGCCAATCGGGACTGATATTGATGAAGCAGGACAAAGGACAGCGCCAGCCCGCTGCAGGCGCAGGCCCTGACGACAAGTACAAGGTTGAGGCCGTTGCGCGTGCCTCTTTGCTTCTGGAAGCGCTACGCACCCAAACCAATCCTTCGAGCACGTCGGAGCTGGCCCGTGTCACCGGGATCGGCCGCTCTGTCACCGCAGCTACGTTGGCCACCCTCGAAAAGCACGGCCTCGTCAGATCGTCAGTTCTCGAGTCGCCCGAAGGCAGCGAGCCTGTTGCGGATGCGCGTGTCTACCGCCTGGGCCTGGTCTGGTTGCGTCTGGCCGATGTCAAGCAACAACAATTGGACATTCGCGAAATCGCCAAACCGGTGATGCGCAAGGTTCGCGATGCCGTTAATGAGACGGTATCGTTTGCCATCCGTATCGGCGCCAGGCGCGTCAACCTCGATTATGCGGAGGGCCACCACGAGGTCCGTCGCATCACGCAGCCGGGCTATCACGTGCCCCTTCACGTTGGCGCGGCCGGTCGAATTCTACTGACAAGCCTCGACGACAGCGGGATCGACGATTACTTCGCCGCCGGCAATGCCGAGCGCAGCCCGCCCCGGCTCACAAAATCGAAGCTGAAGGCGGAGATCGAGACCGTGCGCAAGCAGGGCTATGCCGTGGTATCTGGCGAGATCACCTCCGATACGGCGGCAGTATCGGCGCCGATCCGCAATCACATCGGCGACGTCGTCGCAGCCCTGACGATCTCTTGCCCCGAGGACCGGTTCGGCCCCCAGGTCCAGAGCCGCTTCATCAAGCATGTCGTCGCAGCGGCAGAGGAAATCTCCACCGCACTCGGCTATGATGCATCCCGCGGCGGCCGACGCCCGGCCCTCAACGCATCTGCTCGCGCGCCGACGCCTCCGCGATCTGCCGCCAGCGCAGCGCGACGAGCGCCCAGACGAAAAGCGTAATCAGAGCCGCCAGCGCAAAACTCAGGCGCAACCCCACCTTGTCGGCGAGCAAGCCGAGAACCAGAGCCCCGATTGCCGGCAGCCCCCGAAAAATAGTCGTATAAAGACTCATCACGCGCCCACGCATACCATCAGAGACCATCGACTGGGCAATCGTCTGGGTGCTGGTGGAAAGCGTATTGAGACCGAAGGCGGTGAATCCGGCCGCAACCAGGCCAATCGCGAACGAATCCGTCGCAACGAACCCGGCGGTTGCCAGTATCAGCACCAGTGTGCCCACAATGGCCCAGGTCGTCAGCCCCTGAATTCTCGCGCGCAGCGCAATCGACATCGCGCTGATCATGGCGCCTACCCCCATCGCCGATGCAAGCCAGCCGAGCCCTTCCGGGCCGGCATCGAAAACCTGGCTGGCAAACCCTGGCAACAGGTCCTGTAGCGGCCGCAACAGCGTGGAGGAAATCGTCAGCAATAGGAACATCGGCCAGATCGCCGCATGCCCGCGCACGTATTTTATGCTCTCGCCGATATCGATGAGCAGACTTCTGCGCAGGCGGCTAGGCAGCGCACGTGGCTCCAGCCGGATGAAGTACAATGAAATGATGACGGCAATGCTGCCTGCGATGTGCACGATGAACGTGCTGGTCACGCCCCATGCCGCGATCATCAGCGCGGCCAGCGCCGGACCGATGAAACGCGTAGCCTGAAACAAGGCAGAATCGAGCGCCAGCGCCGTCGTGAACTCCTCCTTCGGAATAGCGCTGGCAACGACGATCTGCCTCGCTGCCGACGTGAACGGATTGAGGATGCCGGTCACCAGCGACAGCGCGAACAACAGCTCGATCGTCATCAGTCCGGCCATTGCCAGCCCCGCCAGCGCCACCGCCTGCAGCAGCAACAGGAACTTTGCCAGCTTGAGCTGCGCCAGCGGCAACGGCGAGCGATCGATTGCCGCCCCCGCGAATGGAGCAAGCACGATCATTGGCGCGAGGTCCGCAGCCGCCACAGCTCCCACCCACACATTGGAATGGGTCAGCTCCCAGGCGAGCCAGGTGACACCGACCCGCTGCATCCATGAGGTAATGCTGTGTGGAAACCATCCAGCCTCGAATGCAACATAGTTGGGATGTCGCCACACGCGAATGATCGGCGGGCTCTCTTTATCTGGCATTTGGTCTGATCCAACCTCGACACCGCTCTACACATCGCCTGGCAGCGCGCTCCGCCCGCTTGCGTCTTGCCGCGCCGCTCCTGCGTCCCCGCCTTTGTACTCGCGTTACGCAGTCGAGCCGCAGCGGGGGACCACCACGCGTTGCGCCACGCATCCTGAAATGCACAGAACGCGCAGCGAGACTGCGGCTTGCCACGATCGATTTGCTGCGCGTCAGGCAGCTGCCTGTTCTGCCGAAGCCGCCAGCTCGCCGCTAAGCGCCCGCTCGATTAGGCGGCGCGTCTCCTCGATCCCGTACAAGGCGATGAACGAGCCGAAGCGGGGCCCTCTGGCCTCTCCCAGCAGAACCTCATAGATGGCATTGAACCAAGCGTTCGAGACGCCCGGCTTTTCTGGTGTCGCACCTTTAGCCTTCGGGTCCTGATAGCGGGGTATGGCACGGCCGACATCATACAGGATCGCCTGCAGATCCTCGGCCTTGGCGTCCGCCGGCATCTTGGCCAAGGCATCCGACAGCGACTGCAATGCCTGTCGCTCGACCTCGTCTGGCGCCCTGAACGTCTTCTTCGGACGCACGAAATCCCGATAATAGCGCACAGCGTACCCGACCAGCTGGTCGAGCAGCGGAAATTTCTCCGGCGTCGCGTCGGTTGCATGCCGGCGGATAAAGCCCCACAGCACGCCGGTGTCCTCGGCATTGGAGGCCGCAACAAGATTGAGCAGCAGCGCGAAGCTGATCGGCAATTCCGCCGCAGGCGGATGACCACGGTGGATATGCCACGCCGGATTATCCAGCCGCTGGCGCTCGTCCTGCGCGTGATAGGCCGCAACGAACTGCAGATATTCGTCGAACGCACGCGGAATCACATCGAAATAAAGCCGCTTGGCACTTTTCGGCTTCTGGAACATGAACAGCGACAAGCTCTCCGGGCTTGCGTACGTCAGCCATTCTTCGATCGTAAGTCCGTTGCCCTTCGACTTCGAGATCTTCTGGCCGTTCTCATCCAGGAAAAGCTCATAGTTGAAGCCTTCCGGAGGCATGCCGCCAAGCACCTTGCAGATCTTCGAGGACAGCGTAACCGAATCGATGAGATCCTTGCCCGCCATCTCGTAATCGACCCCCAGCGCTGTCCAGCGCATCGCCCAGTCGGCCTTCCACTGGCACTTGACCGCCCCGCCGGTCACCTTGGTTTCCACCTTCTTGCCCGTCTCAGGATCGATATAGACGACCGTGCCCTTTCTGGGATGCTTGGACACCATCGGCACCTGCAGCACCCGGCCCGTGCGGGGACAAACCGGCAGAAACGGTGAATAGGTCGCCTGCCGCTCCGGCCCCAACGTTGGCAGGATGATCTCCATCACCTTGTCGTATGCCTTGAGCATCTTCAGCAGCGTTTCGTCCATCATGCCGGAGCGATAGCATTCGGTCGCCGAATAGAACTCGTACTCGAAGCCGAAACGGTCCAGGAATGACCGCAACTGGGCATTGTTGTGATGCGCGAAGCTCTGATGCCCACCATCGAATGGATCCGGCACCGCAGTCAGCGGCATATCGATGAATTGCCCCAGCATCTCCTGGTTGGGCACGTTGCTTGGCACCTTCCTGAGGCCGTCCATGTCATCGGAAAAGCAAATCAGTCGCGTTTTGCGTTTGCCCTCCGTCAGCACCTCGAAGGCGTGCCGCACCATGGATGTCCGCGCCACCTCGCCGAACGTGCCGATGTGCGGCAGACCCGAGGGTCCGTAGCCGGTCTCGAAGATCACCGTCTTGTCCTTCCCGCCCTTGAGGCGGTCCAGCCGGGCAATCAGCCGGCGCGCCTCCTCGAAAGGCCAGGCGCGGGCTTCTGCGGCAGCGGCGATGTCGGCTTGTGACAGCGGTTGGTTCATGAAAGTCTCTTCGGTCGAGCTGACCAGGGATTGACACGGATACAAAGCCCAGCCGGGCATTCCCCAGCCGGGCACTCCATTGCGTTTCACTTACGTTCCAGCGCAGCGGGCGTCAATCAAGCCGGTAGATCGTCCCACACCTACTTCGCCGTGACCAGCACACGACGGCACAGACCACTGAACGCCGCGATTGTGCACACTGAACTATGTTATTAGTATCCGCATATTGGAAAGTTAGGCGATTTCGATGGGGCTTACGATCATGAATGACTCGGCTGGATCGCTCGCCGTCTCCCAGGCTGCGGCGCCAGAAACCGCGATACTGCGCAAGCTTGACGTGAAACTGATTCACGGCAGCATCACGGATGTTCCGTGCCAAGCCTACGTTCTGGGCGTATTCGACAATGTAAATCCCACCGGTACGGCAAGAGCCGTCGACGCCGTGCTTGACGGCAAGCTGTCGCAGCTGGTCCAGGATCGCATGTTCGGCAGCCGCCTCGGCGAAATCTTCATCCTGCCCACGCCGCGCCAAAGATCACTGTGTGAGATGGCCATTCTCATAGGCCTCGGCCCCCTGGACAATTTCAAGCCGCGCATTCTGGAGCTGGTTGCCGAGAACCTTGCCCGCGTCGCCTCCACGGCATGGCTGCACTCGATTGCGGTGGTGCCCATCGGCACCAATGCCGGCCTTCCCGTCGACGCCTCGGTGAAGGCATTTGCAGCCGGCTTCGTTCGCGGGCTCGAGCGTGGCGACCCGGAAGGCGATTTCAAGGAGATTTTGGTCTGCGAGATTGAGCCCACGCGCTACCAGCAGTTACAAGGCCGCATGCAGGAGCTTGTGAGCAACAACTATTTCCGCGACGAGTGCAAAGTCGATGTCACATTGCGAACCCGCACGCTTGCCCCAGCCTCGCGCGGCGCCTCCCAGCCGGCAGCCAAGACCGACGGCTACAGCGACCCGCTCTACTTGCAGGTCGGCGCCACCTATGACCCTGCGAGCAAGATCGAGCACTATACCTACACGGTCCTGACATTCGGCCAGGGAGCGGCAATCGAGCAGCACACCCACCAGATCACGCAGGACATGCGCGACGCTGCTGGTATCAACCTTTCGCAAGCGACGCATATCGACGCCGGCATCGGTCAATCGCTGACGCAGCATTACCTGCCGCCACAAACCCGCGACATCATGATCCGAAACCTGGACGAGGACCCTGATCGTCCGGTCGTCGTGATCCACGATCCAGCGGGCTCTCGTGTCCCATGGGAGGCCCTCTTCTATGGCGACCATTGCCCGGCGATCCAGGCCGGCATAAGCCGCAAGCTGTTCAAGCCCGAAATGCGGGCCGGCGGCCGTTCGAACCGCCCGCCCGAAGCAGTCATCAGACTTCTGCTGATCGCCAATCCCACCCGCGATCTGAAAGGCGCCGACCAGGAAGGCCAGCTGCTGTTCGACCTGTTCAAGGCCAACAACGGGCACGTCACGATCCTCCAGCGCGAGGAAGCGACAAGGGCCAACATCCTGCGCGAGCTGGAGACCAACGAGTACGATATTCTCCACTATGCCGGCCACGCCGACTTCGTCGAAGGCCGCCCGGAAGAGAGCGGCGTGGAATGCGCGGACGGCTACCTCACATCGCAGGACTTCCAGAGCCGGATGTCGGCTGTCTCCGCCCCCCAGCTCGTCTTTCTCAACGGCTGCGAATCCGCTCGCGTCCGCGAGCACAGGAAAGGGGCCCCGCCCGTCAATCTTGGCAGTGCGCTCTATGACGGTGTCAAAAAAAACGTCAGCCTGGCCGAACTCATCCTGACCCACGGCGTCGGCAACTTCATCGGCACCTATTGGAAGGTCAACGATGATGCCGCTCTGAAGTTCTCCCTGTCGCTGTACGGACAGCTGCTGAAGGGCCAGCGTCTCGGCCCGGCCTTGCGCGAGTCCCGCCTCGACACCCGCAAGGTGCACGACCGCGACTGGGCCAACTATATCCACTTCGGCAATCCAGTGTATCGTCTGAGGCGCGGACAGGCCAAGGAAGGAACAGGAGAGTAGCGCTTTGCAATTCGGTATCTTCGATCACCTGGATGACGACCGCCAGCCCACCCAGGCGACCTACGAGACGCGGCTGAAGGTGATCGAGACCTACGACCGCCTGGGCTTTCGAAGCTACCACGTCGCCGAGCATCACTTCACACCGCTCGGCATGGCCGCCGCACCGAGCGTCTTCCTGGCCGCCGTGGCCCAGCGCACGAAACGGCTGAGGTTCGGTCCCCTCATATACGCCGTCCCGTTCTCGCATCCCGTCCGCCTGGCCGAGGAGATCGCCATGCTCGACCATATGTCGGGCGGACGCATGGAGATGGGTTTCGGCCGCGGCGCCTCGCCGATCGAGCTCGCATACGTCGGCCATGACGAAGCATCTACCGAGGAGACGTTCCAGGAAGGCGTACAAGTCGTTCTCAAGGCACTCACCAGCGATCGCCTGACCTTCAAGGGCAAACGCTACGATTTCGACGACGTACCAATGATCCTGCGCCCCCTGCAGCAGCCACACCCACCGATGTGGTACGGCCTGCATTCGCCCGACAGTGCGCCACGCGTCGCCCGTCAGCGCTTCAATGTCGTCTGCAACGACGCCCCGCACAACGCAGCCCCGGTTATCGCGAAGTTCAAAACTGTATGGAAGGAAGCACACGGACCGGATGCCGCGTTGCCGCTGATCGGCCTCGTCCGCCACATCGTGGTTGCCGAGACCGACGATGCCGCCCTCGCCATAGCGCGCCGCGCATTCGTTCCTTGGCGCGAGAGTTTCATCTATCTGTTCAAGATGCATGGCAGCGCGCCGCGCCACTGGGAGAACGCGACGTCGTTTGACGTGCTGCACCACACCGAGTTGAAGGGCGTTGCCGGCAGCCCGCAGACCGTGAC
This sequence comes from uncultured Alphaproteobacteria bacterium, assembly GCA_963825625.1. Taxonomy (GTDB): domain Bacteria; phylum Pseudomonadota; class Alphaproteobacteria; order Rhizobiales; family Hyphomicrobiaceae; genus CAMDPA01. The sequence goes on along the minus strand of CAWGUF010000009.1, from coordinate 102,730 downwards.
CGAATGGCTGGCGCGGCATATCGAGGAAACCGGCGCCAACTACATGGTTGGCCAGCACCAGTTCGGCGACATGACGCTTGAGGAGACACAGACGTCGCTCGAGCTCTATGCGCGCCACGTCATGCCGGAGCTGCGCCGCAGATTTGGCTAACGCGCGGCCTCGCCCTTTGTGGCCTGAAGCGCTGCGCTGGACGCGGCAGGACCGCGCTCCGCCACGACCTCCTCGATCAGCTCCCGCCACGTCTCCCGCTCCAGCTCTGGCGCGAAAGCGGCGGCGATTGATCGCAAACGTGACCGCAACTCGAGCCCCAAAGCCGCATCATTTTCGATGCGATGCAGAAGAACCGTCAGCGCGGCGGTATCACCGACCTCGAAATAGCCGGGATAGTCCTCTCCCAACAGCGCGACCACCGCATCTATCCGCGACGACAACACCGGCACACCAGCCACAGCGGCCTCCGACACGACGTTGGCGCCGCCCTCCGAGACCGATGAAAGGACGATGGCATTCGCACGCGCCAGCCGCTGTCGCGCGTCGTCGTGGTCGACCTCGCCGAGCCAGACATACCGCGGATTTCGCGCCATCTCCTCGCGAGCAGCCGTATCCCACTCCGGGCTCATCGCAGCACCCAGATGGACGATGCGGATCTTGGACGAGGCCGGAAGTCCGCGTGCCGCTTCCGCAGCCCTGAGCGGATCCTTCACTGCTCTCAGATGACCGACGACGAGCACCTCGAAGGCCGAGGCCGCCTTGTCGCTCGGCTCCGATGCCGGTGGCAGCTCTGCCGACTGGCGAATGATCGTGAGCTTGTCGCGAAACTCTGGCGGCAGACGCTCCGCAATCCTCTCATGCAATCCAACAAGCCTGTCCGCCAGTTGCAGCGAGCGCAGGGTTGGCTCCGGATCGCTGGTGAGGTAGTCATAGACGTCCGTGCCGGACAAGCCGACGATCAGCGCACCGTTCGGAAAATTTCTGCGGTATAGCTCGATTGCGGCGCGCGAGCGCCAGGCATGCAGAGCGATCATCATGTCGGCAGCTGAACCGTCGTAGTCATGTACGACGCGGACCCGATGACCGAGCGCCGCGAGGATGCTGGCCCATCGATCGGTTGTGACTTCGATTGCCCGACCACGTTGCAGTGAGCTGTGGTGTAACGAAGACGATGTCCATGGAGAACGAACTTCAGATACGCCCGACGAGTGGCGCCAGTCCCGACCGGATCGCAACACAGCTCGCCAGCGTGCGGCGACGTACGTTGGCACTGGTTGATGACCTCACGGACGCCCAGTTCATGGGCCCGATGCTTCCCGTCGTCAATCCAATACTTTGGGAAATCGGCCATGTCGGCTGGTTTCATGAATTCTGGACGCTGCGCCATCTCGAACGCCGCCCGCCCCTGATCGCACGGGCCGACCAGCTGTGGGACTCCAGCAATGTCGCGCACGACACCCGATGGGACCTCGACCTGCCGACCCGGAGCGACGTTCTAGCCTACCTCTCGCGGGTACTGGACGACCAGCTCGACAGACTGCATCGCGGCATCGACGACGCCGCCGCCTACTATTACGAGCTGGGACTGGCTCATGAGGACATGCACTGCGAAGCTTTGACTTATATGCGCCAGACGCTCGGGCTTCGCCCGCCTGCGATTGCTGGCGCCACGCCTCCTACCACCAATGCCGGGCCGCTCCCTGGCGATGTGGAAATCCCCGGCGGCACCTGGCAGCTCGGATCCAGCCCGCAAGACGGCTTTGTGTTCGACAACGAGAAATGGGCCCATCGGTCGAGCTCCAAGCCTTTCGCATCAGCCGCGCCGCCGTGACGAACGCCGAGTTCGCCGCCTTCGTCGAGGACGGCGGTTACCGGAACCATAGCCTGTGGACCGCAGATGGCTGGGCCTGGCGCGAGCAGGAAGCCGCGGACCGGCCGGCCTACTGGCTGCCCAAGTCTACCGATGGCTGGACCTGGCGCCGATACGACAGTATCGAGCCGCTTGCTCCGCACGAGCCGGTCGCATTCGTGAACTGGTTCGAGGCCGATGCATGGTGTCGCTGGGCCGGGCGCCGGCTGCCGACCGAAATGGAGTGGGAAGCTGCCGCTCTTGGCGAGCCGGACGCCGGTAACAATCGTCTGTCTTCGGTCAAAAGGCGCTGGCCCTGGGGCCTCTCACCACCCGATCGGAACCGCGCCAACATCGATCATTGGTCGACGGGCCCCGTCGATGTTGCTGCCTGCACCGATGGCGACAGCGCCTTCGGCTGCCGCCAGATGATCGGCAACGTCTGGGAATGGACGGCATCCACCTTTCTGCCGTTCGGCGGTTTCAGCCCGGATCCCTATGCTGACTATTCGCAACCCTGGTTCGGCACGCGCAAAGTGCTGCGCGGCGGCGCCTGGGCCACCCACACCCGCCTCGCCAACGCCCGCTACCGCAATTTCTTCACGCCTGACCGCCGCGATGTGATTGCCGGCTTCAGGACGTGCGCACTGCCCTGATACGAAAATAGGGCAGATACGAAAAAGGGGCCAGACCCGCCGGCCTGACCCCAATTCTTGAACTCTGAACCCTGCCGAAACCTACTTGACCCCGTTCTCCTTCATCAGCTTCAGCAGCTTGCGGCGGCGACATCGGCAGCGACTGCGGCCGGACACCGACGCATTGCCGATGGCGTTGGCGATTGCCGCCATGGTCGGCACCACCGGCACCTCGCCGACGCCACGCAGCCCGTACGGATGACGCGGATTCGGCACCTCGACGATCACCGTCTCGATCATCGGCACGTCGGAGGCGACCGGCATCCGGTAGTCGAGGAAGCCCGCGTTCTGCAGCCGGCCGTCCTCGCCGTAGACGTACTCCTCGTTGAGCGCCCAGCCGATGCCCTGCACCGCGCCGCCCTGGATACTGGCCTTCCACCTGGATGCGGATTGATCGCCTTGCCGGCATCCTCCACCACCGTGTAGCGCTTGATCTCGACGAGGCCGGTCTCCTTGTCGACGGCCACGTCGACGATATGCAGACCGAAGCCCGGACCGGCACCGGTCACGTTCATCTCCGAGTGGCCGGCGATCGCGCCCATCGAGTTGGTCGTCTTCTCGGCGATCTCGGCCACCGACATCGGCTCCATAGTGCCGACGTTGGAGCAGGCCGGCTTGACATAGCCGTCCTCGAACACGACGCCTTCCTCCGGCACCTTCCACATCATGCGCCGCGCGCCGGCACATCTCCTTGATGCACTTGCGCGCCGAATCCACGATCACCATGCCCGTGGAGTAGGTCGTGCGGCTGCCGGCGGTGACGCGGTTGTAGCCGAGCGAGTGGGTATCGGCGAGCATCGCGCGCACCTTGTCGACCGGAATGCCGAGCTCCTCCGCCGCCATCTGCGAGATCGAGATGCGCGAGCCGGCGACGTCGGACGTACCGAGGATCAGCGTGACCGAGCCGTCCTGGCGCAACGTTGAGCGTGCCGGTCGTCTCGCCGCCGCGGTTGAACCAGAAGCCGGCGGCAAACGCCGCGGCCCTGCCCTTCGGCACCGGCGACTTGTAGTGCTCGCACGCCTTGGCCGCCTCCAGCGTCTCCACGAAGCCGATCGGGCCGAACGTCTCGCCGTAGATCGTCTTGTAGCCTTCGACCGCCGCGTTCTTCAGCCGGAAGTCGATCTGATCCATGCCGATCTTGTCGGCCAGCTCGGAGATCACGCCTTCCACGCCGAACACGATCTGCGGCACGCACGGCGCGCGGAACGAGTTCACCTTCGGTCGGTTCGAGACCACCTCGTAGGACACCGTCTTGACGTTCTTCAGCGCATAGCGCGTGAACATCGCGTGCGGCGCGTTGAAGTACATCGAGCCCGTCTACGGACCGGTCTGGAAGATCAGCTCGGCCTCCGCCGCCGTGATCGTGCCGTCCTTCTTGCAGCCGATCTTGATCCGGCTCTTGGTGCCCGACACCGGTCCCGTCGCCCGCAACACCTCCGTCGCGGGTCAGCTGTGATCTTGACCGGACGGCCGGCCTTCTTCGACAGCACGATCGCGATCGGCTCGGCATAGAAGCCGGTCTTGCCGCCGAAGCCGCCGCCCAGCTCGGACTGCTGCACGCGGATCTTCGAGGAATCGATCATGCAGGATCGTCAGACAGGCGCTCGCGATACTGGAACGGCGCCTGCGTGCAGCACCACAGCTCGACATTGTCCGGTCTCGTCGACGCTGGCAACGCAGCCCTGCGGCTCGATGTAGCCCTGGTGCATCGGCTTGGAATCGATACTCGCGCTCGACGATGACGTCGGCCTCCTTGAAGCCCGCGTCGACATCGCCCATCGACAGCTCGAGGCGCTCCACGACGTTGGTCTTCTTGTTCTCCGCCCCCTTGCACGCCCTTGGTACGCAGATAGTCGTGCAGGATCGGCGCACCGTCCTTCATCGCCTCGACCGGGTCGATGACGTGCGGCAGCACCTCGTACTCGACCTTGATCAGCTTCAGCGCCTTCTTGGCGATCGACTCCGACGTCGCCGCCACGGCAGCCACCGGATGGCCGTCATAGAACACCTTCTCGCGCGCCATGCACGTTGCGCGTCATGTCGCCGCTCGGCGGTGCCGATCTTGCTGATCGGGGAAATCGTCACGGGTGACACCGCCTTGACGCCCGGCAGCTTCTGCAGCCTCCGAGATGTCGATCGACTTGATGCATGGCATGCGGCGTGCGGGCTAGCGCAGGATCTTGCCGACCAGCATACCGGGCAGGAACAGATCGGCGCCGAACTTGGCGCGACCGGTCACCTTGTCCGGCCCGTCGTGCTTGACCGGAGACTTGCCGACGATCTTGAGCTTCCTGTCAGGATTGAAGCCGCTGTTCTCGAGGATATTGTCGGTAGCCATGATCTCAGGCTCCTCTCATCTCTTTGGCGGCAACGAGCACTGAACGAATGAGCTTGTCGTAGCCCGTGCAGCGGCACAGGTTGCCGGCGAGCCAGTAGCGCACCTCGGTCTCGGTCGGATCGGGATTGCGCTCCAGCAGCGCCTTCGCCGCGACCAGCACGCCCGGCGTGCAGATGCCGCATTGCAGGCCGTTATGCTCGAGGAACGTCGTCTGCAGCGGATGCAGCTTGTCCGCCCGTGGCCATGCCCTCGATGGTATCGACCTTCGCGCCCTGCGCCTCGACGCCGAGCATCAGACAGGAGCACTGCAGCGTGCCGTCGACCGATCACCGAGCAGGCGCCGCAGTCGCCGGTGGCGCAGCCTTCCTTGGTGCCGGTCAGCATCAGCTTGTCGCGCAGCACGTCGAGCAGCGTCTCCTGCGGCTCGACAAGAGCGTCGTACTCGTCGCCGTTCACCGTCAGTGTGATGTGATGCTTTCTTCATCAGTTCGGCCCTCGCCCGTTCGAGCGCGACCTTGGCCACGCGCTTGGCCAGCACGCCCGTCACCTCGATACGGAACTCCTTGGTCCCGCGCTTGTCGTCGATCGGCCGGCAGGCCGCGCGCGCAGCCGCCGCCATCTTCTCGAGCGCCGCATCGTCGACCTTGGTGCCGATCAGCGCGTCGGCCGCCTCCTTCGACGAGCAGCGCCGTCGGCGCCACCGCCCCGATCGCGACGCGCGCCGCCGTGCAGGTACCGGCGTCGTCGAGCGTCAGGTTGACGCGCCACGCCGATGACGGCGATGTCCATCTCCGTGCGCGGCGTGAAGCGCTGGTAGGCATCGCCGGAACGCTTCGGACGCGCCGGGAAGAAGAACGAGGTCGACGATCTCGCCCTTGGCCAGCGACGTCTTGCCGGGTCCGGTCGGGATCTGCTCGACCGGCACCTCGCGCGTGCCCGTTCGGCCCGACCACGCGGCACACGCGCCCGCTGCGATCAGCGGCGGCACGCTGTCGGCACCCGGCGAGGCATTGCACAGGTTGCCGCCCATCGTGGCCCGGCCCTTGACCTGGATCGAGCCGATCAGCTTCACGCCCTCGATCACGCCCGGCCAGGCCTTGGCGAAGTCCTTGTGGTCCACGAGCTTCATGCCGGACGTTGCCGCACCGACGCGCCAGCCGCCGTTCTCCTGGGCAATGCCCGTGAGCTCGGGGATCTTCTTGATGTCGACGATCAGCTCCGGCTCGATCAGATCGGTTTCCATCTGCACAATGACGTCGGTGCCGCCCGCCAGAATGCGGGTCGGTCCGGTCGCGCCGGCAAGCAGGGCAACGGCCGCGCTCACGTTGTCTGGCGCCTCATATCTCAGGTCGCTCATCGTCCTCCCCGGGGTAACAGGATTTGAACTTGGGTTTCAGTGCTGTGGCAGGGGCACACTATCGGCGGAAAAGAGGCATCGGCGCAAGGGGCGACACGCGACAAAAAATAGGGCCGGCCCCAAAGGAACCGGCCCGATCTAGATGCGTTGATACGGAAAGGCGAACAAACCAGGGCCGCCCCCCAAGGCCGCCTCTCTAGCCGAACGATCAGAAGTCCATGCCGCCCATGCCGCCCGGAGGCATGCCCGAGCCGCCGGCATCCTTCCTCGGCGCCTCGGCGATCATCGCCTCGGTGGTGATCAGCAGGCCTGCGACCGAAGCGGCATCCTGCAGCGCACAGCGCACCACCTTTGCCGGGTCGATAACGCCCTCTGCCACCAGATCGCCGTACTCACCCGTCTGCGCATTGAAGCCGTGCGAATACTTGGCGTTCTCCAGGATCTTGCCGACGATGACCGAACCGTCCTCGCCCGCATTCTGGAAGATCTGGCGAGCCGGCGCCTGCAGCGCCTTGCGCACGATCTGGATGCCGACGCGCTGGTCGTCATTGCCGACCTTCAGTTTGTCGAGCGCAGCAATCGAGCGCAACAACGCGACGCCGCCGCCCGGCACGATGCCCTCCTCGACGGCCGCACGCGTCGCATGCAATGCGTCGTCTACACGATCCTTGCGCTCCTTCACCTCGACCTCGGTCGCACCGCCGACCTTGAGCACCGCAACGCCGCCGGCCAGCTTGGCCAGCCGCTCCTGCAGCTTCTCACGGTCGTAATCCGACGTGGTCTCCTCGATCTGCGCCTTGATCTGGGCGACGCGGGCGTTGATGTCGGGCTTCTTGCCGACGCCATCGACGATCGTGGTATTGTCCTTGTCGATCGAGACCCGCTTGGCGCGGCCCAGCATGTTCAGCGTGACCGTTTCCAGCTTGATGCCGAGATCCTCGCTGATCACCGTTCCGCCGGTCAGGATCGCGATGTCCTCCAGCATGGCCTTCCGGCGGTCGCCGAAGCCCGGAGCCTTGACCGCCGCAACCTTGAGCCCGCCGCGCAGCTTGTTGACGACGAGCGTCGCCAGCGCCTCGCCCTCGACCTCCTCGGCGATGATCAGCAGCGGCTTGCCCGACTGCACCACGGCCTCCAAGACAGGCAGCATCGCCTGCAGGCTGGACAGCTTCTTTTCGTGGATCAGGAGGTAGGGATCCTCAAGCTCGGCCACCATCTTCTCGGCGTTGGTGACAAAATACGGCGAGAGATAGCCGCGGTCGAACTGCATCCCCTCGACCACGTCGAGCTCCGTATCCAGGCTCTTGGCCTCTTCGACCGTGATCACGCCCTCGTTGCCGACTTTTTTCATGGCCTCGGCCAGCAGCTTGCCGACCTCAGCATCGCCATTCGCCGAAATGGTGCCGACCTGGGCGATTTCGTCGTTGCTGGTGATCTTTTTCGATTTGGCTTTCAGCTCCTCGACAACGGCTTTCACCGCCATATCGATGCCGCGCTTCAGATCCATGGGATTAGCGCCGGCGGCAACGGATTTCGCCCCCTCGCGCACAATCGCCTGTGCGAGCACGGTCGCAGTCGTGGTGCCATCACCCGCCATGTCCGAGGTCTTGGACGCGACCTCGCGGACCATCTGCGCGCCCATGTTCTCGAACTTGTCCTCGAGCTCGATCTCCTTGGCGACGCTGACACCGTCCTTGGTCATGCGAGGAGCGCCGTAACTCTTCTCGATCACGACGTTGCGGCCCTTCGGTCCCAGCGTGACCTTGACCGCATTTGCGAGGATATCGACGCCGCGCAGCATCCTTTCGCGCGCATCGGCGGAAAAGCGAACGTCTTTGGCTGCCATGGTATGGAATGCTCCTGGATGAGGCGCGGACACGGTGGGTGGCCCCACCATTCCGCACGAAATGAAGTCTCAACTGCTTCGCGTGGGGAACGGCAACGTGGCCGCTGCCCGGGGCATCACGCCGCTGCGCGGACCGACACCTTGCCTTCGATCACACCGAGAATGTCGCTCTCCTTCATGATCAGAAGGTCCTCGCCGTCAATCTTGACCTCGGTGCCCGACCACTTGCCGAACAACACGCGGTCGCCCTTTTTGACATCGAGGGGGACCAGCTTGCCCTGCTCGTCCCGAGCGCCGGGTCCTACAGCGATCACCTCACCTTGTATCGGCTTCTCCTTGGCTGTCTCTGGAATGATGATGCCGCCTGCCGTCTTGGTGTCTTCCTCGACTCGGCGAACCACGACGCGATCGTGGAGAGGACGAAATTTCATGACCTCAACCTCTTGTGTTTGTTGAATTTTATCGAGAGCACCCGACCAACCGGCTTGCCGCCGGCTTGGCTGCCAATGCAACTTTTTCTTAGGTGCTTCCGACAGCGCCAGTGCGCGGCGCTTATATGTTCAAACCTGTTAGCACTGTCAAGAGATGAGTGCCAAATTAGCCTGCCGTCTTCTGCTCTGCTGGTCTTCCCGCCGCGGCAATGATATCCGGTGGATATGCACGTCCCGCCCCCATTTGCCTGCAACTCCTGCTAAATCAGCCCGCCCGAAAGTGTTCGTTGGTCGCAATCGGGACCTCGCAGCATTCTTTTTTGGGAACGTCAGCATGCAACTCTGGCAAGTCTTCCTGCTCGGCCTGATCGAAGGCGCCACGGAGTTTATCCCCGTCTCCTCGACCGGTCATATTCTGCTCGCCGGTCATTTTCTCGGCTTCAATTCTCCCGGCAAGACATTCGAGGTTCTCATCCAGCTTGGCGCCATACTGGCGATACTCTCGGTCTATTCGGTCAAACTGACCCGGCTCCTGATCGACCTCCCCAGCGACGCCCGGACCCGCCGTTTCGTGCTCGGCATACTCATCGCCTTTCTTCCGGCCGCCGTGATCGGTGCCATCATGCACTCGCATATCAAGGCGTTGTTCGAGTTCCCGATCGTGATCTGCGTCGCCCTCATCATCGGCGGCATAATCTTGCTGATCGTGGACCGCATGAACTTCAAGCCGCGCTACCGGGACGTAATGGATTTTCCGCTCGGCGTGGCCTTTGCGATCGGGCTCGCCCAGTGTTTCGCGATGATCCCCGGCGTCTCCCGCTCCGGCTCCACGATTGTCGGCGCGATGCTGCTTGGCACCGACAAGCGCTCGGCCGCGGAGTTTTCATTCTTCCTGGCGATGCCGACGATGGCCGGCGCCTTCACCTACGACCTCTACAAGAACTATTCGATCCTGAAACCCGACGATGTGACGGCAATAATCGTCGGCTTCATCGTATCCTTCATCGCTGCCGTGTTCGTCGTCCGCTTCCTTCTGGACTACGTCAGCCGCCACGGATTTGCGCTGTTCGGATGGTGGCGCATCATTGTCGGCGGCGTCGGCCTGGGCGCGCTGCTCATTATCGGCTGAAAACAACTAATGGCCGGACCCGATGAGGGTCCGGCCTGAACGTGTGCACTTTTCACTGCGCACACATTGTAATTTCGCTCATGGCTATTTCAGCGGCTGATAGCTCGCGCAGCAATTGTTGTTGGCGCCGAAGTGATAGCGCAAGCCGACCTTGAATTCATGCGCACCCTGATGCTCGACCGAAAGACGTGACGTCTGCGCCTGGCCGAAGTTGTCGTTACGTGCGGTGTTAGCATGTCCAAGGCTGATATACCGGTAGCCGAAATCGAAGATCGCGCGGTCGGAGATCTGGTACCCGGCCCCCGCCATCAGGCTCCAGGCCAGCGCCAGATCGTTGTCGCCCGAGCTCACCACCGGGGTATTCGGGAACGTCGGTGTCGGCGGCAGCCGGTATTCCTCCATCATGTTGTAGGCAATGCCGATGCCGGCGCCAACGTAGGGCACAAGGCCGCGCCATTGGCCGAGGTCGTAATAGGTGTTGATCATCGCCGTGAATGTCGAGATCGATGACGTGATCTGCCGCGATTTAGTCGTCCCGCCGTTTACAGCGAGTGCATTGAGGTAGGGACTGGTCATTCCCTTGATGTCGCGCTCGCCGTGATAGCCGAGCATAAGCTCCCCGCGCAGGCCGCGCGAGCCCGAGCCGCACCCTACGCCCGCACCGGCGGTCATGGTGTCATCCATGCTCGTGCGGCTGACGCTCTTGTTGTAGACGGCGCCGTTCCAGGCACTCCACTGCAGTGTCGGATCGCTGTATGCTGCATAGCCCACGTCCGCCCGGAAATAGCACGAACCAACCGGCGATGCAGCAGGAGCAGGATGATAATCCTTGATTGATCCCCGTCCCCAACTCGACAGATCCGCAGAGTGGGCGGGTGCTGCGATCAGGGTGGCAACAGCAAGTGCGGCCGATACGATACCGGTCGATACTTTGAGCTTCATCTTGGTCGGTGTCCTCTGATGCCGGGCCTGCAACGACAGCGGCCACGTCACGGCGTGTTACAGGAGGACTTTGCAACGCATGCGGTTAAGGCCGGGTTAAACTGCGTGCGGATTTGAAACAAAGAGCCAGCCCACGGATCATTCGCGGCCCCGCCATGGCGGCAAAGGCACACTCCCCCGGCTGCTCATTCCGTTCTCGAAGCGCTGTCGCCGCTACAGATCCCTGATCTTGGGCATCACTTCCTTGGCGAACAGATCCAGGGACCGCAACGCATCCGGCAGCGACATCGAGCCGAACATCATATAGGCGAGCAGATAGTTGAAACCGCCAAGCTCCGTGCTCTGACGCTCGATCTCGCGCAACACCGTATCCGGCGAGCCGACGATGGCGACGCCTTCCCTTGCCACATCATCGAAAGTCGCCTCGCCCGCATTCCTGAGTCGATTGGCAAAATCCGTGAAACCGTGCTTCTGGCGCAGCCAGTTCCTGTGCAGCAAATGCTGCTCGACCGCCGGTCGCGCGATGCGCTCCGCATCCCGGTCCGTATCCGCCACCACGATCTGGCGCAGCACGCCGACCACGCCCCCACCGGAAAACTCGGCCTTTGGTTGCGCAACGCCTCCACGTTTCTCCAGAGCTGCCCGGTAGGCGGCGATGTTCTCTTTCGCCATGCGAGTCGGGCCGTTTGCCGTGAAATGCAGGCCATTTTCACCCGACCACTGCGATCCGGTCGTGTTCGATGAGCCGTACCAGAACGCGGGATGCGGTGTCTGCTGCGGCCTCAACCAGATCGGTACCTCCTTATAGGTGTGGTACTTGCCCTCATAGCTGAAGGTGTCCCCGGCCGTCAGCCCCGCCAGCAGGCAATCGTAGGCATCGATGAAGACCTCGCGCGAGTTCTCGAAATCAACCTTGTGATAGCCCAGCTCGTACGGCGAGACGCCACGCCCCACGCCGACCTCCATCCGCCCGCCGCTCAATTGATCGATCATCGAGATTTCCTCGATCATCTTCAGCGGCGAGACCAGCGTCAGCAGATACACCAGCGTACCGATGCGGATCCGCTTCGTCTCCCGCGCCAGCGCACCGAGAAATATACCCGGCACCGGCACCATGTTGACCGGAGAGCAATGATGCTCGGCAAGATGATAGCCCCAGTAGCCGGCTTCGTCGGCGGCCGCTGCAAACCTCAGCCGCTCATCGAACAGCGTCGATAGCGGCTTGCCGTCGACATGCTCGACATGATCGAAAAGTCCTACCTTCATGGCGCAATCCTTGCGTTCAACGGCATGACGTGAAAGCCCGCTTCATTCTTGACCGCAGTCTATGACATCGGCCTTTGCTGCGTAAGCCCGCCGCTTCGCCGCACGCCTCACGCCCCGTCCAGCAACCTGGCGATATACGCCGGCACCACTTCGCTGGCCTTGCCATGAACGGCCTCCGCAAACAGGGATGCCCCCTCTGAAGGCTCCAGATTGAGCTCCACGGTGTGCGCGCCAGCCGCCCTCGCCTCGGCCACAAAACCCGCCGCCGGATAGACGGTGCCTGACGTGCCGATCGAAATGAACAGATCCGCCTGCGCCAGCAGTCCCCCGATGCGTTGCATATGATACGGCATCTCACCGAACCAAACGACGTCGGGGCGCAAACCGCCAGCTTCGCCGCAAGCGGGACACACCAGCAACGTCGACAGTTCGCGCGTGCGTGCGTGCCGCCTTCCGCACCGCGCGCACAGCACCTTGGCCATCTCACCGTGCATGTGAATGACGTTGACCGATCCGGCCATCTCGTGCAGCGGGTCCACATTCTGCGTCACCAGCGCGAAGCTGCAGCCGGGCCGCGCGCCATGCTGCTGTTCGAACCGGGCCAGCGCAACGTGCGCGGCATTCGGCTTGACCCCCGCCGCGCTCCTCACCCGCATATTGTAGAACTCGTGCACCAGCTCCGGATTTCGCATGAACCCCTCTGGCGTCGCCACCTCGCGGTAGTCGAATTTCGCCCAGATTCCGGTGGTGTCACGAAATGTGGCAATACCCGACTCCGCGGAAATACCCGATCCGGTAAGCACAACGACGCGATCAAATGGCATTCCGCCCCCTGTTCTCTTGAACGTCCCAAAGTCGAATTTCACCCGATGCCGCCCGCTGCGGCAATCCGGCCACCAGTCTTGAGCCGCGCGGCAAGCGCCATGATATCCTGCTCGAGACCACCTAACCGAGCTGCAGGACGTCGAAGCCATGAGCGGACCGATCGACATGGGGCTGCATATTACCGCGAATGCCGTCCGTTTCGCGTGGTACTATGGCCTCAACCGCCTTATCGATGCCGAGACCCGTCGTGCCGGCCAGCACCCCGCCTATCGCCCGCGACGCCCGACACCCAGCCAGCGAGAGCTTCTGACCGAGCTCGGCCAGCTCGTCATGGTCGACGCCGATGCAGTCCGCCGCGGCATCTACCCGCCAATGGAGAGCGAACCGGGCGCCCTGCCCACGCACCTCGCGCGCCTCCGGGCAATGTTTGCCGATCTGCCCGCCGCCCTTGCCCGCCGCGCCACTGAGAATGCAGCAAGCGTCCAATCCGTCTCAGTCGCCGCCGATGTTCCCGATTACTATGCCCAGGATTTTCACTACCAGACAGGCGGCTACCTGACGGAGCAGTCGGCCAGCATCTATGACGTGCAGGTCGAAACCTTGTTCTACGGCTCCGCCGACATCATGCGCCGGCACGCTCTTGCCTCAATCTCCGCCGAGCTGGCCGGTCGTGACCAGCGCAGGTCGACCCTGCTCGATATCGCCTGTGGCACCGGCCGCCTGCTTCGCCAGCTGCGCTTGGCCTGGCCTGCCTTGAACCTGACCGGCCTCGATCTGTCGCAGGCCTATCTCGACGAGACCGCACGCTACTTGGCACCCCTTCGCCCGGCACGACTGATCGCCGGCAACGCCGAGTCGATACCCCTGCCGAGCGCCAGCCAGGACATCGTCACCGCCGTTTTTCTCTATCACGAGCTGCCGCCCGACATTCGCCGCCGCGTCACAGCCGAGATCGCTCGCGTGCTCAAGCCCGGCGGGCTGTTCGTATTCGTCGACAGCATTCAGATGGGCGACCGTCCGGGCTGGGACGGCCTCTTGGAGGCCTTCCCCGTCCGCTTCCACGAGCCCTATTTCAGGCACTACGCCATCGATGACCTGGAGACGATGTTCTCCGACGCCGGGCTTGCCGCGCAGACGAGCGAGCTGGCCTTCCTGTCCAAGGTGATGGTGCGGCGCAAATCCGGATCAGCCCTGCCGCGACCAGATGGCGAACGAGAAGCCCAGACGGCGGCGCGCGATGCGATAATTGATGATCGCTCCAAGCATCAGCGAAGCTGAGACGGCAACAGCCGCCCCCATGATCCCGGCCACCGGCACGAGCAGCAGGTTCAGAACAACGTTCACCACGGCAACGCCCGCCAGCGTTCGCGCGCAGGCCACCTGCCCACCAGTCATGTTCAGCAGGAAATCGATGGGCCCGACGGCTGCACGCATCAGAAATCCGGCCACCAGCACACACATGACTGGATACCCGGCCGTGAACTCGTCCCCGAACAGCGCCAGCAATGGCCAGCCCGCCGCCAGCATCGCGATACCCAGCACCAGCGACGGCCAGAACGTCCAGCTGACGGCCTCACGCGCAACCGCCTGCATCTGATCCGCCGCCCCGCGCGCACTGATCGCGGCAAACCGGTTGGCCATCGAGCTGCCGACAGCATAATGAACGAATAGAATGAGCCCCATGGTCTTCGCCGCAGCGAAATAGATGCCGGCATCGGTCGGTGTCAGCATGTTGGAGATGACAATCACATCCGTCGTCTGCAATGCCAGATCGCTTCCGCTGATCACCATCAGCGGCAGCGATGTCGCGAACCACGACCGGAAATTATAGCTGCGGGCCCCTTTTGGCACACGTTGCGCGACCTGCCGCTCCACCATGAGCGTTTGGATCGCCCACGCCGTCCATACCGCGGCGACTGCCGCACAAGCCGCGGTCGTCGCACTGAGCGGCACGCCGGCCCAATAAAGACCGGCCACACCCGCCAGCACCAGAAGCGGGCGCAACACATACGGTCCCAAGAGACCGCTCAGCAGACAGGCGCTGCCGCGGCCAATGCCATCCTGGATGTCGCTGAGCGCCGACGCCGGCACCGCCAGCAACATGATCGCTAACGCCGCCGCTCCGCCTCCAGCCAGCAGCCCGGACATCGTAACGCTGCCTGACAGCATAGAGTGGACAACAATGCCCAGCGCCGCGATGACAGCCCCGCTGCCCAGCACCATCAGGCGACCGCCCAGCAGGAACCCCCTGAGCTCGTCGAGCTTCTGCCGTTCGATGAACTCGGCCACCAGCCGGATCGCCGAGAAGTTGAAGCCGAATGTCGCCAAGGCCCCGAGGATCAGCATCCACGTCCAGGCATAGATGTAGACGCCGTAGTCGTGCCCGCCCATCCACCTCGCCAGTAGCACCTGGGACGCGAACAGGATCGCCGCGCTCAGAACCCGAATGCCGAACGCCAGCAACGCATTGTTGCGCGCCCGCGCGGTGTCGCTGTCACCGGGCACCACGGCATTTGCCAGCCGACGCTTTGCCGCGCTGACCAGACCGTGGCCCCGGCAAACCATGGAGTGCATCGCAGAGCCGAACCCTCTGGACCCGCCCTCCGCACTGCCTGCTGGAGCGGAAGCAGAGTCACCGGCCATCGAGGCGCTCACTCGTTCTTTTCCGCACACGTTCGCACACGGCAGCCCAGGCCCAGGAGCGTGACGCATCCCCGTTGTGGGCATTCAGCTCGCTGAAGAAAGTCGCTACGTGCTCGGCGTAGACGCCATGCCGCCCTTCCAGCGTAAGCGCCATGACCTCGACATCCTTGGTCGTGGGCGTGACGTCTTCATCAGGTTGCCAACGGCTGTTCATCGCGTATCTCGCTGTTTCAGGTTGCATCCACCTGAAGCAAGATCGGAGCCAATCCGGCATCTGCCTGTGATCCGGCGAATCTCGTCTGAAATCAGCGATCACCGTCCCGTTGCCACACCGCATTCAAGCCACAGTGTCCCAAGACGGGTCGATTTCGTTGAAAGCAGAAACGATCCCGGGCAACGATCGCCCTACTTCGAGGCCGGCTTGGCAACCTTCGCCGCCTGCCCGGGGTTCGCAGGCCTCGCCGCCTTCGCAGGCCGCGCCTTGCCCTTGCGCACGCGCTTGACCTTGCGCGCCTTGCTCGCCTTGTAGCCCGGCGGCCGCCAGCCACAGGCCCAGGCCTGCACCTGCTTGCGAACGCTGACCGCCGGCCTTGGCTTCCGCGCCCTGGCCAAGGTATCGAGCGTCTGGGCTCCGAACAACGTTTTCCACTCCCGGACGTTGTAGCCGTGCTCCAGCAGCGAGGCCGCCTTGACATTACGGTCGCCGCTTGTGCTCCCGCCCAACACGACGGCCATCAGCTGCACCCCATTTCGCGTCGAGCTGGCCACGATATTGAAGCCGCTATCGCAAATGAAACCGGTCTTCAGCCCATCCGCTCCCTCGAACTTGTCGAGCAGCTCGTTGTGGCTCTTGAGCCGGACTTTTCCGATCGTCATGTCCGACAGCGACCAGTAGGCATTGTAACGCGGAAAATCCCGCACCACCGCGCGCGACAAGCGTGCCAGATCCCGCGCCGTCGTCACCTGTCCCGCCGCCGGCAGTCCGTTCGGGTTGGCAAAACGGGTACGCGTCATCCCTAGCCGCTTGGCCGTGGCATTCATCCGGTTGACGAACGCTTCCTCGCTTCCTCCAATGCCCTCAGCCAACGCCACGGCGATATCGTTCGCCGATTTGATGATGAGCGCCCTGATCGCCAGCTCGACACCGATCTCCTGCCCCGGCTTCATCCCGATCTTGCTGGGAGGCTGCTTCGCCGCGTTCTCGCTGTACATCAACTGGCCGTCGAGTTTCAGCTTGCCGGACCTCAGCGCCTCGAACACGAGATAGGCCGTCATGATCTTGGTCAGCGACGCCGGATGCCATTGATCGTCCGGGTTTTCCGCGTACAGTACTTTCCCGCTGCCCGCCTCGAACAGCAGCACAGGACCAGCCGCCGCCTGCCATGGCAGAAAAATCGCCAGCAGCAGCGCTGCAACTCTCGCTCCGATTCGCATGATGCCCCCGGGCTGCCAAAAGTCGTTCGCGCTTAGCACACCCGGCGTACTGCCAGCAATCCAAGGTGTCCCTGAGGCATGTGGCTAGTCGAAACCGCCTGCTTGCGACGTCTTTTCCCTGAGGCACGATTTCACTGGTATGCCATCCCGGAACGGGCCAGATTTCGGGCACTGGTTGGATCTGACGAGAGGAAATCATGGCAAAGGCAGCATCGAAGTCGTCGACCGGCAAAGGCCGCGGATATCCCGACCTGCACGATCACATCGAGGCGCTGCGCAAAGCCGGGCTGCTTATCGAGATCGACCGCGAGATCAACAAGGATACCGAGATGCACCCGCTGGTGCGCTGGCAATTCCGCGGCGGCATCGCGCCGGAGGATCGCAAGGCGTTCCTGTTCACGAATATCACCGACTCCAAGGGCCGCAAGTTCGACATTCCGGTGCTGATATGCGGGCTGGCCGGCAACAATAAGATCTACTCGATGGGAATGGGCTGCCAGATCGAGGAGATCCGCGATCGCTGGATCGAGGCGATGAGCAACCCGGTCGAGCCCAACGTCGTCGAGAATGCTCCCTGCCAGGAGCTCGTTTTTCAGGGCGACGATCTGCGCAACGGCAAGGGCCTCGACGACATTCCGGTGCCGATCTCCTCGCCCGGCTGGGACAACGCGCCCTATACGACCTCGAGCCATTTCATCACCGTTGATCCCGAGACCGGCGTGCAGAACCTCGGCACCTACCGGGGCATGATCAAGGCGCCCGACCGGATGGGCATGAACCCTTCGATCGAGCTCAGATCCGGTGGCTACATGCATTGGCTGAAGTACAAGGAGATGGGCAAGCCGATGCCCTGCGCCGTAGTACTCGGCTGCCCGCCCGTGGTCTCCTACACATCCGTGCAGAAAGTGCCCGAGATCTACGACGAGCTGCAGATCGCAGGTGCGCTCGCTGGGGCCCCGATCAACGTGGTCAAGTGCAAGACGGTCGACCTGCTGGTGCCGGCGGATGCGGAAATCGTCGTCGAGGGCTACGTCTCGACGGAGTTCCTCGAGCCGGAGGCACCATTCGGTGAGAGCCACGGCCACGTCAATCTGCAGGAGTACAACGGTGTTCTCGAGGTCACGGCCATCACCCGCAGGCGTAAGGCGGTTCTGACGTCCTGGATCAGCCAGGTGACCCCATCGGAGAGTAGCTGCATCAAGCGGCCGGCGTTCGAGGCGGCCCACATGCTGCACCTGCGCACGAACCTCGGCATCCAGGGCATCAAGCGCGTCGTGACGCACGAGCCGCTCACCGCCCTGCAGCGCCTGATCGTCGTCGTCGTGGAGAAGGGCATGCCACGCACCGAGATCTGGCGCGCGCTCTACGGCATTGCCTCCTACCGCCGCGCCGAGGGCAAGTGGGTGGTCGCGGTCGACGAGGACATCGATCCCGACAACGCTGACGCGACCTTCTGGGCCATGTGCTTTCGCTGCAAACCGCACAACGACGTCGAGATCATGAAGCACAAGAACGAGGGCCACGGTCCGCGCTCGATGATCGACAGCGAGGACAGCGCCGTGCTGATCGACGCCACGCTGAAGGAGACCTTCCCACCGATCGCGCTGCCCAAGCGTGAGTACATGGAGAACGCAAAGGCGATTTGGGAAGAGATCGGCCTTCCCGGGCTGCGTCCCGAGCCGCCCTGGTTCGGCTACGACCTTGGCGAGTGGAACAGCCACCTCGAGCGCCAGGCCCAGCTTGCGGTCAAGTCCGAGTACTGGCAGACCGGCGAGTGGTGCCGCCAGCGCAAGCGCTCCGACGTAGCGATGAACACCGAGATGCGCACGCTGGAGGACGATCCCGACTACGCCCGGGCCCGCGCGGAAAAAGCCCAGCCATTCGAATCGCCGAAGCGTTGAAGGGGTGGGGGAGTCGGGCCGATAACGTCAGTCCTCGCGGATCTGACGGCGGCCCAGCTTCCTCCCCCATGTCCGCAGCACAGCGGATTGCGACCTTCCCGCCCTCGCGCGCGCGCCGGTGGCAATGGGCCAGGAGGAGGCGTTCGGAATTTGCGCAACCCTCGTATTATGCGTCCCCGGAGACCGCGCTTGGGCGCGGTCTCCGGGGACGCAGCGATGCCTCCGCGACTTCCGCCACGGGTCTTGGTCGCGTCGACGCAATCGCGATCGGGTAATAGTCGCTATCTGATCGAAAGCGGCCGGCAACGGGGGCAGGCCCACGGCATGAGCCTGCCCCCGCCGATGCTCACTCCAGATCGAGATACGGATCGTTCATCCGCTTGTCGCCACGGCGGTGCTGCTTGTTGACGTCGCCCGTCGTCCAGTACTCGGACTGCACCGCCCGGTCGGCCTCGGCCTGGAACTCGTCCGGCCACTGACCGAGCGAATACCCGTGCCACGGCAATTCGGGCTTCAGGGCCGGCAGCCCCATCTCCTCCCAGATCACCTTCGCCTTCTCCATGAACTCCTTGGCGGGCAGCGAGATCGGCGGGAACGGCCGCTTCAGCATCGCATTGATCAGCATCGCCGAGTCGGTCGCCTGGTAGTGGTTGTCCTCCGCGCTCGCCCGCGGACCATGCCCCATGTCCTTGTAGTCGAGAATGCGCAGGTCCTTGTGCGGACGCATGCGATAGCTCATCGCCCAGAACACCATGTCGAGGTTTTCCGGATGGATATCCTCGTTGACCGCAATCGTGATCTTGCCCACCGAGTTCGAGAACGACGATGCTCCGTAGAGCGCCCGCCAGATCTCCGATTCCAGCGCATCCGACGACATCTGCAGAACGATCAGCTTCCGGAGATTGGTCAGCGGCTCGTGCATGAACACGCGCTTGACCGCCGAGATGTTGAGGTGATGCCGCAGGTGGTAGAGGAACGCCGGCTCGTAGGCGACGCGCTTGATCAGCGATGACTCCGACGGCGTAACCTGGCTGATGATCGACACCAGCGTCGCATCCTTGCGCCGCGTGATCGCGGTCACATCGAAGAAGGCGTTGTACTCCTTCAGGTTCATATAGCCGTGGCTCTCGCCGAAGCTGCCCTCCGGCTCCAGGTTCGCAGTGTCGATGTAGCCCTCGACGATGATCTCCGCATCGGCCGGCACCAGCATATCGACCGTCTTGGCCTTCGCGATGCGGATCGGCGCGCCCACCAGACCGCCGGCAACAGCAAGCTCCTCCACATGCTTGGGCAGCTTGTGCACCGAGGTGAAGGTGATGCACGGCGGTCCGCCCAGCACCAGCACGGCGGGCATCCGCTCGCCACGCTCCTTGTACTTCAGCCAGTGGTCGTAGATGCCCTGGTTGAGCTCCACCTCCGGGTTCATCCCCATGCGGTTCGGCGCCTTCACCTGGGCACGGTAGTTGCCGATGTTCTGCTTGCCGGTATCCGGATCCTTGGTGATGAACATCGAGCAGGAGGCATACGGCGCATTGTCGAAGCCGGGCGTCGAGATCGGGATCGGCAGATGGTCGACGCCGTTGCCCTTTCATCAGGTCGTCGCCGGTGAACACCAGCTCGTGCACCGGCGCATTGTCGATCACGACCGGCGGAATGGGATTGAGCTCCGCGTGCGTCCACTTCGCGTTGATCTCCTCGACCGGACAGCCGATACCGACGCTGTAGATGTCGCGGTTCGACGCCAGGATGCCGACGGCGACGGGAATATCGTATTTGCGCCCCTTGGAATCGACGACGTTCTCGAACAGGAAGCCCTTGCGATTGTCCTCGTCGATACCGCCACGGAATTGCCAGCGCACCAGCGGGTGCATTTCCGTGTCCTTGTTGATCGGCCGTTTGACGCGGATCAGCAGCCCCTTCTCTTCCAAGGCCTTGATGTGGGCGCGCAGATCGGGATAACCGGGCTTCTCCATCTTACTCCTCCGTGCTGTCCCGATCGGGACGCCAATGACAGGTCAATTCCGCCGCCGCTCGGCAGTGAACGGCCGCACTCGCATCGAATGCGGCACGCTCGATATTGCGCGCGCCTGACAACGGGCATGATTGGGCTGCTGACAGGGCCAACGTGGCCACCTGCGCTCGTTAGCACAATCCAGACCAACTGCAACAGAAGCGAATTATCGCATCACCATCAAGACGCGCAAAATTATTCCACATCTGGCCGCTTGTAGCCGGTATTTGGCCCTCCCTTCTGGGAGCCCAGATAGCTCTCGACATTATCGAGAGGATCGATGCCATGCCGCATCCGGGCCCCCACCAGCTGGTCGACCTGGATCGCCTGGGCCACCCCGAGGTCCCGCCCGAGTTGCACGGCAATCTTATGGTGTTGCAGCGGCGCCAGATGCCTGGACGCAATATCGCGCGCCATTTCCAGCGTGAACCGCTCGATGTCGGCTGCCGGCACCGCCTGGCTGATGATCCCCAGCGCATCCGCCTCACGCCCGGAGAGATTCCGCCCGATCAAGGCGATGTGCGACACCTTCTTCAGCGGAATGCCGGCGTGCACAAGCGTCGACGTGACGAGCTGGCCGAATGAGCCGCGCATCACCTCCGGCATGCCAAGTTGCGCGTCTTCTGCAGCGTAGACCAGATCGTGGCAATTCATGATCCCCAGCGCCCCACCCAGGCAATAGCCGTGCACCTGCGCAATCATGATGCGGGGAAAATTCCGCACCGCTTCCGCAATGCGAATGGTCAGCGTCGGTCGGTCCCAGTCGAGCAGCGGTCCATTGGAAACCTCGCGCAAGAACGTCAGATCGAGACCGGACGAGAAACACGGGCCCGCCCCTTTGGTGATCGACACCTTCAGCTCGTTATCGGCCCTGATGATCTCCAGCGAGTCCAGAAACGCTTCGCAGAGAGGCCGGTTCCAACAATTGCGCTTGTCCGGCCGGTTCAGCGTGATGCGCGCCACGCCCGCATCCTCCAGCCGTTCCAGTTTCAGCTCCGGCCAGTCCTTCAGCGTACGCCAGGTATCGGTCATTTGCTGTCCTTGCCCCGTAACCAGACAAATCCGTCTGATCCCACCGTCATCCCAAGTCACGCTGCCTCGAACAGCCGCTGCTCGGGAAACCGCTCCTTCAAGCGCGGATAAACCTCTTTGGCGAACAGCGTCATGCTGTCCCGCGTATCTGCCGCCGACAGATGACCGCCCTGCAGCATCAGCAGCATGTGGCCGAGCCCGCCGACACCGTCCACGAACGAGGAGATCTGCTGGTAGATCTGATCTGGCGTGCCGCAGAACACGATGCCGCACTCGATGAAATCGTCCAGTGTGGCTGTGGCCAGATCGATCTGCCGACCGGCCGGCGTGAACAGCGGCCGGAACGCCTTGGGATTGGCCGACCGCAACGAGCGTACCGTCGCCTCGACCGGGAAATAGCCCGGCGGCTTGTTGAATGGCTCGGCGATCTGCGCGTTCGTCCGCAGGTAATTGGCGATCACATTGGCGCGTTTTCTGGCCTCGTCCTCGCAGGAAGCTACAGCCGCCATCGCCAGATAGCCGAACCGGTCGACCGGCACCTCGCCGCTCCGCCCCGCTTCTCGCCACCCCTCCGCATACGCCTTATGCAGCTTCAGCGTTTCCACCTGACCGCCCATAAAGGTCGCCATCACATAGCCGCGCTTGGCCAGGCCCTTCGCATTGGCCGCATTCGCAGTAGACCCCCAGATCGGCGGATGCGGCTGCTGCATCGGCCGCGGCCAGATGTTCACATTGCGATGCTGGAAAAAGCGCCCCTCGAAATTGAACGGACCGTCGTGTGTGGTGAACGCCTGCACGATGAGATCGTGCGCTTCCCAGAACCTGTCCATCATATCGAGCGGACTGGAGTTGGCCGGCGCGATCTCGTACGGCACGCCCTTTATGAAGCCCAGTTCCAGCCTGCCGCCGGAGATCACGTCGACCATCGCCATCTCTTCCGCGATCCGCACCGGGTCCGCGCGATGTGCGATCGGCACCCCCAGGATCAAGAGCCGTGCCCGCTTGGTGATCCGCGCCAGGATGCCCATGATCACGGTCGAGGCCGACGTCATGCACGTCGCCGTCGCGTGATGCTCGTTGACCATGATGTCGAGACCCAGCTCGTCCGCCAGCTGCCACTCGTCGAGAAACCGGTGATAGAGCTCGCGCGCCCGTTCCGGCTCGCACATTCGGCTCGGCAGGATCACCCGCAGGCTAGCCAGCTCCGGCGACCACGCATCCGGATAGGGCTCCTCGGAGAAATGATAGACGCGCATCGGGCAAATATCCCTGTTCGGCCTGCAATGCCGCCGACGAAGCTGCATGGCGCCGACATTGCAAACAACCCACATCGGCACTGCATTCAAGGCATACCCCTCAGGCGTGTCAAACGCCATCCCGATCGAGCCGGGCTATAGGCGGGCGCACCAGGGCAATTTGCCACTTACTGCTATCCATATTGCCACCGACGAAGGGGATGCGGATTGCCCAGTCAATGTTTGGAAAGCGGAAGATCGCTGTGTCCGAGCGAACCTATCAGTGTGGCGTGCCAGCTAGCTGTAGCCCCTATCCGAAGATATACATGCAGTAGGATGAAGATCGGGAGGCGTTTATGTTTGGTAAGTTGCGAATCCGCAAAGCCCGCAGGGCTTGCGTGCAGGCTCTGCACCCATTCGTGGCCCGGCCAGAGATGATCGGCCCCTGGCCCCCGCAGTTCTGGCGCGATCCGTTCGTTGTCGGCTTCGTCGTTTACGTGATCGCGACAGTCAGCAATCTCATCACGCGAGGCAAACTCACGACTGAGCAACGCGGCCACGTACTGATCGGCACGCTCAAAGAAGTGGGCGGCTACTCGCCTGAATTCATGGAGCGGGTGGCTTCGTTGACGCGTTCCAAGGACCCGGCCTTTATGCCCGGCGGACGAAATGCCGAGACCATCATCACCTATGTGATGAACCTGCACCCAATGCCGGGTGATCCCGACGTCGCAGCAGCGACAGAGATTGCGAAGGCAACGACGCTGACAGGGCGAGTGGACCGTGCCGAGATATGCGGTTCTCTGATGCACCTGCTATTCACGCAGGTGGTGCAGAAGCGGCTCAGTGTGTAACTCGTATCTTCAAACTTCCAACGAGAAGCGCAAATTTATATAGAATAGTTAACTTGGCCTCTATCATGGCCCGACTGGATATGTCCCGTTCGCGACTTACTTCTGCAAATCGCGAAAGCGGACTAAGAAAGTCTTGCGCAATAGATGCCGAGCATGTCGCCTCCGGGTCAACCTCAACCGCCCCACCGCTGACGAGCTGCCGGCTATCCTGCTCTGCAGTAGTCGAAGAGCAATCTGGAAATCACTCGCCTGTCCCGTTACTTCGGTCCGGCGAGAACCGCGCTTGGGTAATATCGCCTGCTGCGGCACTGCAAGGTGTGGCATCGGCACGCGACCTCACTTAAGTTCGCTGCCAAATCCTGACTGGGAGCCCACCATGCCGCACGACGATCCCGATCATCCGCACTGGCACGAGCCGACCGCGGGCCAGAACGCCGGCTACGGCAAGTTCAAGCGGGCCCCCATGCCCTACGACAAGTTCATGGAAGCGGAAGGCATCCCCGTCTTCCGCGGCATCGGCGTGCGCCGGGTGCAGGACCTGCCGCTCGGCGACTGGAAGCGGCTCGGCGGTCGCGGCAGCTATATCCAGCTCTACGGCACCGAAGGCCTGTGGGGCCTCTACGTCGTCGAGGTGCCGCCGCGCGGCGCCCTCAACATCGAGCGCCACATCTACGAGAAGAACGTGCTGGTCGTAGAGGGCCGCGGCTCGACCGAGGTCTGGCAGGAGGGACAAAGCAAGCGCCAGACTTTCGAGTGGCAGACCGGCTCGCTGTTCACCGTGCCGCTCAACGCCACCCATCGCTTCGTCAACGCCACCTCCTCGCCCGCGCTGCTGCTGTGCGGCACGACGGCGCCGAACGTGATGAACCTGTACGACAACGTCGAGTTCATCTTCAATTGCCCGTTCCAGTTCACCGACCGCTACGCCGGCGCCGATGACTACTTCAAGACCCGCGACGACATCGAGCCCGATCCGATCCGCGGCCTTGCCATGCGTCGCACCAACTTCATTCCCGACATCATCCGCTGCGAGCTGCCCCTCGACAATCGGCGCTCGCCCGGCTACCGCCGCGTCGAGCCGAACATGGGCTCCAACCGCTTCTACCTGTGGATCGGCGAGCACCAGACCGGGCGCTACTCCAAGGCCCACAAGCACGAATCCGCCGCCGTCCTGATCTGCCTGAAGGGCAAGGGCTACACCTACACCTGGCCGGCGGTGCTGGGCACCCAGCCATGGGCTGGTGGCTTCTGCCGACAAGGTCTTGCGCCAGGACTACGAGCCCGTCGGTCTCGTCTCCGCAGCCCCGATGAGCGGCGAGTGGTTCCACCAGCACTTCGGCGTTTCGAAGGAGGGCCTGCGCGTCACCGCCTGGCATGGGCCCAACAATCAGCGATCGCGCCGACCCGGCCGCCCCGGCGAGCAACTCATGGACTTCGGCGCCATCGACCTCAAGAAGGGCGGCGCCGCCATCCCCTATTGCGACGAGGATCCTCAACTGAGACAGCAGTTCGAGGTCCGCACTGCGCGCCGAAGGCGTGGACAGCCGGATGGATCCCACCTTCTACACTGACGCCGCCGCGGGCGATGCAGTCGGTAACGTGATGTAGACCCCGATTTGACGACCGGCTGATTTGGCAGGAAGCTGACCACGCCACGTTGGTCATATGCGAGTGGGAGGACGCCATGCCACAACTGCCCGTCGACGCATCGAAATTCGCAGGCATGTCGGAACAGCAGGCGCGAACCTTCCCCCGCCGTACGGTTGTCGGCGAAGAGCTCACCGACACTGAGCTCGCCTCTATTCAGCCGATGATCTCCACCGATTCGCACGTGCAGGAGCCCGATGAGGTCTGGAACGAGCTGCCCGCTCGCCTGCGCGACAGGCTGCCCAAAGTGCCCTTCCGCAACAACCCGCCTGGCGCCAGCGATCCATTGCTCCGCCTCGCCGATCAGAACACCGATGGTGTAGCCGCCGAGATCCTGTTCCCCAACTACGGCATGGCGCTGTTCAGCATCGACGACGTCGACCTCCAACAGCAGTCCTTCAAGGTCTACAACGACTGGATTCACGACTTCTGCCAGGCCGATCCGAAACGGCTCTACGGCGCGCCCCTGGTCTCCTGCTACGACATCGAGACCGGCATCAAGGAGATGCACCGCGGCCACGACTTGGGCCTCAAGGGCGCCATGATCTGGCAGGTACCGGACCCACGCCTGCCCTTCACCGACCCGCATTACGAGAAGCTTTGGGCCGCCTGCGCTGAAGCCGGCGCGCCTGTCATCTGCCACATCCTGACCGGTCACTCCTACATCAAGACCGGCCAGAAAGGCGGCATTCAGGGCCTCAAGGATGCCACCTGCACCAAGACCAACGACTCCGCGAACACCCTGTTCGATTTCATCTTCTCCGGCGCATTCGACCGCCACCCCAAGCTGCGCCTGCTGCTCGCCGAAAGCGAGATCGGCTGGCTCCCGTTCATGCTGCAGCAGTGGGACTACTACTTCGAACGCTTCCGCCGCGACCGCCCGATGCCGATCACCCGCAAGCCCTCCGAGATCTTCGCCGAGCACGTCTACGGCACATTCCTGGAGGACTACGTCGGCACCCGCTTCTTCCCCTGGTGGGGCGCCGACAACTGCATGTGGTCGAACGACTACCCGCATTTCAACATGACGTTCCCGCACTCCCGCAACGTCGTCGAGCACCACCTGAAGGGCCTCGACGACGCCAGGCGCAAGCAGCTCACCTGGGACAACGCGGTCAAGCTGTTCAATCTGGACCTGTGACGCCTATGTCACGCCACACAACGCCCCCTGCAACGCGCAACGCAATCAGATCGTCGGCCTTCAAAACCGTCCGCCTCCGCAACACGCAGGACAGCCATGAAATTTGAAACAGTCAACCTCACGGTGAACGGCTGCGACATGCCCCTCTTCGTTGCGATGCCTGAACGCAGCGGCCAGCACCCGGGCATCGTCGTCATGTGCCACATCACCGGCGTGGACACGTTCACACAGGACGTCTGCAAACGGCTGGCGGAAAACGGCTACGTCGCCGCCTCACCGGATATCTTCCACTATCACGACTGGATCGAGGACCGTCCCGAGCGCTTCGCTTCATTGCGCGACACACGCATCGTCGACGATACCAAGGCTACGCTCGGCTACTTCGAGAACTCTGGCTTGGTGGACATGAGCAACGTGGCGATCATTGGTCACTGTATGGGCGGCCGCACGTCGCTTCTGAGCGCCGGCAGCATACCAGGCTTTGCCGCCGTGATGACCGCTTATGGCGGCCGCACGAAGGTATCATGGGGAGAGGGCCTGCCCCCGCCGTTCGAAATGATCCGCAACATCAAGTGCCCGATCATCGGCTTTTTCGGCGATCTCGATCAGAACCCATCGCCCGAGGAGGTCGACAGCATCGAGGTGGAAATGCGCCGCCACGGTCTCACACCTGAGTTCCATCGCTACCCCGACGCCGGCCACGCCTTCCAGGACCACACCGCCGCCAACCGCTATAACGAGGCGGCATCCGAGGACGCCTGGCATAAGACCCTGGCATTCCTCGATCGAACGCTGAAATCGAGCTGACTTCGGTCCTACGCCCCAGCGGCGCTGTCCTCTGCACGCTTCAGCACCCGCTTCAACACGCCCACCAGCGGCAGCAGCAGCAGCACAACTGCTGTCACCATGATCACCGCTGCATAGGGGCGGTTCACGAAGTCGAAAAACACACCGATGTCACCCGAGCTCATCAGCAGCGACTGGCGCAGCGCCGGCTCAGCCAGCGGCCCCAGTACGATCGCCAGCACCGCCGGCGCCAGCGGATAGTCCAGCTTGCGCATCAGATAGCCGACCAGCCCGAACACCAGCATCAGCCAGACATCGAACATGCGCTGCGTCGGCGCATAGCCGCCAACCAGGCACAGGACGAAAATGATCGGCGCAAGAATCGCGAACGGCAGCCTGAGGATCGCGATCAATAGCGGAATGAACAGGATATTGATGATGAGGGCAAACAGGTTCGCGACATAGAGCGAGGCAATCAGCCCCCAAACGAACTCCTTTTGCTCCGTGAACAACCGCGGCCCCGGCTCAAGTCCCCAGATCACCATGCCTCCGAGCAGGATCGCCGTCGTCGGCGACCCCGGTATGCCAAGCGTCAGCATTGGCAGCATGGAGCCCGTGGACGCTGCATTGTTCGCCGCTTCCGGCGCCACCACACCTTCGACGTTGCCCTTGCCGAAAGTCTGTGGAGACTTCGACATCTGCTTGCCGATGCCATAGGCCATCAATGATCCCGGCGTGGCTCCCGCTGCCGGCAATACGCCGACGACATAGCCCAGCACCGATCCCATCAGCATCGTCCGCCAGGTGGACATCAGCGATCGGATATGCGTCAACGTCCGCGCGACCGTGAAGCGCGCTTCAGACATCATCGACTTGCCACCCGCACGCGCATTCTCCTCGATGGTCCACAGCATCTCCCCGATGCCATAGATACCGATCGCCAGCACCAGAAAGTGGACCTTCGAGAAAAATCCCGGCATCTCGAACAGCTGTAGGCGCGGTTCGCCCGTCATGATGTCCGTACCGATCGTAGCCAGAACGAGCCCGATGCAGATTGAAAACAGTGTCTTCCAGATGTCGTCTCCGCCAAGCCCGACGAACGTGGCGAAAGCCAACAGCATCAGCGCAAAGATTTCCGGCGGCCCGAACACCAGCGCGATATGCGCGAGCGGCGGCGCCGCCAGAGTGAACAGGATGACGGAAATCGTTCCGCCCACGAACGACGCAACCGCGGCCGCGATCAGTGCCAGATCGGCCTTGCCCTCCTTCGCCAGCGGTCGGCCGTCGAATGTCGTCGCCACGGCCGTCGATGCCCCCGGAATCCCGAGCATCACCGACGATATCGCCCCGCCATACATGGCGCCGTAGTACAGCGCCGCGAGAAAGATGATCGCACCCGTCGGCGGCACCAGAAAAGTCAGCGGCAGCAGGATGGCCACGCCATTCACCGACCCGAGCCCCGGAATCGCACCGATCATCAGCCCCACGGCGCATCCCAGTATCACGAGCGCCAGATTGAGCGGCTGGAACGCGATCGCAAAGCCATCCAGAAGCAGCGAGAAAATATCACCCATTGTGCTGGTCCCAACCGTGCCGCGCCTGCCCCATACGAGCCTGCCCCATATGAGATCGTCCCGCCAACTCGCCGCCCTAGTGTAGCGCACCTGACGTTTGGTACCCACTCGCGGCTGGATTCGAGACCAAACGTCAGGTGCAAAAGCTACACTAGACTCATGGACTTGCTAGTGTTCCTCATGGTTCTGACATTTGCTCGAAACCCGGCGGCACAGGGAAGCAAATGTCAGAACCGGAACACTAGAGTCCGCCCATGCCGAAGTACCTGAAAATAGGCAGAAAAAACGGCTCGGTGAACCCTTTGGGCAATATGATCTTCAGTGCGATTTCGAAGAACAGGAAGGTCGCCACGGGAATCAGGACGGACGCCAGCAGCGAGTTGACGACGCTGTAGCGTCCGATCACGACGAGATAGAATGACAGGAACAGGAATAATGAGATGTAGGCCCCGGCGTATTCGAACAGCCCTATCGTCACGGTCAGCGCCAGCGCGACCGGTGCAACCGCCCTCAGCACGCCAGGCTGAAAATAGGGCGCATCCGACTGTGACGGCCACGTCGCCCGCCGGGCCCAGTTGGCGATGATGCCGATGCAGGACACCAGCATCACCGCAGACAGCCAGAATGGCCACATGCCGCCGCCTGGCCCCTCGCCCTTTATCCAGCCGACAGGCAGCTCTGCCGCCTTCCACATCAGGTACGCGGAGAAAACTCCGAGTACCAACGCCATGATCAATTCAGCCACGCGATTGGTCATGGCGCGGTATCACCCCGGATAGCTGACGAAAAAGGAGCCTGGTTCAGCCTCGCCCGGCGCTACTTGATCGCGCCCATCTTCTTCAGCATGGTCCGATGCACGTCACGCTCTCTCTTCCAATAGGCAAGCAGCTTGTCGCCGGACAGCGCTTCGCCCTGCAGAGAGTTCTTTTGGCGATAGGCCTGCCAGTCCTTGCTGTCGAATACCTTCTTGAACAAGGCCTGATAGTAGGCTGCTGCCTCTTTGCTCATGCCAGGAGCGCCAACAACCGTACGCTGCATAAAGTAGACGAAATCCTTCCCCAGCTCCTTGAAAGTCGGGGCATCCTTGAACAGCGCAAGTCGCTCTGGCGTGAAGCAGGCGATCGCGCGGACCTGTTTCGCCTGATAGAAGCCTACCGCCTCTGACGGGTTGTTGACCGTGGAATCGGCATTGTTGCCGGCCAGTGTCTTGGCCACGGTCCCACCGCCCGCATAAGGCACATATTTCATCTTGAGATCATAGGTTGAGTTCAGAAAGTCCGTCAGAAGATTGTCTTCCGAAGCCTTACCCGTGCCCGCCATGATCCATTTGTCGCCAGCCGCTTTGGCGACCTTCACGAAGTCATCAACCGTTTTGATGTCCTTGCCGTCCTTGCGGTTTGTATTGACCCAGAGGCAGAACGTATCCTCCGCCATCCGCATCACCGGCGTAAACGTCGCCACGTCCACACTCAGCTTCGGCTGACGCAACGGCGTCGTATAGAAGCTGTTCAAGGTGAACATGATTGTATGGTCGTCGCCCTTCTTGCCCTTCAGATAGAGCAGCGCTTCTGCTCCCGAGCCTCCCGCCTTGTTTACCGGCAGAACCGTCGGGCCGAGCTTCTCCTTGGTAATGATCGACTGCATGAAGCGTACGGCTTTGTCAGCGCCGCCGCCCTTCCCGGCCATGACCACGAACTCGACCGGCTTCGCCGGCTTCCATTCCGCAAGCGCCGGCGGCACTGCTCCCGCCACGGCAGCACCTACTACAAAAAAACCTAATGATGACGTGTAGTTAGACATATCCACTCCTCCCTTGCTGCAGCTTCCGTTGTGACCACTCGGCCCGGAGCCACAGTCTTGTGGAACCTTCTCAATCTTCACGCTTCCGACGTCTACGGTCGGTTTCACCGCACTGAGCCCCTGATATGCCTTTGCCCCAGAGCGGCGGACATTGGGTGTATGGTATGCCAGCTACAGAGAGGCCGCAACCGGACTTTCGTTGACTGAATGATTGCCGACCGGGCCAGCTTTAAGGGGCTGGCTCTTGGTGCAAAACCAGCGCGACGAGTTCACCGCTGCTGACCCTATCGAGCAGCGCAGCCCCGCCGAAATCTCGCTATGCGCGTGCGACCATCCGAGGATCGGTGGAGTGCCGGCCTGCATCAAGCTGCCAAGTAACCCATCAGCGGTATCCCCGCTGCACGCTCAACTCGGTGCACATACGGACGGCCCATCCAGCGTGCGATTCGACCATTGACGCAGTCCGTCAGCGTATCCCACGAAAATACTCCGTGGAAAAATATAGACACAGAGAGGTGCCGCCTCGGGCGAGGCATACCGCCATGTATGAATGAATGCGGAAAAGCTGATCGACGATGGAGTTGATTTGAACTCTTCCATCGCCGCAGGCGATCAGGAAGTAACGCGACCCGGGCCAAGGCCCGCCCCCGCGGAGGGCCCACGGCCCGTGAGCGCAAAGTTAGAACTGACTTGGCGAGATTATTGGCACTCTTCCATCGCCGCAGGCGATCAGGAAGCAACGCGACCCGGGCCAAGGCCCGCCCCCGCGGAGGGCCCACGGCCCGTGAGCGCAAAAATGGTGCCCCAGGAGGGATTCGAACCCCCACACCCTTGCGGATAACAGATTTTGAGTCTGTCGCGTCTACCGTTCCGCCACTGGGGCTGACCATGCCGAGCCGCACTTCAGGCGCGGCAACCTAAGCCAGCAGAACGCGTTGTTAGCGGGCCGGAGCACGGAAGGCAACAGCCTGAATGGCCCCTCGATGACAGAGGCCATGCCCCCAGCCAGGAGGCAGCCCCCTCCCTCGGCGCATCGACACCGCCGCAGCCACCAGGCAGCACGGCAGCCGGCTGCGCGTCAGCCCCCCGCAGCCTTTATCGCCGCCCACACGCGCTGCGGCGTCAACGGCATATCGATATGAGTGATACCATAGCCCTTCAGCGCATCCACGACCGCGCCGACCACCGCCGGCGGCGCGCCCGTCGCACCGGCCTCGCCCGCCCCTTTGACGCCGAGCGGATTAGTCTTGCTCGGCACGATGTTGAACTCACCATGCAGCGACGGCAGATGGTGAGCGCGCGGCATCGCATAGTCCATATAGGACGCCGTCATCAGCTGACCGCTCTCGTCGAAGACGACATTCTCCACCAGGGCCTGCCCGACGCCCTGCGCGATGCCGCCGCTCGCCTGCCCGTGCACGATGAACGGGTTCAGCACTACCCCGCAATCGTCGACCGCCGTGAAGGATACGATCTCGACGTTGCCAAGATCCGGATCGACCTCCACCTCGACCACGTGCACGCCGTTCGGGAAGTTCTCGCTCGCGCCCTTGTAGGTCACCTCCTCATCGAGCCCGGTCGGCAAGCCGTCCGGCAGCCGTGCCGGATCATATGCAGCCGCCGCAACCTCCTTGAACGTGATTGACGAGGTCGCCGTCCGAAACACGCTCTGTTCCGGATCGAACGCCACCTGCTCGTCCTCCGCCTGCATCAGATGCGCAGCGATCCGGCG
Source organism: uncultured Alphaproteobacteria bacterium (assembly GCA_963825625.1). Lineage (GTDB taxonomy): Bacteria > Pseudomonadota > Alphaproteobacteria > Rhizobiales > Hyphomicrobiaceae > CAMDPA01. The sequence continues at coordinate 70,269 of CAWGUF010000009.1, read as the reverse complement.
ACCTTTGGCGATGATCTTGTCCGCCGACATTCGGATGCCCATGCCGCCGACCATCGAGGATCGCGATCCGAACGTCCCCACCGAGGTTTCCGGTGCCAGTGCCGTATCGCCGTCCACGAGATCCACGTCGTTGAAGTCGACGCCCAGGAATTCGTTCACCAGCTGCGAATAGACGGTCAGATGTCCCTGACCATGCGCATACGTCCCCGCGAACAACGTGACCCGCCCGGCCTCGTCGACCCTCATCCGCATGCCTTCCATCGGCCGGCTGCCGGCTCCCTCGATGAAGGCGGACAAACCGATGCCACGCAGCTTCCCGCGCACCTTCGCCTCCGCACGCCGCGCCTCGAAACCGGCCCAATCGGCGCTTTTCAGCGCCATCTGCATGGTTCCCTCGAAATCGCCGGAATCGATCACGAAACCCAGATGCGTCTTGTACGGCAGTTGCTCCGGCCCGATGAAGTTCCGCCTACGGATTTCATCGCGCGCCAGCCCCGTCGCAGCTGCCGCACGATCCATCAGCCTTTCCATGATGTAGTTGGCTTCCGGCCGCCCCGCCCCGCGATAGGTATCGGTACAGATCGTATTGGTGAACGTCGGCTTCACCGAGAAATAGAAATCCTCCACGTGATACATGCACGGAATGATCCGCCCACCACCTTCCATCGGCAGCCGCACGCCATTCTCCGACAGATAGGCCCCGACATTCAGCAGCGTCTCGATTTTGAGCGCCACGATACGTCCTTGCGCATCGACGCCCATCTCGCAATGGTTGAGCTGATCGCGCCCTTGGTAGTCGGACTGGAACGTCTCCAGCCTGTCGCCGCGCCACTTCACCGTGCGCCCCAGCTTCTTGGCCGCAAACGCCACTGTCACTGTTTCGGGATACATCTTGGAGCGGATCCCGAAACCGCCGCCGGTATCGCGCGAGACCACGCGCACATTGTCCATCGGCATCTTGAACAGATTCTGCGCGAAATTCGTCTGCAGCCGCCGGCCGCCCTGCGTCGGCGAATAGATGGTGAGCAGATCCGTTGCAGCATCGTAGGTCGCCGAGACCACCCGAGGCTCCATCGGACTGACAGCGAGACGATTGTTGACCAGATCGATCGACACGCGATGCGCAGCGGCCGCCAGCTTCGCCTCGACATCGGCTTTCTCGCCATACTCCCAATGCACCACGAGATTGGAATCGAACTGCGGCCAAACCTTCGGAGCCCCCTCTTCCAGCGCCTGGACGCTGCCAACCACCGCATCCAACGGCTCATAGTCGACCTCGACGGCCTCCGCCGCATCGCGCGCCTGTGCCTGGGTCTCGGCCACGACCATCGCGATACATTCGCCCACGAACCTGGTGCGATCGTTCGGCAGAATACGGCGCTGCGGCAGTGACATGGGACGCCCCGAGCGATCCTCGAAACGTGCATCGGTAATCATCGTGCCGACACCAGCCGCATCCAGCTCCGCGCCGATGATAATGTCGATCACCCCCGGCATGGACTTCGCCACCGAGGTGTCGATCCCCCTTATCTCCGCGCTGGCGTGCGGCGAGCGCACGAACGCCGCCCACACCTGTCCCTCGAAGTCGATGTCGTCGGTGAACTCGCCCTTGCCGACCAGCAGGCGCAGATCCTCTTTGCGCCGAACCGGCTGCCCGATGCCATACTGCCCCATGAACCATCCCCTGCTTGTCGTTGACCGGGCGGATCAATACGTGCCGTGCGCCCGCGCGACAAGAGGCTGAGGCGTGTTACAGGAAAACCTCAGGTTTGAGCTGTGGTCGAACCTGGGGTTTGCAGGTATCTGCGCGCAGGGTTGGTGTGGCGGCGCGCGCAAAGCAAGAATGATACCGGCCCACCGCCGCCCAGAAAGAGTGGAACATTCGGTGGGCCGGTATGAGTTGCCTGCTCGCTCTCGCTCAGCTCTTCATCATCTGCGGCGAAACGTCAGCCCGATGCCTGAGCCGCAGAATGTCGATCCCCAGCATGACGGCACCGAGCACAACCGCCGCCAGGCTGTAGAAAGCGGGCGGCATGAAGGCACCCAGCTCCGCCAGCAGCGGAACCTTCGCGGCGATGTTGGCGGTCGGAAACAGCGCCACGCTACCGATCACGATGATGAGCAGGCGCCTGAACAGCCCGAGCCGGTCCATGAAATAGCCGACGATCCCGACGGTCACGTAATAGACCCCGACAAAGGCCGTGAACGTGTCGATCGCGATCGCCACCGGGTCGCCAATGAGCAGCAGCGTCGGCGACAGAACGAACATGACCGGCAGCACGAATTTCACCCAGCCGATGCGGCAGGCCGCTATGGCCGTCTCCATCACACCGGCCTTCGCGATATTTGCTGCCGCGAACGCCGCCAGCGCCACAGGTGGCGTGATCATGGACAGCATGCCGAAGTAGAAGATGAACATGTGCGCGGCCAGTTTGGGAACGCCCGTCTGCACCAGTGACGGCGCGATGAGCGCGGCAAGCAGCACATAGACAGCCGTTGTAGGCATGCCCATCCCCAGCACGATGCTGATCGCCGCAGCCACCACGAGCAGCATGAAGATGCTCGAGCCTGCGATCTGCACCAGCAGCAGCGTCAACGCATAGGCCAGCCCCGTCGCGTTCAGAATGCCGATCACGATGCCCGCGCCCGCCAGCGTCATGAACAGATCGGTCGTGTTGCGCCCCGTGCTGGCCAGTGAGCCGAAGAAGTCGAGTGGCCTCAAGCGATGGCCCTTGTATTCCCGCGCCATGCCGACGAGGTACATCGCGATCGCTGCTCCGATCGCGGCCCGCTCCGGCGAAGTCTGCCAGTAGAACATGATGAACAGCAGCACCGCGAACGGCACCAGGAAGTGCCAGCCTGCCTTCATCACCTCGCCGAGCAGCGGCATCCGCTCATCGAGCGACAGCAGTTTGTCGCGCGCGGCAATCAGATCCACCTGCCAGTACAGCCCCCAATAGTAGAGCAGCGCCGGAATCGCCGCGGCAAGCGCGATCGTGGCATATGGCGTCTCGATGAACTCCGCCATCAGGAACGCCGCCGCACCCATCACCGGCGGCGCAAGCTGGCCACCCGTAGCACCCACGGCCTCGATGCCGCCTGCATCCCGCGCCGCGTAGCCGGTCCGCTTCATCATCGGAATCGTGAACACACCGACCGAGGCGACACTGGAAACGGAGCTGCCCGAGATCGTCCCGAACATGGCCGAGCCGACCACGCAGATCTTGGCCGGACCACCGCGCCGGCGCCCCATCGCCGCCATCGCCACGTCGAGAAAGAATTCACCTCCGCCGGCCTTGGTCAGCATGTCGCCAAGCCAGATGTACATGATCACGATGGTCGAGCCGACGACCAGCGGCGAGCCGAATATCGAGGTCGGGTCGAACCCGAGATAGACGAGCAGCGCGCCTGGATCCTGCGGCTTGCCGCGGATCTCGACCGGCATCAGGTGAGCAAACAGCGCATACACGATGAATGCCATCACCACGCCGAGCAGCCCCCAGCCGGTTGCCCGCCGCAGTCCCTCCAGGACAAGCAACAGGATGATGCCGCTGAGCGCGAGAATTTCCGGCGTACGGTAGGCGTAATCCTGCACCAGCCGCGGATACTCTGCCGCAATCCAGGCACCAGCGCCGAACCCGACAAAGCCAATCACGAGATCGATCGGTGACAGCCGCTGGTGGGCACCACCATTCCACCCTATCGCGTTATAGGCCAGCAGCAGGGCGAGCCCCAGCACCACCGCGAGGAACTGCTCCTGATAGAAGGCAACCCCGAGATAGTACGTCGCGCCCGCCCCCCAGGCCAGGCAACTGGCCGTCAGCAGGAAGCCCGCAACCAGCACGACCAGCTTGTGGACGGCGTTGGCCGGGAGACTGACGGATTCACCTTCGCCTGCCGAATGAAGGTCCCTGATGCCCTCCTGGGCAGCTGCCGAGGGACCGGCCTTATCGACCATGGTCATGACGGAACAACCTTGCTCTGATGCCGAAATCCAACGCCCCTGGCGAGCGATCGGCCTGCGGCCTGCGCGCTGCATCCATGGTGTCGACAGGCGATGACGTGCTTTGAGGAGACGGGCGGTGCTGAGCCGGTGCCCGAGGGACGACCGGCACGGGAGCCCAATGGACTGGTGATCCCACCTGACCCCGGGGCCGCTTGCTCCATGACAGCCATAAAGCTTGTCATGTTGAATAAATCATCTGCTGGACTTGAGACTACGGGCAGCCGTCTGGCCAATGGCACATCAGGCTGCCCATTTCACGATTGAAGCGCAGCTGAGCTTCATCAGCCCGCCGGCTTCCACTGTCCGGTTTCCTTGAAGAACTTCACGGCGCCGGGATGCCACGGCACACCGATTTCCTGCACCATTCTGTCGGGATTGAAGTTGCGGAAGACCGGCGCACCTTTGACCAGTTCATCCTTGTTGCTGTGCAACATCTTGACGACGTTGTAGACAACGTCCTCAGGCATTTTGTCGTTGGTCACGAAGAAGCAGTTGTAGGCCATGACCGTGGTCGGACCGACGATACCGACAGCATGCGGCGCCGGCTGTATTTGCAGCGGAAACGACGGCAGCACGCTGTTCATCGCCTTCACTGCTTCCGGCGTGGACGGCACATTGAGGAACCTCACCCCGCCCTTGGACTGCAATGTCACATTGGCCCGCTGCCCTTGCCCGGTACCGATCGAGATGGTCGCCGCATCGACCTTGCCTTCGGCCAGCAGATCGACACCTGAGAACAGGCTCTGGGTCGGAATACCGACGATGTCCTTCTCACTCAACCCGCCGACCGTCAGCAGCGCCCGCTGCAGCACCCGACCGGTGGTCTGAGCGTTGTAGCCCGACGGCATCCGTTTGCCCTTGAGATCTTGCAGCGTCTTGATATCGGAGTTATTGACGACCATGATCCCCAGCGTCAGTGGAAACACGATCGAGGTCAGCCGCAGACCGGGGTTGGGGCGACTGAAGTTTCCTGTGCCTTTGAACGAGCTCGCGGCGTCGTCCACGTTGATGATTCCGAAGTCGGCCTCGCCGCGGCTGATAAGCGGGATGTAGTTGGAAGATCCGCCCATCGGCTGCACGCGGACCTGCATTTTCAACTGCTCGTTCATCATTTTGCCGATGACCGAGCCGGATGCGTAATAGATCGAGCCTTGCGGGTTCGTCGCAATGACCCGGATCTGCTGAGCATGCGCCTGCCCACTAAGCGCCACCGCAAGGGCCACGCCTGCAACCAGAAATGTAGCTTTCATGTGAGGTCTCACGTCTGCGTTCGAGGCGGCCTCATGGCCTCGAGCACCGAACCCCTCGGCGCTGCCTCGGGTCCCGCCCAGCGGGTGGACCAGTCAGCTGAATAGCAGAAATAAGAAAAACTACCTAGAGCTATATCTAAAAAAAACTACTTAGTAGTCACCATCGTTTATCTTGGCTGGCCTCGCTTCGAACAAAGCCACGCATGACGGGCGCCGGCCGCGCCGCCTCACATCGGGAGCCGGGCGGACTTGTGCGAGAAATAGTTGTCGATCGCGGTCATGATCGAATCCGACACTTTGTCGCGCCAGCTCGTGGACTTGAGGTTGCGGGCGTCCTGCCGGTTGGTGACAAAAGCAAGCTCGATCAGAACCGCCGGAACTTTGGCAGTCTTCAATACAATGAAATTGGCCGAGCGGTCTGGATTGTTCATGAGATTGGTACTCTTGCCCATGTACTGGATGACCGACCGGGTAAAAATATTCGTGCGCTCCTGCGTCGCCTCGACCTCCCGCTGAGCCAGGTCGGCAAGCCAATTCTGGACAACACCGACATCGCCGGAGGATGCCTTGACCTTCTGCAGCTCGGTACCGGTAAGCACCGCCGACCTGACCTCGCCTTTGGCAGACCGCTTCAACGACTCGGCCATCGCTTCACGCAGCGAATAGATCGTGGCCCCGCTCGCGCTCGTGCTGGCGTAGTCCGCATGGATGGCAATGAACAGCGCCGCTTTATGCCGCTCGGCGAATTCGCGCCGCTCGTCGAGATCGACAAAAGTATCGTCGTCTCGTGTCAGCAACACGTTGTAGCGACCGGACGCGTTGAGTTTGTCGCGCAGCGATTTGGCGAATGCCAGCACCACATGCTTTTCAACCGTACCGAACTTCTGCGCGCCGCTGTCGTGCCCACCATGTCCGGGATCGAGCACGATCACCGGCTTGTAGGTCTTGGCAGCCTTCAATTCCGGCCGCTCGGCACGCCGCGGTAGTGGCGGCTGCAATCCGATCGCACCGAGTAGACTGCGGGTAGCCTTGCTGATCGCGTTACCTGCCGCCGCATGTTGCTTTTTCGACCTCGGGTCAACCGGCACGATGTCGAGGATCAGTTGGCTTGTACGGCCATCTTGCGACCTCTTCATCACGGCCTTGTCGACGATAACCGGCTCGGTCACATCGATGACGACTCTGGGCGCGCCCCGGCGCGGAACCGCCGCCACGGAACGATCGCACCAGTCCAATCGACCGTCCACCGATCAACGTTGGAAGCTGCATCCTGACGTCAGGCAGATCAACCAGCACACGCGGCGGATTATTCAGCGAGGACACTTGAAACTCGGTATCTCGCTCCAGACCGATCACGAACCGCGTCGAACGCGCCGTGGCATGCAGGGCCTGACCCTGCTCGGTCATACCGACCCCTTGCCCCTGCTCGGCAGCGGCACTGGTTGCCGCTGCACACATCGCAGCGCCAATAGCAAGAGCGAATATGTAAGCACCGCGGCCCCAAAGGACCGTCGGCCGCCGAAATGGCAGCATGTTGCAAGACCCCCGTCTACGCAGAACATTCCTTGACGTTCAGGTCGTATGAGTTGCCCGACAATCATGGCGAGAGTTGGCCAACTGTAGGGCACTGTTATGGAGATGGAAGGGTTAACGGAGTCCTAACGCCCCGATCAGCAGGCTTCGAGCCTCAAGCCCCCGGATGAAAAAGCGGCCCGCGCGATTTATCGGCCGCAGCTCTGCCTACTCAGGTCGACTGCGCCGCAGTCGCCGTCTTGATCTCTTCCCTGTCCGCATGCGGAGCACCATTTGCCGCAACCGGCCCACCAGCCTGATTGAGCACGCTCAGCAGCGGCGTCAGCCCCTCCTGGTCCGTGAGCCGGAACAACTCGACATCGCGTTGCGCCTCCGCGCTCCAGCGCGCGATATCGAGCGCGCGTTGCGCCTTCGACAACAATCCATGATTGCGGATACGTGTGGCCTGCGCAGAAGCGCCCCCGGTCTCGGGCACCGAAGTCGGCACCGCTGCCGCCTGCCCCGATGGCTGTGTCCCGCCGCGCCGATACGGCGTAAGGTCGGTAAGACTGTCCCTTGCCTCCTCCTTGCCAAGCTCCTCCAGCTCCTTGCGCGTCAGCACCCGCACCAGCTTGAGGTCGGAGAACACCCCGGCAAGCTGATTCATCGCAAGTGCGCGCAGCTCCTCGGCCTGATCGGATTGAGCCGCCCAATACAGATTCGGGATCACCAGGTAGGAGAAACCGGCGTGATGGATGAAATGTCGGTGCACCCATTCGAGCTTCGCGGCATTGAGCTGCGGTTCATCGGCCCCGGCCGGACCATCCAGCGGCATCCGTCCGATCGCGGTATTGATCGCCGCCTGCAATTGCCTGGCCGTGTCGGGTGAGACCTCGTGGATCTCCCGCGCGACGTCCTGCAGCCCGTCCCGACGCAGACGGTGTGGCGGCGTTCGGGGTGGATCCAGCAACGCCAGCGCGAACAAGCCCAGATCGATACCTATCGAGGCCAGCAGGGCGATGAGATCTCGACCGGTGATCGGCTGCCCACCCTTCGTTGCCCAGTCGCCTTCCTTTCCTCCACTGACCACGTAGCTGACCATCCCGCCCAGGTAGGTACCTATGTTACCCCACAGGTTCTTGATCGCATTTGCCGTTCCCGCCGGTCCTTCATTGAAGGCCGCCTCTCTGAGATTGAGCGTGGCCGGCTGCTCCGCCTGGATCGCCGCCTGCTGGAGCCGCTGCGCAAGCGTCGGATCGAAACAGGAAAAACCCGCCTGCCCGGGCGATGTCGAGACCGACTGCGCCAGCGCCCGCATTTCAGACGCGGTCGATTTCCCGAGCTCATTCGAACGCGCCGCAATCGAGCGGGCCTTGCCGCGAATTTCGGCCGCTCGCGCCTCGAACAGGCGCTGCCGCTCCTCGATGCCGACGCCGGTGCCAGTGGTTGCGCTCCGTTGCAGCGCGTCGAGGTCCGACCTCACCGGCGCCAGCCAGGAATTCAGCACTCCGTCGCGCAGTGTCGCCACGCCGTCCCGAACACTTCGCCGCGCGTTATAGAGTGGGCCCCGCCCTGCGCCGGATGCAACACCACAGCTGCCGCCGCTCGCCTCTTCCCTCGCCATCTGGCCTTCCGACCAGGTCACGACGCTGTCGAGCTGGACCCGCACCGCGTCCAGCCGCGCCGCGATTGCGCCTCCCGCGTCCCGCGCATCCTCCTGCAACCCCGCGATCGAGGATCGCGTCGCTTCCTGACCAGCGATCAGCGCCCACCAGAACCCATAGCCAAAACCGATCGACCAGAGGGCAAGAAAGACATACAGCGGAAAAGTGATGAGGCGCTCCACGATGGAGCGGCCCGCGCCGAACGATTCTCGCAACGCCAGCCACATCAGGAACGTCAGCGCAATGACGATCACGATGACGAGCAGGTCATGCGAAACCGCGATGCCGCCGGGCAGATCGCGCCCACCCGCCGGCGCCGACAAGCCGATGATGAAATCGTGCATACCGGCCCACGTCGCATAAGCGGAAATGGTCAGCAGCATGAACGACGCAATACCAATCAAGGCATTGCGGCCAAACAGATAATCGGCAACCCGTGCCCATCCTGTCAGGATCTGTTGCCTGCGGGCTCCCTGGCCATTTGCCCGCTGCTCCGCCCCCCGGTCGACCATGCTCCCCCCCGAGACCGTTGCCGTCCGCTGCTTCAGCCGTTGCGCATACAGGAAAACATTGACGTTGTCCCGACAAACTGCCCGCGCAGCCCGATCGACCTCGACACAGCGCCGCGTCCGCCGCACCTCGTCATTTCGACGGCCGCTCACCCGTCCGCGATGCGAGATCGTGTTCGCGCCGCCCGCTTGGCATTGTTGATGATCGTCCGAACCGTCACCGAGCGCAACGTCGCCTGGGTGATCCGATCGATCTCATCCAGAACCCGGGCGACCTCCGCTGCAATAGGCGTATCAGGTTCCTCCGCTTCTGCATCGTCCTGCAACCAATCGCGCTCGAACATCGTGATGATGTCGGCAAGCGTCAGCCTGTTGGCCCGGCCGGTGAACACGAAGCCGCCGCCCGGCCCGCGCACGGATGAGACGATTCGCGCCCGTGCAAGCGTCCTCAGCACCTTCGCCAGGTGATGCTGCGAGATTCCGTACTTGGCAGCGAGCTCGTTCGCCGAAACCTGCTCACCCTCCCGCGCGGCCAGCTCGATGACCGACCAGATCGCATACCGGGTTGCATGATGCAGCCTCACCAGCAACCTCCCTGACCGCAACCGCCGTCGCCGGGCCTGCACCGTAGCAGAAGCTTTTCAGTCATCCTCGTCCAGCCTCTTCTCGAGCTCCACAAAAGGCCCCGCTGTCAGCCCCTGCGCACGGAAAAAAGACATCAGCAGGTGGTCGTCGATGTGCAGCATGGTGCGAAAGGTCTCGACACCTTGCTTGCGGAAGGCATCGGTCAACGCCCGGAAGAGTGCGGTCCCGATCTTGGCGACGCGATATTCGGGCCTGACACCAATCGTGAACAGCCAGCCGCACGGCGGCGACCCGAATTCCCAGCTCCTGATCTCGCCAACCACGTAGCCGACCACCTGCCCGTTGTCGCGGGCGACAAGAAAAGCTCGCTTGTCGTCGACCTGCTGCGCCTCGACCAGCTGCGTCCATAAATCCGGCTTCGCTATACCGGTAATCCGGATATCGATGTCGATTATCGCGGGCAGGTCCGCAGCTTGGACAGTTTCGATTTCCATCAGCTACGAGACCGTCTGGACGTGATCTGGATCAACCTCGGCATGCGACCGGCCAACCGGCGGAACCTGTGCCACTTGGCCTAGTGTTCCGGTTCTGACTTTTGCTTCCCGGCATGACCAGCTCCCGAGCAATTGTCAGGGCCATGATGGCCTCTAGCAACTTGATGATTTTAGTGTAGCTTTTGCACCAGACGTTTGGTTCGAGACCAGCCGCAAGCAGGTGCCGGACGTCAGCTGCACTACACTGGCAGACGTGTGAGAATGTGCCAGATAAGCCACGTAATGGCAAACTCTCGGATGCCGGCGCCCTCGCTCATCTGCGAGCAAACCAGCGAGGCGGCGTCAGTCCACCACGCCAAGCCTGACGCTCTCCACCTCCGCCACCCGATACCGGCCACCCATTCCTGCTTCCATCTCGCTGGGTCTAATTCCGGCATAGCCATGCTGAAATACCTTTACAGCCGGAAGGGCCGTTGCTAGCGTCGCTTTCGCTGCGGCGGCGCTTCGATAGCAGGCCCGTATCGCGTCGGCTCGACTGCGCGCAGCATCCGCGCTGGACTTGCCCCATCGACCGCAACGACAACTAGGTATCCATCATGGCTGTCTTGGGAAAACCGATCCCACGTCGCGAGGACGCGGCCCTCCTGTCAGGCCGCGGCCGCTATGCGGACGACCTCCCAACGCCGCGGCGCGCACTGCAGGCCCATGTGATCCGCTCGCCGCACGCCCATGCCCGCATCGTGTCGTTCGACACCAAGGCCGCGCTCGAGGTGCCGGGCGTCGAGGCGATCATCACTGGAGCGGACGTCAGGCAGCATTCCGACCCCTTCCTTGTCGCCGTCAAGGCAGACGTTCCACAATGGTCGCTGGCCGTCGACGAGACGCGTTATGTGGGTGAGCCGGTGGCCCTGGTGCTGGCTGACAGCCGCTACGTCGCCGAGGACGCGGCCGAGCTTGTCGAGATTGAATACGAGGAATTGCCGGCCGTCATCGACCTGCTCGAGGCCCGCAAGCCTGATGCGCCGCCCGTTCATGCCGGCGAGAAATCGAACGAGGTCCACACCCGCGAGTTCGTCTATGGCGATCCCGCCAAGGCATTTGCCGAGGCCGACCGCATCGTCAAGCTGACCAGCGAGTACCCGCGCAACTCGTTCATGCCGATGGAATGCTTCGTCGTCCTCGCGGATTATCGCCCGGCCGACGACAGCTACGAGGTGACTGCAAACTTCCAGGGACCGTTCTCCACCCATCCCGTGATGGCGCGCTCCCTGCGCGTGCCCGGCACCCGTTTCCGCGTCAAGACGCCAGCCGACTCCGGCGGCAGCTTCGGCATCAAGCTGTCCGTCTTCCCGTTCATGGTGCTGATGTCGATCGCCGCCAAGATGACCGGCCGGCCCGTGAAGTGGGTGGAGGACCGGCTCGAGCATCTCGTCGCCGCCTCTCACGGCCCCAACCGCATTACGGAAATCGAGGCTGCCGTCTCCAAGGACGGCCGCATCCTTGCACTGAAGCTCGATCAGATCGAGGACTACGGCGCCTTCCTGCGGGCGCCGATGCCTGGGCCCCTGTACCGCATGCATGGCGCCCTGACCGGCGCCTACGATCTGCAGAACCTTGCGGTCACCAGCCGCGTCGTGCTGACCAACAAGACGCCGTCCTGCCTGATCCGCGGGTTCGGCGGCCCGCAGCTCTATCTTGCGCTGGAACGGCTGGTGCAGCAGATCGCCCGCGAGTTGGACCTCGAGCACATCGACGTCATCCGCAAGAACCTGATCCCGGCCGGTGCATTTCCCTACCGCACGGCGGCCGGCTCGCTCTACGACTCCGGCGATTTTCCGCGCTGCGTTGAAATGACGGTCGGCGAGGGCCGGCTCGACGAGCTGAGACAGCGGCGCGAGGCCGCCCGCAAAGCCGGCCGTTATTACGGCATCGGCTTTGCCACGGTGGTCGAGCCCGGCATGTCCAATATGGGCTACCTGTCGACGCTGCTGCCAAAACCGGTGCGCGAGAAGGCGGGGCCGAAGAACGGCGCCATCTCCATGGCCACAGTCAATGTCGATCCGCTTGGCGCCGTCAACGTGACCGCGGACGTCACTGTCCAGGGCCAGGGCCACGAGACGATCCTGTCGCAGATCGTGGCCGAGGAGCTAGGCCTCGACATCGACGACATCACCGTCAATCTCGAGCTCGATACCGGCGCCACCGAATGGTCGATCGCGGCCGGAACCTATTCGTGCCGGTTCACGCCCGGCACCGCCGTCGCCGCCCATATCGCCGCCAAGCGCATCCGCGAGAAGCTGGCGAAAATCGCAGCCAAGCAGCTCAACGTGCTGCCCGATGACATCGAGTTCGCCGAGCGCAAGATCCGCTCCAGATCGAACCCCGACAATTCACTCCCCTTCGGCCGCGTTGCTGGCACCGCCCACTGGTCGCCGATCTCGTTGCCTGATGGCATGGAGGCCGGCCTGCGCGAGACCGCGGTATGGGAGCCGAAGGAGCTCACACCGCCCGACAACGACGACCGCATCAATACCTCGCTGACCTACGGCTTCGTGTTCGACATGTGCGGTGTCGAAATCGACCCCATCACGTACGAGGTTCGCGTCGATCGCTATGTCTCCATGCACGATGCCGGCACCCTGCTCAATCCGCTGATCGCCGAAGGCCAGATCCGCGGCGCCTTCGTGCAGGGTTTGGCAACCGCGCTTTACGAGGAGTTCATCTACGATCAGGCCGGCACATTCCTTAGCGGCACCTTCGCCGACTACCTGGTCCCGACCGCGATGGAATTGCCGGACCTCGAGTTGCTGCACATCGAGACCCCCTCGCCATTCACGCCTCTTGGCGCCAAGGGCCTCGCCGAAGGCAATTGCATGAGCGTCCCCGCCTGCGTCGCCAACGCTATCTGCGATGCGTTGGGGGTGGAGAATGTGCAGCTGCCCGCCACCCCAGCACGCATTCATGCCATGATCGCGGGCGAGGAGCCAGCACGCCCCGCCCACATGACCCCGCGCTCAGGCATCGCCCCCACCGGTACACCGGCCGCAGGCAAGGATGCGCGACAGATCAAGGGCGCCGGCAGCGTTTCGGTTGCCGCACCGCCCGAAAAAGTCTGGGAGGCCCTGCTCGATCCTGAAAATCTTCAGGCCGTAATTCCGGGCTGTCATTCGCTGGAGAAGCAGGGCGACAACGATTATCGAGCCGAGGTCTCACTCGGTGTCGGGCCGGTGCGTGGCCGCTTCAAGGCGAACGTCAAGCTCTCCGATCTCAAGCCGGTGGAATCTGGCCGCATCGGCGGGTCCATCTCCGGGCCGCTGGGCGGAGCGTCCGGTTCCGGCGTGTTGCGCCTTTCGCCCGAGGGCAGCGGCACCAGGATCGACTATGACTACGAGGTTGCCGTCGCCGGCAAGGCTGCCGCCGTCGGTGGCCGCATGCTGGAAGGCGCGGCAAGCCTCGTCATCGGCCAGTTCTTCGACCGCTTCGGCCGCAAGCTCGGCGGCGGCGGCCAGAAGCAGTCGATCGCCAAGCGGCTCGGCGCGCTGTGGGGCGGCAAGTCCAAGGGGAGCGATGCATGAAGCCGCGTCCATTCGATTACATCCGGCCCGATACGATCGATGAGGCCGTCCAGCTCCTTGCCGAATATGGCGAGGACGCCCGCATCATGGCCGGCGGCATGTCGCTCATGGCGATGCTCAATCTGCGATTGGCCGAGCCCAAGGTTCTGATCGATATCGGCGGCCACCAGGAGCTGAACTCCATCCGCATCACCAATGGCATGCTGGAGATCGGCGCCTCCGTGACGCAGAACGAGCTGATGAATTGGCAGCACCTGCCCAATCAGTCGCCGCTGCTCGCCAAGGCCCTGCCATGGGTAGGCCACTTCCAGACCCGCAACCGCGGCACGGTTTGCGGTTCGCTGTGCCACGCAGACCCGTCCTCCGAGATCCCGCTGTCGCTCGCAACCCTGGGCGGCGAGGTCGTGCTGCGCTCCAAGAAGGGAACCCGCACGCTGGCCGCCGAGGACTTCCAGACGGGCCTGCTGTCGACTGCCCGTCAACCCGACGAACTCGTCGTCGCCGCCCGTTTCCCCGTCGGCAGTGCCGTCAAGCGAACGGCGTTCCGCGAAGTAGCCCGGCGTCATGGGGATTTCGCCATCCTTTCGCTGGCTGCTGTTGCAGAAAGCGACACCAGCGTCAGGCTGGGCATCGGCGGCCTTGCCGATCGCCCCGTTGCAGCACGCATCGAGCTGACCGGTCCCGGCGCCGTCAAGGAAGCCGTCGAAACGCTCGCCTGGGAGCTCGAAGGCTCCGACGATATTCATGCGACCGCCCGTTACCGCCGCGACCTGTTGCGCCGGCTGGGTCCCATCGTGATCGAGGAGGCCGTGAAATGCGCCGCCTGAACAAGGACGCCAAATCCCGCGTCACCTTCACATTCAATGGCCGCAAGACTACTGGCGAAGCCGAATCGCGCATGCTGCTGACGGACTTCCTGCGCCACGAGATCGGCCTCACCGGCACCCACGTCGGCTGCGAGCACGGCGTGTGCGGCTGCTGCACCGTGCTTGTCGACGGCATTGCCCAGCGCGGCTGTCTGACATTGGCAGTGCAGGTCGAAGGCCGATCGGTCGAGACGGTCGAGTCGCTGGCCAGCGCGGACGGCACGCTGAATGCACTGCAATCCGCCATGCGCGACAACCATGCCCTGCAGTGCGGCTTCTGCACCCCGGGCATTCTGATGTCGTTCACCGACTTCCTGAAGCGCAAGCCTGATCCGACACTTGATGAGGTGAAGGAGGTTCTGGGCGGTCATCTATGCCGCTGTACCGGCTACGATGGTTTGATCAAGGCCGTTATGCAGGCGGCGAATGATATGCGAAACAAGGCGGCGACAGGCTGAGCCGGGCATAGAACACGCCTGTGCTCACCAATGATGAGGAGCCGGGCATGTCCGACCATCGCCAAGACAAGTGCTTCCCTCCCCAGCTCGCAGCCTGCAGGCCGGACCGTCGAGCCGTCCTTGCCGGCATCGCCTCCGCCGCCGTGGCTGTGGCCGGCTGTCCGGCGGTCCTTGCGAGGTCCCCGCCAACGCGCCGCCCGCCCCGCCCTGCGACCCTGATAGCATCGCCGACACGGTTGCCACTGGTCGGGGCGCCGCATCCCGATACCGAGGTATGGGCTTATAACGAATTCTACCCGGACCAGAGCTGCGCTTCCGCCAGGGCGACACCCTCGACATCGAGTTCCGCAACCAGCTGCCCGAAGCCTCCACGGTGCATTGGCACGGCATTCGCCTTCCCAACGCCATGGACGGCGTTCCTCACCTCACCCAGCCGCCTGTGGAGCCTGGTCAAAGCTTCCGCTACTCTTTTGCGCTGCCCGACGCCGGCACGTATTGGTACCATCCCCACCAGAACAGCTCAGAGCAGGTCGGCAGAGGGCTCTCCGGTCCCCTGATCGTGGAGGAACCCAATCCCCCAGTCGTCGATCGCGACCTGGTCTGGGTGCTGAGCGACTGGCGCCTTGACCGCGAGGCCCGCATTCTCGCCGGCTTTGCCAACCCGCATGACATGAGCCACGCTGGTCGCATCGGCAATACCGTGACCATGAACGGTTCGATCCCCGAAAAGCTGCCTGTGCGCGCCGGCGAACGCGTGCGCCTTCGCCTGATCAACGCCTCCAACGCGCGCATTTTCGGCCTCGAGTTCGAAAACCACACCCCGACGGTGATAGCCGTCGACGGTCAACCCATCTCCCCCCACGCGCCTGATGGCGGTCGCATCGTCCTCGGCCCCGCCATGCGTGCCGACATCATCTTGGACATGACTGGCAGCCCAGGCTCGAGCCACCGCGTGATCGATGGCTACTATCGCCGCCAATCCTACCATTTTGTCGAGCTTGCCTATGCCGACCAGCCGTTGCGCGCGAGGCCGCCCGAGACTGCCATCGACCTGCCGCCGAACCCGCTGCCCAAGCCTGACCTCGCCGCCGCCATCCGTCACGAGATCCGCCTCGCAGGCGGCATGATGATGCCAGTACGCCCGTCACCCCAGATGATGGCCAACATGCGGGCCGGCAAATTCTGGTTCTTGAACGGCATTGCCGCGGACGGCCATCACATGGTGCCGCTGGCAACAATTCCCCGTGGCCGGACCGCTGTGTTCTCCCTGGTCAACGAAACGGCGTGGGCCCACCCCATGCACCTGCACGGATATGCCTTTCAGGTCGTCAGCCGTAATGGCGCTCCGCTGCCTAGAAGCGAGTGGCGCGATACCGTTCTGCTCGAGCCGCGCGACACGGTCGAGATCGCATTCGTTGCCGATAACCCAGGTGACTGGATGTTCCATTGCCACGTTCTGGAGCATCAGATGAGCGGCATGATGGGGGTGGTTCGGGTCACGTGAGTTGCAAACCCGCGATGCAACCGCAGAACGCATACTAAAGTATAAGAACGATAAGCAGACATCGCGCCACTACAGATGACTGCAAAATTATGACACCAGGTGCATAAATTCCCCAAGTCGCACTTCTTCGCGAAATTTGCAGGAATGATCAGCAACGTCCAGTTTCACACTCTTGTTATTCTAATTCCAATCCAGTTGCCTATCACCCTGATGGCGGGCAATGATACGTTCACGTGTGCAGGGTGCCTGCATCCTGGCTTGTGGCGTCACCGCGCTGGCCATCAGCGCGAGGTCATACTGGCCCTTCTTCAGGCGCACACCACACAGCACTGCGAAGGCCCTGATAACGAAGGCCGAGAGAACAACGAACGCCGCAGTTGGGAGGTATTGTCTTGACCGCTGCTCCTGCAGCCAAGATGTCCAGCAGGCCGGAACCGGCAGAGGAAGATGTGGCTCGCGCCGGCATCTACCGCCTGATCGCATGCCTTCTGACAACCCCCCCGAATTCTGAGACGTTGGCCCGGACGGCATCTCTGCGCGGTGGTACGACGCCGTTTGGCGAGACGGTGGCTGCTCTCGCGGACCGGGCAGCCGAGGCCAACGCATCAAGTCTTGCCGAACAGTACCAAACGCTCTTCATCGGCCTCGGTCGCGGCGAGTTGATTCCATACGGCAGCTATTACATGACCGGGTTCCTGCACGAGAAGCCGCTGGCCCGCTTGCGTCAGGACATGGCCGATCTCGGCCTCGCCCGCACCGATCAGACATGCGAGCCTGAAGACCATATCTCATCCGAGCTCGAGTTGATGGCCGGCTTCATCGACGGCGGCCACGGCGTTCCTCTGACCACCGAGCGCCAACGGGCATTCTTCGAGGCACACGTGGCGCCTTGGGCCACCCACTTCTTTACCGATCTCGAGCGCAATCGCACCTCTGGGTTTTACGCCGCGGTCGGTGCGGTGGGACGGATGTTCATGGACATCGAGAACGAAGCGTTTGCCATGAGTTGATGAGCAATTGCGGCCAACGGGCATGGCCCCGGTCGTTGGGAAATAAAGGAAGGAGGACTCCAATGCAGGGTTCGAAGCAGGATAAGAGCACCGACCGCCGCGGCTTCCTCAAGCTCGTCGGCTCGGGAACGGTCGGCGGCGCCGCTGCCGCGTTGACCGTGAGCCCCGTTGCTGCCGCCACCGGCGACCAGCAGCCGCCAAGCCAGGATGGGCACTACCGCGAGACCGAGCACGTCAAGACCTACTACGATCTCGCAAAGTTCTGACCGAGATATTCGCCCGCCGGTGCGCTGCCCGTTGACCGGGATCCACCCGCCGCGACCAAGACGGTACTTCATCGAGGACGAGCATCATGCTGAAGAGAAAGACCGCCGGCACCGCACGCGCCGCGCGCTTTACAGCCGGTTTGCAGGAGAACGGGGCCGGCACGGTCGATCGTCGCGCCTTCCTGCGCAATTCAGGTCTCACCGTCGGCGGCCTGGCCGCTGCAAGCACCTTCACTGGCGGCCGCATTGGCAAGGCAGAGGCAGCCTCCGGCGCCGCCTCCGGCGGCAAGGTTGAGATCAAGAAGTCCGTTTGCACCCATTGCTCTGTCGGCTGCACGGTGCTGGCCGAGGTGCAAAACGGCGTCTGGGTCGGCCAGGAGCCCGGATTCGACAGCCCGTTCAATCTCGGCGCCCATTGCGCCAAGGGAGCATCGGTCCGCGAGCACGCGCACGGCGAGCGGCGGCTCAAGTACCCGATGAAACTGAAGGACGGCAAAGTGGACCAAAGTCTCCTGGGAGACCGCCATCAACGAGATCGGCGACAAGATGCTGGAGATCCGCAAGGCGTCGGGTCCCGATAGCGTCTACTGGCTGGGCTCCGCCAAGCATTCCAATGAGCAAGCCTACCTGATGCGCAAGTTCGCTGCCTTCTGGGGCACCAACAACATCGACCATCAGGCCCGCATTTGCCACTCCACCACGGTCGCCGGCGTGGCGAACACGTGGGGGTATGGCGCGATGACGAACTCCTACAACGACATCCACAAGTCGAAGGCGATCTTCCTGATCGGCGGCAACCCGTCCGAGGCCCATCCCGGTCTCGTTGCTGCACATCCTGAAGGCCAAGGAGCAGAACAGCTCCAAGCTGATCGTGCTCGATCCGCGCTTCACCCGCACCGCCGCCCACGCCAACGAGTACGTTCGCTTCCGCCCGGGCACCGACGTCGCGCTGATCTGGGGCATCCTCTATCACATCTTCGAGAACGGCTGGGAGGACAAGGAGTACATCCGCCAGCGCGTTTGGGGCATGGACTTCATCCGCGAGGAAGTGAAGAAATGGACGCCTGAGGAAACCCGAGCGCGTCACCGGCGTGCCCGGCGCCCAGCTGCGCCGCGTCGCCCGCACGATGGCAACCAACAAGCCGGGCACCATCATCTGGTGCATGGGCGGCACCCAGCACACCAACGGCAACAACAACACCCGCGCCTACTGCATCCTGCAACTCGCGCTGGGCAACATCGGCGTGTCCGGCGGCGGCGCCAACATCTTCCGCGGCCACGACAACGTGCAGGGCGCCACCGACCTCGGCGTTCTGATGGACACCCTGCCCGGCTACTACGGCCTCGCGGAAGGATCCTGGAAGCACTGGGCCCGCGTCTGGGACGTCAGCTACGACTATCTGGTGAGCCGCTTCAAGGACAAGGCCATCATGACCAAGCCGGGCATCCCGGTGAGCCGCTGGTATCGACGGCGTGCTGGAGGACAAGGCCAACGTCGCCCAGTCCGACAACATCAAGGCGATGGTGTTCTGGGGCCACGCACCGAACTCGCAGACCCGCCTGCCGGACATGAAGAAGGCGATGGAGAAGCTCGACCTGATGGTCGTCATCGATCCCTACCCGACCATGTCGGCAGTGATGCCGGACCGCAAGGACGGCGTCTACCTGCTCCCCGCAGCAACGCAGTTCGAGACCTACGGCTCGGTCACCGCCTCCAACCGCTCCCTGCAATGGCGCGAGAAGGTGTTCGGCCCGTTCTTCGAGGCGCTGCCCGACCACACCATCATGTACAAGTTCGCCAAGAAGTTCGGCTTCGACAAGGAGATGTTCAAGCACATCAAGGTCGAGAAGGACGAGCCGCTGGTCGAGGACATCACCCGCGAGTTCAATCGCGGCATGTGGACCATCGGCTACACCGGCCAGTCGCCCGAGCGGCTGAAGCTGCACATGGCCAACCAGCACACCTTCGACAAGCACCTCGCTGAAGGCGAACGGCGGCCCCTGCGACGGCGACTACTACGGCCTGCCGTGGCCGTCCTGGGGCACCGCGGACATGGCGCTCCCCGGCGGCAAGAAGGGCCATCCGGGCACCCCCAACCTCTACGATACATCGATGCCGGTCGCCGAAGGCGGCCTCACCTTCCGCGCTCGCTTCGGCGTCACCGCGCCAAAGCAGTACGCGAAGGGCAACCCGGTCGACGACAACATGCTTGCGGTCGGCTCCTATTCGGCCGGCTCCGAGATCAAGGACGGCTACCCGGAGTTCACCATGGCCATGCTGATGAAGCTGGGCTGGGACAAGGACCTGACAGCCGCGGAACGCGCATCGATCGAGAAGGTCGCCGGCAGCAACGCGCCGGAGAAGGTCGGCACCGTCAACTGGAAGACCGACCTTTCCGGCGGCATCCAGCGTGTTGCGATCGCGCACGGTTGCGCACCGTTCGGTAACGCCAAGGCCCGCACCGTCGTCTGGACGTTCCCGGACCCTGTGCCGCTGCATCGCGAGCCGCTCTACACGCCGCGCCGCGATCTGCTCGACAAGTACGCAACCTACAAGGACCGCAAGCATCACCGTCTGCCGACGCTCTACGAGTCGATCCAGAAGAAGGACTTCTCAAAGGACTATCCCGATCATTCTGACGTCGGGACGTCTTGTGGAGTACGAGGGCGGTGGCGACGAGAGCCGGTCCAACCCGTGGCTGGCCGAGCTGCAGCAGAACATGTTCGTCGAAATCAATCCGACGGATGCCAATAACCTCGGCATCCGCGACGGCCAGACCGTCTGGGTCGAGGGACCTGAGAAGGCCAAGGTCAAGGTCATGGCAATGGTGACCGAGCGGGTCGGCAAGGGCGTTGCCTTCATGCCGTTCCACTTCGGCGGCCACTTCCAGGGCAAGGACCAGCGGTCGAAATACCCGCAAGGCGCCGACCCCTATGTTCTCGGCGAGGCTTCCAACACTGCGCAGACGTACGGCTACGACGTCGTCACCCAGATGCAGGAAACCAAGACGACGCTCTGCAAGATCTCGCGGGCTTGAAGGAAAGGGCCTGAGCAATGGCACGAATGAAGTTTCTCTGCGACGCCGAGCGCTGCATCGAGTGCAACGCCTGCGTCACCGCCTGCAAGAACGAGCACGAGGTGCCGTGGGGCGTGAACCGCCGGCGCGTCGTCACCATCAATGACGGCAAACCCGGCGAGCGCTCGATCTCCGTCGCCTGCATGCACTGCTCCGACGCGCCGTGCATGGCCGTCTGCCCGGTCGACTGCTTCTACCAGACCGAGGAAGGCGTGGTCCTGCACAACAAGGATCTGTGCATCGGCTGTGGCTACTGCTTCTATGCCTGCCCGTTCGGCGCACCGCAGTACCCGCAGGTCACCAACTTCGGCAGCCGCGGCAAGATGGACAAGTGCACCTTCTGCGCCGGTGGCCCGGAGGCCAACAACTCGGACGCCGAGTACAAGAAGTACGGCCGCAACCGGCTGGCCGAAGGCAAGCTCCCGCTCTGCGCCGAGATGTGCTCGACCAAGGCGCTGCTCGCCGGCGACGGCGACGTCGTCTCCAACATCTACCGTGAACGTATCGTCTCCCGCGGCTTCGGCTCCGGAGCCTGGGGATGGGGCAAAGCCTACCCGGGCCCCAAGGGCTGATAAGAGATAACAGGGGCTGACTGGGGCTGAGCCTTGTCCGTTTGGCCGATGCCTGACTGGCCCGATCATGCACGTGAATTGCGACACGGGGCGGCAATGCCGTCCCGTGTCGCGCTCCGGCACCTTCGAATGCATGCGGCCAGCCAACTTGTTTGGGAGAGATCCTCCACCGATGCAAACCGACCGCACTATCAGGCGGCTGCCGCTGGCCGCAGCAACGCTCGTACTGACGGCCTGGAGCGCATTGGCGCTGACGGGGTGCCGGTCGGATGAGCAGAACCGGCCTCTGCAGTTCAACCCGGCCAGTACGGCGGGGCACAGGATCAGCCACTGAGCGAATCACAACGTAAGCAGTTGCGTGAGCGTGCGGAACAAGGCCGTTGACAGCCCAGACCTCGCGGGCTCCGCCCGCCACCTCGATACCCGATTGGAGGAACCTGCGATGAGCGCTGGAAGGGTAGGAGCTACGGCAGTCACCCGCGTGGCTTCAGAGCCACCAAGACTGCACGCAGCTGGTGGCTGACGGCGACGATGCTGCTTGCCGCTATCGCCATGATGCTGATGCTCGCCCAGCAACACGCCTCCGCCCAGCAAGGATCCTCCGTACGCCCGCCGGATAATGCGGTCCAGTCTGCAACGCCCCCACCACCGCAACAGGGACTGCCCTCCAGCGTCCGCCCGCCAGCCGGTGCAACCGTGAATTCAACCCCGCCGCCTGCCAACCCGACCGAAGGCAAGGGTGCAATCTACGACACCGAGATGTGGCGCAACGTCCGCAAGGGCATCGTCGGCAACGTCTCGATCCCCGACAAGATGGCCGGTCAGCTTGTCCAGTCCGATGGCGAGATCTGGCGCAACCTGCGCAACGGCCCGCTGCAGACCTATGGCGCATGGGCCATGGGCGGCATGATCGCCTTGCTGGCCGTGTTCTTCCTGATCCGCGGTCGCATCGAGATCGAGCACGGCTGGTCGGGACGCACCATCGTCCGCTTCAACGAGCTGGAGCGCATCGGACATTGGTTGCTCGCCGGCTCGTTCATCCTGCTCGCGCTCACCGGCCTCAACATCCTCTACGGCCGCTATGTGATCCTGCCGATCATCGGCAAGGAGCCATTCGCAGCTCTGACCATCGCCGGCAAATGGGTGCACAACTACGTCGCCTTCGCCTTCATGATCGGTCTTGCTGCTGACATTCGTGCTCTGGCTGCGCCACAACTTCCCAACGTGCACCGACTTCGAAGTGGTTGGCGATGGGCGGCGGCATGTTCGGCCGCGGTCGTCCACCCGCCGGCATGGAAATTCAATGCCGGCCAGAAGATACTGTTCTGGCTGGTCATGCTCGGCGGCCTGTCCATCAGCCTGTCGGGTATCGCCCTGATGTTCCCGTTCCAGACGGCGATGTTCGCCAAGACGTTCGGCATAATGAACATCTTCGGCTTCGGCCTGCCGACTGAATTGTCGCCCGTTGCAGGAGATGCAGTACGCCACCACGTGGCACTCGTATCATCGCGCTGTTCCTGACGACCGTGATCATCGCCCACATCTACATCGGCACGCTCGGCATGCAGGGCGCATTCGATGCCATGGGCAGCGGCGAGGTCGACGTCAATTGGGCCAAGGAGCACCACAGCTTGTGGGCCGAGCAGGAGCTTGGCAATCGCCAACCTCGCAGCCGGCGGGCCAGCCCGCACCAGCCGAATAGCGTATCCGCGGATCCGTGCCATGCCTCCGTGGCAGAAAATGCGCTGGCTGATCCCCGCTATGGCAGGAGCCGGCATGACAGCTGGCCTGCTCGCGGCCGGCGACGCGCAGGCACAGGCCTCCACCCCGCCGGCAGCCGGCTGCGCCGCAAGCACGGACAACCGCGCCAAACCGCAACCCAGACCCAGGCGAACCGCCACCAGTGATAGCCTCACCGGACACGGCGGACCGATCAAGGCGGTGCAAAGCGACGCCACGGCACGCCGGGTCATGACGGGCAGCTTCGACTACGCGGCGATGCTTTGGGATCTTGGCGGCGACAAGCCCCGCATGGTCCTGCGCCTCGATCGCCATGACGGCGCTGTCAACGCGGTGGCCTTTCTGCCCGGAAGCAAGCAGGCTCTCACTGCCGGCGACGACACCCAGATCCGGCTCTGGGACCTGACAACCGGCAACTTGGTTCACAGCTTCACCGGCCACGCCGGAAAGATCAACGCACTCGCAGTTTCAACCGACGGCAGCCTGGCTGCCAGTGCGTCCTGGGATGGCACCGCACGCCTCTGGCACCTCGACACGCTGCAGCCCGGCCCAGTGCTCAAGGGGCACAAAGGCCCCGTCAACGCGGTCGCGTTCTCAGCCGACGCCAGCCGGGTGTTCACCGCCGGTTACGATGGCACGATCGTATCCTGGACTGCAGCAGCGGGTGCATATCAGCGCCCGTTGCTGAAGCACGGCTGGGGCGTCAACGTCTTGCAGTCCATCTCTGGCGGACGCAGGCTCGTGTTTGGCGCGTTGAACGGGGCCGCCGGCGTGCTCGACGCCGCAACCGGGAGCCTGATTGCCGAGCTCCCGTCGCATCAGCGTCCCGTGCTCTCCCTCGCCGCCATTGCCAAGCCCGGCCTCATCGCCACCGGCGGCGCAGACGGCATCATCCGGGTCTATCGCCAGGACGACTGGAAGCCGATCGAGGAATACCGCAACCCGTATGGCCCGATCTGGGCATTGACCTTCGTCGCAGACGGCACCGCGCTCTATTACGCAGGCCTCGACGACTTCGCGACGCTCTGGAAGATTTCTCCACGCCAGCCCGTGCAGCCGATCGAAAGTGAATTTCCGCGCCGCTTTCAGCTCGACGCAGGCCTCTCGGAAGGCGAACGCCAGTTTGCTCGCAAGTGCAGCGTCTGTCACACCCTGACGCGAGACGGCGCGAACAGGGCAGGCCCGACCCTGTACAAGGTTTTTGGGCGCAAGGCAGGCACGGTGCCCGGATACGCATATTCGCCCGCCCTGGCGCAGTCCGATATCGTCTGGAACGCCGATACGATCGGCAAGTTGTTCGCGCTCGGCCCCGACCACTTCACACCAGGCTCGAAGATGCCGCTGCAGAAGATCACCGATGACCGGTTGCGGCGCGAGCTGATCGCCTATCTTGAGCACGCCACCACCGCAGTCAGCCCAGCTGAGGCAGTCGCCCCGAATGGTCCTGGCCAAATAGCGCCCGAAAGGAAGCCCCAAATGAAAGCATTCACACTAGCAATGGTCGCGCTGATCGGCATTACGCTCGTCTCCGTCGCCGGTCTCGGTCTCTTCACGACATCCGCCGAGGACGCTTACGTCATCAAGAGCAACGTCCGCCGTTAGGCCATGTGTCCCCTCCCGAAAGACGAAGGCGCTCCCGCGATGAGCTGGCCAACATGAGCGAAAACCCCGCGCACAACTTCGCAATCAGTCTTCCGCCGATCTTGACACCTCATCCCTGTCTCCCGCCGGCGTCCCCGTTCGCGCAGGCGTGTCTCGGCGCGAGCAACGGCACACTCGCCGCCGCCGATGTGGTCTACAGCACAGCTGAGGATATCGCCTCGCTGGCAATTGTCCTGGAGCCGGATGTCGATCGCGCCACTGCGATTCAAATGCTGCCGCTGATGATGGTTGCCATCGGCGACTGCCTGGGCGCCTTGATGCCGCCGAAGGTTGCAATCCAGCATCGCTGGCCGCGTACAGTTCTGGTCAATGGTGCCGCGGCCGGCTACGTCAGCTATGCAGCCGCTCCTGCCACCAGCACATCTGACCACCTCACCGCTCCGGCGCCCTGGATCGTCGTTGGCGCACACCTCAGCCTGCTGACACGAGCTTCCGTGGCGGAGCCGGGCGAGACACCCGACACCACCTCGCTTACCGAGGAAGGGGCCCCCGAGGACCTGCCGAGCGCTCAGCTCCTCTCCTCGCTATCCGCCCACTTCTTGACTTGGCTCGACATCTGGACAACGAAGGATTCCGCCCGTCGAGGCACAATGGCACTTCCGCGCCGCCAGCGCGCTGCCCCCGGCGAGGTCATGCATGACCTCGCCGGCGTCGATCTCTCAAGCGAGCCTGCAGGTGCCCACTCGTGAAGGCTCTGCGCGCCATACGCTTCGACGCCTCGGATACACATGTGTTCGAGGTTGCCGCCGAACCGGAGGAATGGGTGGTCTCCGGCGCATCGACGTTCGCCGGCCTCGAGCCCGCCAGCCTGCGAGGTAAGTTGCGTCAGGCATTCGCAAACGGTTTTCTCGGCACCTCCAGCCTCGGACACGCCACGTTTGCCGTTGTCGCGTCGTCCAGCGACGACGCACTGGCCCAGGCGTGCCTCGATCTTGAGAACAACCTGCAACACAAGCTCGGTGCCCCGCCTGATGTCGCCGCCGCGCTCGCCGCCGGCGAGGTCGCCTACGCTTGCGAGATGTGCGAGGATCTGGCTGCCGGCACCGTGCTTGCAGTGACCCGGCGTCACGAGACCGATGGGCAAATTGCCGAGCAGTTCCGCCGCATCGATCCCGCACGCGCGACAGCGCAGGGCGAGCCCAGTCACGACCGTATCTGGACGATCGTTGCCGATGACGACTGATTTCTGGAAATCCGCCGGCCTGCACCTGCTGGAGCGCCGCGACGATGGCTGGCTCGGCATCACGCCGCAGTTCCTTCGCGCCTATCTCACGCGCCCCGAGATCCACCCCATCGATACCTCTTGCGCCGAAGAGGTGCGTTTGCACGAGGATCTGATGGCCGACCCCACCTTGGTGGTCGACGAGCCGCGTCTGGCGACCCTCGCCGACCAGGACGCCGCCGACAACTACCGTATCGTGCTCCGCTTCCGCGATACCCTGCTCTCGGCAGGCAGCATCGAGAAAGCCTATATCGACCTCGTACGCGGCGGCCGCATCGCCCTGCCTCCCGTCTTCCTCGATCAGATGGTCCACGTCATTTTGCGCAACGCGCTCGAAGGCACCCGGGATCCGATCCGCGTGCGTGCCGCCGAGCTGTTCTTCCGGGAACAGAACGTCTCCACCGAAGATGGCCGGCTGATGTTGGCGGACGAGGAGATCGTCGACATGCACGCCGCTGTCGGCCGCGAGACAGGCATCGGACAGCTGCTCGCTTCCACCGGCACGCCATTGCGCAAGATCGAGCTCGACGTGCTCGAGGAGACCAACGCCGCGATCTACTGGACGCGCTCCGATCGGTTCGACACCGTCGTCGATTTCCGCTTCGCCCAGCCCGCACTCGATGCCTTCGCACGCGTGCTCGAGATCTGGCTCAAGCACCTGCTGTCGATCGAGGTTGCCATCCAGCCCATGCGCGAGATCACCGACCCCGACTGGCGCTGGCATATCGGCCTCGACCGCGAAGCGAGCCGGATCCTCAACACCCTCTATGAGGGAGAACAGTTGGATACCGCCGACATGGAGCAGATCGTCGGCCTGTTCCGCATGGAGTTCGCCGACCCGCGTCTGCTGCTCGACCGCGTCGCCGGCCACCCCGTCTACCTCGGCCTCGCCATGACGCCCGACCGTAAGCTGCGCATGAAGCCGCAGAACCTGCTGGTAAACCTGCCGCTGCGTGGACTGGCATGAAAATTCGGGACAAAAGTCGGGACAGCTCGATTTTTCAAGACACGAGCCGCCTCGCATTCGATCTGAATTTCTCCACCCCCTTCACTCCCCGATGAAATCCTCTGGCTTGCGTGGACGACCTGGCGACGCGCCGTTGCCCGCACCGCGCTCGCTCGCCGTCTTGTCAGCCTCGAGATAATCGTCCGTCGTCACGATTCGCGGCCGCGTACCCAGACGCATCGGGTCCTCCGAGCGTTCGCTCATCGCGATGACGCGGCAGTCCTCGCACATCTGGATGACCTCGAGCTGACCGCCATCTTGGAACATCGCATGTCCCTTCAGCCGCTCCATCACCCGCTCGATGCTCGACTTGGCGCCAAACGGCTTTCCGCATCGAATGCATTCGAACGGCTCCTCGGACTTGATCGTCCGCGGCGCCAGCGCGGCCTGCGTGAAATCGAGCCGCGGCTCGAGCCGGATCACTTTTTCCGGACATGTCGCAACGCAGATGCCGCACTGCACGCACGCCGCCTCGGTGAAATTGAGCTCTGGCCGGTCCGGATTGTCGCCTAGCGCATTGGCCGGACACGCACCGACACACGAAAGGCACAACGTGCAGCCCTGCTCGTCGACCGCGATCCGCCCGTAAGGCGCTCCCTTCGGCAACACGATCGCGTCGGTTGGGGTGGGAGCCGCGGCATGCAATGCCGTGAACGCAAGCCGCGCCGTCTCCCGCTTGCCCTCTTGCGCCAGAAACGTCGCGGCAGCCGGCGCTGCAATACGGTCTTGATCCCACAGCGCCTGATCGACCGCATCCGGATCGACCTCCTCGATCACCTGCAGCCGATCGCCCTCATGCCCCAGCCCGGACAGCACGGCCTCTGTCAGCGCCACCTGCGCCGCCAGCGGATCGAGCTCATCCCGCTTCTCCGGTGGTACCAGGAGGGCGATGCGCGACGCGCCAAGGGCAAGCAGTGCGGCCAGCGTCTCGTGCCCAACCTCGGTTACCGAGTGCACGGCCATCGGCATCACATTGGACGGCAGCCCGCGACCGTAGCGCGCCATCGCCGAGATCAGCTCCGATCCGTGCCTGTCCTCGTGCAGTAGCAGCACCGGCGTGCTGCCGCCCGCTTTCGTGAACGTCTCGATCAGCAGGCGCCCGCGCGTCACCAGGTCCTTGCGCGACGGATAGGCATACGACACCGCCCCCGTCGGACAAACCGCACTGCACGCCCCGCAGCCGCCGCACGCCGCATGGTCGATTGCGACGCCGTCGCCATCCGGCTGGATCACACCGAGCGGACATGAATCGACGCAGCGGCTGCAACCAACGATACCGCTGCGCGCGTGCGCGCAAATGGCTTGATCGTAGGAGACGTAAAGCGGCTTCTCGAATTCCCCGACCAGATCCGTGGCTGCCAGCATCGCCTTGGCGACCGCCACCGGATTGGCCTGCGCCACATGAATGTATCCATCGCGCCGCGCATGCTCGCGCAAGAGCGGCTCACCGCCCGATAGATCGATCACGATATCGCATTTCGATCGCGCCCCGTTGCGCGGCATCGCAAATTCCAGCGCCGCCCGCGAGGAGGGAACGAGCTGCGCGTAGCCGTCCACCTCCACCTCGAACGCACCCAGATGCCCCGACAGCCGCCGCACTCGCCCCTTGAACACCGGCACGTTCCACCGCGCGGGCGGCACGATGTCGTCTGCATCCGAAAGCAGCAACGTGACGCCGAGCCGTCCAGAGAGATCATTGGCGACATCCAGCGCCTGCTGACCCCGACCGTAGACGAGGCAGATACCCTCCGACTTCAGCGACAGCGCGCCCGCCGGTTTAGTCTCGAATGCTGCTTCCGCCAGCAGCGCCGACATCTTCGCCGCGACCTCGGCAGCCGCGTTCCCTCTCGACCACCCCGCGCGCTCGCGGATATTGCTGAACCTGAGCCGCCCCTCTTCCACACCGCGCTCAGCTGCCACCTCCCGAAACAGTGCGGCCTCCTGCGTGCACGCCACATGCACGCGGCCCTCCCCGCCAAGCGCCTCCTGGAAACTGGACAGCTCTGCCCGGCACAGCTCGCTGTGAACCCTCAACAGCGCATCGCATCCCAGCGCCGTTGCCAGTGCCGCACCGTCAACCGTCATCGTGCGCTGGCAGTTGCACACCAGCGTTTTGTCATGTTCGCTCGACATTGAACCTACGATTACCGTTTGCGATTGCCCGTATTCCGGTTCGGACAATTGCTCAAAACCTGGCCGCACCGGGAAGCGAATGTCGGAACCGGAACACTATTCGCCAAACCAGTCGGCGCAAAGCCAGAACTCGTGTAGAATAGCCCAATGGCAAATTCGGAACCCGCACAGGAAGCCGCCGCTTCGACATTGCGCCTCCCCGTCGGTGTGGTTGTGGCCCGTGAGCAGATCGAGAATATCTGGGAACCATTCCGATGGCGTCCGCTCGAGGTGCACTCAAACCCTCCCGGCACGGAGGGGTGGGTCGAGTTGCGCCAGCTTCCCGATGCCACGCATTTTCATACCGGCCGCTCTGAAATCGTCCTTTATCGCAACGAGGTGCCAGGTTACATCGCCAACCTGTCCAGTCCATCGCCATGCCTCTATGTCATCCTGAGAGAGACGGAGGACGTTGACCAGCCACTGGAAGTCCACCTCGTTACCCCCTCCAACTCGGAGGTCCAGGCCTATGGCGAAAGCGGCGCCGAGGTCATTGGCGCTGTGCCCATGCCTGCTGAGATACTCGAGGTTGTGTCTGCCTTTGTAGATGCACACTATCAGGAAGAGAAATTCGTCAAGCGCAAGCGACAGAAATTCGACGAAACCGAGCGTCACGTCTTCGGCCAGGAGCCGATCGTCGAGCTCAGGAAACGTATGCGCGCGGCCGGGAGCGAGGACACCGATGAACCGCTCTGACGATAGCTTCCTCTCGCGCTGGTCCCGCCGCAAGGCGCTGGCTCGTGACGGGCAGTCCGATCAGGATCGCGTCGAGCCCGCTGCCGGCGAGGATCCCGCGTCCCCTGAAGAAACCGGCCACGCCAAATCCGCTGAACAACACGGCACGTCCCCCGCCCGGACCACCCCCCAGAACACCGCCTCGGACACCGCCGCCGACACCGCCGCGGACACCGATCGGCCCCCTGTGGCTGCCACCGAAAAGGATTTCGAGCACATCGACTTCGATGCTCTCGATTTCAACTCCGACTACCAGCGCTTCATGGGCGGCGATGTACCTGACGCCATCCGCAACAAGGCATTGCGGAAGCTGTGGGCCTCCAATCCCGTGCTCGCCAATATGGACGGCCTCGACGATTACTGCGAGGACTTCTCCGATGCCGTCTGGGCAACGCCGAACATCCAGACGGCCTACAAGGTCGGCCAGGGCTTTCTCACCGACGAGGAGGTCGCCGAGTGGCAACGCCTTGGTCAGCCCGAAGAGAAATCGGAACTCGCCGTTGCAGCAGAGCCGGCGACCGAAGACCTCGAGGAAATCAACGAAACCGGATCCGATCCGGATATCGCCGGAGAGACAGAAGCCCTGCCGGAAACAGAGAACGCTGTTTCCGATTTCCCTGACACGAGACCCGAAAAGGCGGACGCCGGCGCTACCGGCGCCGCAGCGAGCGATAGCCCATCAGACCAACTTCGCCTCCGGGACTGAAGCAGGCAGACCGTCGCGGTCAGACCGCAACCACATCAAGGTCAAGCAATCATCTTGCTGGCCGGCCATCATAACAATATAACATTCCAACTTCGCTGGCCCCGCATCGGCCACCTCGCCCACCCCTGCATTCGAGGATACAAATGGCGTTGGTTCTCGTGCCCCGCCTGCGCGCCATTATCTGCTTGGCCGCAGCTACCGCGTTGAGCGCGCCGTCGCCTGCCCTGGCCAACGTCGAGCCCGGCAGGGTGGTCGCAACCTCCAAGCCTGTGCATAGCCTTGTCGCCCTCGTCATGCTGGGCGCGGATGCCCCCGCGCTGCTGGTCGACGGCTCGGCCTCTCCCCACTCCTACAGCATGAAGCCTTCCGATGCCGCCAAGGCCCATCGCGCCAAACTGCTGTTCCGACTATCAGAGAGCCTCGAGCCCTTTACCGCCAAGCTGATCCGCACGCTCCCCAGGTCGACCAAGGTCGTTACGCTGGGAACCACCCCAGGGCTGAAGCTTCTGCGCACCCGTCGCGCTGGCCCGTTCAGCGACCGGCATGAGCATCACGGCCATCGCCACGATGACGCGCGTCGCAACGATTTCGACCCGCACATCTGGCTCGATGTCGCCAATGCCCGAACGATGTCCATTGCCATTCGCGACGCGCTTGCCCGGTACGATCCCGCCAACGCCGCCAAGTATGCAGCGAACACCGCGACCTTGGCCCAGCGCCTGGAGCAACTCACTGCAAGATTGTCGCAGGAGTTGGCACCGGTCAAAGGACATCCCTTTCTGCTGTCTCACGACGCCACACAGTACTTCGAGCGACAATTTGGCCTCACCGCGATCGGCACGATTGCCCTCACCCCCGAACAACGGCCGGGCGCGCGCCGGCTGAGCGAGTTGCGACGCAAGGTCCGCTCGTTCCGCGCAGGCTGCGTTTTCGGCGAGCCTGGTGTGCAGCAGGGCATCCTGAACAATGTTGTCGAAGGTACCAAGGTTCGCATCGCGCGCCTCGATCCCGAAGGCTTGACGCTCGAAAGTGGCCCGGAACTCTACTTTCGTCTCATGGATGGCCTGTCAGCATCGATGCGATCGTGCCTTAACCCAACTCCACCAGGTTGATACACCATGCGTTTCACTTCCCCGATGTTCACTCTTTGGCCTGCGATCAATGGCAGCAAAACCCTTGCTTTCGCGTCGTTGAGAGAGCATTCTCCGCGCCGTAATGCTATCCAATCGCACGAGGATACATGGCGAAAGAGGAACTCCTCGAGTTTCCGGGCGTCGTGACAGAGCTTTTGCCCAACGCAACGTTCCGGGTGAAGCTTGAAAACGGACACGAAATCATCGCACACACTGCCGGCCGCATGCGCAAAAACCGGATTCGTGTGCTTGCAGGCGACAAGGTTCAGGTCGAGATGACGCCCTATGACCTCACCAAAGGCCGGATTACTTACCGCTTTAAATAGCGTCGTCGCACCTCAGCGCCAGACGCTGAGGCGGACGTTGGCCAAGGAAGCCCGCAATAGCGGCTACCGGCCAAAGCTGGTGCTTGCGTCAGCTTCGCCACGCCGGCTGACGTTGCTCGCCCAAGCGGGTGTGGAGCCCGATGCGTTGCGCCCTGCTTCCATCGACGAGACACCTCGCAAGGGCGAGATGCCACGTACGCTGGTGTCCCGTCTCGCTCGCGCCAAGGCCGAGGCAGCCCGGGATCAGATCGCCAACGACAAGGATGTGGCGGACGCCTATGTCCTGGCCGCCGATACCGTTGTCGCTGTCGGCCGCCGCATTCTCATGAAACCGAGATTGGTCGAGGAAGCCGTGGCCTCGCTGCAGCTGCTGTCCGGCCGCGCACATCGGGTTCTGACGGGCGTATGCCTGATTTGCCCCGACGACCGCGTGCGCATGAAGATTGTCGAGACGCGTGTACGCTTCAAGCGCCTGACCAGCGATGAGATCGAAGCCTACATTGCCTCGCGGGAATGGCGCGGCAAGGCTGGCGGATATGCGATCCAGGGCCTTGCAGGCTGCTTTGCCCAGAAGATTGTCGGCTCCTATACCTCGATCGTCGGCCTTCCGTTGACCGAAGTCGTCACCATGCTCAGTGCAGAAGGCTTCCCGCTGCACTTCAATTGGGTCAAAGCCGCCGACCTTGAACCGATTTAGCGCGGTTCGATGAGCCCACACCCACCACGCATGCCATTCTTCCACTATTGACCCATCCGCCGGATTCTGCGAACGGGGCAGCATGACGTCATTCGCACCTCCGGACCGTCCCCCCGGTGACGGCAACAACGGCAGCAGCAACGGCGGCGACAGCGGCTCGCCTCGCCGAACGCCGCGCTGCCCCATCTGCTCCGCTCCTACCGAATTGGAGTTTCGGCCGTTCTGCTCGCGTCGATGCGCAGAGGTCGACCTGTCGCGCTGGCTGCGCGGCGGCTACGCCATTCCAGGCCGCGTCGATGTCGACGAGGACGGCGATGATGTCGCCGCTGCTGGCGGCACCCCGCGCTCCGCCTCCCCCGACTCCGATGAGGACAACGAGTAGCAGCCATCCACCTATGCTCTAGTGTTCCGGTTCTGACATTTGCTTCCCTGTGCGGCAAGGCTCCGAGCAAATGTCAGAACCATGAGGAACACTAGCAACATCATGAGACTAGTGTAGCTTTTGCACCTGACGTTTGGTTTCGAGCCCAGCCGCACGCGGGTACCAAACGTCAGGTGCGCTACACTAGATCGTTTCCGCCTCAGGCGGAATCGATCTGTTATTCTCGCTCACGTACCGTTCCGGCCTAAAGGCCTGGCACTCCGCGGGGGCGGCTCACCGGCGCCGGGCCGCAGTCGCGGCCTGGAGCGCTTCCATATAAGTCGGAAGCGCTCAAAACGGCACTCGACTGAATGGCCGGCCTATTCCGCCGCGATGTAGTCGTCCGGCCGCCGCAGCGCAGCCAGGTTGGGGCCTGGCACATCCTTGACGAAATGAGCCAGCCCTTCCAGGCCACGCGGGACCGGTCCGCCATAGGCCCAGTCGAGCAACTCGATGGTGTGCACGATCGGCATCTCGGTGCCGGCCGCAATCTGCGTGATGCAGCCGATATTCCCGGCCGCGATGAGATCCGGTTTGACGCGGCCGATATTGGCGATCTTTCGCTCCCGCAACTCCGTCGCAATTGCCGGCTGCAGGATATTGTAGACCCCAGCCGAGCCACAGCAGATATGGCCTTCGGGAACGTCGAACACCGTGTACCCCGCCGTCTTCAACAGAGCTTTCGGCTCGGAAGTGACGCGCTGACCGTGCTGCAGCGAGCACGCAGAATGATAGGCGACGCGAATCGAGGACCAGCGCTTGGGCGGCCCGAGATCGAAACGCTGCAGAAACTCGCTCACATCCGTCGCAAGCGCGGCGATCCTGCCTGCCCGCTCCGAATAATCGGGATCATGCGCCAGCAGATGGCCGTAGTCCTTGACCGTCGTGCCGCATCCGGAGGTGTTGATGATGATGGCATCGACCGGCGCCTTGTCGATTGATTTCGTCCAGGCATCGACGTTCGCCTTGGCGAAGTCCTCCGCCGCTCGGCGCCGCCCCATGTGATGCACCAGCGCCCCGCAACAGCCGGCCCCAGCCGACACCTCCACGTCCACCCCTTTGGCAGCCAGAAGCCTGATCGTGGCATCATTGATTTCCGGCCGCAGCACCTGTTGGGCACACCCCGCGAGGAGAATGACGCGCCCCCGCCGCTCCCCGCTCGTCTGCGCCGTGCCAGGTCCCGAAAAACGTGCTGCCTTACCCCTGCGGCGGCTACGAGATGCCAGATCCAGCATCGCCACCGCCTGAGCGAAACCGAACCGCGCCATCAGCCCGCCGAAAGGCCGTGCCAAAGCCGAAAGACGGAGTGCCCACGCAAACCGGCGAGGATACGGCACGGTCGCGGCGAGCACCCGCCGCACCAGCCGATCGACGATGCTGCGACCAGCGGTCTCCTCGATATGGCTGCGCGCAACATCGACCAGATGCATATAGTCGACCCCGCCAGGACATGTCGTCATGCAGGACAGACACGTCAGGCAGCGATCGACATGGGTCTGCACCTGCCGCGTGGCAGGACCGCCGTTCTCGAACATCTCCTTCATGAGGTAGATGCGGCCGCGCGGACTGTCTCGCTCGTCCCCCAGCAGCACATAGGTCGAGCAGGTAGCCGTGCACAGCCCGCAATGCACGCAGCGGCGCAGGATGCTATCGACCTCCGCGATCCGAGGATCAGCCAGTTGCTCGTCTGAAAAATTCGTTTGCATCGTATCCGCGGTTGACCGGAAAACCTGTGCTCTGGCTGGGCATGAGCGGCGGCCGGGCATCTGCGGCCGGCCGCCACTGAATTGGCTCTACATAGTAGCGTACATCCGTCCTTTGTTCAGCACGCCATCCGGATCGAATGTCGCCTTGAGCCGACGCGTCAAGCGCTCGACCCCCGGATCCAGCGGCTGGAACACCTCCACCGCCGCCCTCACCTCCGGCTCTGCCCGCACCAGCGTCGCGTGACCACCATGCAGCGCAATAATGCGGCGGATATCCGTTGCACCCGCATCGGCGCTGACCGGTACTTCGAGCCACACCAGTCCACCCGACCAGTCATAGATCGCCTCCACCGACATGTAGCGCGAGATGCCCGCGACGACGGTCGGCCCCAGCTTGGGTGCCGTCGATATGCGCCACAACGGGTTCGAGCTGCCGTGCATGACAGTCAGCATTCGCATTTCCTGCCAGAAGTCCCGCGAAACGTCCGCGCCGAACGCATGCAACTCGCCGTAGACACGCAGCAATTGCCTCAGCCTCTCCGTTCTATAGGCAATTGATTTCGAGGATGACTCCAGGCGGAACACTGTCGCCGACTTGCCAGTGCCTCGGATCTGCGAGGTCCAAAGCCGACTGGTCGTCGACTGCTGCAGATGCAGCGCTCCGCTTATCTCGTAGGGCGTCCCCATGACGGAGCACAGAACCTCGATCGCGATCTCATCGGGCAGGCCGAATAGCGCCAGCGTCGCCGCATCCTCCGGCTGCGGAACAACCTTGAAGGTGATTTCCGTGAGCGCCGCCAGCGTCCCCCAGCTTCCGACCAGGCTGCGCGCCACGTCATAGCCCGTGACGTTCTTCATCACGCGACCACCCGAGATGATCTGCGCACCGTGCCCGGTCACCGCACGAACGCCAAGGACGTGGTCTCGCGCTGCTCCCGCACGAACGCGGCGAGAGCCGGAAAAAGCAGTGGCGAACATTCCTCCGACGGTGCCTTGAGCGGCTTCCCGACCGAGCAGCGGTCCGAGATCCATCGGCTCGAAGGCAAGCATTTGTCCCGCCTTGTCGAGTTGGACCTCGACGTCCCGTACCAGAGTGCCGGCTCGCGCCGTCATGAACAGTTCTTGCGGCTCATGCAGCATGATACCCGACAAGCCCCGCACTGAGACCTGCACCGCAGACCGTACCGGCCTGCCCAGCGCCTGTTTCGACCCGGCGCCGACGATCTCCACCGCCGTGCGCCGCATCGCGGCGTCCGAGAGAATATTCGCCAACTCCCAGTCGGCTGCCGGCTTGAGAACGGAGTTCATGATGCGATCAAGCCGCTGAAGCCACGACAGGTCTGCCGTCGAGCGGAAACACCTTGGCCGAATTCAGCAGCCACTCCGGATCGAACACGGTCTTGATGCTCATCTGCAAGGCCAGGTCGCTTTCGGAAAATTGGACGCGCATGAGATCACGCTTCTCGATTCCGACCCCGTGCTCGCCCGTAAGGCAGCCGCCGACTTCAACACAAAGCGTCAGGATTTCCGCTCCCGCTGCCTCGGCTCTTTCGCTTTCGTGCCGATCATTCGCATTGTACAGAATGAGGGGATGCAGATTGCCGTCCCCCGCATGGAAGATGTTGGCAACCTTGAGCCCATGCCGACTGCAGATCTCGCCGATCCGTGCCAGCACCTGCGATAACTTGCCCAGCGGTATCACGCCGTCCATGCAATAGTATTCCGATATCCGCCCGATCGCACCGAAAGCGGATTTGCGTCCGCGCCAGATCCGCGCGCTCTCCTCCTCGTTCTGACTGACCTTGACGGTTGTCGGCTTATAGGGGGCGGCGATTTCGACGATGCGCTCGATCAGGCTCGTCATCTCTTCATCCGCCCCCTCGACCTCGATGATGAGCATGGCCTCCGCATCCAGCGGGTAGCCCGCCTTCGCAAAAACCTCACACACCTCGATAGCCGGCTTGTCCATGTATTCGATAGCGACCGGGATGATACCCGCCCCGATGATCGCAGCGACGCAGGCACCGGCGCTTTCGGAGCTATCAAACCCCATCAGCATTGGTCGCGCCCCCTCTGCGGCCCTCAGTATCCGCACCGTGGCTTCCGTCACCACCCCGAACTGGCCCTCCGACCCGACGATCAGCGCTAGCAGGTCGTATCCCGGTTGATCGAGATGAGAGCCGCCGATCTCGACGATCTCACCGTCCGCAAGCACCATCTTCAACCCAAGCACGTTATTGGTCGTGACGCCGTACTTCAGGCAATGCGCACCGCCGGAATTCATGGCGATATTGCCGGCCAGCGTGCAGGCAAGCTGGCTGGAAGGGTCCGGCGCATAGAAGAACCCGCGTTCCTGGACTGCTTCGCTGATTGCAAGATTGGTGATCCCCGCTTCGACCCGGGCTGTCCTGTTCTCGTAGTCGATCTCGAGCACGCGATTGAGCTTCGTGACACAAATCACAACTGCGTCTTCGGCCGGCAGCGCACCGCCTGCCAGCGATGTCCCAGCGCCCCGGGGCACGACCTTGATGCGATGCTCGTGGCAATAGCGCAGCACGCGAGCAACTTCCTCGGTGGAATGGGGAAGCACAACGGCAAGCGGCATTCGCCTGTATGCGGTCAACGCATCCGTCTCGTACACCCTGCGGCCGATCTCATCCCCGATCACCCGGTCCTCACCCAGCCGTGCGACCAGCTCCGCAACGATCTCGTCACGCCGGGCAATGATGTGCACGTCAGGAGGGGGCAGCGGGATCTGCGACATGGAGCCAGGGCCTCGTTAACCACGAGCATGCATTTGCCTCCTGCACTCGGCAAAAATCAATCCCTCAAACGTGGCCGCAGCAGGCAGGCAACGCGACTTGCAGGGTCGCCCCACAAACGCCGCCGCCCCGTTGAGCGAGCGGACCGGCCGACAACGCCTGAGCCATCTATCTGATTCAAAGAAGGCTTTTCAAACATCGCCACATTCGGAATGCTTGGCATTTCATCTTCAACAGAATACAAAAACACATATCCCCTCTCAACAGGGCAACGACACACTCTCTCCACGCTGCGACATAATCTACAAAAGGGAACAAGACCTTGAACCAATTCCACCTAACCAAGCAGAGGGTCAGCGTCGTGACAGCCATCAGTGACTTGGATATTTTTGCGCGCGTCGCCCGCACCGGCAACATGTCCGCGGCAGGTCGCGAGATGGGGCTGTCTCCGGCCGTAATCTCCAAGCGTATCAGCTTGCTGGAGGAACGACTGGGAGCACGCCTATTCCAGCGCACGACGCGCCAGTTGACGTTGACGGAAACCGGGGAAGGCTACTTCCGCCGCGTCGTCGACATCCTGAGCTTGTGCGAGGAAGCTGAGGACTTTGTCTCCCGTCGCAATACCAAGCCCCGCGGCACCCTCAAAGTCACCGCGCCCACTTCGTTCAGCCGGCTCCACATTGCGCCCAAGCTAGGTGACTTTCTCAGCCGGTATCCCGAGGTCAAGCTTGACCTGCACCTGACCGACCACCTCGACGATATCATCCGCGACGGCTTCGACCTGGCAATCCGCGTTGGCGAGCTGCAGGATTCCTCGCTCGTCGCCAAGAAGCTTGCTCCGGACACCCGCGTATTGTGCGCATCGCCGAAATATCTGGAGCGCGCCGGCGTTCCGAAGTCATTGCCCGAGCTGGAGCTGCACAATTGCTTGTCCGCTGGCGCACAGGACCACTGGAAACTCGAAGGCCCGAATGGCGAGGAGACAATCAAGGTCGAAGGCAACATCCGTACCAACTCCGCGGAGTTCCTGCGCGATGCCCTGGTCTCCGGATTGGGCATCGGCCTGCGCCCCACCTGGGACATCGGTCCGCAACTGCTGAGCGGCGAGTTGACGACCGTGCTGCCGCAATACCGCGGCCATTCCAATCTAGCCATTCACGCCGTCTACCCTTGCCGCGACTACATGCCAGAAAAAGTCAATGTATTCATAGAGTTCCTGGCGACACTCTTCAACAACGAGCAGTGGATGCAGAACGTGCCGACCGCGACCGCCACAAAGGCAAAAGACACACCTTCCGCAGCCCGGCCTGCCGATCGGCCACCCCAACGGGCAACCGAAACGGCCGCACCCAAGGGCCACCGCCGCCCCAACGGGGTAGCGGCCGCATAGTGTGGCGGTTCGCGCTTTGTCGAGAACCGGCGACTAAGCGACGTCAAGGGGATCTCGCTGCGCAGGAACCGCATCGCCCGATGATGAAATGACGATGAAATATTGTCGCGCACCCTGCGGAACACGACGCGACTTGGCCTCGCATACACTATATGAGAACAGTGGAACGACATCGAGAGACCGTAGGGAGGGTCAGGCTCGCAATGACAAGATTCGCATTATCCGCAATCGCCGCCGTAACAGCCCTGTTGGCGACAGCTGCCGCCTCGCCCATCGCCTGGGCGCAGGACGCAGAGAACGGCGAAAGCATCTACCGCCAGTGCCGTGCCTGCCACCAGGTCGGCCCCAACGCGCGTAATCTGGTCGGACCGCAGCTGAACGGCGTCGTCGGCCGCAAGGCATCCGCTGTCGAAGGTTTCAACTACTCCGACGCGAGTAAACAGGCGGCAGCCAAGGGCTTGGTCTGGACCGACGAAAACCTCGACAAATACCTCGAGAACCCGCGCTCGTTCATGCCCGGCACGCGCATGGCCTACGCAGGTCTGCGCGACGAGAACGCCCGCAAGGACATCATCGCCTACCTCAAGAAATTCAAATAGTGCGGAGATCAGCTGAAACAGCAGGCACGGCGATGCCGGCGCAGCAGGCCAAATGACTGACCGATCGGCCCTGCGACCGGCTGCCCGTAGCCAGCTCCCGGTATACGATGACCGATCCATTTGATAGACGCCCTCGCGTCGGCCTGTTCGTAACTTGCCTTGTCGATCTTGTGCGGCCCTCCGTCGGTTTCGCTGCTGCGCGACTGCTGGAGGCCGCAGGCTGCGACGTTATCGTCCCTGCCGCGCAGACGTGCTGCGGCCAGCCTGCCTGGAACGCTGGCAATCGCCGCGATGCAGCCGAACTCGCGCGCCAGACCATCGCGGCGTTCGAGAAGATGGACTATGTCGTCGCGCCATCCGGCTCCTGCGCAGGAATGCTCAAGCTCCATTACCCGTCAGTTCTGGCAGCCGACCCCGACTGGCAACCACGAGCCATCGCGTTTGCCGAGCGCGTCCACGAGCTGACCTACTTCCTGGTCGACGTACGCGGGATGACCGCTGTCAGTGCCCGCTGTCCCGCACGCGCAACCTACCACGACGGCTGCTCGGGCTTGCGTGAGCTTGGCGTCAAATCACAGCCGCGCAAACTGCTGTCGTCAGTGGAGGGGCTCGAACTGGTGGAAATGGGCGAGTGCGAAACATGCTGCGGCTTCGGCGGCACGTTCGCGACCAGCTATCCGGATCTCTCCAATGCAATGGTCGACAGAAAAGTGGCCAGTGCTGAGGCTTCCCACCCCGATCTTCTGCTGGCCGGCGAAATCGGTTGCCTGTTGAATATCGCCGGCAAGCTGTCCAGACTGGGCTCCAGTATCTCTGTGCGCCATGTCGCGGAAGTCCTGGCCGACGAACTGTCCGCGCCGCCTATTGGCAAATCCGGCGCGGAGCCCGGTGCATAATCGCTCCCAGCCACGCTCATACAGAGCCCGGCGACAGGCTTCACGAGCAGCCCGCGAAACCGTCCGCCGTCATCTTCGCCTCGTACGGCTGCGCCACTCCCGCCCCAGGCGTGAGAGACGCCTTCACCGAAGCCCAGTCCGCCGGTTTCAGGATAATGAACCAGCCCTTTTCGTAAGGATCCTGGTTGGCGATCGACGGATCATTCACCAGCGCGTCATTCACCTCCAGCACCTCACCCGCCGCAGCCGATTTCGCCGGGCCGACCCACTTGCCGCTCTCGACGGTGGCACACGACTTGCCGGCGTCGACCTTGCGGCCGACCTTCTTCGGCGTGAAAGCAACCAGCTGGCCGGCCATCGCTGTAGCCACCGTTGTCATGCCGAGCTTGACGTTGCCGTCGCCCTGCTCCTGGAACCAGATATGGTTCTCCACGTCGTAGAGCAGATTGTCCGGCAGGTTGCAGCCTTTGACGTTGGGCATGAGCATGGCTCCACTAGTTTTCAATTTCCAAGTTCTGCACGCTCACGCCCGGTCAGACCCGGGCAGTTGAGCACTGCAAACTCGGCACTACTGACTTCTCAACGGCTTCGACGAGCAGCAGAACTCGCCCAGCCCTTCGACTTCCATCTTCCCCGATACGAACAGTAAGAGATGCCGCGCCACCATCGCCGCCAGCAGGATGCGTCGTGCGGTCTCAGGGTGTTCCGGTTCTGCCACCACCAGATTGTAATGGTAGACGAGTTCCCTGCAAGTCTCCCGGCAGGCGTTGAACGACGGCTCACCTCTCGCCCCTTGCCTGTGCAGCGCCAGCAGCCGAAAGCCTTCCTTCCGCTCCGATGTCGGCGCCTCCCCGCGCGCCTCCACCCATCGCTCCAGGATGGCCTCGCCAAGAGCCAGCAGATCACCGACGGTCGCGGCCGGCGCCTGAGCCCTATGCTCCGCACTCATCTCGACAATCGACTCGAGTCTCGCCTCTATCGCCTCGAATGAGGCGAGATCGCCAAATCGTGGGAATGTGACATCAGCCAGCATCAGCCAATCCACCCGTTGTCCTGTTGATCGGTCCCGATCACGTCAACCGTTTCTCTATCACCAGGTCCATGGCATCCGAGATGTTGCTCTGCAGGCCAAGCTTGCGCGGACCGATACCCAGAGCCAGCCCCAGAAGCTGCGTGAAATAGAGAATTTTCACGTTGGTCTTCTTGCCGAAACGCTTTTCCGCACGGATTTGATGCAGCTCCAGCCCGGTATGGCAGGTCGGGCACTCGGTTGCGATCACCTCCGCACCGGAGGCCTCCGCCGCCTGCAGAATGTTGAGCACCAGCTTCGTCGAGGTATCGGAGTCCGACAGCGTATGCGCCCCGCCGCAGCACGCGGTCTTCAACGGAAACTCAACGTTGTCCGCACCCGCTGCCGCCAGAAGATCATCCATGAAGTGCGGCTTCGATGTCGAACTCCGAGCCCGGCCCCTGGTCCTTCTCAGGAAATATATGGCGCGGACGGACATACATGCAGCCGTAGTAGTTGGCGATCTTCAGGCCTGCGAGCTTGCCCTTTGTCCGCTCCTTGAGCCCTTCCTCGCCTATCGTGTCCTTGATCCAGTCGAGCGCATGGATGGTCTCTGCCTGTCCCGCCTCATAAGTCTTGTGGCCGGCCTTGGTCGATAGCTGACCTACCACCGCACGGGACTCTTCGTCGTTCGTCAGGTCGTACTCGGCCTTCTTCAGATTGTGGTAGCACCCGTTGCATGGCGCCATGACCACGGTGTTCTGGTTCTTGTTTACAGCCTGCGAAAGCACGCGCGATGACAGATAGGTTTGAATCTTCGGATCGATGTTCTTGACCTCCATCGCCCCGCAGCAATTCCAGTCCTTCACATCACGCAGCTTCAGCCCGAGCTTCTTCGCCACCGCCCGAGTGGAAACGTCGTATCCGTTGCCCGAGCCTTCCAGCGCGCAGCCGGGATAATAGGCAACTTCTCGCAGCTTCTTGGCTCTCTCAGTTAGGTCGACCATCTCTATTCTCTCGCTTATTCCGCCGCATGCAGCTTTGGCCGCGGCGCGTTCGCGTTGGCTGCGATCGGCTTACCCGCGGCCGCGGCGACCGCCGTCTTGTTCTTCTGTTCCACTTCGATGATGTAGTCCTCGATCGCCTTCTTCGCCTTGCCCCAGCGCCGCGTGCGCGGGTGGAACACGAACGACCAGGCGCTCTTGATGCCCCAGGCGATCGGCAGCTTCTTGGCGATGTTCATCACGATCTGGATCAGCCAGTCCTGCATCAGCGGCTGGCCGGTCTTCTGCAGGAATTTGATGAGAACCTTGGAATCCTCGATCTTGCCGTGCTTGACGATCTCGTCGGTGAAGATCTCGTCGAACACCATCGATGGCGATTTCTCCGTATGCCCCTTCATCTCCAGCCAGTGTGAGGTGGCCTTCATCACCCCTTCCGGAAACACGTCGCGCGGGCAGGCGTACACGCATTTGTTGCACGACACGCACTGCCAGATGATGTCCTTGTCGCGCAGCAGCTCGGACTCTCATCCCGGTCCGGATCAGATAGATCCAGTAGCGCGGGTTGAAGCGCGGCTCGATCGCGTTCACCGTGCAGGAGTTGGTGCACGAGCCGCACTGCCAGCAGCGATGGATGAACTCTCCGCCCGGCAGCGCTGCGATCTCCTCCTCCAGCGCCTCGTTGTAGTCGGTGATGACCCGCGACTCGATGAATGTCGACCAGTGCCCCGACACATCGACGCCATCGATTGTCAGGTTGTCGTGCGTCTTCAGGTTCTCGGGCCGGATCAGCGATTTTTCATGGATTGGCATGGTCTACTCTTCTGCTTGCCCCTCGCGACTCCGGTTCACGGAGCCGGCCGCTACGGGCGTCGGGCCCGCCAGCGGTGCAGGTGCGAGTGAGCCATCGACGGTTCTTTCCCGTGCCGCACGTTCCCGCGCGACCCGGTCGAGCCCCATGATCCGCCGGGTATGCTCCAGCGGATCGGTTTCGTTGCCAAAGTCGGTCTTCAGATAGGCACCGCCCTGGGCATTTATGTAATCACCGTAAACCTGCGCAAGCAGCAGATCCACGTGCCACAGCATGTCGCGGAACACACCATTGTCGCCAAGGAACTGTGACAACTCCTCGCGCAGAACGAGAAACGTCTCGTACCCGTCCTGCGCATCGATGATCACATTGTCGACGTTGTCGCCGCCGCCTCGCGGATCGTGCCAGATCTCGCGCAAAGCACCGGTATTGGTTCGCGCATCCCAAACCCAGCGGTTCATGAGCGGATAGTGCTCCGGCAGCACGTTATGCAGGATTTCCGATGCGAGGTCGCGAATAAAACGATCCCTATTTCGATGCGCAGGCTTTTCGCCATCGCGCTCGCGCCCGGCGGCCGGCTCCCCGGAGGGGAGTCGCCGGGCGCCAGCAATAAGTGCTGCTTCGAAACGCGCGATCCGATTATCCGCGATGGTGGTGTCGTGCGCCGTGTGCAGCAATTCGACGATCGCCGCGCGGACGACAGCCCACTCCGTGTGATCGAGCAACGCTCCGATGCGCCGTCGCACGGTAGCCATCAGCGGAACCAGCTCGTCGAACTCGCCGCGACTGAGTCCGGCTGCCTTGCCCTCGTCCAGGCGGCCACGGAAGACGTCGGACTTCAACTTCACTGCCGCAGCGAAGCTCTCAACGCCGCCCACCAGCTCAGCGCCCTTCACCAGACGCTCGAAAGAATCGCGCAGCTTGGCCCCCGAGAGATCGAGAACCGGACGCGTCTGCTCCAAGCCAGCACTGGGTCGGATGCCTGCCATCGACCGGACTACTCCGCCGCCTGTTGCGTCGCGCTGGCCCCGGCTGCCAACGCCGACAGCGCCGCCGCATTCGCTTGCGCGATCGAATCGTCGATTGTCTCTGGTCCGATCGCAGCCCCCGCCACGAACACGCCCGGCCGCGATGTCGCGCCCATCGTGCCGTAGGTGTCGAGCCGCGCGATGAAGCCCTGCTTGTGCAGATCGACGCCGAACACCGCCGACAGCGTCATGTTGTCGACGTTGGGATCCATGCCGATCGCATGCACGACCAGATCGAACGGGATCGTGATCGGCCGCTTCACCAGCGTATCCTCGCCCTTGACGATGACCTGCTTGCCGTCACCGGTTACCTCCGCGATACGCGCCTTGATGTACTTGACCTTGAACTCCTCCTGGCTGCGCCAGTAGTAGTCGGTCTCGTACAGCCCGAATGTGCGGATATCCATGTAGTAGATGTAGACGTGGCAATCGGGCAGCTCCTCACGGATCTCCATCGCGAGATTGGCCGACACCGTGCAGCAGATTTTCGAGCACCACTCGCGCCCGATCTGGCGATCGCGCGAGCCCACGCACAACAGGATCGCCACGCGCTTCGGCTTCTCGCCGTTCGACGGTCGGCGCACGCCCTGTCCCGACGAAATCATCTGCTCCACCTGCGTGGTCG
Source organism: uncultured Alphaproteobacteria bacterium (assembly GCA_963825625.1). Lineage (GTDB taxonomy): Bacteria > Pseudomonadota > Alphaproteobacteria > Rhizobiales > Hyphomicrobiaceae > CAMDPA01. The sequence goes on along the minus strand of CAWGUF010000009.1, from coordinate 25,274 downwards.
TCACCACGTCCGGGAACGTGCCGAAACCCCACTCCGGCTTGTTGACGGAATCGAAGTGGGTGAAGCCGGTCGCCAGGATCGTCGCGCCTGCATTCACCGTGGTGCCGTCAGACAGCTCGGCGGTGAAGTTGCCGGGTTCGCCCGAGAAGCTCTTCACCACCGTCTTCAGCTTCTTTTCCACCAGCGCATTCGTCTGCACACGGGAGACCATGCCGCCGATGGCATCCTTGGCCCACAGCCCCGACGGTACCAGCTTGGCGTAGCCGGAATGAATTGGCGCGCCGCCAAGTATGTCGGTCTTCTCGACCAGCACTGACGTGTGGCCGACCGAGGCGACCGCGTGCGCTGCCGCCAGCCCCGCTGGTCCGCCGCCGACGATGAGGATGGGTTTGTTCATGAGCATCTCAACTCGCAAAGCACGTGCTGGCGTCTCCCCTCCCTCAATGCGGAAAGGGGTAAGGCTTGGAAACACGCAGTGCGGCCACCTCCCCGCGGGGGCGTCGCACTGCGCAACCGAGGCTAGCCGGGAGGCGGCGGGATGACCTCCCGCTTGATCGGCTTGAAGCCTGGACCGCTCGTGATCCTCAAACGAGGATCGTAGAGCTGCTCCGGCGTTGTGCCGGACTGGATCTCTTTCAGATAGGATTCGAATTCAACTTTCTTGGCCTCCCAATCGATCCCCATCTTCTCCATCAGCTTCTCGATCGGCGACGCATGCCAGTGCGTCTGTACGATCTTGTAGGGATCGGCACCACAGCAAAGCGCGGCGAACTGGCAGTCGGCCATCACCGGCAACTCCACCGCTTTGTCTTCTCCCGCTGCCTTGGAGATCCACTGGTTCTTGTCGAGCGTGGTGATGCAGCCCGTATCATGCCCGATCATCACGTCCGCCTTTGCCTCCTCCACTGCCACGCGGATCTTGCGATCGATGGCGAACGAGCGCGTGAACTCGCGCTCAGATATGATGTGCCGGAAGCCGAACCCGCAGCAGTCGTACCAGGTGCGATAGTCTATGACATTGCGACCCAGCGCTTCGATGATGCCGGTCGAGACGGCAACGCGATTGCCCTGCAGGATGTTGTCGTCGTAGATCGCGTCCTCCGGCACCATCTTGTAGACGTGACAGGCCGGATGGATCGTGGCGCGTACGGAAGACGCATCGATCACCTGATGCTCCTTGATCTCGCCCCGCATCACGTGCACCCACTCCGAGTAGTGCACGATCTCCTCTGGGATCAGCAGCTTGCCGTCGACCAGACGCCCGAGCTTGGCCAGGATCTTCGTCACGCTTCTCGCGCAGCTTGGCGGAGTGGATCAGGTAGCCGCGCACTTCCTTGTAGTTGCCGAAGCTCGTACCGCAGTGCACCAGCGGATAGTAGTAGCCTTCCGGCAGGCCCTGCGCCTTGGCCGCGACATAGGCCTGGTGGAAATTCCGCAGGAAGACCGCGGCAAGGCTCTCCAGGTTGCCGATGCCCGAAGCCGTGGTAGTTCCACGCCGTGCAGCTCGTCTGATCCGTCTCGTCGAGGTACTTGATCCCCATCTTGTTCTGCAGCCACAGCAGCGACACCGGATAGCCCGGGATATTGCCGCACTGACCACAGCTCTTGTGATGCCACAGCTGCGTGGTCGGGATGCGCTTGTCCCAGCCGTAACAGCGTCTTGACCGTGATCGGCTCGTGCTGATCGGTGATCCGGTGGACGACGATCTGGCCGTCCTTCTCCAATTGCCACATCGCATCGCGTACGTCCTCGACGCGATCCTTGCTGGTCAGCATCGAACGCTTGTCGATCCTCTGCTCGACCCAGGCCGTGGCCATCTGCGCCTCGGTCGGCGACAGGTTCGACGGGCGCCACTCGTTGCCGTGGCCGGTGAAACGTTCGCTCGTCGTTCGTCGTTGCTCATCGGGCTCTCAGTCTCCCTTCGACATTGGTTCGATACGGATCGACTTCCAGATCCGCGCATGTCGCGTCTGCCGGCAGCGGCATGATCGCCGCTCCGGTGTAGAGGCTTCCGAACAGGATCGCGAAACCGGCGCAGAAGCAAGATGATCGGAACCATCGGCACCGTACTCTCGCCGATCATGGTTCCCAGTCCGCCGGCCTCGGTCAGGAGGAGCGCGACCGCAACCAGCACGCCGAGCACCGATCCCACAGCGGCCGAGCGCAGAATGAACGCCACATGCCCGGTAGCATGCTCACCTCCAGCTGACGCTGGCCGTCTCAGTCCTCGTCCTGATCCGCCTGCTCCTCCAGGTAGTCCTTCCAGTCCTCGCGCTTCTCGTCCATGATGTCGGTGATGACGTCGAACAGGTTCTCGTCGATGCCTTCCAGCTGGTCGAGAACGCCGGTCATCTCCCAGATCGTGTAGAGCTCCACCGAGGTCTTCAGGTTGACCTCCCACGCCGTCTCGGTGGTGTTCAAGGTCGCCATCGGGATCGCCTTCCTCAAGCACCTTGAGCGGCGCCTCGACCTTGGAGATGTTGGGGCCCCAGTCCGCGAAATGCTGCGGGTTGATCATGTCGGGGGCCAGCTGGTTGCCGGTCGACACCAGCTTCAGCATCACCCGGCTGAACGGCCTCAGCACGTCCTTGGCCGACTGCATCTGGTGCTTGATCGCCACCTCGCGCATCAGCATCACCAGCCCGCCCGGCGAGTTCTTGAACGGACAGCGCGCCGCGCACGTGTAGCACTGCGCGCAGGACCAGATCTTCTCCTGCATGGCATCCCAGATGCCTTCCAGGTTCTCGGTCCACAAAAGCTGCACGATCTCGCGCGGCGAGAAGTCGTAGTAGTGCGCCGCCGGGCACGTCGCGGTGCAGATGCCGCAGTTGAGGCAGCCGTTGAGCTCGTGGTCGAAGCGAAGATCCCCCTGCAGGTCGTTGAAGATCGCCTCCAGCTTGGCGCGCGGAACCGGCGGCGCATCGCTCACCGGATCGCCGATATAGTCCTGGTAGCGGGAGGATGTGTGTCCGTCGGCCATGTGTGCAGAAGCGAATGGCGGGACGCGGGCAGCGGACCAGGCACCCTCGCCTGCCGCACGATCGCTTCCCTGTTCGCTACTCCCTGTTCGCTGCTCGTTGCTCGTTGCTCGCTGCTCGCTCGCTTCAGTACGTCAGCACCTTGCAGTCGCCCTCCATCACCTCCTCGACCAGATGCGCGCCGCCCACGATCCCCGAGCACTCCGGGATCAGGTCGTCCTTGGTCATGTCGAACAGGTCCAGGTTCGGAGAGCAGCAGTAGAACTTCACGCCCGCCTCGTGCGCCTCCTTGATGAAGTCGTAAACGCTCTTCGGCGACCCCGCCTTCACCACCAGCTGCTCCGCTACACCCTTCTTCATCAGACGACCCGACGTCGCCGTGCAGATCACCTCAACCTCGTAGTCCATCGCAGCCGCGACAGAGGCCTGGAAGATCGGCGCACCAAGCTCCTCGCCATTGCGCGGATCCGTGTTCGCCATAACGATCACAAGCTTCTTCGCCATCCAGGCCTCCTGTCACCCCGCCTGCCTTGCCGACATGCGCCGTAGCCTGCCATCCAAGGGCTGGCGCCGCCAGCATGATGCCGGGGCGCACATCTGACACAAATCCAACCCGGCTCGGCGCACCACTGACCGGCTCGTCGCACAATCCAAGCATATATTCGAATTATTGAATACGCGTTGTCAGAGCAATGTCGTCCTGCCCGACTGTCACTCACGGTAGAGCCTCACGTCTCCATCCAGCCAGCAGCGTTGACCAGACCTGTCATGATCGGTACCAGCGCATCCTCGATCCCCGACGCGACCTGCCGTAACAGCCCGAGTGTCGCGCCGAGTCCTTCGCGGCGTCTCGTCGCCTTCCATGATCAGATCCTCGATCATCGCCGGCCTGAGGCCCGGGTGCCCAGTGAATCCGAACGCGTTGGCGCCGATCTGGAACAGCGCCACCTGGCCGGCCTCGTCGGTCGCCAGGACCTCGGCGTAGTCCGGGGCGGTAGCGGCCGGTCCCGCATATAGACGACCAGCGGATAGCGCTCCGGCAGAAAGCCGCCGAGCGCATCGTCTCTCACCCGGCGCGCATCCCCAATGACGAATGTCAACGGCGCCTGCTCGACCCCGCCGTCGGCGGCGAGACGGAGAATCTGGCTACCCAGCCCAATGCCGATCACAGGCTTGCCCAGCATCAGGCATGCGCGTGCCAGTCGCACCTCCTGCTCCAACGTCGGCAGGATGCTGCCCGGTGTCGCCGCTCCCCACGGCCCACCGCCGATCAGCATCAATCCGTCGCCGACCGTCATCGCGTCCGGCAGATTGCCGCCTGTGGTGAATGGCCGGCTGTAGCTGAAGCGAATGCCGCGCCCTTCGAGGTGATCCTCGATGTGCCCCAACCACTCCGACTGGGTATGCTGCACCACTGAGATATGTTTCATCGGTCCTTCGCCACGCAGCTTCGACGACTGTGCGGAAGTCGGCCGGCGAGATCGTCAGCAGATCGGGTCGCCTCGCCGCGAAGAACGCAGCCACTGCCGCCCCCGCTTCACCGGCGGGCAGGCCGCGCAAGGCCGCCTCCAGATCGTAGCACGATCCGTGGTGGCGTCACGAAGAAGTCTCCGGTCAGCAACACCTCGCGGACGCGGCGCGCCGCTCCTCTGCCTTCCAGCCTGATATGAGGCCGCAACGGTTCCACCCGCCAGAGGTAAGCGCTGCCTCGAGCACATCGGCCCCGGCTGGATCGTCGATCTCGTGCACGAATGCGTCGGTGCCGATCTCCTCGTCGTGGCGGCGGACAGCCGAAGCTTCCTCCTCCTGCGAAGGCTCCCCCTCGACAAGCTCAGATTCCCAGGCCCGTTCGGAGCCCGGCAAGCACTGCGGCCTGCACCTCCTCGACCGCTGGCGCGCGCACCGAGCAGCGCCTTCAACGTCGTAACCCTGGCTTCCGCCTTGTCCAGATCGCGCTTGGCGAGCTTGGCCTCGGGCACATTCAGGCACGCCATCATCGCCGCCGGGTCGACGTCGACCAGCACCGTGCCCTGGTAGATCAGCGTGTCGCCATCGAAGAACCCGCCGGTCCCGGAGATCTTGCGCCCATCGACCTCGATGTCGTTGCGCGGCCGGAACCGGGCATCGATGCCGAATGCCCGGACAAGCCCCGCGCAACCGCCTCGCAGATCGCGCGCGTGTAGTCGCCCAGCGCCGGCATCGGCAGCCGCTTGCGCGACAGCACGATCTCCCACCCGACCTGGCCCTCATCCAGATAGATTGCACCACCGCCGGTGATCCGCCTGACCAGCCCGATACCGTTGCCACGCACATGATCGAGCCTCACCTCATGGCTGACCGCCTGGTGCCGGCCGATCAGCACCGTAGGCGGAAAGCGCAGAAACCGGATCGTATCGGGCGATCGCGCTTCGCGATGCAATTCGATCAGCGCCTCGTCGAACGCGATCTGCGCGCGACCATCGCGAACGCCAGTGTCGATCACGCGGAATGGAATAGTCATGCGCGGTTCTCTGGAACTCCCGGCGCGCAGCACACGCTATCATCCTGGATCGGCGGGCACGGCACATCGCCATAAGAGCAATACACGCAGCAGTCGCCCGTCTTGGGCTTCGCGGTTTGCCCGCACGCCGCGCATGTAAACAAGTAGACACACGCATCAGTCGGCATTGTGTGCGTCTCGCGACGTCCGCAGGCCGGGCAGGTGATGGTGGACCTCAGCTCGATCATGACGACCGCGGAGGTGCCGGAACCTCGGGGGCCGAAATAGCGACGTCCTCCAGCTCCTCACCCTCCTCATAGGACTTCACCCGGCTTCGCCATCCCGAGCTGATGCCGGATCTTCTTCAAGTGCACAGGACCCGGCTGGAATGGATAGCTCGCGATGTTCGACGGCGGCTGAATCGCCATACGGACGATCGCACGCAGACAGATCTTCCCGGAACTTGCCGGGGCAGCCCGACGTACGGAACGCCAGCCCCTGGTCGATGATATCGTCGAGTTCAGCCTTCGGCAGACCGAAATCGACAACGCGCCCGGCTTCGTCGAACCTCATCTGCTCCACCCGCACGCCGCGGTAGTCGATCATGTAGCGCGCCAGTTGCACCCGCCGCCATTGATCGCGCGGCGTCGCCGGCAGATGGTCCATCAGCGAGCCCTTCTCCGGAAAGAAGCAGAACATGTGGCTGTGTCCGCCCATGTCGACCAGGCGCTGCACAAGGCTCAACACCTCGTGCTCGGTCTCGCCCATCCCGACGATGATGTGCGCGCCGAACTTCTGCCCCCCGAAGATATCGCGCGCGTCCTCCAGGATCTCCCAGTACTTCGCCCAAGAGTGCGGCGATTGCACGCCCTTGCCCCGCGTGCGGTCGAAGATCTCCGGCGTCGCCGCATCCAGCGCCACCGTGAAGATGTCCGCACCCAGGTCCTTCAGCCGGACAACGTCCGCGCGCGTCATCGTCGTCGGGTTGGAAAGGATCGACACCGGCACCGTCTCCGGATCGATCCTGTCCGTCCACTGCTTCAGGACAGTCACCGTGTCCGCATCCGAGTTTGGGTGCGTGATCATCGAGATGCACATGCGGTGGAACGGCGTGCTCTCGCCGTCCGCCGCGACTTTCTCCACGATCTCGGCCATCGGCACCGCCGGCCAGTCGACCCGGATGAAGTTGCGGTCGGCATAGTCGCGATCGGCCTCGCGATGGCGCGCCAACCCGCAGTAGGCGCAGTTGGCGCGGCAGCCTTCCGGATACGTGAGCAGGAGATTCAGGCAGCGCGTGCAGCCGCAGCCGAACATCTTGCCCGGCATCAACCCCAACGTAATCGCCGCCGCCGTCGACATCTGCACGTAATCCGGCGAGCGCATGTGTGGCGCCAACCGGTTGTTGTTGGGCAGATAGACGCCCTCGGGCGGCACGTTGGCATCCTTCACCCGCGCGCCATTCTTCGCCTCCCGCGGCGTCGGCGCTGGCATCCTCGGCTGCATCGCCTCCAAGGCATTGAAGTCAAGCCCCGCCGCACCAACTGCCGACGGCATCGCGGTTTCACGTTTCAGACAGGACATATCGTCTCCTCACCCCGCACACGCCGTCGCCAAAGGCCGCGCATCCATATTCCCGCCGATCTTGATCGAGCAGCACGCGTGCTGCTGCTCGTACGGTCGGCCGATTGTCTCGCACAGCGCCACCGCACCGTCTGCCGGAAACGCGATGCCGTCGAGACCGGCCATCACCGCGTAGGCATCTGTCACCCGCTTGTGCATACCAGCCGGCCGCGCACACCCCAGCAGCACCTGACGATCCGGCAGCCGCCGCCGCGCCTCCAGGAAGATGCGGCCGACATCACCCGTCGACGGCGTCACGAATGTCCCCGCCTTGGCATAGAACGGCATCACGACAACCAGCACCAGCGAGTGGATCGAATGCCGCGCGCAGATGTCGAGCGCGTTCGCCTCGCCTACGATACGCCCGTAGTGCAGGCCGATTACGATATGCGGCACCACCTCCATGCGCGTCGAGCACAGTGCCGCCAGCGTCGCCTCGAACTCATCCACGCTGCGGTCGAGATGATAGACCTCGCGGATCGTTTCCTGCGCGCCGATCACATCCATCATCGCGGTGTCGACGCCCGCACCCTCCATCGCCTTGGCGCGCGCCTCGTCCAGCAGTGCTGAATGGATGGCAACCTTCAGATGCGGAAAATCCCGCTTCAGTCCCTCGATGACTGGCAGGAATTTCTCGTACTTGATCTCGTTGCGACGGTTCGAGCCGCCCGACAGCAGGAAGTCCTTGAAGGTTCTGCAGCAGGATCAGGTCCCGCACCTTCCTGTCCAGCATCTCGGGCGTCGTGGCCGGTATCATCGGCTCCAGGATTTTCGCCTGACAATGATCGCAGTCGAGCGCACACGCCCCGCCGGTCACCGAGAACGCCGGAAACGAGTTCTTGCCGCACCCCTGGAGTTCACCCGTCGCATACTCCTTGAATGTCGGCGTCGAGAAACGGATCACGCCGCGCGCGGCCGGCGCGCCGGAGGCGTGTCGCGCGCGGCCAGCAAAACTCTCCAGCTCCGCCACCAGGTCCGCGTCGAACTCCGCGTCCTCCAGCGCCTCTATCCCCTGTAGTCTTTCCAGCCAGGACATGCGATTGCGTCTCCGCCCCTTATCCGGTCTCATGTCTACCCCAGCATGGGCAATGGGACCATGCCCGATTGACCCGTCCCGGCCAACCCGCTGAGGCCAAAAGCTTGCATTCATATATTCGCATATTTAGAGCCTTGGCAATCGCAGCCCCTGAACGGACGTGAGGCCTCGACGTGACCCGCATCGCCATCATTGGCATCGGCTGCCGCTTTCCTGGCGGGGTGAGGGATGCTGCTGGCTATTGGTCCCTGCTCGTCGAAGGCCGCTGCGCCATCACCGAGATTCCCCCCGGCCGCTGGTCGCTGGATGGCTTCCACGACCCCGCCCCGGACCGCCCCAACCGCTCCTATTCCAAATGGGGCGGCTTCCTCGATGACATCGACGAGTTCGACCCCGTCACTTTCGGTCTCAACCCGCGTGAGGCCGAGGCCATGGACCCCCAGCAGCGCCTTCTGCTCCAGGTCGCCGCCGAGGCCACTGAGGACGCGATGCTGCCGGTCGCGGCTTTGCGCAAAGCCCGCACGGGCGTATTCATTGGTGTTTCAACCGTCGACTACAATCTCCTGCAGCGCTACCGGATCGGCAAAGGCGAAATCCAGGCCGGCACCGGCACCGCGCTCTCGATTGTCGCCAACCGCATTTCGAACCGCCTCGACATCGGCGGACCCAGCATGGCCATCGACACGGCCTGCTCTTCCTCTCTCGTTGCCGTCGATACCGCTTGCCGGCATCTGACGGACGGCACCTGCGACGCAGCACTTGCCGGTGGCGTCAACATCCTGCTCGACCCGCGCATGTTCGTGACGTTCTCACGCGCCCACATGCTGTCCCCTACCGGCCGCATCCGTGCTTTCGACGCCGCCGCAGACGGTTTCGTACGCGGCGAAGGGCTCGGCGTCGTTCTACTCAGGCGCCTGGACGATGCACTTGCGAACGGCGACCGTATTTACGCGGTCATCGAGGCCACCGCCGTCAACCAGGACGGCGCCACCGGCACGATCACGCAGCCGAGCCTGGATGCACAGATCGATATGCTGCGCAGCGTCTGCGCCCGCGCCGGCATCGCCCCGTCCGATATTTCCTACGTCGAAGCCCACGGCACCGGCACGCCGGTCGGAGACCCGATCGAGGCCCGCGCCATTGGCGCTGTCCTCGACCGCCGCGATCGCAATAGGCCGGTTTTCCTCGGCTCGGCCAAGACCAACATTGGCCATCTGGAGCCGGCCGCTGGTATCGCAGGCCTTATCAAGGCAGCCCTAATCCTGTATCACGGCCAGATCCCGCCGAGCCTCGGCTTCGAGACGCCGAACCCTGCTATTCCGTTTGCTGACCTGCATCTGGAAGTCCCCACCCGCGTTGCCGCCCTGCCTTCCCTCGATTGCTCCCCGCACGTCCTCGTGAATTCATTCGGCTTCGGCGGCACCAACGCCTGCGCCCTGCTATCAGCACGGCCCGCCTCCCGGCATCGTCCCTGCACAAATTCGCCAGGCGCCGCGAACGATTCAGCGCGTGAACCGATCCCTGTCCCGCTCTCCGCCCCGTCTGCCGCCCACTTGAAACGGCTCGCCGCCGCCCTCGCCGATGCTGTTGGCGATGCGGGCAGCCTCGCCGACCGTGACCTCGGCGAGATCGCCGCTGCACTGGCCCAGCGCCATGACCCGCACGAGCATCGGGCCGTCATTCTCGCAGCAAGCATCAAGGACTTGCGAGAGCGGCTGACCTGCCTCGCCACCGGCAGCGACTGGCCTCAGCCCGACCGCCGCGCGCCACCACAGCTGATCGCAGGCAGGGCCCATCGCCAGCGCAAGATCTGCTTCACGATGACCGGACAGGGCGGCCAGTGGTGGGCGATGGGCCGCGAGTTGTTGACCCGCGAGCCCGTCTTCCGCGACACGGTGCTGCAATTCGACCGCCAGTTCGAGCCGGTCGCCGGCTGGTCCGTGATGGCAGAACTGACCGCGGACGAAAAGCATAGCCGCATCGACGATGCCGCGATCACACCTGCGGTGATGTTCGCTTTCCAGACCGGCCTCGCCAACCTCTGGGCCAAACTCGGCGTACGCCCTGATATTGTGCTCGGTCACAGCTTCGGCGAAGTCACCGCCGCCTTCCTTGCCGGCGGCATCACCGAAGCCTCGGTGGCCCGGCTCGTCACCCACCGCGGCCTGATCCGCAACGCCGTCGATCGCAGCGGCACGATGGCTGCTGTCGGGCTCGGCGCGCACGACATCGCACCGCTGCTTCCCACCGACGGCTCCATCGAGATCGGCGGCTACAACGCGCCCAACATGGTGACGTTGACCGGTGATGAAGACGCAATAGACGCCCTCATTACCCGCCTGCAGCGCGATCAGCCCCACCTGCTCGCCCGCAAGCTGGCGCTCGATTTCGCGTATCACTCGAGCTGGTTCGATCCCGTGGAGGAGGTCTTCAAGGCCCATGTCGGTGGGCTCGACACGGCGCCGCCTGGTCTGCCCGTCGTCTCGACCGTAACCGGCGCCCTCAACGACCGCTTCGATGCCGACTACTGGTGGCAGAACCTCCGCCGCCCCGTGCTCTATCAGCATGCGGTCGAAACTGCGCTCGCCATGGACGCCGACACCTTCATAGAGCTGGGCCCGCACCGCACGCTTTCGGCCATGACCCAGGCATGCGCCGCAATGAAAGATCGAGAGATCCTCACGGTAACCACGCTCGATCGGCAATGGGGCGACCTGCAATCTGTCGCCGTTGCCGCAAGCCAGCTCTGGGTCAACGGCGTCGACATCACCTGGAACGCCATCCTCGGACCCGACAGGCGAGACTTGACTTTGCCACACCGGCCGACGATCGAGCAGCAGCTATGGCACGAGCCTGAAGAAGCCCGCCGCGCATTGTCGCCCGCCGCCGTGCATCCGCTCCTCGGCCGCCCGGACCCCAGCCCCGGCCACGCCTGGACCGGCGAAATCAGCCTCGCCACCCACCCCTGGCTTACCGGCCACCGGATCGACGGGTCCGTCGTATTCCCGGCCGCGGCCTATATCGAAATGCTCGCGACTGCTGCCCACCAGATCCTCCGCACAGACCTGGTAGAGCTGACGGACATCACGTTTCCGGCCGCGCTCTATCTCGCATCAGACGACGAGATCCTGCTTGCCACCGGCTACAACGCCGCGCGACGCGCTCTCACGATCCACTCCAGATTGCGTGGCGGCTCTGGCGACTGGCAGCTGCGCGCGCAAGCCACCGTCTTCCCAGCCGACAGCGCATCGGCGCGCCCAAACGCTTCCGGCGAACAGATGCTGTCTTCCAGGCGCGACATCAGGCCTGAGACATTCTACGACCGCGCCGAAGCCAGCGGCTATGGCTGGAACGGCGGGTTCAGAACCCTGCATCGCCTCGCTGCTTCGGCGACAACAGCGGCCGGCAGCGTTGCGTTACCCGCTGGCAGCGCGCCGCTCCCTGGCCTGCGGCTCGATCCGCGCCTGCTCGATGGTGCGCTGCAATTGATGCTGCTGCCAGGAACGAGCTGGGAAAACGATGCGCCACCCGACAACCTGCCTCGGCTGTTGCCCGTATCCATTGACCGCGTCCTCGCCGGAGCAAATCTCACCACTGACGCCGTGGCCAAGGCAACCTGCATTTCTCCACCAGGCACCCAGACCCCTTGCTTCGACGTGACCCTTAAGGCCACCGGTCAGGGCGGTACTCTCTCAATCCATGGCCTTCGCGCCGCACCGCACGCAACCACTGTCCCTGGCAACGCGACTGCGACTGCCACCGCCCCGACCCTTTACCGTGAGATATTCGCCGCGAACCCAACGCCGGCACCCCCGACGATGGAAGCCGCGCAGTCCCCATCGTGGTTGTGGATCGGCCCGGCAGGCGACGAGCCCGGCGGTGCTCCCGCTTCAGCGCTGGCGAGCATGGGAATCGATCTCCTGCAGGCTCCCGCCCCCAACCTGACCGCCGAAGCGCGCAGCGCACCGCGCAAGCGATCGACAGCGCGTGCGAAGCGCCTCGATTGCCGGCATCATTTATGCGGACGGACTCACAACACATCTCGGTACGCTTACGGACATTCCTCAGGCCACCCGCCACGCCGCCGGCAACCTGATTGCATTCGCACAGGCTCTCGCCCGATGCGCCGCAACGCCTGCCCTGCCGCCGATCTGGATCCTGACACGTGGCGCCCGCACCGCCAGCACCGAGCAACCACCGGCACCCACTGGCATTGCCCAGGCCGCAATATGGTCCGCCGCCCGCGCCGTCGCTCTGGAATATCCGAGCATCAGGTTTCACCTTGTCGATCTGGATCAGGACGACCAGGCCGATCCGGCCGCGAGCATGGGTGCATTGCGCAACCTGCTCCCTTCCGGCACGCGCGAGACCGAGCTTCTGTTGCGCTCCGATGCTGTGCTTGTACCCCGCCTCTCACCGGTGTCTGCCGCAGAGCTGCCGCCTGCCACGACGCCTCTTTCCCGCTTGGGCGCGGAGCAGAGCTTCGTGTTGAGACGCCACGGCCCGGCAGGTGCGGCCTCGCTGGTCTGGCAACAGGCGCCGCGCACTGCACCCGGCCCCGGAGAAGTCGAGGTCGAGATCACCGCGGCTGGCCTCAACTTCCGCGACGTCATGGCCGTCAATGGTCTCCTGCCCGACGATGCGGAGCCGACGCCGGCACTCGACAGCCTCGGGCTCGAGTTTGCCGGCATTGTCCGCCGGACAGACCCGGAAACGAACGGCCTCGAGCCGGGCGAGCGTGTGTTCGGCATGGCCCGTGGCACGCTTTCCAGATTCGTCAGGATACCGGCAATCGGCACCTACCGCTGCCCCGCGCAACTCTCGGATACCGATGCGGCGGCACTGCCTTCCGCATACCTGACCGCCTATATGGCGCTGGTGCGTTGCGCCCGGATGGAACGCGGAGAGACGATACTGATCCACAGCGCCGCTGGCGGCGTCGGGCTGGCAGCCATCGCCATTGCCAAGCACATTGGCGCCCGGATCATCGCCACCGCGGGAACACCCGAAAAGCGCGCCTACCTGCGCAGCCTGGGCCTGACCGATGTCTTCGCGTCGCGCAGCCTTGCTTTCGCAGATGATGTGATGCGGGCAACCAGCGGCAGCGGCGTTGACGTCGTACTGAACTCCCTGCACGGCGCCTTCCTCGACAAAAGCCTGGCCTGCCTCGCCCCGTATGGGCGCTTCATCGAGCTGGGCAAACGTGACGTCTACGCCGACAGCGCCATCGGCATGCGCAAGCTCGCCGCAAATATTTCCGTACACGTTATTGATCTTGCTCGCATGATCGAGGATCGCCCCGCGACTGTGCGGGCCATGATGGACGAGGTCCTGGCACGACTTGCAGATGGCAGCATCGAACCGCTGCCCGTGCGAACATTCGACGCCGCCCAAACATCGCACGCCTTCCGGGCGTTCTCCGACGCAGATCACATCGGCAAGATCGTCGTCCGCATGCTAGGCGAGACACTCCCGGTGCATCTGAACACCACCGCCGGAAATGTATTCGACCCCCGCGCGTCGTATCTTGTCACGGGCGGCTCACGCGGCTTCGGCCTCGCCGTCGGTCGCTGGCTGGCTGCCAACGGCGCCGGCCGTGTCATTCTCGCCTCGCGAGGTGGCCGGATCGACGAGCACCTCGCACTCTGTTCTGCCGCCTATGCCGACAGGCTGGTGCCCCTGCGCCTCGATGTACGAGACCCACGCGCGGTGGATGCCGCACTACTGAGCCTCACGCACGCGGACAAACCGCTGAAAGGCATCATCCACGCCGCCGTCGCCTACGATGACGGTCTTGTGCCCGACATGACCTCAGAGCGCATTGAACGGGTTCTTGCACCCAAGGTCGATGGCGCGATCAATCTCACACATGCCATCATCGAGAACGGCGCAGCACTCGACTTCTTCGTATCCTTCGCCTCTCTTGCCGGTGCCGTCGGATGGCCCGCCCAGTCGAGCTATGCCGCAGCCAATGGCGTTCTGACTGCATTGGCGGGCTGGCAGCGCGCACATGGCATCCGGGGCATGGCGATAGACTGGGGCGCGCTGTCCGGCGCCGGTCACGTCGCCCGCAGCCGGGAGATGCAGGCCTACCTTGAAACCGCAGGCTGGATCGGCATCGATACCGGGACGGCACTGGCCTGCCTCGCCCAGGCTCTCGATTGCGACGTGCCCCACATCATGATCGCGGCAGCCGACTGGCAACGGCTCGCCGCCACGCATCGCGCGCTCGCCTCAGCCCCGCGCCTTTCCGCGCTGGCCTCGCCTGCCCTCGCCGCTGACACGGCCGCGACACTCGCGGGCCTGCAGGGCACCGCCGCGATCGAAGCAGCGCTCGGGATCGTGTACGCTCAGGCCGCCAAGGTACTGCGCATCGCCGCCGACGACCTGCGCGCTGCCGACCTGCTGGCCGACGCCGGAATCGATTCCCTGTCCACATTCGAGTTGCGTAACCGCATTGAGCACGAGACCGGCTTGTCCCTGCCGCTCGATCGCTTCGCAAAGGCCACACGCTTCAGCGAGCTCGCAGCCCTCCTCGCCGCGCTCGCGGCGGAGGTGCCGCATCGCACCGGCTGAACAGCCTCACCTAGCCGCCGCGTCCAGCTCGCGCATGGCCGCCGCATCGCGCGCGGACAATTCGGGATAATCCGGATCGGAGCCGACATCCTCCGTATACCGCCAGCTGCGCGCGCACTTCGTGCCCTTGGCCCGGGCCGGCACCACGCCAACTCCGGCCACGTCCGGCAGAGCGAACGCGCCGGCAGGCGCAGCCCCCGCACGAACCTCGATCCCCGACGTGATGCACACCTGCGCCAAATCCACGTCGGCCAGGGCCGCCAGCAACGCAGCGTCGCGCGACATGGACCACCGGCGCAGCCTCCAGGCTGGAGCCGATCCGCTTTTCCGCCCGCTCCAGCTCCAGCGCGCCCGTCACGACACGGCGCAACGCGCCGCACCTTGTCCCACTTGGCGTCCAGATCGTCATCGCGCCATTCCGCCGGCAGCTCCGGAAACACCTGCAGATGGACGGAAGCTTCAGCCGGGGCATTCTCCCCGCCATGCCGGTCCAGCCACGCTTCCTCCGCCGTGAACGACATGATCGGCGCCAACCACAGGCAGGTCGCACGGAACAGCTCGATCGATCACCGTCAGCGCCGCCTTGCGCGGGACGCTGGACGGCGCCTCGCAGTACAGCGTGTCCTTGCGGATGTCGAAATAGAACGCCGACAGGTCCGTGTTCAGGAACTGCGCCAGCACCGCCACCACCTTGCGATAGTCGTAGTCCGCATAGGCCGTCCGGATTTCGCCGTCGAGCTCGGCCAGTCGGTGCAGCATCAGCCTTTCCAGCTCCGGCATGTCGCGCGACGTCGACCGTATCCTCGACCGGCGTCGAAGTGCGCCAGCGCTCCCAGCATCCAGCGGATCGTGTTCCGCAGCTTGCGGTAGGTCTCGACGAACGTCTTCAGGATCTCCGGGCCCGATCCTGAGATCGTCGGAATAATCCGAAGCCGCCACCCACAGCCGCAGGATGTCCGCGCCCGACGATTTCATCACGTCCTGCGGCGCCATCACGTTGCCGAGCGACTTCGACATCTTCTGCCCCTTCTCGTCGAGCACGAAGCCGTGCGTCAGCACGACGTCGTAGGGCGCGCGCCCGCGCGTGCCGCACGATCTCCAGCAGCGACGAGTGGAACCAGCCGCGATGCTGGTCGGAGCCTTCCAGGTACATCACCCGGTCCGTGCCCGCCGTCGTGCTTGCGCTCGTGATGCCGGCGAGGCCGGGAAAATGCTCGCGGATCCTCCAGCGTGAAGGCGTGCGTGGAGCCGGAATCGAACCACACGTCGAGCACGTCCGTCACCTGCTCCCACTTGTCCGGCTCGGATCATCGACCAGCCCTTTCAGGAAGCGCTGCTTTGCGCCGTCCTCGAAACCACACATCCGCGCCCTTCTCGCCGAAGGCGTCTGCGATCCGCCGCGCTCAGCTCCGCGCTGACTTGGCAAAGTCCGGCCCCGGGATGACCTGGTCGGTCTCCGGGTTGCGGAACACCGCGATCGGCACGCCCCACGCGCGCTGGCGCGACACCACCCAGTCCGGCCGGTTCTCGATCATGCCGGTGATGCGGTTCTCGCCCGATGCCGGCACCCATTCGGTCTCGAGCCGATTGCGCGCCAGCGCCACGTCGCGCAACGATGTCATTGGCCCTCGCGCCCGGCGGCCGGCTCCCCGAAGGCGGATCGTCGCCGGGCGCAGATCGACGGAAGTCGTGCGCCAGGCGCCCAAGCAAGGAAGCCCCATCCATGCGGATGAACCACTGCGGCGTATTGCGGAAGATCACCGGCTTCTTGGAGCGCCAGGAGTGCGGATACTGATGTTTCAGCCGCCCGCGCGCCACCATCATGCCGGCCTCGGCAAGCGCCTTGATCACGGCGTCGTTGGCATCGCCCTTGTCGCCGTTCTCCTTCAGCACGCGCTTGCCCGCGAAGCCCGGCGCCTGATCGGTCATCACCCCGTCGGCGTCGACCGTGAACGGAATCGATCGTGTCGATACCGCGCTCGCGCAGTGCCTTCTGCGTTTCCATCCAGATGATGTAGTCGTCCGCGCCGTGCCCCGGCGCGGTGTGCACGAAGCCCGTACCCGTATCGTCGGTAACGTGATCGCCGTCGAGCAGCGGCACGTCGAAGTCGTAGCCGAGCGCGCGCAGCGGATGGGCACACACGATCCGGGCGAGCTCCTCACCCGAAACCGCGCCACGTCGCTCATAGGCCTCGACCTTCGCCGCTTTCATCACCTCGGCAGCGAGCTTGTCGGCGAGCACGAATGTCTCGCCCACCTTGGCCCAGTTGCCGTCCGCCGCCTGCGTCACCTCGTAGAGCCCATAACCGATCCGCGAGCTGAACGAGATCGCCCGGTTGCCGGGGATCGTCCAGGGCGTCGTCGTCCAGATCACGATGAGGTCCCAACCAGCTCGGATTTGCGACAGGCATCGTCAGAGCGACGCTGCTGGAGATCTTCGCCCCAGACGGCATCCTGGATCACCTTGAACTTCACCCAGATCATGTCGCTCTGGTAGTCGTGATACTCGACCTCCGCCTCCGCCAGCGCCGTCTTCTCCACGACCGACCACATCACCGGCTTCGAGCCGCGATAGAGCTGCCCGCTCTCGCGAACTTCATGAGCTCGGCGGCGATGATTGCCTCGGCCCGGATAGTCCATCGTCGAGTAGGGATGGTCCCAGTCGCCGACCACACCGAGCCGCTTGAATTCCTCGCGCTGGATGTCGAGCCATTTCGCCGCGAACTCGCGGCACTCCTGCCGGAACGCGACGATCGCTTGCGGATCCGAGAAATCCGGCTTCTTCTTGCCCTTCGCGCGATAGACCTCCTCCTCGATCTTCCACTCGATCGGCAGGCCGTGGCAGTCCCAGCCGGGCACGTAGTTGCTGTCCTGCCCCAGCATCTGCTGCGACTTGACCACCAGATCCTTCAGGATCTTGTTCAGCGCATGCCCGATGTGGATGTTGCCGTTGGCATAGGGCGGTCCGTCATGCAGCACGAACTTCGGCTCGGCCTTTGCCTGTCTCGCGCAACTTTGCCGTAGAGCTCGATCTCCGCCCAGCGCTGCAGCAGCCGCGGCTCCAGGCTTCGGCAGCCCGGCGTTCATCGGAAAATCGGTCTTCGGCAGATAGAGCGTCTTGCCCCAATCGCGCCCGTCTTTCTGGGACGCGGCACCGGTCTCTGGCTTGGTCATCGGAAGGCCATCGGATGAAGCTGATCATGACGTTGCGCTGTCGAGCGATGCCCGCAGCATCGCACAGTCCCGGACGCCCTCAGGCGACCGGGCATATAATTCGCACGGTGATCAGCGATTCGCGGCGTTGCAACATGGCCGACACTCTTAGCCGTGGAGCGTTGCAGTTTCAATAACGAGGTTACGCAATGCCTGCCGGCTGTCCTGGCAGCGCCGCCAGCAGCCTATCCAGCGTCACGGCGCAGGACCTGTCGAACCTGCTGTCCACCAGTCCGGGCCGGAAATGGCGCTGGAACGCCCGCACGACGAATGTATCAGCCTCTTCGAACCGGCCTGTCGGCGCGATCCCATAGCCGTAATCCGCCAGCTTCTGCTGCATCCGCACCACACGCTCACCTGAGGCGCCTTGCTCCAGGACATCGCCTTCCAGAACATCGCTGACCCGCCCGACCTCCACGGGTTCCGGCGCCACCCAATGCCCGATGCCGCACGCAGCAAGCCACGCCCAATCGAATTTCTCGCCCGGATCCGCCTTGCGCAACGGCGCTACGTCTGAGTGCGCCAGAACCCCCTCCGGCCGGATATGATGGTGCCGCCCAATGATATCGAGGCACAGGTCGCGCACCGCATCCATCTGCCGCTGTGGAAAGTCCGGATATCCCTCGCTGTGGCCTGGGTTTTGAATCTCTATGCCGATCGAGCACGAGTTGATGTCGGTCTCGCCGTGCCAGCTCGATACGCCGGCATGCCAGGCCCGCATGTCCTCCGCGACCATCTGCGTGATCCGGCCGTCCTCGGCCACGACATAATGACACGACACCTTGCAGCGCGGATCGGCGAGAACCTCTATCGACCGTTCCACTGTTGGCAGGCCTGTATAATGCATCACGATCAGCGTAGGCCGCAGTCCGCGATTGCGCGGGCCGATGTTGGGAGAAGCATATACGTCTGCCACCAGCGCGCTGTCGGGCACCACCAGCGTCTGCATCTAGAGCCCTCTCTCACGCTCGATCTGATCCCAGGCAGCGTTGATTTTGGCGAGCTTCCGGCCTGCCAGGTCCTTCAACTCCGCACCCAGACCCTTGGCCGCCAGCGCATCGGGATGGTTCTCTCGCACCAGTCGCAGATATTTTGTCCTCAACGCCTCGTTGCTCGCATCCCGGCTCATGCCGATGACGACGTAAGGATCGTCTGCATCCTGGACGAAACGTGCACGCATCGCACGGTATTTCGAGGCCGAATAGCCGAAAATCGTCGCCACCTGCGACAGAAACTCATCCTCGGCCTCGTGCAGAACCCCATCCGCCGACGCAATATGCAGAAGAGCATCGAAGATGTCCTGCTTCAGCGCCGGCTCCTCGACCAGCGCCTCAGCGATCTCTTTGGCATAGCTCTCGAAACCGGCCACATCCTGTCCGGCCAGCGCATAAAGCCGGCCGACATGCTTCTCCTGGCTTTCCTCGACAGGAAACAGCCGTCTGAATGTCTCCTCCTCGACCTGCAACGATACGCCGTCAGACTTGCTGAGCTTTGCCGATAAGGCAATGACTGCCGCGGTGAACGTCGCCCGGTTGACATGATCGCGCTGACCGGAGCCGAGCCCAAGCGCGTTGCCGAGGGACTGGAGTACAGATTTCCATGTCATACCGGCAGCACCTGTCCCCTTTCCCCGGAAAATGGCCGATCACACGTCATTGTGCGGCCCCTCGCGACAAGGCCTCACGCAGCATCCGCGTGTTGAGCGCACCAAGTCCAATCGCAAGCACGAAATAGATGATGCCCCCGCCTGCAACCAGTGCCGTCAGCGCCGGCAGACGATACCAGAAATGGCTTCCCGCACCCCACCACGGCGCCAGCAGGTCCGCCATCACGACCAGGCCTCCGCCCATCGCCAGGCTGGCCAGCAGGATACGAGGCAAATTCGCCCTCAATTGATGGTCGGACTCGAAGTACCCGCGCGCCTTGAGCCCCCGCCACAACAGCACCGCATTGAGCCAGCCACCAAGGCTGGTCGCAACCGCAATGCCCAGATGCGGCATGATCCCGGCGTCCCGGAACACGAAGAACAGCCCCGCTGAGCCGGCGGTATTGGCCGTCAAACTGATCCCCGCATAGAACATCGGCGTCCGCGTATCCTCCCGCGCGAAGAACGCCGGCGAAAACACCTTGATCATCACGAAAGCAGGCAGGCCCAGCGCGAATATCGCCAAGGCCGAGGCCGTCGCCAGCGTGTCCTGCGCCGTATAGGCGCCGCGCTCGAACAGCACCGTGACGATAGGCAACGGCACTGTAGCAAGCGCCACCGCCGCCGGCACCGTGAGCATCATTGCGAATTCCAGACTGCGATTCTGGCTTTTCATCACCGCCTCCGTGTCGCCTGCGCGTACACTGCGCGCAACCGCCGGCAGCAGCACGACACCGACCGCGATGCCAACGATGGCCAATGGCAGCTCATAGATTCGGTCGGCGTAATACAAATGTGAGACGGCACCCGCCTGCATCGAGGCGATCACCGTGCCGATCAGGATGTTGATCTGCGTGATCCCGCCCGCGATGAGCCCCGGAATGCCAAGGGCAACCAGCCGCTTCATTCCCTCGCTCCAGCGCGGCCGGACGAGACGCGGCAGCATCCCCGCCCGTCGCGCACCGTCCACCAGCAACAGAAGTTGTAGAACACCGGCGACGAATACGCCCCAGGCCAGCACCACGCCTGCGCCCGGATCGTTGCGATAGCCCAGGCCGATGGCAGTCATCATCGCCGCGATCAGCGTCAGGTTGAGCAGCACGGATACGGCCGAGCTTTCCCAGAACCGGCCCAGCGAATTGAGCACGCCGGACAACAGCGCCACCAGCGACATGCAGGCAAGATAAGGGAACGCGATCTGCGACAGCAGCACGGCAAGATCGAACTTCTGCGGATTTTCGGCAAAGCCCGGAGCAATGACGTACATCAACCATGGCATGCCGATCATGCATGCTGCCGTCAGCACCATCAGGATCAGCAGCAGGCCCGACATTGCCTCCGCCGCGAACGCCCGCGCGGCGTCCCGTCCTTCGCCCTCCAACCGCTTGGCAAATAGCGGCACGAATGCCGCATTGAATGCGCCTTCCCCGAACAGTCGTCTGAAGAGATTGGGAAATCTGAAGGCGACGAAGAAGGCGTCGGCCACCACCCCGGAGCCCAGCACCGCGGCGATCATGATATCCCGAAGAAAACCGAGCACGCGGCTGAGCATTGTCAGGCCGCCGACGGTGGCAAAAGCGCGGTAGAGCCTCATGGTTCGCCGGAGTAGCCGAGCCGCCTTGCTCTGGCAAGCTTGCGCTTGGCAAGCGCCAAAGGGCCGATCAAGCCCTGAACGATTATCGTCACACCAGCAGCAGCGTCGTTGCCACCCCAACGATGAAACCGGAGACGCAGCAAATCACGAGCGCAAAAATGATTTCCGGCTGCCGGATCGCAGCCTCTGTCTTGTCGAGCACATTCGGCGGCATTCGTGCTCCCTCGGTCCAAACCGCTCATGTCGGCGCTGATGCCAACCAAGCTAGTGTAGCGCACCTTACGTTTGGTACCCACTCGCGGCGAGGCTCTTGACCAAACGCCAGGTGCAAAAGCTACACTAGACTCATGGACTTGCTAGTGTTCCTCATGGTTCTGACATTTGCTCGGAACCTGGCGGCACAGGGAGGCAAATCTCAGAACCGGAACCCTAGATGAGAGAATCACTCGCTTCAATCACTGATTGCCGATTTCCCCGTCACACTGTGACGTCCAGCACGCGTGACGGCTTTGTCGGCCGCCAGAAGACTCAGGCTGTGGGGCTCAGCCACCCGGTTTCCGCGCGGCATAGGAGCGATAGCCAGTCTCAACGGTCATGAATTGCGAGACAAATCTGACGCCGACTTGCATGCCCATGCGCCGCACCACCACGCACTCGACGTCCGTGCGCTCCCGATAGCGCTGCATCACCAGCGTGAAGCGATCGGGCAGCTCTGTGGCACTCGCGAGCGATTGCCTGTCGTCGGCGGCAAGCTCGATCAGCGCGCCAGACGAGGAGGTGTCACAAACTGTGCAGCGGATTGACTGGCTCAGGCGATCCGACACGATGAACCCGGTGAGGCCCGCGAGTTTGCGCTTCGCCCAGCGATGATCGTTTGCCGCCTTTCGGGCTTTGGCTGCTTCGAGCCTTCCGCTCGCCGCATCCAACCTCTGCAGTCGGCGAATTCTGCTCACTCTTGGTTGCAACACCACTCATGACAACGCCACTCGCAAACCAATGAAACGGACAATTGATAATACCGCAAAGAACCTGCGTAGTGGTAAATGCTGCTTTCATAGTGTCAGGGCACTGCACAATTCCGGCTGCCCCTACCGCGGCAACGGCACCCCGGTGACCGCAAAAGCCGCCTCCTGCCGGGCGCTCACCTCGTCCAGCTGGAAGCCTTCGATCGTTTCGTTGAACAGCGTATACCAGTTGTGGCAGGCGTCCAGGTGCAGGAACACCCCGCCCAGTCCGATCGCCGCCCGATCCATGAACACGAATTCGCGCGGCACCGTAACCGGCCCCTTCTCCTTCAGGACCTTGTGCACCGTGAACGCTTCCTTGCGCCCATACTCGCCCGGCGTCGTGCCTTCCGCGATGCGCCGCACGCGATCTTCCAGCAGCGGCCCGTAGATGAACTGCGCCCAGATGTTCATGGCCTCGATCAGCTCGTTCGTGAGCCCTTTGAAGCCCCACGTCTCGTAGGCGTGCACGACGAGATCTCTATCCCCCTTCAGCAGGCCGTTGTAGAGATCGATTACCCCCTGCACGAACGGCGTCCGGAACGTCCGGATGCAGCCATAATCGAGCAGGTTGATCCCCGCCGCCCGGCCGTCCGCCTCGAAAATCGTATAGTTGCCCAGATGCGGGTCGCCGTGAATCACGCCGTAATGGCTGAACGGATACCACCAGGCGCGGAACATCGCCCGCGCGATCGCGTTGCGATCCTCCAGCGGTGATGCCTTGTACTCGACCAGCGGCCGGCCATCGAGCCAGCTCATTGTCAACAGCCGCCGCGTCGACAGCTCCGGCTCCACCTTCGGCACCCGGATTAACGCGTCGTCCTGGAAGATGAAGCCGTAGAGCTTCATGTGCGCCGCTTCCAGCTCGTAATCGAGCTCCTCCCTCAACCGCTCGGAAATCTCCGTCAGGATCTCCCGTGTATCGACCGCCGGATCCATCCGGGCATGGATCGAGAACACGATCTTGAGCTGATTGAGATCCGCCTCCACCGCCGACTGCATATCGGGATATTGCAGCTTGGACGCCAGCACCCGTCCATCATGAGCTTCCGCGCGGTGCACCTGCCCCAGCGAGGCCGACGCCGCCGCTTCCGGCGCGAAGCTCTTGAACCGGCCCTGCCAGTCAGCCCCCAGCTCCGCCATCATCCGCCGACGCACGAACGCCGGCCCCATCGGCGGCGCATTGCTCTGCAGTTGCGACAGCTCCCGCGCATATTCCGGCGGCAGCGCCTCCGGGATCGTCGACAATAGCTGCGCGACCTTCATCATCGGTCCCTTGAGACCCCCCAACGCCGCTGCCAGGTCCGCCGCACTCTTCGACCTGTCGTGCTCGATGCCGAGAAACCGCTGCCCGGCCACGCGTGCTGCCACCGCGCCGACATTCGTGCCCACGCGAACATATCGCGCGGCGCGTGCCGAAAACCTGTTCTGCTCGTCGTCGTTGGCCAACTGGAAGCACTCCTGCGGTTGACAGCCGGACCCAACATATCGGCAGCCCGGGCCGCGCCGTAAAGCGCGTCACATCGCGCGGCCCGCCGCCTCACGCCTGTTCAAGCAGCCATATCCCGTCGCCGGCCTCGGCCGGGAACCGGACCGCCAGCCGGCCGTCCCGCTCCTCCACTCTGAGGCCGCCTGCCCGCATCACCTCGGCCGCCTTTGCCAGCGAACGCACCGCAAGGCCATAGGCCCCCATGTACGGCAGATCCGGCGCAGCCAGCTCCGGCCACCGTGCCCGCCAAGCATCCGCGGACACGAGTTCCACGACACCGCGATCCAGCGATATCACCATGCCCGCGTCCGTCCTCGCCGCCGGATGCCCGAGCAGCCGCGCGAACCGGTCCGCCGCCTCCGCCACGTCTTGCTCCACGATGGTGAGCGAGGTCAGCGCCACCGCCGTGTTCGGATGCGACAGCCAGCGCGGCTGCCACACCGTATGCTCCGTCATATGCCGCAGCATCTGGATGCGCCCTTCCGGCATCTGCCCGGCCTCGACGCGAACGATCCAGAACCCTGCCTTGTCCGGCCCGGCCTCGGTCTCCACCGGCCGCTCCATCGTGACCAGCGGCTGCACCTTGAAGCCGGCATTGGCGATACGCGCATGTTGCAGCGGCGGATCATCGATCGCGAACGCCGCCAGATGCACGCCGCTGTATCGCGCCGCCGAAGTGTCGAACTCGCGCCCCAGCGGCGTATCGGCCGTCTTGTAGAGAAACTCCAGATAGCCCCGCTCCAGCATCACGCAGGTGTTGCCGGTGCCGGTCAGCTTCGGCGGCCCGCCGGCCGGATCGGGATTGATCTGCACCGAGATCGGCGTCGGCGCGAACCCGGCCCGCTGCAACGCCCGCGACGCCGCTTCCGGATCAGCCACGAAGTGCCCGATGTGATCGAGAAACAGCTCCGGCCCGATCGGCAGGTTACGTTGCGAAGGCGGCAAGGGAGATGATGTCGGCATCGTGTCCTGCTGGCGGTGGTGTTGCGACCGCCGTCATGACCACCCCCCGCCCCCATGTCAATGTGCGACAGCGAAATAGGGACGACAGCAAGCCCGGGCCAGCGACCATTCTCCCATCGCTGCGAGCGAATTCCCATCACCCCCACGGAAAATGATCGCTGTCCCCATTTTTGGCGAAAGCTGCAAGATCCCAATAGCCGACCTCGGAGCCTTGGCGATCGGCGCCGCAGAATGCGACGCCGACCATGTCTGCAATCGGGGGGATCGCGTCGAAGCTCAGATTTCGATCTTCTCCGCCAGTTCGATCGCGTCATCGACCTCGATGCCAAGATATCGGACGGTCAATTCAATCTTCGAATGGCCGAGCAAAAGTTGGACAGCCCGAAGATTTCCTGTTCGCCGGTAGATCAACACTGCCTTCGTCCGACGCAGCGTAAGCGGGCCAGCCACCCCACCTGGACGCCGGCTCAAGTGGTTTTCGCGTAGGCCCAGGGCATCAGCTCGTCGATGCGAGAGGCCGGCCAGCGGTTGACGAGCTTGGTCAGGACGTCGGTGGTCCAGGCCAGCGGATCGACGCCGTTGAGCTTGCAGGTCTCAAGGAGCGAGGCGATCATCGCCCAGCCTTCGGCGCCGCGGTCATGGCCGGCGAAGAGCGCGTTCTTCCTTGTGAGAGCAA
>CAWGUF010000008.1:0-11693 GCA_963825625.1 uncultured Alphaproteobacteria bacterium | reverse complement strand
CGTTTTGATGTGGTCGCAGCGGCCGAAAGGCTGCCGAACGCCTTTATCGTCTCCGGAGCCGCCTGTCGGATCAAATCAACCCCAGTCATCACGTCGTCGGCGATCTGTCTGTAATCTTTGCCCATCGCTCGCTCCTTTCCGCACTCGCAACTCAAATCCCGCGAAAGTCGAGCGCGCACGCAATCATTTTCCAAATCAGCGCACATTTAATTGCCTGTGACTACGGATCGCGTTGAGCCTAATCAATGAAAAAATCCTCCTCAAACCGCCATAGAATAGGAGTATAGTTTGTCAAGTTGAATAAGTCCAGGCCCGAGACGTCGTAATGACGGACCGCGATGGCCGTGCCAATCTGGCTGGCCAATTGCTGGAGGCGGCAAGCATGAGATGGTCCACTGAACACCTCGCCGCATAAGAGACCTTCAGGGCTGGCCAGGAACCGCCCGCCAAGAGGACGCGCCCAGCGCACCGAGCCGAGCGAGTTCCAAATTCATATCACGGTCGCCCAGCACCTCCGCATGCGTGCCGCGGCCGGCCTGGTCTGGTGGCACACGCCCAATGGCGAGATCCGGGACAGGGTGGCGGCGAAGCTGACGGCAATGGTCGCAGTGCCGAGCGTGCCCGATCTGGTGCTGCTGAACGACGGCCGGGTGTGCGGGTGCGCATCAAAACCAGCACTGGCCAAGTTAGTCCTGAACAGCGGGCCACAAGGGCCACGATCAAAGAAGTCGGCGCATTCACACCTGTCGCTCACAGCGTCGAGGTCGCGCTGATGTTTCTCGCGGAACTGCCTGGTTCCGAAAATCATGGCACTGTTTTCCACGTTGGCGCAGTCCAAAATTGATCGCCACCCTTACTATTGCTTCACCAATTTGGTTGGCAATTTGTAAGGTGAAAATGCGCTAAGCTCTTGACAAACCGACGCGTCCCATGAGGTCGCCGTCCATCCAGGCAGCAACGTCATGGCTACACTGATCGCCATTGCAAATCAGACCCGATGGAGCCGGATTTCGCTCCGACATTGGCTGGCGGGCTTCCGCGAAACTTTGTCCTATCGCCCGGAAAAACACTACATGCGCGGTCCTGGACCAAAGTGGCACCAGAAGCACGGCCACCGGCAACGGTAACAGTCTGCGGCTATGCAGCGAACCCTTTAACTGCCGGGTGGCAGGATCTCTTGAACGCACACCTCGTCTATAAGGGCCTCTCGCCCGATGTCGCGAAGGTGCGCACGCTTCTGGTCATTGGTCAGATCGGCTCCAATCCCTTGTGTCATCGCCAAGACAACTGAGCGATCACTCATGTCGAGCCAGAAGGACCGTCGTACGAGCTTGCCGTCGGCGTCCCGAAGAAACGGATTGTTCGGGTCTGCTGCCAGATCAGGCGTGTAGAACTCATCGCTCATAGACGTACTCGTCTTCGGCTGAATGTCACGACTTCGGCAGCATCTGTTCCATACCCTAAGCTTTGGGTTTCACCGCTTCTGCAGTTAGTTTGGTGGCTTCGGTCATTAGTCTGCCAAGCTCCTGCGTCTGCTTGGCGTAAGACTGTATTTGGTTCTGTGCAAAACTTGTTTGTAGACGTATAATTGCCTGAATATCCTTAGCTTTGGCGATATCAGTTGCCAAGGCCAATCCGGCCTCTGCGTTCTGCTTGGCATACTGCATGGCCCGTTCTTGAACTACTGCGAACCCGGACGTCATGGTGTTCGCTGGCAGGGCTTTGGTCCACATGCCCATGGCTTGGTTCATGGCATCGCTGAATTGACCAAATGCGGCCTGTGCCTGTTCGATATTCTTCTCGGCCAGTTCGCGCATTTCTTTGGGGATCATGAATGGAGTTCTGGGTCATGTCATTTTCCTAGACTGGAGGTACGGCCTTACCCTCCGAGACCGTCGGGAGGGAGTAGTCAAAAGAATATGATACACGCTTTCCAGGCGAGCTTCCGATTTTCTGCCGCCGAGTGCGGCGCGGGAAGCAATGACTTGTTTGGGCGGCTTTTGTGCAGAAACCTGCGCAGCCGCAGTCACCGCCGACCACGTCGCTCTTCCTTCAAAGCACGAATAGCGGCCATCCATTCAGGTCCAAGCCTGTCGTGAGCTTCATCCAGTGTGCCAGCTTCCAGACTGATGAGGTCGGCCCTGTCGAGCACTACGGCGATGGCGATCCGCTCGCCGTGGCTGAAGGTCTCGAATGCGCGGCCAGCTTCAAACTGGTCGATAAGCTCGCGGACGCGGTCGGACGTGTCGGTCACTGCTTATCCCCGCCCTTTTTCGCCTTGGCCGCCCTCCGTTTCGCAGCCTCAGGCTGCATTTCGTCGCGGAGCGAGCGAATCTTCTCACGCAGGACGTCGGTCCTCGTGCGCCCGGTGGCGGCACAATAGTCGGAAAGAAGGTGATCCTCTTCCGCCGTGATGCGGATATTGATAATTCGTTTAGGCAACGTGTCCATGGGGGTCTTGTAAAGCAAATCCAATTACGCGTCAAACATAAGAGTGGCCTATGTCGGCAGATTGCGCACACCCTGGCACGATAAACGCCGAAACCGCCATGACCGAGACGCCAAGCGGTGCCCGACACCTGACATCCCGCAGCGCTCTCGTCGTTGATGCCACCGTGCCGGTCTGGGCGGTGGTCGCGTTTCAATCCGAATAAACCTGGCCGGAACCGCCATGGTCGCAACCCAACACGCGTCTGCTGATCACCATGCGCAAGTCCGGAAAGCCCCGCGCGGCAGCAACCAAAAACCGATGACGGTTCCGCATCGGCACGCTAGGCTGTTCTGAGGGTGAGCATGCTGCAGGGTTTGATGTGTCACGTATTTTTCTCAGCCATTCGTCCGCCAACAATGCCGAGGCCATCGCCGTCCACGATTGGCTGATCGATCAGGGTTGGAACGAGTTGTTCCTGGACCTGCACCCCGAGCGCGGTCTCAAGGCCGGCACTCAGTTGCACTAATCGCAGTCCGCCGTCGCCGTGATCGCTGAAATCCCCCAGCATCGAGCACCCGCCCGCTGCTCTCGTCAGGCCGAACATGAAGATCAGCAGTATGACGGCAACCCTGATTTCGGCGTCCAAGGAACCTACACGAGGACGGACTCCGGTCGATCTTCTGTTGACCGGATTGCTTGGGCTGTTGCTAAGCGGCATGCGACAGAGCCCGTCCGCGCGGAAAACGCGAGTCGTCCAAAGACAGCTGCAAGATACTTGCGCGCGGCGACTTCAACTTAAGCCGCTATTTGAGGCACTGGGTCCCTGGTCGGCCGTCGAAGCGGAAACATCCCGTCCTTAGGCAGTTTGAATATCGGCTTGCGCATTCAGCGCTGCAATCCCCAACGGGACAGGTCCGCCAGCATATGCTGCGGTAGTTCCGGCAAAACGTTGTCTTGCTCATCTTGCCGCAGTTGCGCGCCGAACACTTGCTGACGTCGCAAGCCCGAGTTCCGCCCCTATTGGCGCAGGTGCCAGGAGGACAGTTACCGGCATTAGGGCATGATTGTGCGAAAGCGGTTGATGCATCGAAGAACGCCGAAAAGACCAATATGCTCGCGAGTGCAAGAACAAGAATAAATACTGACCGCATGTATGGCTCCTCCGCAAAGTAAAGAAAACGGATGATCGGCTCCTGCGCTATCAGCCGCTACGGAATTGTCACTACGGTATCCAGCAACCCGGCTACGGGCAAAGGGCGAGGCCTATAAGAATTGCGGATCCTACGCTCGGCTCGCAGCTTTGCTTTGTACACTGCGTTTGAATGACAACGGCACAAGAGCGGCGCGTGGGCGAAGCCAGCAACGCCGCTACTCTCCGAATGCTGCATTTAGAGCAGCCAGCGCGGCAGCAATCGAACTTACGAGGAACAGATAGCTGAGAATTTCGAGCATCTCAGGCCTCCGACTTATTGAGAGCTACATTCCGCCTCGGTGACGCGGGCTGGTCACCGAGGCGTCCCCACCCCCCGGATCGATCAAGCTTATCAAATTGAACGACCCATCATCAGGTTAGGGCGAAGGACCCCACAGGTCGAAGCAAATGGGAAAGCCAGGAGAGATCATTTCTCAACTATTGCAAACTTGCAACACGCAAGCTCACTGTTTGCGTTTTGCACGTCATTCGTAGCCAGGTGCACCTGCCGCTTCGTGTCTTGCCTGTACTGGCTAACAAACGTCAGCTGTCGAATGCCCAGCGGCCAGTCTGCTCGCATGATCTTTCTAGGCGTGAAATCCGTGCGTCAGTGGCAGCTATCTCTCCGCGTTGCCGACCTGACCCGCGACGGCAAACTGCTGTGGTGATGGCTATACGCCGTCTGCCGCGACGTTGACGCGGAGCCGGCCAGCCAGCCTGAGCCAACCGTGACGCACGTGCCCGATCTCAAGATGTCCATTCGTTGCTGCGCGTGCAGCGCGCGCAAAGTGGATGTGCACCCGGAGCTCTACCCCGGCGGCAACAAGAGCCCCGCCTCGGCAGTGCCATGCCGTCATGCTCTTTCCATACCAATCAGAATCGACCGGTTGACTAATTGCCCCACCGGCCACAGGGACTACAAGAAGGGGGATGCAGCCGGTGGTGCGACAAAGAGCGTTACCTTGAAAACTGACGGTGACGACGGGCGACATAGTCAGAGAATGTTACGCGATTATTTCAATACGATGCTGCCAAGGGCCGCTGAAGATGGAGCCGTTCGTGCGTGCTTAGGCAGCGGTGGTCACGAACATGGGACAGTCGCCGCCAGATCCCAGCCTCAGCCCGTGTCCACTACGACTTCGACAAGCCGCTCTCCGCGTCTGAGTTCGGGCAGGATGCTCGTCTGCAACGTAGGAATCGGAATGGCATGCCCTTCCCGCAGCCGCTGCCGGATGATCTCGGACGCGGCGCTGGCGGCATCAGCAATCGCAGCCTCGGGCGTTGGCCCACCGCCTTGCGCTTCGGCGATATCGGGCACGACGACGCGCCAGCTATCGCCTGAGCCGTCCAGAATGCCGATGTAGGTCTGCTTCAAAGCCTCCATTGTCACCGCCACTTCGCTCGCATTGCATCGATGCCGTCGGGATAGAGTTCCGGCCGTACGTCCACCTTGCGGGAACTGCAAGCGCTGCACCGCATCCGTGTCTTGAGATCGGGCACGGGCGTCTTTGGGGATAACGATAGGCTGGCCGGATCGATATCCCGCTCATGGCCGCAGTCGGCGCAGTAGCACCACAGCAGCTTGCCATCGCGGATCAAGGAGCCGAGGCGGACCGGATTCCCTGTCGGCTGGGTGCGTCTGGCCGTCTCGTTAGGCAATTACCAATGCTCCTCGCATAGACCCAGCCGTTGGACGTTTTGTTGACCCGCACGTCCACAAGCTCCCTGGGGCGAGGACCGTGGTTGCGCGTGTACCTCGCCCCTTTTCCTTCGTCAGCCTGTGCATGCGCTTCCAGGAAGGCCGCTCGATGGCCGCCGCGTCATGGTCGAGCTTGTGATGGCGGTCCTGGCGTCACTCCTTGAGCCGCCAGGTTCCTCGCAGTGCCGATATCGTCAAAGGTGCGGGCCGAGGACATACAATCCGGCTGTTGCTTAGGGGTAATTAGCTAACTCATCCGTGCGCGATGGAAAAATGGCGCAGGTGCATGAGCGCCGTTGCCGACGCGAACCAACGGCACCTGTCCGGGCTCATACGTCCCGCAAGACAGGTGCCGCCGTGGTATCGAGCGGCCCACCTCGCCTCTTGGTGGGGTCTGAAGTCAGTTCAGGCCCTCGACCGTGCTCAACATGAGCAGCCCTGGACGCTCTTACGGCACGCCCGATGCAACCGTGATCGCACCGGCTCTGGCCACCCAGGTTTCCCCGGGCTGGTGGAGCGTACTGGCAGGAAAAAGAGCGCGGCCAACACGGAAGCCGTTGTTGTTGTTCCGGTTGTCGGGTTCGTTCCTGTTGCGCCTCGCCGCGCGCATGTTCCTGGGGTTGTTGTTCCAGGAGCCGCCGCGAAGGACACGAGTTTAAGGGCTACTCAGGCTTCAGGGCGGCTGACGTGTTTCCAGTGGACAGCTCGGCCTGAAGATCGTTGGTGGATGATGTCATCCACCCTAGTGATGAGGATAGCCGAAACAATAGCCTGCGGCGAAATCCGCAGTGTAGTCCTCCACACAAATCGCATCGGCAAAAAAGTGTTCGCTGGGGGCTACGCCCCCAGACCCCTCACAAGAGGTAAGGATGTAATGAGGTAGGAGTTAAGGCGTCCTGGCAGGAAAAAGAGCGCGGCCAACACGGAAGCCGATGTTGTTGTCCCGGACGCCGGGATCGATCCCGATGCGCCTCGCCGCGCGCATGAACCTGGGGTCGTAGTCCCAGGAGCCGCCGCGAAGGACACGAGAGCAATTCTGTTCACTGACGGATGAGCCATCGGTCGGCGCACCGGCATAGCTGTCCTCGTAGCAGTCCTGCACCCACTCCCACACGTTGCCGTGCATGTCGTAGAGGCCCCAGGCATTGGCCTTGAACGAGCCAACCGGCGCGGTCTGCTTGATGTCCCACTGACTGCCATTGGCATTGCCCTTACCGGCGTCATCGCCCCAGGAGTACGCGGTAGTCGTTCCGGCCCGCGCGGCGTATTCCCATTCTGCTTCGGTCAGCAGCCGGTAGGTCTGGCCGGTCACCTTGCTCAGCCATGGCAGGTATTGCTTGGTGATATCGTCCCAAGACACGTTGATAACGGGGCGGTTACCAGATCCCCAGCCACTATTGTCCGGCCGATGCTGGCATCCACCGGCATCGATACAGGCATTCCACGCGTCAAACGTGACCTCGAACTTCGACACCGCGAACGGCTGGGTGATGGTCACTTTCCGCTGCGGACCTTCGTCCTTTCCGCGATCCTTCTCCGTCTCCGGTGAGCCCATCATAAAGCTGCCGGCCGGGACCACGACCATCTCAGGGCAGAACGAGCAGTCACGGAACGCCGTGCCCGCCTTAGTCAGATCCTTGGCCATGTTGGAGACGCGATAGCCTGTGACGTCGGCAACCGGGCGCCACTGCTTCTCCGTGTACCAGCCGGTGAGACCCGCGATGATGACCGCACCCACAAACGCCAGCCCCGCGTTCTGCCGCCGCACCCGTCCCCGGCACGCCCTGATATAGGCTTGGTCCGTCGCATCGAGTGATGCCGCAAGATCCTCCCGCTGGCGCACCCGCTCGGCAGCCACCAGATTGCCGCCGGTATGCACCAGCCAGCCGTTGCGCCGCTTGTTATCGGCCCAGGTCTTCGCGGCCCGCTTGATGCCGTCGATGACGCTGAGTTGGCCGGCATCCTCCTTGAGCCAGCCTTCGAGTAGGCTCCATTGCCTGAGCAACGCCTCGTGCGCCGGCTCGATGGTGACCTCGCCGGTGTCCTTCGATACGTCGGTCGACAACAGCCGCTGCGTCACCAGCAAGTCGATCAACGGCAGGGCCTCGACTGGGATTTCCGAGCGCCGCGCCACCCGCCGCCGCGGCGCCCCGGTATCGGGATCGACCGACGCAATCCACGGGATCAGGCCACGGCGCAGCAGTGCGAGGCGCTTGGTAGTGTCGCGCGGGATCGATGCTACGTCGTCGGCCGCTGCAAGCGCGCGCTTCACCGCCGTCTCGATGGAGCCCTTGATACCACCCAGCTTGTTGTACTGATCGACCGTCAGTCGCCCGGCTGCATGATACTCCTCGTAGAGTCGCTCCAGCGTAAACGCGAGCAGTGGCAATGCATCCTTGGCGCCGCCCTGCTCGATGTCGGTCAGCAGAGCCTGCACCAGCGGCTCCTCGACGACCAGCGCGCGCGGCGTGCCGTCCAGCCGCTTCGCAGGGCCTTCGATCACGTTGGCGTAGGCGCCTTGGGGCATCGGGTCGAGGCTCAGGATTTGCTTGCGAAGCCCATCGAGTGCCGGCGCCGTCTGCAACGGCTCGTAGTTGTCCGAGCGGATCGTGAACAGCGCGATCACGGCCGGAGCATCCTCGCCAACCAGATCGCGCAGCAGAACCAGGAACGGCTCGGCCTCCTTGGCACCGTCGGCCGCGAACAGCTCCTCGCCTTGATCGACGGGGATGATGATAGTGGGCGGCTTACGGCCATCGCTGCCACCGGGCTGCAGTTGCCGCAGCTTGGCCTCGGCAATGGCCGACAACAGCGGGCGCACACCGGCACCACCGGCCTCCACGGCAGCGCGGATATCGGCGCGCGTCTTGATTGCGTTCGCCGCTTTCAGCGCCTGCTCCAGGCTGGCGATCAATCCGGTCTCGCCCATGAGCACCGCGCGCTCGGGACGGATCACCGGCAGCGGCAGGAAATGCTGGTCCTCGCGGGCCAGACGCGGCAGCAGGCCGGCGCGCATGAAGCTCGACTTGCCGGCACCGGAGGCGCCGAGGATCACCAGTAACCGCGGCGGCGCGGCCTCGCGCAGACCCCGCAGCATGTCTAGGCCGACGACGGTTGGTCCCTCACGGCCGAAGAAGATACCGGCGTCGTCGAAATCGAGCGGCTTCAGGCCCCGGTAAGGTGCGCGCTCGGGATCGTGGTCCGGCGGCCACTTGAAGTATTTTGGGTCAAGCCCGGCCTGCATGATGCCGATGCGCAGCCGATTGAGGCCATCCTCGGCAAATGCAATCGATGCCGTGCCGGCATTCTGCGGCAGCGAGACCTCAAAGGGGACATTCCGTGTGCCAACCGTCAAATCGACGAGCTGCCACTCCGCCGTCATCTCGGTCGGGATATCCGCGAACGGTGTCGGCTCAATGATCACCCCGAAGATCGGCTTGCTCATCTGCTTGGCAAGCAGGAATTCGGCAAGGCACCACTTCGACGCCGCCCAGGCCGGCGAGATCAGAAAGATCACCAACTCGCAGCGCTCGGCGGCCTGCTTGAGCGCATCCTGCCAGCGCTGTCCGGCCTTGAGTCCGCGCTCAGGATGCAGGTCGAGGAACAGCTCGTTCCAGCCCTGGGCAATCAGCCAATCGTGGACCGCGATGGCCTCGGCGTTATTGGCAGACGAATGAGAAAGGAAGATGCGTGACACACGAATACCCTGCAATATGCCTCCCACGAGGGTAAGCCTACATCGCATGTTCGGCAGCGTCACGGGTCATTGTCGACAAGGGGCTGTTTGCTGACTTATCCCAATGCTGATTAATTGGCACCGAACCCCGATTTGATCATTGCCCGAGGTCGACGACGTCATACTTCAGATCAAGATGCGCGGGATTTTGAGATAGATCCGCTGTGGACGCTATAGGTGAGCCATCTGAACCTAGCAGGACCGAGGTAAAGAGAAACATCGCGGCGCCCAGGTAAATGGCCAGCGTCGACACCGTCACGGTCTTCTCGTACATGACACCTACCCAACGTTACGCAACGGACCGCCCCGGAACTGTGAGGGGCGTGAAAGCGGACCGGATACTCCGCTGCCCACCGAGCAACTGGTCGTCAATTGGTTAATTTTGGCTTAACGCCGTTCAGCTTTTCCAATGTTGCGATTACAGCCATCGTTTCAGCCCTCGGCCGGGGAACCTAATTCACCCTTGGCAACACCATCAATCGGCCGCGTTGTGGGTGGAGCGGTTGGCTGACCGTGGCAATTCTGGCGCCACTCGCGGTTCTTCTACGCTCTCCAGCGCGCTGGACGCGAGGTTGTCGCTATTCTCGTATGTGGGGTATGAGATCGCGGTCTGGGGCTCAGCAGCCGTAAGGGTAAGAGTTCACGCCGGCCCTGTGTCATCTGGTGAGACGACTGCTGGTTGTTGATGCCTTTTTGAATGGCTTTGCACGGAGCAGAAATTCGGGCCACAATCCCGCGGATGGTAAAGTCTCGGCGTTCGGCCAATCTGACACCTGATCTCTTTGAGGTCGCTCCAACGCGGGCGGAGCGGGTAAAGCCACATTCTGTTTCGCCGGCGAGGCCGCCTTATATCCTGCCGGCGGATCTAGGGCCGGCGCTCCGCCAGTTGACGGATGCGGATCTTCAACAGCTCGCGGCTTCCGTTAATGCCGAGTTGGAGAGACGCAACCCGCCGGTCGCAACACCGGCTCCTCCTCCCGTGCGCAACAGAGCGAGCTCTTCGGCGAAGTCCAAGACGGCGCCTGGCTCGCGGGTGCCGGATCTTGGCCCGGCTCCGCTGACGCCGGCCAAGCTTCACGCGATCCGCGCGGCACTCGGGGCAGGCATCAAGCCGATAGTCATTGCGCGCCAATTTGGTGTGACCCAAACCGCAATCCGGGAAGCGCTAGCCCAGATGAAGAGGAAGTAGCGCTCACATCGGGTGAACGCCCATGGTCGGATTGGTGCGAATATCAGCATATTCGCACCGCTCTGCCTACCGTTGGCGGATCAAGGGTTTGGCTTGGCGCGAAAGTCCGTTGCGATTCGTTCTATCGTCGGTTGGCGGTTCGTTCTCCACCCTGCAACTCGCCAACGAAAAACCTCCGACGCTCCGCAACGCCGGGGCCTCGCTGACCGGCCCCCACTGAGTGGTCCAGGCGGAATGTTAGTTCATGGGCGTCCTCGACCCTAGCGGGAGGATGGCAATGGATGGTGCCGGATTAATCGAATGAACCGAGAGTCACCTCAATGGTAAGCAGCTTTGCCTCGGATCCTTTGCCGCGCGTTACGCCGAGTGCGACTTTGGCGTTCGGCGGGAAGGAACGGATCCGTTCTGCGAATGTCCGCGCATTGGTTACGCGCTCCCCATTGAGTGACATGATGACGTCGCCGATCTTCAGGCCGGCCGCTTCCGCAGCGGTATTTTTCCATACCCGAACAACTGACAAGCCCCCTTGTGCTTCTTTAGTTGAAGTACCTAACGAAGCCCTGGGCTTGTATGTCCCGACTTTGTCCTCGCATGCAGCGGTGACCGCTTTGGCCGCCCGGTTCGATCCGCGTCTACTGATAGTAAAATAAGCACTAGGAAGATCCTTCAGGCGAACGGCGCTTGGTTCTGTCGTCTTCGCGATCTGCCGCAGCATAGTTAGTACACGCCTTTCATCTTCGGGCTTGGATCGAAGGGTATAGTAAGTCACGCCTTGGTGTTGTGATCCATATTCCCTCATCGCGAAAGTATGGACTTCAGCGTGGCCGCTGATCTTCAATTGGATCTCGCGATATCCGTTCTGATCTTCCCACTTTTCCCTTGTCGCGATGGCGATGGCTAAGTAGCCATGATTCTTGCAGCCGATCACAAAGGTCTCGGCGCGCCAAGACCCTTCCAAACGGTTTGAGTACGCAATCGCGCGCTCGTCGTTATCGAATGGATTTGTATGCCACTCTATTGTCCAGTCATTGACGCGTCGTGTTTCGCTGTGCGCTGAAGTGCTCATCACCGATGCAATCGCAAAGCATGCTGCTACTGTAATTGCCTGCATTATTCTCGCCTCCTAGCCTGTCATGGAGACGGCGCGCGCTTCCCGCGCTTCTTTGCGACAAACGCCTCAAAGTCAAACGGTGTCGACGGCCCGCTCTCCTCGCCCTCAATGAGGGCAGCCCTGAGCGCTGCCAGCTTCGTCTCCTGATCCTCGAGCAGGCGAAGCCCGGCACGAACGACATCGCTCGCCGAGCCGTATCGGCCGGCGGCAACTTGAGCTTCGATAAACTCGGCAAAGTGATCGCCAAGGCTGACAGATGTGTTCTTGGGCATAGCAGATCTCCTTCTACCAAATAATAATAATATTTGGTACTCGGTGCAAGCGTAGGTTCCGGT
>CAWGUF010000007.1:0-61877 GCA_963825625.1 uncultured Alphaproteobacteria bacterium | reverse complement strand
AAGAAAATGCTTGTGCGCCGGCATGCAAAATTGACCCCCGAATTGGGGGTGATCGGCGTCTAATTTTGATGAGGTGGACGGCGCCCGCTCCCGGCATCGAAGTGCCATAGGGTGATCGTTGGAACGAATCACTGAGGGGGCCGTCCACATGCAGATTACCACGATCGGGTTGGATCTCGCCAAGAACGTCTTTCAGGTGCACGGCGTCGACGAGTTCGGCAAGGTTATCGTCACCCGTCAGCTTCGACGCGGCCAGCTGATAGCGTTCTTCAAGAAGCTGCCGCCGTGCCTCGTCGGCATGGAGGCGTGTGCGACGGCGCACCACTGGGCGCGCGAGCTCAGGGCGCTCGGCCATGAGGTGCGGCTGATGCCGGCGAGTTACGTGAAGGCCTATGTCAAGCCGCCAGAAGAACGATGCGGCCGATGCGGCGGCCATCTGCGAGGCGGTGACGCGGCCGAGCATGCGGTTCGTGCCGGTGAAGACGGTCGAGCAGCAGGCGGCGCTGATGCTGCACCGCACGCGCGATCTGCTCGATCCGCCAGCGTACGCAGCTGATCAACGCGCTGCGTGCGCATCTGGCCGAAATCGGCCTCGTCGCGGCGACCGGCGTCGACGGACTGAAGTCGCTGCTCGCCATCGTGCGCGGAGCTGGCGAGACGAAGTGAACTGCCCGCACCGATGCGGCAGGCACTGCAGGCGCTCGTCGAGCAGCTCGCGGCGTTGCAAGAGCAGATCGGCGCGCTCGAGCGCAGCATTCACGCTCAGCACCGTGCGAGCGAGGCGAGCCGGCGGCTCGAGACCATTCCTGGCATCGGCGTGATCGGCGCAACCGCGATCGCGGCGACCGTCACCGATCCGAGCGCGTTCAAATCGGGGCGCGAGTTCGCGGCCTGGATCGGCCTCGTACCGCGACAGAACTCGACCGGCGGCAAGGCAGAAGCTCGGCGGAATATCGAAGCAGGGAGATCGATATCTGCGACGACTTGCTGATCGTCGGCGCGACGGCCGTCGATCCGCCACGCGCGGACGCATCCCGAGAAACACCCATGGATCACGAAGCTGCTCGCGAAGATGCCGGCGAAGAAGGTCGCCGTCGCGCTTGCCAACAAGACAGCGCGCATCGCCTGGGCGATCCTGGCCAAGGGCGGAACCTATCGAGCGCCTGCGCTCGCGGACAGCCGCATGAAGAGGCTCGGCAATGGGAGCGTGAGGCATCGGCCGCGTGCGACAACAGAATTGCGAGGGTGATGATGGCGTGATGCGAAACGGTCGAGCCGTCGATCGGGAGAACTCGCTTCGGGGTCTATGGGCTTCGAGCCCGGAATTTTGATTGGGACCCGATCAGCGGATCACATCAGGGCCAGCGGTCATGTGCCGCGCAAACAGGCCGGACACATGACTTGCACCCGACCGCAAACCGCACGCCAGATTCCTCTTGCAACGCGGGCGTCGTCCACACATGACCCCTCTGCCCGATCGTCACACTGGCCGCTTGTGCGTGAGTTGCGCGAGAGGCCGAGCGGGGGATGATCACAGTGGATACGATCGGCAGGGTTCGGCGGGCCTATTTCGTCCAGGGCCGGAAGATCAAGGCGATCGCGCGGGATCTGCGGCTGGCGCGGAACACGGTGCGCGACATCGTGCGCGCCGGGCCGACCGGTGAGGCGACCGAGCGCCGGTATGTTCGCGACAAGCAGCCGCTGCCGCGCCTGGGCGAGTTCGTGCCGGCAGCTCGAGACGATGCTGTCGGACCAATCCTGAAGAAGCCCAAGCGCGAGCGCCTGACGTTCCAGCGGATGTTCGAGGAGCTCAGGCTGGTCGGCTACCGCGGCGGCTACGACAACGTGCGCCGCTATCGCTCGCGTGTGGGGCGATACGCGAGGGCGAGCGGACAGCGGCGGCGTTCGTGCCCCTGAGTTTTGCGCCGGGCGAAGCCTATCAGTTCGACTGGAGCCACGAGATCGTGGAGCTGGACGGTGTTACGGTGAAGGTGAAGCTGGCGCAGGTCCGGCTATGCCACAGCCGGATGCTTTTCGTGCGCGCCTACATGCGCGAGAGCCAGGAGATGGTGTTCGACGCGCACGAGAAGGCGTTCCAGTTCTTCAAAGGCGTTCCGAAGCGCGGCATCTACGACAACATGAAGACGGCTGTTGAGACGGTCTTCATCGGCAAGGATCGCCGCTTCAACTGGCGCTTCGAGCAGTTGATGAGCCATCATCTGGTGGAGCCGACGGCGTGCACGCCGGCTGCCGGCTGGGAGAAGGGACAGGTCGAGAACCAGGTCGGCGTGGTGCGCAAGCGGTTCTTCGCGCCGCGCCCGTCGTTCAAGACGCTGGGCCGATCTGAACGGCTGGCTTGCCGACAAGTGCATCGCCTACGCCAAGGGGCAGGCCCATCCCGAGCAGAGCGACAAGACCGTGTTCGAGATGTTCGAGGCCGAGCGTGCGGCGCTCATGGACTATCGCGGCGCGTTCGACGGCTTCCACGCGACCAGTGCTTCGGTATCGAAGACGTGCCTCGTGCGGTTCGACCGCAACAAGTACTCGGTCAAGGCGAGCGCGGTCGGACGTCCGGTCGACATCCATGCGTATGCCGATCGCGTCGTGATCAAGCAGGACGGCGTTGTCGTCGGCGAGCACGCGCGCAAGTTCGGCCGCAACCAGACAGAGTACGATCCCTGGCACTATGTGCCGGTGCTGGCGAGGAAGCCCGGCGCGCTCCGCAACGGTGCGCCGTTCAAGGACTGGCTGCTGCCGGGAGCGCTGGAGAAGGTACGCCGCAAGTTGGCCGGCAGCGATGATGGTGACCGGCAGATGGTCAAGATCCTCGCGGCTGTGCTGAGCGACGGCCTGACCGCAGTCGAGGCCGCGTGCGCTGAATTGCTCGACGCCAATATCGCCAGCGCCGACGTGATCCTCAATGCCCTGGCCCGACGGCAGCAACCGCCGCCGGTCGAGCCGCTCCAGACGCCGGAGCGGCTGGCATTGAGCCTGCCACCGATCGCCGACTGTGCCCGCTACGACGGGCTCCGAGGTAAGCCTGCGGCCTCGGCCATGGAGGCTTGCCATGGAGCGCTCTGAGATCCTCGACATGATGAGCACGTTGCAGCTCGCCGGCATGCGGGCGGCCTACGACGAGATCGTGTCGGTCGGGATCAAGCGGCAGCAGGGCGTAGAGAAGCTGATCGGCGCGCTGCTCAAGGCCGAGATCGTGGCCAAGAACGCGCGTTCCATCAACTATCAGATGGGCATCGCCAAGCTGCCGCTGGCCAAGGAACTGGCCGATCTGTCGTTCGATGGCACGCCGATCAACGCCGGGCTGATCGATAGCCTCAGCTCCGGCGCCTTCCTCGACAGCCGGCGCAATGTCGTGCTGATCGGGGGGACCGGCACGGGCAAAAGCCACATCGCGATCGGCATCGCGCGCAGCGTGATCCGGGCTGGCCGCAAGGCCCGCTTCTTCAACGCCGTCGACCTCGTCAACAAGCTCGAGGCCGAGAGCAAGCTCGGCCGTGGCGGCCGCATCGCCGATGCCATCACGCGCGTCGACCTGCTGGTGCTCGACGAGCTCGGCTATCTGCCGTTCGCGCAATCGGGCGGCCAGCTGTTGTTCCACCTGATCAGCCGGCTGTACGAGCGCACCTCGATCATCGTCACCACGAACCTCGCGTTCGCCGAATGGCCGAGCGTGTTCGCCGACCCGAAGATGACGACGGCGCTGCTCGACCGGCTGACGCACCACTGCGACATCGTCGAAACCGGAAACGACAGCTGGCGCTTCAAGAACCGGGGCTGATACCGGATCAAGTCCGGGGCCGCCCCCGACTGATCGCCTTCAACATCCGAAACGATCATCCGCTGACACCACGCGCAACGGCAACAACGCCAGCCGCCCCTGCACGCTATTGCCCCTTGAAAAGCGAGCGCCCGCCGCCGAGCCCTACGCTGTTCCGCTACGCTCCACAGCTTCGGGCTCAGCGGCGGAACCTGCGCGGATGGAAGGGGTCAAGATTGCAGTTCGATCCGGGGTCAAAGTTCGCCGCCGATTGACATGGATGAGGCCGGACATGAATGGGGCGCGTGGGTGAACGAGCCATATTGAGGCGTCTAAACACGTCTTGAGATTAGCTGACGTAAGCTGCCTATGTCTTCGAAGTAGCTTTGTGCTTCCCTCAGCGAGAGGAGGCTAGCGCGGGGCAGGTGCGGAACGACTGGCTTCCAATGTAGCCTATTGGAGCCCGCGAAGATGAATTGTTCGCATCCACTGACTGTGTGCCAACCAAGGAGCAAGACGTGTCGTCAGACAAACCAGCCCATAAGACGCGCGCGGCTTACGATGTTGTTGAGGACGTTCCGTTTCTGATGCGCGATGAGCTTAGGGGGCATCGCTTGGCGCTCGAATTCGAGCGAGCAGAGCTCGGGTTGCGCGATCACCGCATCCGGTCGACCATTGTGGTGTTTGGCAGTGCCCGCGTGGCGGCGTCGCCGCAGGATCCGGCCGGCCCTCAACTTTACCGCGATCTGAATGCTTGGTACGAGGAAGCCAGAAGGTTCGGCCACATTGTGTCGGAGAGAGGTGGTGCGCTGCATCCGATCGAGGGCTATCGAGAAAATGTCGTCACGACCGGAGGCGGGCCAGGCTGGATGGAGGCCGCGAACCGCGGTGCGAGCGAGGCAGGTGCCCCGACGATCGGCTTCAACATACAGCTTCCCGAGGAGCAACGGCCAAACCCCTACATCACGCCAGGACTGAGCTTTCACTTCCACTATTTTGCCGTTCGCAAAATGCATTTCGCGATGCGCGCCAACGCTCTTGCCGTCTTCCCTGGTGGACTCGGCACACTTGATGAGCTCTTCGAGATTCTTGCGCTAAAACAAACGCGCAAGACCGTGGTATGCCCGTGCTACTTTTTTGCCGCGAATTCTGGCAGAGTGTCATCAACTTCGACGCCCTGGTTCAGTACGAGACCATTGGACCGGAAGATCGCAACCTCTTCAGCGTTGTCGACAGCGCCGAAGAGGGCTGGGAACGTATGCTGGCGAACGGGCTGACGGTGAGCACGCCATTGCGGGAAGAGTGAGCCCGGGTTGCGCTGATAATGCGGGCTTACCGATGCCATGCCAGCTGCCGGGAGCTCCCAAATGGGCATTGGCGCTCCGCGGCCCCGATACAGCATCTTTGCATCGACCCGAGGCAGCTGTGGCAGGGAGGGAGCCTGCGTGGTCCTTCACCTTGTAATCGGTTGGCGTCAGCTGGATCTGCTTGAGACCAGCCCCATCTTCCTCATCGGCTCCACGCTGCACTTCCCCCATGGTTGGGGTTGGAGGCCTGCGAAGCAGCTCAATTGGTACTACTTCCTGCAGCGAATGGGGGCATCCGGGCCAATATCCCGCGTCTTGCGCTGTCACTGCTGCCGAACGAGATTGGTCCGGCGCTGTCTCAGTGCGGTATACGGAATATGGGCGTTGCCGTGGACTGCGTGATCAAATCGTTGGCCCCTTAACAGTCACGTAGCGATCGGGTTTAGGGGCATAGTACCCAGTGATCTCGAACATTCTCTTGAAGCGTAAGACGTCTATGCCCCCCGCGCAGGAGCCTTCCAGGAACATCGATTTTGTGGTTGCGCAGCTCGATACGGCGGATGCCGACGCTACTCAATGGCAGATGAGATTGCATCCTCAAGCAGCGGCACATCGATCAGCGGTTCGAAATGGATTTGCATGTCAGGATCGATGGTGAATACGGTTCCGTTTGGTACACCGCGCCATGCCTCTTGCGTAATCGGTTCCGATGCCACCTCAGCAGCTCTATATCGCATTTTTGCCTCATGATGGATGTGCGGCTTCCTGCACATTGGACACTCGAACGCACCATCTCGCTCCAGGTACCAGAGTGACCTGTTGATCCGGGTTCCTACCATGTGCCGCCCATCGCTCCATAGGACGTTCAGGCCGAGCGTGCCGGATGGAACCAGCTCGCGCGTCCACGTAACAATGTTGGCGATGCCAAGCTTCATTGTCTCCATGAGCGGTCGTGCCGGGCAATGCTCCCAGAGTGTCAAAAGGTAACGGAAAACGTGCTCGCTATCGGTCGAGCCTTTGATCTCGCTCCGGTGAAGCTCGTCCATGGCGTCGAGCAGGCGCGGCCTGATGGCGTCGAA
This sequence comes from uncultured Alphaproteobacteria bacterium, assembly GCA_963825625.1. Taxonomy (GTDB): domain Bacteria; phylum Pseudomonadota; class Alphaproteobacteria; order Rhizobiales; family Hyphomicrobiaceae; genus CAMDPA01. The sequence continues at coordinate 55,716 of CAWGUF010000007.1, read as the reverse complement.
ATTGGGGATAGTTCCATTGTGGGCAAAGGCCCATTGTCCGTGAGTGAAGGGATGAGTATTGCGTAGCCGGGGCGGGCCGACGGTGGCACGGCGGACATGGGCGATGATCGATTTGCCATAAGCGCGCGCGGCCGCTTTTCTGAAATGCTCCCCATGCCAAGCTGCCCAGGCCTTCTTCTCAACCTTGGGCCAGCCGTCAGGATAGGTCGCCAATCCCCATCCGTGCCCATGAGAGAGGCCTTCGGCGTCTCTGACGCCCTGCGAAATCAATGCGTTCTGCGCATGGACGAGACTGCACTCGACCCTGGTGGGCTCGTTCGCATGCAATCCGTAAAGACGGCACATGATATTTCCCTGTAGCGAGGTGGGCGTGCCAAGTGAATGTGCGCGGGACACTTCTTCATTGACGAAGGTCAAGCTGGGAATGAACGAGGGTCGGGCATTCTTGATCAATCAGGCGGGCGCAAGGTCATCATGGGACACGGAGAACAAGATCTGAAGGCGCAGGTGCACGTCGAAACACCGATCCGGGTGCTGCAGAAGTTCTGCGTGTCGATCCCGGAGGGCGACAAAAGACGACTGGAAGGGATCGCTAAGGCGCTGGCCCGCGACGAGCCTGCGCTAGCTGCACTCGACGCTTTCGGTCCCGGTGCGCGATGCGGAATGGTCGACGGTCCGATGTTGATGATCGGCAATCACACCGACATCCCCCTCGTCTCAGAGGAGTCCGGCGAACTTTATCAATACCGCATGGCGCTGCTGGCGCGAGACGGAGATCTGGTAGCACTGAACGTGCGGCGCAACCAGGCCTTCGAAGATTATCTGAGCGGCACTCTCAGGCTCGGCAGGCCTCAATATCTCACCGTCGCTGCCAATGCCAGCCGGCGGTCGAGCCCTCTGGCGCGCACCTGCATTGAGGACCAGAGCACATTCGTTCGGATCGTGGCTGCGGCCCGCTCGAAGGGCTGCCTCACGATCGTCCCGCATATCGGAACTGGCCATCCATGGCTGCTGGCATCGGCCGTCGCGAGAGCTGCGGATTGCCCTGTCCACGTCGCAGCGCCCCCACCACGTCTCACCAAGAGAGCCAACGACAAGCTGTGGTTCTCCGTGTTGGTGCGCAAAACTCTGGGTCGACATGCCGAGCCCGAGAGCTCGCATGTGTACGGGCCTGCCTCGCTGGTCGGACGGCTTAGGCTGCTTGCAACGAAGCATGATCGGCTTGTTGTCAAGGTGCCCGACAGCGCTGGCTCTGCCGGCAACATCGCGCTGCAGGCCTGTGACATTCGTGGAAATGCCAATCGCGCTGTTCTTCGCCACGTGCTTGAGTTGCTCCGTGCCACAGGCTGGACGGACAAGTATCCACTGCAGGCACAAGTCTGGGATTGCTCGGTCAGGGCCACCCCTTCCGTACAATTGTGGCTTCCCCGTCACGATGAAGGGGCGCCAGTTATAGAAGGCATCTACGAGCAGGTCGTGGAAGGCCCCGAGGGCGAGTTCGTGGGCTCGCGGCCGACCGAATTGCCGCCGCGGCTCATCAATGCAGTTGCAGAGGAGGCCCACAAGCTTGCGTTTGTGCTGCAGGCCTGCGGCTACTTCGGGCGTTGCAGCTTCGATGCCGTGATTGCCGGCGACGATGAGGGGGCTGGCAGTATCCACTGGATCGAATGCAACGGTCGGTGGGGCGGTGTCTCGCTTCCGATGACGCTTGTCAACCGCTTGGCACTTCCTGAAGAGTCGCCTGAATTGGTGGTGGTGCAGCGGGCTGCCGACGCGACGGCGCGGCCGCACACCCGAACCGTCCTCGAAGCCCTCCGCAACCATCTTTTTGTACCCTCCGCCCGACGAGAGGGCATCATTCTGCTCTCGCCCCCAGCTGATGGCGGTGGAAGCCGTCTCCATTTCGCCGCCGTCGGCCGTCAGCCAGGGACAGCGATGGCTTATGCCAGAGAGGCCATTGAGGCCGTCTCGTCGGTATTTCAGAGCGGTGCCGGCGGCCACTCCGTCCGAGGACAAGTGTGACGACGCTTCTGGCTGTCGTGCCGGCGCGAAGACCCAATTACCTCTTCGTTCTCACCAGCATACAGATAGGATTTCATGCGATACTAACGCCCTTTAGCCGTTCCTTAAGCTAGTCCTCGCAGGCTTTTCCCTTGTGACGGCCAAATGATGGAGGCGCGTGATGCAGTTCCTAAGCGGACTTCTTGGCGCAGTGATAGGTGGAGTAATCGTCGCTTGGTTTAACTACATCTATCTTTGGAAGACCGACAAAAAGATTGATCAGATGCGTACTGTCTTTGACGACGCGATGAGGGCGCTGGCATCCTATGAGGTCGACGTCGAGAACCGAGAGCTGCAGGATTTGACGCCCGAGACCAAGCTTGCCAAGGCCAAGGCGCTTGCCCTCGTTCCTGCCTTCTTTCCGCGAGCTGCGGACGCTTATATGCATGTCTTCGATGCAGGGCATAAGCTGAGGGCGACCATAGACGAAACGTACCATGAGCGCGTGAACGAGGCCGTCGCCCTGATGGCGGGCGAGTTGTACGACACCGATGCGGCGCGTCCGTGGGAGAAGGTTAAGTCGTCGCTGTCGCCTTCAAAGAAGGCCTAGGATTGTGAGGAGCGCAAAAAAGCTTGCTAGGCCTTTGGCGCCTCGGGGCCGTCGCCCAAATGAGCTTCGACCAGGTCGCGGGTGCTCGGTGAGGGCCATGTGTGGGTATCCGGCTTGTGATACCCGCATCGATACCCGCATTGATCGCGGATTGCAACGGACGCTAGCGGCTGCGTGCGGTTGCGATCTGTTGATAAATCAGCAATTTATAAGCGCTGGGCGGATGCTGCCGGACATCTGCGGAAGGTGATGGTGATTATCGATCAGTATCAGCATGGTGCCTGGCCGGCGAGGTTTTGCTTGGGTGGCTTCCAAAGCATCGTGCAGCGCATGTAGGCGCGCGCCGGCCGGCCAGTCAAGAAAGCCGCGGCGGTACAGGTGCGCCGCGGCGGCAAAGTGGTTGCAGCGAGACCGCTCGGTCAGTCCAGCGCCTCGACACACACGGACGCAGAGCCGCGGAAGTTGGGACGCGAGCGGTAGACCATCTCGACCCGGTTTATGAAGCGCTGGCGGCCGATGAGATCGATCGGGGCGGATACGGTTCCGGCCCGGATCATGCGCTGGACAGGGAGATTGTCCGGCTGGCCGTTGCCATAGACGACGAGCAACTGGCGGACGAAGATGTCATTGCCTGATACGCGCAGGCGGACTGCGCGGAAATTGCCTTGGCGTTTGCCAACCCGGACAACATCTCGATCACGTTGGAAGTTGGCGGCCTGGCAGCCGAGGTTGACCCAGCCGGCCGAGCGGCGCGGTTGGTCGCGCCTGTTGTCGCGATCTGGTCCGCGGCGCTCCTCGATACGCTGTGCCGCAGCGTCGGTTGTGGTCCCGATGAAGGAACCCGCTCCGGCGATGGCCGTCAGGGCAATGACGGCCAAGCGGCCGCAGACGATTCGATTGATCATGTAATCCCTCGATTTCGAGTGAGCGAAGTGTCGCTTGTTGATGCGTACAAGCATCAATGGAATAAGTAAAGGTACCTACGTGAACCCGTGATGAACAGTTTGCGCCGATGTGGCCGGCGCTTGACCGGGTCAGTGCTGGAGCACATCGTAGCGTGATGCGCACCTTGCTCCTTCTTCGCCACGCAAAATCCAGCTGGGATGACCCGGAATTGACCGACCATGAGCGTCCTCTTGCCAAGCGGGGCACGAGGGATGCGGCGCGGATGGGCGCGTTCATCCGGGAGAACGAGCTCGTTCCCGATGTCGTGTTGTGCTCCGGCGCTGTTCGCGCGCGTGCGACGCTGGCCATCGTGCTGTCTGTGATCGGTGACAGCATGGTGAGGATCGAGCACGACGACGCGCTTTATCTGGCGGAACCGAACGGCATCCTGCAGCGCTTGTCGAAAGTCGGGCAGGGGCATGAGCGGGTGATGGTGGTCGGGCATAATCCGGGGCTGCATGCGCTCGCGCTGGCTCTGGTAGGTCGCGGCGAGGGCGGTGCAATTGCGGGGCTGGCGAGGAAATTTCCGACCGCGGGTCTCGCCGTGATCGACTTCGAGGCGCCGGACTGGACTGCGATCGGTGGAGGATCGGGCCGGCTGCGGCACTTTGCAGTACCAAAGCAGCTGGCGTGAGGGACAGGTGAGGGGCCTTGGGTGGCGGGACTAAGCGACACGTCTGCGTCGGCTGCAACCGCGGAGCCTGTGCCCTACCGCTGGGTCGTGCTGGGCGGTCTGTGGCTCGTCTATGTCACGTTCGGGCTGATGGTGGTCAGCCTTGCGCCATTGGTGCAGCCGGTGACACGGGATCTGGGGATCAGCCACGGGTCGCTGGGTTTCGTGTTCGGGGCCTGGCAGCTGGTGTTCATCATCGCTGCGGTGCCGTGCGGTACGATCCTCGACCGGATCGGGGCGCGCCGCGGCATCATGATCGGCGTAGTCTTCATCATCGTGTCCGGCCTGTTGCGCAGCATCGCCACCGATTTCGTCGTGCTGTGGCTGGCCGTTGCGCTGTTCGGCGTAGGCGGTCCGCTGGTGTCGACGGGGGCGCCGAAGCTGGTCAGCAGCTGGTTTACCGGACCGGAGCGCGGTTTCGCCATGGGGGTCTATATCACCGGCCCGTCGGTAGGGGCGATCATCGGCCTGTCGGTGACCAACTCGGTGCTGATGCCGGCGTTCGGCGACGACTGGCGCGCCATTGTCCGGCTGTGGTCGTTCGTGGCGTTGCTGGCGGGGCTGGTGTGGGTGGTGATCGCGCAAGCGCCACTGATGCGGCAGTCCGAGGCGCGTCAGGCCGGTGAGCCGCGCCTGCCGCAGCGGCAGATGATTGGCGAGCTGATTTCAATTCCGGCTGTGCGCATCATTCTGCTGATGGCGGTCGGCGGGTTCATGTTCAATCATTCGCTGAACAACTGGCTGCCGGAAGTGCTGCGGGGCAAGGGGATGAGCCCGGCGATGGCGGGGTACTGGGCGACGGTGCCGACGATCGTAGGGATTTTCTTCGCGCTCATCCTGCCGAGGCTGGCCACGCCGGAGCGGCGGTACATGCTGCTCGGTATCATCTGCGTGTCGGCGGTCGTCGCGAGCCTGTTGCTGCGCGCGGAGGAAGGGCCGGTGCTGATGACCGGGCTCGTTCTGCAAGGTGTGGCGCGGGCGTCGCTGTCGACGATCATGATCCTGACGCTGGTGGAGACGCCTGGTATCGGAGAGCGACGGGCAGGAGTGGCGTCGGGCCTGTTCTTCTCGTGCGCGGAGGTGGGCGGGGCCAGCGGTCCGGTTCTGCTGGGCGTGGTGCACGACTGGAGCGGGGGATTTGGGGCGGGGCTTGGCTGTCTGACGCTGATCGCAATGTTGCTGGTGATTGGCACGGTGTTCCTGGGGCGCAGCGCCAAACCGCCGGTGGCAGGTTGAGCGGGGTTGCGATGAATGTGGTGGCGAACACGGCGGCGATCAGTTCGGTGTCGCGCCTGGGGCGGCGGAGGCGTCTTCTGGGCGATTGTATTTGTGGATGACCGGCTGGCCGTTGCATTGATTGGCTGGGTCGCCAAGACGATAGGGCGCCGTGCCGCCGGACTCATAGATCCGCAGGCGTTGGATCATTGATTCGATCTCTGCCAGGCGGTCCTTGTAGTGCTCCTTGCGCACGGAGAAGGTGACGAGAATTCCTATTCGCGAGGTCAGGGTGGCGAGATACTGCGTGTAGTAATTCTTCAACTCGGAGTCCAACAGCAGCGTATCCATCCACAAATACTCGCCGATGGTGCGCATTTGCAGGTGTTGGAAGGAGGACGCGAACGCTGTGCCATCGGGGCCTGAATTGCGTATCGGCGTGCGCAGATGCTGCTCGTAGCAGGGAAAGCTGTCCATACCGGGTTTGCGGTATTTGGCAGCGAAGATCGCAATCGAGCTCCGGTCTTTGCTGCCGTCGCCGGCGTTGCGCTTCTGGCAGACGCCCTCGCTGCCTTCCCAGCTGCATCGCCAGCCGTCAGCCATGGTCAATTCCATGAAAGGCGTGAGGAATCGATCCTTAGGTGCGGCGACGAGCCAGATCGAGGCGGCATAGGCGAGGCCGGACAGCGCCGACAAGGTGAGGATGGCTGTCAGCGCGAAGGCGCGGATGAAGGGCCAGTTGCTCATGAAACGGCCTGTCGATGAGACGTCGGTCCTGACGGGTGTGGACGGTTCAACCGATGCGTCGGGGCGGAATTATCGGGGTTGGCTTCGGTTCTGGTCGAGGGGTTCGGCGGGGGATGAAGACGGGGGCCGCGCCGCCTTGATTTCGTTCAGAAGGCGGCTGGCGGTGCGGGCGTCCGCCAGTCTGAGATCGGACTGCTGCATGGCCGCGCTCAGGCGTTGCTCGGCGCGGTCGAGAGCGCGCGCGCGTTCTCCTGGATCGGATTGCAGCTTGGCGAGAATGGTGTAGAGCCGGCCCAGCCAGACATCGTTTCCGGGCCGGCCACGGCTGTTTTCGGCTATGCGCTGGCGAAGTGAGATCGCGGTCAGGATGTGGGTTTTGACGGCCTTAGAGTCCTTGGCGTCATTTGCCAGACTGGCGCGCTGCAACTCCACCTCGGCACGGCGGGTGAGGGCAGCGAGGACTGCGTCGGTGAGCGTGGATGCGGCGCCTTGCTTGGTCGGTGCGGGCTCGGCTGCCGAATAGGCGGCGCTCGCCTCGGCCAGCAACTGCGCCCGGCCGGCGGTGTCCTTGCGCGCACGCGCCAGATCGGCCAACGCCACCTTGGCCGCAGCCAGGTGACGATAGAGCCGGTCCTTGGGAGCATAGAGGTCGGTTGGCACGCCGTTGGGGCCGGCCGGCGGCACTTTGAACGCGATCAGGCGTTCAGCTTCGGCGGCCAGCGCCTCCAACTCGCGGCCCCGGCCGGCGGCGTCTCGTTTGGTCCTGTATAGTCGCGCCAACGCTTCGCGGACGTGGAGGCCGGCGTAACCCAATTGCTCACTAGGCTGATCGGTGAATGCGCTTGCGACCATCGACAGCGCGGCCCGGTAGTTCTGCTCGGCGACATCGTATTCGCTCTGTTCAAGACGGCCGTCGCCTTGCACCATCAGGCAGACCGAACGGGCGTGCACCGGGGCTCTTTCGCCGGCTGTGCCATCGAGCTTGGTCATGAGGTCGCAGCCGAGCACGGCAAGCTGGTCGCGCTGCTCATGGCTGGGATCGGCGCTGGCAAAGGTCGAATAGCTCTGGCGCACGAGTTGCGACAGCGAATAGATGGCGTCCTTCAGGGCGGCCTGGGCCTGATAGCGGCTGATGATGGCAAACACGGCCAGCGCGATAATGGCCGCCGCTACTGCCGTCGTCGCGCCGAACGTGGTACCCAGTCTCGCTTGCTGACGGCGTTCTTCTTCCTGACGAAGGACGGGCATGTCGTCAGGGGCAACGTCGAGGACGGGGGCGACGAGCTTGAGCAACTCGTTGGAAATGCGGCTCGCCTTCAAGGGGTTCAAGAACCAGAAGCGACCCACTCCGCGCAGATCGACGATCTGCACATTGGGATAGCGCTCGGCGAGGTCGGCCGGTAATGCGCCATCGAAGTCGCCCTTGCCACGGACAACGATGATGTTGCCGGCATGGGGCCCGGCCGAAAAATCCGTGACCTCGTTCATGATCCAGTCGGCGTTGGCGCCTGTTCGCAAGACCGCATCGGGAGTAGCGACGATGATCAGCCAGCGTGAGTCGAGCAGGGCCGGCTTGATGGTGTTGTTGTAGAAATCGGCTGTGCCCCGCTCGTAGGCGGTATCGAGGTAGATGCGAAGCGGGCGCGGATAGCGCTGGCGCAATCTCTTCGGTGGCCGGAAGGTCTGCAAGGCGCTGCGCAGCCAATGCGCGACCTTGCTGCCATCGGAACGGCGGTAGGAAATGAATGCGTCGTAGCGGGGAGACTGCATATCGGCCTCCGTCAGTCAGGAAAAATGATGAAACGCTGTGGCAGTATAGGCGGCGGTGAGCCTATCTCAATTGCTAGTTGTTACCCTTGTTTCGATTCCGGCAGCCAGCGGCGGGACTGCTCTGTGCCGTCGTCGTAGGAGGCCTCAAAGATCGGCGCGGCCAGGGTGGCCATGACGTGCAGCAGGTCAGAACCGGTGTTCTTGAAGCCATGGCGGTGGCCGGCGGGAATGATGACGGACTGGCCGGACGTGAGTGCGGCGTGCTCGTCCTCGACCCAGACATCGGCAGCGCCGGAGATAACGGTCATCACTTCTTCTACCGCATGCAGATGAGTGGGCGCGCCAAGACCCGGCTTGCACCATTGGTCGAAGATGGTCAGTTGTGCACTTGCGGTCCTGGCCGATACGCGCATCCGGGTTGTCACGCCTTCGCGCCACACTTCGGTCGGCTGGGTGGTGTGGTCGATCACTTTCATTGCGCGGCCGTGCTCTGGCGTTCGAAACCGCGATAGTCGGCGTCGGTCAATGCCCGCAAGGCCGGCAGCACCTCGGCGGCGAACCGGCGGATGTTGGCTTCGGCCAGATCGGCCGGCATGGTGCCGAACTGGAGCAGGGTGAGGAATTCCTGGAAGCCCATCTGATGGTGGGCCTCAATGAGCTTTCGGCGCACCGTGTCGGGGGACCCGCAGATCAGTATGCCCTTTTCGATAAGGCCTTCGATGGTCGCCTTCTCCTTGCGGGCCGCAGGCTTGTGGGCGAGCATGTTGGTGAGCGAGGCATTGGACATGTAACCGGGCGGGAAGAACATCAGCTCGGAGATTTTGGGAAGAAAGACGTTGAACATTGCCTCGATGTGGGGGCGTGCCTCTTCCACCGCCTTCTCGTCCGTCTCGCCAACGTAGATGGGCGCACACCAGCCGAGCTGAGTGGAAGCTGCCGTGTAGCCGTATTTCCGTTCCGCGATATCACGATAGAGATCGAGGTAGCGCTTGACCGACGGCAGCGGGCTGTAGGTCTGCAGGTACACATACCTGCGATCGGGGTGGGCGGCCCACTCGATTGTCTCCAGGCTGCCCTGGCTAGGGCACCAGATCGGGGGATGCGGCTGCTGGAACGGGCGCGGCCAGACGTTGACATACTCGAAATGGAAATGCTTTCCCTCGAAGGCGAAGGGACCCGGCTCGGTCCAGGCGCGCACCACCAGATCGTGCGCCTCGTGGTGTCGTTCCAGGCTCCATACGGGATTGGTGCCGGTGGAGAAGTACTCGGCGCCGACGCCGCGAACGAAGCCCGTGATCAATCGACCGCCGGTGATGCAGTCGATCATGGCGTGCTCCTCCGCCAGTGTCAGCGGGTTCTCGCGCAGACAGAAGGCGTTGCCGAGGATCGCGATTTTGGCTGTCTCAACGCGACGGCTCAGTGCGGCTGCCATGACGACGGGCGAGGGCATCAATCCGTAGGCGTTCTGGTGGTGCTCGTTGACGCAAACGCCGTCGAAGCCAAGCTCGGCGGCAAGCTCCAGCTCATCAAGGTAGCGGTTGTAAAGACGGTGACCCTTGACGGGGTCGAATTGCGAATTGGGGAGGACGACCCAGACGCTGCGGTATTGATCTTTCACCGCCAGATCAAGATCCGCGTAGGGCATCAGGTGAAAGCTCATGACGCGCATCGGCGGGATCTCCGATCATGGTTGCGCGGGGGCGCCAGTTGTGAGGTTGAAACACGTTGCGGCATGATAAAGTAGCGGTCGGATGCCGGCAACCGCGAGGGTCAGGACATGCTCAAGGAACTCAACTTCAACGGCGAGGTGGTGATCATCACAGGCGGCGGGCAGGGGATCGGCAGGGCGTGTGCAGAGGCGGTGGGTGAGCTTGGCGCCGCGGTGGTCATCGCAGAACATGACGGCGCGCAGCTGAAACTGGCGGAGGCGGCGCTGAAGGCGCAGGGTGTCGAATGCCTGGCAGTTGAGATCGATGTCACGAACGAGGCGGATGTGGCAAAGCTGGCGGCGGAAGTCGAGCAGCGGTGGGGGCGGGCCAAGGCGCTCATCAACAATGCAGGCAATAATTTCCGGACACCGCTGGCCGAGCTGCCAACCGAGAAGTGGCGCCAGATCATGAACGTCAATCTCGATGCCGTGTTCTACATGTGCAGAGCCTTCATTCCGTTGCTCCTGAAGGCTGACAAGCCGGCAATCGTCAATGTTGCCTCCTCATTCGGCGTCGTCGGCAATCCACAGATGCCGGCTTATTGCGCATCCAAGGGCGCAGTCGTGAACCTGACCCGTCAGCTTGCCGTCGACTATGGGCCGAAGGGATTGAGGGTCAATTCCGTATGCCCGGGGCCGACGTTGTCGCCGAGGGTAAAGGGTTACATCGATGCCGGCCTGACGGACCGCGCGCGGCTGGAGGCGGAGGTCAAGCTCGGCCGCATGGCGGAATGCAGCGAGATCGGCAACGTGGCTGCGTTCCTGTGCTCGAATGCGGCCTCGTTCGTGAACGGCGCCACGATCGTCGTGGATGGTGGGCAGACGATACACTGACCGCCGTGCGGGGATCGTCGCATTGACTGTCCGTGCCAAGATGTGGTCAGTGTGCCGCGTCGTGGAGCCGCGACAGGGGGCGAAGTCTTGGTCGATACTTATACGACACATCTGTTGATGCTGGCGGGCGGGTTCGCGCTGCTCATCGTCGGGGGCGAGATGCTCGTGCGGGGGGCGGCGACGGTCGCCCAGCGGCTCGGCATGTCGCCGCTGCTGATCGGGCTTACGCTGGTCGGCTTCGGCACATCGGCGCCGGAGCTTGTAACCAGCGTGCAGGCCTCGCTGGCCGGATCGCCCGGCATCGCGGTCGGCAATATCGTCGGTTCCAACATCGCCAACGTTCTGCTGATTCTGGGGTTGTCGGCGCTGATCATGCCGGTCGCCGTCAGTCAGAAAGCGCTATTGCGCGACGGGGGCGTTGTCCTGGTGACGACGGCGATGTTCTGTGCGCTGGGATGGGGACCGGGGTTGGACTGGGTGGTGGGGAGCGTTTTTCTCCTCTGCCTGGCGATGTACCTGACATACGCTTATTTGCAAGAGACTGCCGGGGCGCCGGCGGGGCATACCGCCGCTTACGAGAAACTCGAGGCGCACGACGAGCTGCTCGATGGGCATGCGCGCGAAGGAGCTTCTGGGGAGGCACGGCGCGGAGCGCTGGCGATCATATTGCCGCTGTTGCTGGCGGTTGCCGGGCTGAGTGTGATCGTGGTCGGGGGCAAACTGCTGGTCGATGGCGCCACGGGCGTCGCACGCGAGGCCGGCATATCGGAAGCGGTGATCGGACTTACCGTTGTTGCGATCGGGACGTCGTTGCCTGAGCTGGTCACCTCTGTGATCGCGGCGCTGCGCCGTCATGGTGACGTCGCGCTGGGAAATATCCTCGGTTCGAATATCTACAATGTGCTCGGCATCGGCGGCGTGACCGGCTTGATTGCGCCGACGGCGATGCCGCCGGAGATCGTCCGGTTCGACAATTTCGTCATGCTCGGCGTGGCCGTCCTACTCCTGATCTTCGCGCGTACCGGCAACCGCGTGAGCCGGCCTGAAGGCTTTGTCCTGGTGTGCGGCTACATTGCCTACACCGTATTCATCTGGCCCAAATGAGCCGGCAGAATTAGACTGCCGAAGCGGCCTGCGCCATTAGAGTGAGAGCTGGCGAGTGAGAGCCGGACCAGTGTAGCGCGGGCTCGACAGGAGACGTGATGCTAACGGGACTACGCGTGATCGAGCTGGGGGCCTTCATCACAGCGCCGCTGGCAGCGATGATGCTGGCGGATCTCGGGGCGGACGTGATCAAGGTCGAGCGGCCGGAAGGCGATTCCTTTCGTGGTCAGGGCGACAAGTACGCCGCCACCTTCCTGGCCTTCAATCGCAACAAGCGCTCGGTGGTACTCGATGCGACGACCGAGGATGGCCGGCGGCAACTCCTGCACCTGATTGCGACGGCCGACGTGCTGATCGATAATTTTCGGCCCGGGGTTCTGGCGCGTATGGGGCTTGACGTTGAGGAGCTGCGGGCGCGCCATCCGCGGCTTGTTCACTGCTCGATCACCGGGTTCGGGGATCGGGGGCCGTACCGGGAGAGGCCTGCTTTCGACCATGTCGGTCAGGCGCTGTCGGGGGTGATGAGCCTGATGGTCGATCCCGCCTGCCCGGAGGCGTTCGGGCCCACCATCACCGACAACGTCACGGGCATGTATGCGTGCTATGGCGTGCTCGGTGCGCTGCTGGAGCGGCAGGCGACGGGCAAGGGGCGGCGCATCGAGGTGAACATGCTGGAGGGCTCAATGGCCTTCATCCAGGACATCTATACAAATCTCACGCGTACGGGCGCGGTCGCCGGCAAGTTCTCGCGCGTTTCGCGCAGCCAGGCTTTCGTGCTGACGTGTGCCGACGACAAGATGCTGGCCGTGCATATGTCTACGACGGAGAAGTTCTGGCGCGAGCTCGTCGCCGCGCTGGGCGCATCCGGACTTGCGGAGGACGAGCGGTTCTGTACGCATCAGGCGCGCACGCGCAATTATGCGGCGCTTTCTGCGGTGTTGCAGGAGAGGTTCCGGGCCCGGCCGCGCGAGGCGTGGATCGAGGTGCTCGGCCGCACGGATCTGCCGTTCGCGCCGGTCAATTCCGTCGCGGATGCGCTCGAGGATCCACAGGTGCAGGCATTGGGCTCGGTTGCGCACATGTCGCATCCGGTGGAGGGCGAGGTCGCCGGTATCGCGTGTCCAATTCTGGTCGACGGCGGACGTCCGCTGGCGCATATGCGGCCGCCGCCCCGGTTGGGCGAGCATACACAAGAGGTGCTGGCGGAGCTGAGCAAACGGTAGTGTGAGGAGAACGCCCATGACGGATGCCCCGAAGCCACGCGTCGTACGCCGGGTCGTGACCGGCCACGAGCATAACAACGTTGCCAAGGTCATCCTCGACGGGCCGGCCAGCAACGTGAAACGGCCGGCGCCGACGTTCGGATCGATTGCGATCTGGGCGTCGGATACCATGCCGGTCCAGATCCCGGCCGGGCAGGCAGATGAGATCGAGGATTGCGGGCAGCGCATCCTGCCGACGCAGCCGCCGCCGAACGGGACGCGCTTCATCGTGATGGAGTTCGATCCGGGTGCGGAGAGCGCCATGCACCGAACCGAGACCATCGATTACATCGCCTGTCTGGAAGGTGAAATCGATATGGACATGGACGATTTCAAGGGTCACGTTGCGCGCCGGCGACGTGATGGTGCAGCGCGGGACCAATCATGCCTGGATGAACCGTTCGAAGGCACGCGCACGCCTGGCCATCGTGCTGATCGACGCGGAACCGCTTGGGATCGGCAACCCGAGGCAGCACGGCTGAAGTCCAAGGCGCGCGTGGCTGAACGTGTCGGAGGCCCTCACGCCGACAGTGGTTGCCACGATCTGACCTGCAGGAATTCCGTCAGCCGGCTGTTGGGATAGAACGCCGCCTGGAAGGCCGGCCGTTGCAGCATGCGGCCATACCATGCCGTGGTGCGCGGATAGTCCTTGTCCCACAGATGCGACAGGCCGAGATCGGCCATGCGGTCGAACAGTGGCGCGGCGACGATGTCGGCGATGGAGTAGAATTCACCAAGGATCCACGGGCCGTCAGCCAGCGCCCGATCCATCCGCGCTGCCGTGTTGCGAAAGCCATCGAATGCGGCCTCGACGTCGGCCTGCGAAAATCCATTGCGGGTCATGCGGCGGTAAAAGCCTTTCCGCAAGGGGCGGATGTCCGATTGCTCGGCGCGGAAGCGGTTGTCGTCAAGGCCGCTGAAGCGCGGCAGAAATGCCATGTTGAACGAGGGATAGCGCACGGAGGACGTCGCCACCTCTTCCAGATAGCGCATCCAGGCGCGCATGCGGGCTCGCTCGGCAGGGTCGGCAGGCGACAAGGGCGGCTCGGGGAACACCTCGTCGAGGTACTCGCAGATCACACTTGAATCCATGATCGCGCGGCCGTCGTGCACGAGTGTGGGGACGACGCCGTTCGGATTGATCTTGAGGTAGTCCGGATCGAGTTGCTCTTTGGCTGCGAGGTCGACCAGGCGGCTGTCGTAGTCGAGGCCCTTCTCGGCCAGGCAGATGCGTACCTTCTGGCTGCAGGTCGAATGGTTGGCGTGATAGAGCGTCAGCATGTGCTGTCCTGGCCTCGATTGATACAATGACACGGGGAGGGTTGCCGGGGATGCTTTCCGGGGATGCTTGCCGGCAATCAATCCGTGATCGGCGCGCTGCCGACACGCGGATGGGTGCGGCCGCCATCGGCCACGGCCATGCACAGCACGATCTCGTCGGGGCGCGGCGCATCCGGCACCATCACCGTCATGGTGTCGAAGTGGTCGAACGACCAGACGTTGTCCTTGTGTCCAAGCGGCAGGTCGATGGCGGTGCCGGCGGCGGCGACCTTGGCGTTGGAGGGGATGATCGCCTTGCCGCCACCGACGGCCGCACGCATCGGCTTGCCGAGCTTGGGGTGGATCATCGCGGCGCCATGCTCGATGTCGCCGGCGACGCCGACGATTGCAGCTTTGCCATAGCTTTCGGGCGGCTGGCCGAGCAGTGCGACGGCCTCCTTCATCAGGCGCTCGCCGAGTTGGCCGCCAAGATCAAACAGTGGTCGCAGGTCGTCACCATGTTGGCCCGCGAAGGGGTTCGTGATGACGGCGAGTGCAGCCACGCGCGTAATCGGCCGGCACGCTCGCCCAGTGGCATCGGTCTCGATCATCTCCTTGATGATAAGTGTTTTGCGCACGGTCATCGTTGTCGTCCCTGTCGCGGAAGTTGCTGTCAGGCCTGGGCTGCTGCCGTTGCTGCTCCGGCGGTTTCGATGGCTGCAGACGTTGTGTCGGGTGCATAGGGGTACAGCGTGTCCAAGGCCACCGAGCGACCGTCCTCCTGCACGATACGCACGTGATATCGCCGCAGCCGCCGCGGCTCGGGAACGCCACAGGAATGCGCGATCACTTCCACCTCGTGGATAAGGCCTTTGCAGTAGCTGGCAACTCTGACGGCTTTCTCGGTCGGGTCAAGCCCGCGCTGCAGCCGCCGGTTATGCGTGGTGATGCCGGTGGGGCAGGTGTTCTTATTGCATTTGAGGGCCTGGATACAGCCGAGGGAGAACATGAAGCCGCGCGCGGATGCGACGAAATCGGCGCCGGTGCACAAGGCCCAGGCGACGCTCGACGGGGTTACCAGCTTGCCGGCGCAGATGAGGCGAATACGCTCCTTCAATCCGTATCTGGACAGGATGTCGGCGACCATCGGCAGGGATTCACGCAGGATCAGGCCGACGTTGTCCATGAGAGGCATCGGCGCGGCTCCGGTGCCGCCATCGCCGCCGTCGACCGTGATGAAGTCGGGCGCGCTTTCGATGCCGCGGCGGTTGATCTCCTGGCAAAGGCTCTCGAGCCAGCCGTAGGCCCCGATCACGGCCTTGAAGCCGACTGGCTTGCCGGTGACCTCGCGGACACGGGCGATGACGTCGAGGAGATCGTCGACGGAGTTGATTTCAGGGTGCCGGTTGGGGGAGATCGAGTCTTGTGCCGTGCGGAATACCCCTTATGGTGGCGATCTCCGGCGTGACTTTTGCCGCCTGGCAGTATGCCACCTTTGCCAGGCTTGGCGCCCTGGCTCAGTTTGATCTCGAACATCCTGACTTTTTCATGGGCCGCGATCTCGCGCAGCTTGTCGTCGCTCAGGCTGCCATCGGGGGCGCGGACACCGTATTTCGCAGTGCCGATCTGGAACACGATGTCGGCACCACCCTGCAGGTGGTAAGGGGACAGCCCGCCTTCACCTGTATTCAGCCAGCAGCCAGCCTTGGCCGCGCCGCGGGACAGCGCAAGCACGGCTGGTTTTGAAATGGCACCGTAGCTCATACCGGAAATGTTGAAGAACGACGGCGCCAGGTAGGGCGTTCTGCAATAGGGGCCGATCTCTAACGGTACTGTTTCGGCTGCGTCGGTATCCAAGGTCGGGAACGGGCAGTTGACGAAGATGGCCGTGCCCGGGATCGTGAGGTTGCGGGTCGAGCCGAAGGCGATGGTGTTGCCTTCGCCGGCCGCCGCCCGATAGGCCCACTCCCGTTCGGCCCGATTGAACGGCAACTCCTCCCTGTCCATGGCAAAGAAATACTGGCGGAAGAATTCGCCCAGCGTGGTGAAAAGATAGCGAAAGCGGCCCAGCACCGGATAATTGCGGCGGACGGCATCCTTGGTCTGGGTGATGTCGATGATGAACATGATGACCACGGCCAGTGCGCCCAGACCGACGACCAGCACGAAAAGGCTTGCCAGTAATTCGAGCGCTTTTGCCGCCCAATCCGGGACCATGATCATGGCTCGGGATCCTTCCGCCTTGTTCGACATGGGAGTGGCATGGTGGGGAAGTCTTAAGGGGCGGGCTCGGTCACGACAAGGCACGACATCGCGAGCTGGGGCCAGCGCGAGCGAGGGCGATTGATCTGAGGCGACTTGATCTTTAGGGTTTCGTGTGAGCCGGCTAGGCTCAGCTGCATCCTGAGCGTGAAGAGGATCCGCCATGGCGACTGCCACACGCACCGCATTCGACGTTGTGCCGTTGTCGGAGCACATCGGTGCCGAGATTCGCGGTCTCGACCTGTCGACAAGACCCGATGCAGAGATCGAGGCGGCACTCTATCAGGCTTGGCTGAAGCACCTCGTGCTGGTGTTTCCGGATCAGAAGCTCTCCCAGGAGGACTTGCTGCGCGTGACCGCCTATTTCGGCGAGGTCAATCACGTGCATCGGCCACCAAAGCACTTCCCCAAGGGCTTTTCGAATATCCTGCCCAATATCATGATGATCTCCAACATCCGCGAGAACGGCGAGCCAATCGGTGCGCTGCCTGACGGCGAAATGCTGTTTCATCACGACATGATACATGCGGAGGTCCCCAGCAAGGCGACGTTGCTCTATGCGGTCGAGATGCCGTCAGCCGGCGGCGATACGCTGTTCGCCTCGGGTTATGCCGCCTACGAGGCGTTGGATGCGAAGCTGCGTGAGCGGCTGGAGGGGCGGCAGGCCCGCCACGTCTACAACTTCGGCGAGATGAAGCGCGGTGATGCCTATGGTACGGGCGCCGTCGTTGAGATGAAGCATCCGGTGTTCCGTACGCACGAGGATACCGAAACGCAAGGCGCTCTATGTCAACCGGCTGATGACAATGGACATCGAAGGCCTCGACAAGGCGGAGAGCGACGAGATCCTGGAGCAGTTGTTCGATCTGATGGAGCAGCCGCGGTTCGTCTATGGCCACAAATGGCGGGTCGGCGACCTCTTGCTGTGGGACAACCGCTGCTCCACGCATGCACGTACCGACTTCTCAGCCGCCGAGCGGCGGTTGATGCTGCGCACGACGGTGAAGGGGACGGTGAGGCCGTTCTGATGCGGCGAGGGGATGCGACGTGCGACGGGGACAGCCGTATGGGGCTGCCCCCGGACATTGCTCACACGTTCCTTGCTCACACGTTGACCGTGTGCATCTGTCCGGCCGGATAGCGGGTTCCGGCAACCTGGGCTGCGTTCACAACCTCGGTCAGGGTGTCGAGGTCGGCCTTGGATGCGCCGATGTCCATTGCCGCCAGGTTCTCCTCGAAGCGGGCGACGTGCGAGGTGCCGGGGATCGGCACGATGTCGTCGCCGCGGGAGAGCAGCCATGCGATGGCGACCTGCGCGGTGGTGGCGCCGATTTTCGCGGCCAATGCCTTCACCGGAGCGACCAGCCGCACGTTGTTCTCCAGGTTCTCAGGCTTGAAGCGCGGGTGATCGTGGCGACGGTCCTTGGGGTCGAGGTCATTCGGGCCGGAGATGGTGCCGGTCAGCGTGCCGCGGCCCATCGGCGAATAGGCGACGAAGCCGATGCCAAGCTCGCGGCAGACGGGCAGGATTTCCGTCTCCACATCGCGGGTGAAGAGCGAGTATTCCGTCTGCAGAGCGCTGATCGGATGCACGGCGTGGGCCTTGCGGATGGTGCTGGCGCTGGCTTCGGAGAGACCGAGAAAGCGGACCTTGCCCTGCTCGACCAGGCGGGACATGGCGCCCACCGTCTCCTCCTCCGGCACGTCGGGGTCGATGCGGTGCTGGTAGTACAGGTCGATGTGGTCGACGCCGAGACGCTTCAGGCTCTTGTCGCAGCTCTCGATCACGAAATCCGGCCGGCCATCGGCGCCGGGCTTGCCATCCGGCTTTCTGACGTTGCCGAACTTGGTGGCGAGAATGACCTGGTTGCGGCGGCCCTTGATGGCCTGGGCGAGCAACTCCTCGTTGGCGCCGTTGGCATAGGCGTCGGAGCTATCGAGGAAGGCGGCGCCCAGGTCGATCGCGCGCTGGATGGTGGCAATCCCGTTCTTGGGGTCGGGCGTGCCGTAGAGGGGCGTCATGCTCATGCAGCCGAGGCCGATGGCGGGAACGGTGAGCGGCTTTGCCGTGCCGAGGGTGCGTGTCTGCATGATCGATCTCCCTTTTGTTCTATAGGGCGGCAGCCTGTAGAGGCCGACGGCATGAGTTATGCTTTGTTGTCCTTGCCGGACGGCGGTGCGTAGTCGGCTGCGAGCGGCCAGCTTGTGGTGTTGATGTCGAAGATGATGCCGTCGGGGTCGCGGAACTTGCGCTCGAAGCCTTCCTCGCCTTCCTTGCCGAGGTCGAAGAAGTAGGTGCCGCCGGCGGCTTCGATTACCTCGCGCGCTTCGGCGAGATCGTCGACGACGAAGCCGAAGTGGTGCGGGCCGGCAAAGCCGCCTGCGTCCTTCAGGCCGGAGCCTTCCTCGCCCTTGTATTGCAGCAGCGCGAGGTTGACGACGCCGTCAGAGAGGTAGACACGGCGCGCGGTCGGCCCTTCCGAGATCTCGGTGCGCTGCATGCCGAACGCCTTGGCGTAGAACTCGGCACTTTTTTCCAGGTCTTTCACGTTGAGGGCGATGTGGCGAAGCTTGGCCATTGCGGGGTCCTCCGGCGGCCGGGGATTGGGTGCGGCCAAGGCATCACATGGGCGGCGGGGTGTCAACGTGCGCGGCAGCGATCCGGGCGTCAGCCCGCAGTCGCCGCGCAAGTAAAGTCGCGGCAGCGATCCGGGCGTCAGCCCGCAGTCGCCGCGCAAGCAAAGCCGCGGCAGCGATCCGGGCGTCAGCCCGCAGTCGCCGCGCAAGCAAAGCCGCGGCAGCGATCCGGGCGTCAGCCCGCAGTCGCCGCGCAAGCAAAGCCGCGGCAGCGATCCGGGCGTCAGCCCGCAGTCGCCGCGCAAGCAAAGCCGCGGCAGCGATCCGGGCGTCAGCCCGCAGTTGCCGCGCAAGTAAAGTCGCGCGCTTGCGCGAGCAGGGCTCCCGCCCTGCACCCGGTCGAGGGGACACCCCTCGCGCTCCCCGCTTTCTGAAATTCGAAAAGGGAAGGGGTCCGGGGAAGACTTTCCCCGGGCGGGTGCGGGCGGCAGCCTGCTGCGAAGCAACGGCGCGCACTGACAACTGCGGGGATGCTTGTTATGATCCTGCAATTGCCAGGGGCGAGGGGACGAGCCGGCATGGCCGACGGGGCTGAGCGTTTCGAGTTTGATTATTTCATCAGCCGGGCCGGCGCGGATGCGGCGGCGGCGCAGGAGGTGGCGGACGTTCTGCGCGAAGCCGGCCATACGGTGCGCTACCAGGACGAGGACATTCCGCTGGGCGCCAACTTCGTCGACAAGATGGACGAGTTCCTCGGCACCTGTCGCCATTTCGTGCTGCTGCTATCGCCGGCCTATCTTGCCTCGCCTTACACGCGCACAGAGTGGACGTCGTTCTTCTCATCGAAGGTCGGCGAGGACCCGAGCCGCCAGCTGGCGATCCTGAGGCTTGAGCCGTGCGAGCCGCCACCGCTGTTGCGCCAGTACGTGCGCGAGGGCCTTGCCGGCATCACCGATCCGGCCGAGCGGCGGCATCGCATCCTGGCTGCAGCGGAGGGCCGCGCGCTGCGTGAGGACACCCGTCCGCCGGTCTTCGGTAACGTGCCGGCGCGCAATCCGGTGTTCACCGGCCGCGACGAGCTGCTGGCGGAGCTGCGCGGCAAGCTCACCTCCGGCAGTGCGCATATGACGGCGCTGACGCAGGCGATCGCGGGGCTCGGCGGCGTCGGCAAGACGCAGACGGCGGCGGAGTACTGCCATCGTCATCAGGCCGACTACTGGGGTGTGTGGTGGAACGTCGGTGACAGCCGCACCGCGCTGGAGCAGGGGCTGGCGCAGCTCGGCGCGCGGATCGAGCCGAAGTATGCCGAGGCGCGGACCTCCGACGCGGCGGCGTTCGCGCTGGAGCACATCGCCAAAGGCGCGCCGAAGCCGTGGCTTCTGGTGTTCGACAATGTGGAGCGGCCCGACGATCTCGTCGCCCTGCGCCCGCACGCCAACGCGCACGTGCTCATCACCTCGCGGTGGAACGATTGGGGCGGTGTGGCAGACAGCCTGGGCGTCAAGGTGCTGTCACCGGAGGCGGCAGTGGACCTGCTGATGAAGCGCGCGCCGAAGCACACCGATGCGGACGGCGCGGCGGCATTGGCCAAGGACCTCGGCTATCTGCCGCTGGCGCTGGAGCAGGCCGCCGCGTTCTGCAGCAGGACGGGCACCGCGTTCGCGACCTACCGGCTGATGATCGCGGATACACTGAAAGACGGCCCGGTTGCCGCCACCTTCGGCCCGGCCATCCAGCGCGCGGCTGCAGGAGAGCCCGCACGCGGAGCGGCTGCTGCGGCATTCTTGCGTTCATGGCGCCGGAGAAGATACCGCTGGAGATCGTGACTGATGACGTGATGACGGCGGTCGAGCGCGCGAAGGCGGTGGCGGCGCTGACCTCCATGTCGCTGATCGAGGTCGAGCCGGAGGCGTCGGGCCCGGGCTTGGCGGATGTGCACCGGCTGGTGCAGGCGGTGATGCAGGGCCGCATGTCGGCGGAAGATCGCGTGGCGGGCGCGGCGCTGGCCGTGCGGCTGGTGGCGGATGCGTTTCCGGGCACAAATCCTGATCCCAGCGACGTCCGCTCGTGGCCGGCGTGCGCGCGGCTGCTGCCGCATGCGCTGGCGACGATCGAGACCGGCCCGCAGACGGGCGATGCGAGCGCGCCGACTGCACGGCTGGCCAACCAGTGTGGTCTCTATTTAAAGGCCCGCGCCGATTATGCCGCCGCCGAGCCGCTGTATCGACGCGCTCTCAAGATCGACGAGGCGACGTACGGGCCGGATCATCCCACAGTCGCCATCTGCCTCAACAACCTCGCGCAACTGCTGCAGGCCACCGGCCGGCTCGCGGAGGCGGAAGAGCCGATGCGGCGGGCGCTGGCGATCTGGGAGAAGGCACTGGGGCCGGAGCACACGCAGGTTGCCACCGGCCTCAACAATCTCGCGCACTTGCTGCAGGCCACCGGCCGGCTGACGGAGGCGGAAGAGCCGATGCGGCGGGCGCTGGCGATCTGGGAGAAGGCACTGGGGCCGGAGCACACGCAGGTTGCCACCGGCCTCAACAACCTCGCGTCCTTGCTGCAGGCCACCGGCCGGCTGCAGGAGGCGGAGGAACCGATGCGGCGGGCGCTGGCGATCGACGAGGCGGCCTACGGGACGGAGCATCCGACCGTTGCCATCCGCCTCAACAATCTCGCGCAACTGCTGCAGGCCACCGGGCGGCTCGGTGAGGCCGAGGCGCCGATGCGGCGGGCGGTAGAGATCTTGGAGCGCAGCCTCGGCCCCGATCATCCCAGGACGCAACTCGGCCGCGCCAACCTCGCCGCCCTCGAGGCGGCGTTGCGGGATGCGTCTTTGGCTGGCGCGGCGACTGCGCCGTTGCACGGCGGATCGCTGCCGCGCCGCCGCTGGGGGCTGCTGCTCGTGCTGTTGCTGCTGCTCGCGATCATCGCGCTCGGCACGCTCGCCGCCGTGCTCGATCCCAAGGGCTGGCTCTGAGCTGAGCAGCGCCTCTCTTTTCCGTCATGGCCGCGCCTCGCCATCGTGGCAACGATGGCGAGGGACCAGGCGGCCATGACGATGGGCGTGTGATGAGCGTCGGTGACCCAGCAATCCGTCTTCCTCGCGCCGAGGATGACGGGAGGCCCGGATTGCACGGATTTGCCTGCTCCCCTATCGTGCGCGGAACAACGTGCGGGAGTGAGTCACATGGGCAAGACGGCTGCAATCAAGCTCGACGGCAAGATCGCCATCGTCACTGGCGCGGCGAGCGGGCTGGGCCGCGCGATGGCGAAGGGCCTGGCCAAGCACGGCGCCAAGGTGGCGTTCCTCGATATCGACGGCATCGCGGCAGGCAACATCGTGGAGCAGTTGAAAGCGGAGGCGCCAGGCGTCGCGGCGCAGGCGGTGCAATGCGACATCACGAATGGTGAAGATGTGCAGCGGGCTGTGGCGGAGACGGTGGCGGCGTTCGGTGGCCTGCATATTCTGGTCAATTGCGGCGCGCGCGGGAACATCCATGTGCTGCATTCCAAGCGCACGAAGTCGCTGAAGTTCTGGGAGTCCGATCCCGACATCTGGACGCAGGTGATCACCACCAACGTCAACGGCCACTACCTGATGGCGCATCACGCCGCGCCGCACATGATCGCGGCGGGCTGGGGCCGCATCGTCAACATCACGACCAGCCTCGCCACCATGCAGCGGAAAAGCAACTCGCCCTACTCGGTGAGCAAGGTGGCGATGGAAGGCGCGACGCTGGTGTGGGCGAAGGATCTCGACGGCACCGGCGTGACATGCAACTCGCTGATCCCCGGCGGCGCGGTCGATACCCCGTTCCTGGAGCCGCAGAGCCGTATCGACCTGGCGGACCGGCTGTTGCAGCCGGAGGTGGTCGTGGCGCCGATGCTGTGGCTGGCCTCGGACCTGTCGAATGGCGTGACGGGCGCACGCTTCGTCGGCAAGAATTGGAACGACGACTTGGAGCCGGCGGAAGCGGCCAAGGGCGCGCTGGAGCCGCCGGTGATCGTGCCGGTGGCGGCCGGGACGCGATGAGCGCGACGCCGTTTCCCCCATTTCCCCTTGGAAACCGCCGCATAAACGGCTAGCCATGGGCCCGGATCTCAATTCCATGACATCGCGCGGCCCCGCTCCCGTCCGGGATGCCGGTCGCCCGCCACATCTGCGCCCCTTGAAGGAGAAGACCTGCCATGCGCGTCTATTACGATCGTGATGCCGACATCAACCTGATCAAGGGCAAGAAGGTGGCTGTCGTCGGCTACGGCAGCCAGGGCCATGCTCACGCGCTCAACCTGCGGGATTCGGGCTGCAAGGACGTCGCGATCGCGCTGCGCAAGGGCTCGGCCAGCGCCAAGAAGGCGGAAGGCGAGAAGTTCAAGGTGATGGAGGTGGCGGAGGCGGCGAAATGGGCCGACGTCATCATGATGCTGACGCCGGACGAGCTGCAGGCCGACATCTACCGGGAGCACCTGCATTCGCCAACATGAAGAAGGGCGCCGCGCTGCTGTTCGCGCACGGCCTCAACGTGCACTTCTCCCTGATCGAGCCGCGCGACGATCTTGACGTCGGCATGGTGGCGCCGAAGGGCCCCGGCCATACGGTGCGGGGCGAGTACCAGAAAGGCGGCGGCGTGCCCTGCCTGATCGCGATCCACCAGGACAAGTCGAGCAATGCGCACGATCTGTTCCTGTCCTATGCCTCGGCGATCGGCGGCGGCCGCTCCGGCATCATCGAGACGACGTTCAAGGAGGAGTGCGAGACCGACCTGTTCGGCGAGCAGGCGGTGTTGTGCGGCGGTCTCGTCGAGCTGATCCGCGCCGGCTTCGAGACGCTGGTGGAGGCCGGTTATGCGCCGGAAATGGCATATTTCGAATGCCTGCACGAGGTCAAGCTGATCGTCGACCTGATCTACGAGGGCGGCATCGCCAACATGAACTACTCGATCTCCAACACGGCGGAGTGGGGCGAGTACATGAGCGGGCCGCGCGTCATCACGCCGGAGACGAAGGCGGAGATGAAGCGCATCCTCGCCGACATCCAGACCGGCAAGTTCACGTCGGAATGGATGCAGGAGTGCAAGGCCGGCCAGGCCCGCTTCAAGGGCATCCGCCGCCTGAACGATGCCCACCAGATCGAGGATGTCGGCGGCAAGTTGCGCGACATGATGCCGTGGATCAAGTCGAAGGCGCTGGTCGACAAGGCGAAGAACTGAACATCGATACAGAGCCGGGGCCGGTTTTCTCGGCCTCGGCTCGACATCTTCATCACACCCCAGCCTGTAAGACTTCGTAGCCGACGAGCAAAATTCCGATAATCGAAATGCCCCAACTCACCGAGCGCAATACCGGAACGCCCAGTGTGTAGCACACTGCGAAGGCGACCCTCCCGGCCAGATAAAGCATTGCTCCAAGCTGCGTCAGCGGCGTCGATATAGCGAGTATTTTGGCAGTGAGCGCGAGCGGCGCGTAGAGTGCGAGTCCTTCCATGTGATTGGCGATGGTGCGTTTGAAGCGGTCCGATATGCGCGAAGCCGGCCGCGCCTCGTCACGCGGACCAAGACCATATCTGAAACCCTGCTCCAATGGCACAAGGCTGCCCTGGACGAACAGCAGTATCGCCAGCAGGATGACGGCACCCAGCAGACATGCAAGCTCGACACCCATCTTCAGAATCCTTCAATGATAGATACTATTAATATCGTAGTGAATTCACCTTTCCGGCGCAATCGAATATTCTGTCGCCCATGACTCAATCGTCTCCGAGCTGTCCAATTGTGCGCGCAGCGATGATCATCGGATCGCGTTGGACCGCACAAATTCTGCGCGAGTTGCTGGATCACGATGTTCGCAGGTTTGGCGAGTTACAGGACGCGCTCGGCGACATATCACCCAATACGCTTTCGCAAAGGCTGAAGATGCTGGAGGACAGCGGCATCGTAGCGCGTGAAATCTATGAGACGCACCCGCCCCGGGCCGAATACCGGCTAACGGAGAAAGGCAAAAAGATGGGGAGCATCATCGCGGCCATGCGGGATTGGGGCGCGCGGTACGGCTGACATTACGGTTGGCGAATGTGTGTCTTGACACCAGTCGGCATTGACGGCCTAGCTGGAGGACTATTCACCCAAGACTCAGGGAGAACCAGCATGCAGTCCTGCCCGCCTTCCTTCCGAGTTATGGCTGCCGCCATTGCGATAGCTTTCGCCTTAGCCATGCCATCGCCATCGTTTGCCGTCGGCCCGGAGCCGGCCGCCGAGCCGGCACCTAAGGAGAAGAAGGGAAAGAAGAAGTCGAAGCAGAAAAAGAAAAAGACCAAGAAATCCGAGATTGGGCAGGAACGGGCCTACGCGGCCGGCTACGGGGCTGCCAAGCGCGGCGACTATCTGCAGGCGCTCGATCTGTTGCGCAGTGCGCCTGTTCAGACCGACACGCGCGTGCAGACGATGATCGGCTTCTCGCTGCGCATGCTGGGCCATGTCGACGAGGCGATGGCCTACTACCATGCCGCGCTGGCCACAAATCCCGAGTTGACGACGACGCGCCAGTACCTGGGCGAGGCCTATCTCCAGAAAGGCGATCGCGCCGGTGCGCTCGGGCAGTTGGCCGAGATCGCCAGCCGTTGCGGCACCACGTGTTCCGACTATCGCCTGCTGGCGCAGAAGATCGAGCGCTCGTAGGGCCTCGCAGGTCTGCCGCAGTCGCCACGCAAAGCGAAACCTTCCGCGGCAGCGCGAGCGAGGAAGAAATCGGCTATCCGCGCGGCTCGCCGCCACGACGGCGGATGCGTCGGCATGCCGTGGATGGCCGCCGGTTCCCGGACCTCGGCCTATCACCTCGCTCCGGCGCGGCCATGACGGCGCGGGCAGGTAGCGATCGGTATGTGACGGCCGCTGCTGCGAATTGTCGTCGTCGAGCGCGTCCTACGGCGAGGTGAGTAGCCGCAAAAACGCGGCGAGTTCGGCGATCTCAGAGGCGCGGAGGCGCTTCGTCCTCGTGTGTGCGCGGATGGCGGCCGGAAGCGTCGGGGCTGTGCCATCGTGCAGATAAGGTGACGTGCGTGCGACGTTTCTGAGGCCCGGCGTGCGATAGGCCTGGGCGCTGCGCGTGGACGCAATCCGGTGCAAACGGCTGTCGGTAAAGGCTGGTCCGCTGTGGCAGCGGGCACACCCTGCGCGGCCGACGAACAACGAAAGGCCGCGGCGCGCTGGTGCGGTGTGGACTGCCACTGCCGAACCGCTGCTGCCTGCCAAGGCGTCCCGGATGTCGTCAAACGGCGTGCGCGCGGAGACGAGTGTGGCCTGGAACGCTGCCAGCGCCATGGCTGCATCGCGCAAAGCGGCTGCTGCATCGACGCTGTCGACGCTGCGGCCGAATACCGTGCGATAAGCCGTGGCCAGGTCGCTGCGCGACGCCATGTGCCGCTGCACGATCATGGCGCTCGAGCCCATCTCCACGGGGTCGAGAATTGGTCTTAGGCTTTGGCTCCACAGGCTTGTGCGCTCGCCCTGCCAGCCCAGGCGCTGGTGCAGCCGGACGTCAAGGACGGTCGGCGTATTGCGGCGGCTCGTCGCAACACCCTTGCCGCGCGCGCGGCCGTCGCTCCAGGCGCGTTCCGGCCGATGGCAGCTCGAGCAGGCCACCTTGCCGGATGGCGACAGGCCTGCATCGAAGAACAGGCGGCGGCCGAGCGCGATAGCTTGCGGAGCGCCGGACACCGGGTTGGAGGCATCGCCATCCCACGGCGGCGGCCAGGGGCCGTGGGCGACTGCGGCTGCCGTCTCGGCAGCGGAGAGGTTCTGTGCTGCCGCCGGTTGAGCGAACCCGGCAATCGTCAAGACTGCAACCGCGGCGGTCGCCAGGGAAATGGTTCTGCGGCTGGTCCGGCTGGTCCGGATGTCATGCATTGTACCAACTCGAGGCCTGCACTGCTGGCTACTCTCCGACTGGTCGCGCGACCGCTGCCTTCACGTCCGCCAATTCCGCCCTCAGCGCGCGAAGCTCGCGCAGCACCTTGTCCTCCGTCGCCTGGACCTGGGCGATCTCCTCATGCACGGCGGCGGCCTCCTCATTGGAAGCGGCAGAGGCAGCGTCCTGCATCGAATTGACGACGATGGCGATGAACAGGTTGAGGACGGCGAACGTCGCGATCAGGATGAACGGCACGAAGAACGCCCAGGCGAAGGGGTAGACCTCCATCACCGGCCGCACGATGCCCATCGACCACGATTCCAGAGTCATGATCTGGAACAGCGAGTAAAGCGAGCTGCCGATGGTGCCGAACCAATCCGGAAAGCGCTCGCCGAACAGCTTGGTGGCCATCACCGCGGCGATGTAATAGAGCAGCGACAGCAGCGCGATCACCGACGACATGGCCGGGATCGAGTTCAGCAGGGCCTGAACCACGAGGCGCATCTTCGGTACCGCGGAGATCAGCCGCAGGGCGCGCAGGATGCGCAGTGCGCGCAAGACCGATAGCCCTTCGCTGGCAGGCGCCAGCGAGATGGTGACGATGAGAAAATCGAAAATGTTCCAGGGATCGCGGAAGAACCTGAGCCGGTAGACGACCAGCTTGGCGGTGATCTCGATCACGAAGATGGTGAGTGCGAGCTTGTCCAGCAGGAGGATCAGCGTCCCCGCTGCCGACATGGCGCTCTTCGACGTCTCCAGTCCCAAGGTGACCGCGTTGACCACGATCACGGCGATGATGAAGCGTTGAAACCACTGCAATTCGATGATGGCACGCAGCCCTGTGGGCGGCGTCGCCGATGCTGCGCCGGTATCCATTGTCGTCACTGTCGTTTGCCCTCGGCACCAAAAGTCCTGCAGCCACAAGATCGGCGGGCGCGCGCGGGATTGCAAGTGCGGCGAAAGCGGCTGAATGCCTTAGAAGAGGTGGATTACTGGATTACCGCCATCGGGGCCGGAACGAAGCGATAGCCATCGCCTGCCTTGGCGATGTGGCCAATGCCCGGCCAGGGGAAATGGAAGATCAGCGCGGGAATACGCTGGGCGGCGAGCATGTCACAGATGCGGATGCGCGTTGCCGCCGCGGCGGCGCCGTCGGTGTCGAACATCAGGCTCATTTTGGGCTTGGCGAACAGTATCGTGTGGTGCGCGATATCGCCCGTGAAGCACAGTGAGTTGCCGTTCGAGGTGATCATGTAGGACATGTGTCCGACGGTGTGGCCGTGAGATGCTAGGGCCTGGATGCCGGGCAGGATCTCCTGTCCGTCCTTGACCATCACCAGCCGGTCTTTGTTCGGCACGAGGTTCTTGACCGCCGTCCGGGCCGAGCCGCCGGCCGGCGTGGAGAAAAGCGCCTCGTTGGTCCAGAACTTGTAGTCGGCTTCGGTGGTATAGATCTGGGCGTTGGGAAAATTCCGGGTCTTGCCGTCCGGGCTCATGATGCCGCCGGCATGGTCGATGTGCGGATGGGTGAGAACGATGGCGTCGATGTCGTTGGGATTGATGCCGGCCTCTGACAGGCTTTTCAGAATGCGTCCCGCCGGCATGCTGGCCGGCTTCATCGACAGGATGCCGGTATCGAACATGATGAGCTTGTCGCCGGTGTTCAGGACCAGGATGTTCTGCTCCATGCGTACTTGCGGGGCAGGCAGGAACTCGGCCTGAAGCAGTTTGTTGACCTCGTCCGGCGAGGCCCCGCGGAAGATCTTGCTGGCATCGGGAAACTGCAGAGGTCCGTCGGAGATCACGGTGGCCTCGAAGGCGCCAATCTTGAAACGGTAGAACGCCGGGGCCTGGGTGCCCAGCATCGGGGCCTTGGCGAGGGCGGGGGATGCCAGCGGAGCGGCGAGCGCCGTGCCGATGGCGAGCGAGGCGGTGCCGCCGATCAATTGGCGGCGGCTGGGCAAGTTGCGGTTGTCAAATTGCATCGCGCAAATCCTCCAAAGCCGAAGCGACGGCTCGTCTGGCGGTCGGGAGGCAAAGTCTATCCGCCCGATCTGCATCTGGCACGTCGTTTCGCAATCTGGCCGTCGATCAGGCGCCCACGGCCGGCTCGAGCTTGCGGCCAAGCACGAGGTCGGCGCCCTTTTCGGCGATCATCAGCACGGGGGCATTGATATTGCCCGACGTCAGATCCGGCATCGCGGACGCATCGATCACGCGCAGGCCTTCGGTGCCCTTCACCTTGAGATCGGGTTCGAGCACGCCCTTGTCGCCGAGGCCCATCGGACAGGTCGCGCAGGGGTGATGGGCCGTGATCGAGACCTTGCGGAACCAGGCCTCGATGTCGGCATCCGAGGTGACGTCCGGGGCCGGCGAGATCCGCTTGCCGCGGTACTTGCCAAGCGCGGCCTGCTGGATCACGTCGAGCCCAAGCTTAAAGCCCTGGCGGATGGTGGCGATGTCGCTTTGGGCGGAAAAGAAACCAGGCAGAAGACGTACGTGGTCGCGGGGGTTGGCTGAGCGCAACAGCACCTCGCCGCGGCTGTCGGGATGCAGCAGCACGGGGCGGATGCCGAACACGTCGTCGTACTTCGGTTTGATGCCCGGGAACCACATGTGCGGATGGGCCGGTGCGCTGCGGAACAGGAACTGGAGGCGCGGGGCGGTCAATTCCTCACTGTAGTCGGTAAAGGCGGCGATGCCGGACGGCGGCACGGTGGCCGGGCCGGTGCCGGTCAAATAGGCGCGGACGAACGCGGTCGAGATCCGGTCGGCGCGGAGCAGGTCGCGGAAGGGACTGGTATTCTGAGGCCGCTCGAACATGATCCATGCGGCCATGTGGTCCTGCAGGTTCTTGCCCACCGGCAGGTCGACAAGGGTTTGAATGCCCATCTCCTTCAGATGGGTGGCGGGGCCAATGCCGGACAGCATGAGCAACTGAGGCGAGTTGAATGCGCCGCCGGAAAGGATCACCTCGCGTGCAGCGTGCGCGGTGATGGTCTCGCCGCCTTGCTCATATTCTATGCCGGTCGCCCGGGTGCCCTGCATCAGGATGCGGTGAGCGAGCGCGCCTGTCTCGACGGTCAGGTTCGGTCGTTTCATCGCCGGATGCAGATAGGCGATCGAGGCCGACGAGCGGCGGCCATTACGGATCGTGTATTGCGACCGGGAGAAACCCAGCTGCTCCTTGCCGTTGAAATCATCGTTGACGGCATAGCCGCCCTGTTTGGCAGCGTCGAGCCAGTCGTCCCACAACGGGTCCTGAGGCAGGGCCTTGACGACGCCCATCGGGCCCGAGCCGCCGCGCCAGGTATCCTCGCCGTCCGAGAACGTCTCGTTGCGCTTGAAGTACGGCAACACGTCAGCGTAGGTCCAGCCCTTGGCGCCGAGACGCTCCCACCGCGCGTAATCGCCACGGTTGCCGCGCACGTAGGCCATGACATTGATGGATGACGAGCCGCGGAGCCGCCCAGCACCTTGCCGCGCATCGCCTCGACCTCGCGGCCGCCAAGATTTCGGCTCAGGCTCGTAATCATAGCCCCAGTCGAACATCTTGTGATCGTGCAGCTTGCCGAGGCCAAGCGGGACCTTGATGTAGGGATGGTTGTCGCGGCCGCCTGCCTCCAGCACGAGGACCTCCAGCGAGCGGTCCTCGGTCAGCCGGTTGGCAAGAACGCAGCCAGCTGATCCAGCACCGACGATGATGTAGTCGAAAGTCTTGGCAGGCATGCAATGTCTCCATGAGCGTGGCACGCAAACATCCGCTCGGTCTCGACGTGGACCGGCCGGAGCGTCGGCGTCGGGCATTTGACACAAGATGAACCCATAGCGGGTCGCGACGCAAGCTGAAGGTGGTGGGGCCGAAGGAGGTTGAGGCCGAAGGAGATTGGGCGCACATGCGATAGGTGACAGCGGGACCTGGCGTGCTATCGGGGAAGCATGAGAGACAGACTGATTCGCATTATCGGCATCGATCCGGGGCTTCGTCGCACCGGCTGGGGCGTCATCGAATCCGATGGCGTCAGGCTGAGTTACGTCGCGAGCGGCCACATCACGTCGAGCAACGGGGAAGCGCTCAGCTATCGCTTGCGCGAGCTGTTCGAGGGGCTGTCCGGCGTTCTGGCGAGCTTCAAGCCGCAGGAAGCAGCGGTCGAGGAGACTTTCGTAAACGAGAATGCACGGGCCACGCTTAAGCTGGGCCAGGCACGCGGCATGGCGCTATTGGCGCCCGCGATGAAGGGGCTGCAGGTTGCGGAATACCCGCCGAACCTGGTCAAGAAAACCGTGGTCGGCGCTGGGCATGCGGAGAAAAAGCAGATCCAGGTGATGATCGGTTTCCTGCTGCCGAAGGCGAAGTTCGAATCGGCGGATGAGGCAGACGCGCTGGCGATCGCTATCTGTCATGCCAATCACCGGGGGGTGAGGCGGCTGGCTGCTGCGGCGAAGTGAAAATGGAGTGAAAACGGGGACAGCTCCATTGTCTTGGCAGCGTTGAATGGCCGGCACGGTCTGGGCCTGGAAATTGGAGCTGTCCCCATTTTCGAGCGGAGAGTGTGATGATCGGCAAACTGAAAGGCATTGTCGATGCCGTCGGGGAAAGCCACTGCGTGATCGACGTCGGCGGCGTCGGCTACGAGGTGCAGGCTTCGGCACGTACTTTGCGCGCGTTGAAGATGGGCGAGCAGGCCGCGCTGACCATCGATACGCATGTACGTGAGGATGCCATTCGCCTCTACGGATTTGCCACCGAGGTAGAGCGCTCGTGGTTCCGCACACTGCAGAACGTGCAAGGCGTCGGCGCAAAGGTGGCGCTTTCCGTGCTGGGCGTGCTGTCGCCAACCGATCTGGCCAACGCCATCGCCTTGGGCAACTGGCAGGCTCTGGAGCAGACGCCAGGGGTCGGCAAGAAGCTGGCGCAGCGCATTACGGCGGAACTGAAAGACAAGGCGCCCGGGTTGTCGGTGGCTGGCCTCAATGCAGCAGCGGGATCAGCAGCCGGCGGCGTGCCGGGAGGGGCGGTTGAGGGAGCGGCGGCGGCGGAAGCCATCTCGGCGCTGACCAACCTGGGCTATCAGCCGGCGCAGGCGGCACAAGCTGTTGCGGCGGCGATGAAGGAACTCGGGGAGGAGGCCGACACGGCCAAGCTGATCCGACGGGGCCTGCGCGAGTTGGCGCGCTGAGGCGCGGCTGCAGGCGTCCTCTTTGCGCGGTGTCGCTCAGGCCCGTATGATCCGTGCCGGGGTATGCCAGGGAGGATGCTGCGTGAGCGAGACTGTTGAAGCCGCTTTGGGTGGGCCCTACGACATTATCGTTGTCGGTTCCGGTGCTGCCGGGTCGGTGCTGGCAAGTCGATTGACGGAGGATGCGCGCCGCAATGTGCTGTTGCTGGAAGCGGGCAAGGACTATCCGCCTGGCAGCGAGCCGCCGGAAATACTCGACATCTTTGCCGCTACCGCCCACTCCAACCCGCGCTTCATCTGGCCGGACCTGACGGCGGCGTTCGAGCCGCGACCGGGAAATGCGCCCGACACCAGGCCCCGCCGCAAATATACGCAAGGCCGGGTGATCGGAGGGTCGTCCTCGATCAACGGCATGGCCTCGTTGCGGGGGTTGCCGTCCGACTACGGCCACTGGGCTGAGATGGGCGCTACGGGCTGGGACTGGGACGGCGTCCTGCCCTACTTCAAGAAGCTGGAGACCGATTCCGATTTCGATGGGCCGCTGCACGGCAAGGATGGTCCGATCCGGTTGCAGCGCTATCCGGAGACAGTGTGGCCGCCATTCACGAAGGCCGTCATGCGGGCCATAGCCGATGCCGGCTGGCGCGATATCAAGGACCAGAATGCCTGCTTCGAGGACGGCACCGCGTCGGTCGCATACAGCCACACCGATACCATGCGGATGGGGCCGGCATGGCGGTATCTCACGGCGGACGTGCGCCGGCGTGCCAACCTGACGATCGTCGGAGAGACAACGGTGGAGCGGCTGCTGTTCGAGGGCAACCGGGTGGTGGGCGTGCGGGTGGAGCGGCCGGGCGGAGCAGTTGAGGTGCGGGCGCGGGAGGTCATCGTCTCGTGTGGGGCGCTGCATTCGCCGACGCTGCTGCTGAGAAGCGGGATCGGTCCTGCCCGGGACCTGTCGGCGCTGGGTATCGATGTGGTGGCCGACCGCAAAGGCGTCGGCAAGCATCTGATGGAGCATCCCGGTGTCAATTTCGGCTGCTTCATGAAGCGGCCGGCGCGGCTGCCCAAAACGCTTCGTAGGCAGATGTTCGCTGCCCTGCGGTGGTCGTCGGGTCTGGAAGGATGCCCTTCCGGCGATATGTACATCATCCCCGTCAACAAGGCGCAGTGGCATGCCATCGGTGCGCAGCTCGGTCTCGTCATGATGTGGGTCAATCGCTCGTTCTCGACGGGTGAGCTGAAACTGAAGTCGGCCGCCCGCGACGTGGCGCCGGATATCGACTTCAACATGACGTCCGATGAGCGCGATATGGTGCGGCTGGTGACGGGCGTACGGTTGATGGTGAAGCTTGCACGCCACAGCGCCGTGCAGGAGACGGTCGAGGAGATCTTTCCCGTCAGTTTTTCGGAGAAGGCGAGGAAGCTTGCCCTGTACAGCCGCTGGAATGCCTTGCAAACGGCGGTGGGCGCGGCGGCAATGGATGCCAATGCGGGGATCAGACGCGCGATTATCCGCACGATGATTGCAGACGCGCCGAGCCTCGACGAGTTGGAGCACGACGATCTCGCCTGCCGGGAATGGATCGCTGCGGCCGTGCTCGGGCACTGGCATGCCTCATGCACCTGCCGGATGGGGCGGGCCGACGATCCGATGGCGGTCACGGATGCCTCTGCACGTGTGTACGGTGTGGAGGGGCTCAGGGTGGCGGACGCCTCGATCATGCCGAGCGTGCCGTGCGCCAATACCAATCTGCCGACCATCATGATTGGCGAGAAGGTGGCGGCGACCATCCTGGCGGAGTAAACAGGCCGGCTGCCAGGTTCAGCCTGACCTGATGCTGCTTCGCTCGCTGCGCGCTGACCCTCAGCAGGAGATTGTTCTGTCTACCCCCTCAACTCCCTACAGCCCGACGCTGAATAACCTGCGCGGCATCATGTGGATGCTGGCGGCGGTGACCGCGCTGACGCTGATGTTCGCCATCGTCAAGCAGATGGTGACCGAGCTGCCGGTGTTCGTGGTCGCGATCATGCGGACTGTCGTTGGGCTCGTATTTCTGCTGCCTTGGGCGATGGGCGTGGGGCCGGCAGGATTGCGAACACAGCGGCTCGGCACGCATCTACTGCGCGCGCTGTTGGGAATTTCCTCCTTCGTCTGCGTGGTCTATGCGTTGTCCAAACTCTTGTTGGCGGATGCCATCGTATTGGCGTTCACATCGCCGCTGTGGTCGATCGTCGTCTCCGCCCTGCTTCTGCGCGAGGTCGCGGGACCGCGTCGCATCGTGGCGACGGTGATCGGTTTCATCGGCGTGGTGCTGATCGTGAAGCCTGGGGGCGGTGTCGAGCTGGCGATGCTGGTGGCGCTGGGCAGCGCGTTGCTCACCTCGCTTGCCATGATCACGATGAAGCGGTTGAGCGCGACCGAGCCGCCGACCCGCAACGTGTTCTATTTCTTTCTGCTTGGGACGCTGCTGTTGCTGGCGCCGGCGATCGCGACCTGGCAGACGCCGACCCTGGTGCAGTTTGCGTGGTTGTGCGCGGCCGGGCTATTGGGCGTTATCGGCCAAGACTGGCTGGCGCGGGCCTACGACGCGGCGGAAGTCACGATCGTCGCGCCGTTCGATTTTCTGCGGCTACCGATTGCGGCAGTGATCGGCTTCGTGGTTTTTCACGAGGTGCCGGATGTGCTGACCGTGACCGGCACCGTGATCATCGTCGCGGCCTCGCTCTACATTGCGCGGCGGGAGGCACGGGCCAAGGCGGTGGTCAGGCAGTAGCAGGCATGAAAGGGATATGATTGGTCCGCTGTCATGCCTGATCTCATCCTGGCCGTCTTGCCTGATCGTCTCCGCCTTAGGCGGAATCGATCCGTCATTGTCGCTCACGTGCCGTTCCAGCCTGATGGCCGGGCACTCCGCGGGGGCGGCACTGTTGTTTATTGGCCAGCGACTGCACCGCTGCGCGGCGGATCGCTGCTGGGCCCGCCGGGCCGCTCAGGCGGAGGCTACGCCGGGGCCCGGGATAATCGTGGCACCCGGCGATTGGCGGATGCGGCGGGCCGCTGATCGCAGGTGGCCTTCAACCTCGCCGTAGGTTGGCATCGGGACATGCTCGCGCTCGTCGGCAACCGCGACACCATGGCGGGCCAGCGTCCACAGCAAGGGGCGGACCCGAGCACACTTCAGGCAGGCGCCGGAATAGGCGCGCGCCATTTCGCTCAGCTCGTCAGCGGTGGGTCTGGCGCCGTCGCTGGTCAGCTCGGAGGCTTCGCGGTCGAGATCGGCCACGGCATTGCGCAACATCAGCAGCGCCGAGCAGGCATTGGTGCCAAGGCGGGCGAGCTGCTCGGAGCCCAGCTCGGTAAGCATCAAACCGCCGGCTCGACTGCGGCGCAGGATCATCCTGGCACCGCCGGGCAGGGCTATGGCGTCCGCGCCTTGCTTTCTGGCGTCCTCGGCGAGACTGGCGAAACGGGCGGCTGCGACGTCGCAATCGGATTCGAGGCGCTCGGTTTCCAGCATCAGGGCATGCGCGAGCGCGCGCGCCTGACTGTCGGTCTCGCGGGTTCTGCTGCGCCGCTCCTGCTGACCGTTGAGCCAGTAGGCCAGGGACGCCAGGCCAAAGCCGAGAACTCCGGCGACGAGGGTCTGGTACTGCTTGATCGTGTCGGCGGTTTGAGACTGCAGCGCAGCCTGCCACACCGCCGATGGCGCCGGCCAGCCGAACGCGTCCCAAAGCACGGTTCCGACAATGGCGACCACGGCCGTCCAGATCATCGCACTGGCCAAGCATGATTTGGTATTGAGCATGACTCGTCTCCCACTCACGATGCTCGCGACGCCTCACTTGCGGCGTCGTTCCCCAGCTGCGATTAATTGCGCAAGAGTGCGGCGCTGGCAATGATGCGGTTGCGGGCCGTGATAGCCGCCGGACTCCAGTGAGCGCCGCGGGCGGCCACGAGATTGGCCTGCGATCTCAGGATTATGCCGTCGTCGAGTATCTTGAGGCCGTTGGCCTGCAAGGTGGTGCCGGTGGTGGTGATGTCGACGATCAGGTCGGCCGCGCCAGCGGCAGGCGTGCCTTCGGTCGCGCCTAGCGATTCCACGATGCGGTAGTCGGCAACGCCGCGCTCGCGGAAGAAGGTCCGGGTCAGGTTCATATATTTGGTCGCGACCTTCAGCCGGCGCCCGTGCCGGCGTCGGAAACCGCGCGCCATTTCGGCAAGGTTGGCCATCGAGGCCACGTCGAGCCAAGACTTGGGGACCGCGACGACGACATCGGCATGCCCGAAGCCGAGCTTGGCGATCAGCTCGACGCGGCTGTCGGCGTCGTTGATCTCCTCGCGGATCAGGTCTTCGCCGGTGATGCCGAGATGGGCGGTGCCGGCCTTCAACTGGCGCGCGATCTCGGAGGCCGAAATGAAGGCGACCTCGACGTCGCCGTAGCCAACCAGCTCGCCACGATAGCCGCGCTCGCTGCCAACCTTGCGAACTGTGAGACCGGCTTGTGCCAGCGCCTCTACGCACTGATCCATCAGCCGGCCTTTGGAGGGGATGGCGAATACCAGGCGGGCGTCATCGCTCATCGGGGGCCTCCGTTGACGACGGCGAGGAGACGCTCTGTGTGAATGGCGGAACCGACGGCGGGTATCTGTTGTGGTGCCCCGACAGCGCTCATCAGGTCATCGTAGCGGCCGCCGCCGGCAATCGGGCTGGCGAGGCCGAGGGCGTCGGTCACGATGTCGAAGACGAAGCCCGTGTAGTATTCGAGGTTGCGGCCGAACTCGGCGGAAAACTCGAAGGTGGAGACGTCGAGGCCAGCGGCGGTCATCAGCTCCAGGCGCCGCCGCTGGGCAGCGACTGCCGCCGCCGTGCGGGGGCCGCAACCGGCGAGCAATTCGACCGCGCGATTGGTCGCTTCGGGTGCGGGGCCGCGGATGCCCAGGTAACGATCGATCAGTGCGGCGGCGTCCGGCGCAATCGGCTCGGAGCGCGAATCCTCGGCTGCCGCCAGCAAGCCTGCAGTAACTTCCGAAACCGAGCGGGCGCCGATCGGCTCGATGCCATGCGCTTCCAGATAGGATGCCACGATTGTTTCGGCACCGCTCGGATCGCTTGTGTCGAGGCGGGCTACCAGGTCGGCGGGGAGGCCGGCGAGCGAGCCAGCGGGGCTGACGGTCAGCCGCGTGAGAGCGGCGCGGAAGGCTTCCGGCCGCCAGAAGTGGGCTCGCAAGCGCTGGCGAGCGCGTTCGGGCATGTCGAGATCGGCAAGCAGCGCGTGGAACAGGGCGAGGTCGCCGATACGAACACGGAAGGCGCCGAGACCGACCTCGGCGAGGGCGTCGAGGATCAGCCGGAGAACCTCTGTGTCGGCCGCGGCCGCGTCCTGCTGGGCGATAAGCTCCACGCCAGCCTGTCTGAACTCATTGGGGTGGGCGGCATTGGGTCCGAGCGGCTGGAAACGGAAAGCGGGTCCATTATAGCAGTAGCGGGCAGGTGTATCAGGAGCGATGTCGCGCGCCAGATGCAGCCGGCAGGTTGGCACGGTTAGATCGGGGCGCAGACACAACTCGTGGCCGTCCGGGTCCGTAAAGACGTAGGTGCGCCCTCGCAGGTCCTCGCCGATCACGTCGAGGAAGACGTCGGCGGGCTGGATTATGGCTGGCGCCACCGCCTCGCAGCCGGCGCGCGTGAAGGCGCTCATCAGGCGGGCGGCCTGATGCTCCAACGCTTCGAACTGGCGGGTTGATTCTGCAGTCATCGGGTTTGCGGCAGCTGGCAGTTGGCAACAGACAGTGGGGCGCATGTCGGATGCTGCGCTTGCTGTCCGGTGTCCCCGCGAATTTGCCGGTTGCCTCCTTCTTACCTATGCCGCTCCAGGACACTGGTCACGGCTTCGACCAACTCGCTCTCTTTAACGGAGAACTGGGCCGGCCGGCTTTCGCGCCACTCTTTGGCGTCGGTAATGGTCTCGGCAGCCTTTGAGCCTTCGATCAGGTCCTTGATCTGGATCTCGCCGGCCTCACGCTCGTTGGAGCCCTGGATGATGACGCAGGGGGCGCCGCGCTTGTCGGCATACTTCATTTGCGCCTTCATGCCGGCGGTGCCGAGATACATCTCGGCGCGGATGCCAGCCTCGCGCAGGTCCTTGGCCATTTTCTGATAGCGCGGCAACTCGCCCTTATCCATGACCAGGACAACCACCGGGCCGGGAGCATTGGCGGCCTCGTTGCGGCCGAGCACATTGAGCGCCGCGGCCAGGCGCGAGACGCCGATGGAAAAGCCGGTGGCGGGCACCTTCTGGCCTGTGAAGCGGGCGACCAGATCGTCATAGCGGCCGCCGCCGCCGACAGAGCCGAAGCGGACGGTGTTGCCGTCCTCGTCCTTGACCTCGAAGGTCAGCTCGGCCTCGAACACGGGGCCGGTGTAGTAGTCGAGTCCACGCACGACCGAGAAATCCACGGTAATACGATCGTCGCCATAACCGGCGGCCTTTACCAGTTCGCTAATCTGGCCAAGCTCGGCCAGGCCATCTTGGTAGAGCTGTGTCGGTTCGAAACCGTTGCGTTTTGCGATTGCGCCTATGTTGCCCTGTTCCACATGCGGCTGCGTTACGAATGCCAGCAAAGTGTCAATCTGGTTCGGGGCCAAGCCGGCACCCGCGGTGAAGTCACCTGATTGGTCTTTGCGGCCAGGGCCCAGCAACAGCGCGACATCGTCGCGATCAAATTTGTCGAGCTTGTCGAGAGACCGCAAGACGGCCAGCCGTCTGGCTTCGTTGGAGGGATCGACGCCCACGGACTGGATCATCCCATCCAGGACTTTTCGATTGTTGACCTTGATCCGGTATTGCCCGGCTAGCCCCAACGCCTCCAGCGTATCGGCCGCCAGCATGCAGATTTCCGCGTCGGCGGCGATGTTGTCGGTGCCAACCGTATCGGCGTCGAACTGGGTGAACTGGCGAAAGCGGCCCGGGCCGGGCTTCTCGTTGCGCCAGACCGGGCCGGTGGCATAGCGGCGGAACGGCAGCGACAGGGTCTGCGATTTCAAGCCTTCGGCGACGTAGCGGGCGAGCGGCGCGGTGAGGTCGTAGCGCAGGCTCATCCACTGCTCGTCCTCGTCCTGCAGCGAGAACACGCCAGCGTTGGGGCGGTCCTGGTCGGGCAGGAACTTGCCGAGGGCGTCGGTATATTCGAAGGCCGGGGTCTCCAGCGGCTCGAAGCCATAGCGCTCGTAGACCTCGCGGATGGTGGACAGCATCCGGTTGAGGGTGCGGATCTCGGCCGGGCCGGTGTCGCGAAAGCCTTTCGGGAGGCGGGCGTCGGGCCGGTTGCTCGGTGGTGTCTTTGCCATGATCGGGTTGCCTGTCGGGCGGCAGTGTTGGCGGTGTTCGGGGCCTTATAGCTGCCCCGCGGGTGAGCGCAAAGCCGCGAATGACGCTGCGATTACCTTGACGGGGGTATCATCATCGCCTTATACGATGCCTGTTCTAGCCGGTCGGCGCCGCCTGCCGGCTGTTTTCATTATCCGCACCTATCCTCGCCGCGGCTTGCGCCGCCGATGCGGAGGCTTGGTGAACGGCCCCTGCCTCGGGCGTGACCACGGGGCAGGATCATGAATGCGCGAAGGAATGAGAGATGACCAGGCGTTGTGAGCTGACCGGCAAGCAGACCGTCTCCGGCCAGAACCGGAGCCACGCGGAGAACAAGTCGAAGCGCAAGTTCCGGCCGAACCTGTGCGATGTGACGCTGATCAGCGACATGCTGGGCCGGAATGTGAAGCTGAGGATTTCGGCGCATGCGCTGAAGTCGGTTGAGCATCGCGGTGGGCTCGACAAATTCCTGATGAAGGCGAAGGCGGACGAGCTGTCGCTCCGGTGCCGCAAGCTGAAGCGCGACATCGAGAAGAAGAAGGCCGAGATCGGCGCGCCGGTAGCGGCGACGGAGTCGGCGGCCTGACGTCCCGCTTTTTTCTACCGGTGCTTCAATCGCAGCGTTGCTCGAGCGTCCAGCCGACGACGCGGCAGCGCTCGCGGCCGCGACGGTCTACCCAGCAGCGCCGGTTCGGGCGGCGGATATAATCACAATAGTATTGTCTGCCGCCGTAGAGCACCCAGCCGGAATACCCGTGTGCCGGACGGCGCGTTTCGTAGCTGCGCTCGTAGTCGGGGGGCCATGGCGCCCGCCGTTGTGCCTCGCCGGGCGAGGCCAGCGCCATCAGCGTCGAGGCGATCGCCAGGAGCGTGATTGGGCGCGCGAAACCGGCGTTTCGCATGGCAAGACCTCCATTTTGTCGCGCAGTTGGCAGCAATCATAGCTGCGGTGAAAGTCTATCCTCGCAGCTTGGCGGTGTTGTGATCGGTATCAAGCCTGAATACGTCCGCCATTATTGCGGGTGTTGGTCCGACAAAGCGAATTGCAGCAGGATCGTGCGCTGGAAAATCGGGTTGAAGTTGTTGTCGGAGATCAGCGTTAGGATGGTGCGGCCGCCGGCGTCCTGGTGCACGGCGAGGCCTTCCATGTTGTCGATCTCGTAGGTCATGTCGGCTTGCAGCAGCGTCTCGCCGTCAAGGATGGCGTCGGGCTTGACGGCCTGAGGCGAGATCAGCCTCAGCCGTATGCGGACGCCCTGTGTCCAGCTGAAGAAGCGCTCCAAGACGATGAGGCTGCCATCGGCAAGTGCTGCGAGATCCGTCACCGCGAAGTCGTTGCGGTCAATCAGGTAGATCGGGCGAGCCAAGCCGCTGGGACCGGACGGCCATATCCAGCCGGTGTGATGGCGGTTGCGCGTCAGGTGCTGTTCGGCGAAGGCGACGACTGCGCCTTTGTGCGGACCACCTGGTAAGAGCGTGACCGCTTCCAGCCCCCTGTTCTGCGGCATCCTCCGGGCTTCGATCGGCAACTCGAGATAGTGCTTTGGC
Source organism: uncultured Alphaproteobacteria bacterium (assembly GCA_963825625.1). GTDB lineage: Bacteria > Pseudomonadota > Alphaproteobacteria > Rhizobiales > Hyphomicrobiaceae > CAMDPA01. The sequence continues at coordinate 14,741 of CAWGUF010000007.1, read as the reverse complement.
GCCGCCAAACGCTGACCCGAGACAGGAAAGGCGCCGATGCGCGGCAGGCGCTCGAACGAGATCAGGACCGTGCCGCGACCAAGATTGCCCTCGACAAGGGCTATGCTCTCCGAATCCCGCTCGTGCTTGTTTGCAAGCCGGCGACCGCTGAGCGCCTTGATTGGGCCGATGATGACGTTGCGAATAGCCCGTGGGACGCTGTCCTCGTAGCTGATCTCGCCCGACATCCAGGCACCATTGTCGGAGACGGCCATGAAGCGTTTGCCGTCCGGCTCGATGACGAGGCCTGACCAGCCGCCAAACGATGGGGATGGCGATGTCAGGTTCAGGCCGCCCAGGAATTGCAATCGGCCGAAGCTCGAGCGCGCGGGATTGGCACGCTCGAACGCCGCAATCGGCTGGGTTGAGACCGTGATCGTGTGGTCGCTATCGGGAAAGCGGCCCGAGCGCGGCTGTTGCGCGGATGCGGCGGACGCGGAGAAAAGCAGTGCGGCTGCGGCTGTCAGCAGCCGGTTGGCGTGTGGGCCCCGGCGGGCAGCGCTACTTGCTACCCAGACGGGCGGCCTGGTGTGTACAAGATGCCTCAGTGCACGGCTTTCTTCTGCGGCTTGGGACGTGCCATCGTCTGCTTTTCCTTGGCGGGGCCGCTGGTCTCCTCGAACAGCTCCACAAGCTTATCGGTCATGGCACCGGCGAGCTCTGAAGGATCCGTGATGGTCACGGCGCGACGGTAATAGCGGGTGACGTCGTGACCGATGCCGATTGCAATCAGCTCGACCGGGCTTTTGGTCTCGATCTCCTCGATCACCTGACGCAGGTGATGCTCGAGATAGGAGCCGGAGTTCACGGAAAGCGTTGAATCGTCAACTGGCGCACCGTCGGAAATAACCATCAGGATACGGCGGTTCTCGGGGCGGCCAAGCAGGCGATTGTGGGCCCAAGCGACGGCCTCGCCGTCGATGTTCTCCTTGAGTAGGCCTTCGCGCATCATCAGTGCAAGGTTGCGCTTGGCGCGGCGCCAGGGTGCATCGGCGGTCTTGTAGACGATATGGCGCAGGTCGTTGAGGCGCCCCGGGGTCGCCGGCTTACCGGCTGCGAGCCAGCCCTCGCGCGATTGTCCGCCCTTCCAGGCCTTGGTCGTGAAACCGAGAATCTCGACCTTCACGCCACAGCGCTCCAGCGTGCGGGCAAGGATGTCGGCACAGCAGGCGGCGACCATGATCGGCCGGCCCCGCATGGAGCCTGAATTGTCGAGCAGCAGCGTGACGACGGTGTCGCGGAAGTCAGTGTCGCGCTCGTGCTTGAACGACAGCGGGTACATGGGATCGATAATGATGCGGGTGAGGCGGGCGACATCCAGCACGCCTTCCTCCAGATCGAAGTCCCATGCGCGGTTCTGCTGCGCCATCAGGCGGCGCTGGAGCCGGTTGGCGAAGCGGGAGACGGCCCCGGAGAGGGCGCGTAGCTCCTTGTCGAGGAACGAGCGGAGGCGCTCCAGCTCGTCGGGCGTCGAGAGCTCCTCGGCGGCGATTTCCTCGTCGTTGTCCTTGGTGTAGATCTTGTAGCCGAATTTCTCGGGGTTATCGAGGACGGAGTAGTTGGGGCGCCAGGGCTGGTCGGATTCGAATTCTTCGTCGCCTTCGCCGTCGAATTGCTCAGTGTCCATGGATTCGGCGGAATTCGTCGAATTCGCCGTCCTGGGCCTCGGCCATGCGCTCGTCCATCTGCTCGGAATCGCCCTCGCCGGCCTCTTCCTGCGCATCGGACTCTTCCTCGCCGCCCTCCTGCTCCTCCTGGGCCTGGTCCTCGCCTTCCGAGGCTTCGCCCTCCGACATCTCCTCGACGAGATCGAGCTGGCGCAGCATGTCTTTCATGATGCGGCCGAAGCCGGCCTGGTTCTCGGCCTGCTGTTGCAGCTGGTCTAGCGTCTCGCCTGATTTTTCCTCGATGTAGGGCCGCCACAAATCGACCAGCGCCTTGGCGTTCTCGGGCGGGGTGAGGCCAGTCAGACGCTCCCGGACGATGAGTGCAAGGGCGTCCTCGAGCGGGGCATCGCCGCGCTCCTTTATGGCTCCGAAGCGGGCGTGGCTGTACTGGTCCTCGACCTTGGCGGTGAGATTCTGGGCCATGCCGGCCATGCGATTCGAGCCGAGGGACTCGATGCGGGCACGCTCGACCGCCTCGAAGACGGTGCGGGCGGGGCCAGCCTCCGGCGCGATTTTGCGGTGAAGCTTGGCGTCGTGGACTGCCGCGGTGAGCGACAGGCTGTCTGCCCAGCCGCGAATGACGGCGATCTCACGCTGGGTAGGGAGCCGCGAGGGCTCCGGCAATGTCATTGTCTTGCCTTCCAGCGCAGGCTTGCCGGCGGAGTAGGCGACCTGCACCTCCTCATCGCCGGCAATGGCGCGACAGGCCATGCCGAGTGCGCGCTTGAACGGCTCCGCCGGGGGCTCTTTATTGCGCTTGGACGATGACGGTGGGGGCATGGGCTGTTCTCAGGCAGCTGGCAGCGAGCGGAAGACAGCCGAATTCGGAAGGAGCGGACTTTCCTGCCGCCTGCTGTCTTTTGCCTGCTGTTTTATGACAATGCGACGTTGGCGGCGCTTTCCGGCAATTCCTCGCCGAAGGAGCGCTGGTAGAACTCCGCGACCATCGGGCGTTCCAGCTCGTCGCACTTGTTCAGGAACGTCATCCGGAATGCGAAACCGACATCGCCGAAGATCTCGGCATTCTCGGCCCAAGTGATGACCGTGCGCGGGCTCATCACGGTGGAGAGATCGCCATTGATGAAGGCATTGCGGGTGAGGTCGGCGACGCGGACCATGTTGGAGATGATTTTCCGCTTTGGCTCGCTCTTGTTGTAGGCCTTGACCTTGGACAGAACGATCTTGGCTTCCTCGTCGTGCGGCAGATAGTTCAGGGTGACGACGATCGACCAGCGGTCCATCTGGCCCTGGTTGATCTGCTGGGTGCCGTGATACAGGCCGGAGGTGTCGCCAAGGCCGATCGTATTGGTTGTCGAAAACAGGCGGAACGCCGGGTGCGGGCGGATCACCTTCGACTGATCGAGCAGGGTGAGCTTGCCGGAGACCTCCAGCACGCGCTGGATCACGAACATCACGTCAGGGCGGCCGGCGTCGTACTCGTCGAAGCACAGTGCGACGTTGTTCTGCAGCGCCCACGGGAGGATGCCTTCGCGGAACTCGGTAATCTGCTTGCCGTCCTTCAGGACGATCGCATCTTTACCGACGAGATCGATGCGAGATACGTGGCTGTCGAGATTGACGCGGACGCACGGCCAGTTGAGTCGGGCAGCAACCTGCTCGACGTGAGTGGACTTGCCGGTGCCGTGATAGCCTTGGATCATGACGCGCCGGTTGTGCTTGAAGCCGGCGAGAATGGCCAGGGTGACTTCTCGGTTGAACAGGTAGTCGGGGTCGAGGTCGGGTACGTGGTCATCCGCCTTGGAGTAGGCGGGCACCTCCATATCGCTGTCGATGCCGAAAACCTGGCGCACGGAGACTTTCATGTCGGGCAGGCCGATGGCCCCGTTGGTGGCTGCTGCAGGCATGGATGTTGTTATCCGCTTCTTGGTGTTTGCTATGGGCATATCCTACCTGTCCCGCGCCTGCCGGACTGTCGGAAGGCAACGAGTGGCGCGGTGCGGCGCGCGGGAACGGGCCAACGGCAAGCCGACAACCCTCAGACGAGCCCCGCCTGTTTCAGATAGTTATAGGCTTGGATGATCTCGCGCAACTTCTCCTCCGCCCCGCGGTCTCCCCCATTGGCGTCGGGATGGTGGCGCTTTACCAATTCCTTGAACCTGTTCTTGATGTCATCCTTGCTGGCGCGGCCATCAAGTCCCATGGCATCCATGGCCTTTTTTTCCAGCGGCTTCAGCTTGCGGCCGACAGGCTCGGCCTGCTTCCGTGTCTGGCGGGCACGCCAAGCGTAGAATGTCTGGGTCTGGGCCTGTCGATTGGCGCGGAAGCGATTGATTTCAGCGTTTGTCGTGCCGTTCTGGGTGCCGTGGGACCATGAATTGGCACCCATCTTCCAGGTCGGGCGGTGGCCTGTCAGCGCGTCCTTCTGGAACTCCTCCACCTCGGCGTCGCTCATGCCGTCGAAGTAGTTGTAGGAGGAATTGTAGTGGCGGACGTGCTCGGCGCAAAACAGGTAGAACTCCCCGTCCCGGCCGCGACCCTTGGGCGCACGATGGAGGCCGGGCTCCTCGCAGCCTTTCCACTGGCAGCACGGGAGGTCCGGCGGCTCATCGGTGCGCGCCGCTTCAGGCCGGCTGCGCCGGATCCGGATCATGTCGAAGTATTTCGAGTTCGAGCTTCATGTTGCCGGGAGTATGATGCGAGTATGGTCGCTGCACAAGCGAGCGTGTCCGGTCCGCAATACGTCAATACCGTTCGTGGCGGTCCAGATAACATAATTGCAGTTGGATATGGAGCGTAGATTAATGTCGGTGGAGGGGCAGATCCGGGCCAAGCTGGAAGCGGCGTTCAAGCCGATCCGGCTGGAAATCGTAAACGAGAGTCACCTGCATGCCGGGCATGCCAGCTCTCCGCACACTGGTGATAGCCATTTCAGGGTGCTGGTGGTGTCGGAGGCATTCACCGGTCAATCCCGTGTCGCGCGACACCGAATGGTCAACCAGACGTTGGCGGGGGAGCTGGCCGGCGGCGTGCATGCGCTAGCGATCAAGGCGATGACGCCTGCCGAGGTGAGCGCCGACTAAAAGCGGAGGTCGGGAGCAGGTCAAAGCCTGCTCCCGTTCGTAATGAGCTAGGTCATAGCCAATGGCGGCGCGGGTGGCAGACGCGGACCCAGCGGACCTGGCGGCGGCCGTGACGCCACCACACGCGGCGCTCCAGGGAGCAGCGACGTCCGTAGTATCGCGGTCCATAACCGTAGAAGCGTGGCCCGTGGAACGAAGGGCCGCGATGCAAGCGCCGGGAGCGGAAGTGGCGCCTGCCGGATTGGCGGACGTGTTGGACAGCAGTATCCGGGGCGGCCGTCGTTATCGCAGAGCGGGTGCCGGGCGATGCCGGCGCTGCCTGGGCCGTAGTGGTGATGAGTATGGCTCCGGCGGCAAAGGCGGCGCAGAGCGTCATAGTTTGCTTGAGCATTGGGTACTCCTCGGTCAGGCCTTGCGTGATGTCGATGCGGCTGTCCTCGCGGGGGCCACATGGATCACGCTAGCCAAGTGTTGTTCGGCTCGATCCGCTTCGAGGTTGCGCGCCTCGGCATGAATGCAGCCTGAATGAATGCGCCTCAGGTGACATAATTCGTAATGCTATCAGTGAGTTGAAATCGCTGTTTCCGATCGGGGTCGGAGCGGGGCGGGGGTGTGCATAGTGGTGGCTTGAGGTTTGGGCATGGGCGGCGGATAGTGGTCCGTACAGGACGGCGATGGCACGTCCTGCGTGGGCGGTCGAGGACAGGCGAGGATTTGGCGAGATGAATGGCGCGGAGAGTTTGGCACGGTCGCTGCTGGCAAGCGGGGTCGATGTCTGTTTCACCAATCCCGGCACCTCCGAAATGCATTTCGTTTCCGCTCTCGATCGGGTGGACGGAATGCGTGCGGTGCTGGCTCTGTTCGAAGGTGTCGTGACGGGAGCTGCCGACGGGTACTACCGCATGGCGGATCGGCCTGCGTCGACGCTGCTGCATCTGGGGCCCGGTCTGGGTAACGGCATTGCCAACCTGCACAATGCCAAGAAGGCGACCTCGGGCATCGTCAACGTGGTCGGCGAACATGCCAGCTGGCACCTTGCGTACGATGCGCCGTTGAATTGCGACATCGAAGGGTTGGCGCGGCCGGTCTCGCACTGGGTCAAGACGTCGGCAAGCGCCGACGATGTGGGGGCGGATGCGGCTGCTGCCGTGGCGGCAGCAAAGTCGGCGCCGGGGCAGATTGCGACGCTCATTCTGCCCGGCGATACCGCCTGGAACGATACCAACCGCGGGGTGGCGCAACCGGTGGGGCCACAGGAGCGGGCGAGCGTTGCTGCGGCGGCCATCGAGAAGGCGGCGCGCGTGCTGCATTCAGGCGAGAAGGCGATGCTGATCCTGGCAGGCCGCGCGCTGCGGGCGGACGGTCTGGAGATCGCCGGTCGGATTGCCGCGAAAACGGGTGTGACGCTGGCCACGCAGTTCTTCTCACCGCGTATCGAGCGTGGCGCCGGGCGCGTGCCAACGTTCCGGATCCCCTATTTCGTGGATGTGGCACTGCCGGCGCTGAAGCCGTTCCAGCATATGATCACGCTGGAGACGACGGAGCCGATCGCTTTTTTTGCCTATCCGGGCAAGCCCAGCCTGATGAAGCCGGAGAGCTGCCAGGTGCATGAGCTGGGGCGTGCGGGTGTCGATTTGCTTGCGGCGCTGGAGGCGTTGGCCGAGGCAGTGGGGGCAAAGGCGGGTACGGCACAGGTACAGCAGCGCGTGGAGCAGGCCTTGCCCACCGGGGCGCTGACGCCGCAATCGATCGCGCAGGCGCTCGCCGTGCTGATCCCGGACAATGCCGTCGTGATCGATGAGACGATCACCACCGGGCGGGAGGCGATGGCGTTGACGGCAGGTGCGCGGCCGCACGACATGATCCAGAACATGGGCGGATCGATCGGCTATTCGCCGCCGGTGGCGACCGGGGCTGCGATCGCGGTGCCTGATCGCAAGGTCATCTGCCTGACCGGCGACGGCAGTGCGATGTACACGATCCAGTCATTGTGGACGCAAGCGCGTGAGAACCTCGACGTTCTTACCGTGATCTTCGCCAACCGCGCCTATCAGATCCTGCGCGCGGAGTTCGCCAACGTGCTGGCTGGCAAGCCAGGTCCGAAGGCGAACGACATGCTGACGATCGACCGGCCGACGCTGGATTTCGTGGCGCTCGCCAAAGGGCAAGGCGTGCCGGGGACGCGGGTGACGGACGTCGACCAGTTCTGCAAGGCGTTCGCGGCAGGATGCCGGGAGAAGGGGCCGCATCTCATAGAAGTGGTGCTGTGAAACCCATGACGCTGACCTGCGACGTTGTCGATTTCCATTGTCATCATATGCCGGCGCGGTTCGAGGTGACGGCGATGAAGACCGCACCGCCGAGTCAGCGTGCGCGGTGGGAGAAGACGGCGCGGCTGCTGCGTGATGAGACGTTGATGCTGCGCGCGATCCAGGACGGCGATCTTGCTGCGCGCATCGTCAACGCACCGGCCCAGCAGATTGCCGATGCGGACGGACATGTGCCGCCCGAGACGATCCGTATGCTCAACGATGAAATGGCGGCGGTGGCGGCGCGGCATTCCGGGCGTATCCATGCCATCGCAACGATCGATGCCTATGACGGCGAGCGGGCGGCGCGCGAGCTGGAGCGGGCCGTCACCACGCTTGGCCTCAAGGGCGTTTTTGTGGATTGCGCGCGCGGGGACAAATTGATCGACGTGTCGGAGGCTCGTCCCACACTGGCGGCGGCGGCGCGGCTCGGCGTGCCGGTTTTCGTGCATCCGGTCAATCCGTATCCACTCATTGCTCAGATGGAGCCCTATGGGCGGATAGGCACCTTGTTTGCGCGCGGCACCGTGAACGGGGCGGCCCTGATCGCATTGATCGAAGGCGGCGTGTTCGAGGAGTTGCCTGGCCTCAAAGTGGTGGTGACCGCATTGGCATTTGGCGGACTGGCGATGACGGCTGGGTTTTCGCACATGAGCCAGCTGCCGAGCGGCTCGGAGGAGACTCTGCGGCGCCATGTATACGTCGATACAATGGGCTTCCATCCTGCGCTGATCCGAGCCGCGGTGGAGATGCTCGGGGTGAGGAATGTGCTGGCGGGCAGCGATTGGCCGATCGTGAGCGAGGGTCCGATCAAGCCGCTGCTGGGGGGCGCGCTGGAGGCAGCGGGTCTGACGGCGGACGAGCAGGCGTTGATTGCGGGGGGCAATGCGCTGCGGCTGCTGGGCGTGTCGCAATAAGATCAGGCGGCGGCTGTTGCGGCGGCGCTGCGATTGCGTCTTTCCCGCCGCCCCGGGATCAGCATGGGGAGACAAGTGATGGCGCATCCCACAACCGGCACTTTGCCGCCATTCCGTGCCGAACATATCGGCTCGTTGCTGCGTCCGCCCGGGCTGCTCGATCTGCGACGGCGTCACGCCGCAGGTCAGGCGGGCGATGCGGAGCTGGCAGATGGCGAGGACGCGGCAATCCGCGAGGCCGTGGCGCTTCAAGACCGCGTGGGACTGAGGCTGGCGACAGACGGCGAGTTTCGGCGGGCGCAATATCACAGTTATTTCTACGGACGTCTTGGGAACATCACACTGGCGCCGCAGGGCGGCGACCACGACCATGGTGCGGGGACGCGTGCAGCGCAACCAATGGCGACGATCAAAAGCAGGATCGGTTGGACCTCGCCGATCCATGCCGATGACTTCAAACTCGTGCAGTCACTCACGCGTGCGGTGCCGAAGATCACGATACCTGGGCCGTGTGCTCTTCACTTCCGCGGTGGAGACGCTGCCGTTCTGGCGCATGCCTACAAGGACGTCGATCAGTTCTGGGACGATACGGTGGAGGCGTTCGGCAAAGAGCTGGCGGCGCTTCATGCCGCGGGGTGCCGCTATGTGCAGATCGACGAGACGGCGTTCGCCAAATTCGGTGACGTGGAGGTGCGCGAGATGCTGGCCGCACGAGGGGAGGACTGGAGCACGACGATTGACCACTACATTGGGGTCACCAATCGGATTCTTTCTGGAAAACCAAGCGATCTGGCGGTCGGCATGCACTTGTGCCGCGGCAATCGCGCGGGCCGTTTCCATGCTGAAGGTAGCTACGAGGTGGTTGCGGATCGGTTGTTCAATGCGCTCGATATCGGGTTCTATTTTCTGGAATACGACAGTCCGCGCGCGGGTGACTTCTCGCCGCTGCGGTTCGTGCCCAAGGGCAAGCGTATCGTGCTGGGCCTCGTTTCAACGAAGAGCGGCACGCTCGAAAGTGGCGGAGAGATCGAGCGGCGCATCGGCGAGGCGGCGAGCTACATCGACGGCGATCGGCTGGCGCTGTCGCCGCAGTGTGGCTTTGCAAGCATAGACACCGGCAATCCGTTGAGCCAGGAAGAGCAGGAGAAAAAGCTGCGTTTGGTCGTGGAGACCGCAGTCAAGGTCTGGGGCGAAGCCTGAGCCCGGCCGCAGTTGTGTCGCAGGGGGCGCGGGATGAAGCGAAGCGATCCATTCACGGGCATGAGGGAGCGCACCTACCTGATCATGCCGCTGGTGGTCGTGGCGTTGCTGGTTGTCGCCGGCTTCTGGGCTGCGTTCAAGTATGTGCGGCCCGAGCCGCCGAGGACGATCGTGATTGCGACGGCGAGCAAGGACAGTCCGTACTGGAAGGAGGCGGAACGCTATCGCGACTTCCTGAAGAAGAACGAGATAGAGCTGAGGCAGGAGCCTACATCGGGCTCGTTCGAGAACCTGCAAAAGCTGAGGGCCGGTACAAATGGTGTGCAGGCAGGAATTCTGCAGGGTGGAATCGCGAACGGCACGACAGAGCCGGGCCTGAGATCGATCGGGCGGATCGGCTATGAGCCGGTCTGGATCTTTCATCGCGGCGAGCGCATGGAGCAATTGTCGGATCTCAGAGGCAAGCGGATCCTGGTGGGCCCTGAGGGAGGCGGCACCAATTTTCTTGCCACACGGCTGCTTGCGGCGAGCGGCGTAAACGCCGGGAACAGCACGCTCATTGCGAAGGATCTGCGGGAGTATCCGGCTGCTTTCGAGAAAGGGGAGGCCGATGTTGGGTTCCTCGTGCTCGGTCCCGGAGCCGTCACGATCAGACGATTGCTCAGGATGCGGAACCTGCAGCTGATGAGCCTGGCACAAGCCGAGGCCATCGCGCAGCGCTTTCCTTTTCTGGAGAGCCTGACGCTGAAACACGGGGTGCTCGATCTGGCGGAGAACCTGCCGGCGCGCGATGTGCATTTGGTGGCAACGCTGGCGGCGCTGGTGGTTCGGGAGGACATGCATCCAGCGCTCGCCAATTTGTTGACGCAGGCGGTGGTGGCGGCTCACGATAAGCCCGTCATCGGCCCCAACGGCGAGGCGCCGGTATTCGAGAGTGTGGGCCGCTTTCCGATTACTACGGACCCTGAATTTCCAATGTCGGAGGATGCCCGCCGCATCTACAAGTCCGGGCCGCCATTTTTGCAACGCTATCTGCCGTTCCACTGGGCGACGCTGATCGACCGGCTGGCCGTGCTTCTGCTTCCGCTGCTCGGCCTGGCGATTCCCGCGCTGCGGATCGGACCGATGCTCTACACATGGCGCGTCAAGCGGAGGCTGATGCATTGGTACAAGCAGCTCAAGCTGCTGGAGCGGGGCGTTCATGCAAATCCCGACCCCGAGGTGATCGCGATGAAGCAGGCGGAGATCGACGCCATTGAGGTCGCGGTCAACGAGATCAAGATCCCGTTGGCGTTCTCCGACCAGCTCTACAATCTGCGTAACCACATCGACATCGTGCGGCGACGTCTGACAGCGCTGTCACAGCCGCTCGCCTGATCTGGAGCGGATATTGCGTCAGTTCCTGGTGCGCCGATTGTTATCGATGGTATCGTTGCGATCGAGGAGGCGGCGCAGCGAGCTCACTTCGCGCTGACAGCGCGTCTTGAGCTCCTGGTAGTCAAGTTGCCCAGATGCGCTAGAGCCCATCGACAGGATCAGCGTTCCGGCGCAGGCGGCCACCAGGGTCAAGCCGAGATTGAAGAAGAGTATGATCGCGCCGGTCTTGCGGCTGGCTGAGCGTTGATTGTTCTGGTGGACGCGGCTTTTAACAATGAACTCCTCATGCAAGGGGCTCGGGGTCACGGTTTGACCGTAACGAGCGGCGAGCCATAGCTCGGCTGCCTCCAGCCTCTCGCCGCGCAATAAATAGGATTGGCGATGGCCGGAGTCGGTCCAGCCGCGTGCCTCGTGACCAAGCTCGGTGTGCATTCGGACCCAATCGACGTCCGTGCGGGCAGTCTCGACGACTGCTGCGGCGGCAGAGTGAAGAACGGTCTGGTCGTTGGCGACGATAAGGTTGAGGCGGGCGAGCTCTGGCGGAATGGCTGCGGTATCGACGCTGTCGACCAGCACGGGGATGAGACGCTTCGACAGCGCCGTGGCTTGCTGCAGCTCCCAGCGACATATCTCGGATGCCAGGGAATGGCGACTGATGCAAACGACGACGGCATGGGCCTTGGCGATCATCCCGGACAGGCGCAGACGCCAGTCTTCACCTGGAGCGATGTCCTCGGTGTCTAGAACGGCGTCGAGGCCGTGCGCCTCGATCCTTTCGACAAGTGGATCAATCATGGCGCGATCGCCACGCGAATACGAGATGAACAATCGCAGTGGTTCTGGGGTTTGAGTTGCCATGACGCGTCCTTTCCGTTTTTTGTCGCACAGGTCGGGGTGCCGGCTCGTGGCTGCCGTAGTTTTTCAATGCAGTGCGGGAAGGAGCCCAGTGGCACCCATGTGCTTCTCGGCGATGTAGACAAGCAGCAGAAGTAGCGAGAGTGCGAAGATGGCGGCGTGCAGGATGGTGCTCTGCACGAAGTAGAGCAGCATCATCGAGAATACTCCCCCCAGGCGCTCCGCGTTCTGAAGGGCCAGCATGGGTTCTGTTCGATGCAGTTGGGCTTGAACCGACTGGCAGATGATGATCAGTGCAACGATGATCGCGACCGGCTTGATGCTGCGGAAGTAGGCGTCGCGAGCGGGCAGGTCGTCGCTGCGGGCGGTATCGAACAGGAAGACGGCGCCGAAGTAGAACAGGCCGGTCAGGAATACCGTGAATACAAAGTTCACGAACGAACCGCTGACGAAGGTGCGGTGCTCCCACAAGCCCCACCAGTATTCGATCAGTAGCAGCATGAAAAGCAGCGACCACAAAAGCTTAAGGGGGGTGATGCGATAGCGGTCAGGATTGTTGATCCAGTCCGCCCAGCCGCGAAAGATGTTGGCGACGATGAAGCCGAAGATGAACGTCACGAAGCCAAATATATGCTGATCGTAATGGAACACGGGCAACTCCCTACGAGCTCGTGATGAATGGGCGCACGTAGAAGATGCCGGCAGCGTACGGAGGGCAGGACGCATGGGCAAGTGAAGGTCGCGCGGTCGGGTGACTTTGCGACCAGGCTGTGCCGCTGTTGCTGCAGTTTTAGTCCGGCTGATGACAATAGGTCGGTGTCAACCGCTGGCGCTGTCTCCATCCGCCGGCAGGGCCTGAATGTGCGGCCGCGGCGCGATTGGCCGGATGCGCAACGAGGTGATCTTGTTACGGCTCTTTCTGAGTATTTCGAACCTGTAGCCGTAGAACGTGAAGGCCTGGCCCGGCTCCGGGATTGTCTGCGCTTCATGGATTACGAGGCCGGCGACCGTCGTTGCTTCCTCGTCCGGAAGGTCCCAATCCATATGGCGGTTCAGGTCCCGGATGGCGAGTGTGCCATCGGCAAGGACCGAGCCGTCGGACTGGGCGCGGATGGCGGCATCGTGGATGTCGTGCTCGTCCGCGATCTGACCGACGATCTCCTCCAGGATGTCCTCCAGCGTGATAAGGCCCTGCACCTCGCCGTACTCGTCGACGACGAGTGCGAGCTGGGCTTTGCGCTTGAGGAATGCGTCGAGCTGATCCTTGAGGCCTGTCTGATCGGGAACGAACCACGGTGGTGAGATGAAGCTCATGATGTCGAGGCGTTCGGCATCCCAGCCGGCCGCGGCAAGTGCGGAAAGCATGTCCTTGGTGTGCAGCACGCCTACGATGTTCTCGGGCTGGTCTTTCCAGACGGGGACACGGGTGAATTGGGATTTGACGACCTGCTCGACGATGCGGGGTGGGGGATCGTCGGCGCGCACGGTTTCCATCTTGGTGCGATGGACCATGATATCGACGACCTGCAACTCCTGCAGGTCGAGCACGCCGCCCAGCATATCCTTGTCGTGGCGGGCCATGGCGCCCTCCCGGTGCGAGAGGTCGATGGTGCCGCGCAGCTCCTCGTGGCGCGCGAGTATGTTGGCGGCGTCATCGTTTCGGCTTGGCGTAAGCCTGAAGATCAGGCGGACGATCATGGCGATGGCGGCAGTGAATGGCGTCAAGAACCAGATGATGAAACTCATCGGGCGGGCGAGCATCAGCGCGGCCCGGTCGGACTCGGCCAGGGCGTAGGTCTTGGGCAGGACCTCTGCGAATATGACAACAAGCACCGTCATGACAGCGGTGGCATAGGCGACCCCGAACTCGCCAAACATATTGATCAGGAGGCTGGTGGTCAGGGCTGATGCCAGAATGTTGACCAGGTTGTTGCCGAGCAGGACCGTCCCGATCATCTTCTCAGGCGAGGCGAGCACGGTGTTGACGCGCTTGGCCTGGGTATTGCCTTCCTGTTCCAAGGCATGCATCCGAGCGCGAGAGACCGCTGTCAGTGCCGTCTCGGAGCCGCTGAAGAAGGCGGACAACATGAGCAGGACTACGATGGCGACAATGTACAAGGCGAGTTCGAGTGTCATCGTTTTCAGACCAAAGGCTCATTTGCGCGTGGTTGGCAGCTTGGATTGGGCGACACGCGGCGCCGCCCGCTGCTGGGTAAGACCTGATTATCCATAACATAGTGTGGATTGGCAGCGGCTTAACAAGGGGGGCAGTGGATAGCTGTCCAGGCAACTTGAGTTCGGTGTCCAGGCCGATCTGCCGCTGGGTAACCCTGCTCTGGCGCTTTTTTCTGCCGCTAGGCGTGCTATCGGCCATTTGAAATCGCACCGGGGCTGGCTGCTGCCACCCGTCCGGTTTCACTACAAGGAGTGACCGCCATGGCGCCTGCCCCGACGCACGATCTGGACCGGGTTGGGCTCACTTTCGATGATGTGCTGCTGGTGCCGCAAGCATCGGAGGTCATGCCTGGCCAGGTCGATGTCTCGACCAAGCTGACGAAGTCGATACAGCTGAACATTCCAATCCTCTCTTCGGCGATGGATACGGTGACGGAGGGACGGCTGGCCATTGCAATGGCACTGGCTGGCGGGATCGGCGTGATCCACCGGAACCTGGAGCCGGATGTGCAGGCCGCGCAGGTCGAGCTGGTCAAGAAATTCGTATCGGGCATGGTGATCGATCCAGTGACCATAGATCCCGGTTCGACGCTGGCCGACGCGCTGGAGTTGATGAGCCGGCACCGGATATCCGGGGTGCCGGTCGTGGAGGCCAAAACGAAAAAGCTGGTGGGCATTCTCACCCACCGCGACGTGCGGTTTGCCACCAATCCGGGAACGCCGGTGTCGGAATTGATGACCAGGGACAAGCTGATCACGGTCAAGGAAGGGGTGGAGCAGGGCGAGGCCAAGCGATTGCTGCACCAGCATCGTATCGAGAAGCTTCTGGTGGTGGATGGCGACTACCGGTGTGTCGGCCTCATCACCGTGAAGGACATCGAGAAGGCGGAGTTGAACCCCAATGCGGTGACCGACGAGCAGGGCAGGTTGCGGGTGGCGGCTGCCACAACGGTGGGAGAGGATGGTCACGAGCGCTCCGAAAGGCTGATTGCGGCGGGTTGTGATGTGGTCGTGGTCGATACCGCGCACGGGCACTCGAGCCGGGTGCTGGCGGCGGTGACCCGTATCAAGAAGCTGTCCAACAGCGTGCAGGTGATCGCGGGCAACGTGGCGACGCCGGAAGGCACGAAGGCGCTGATCGATGCGGGGGCCGATGCGGTC
>CAWGUF010000006.1:0-70227 GCA_963825625.1 uncultured Alphaproteobacteria bacterium | reverse complement strand
GTTGCCGGCCGCCCCCCGCACAGACCCGGACGGGCGGGATTCCCGCATCCGGTTCTTACCTTGAGTGCTTGACGGCGAAGCGTTGGTCCGGCCAGGGGTGAAGGGGTCTCGGCTGCGGAAGCCACTTGTCCGCCAGAAGCTGGATCCGTTTCCACGTGAGACTGCGCCTTTGAGTGCGACGCCGCAGCGTGCGCAACCAGTAGCGAACCACATATCTTCGGAAGGTACCTAACTTGCGCGCGTTTGTGGGAACGGCGTGATAGGCGAAGTAGCCTCTGACGACCTGCGCCAGCCAGCGCCCCTGCACGGGGATCGGCTGGTGCATGCGCCGTCGCAACTCCTCCTTGATCTCCTTGAGCTTCGCTCGCATGCGGTCACGCCGGGTATGCCGTTTCAGTTGGAACCGACCACGGCGCGAACGCCCAGATATGTGGGTGAAGCCCAGGAAATTGAAGGTCTCCGGTTTACCGAGGCCGCGCTTGGCGCGTCTGTACGCCGCGAAGCGTCCAAACTCGATCAGGCGCGTCTTCTCCGGATGGAGCGACAGCGCGAACTCCTCGAAGCGGTTACGCATCGCATCCCAGAAGCGACGGGCGTCGGCCTCGTGCTGGAAGCCGACAACGATGTCATCGGCATACCGCACGATGACCATATCGCCCTTGGCCTCCCGCTGTCGCCAGTGGTTGGCCCAGAGGTCGAACACGTAGTGAAGGTAGACGTTGGCGAGCAATGGCGAAATCACCGAGCCCTGTCCCGTCCCCGTCTCACTGGTCGTGACAACCCCATCCTCCAAGACACCCGCCTTAAGCCATTTGCGGATCAGGCGGATGATGCGTGGATCACCGATGCGATGCTCCAGAAAACGGACAAGCCATGACTGACTCACCGAATCGAAAAACGAGCGCACATCAGCGTCGAGTATGAAGCACACCTTCTTCGTCGTGATTCCGACCGCGAGAGCGTCCAGCGCATCGTGCTGGCCGCGTCCAGGCCGAAACCCGTAACTGAACCCGAGGAAGTCCTCCTCGTAGATACAGTTCAGCACCGCCGCGGTCGCACTCTGGACGATCTTGTCCTCGAGGGCGGCCACCGCCAGCGCGCGCCGCTTGCCATCTGCTTTTGGAATATAGGTCCGGCGGGATGGCAGCGGACGATAGGCTCCCCGTCGGACCCTTGCGTGCAGATCTGCGAGGTGGAACTCGAGATCGGCCGCGTAGGTCTTCCACGTCAAGCCATCGACACCGGGGGCGGCAACGCGCTTGAGCGCCATGAATGCCTCTCGGAGCAGATCGATATCGACGTGATGGAGGAGCGAGGTGAGCCTCTCCTTCTTCCCTTGCCTTGCTGCTTGCCGTACACGGCCGAGCGCCTGGGTCACGCGAGCCCGGCCCTGTGTCCGGTGCGTGCTTTGCCCATCCGTGTTCCTCTTGGTTCCCGCCCTTGGCTCCACCGGCTCCGCGGCATCGGATTTGGACGCCGATGCGTTGTTCGCCGACTTCGCAGCTACTATGGCGGAATGTGACTTCTCGCGGTCGTGCATCATCGGCTTCGGCACCTGCCTTCCCGATGCGGACCGACGGGCTTCGACCGAAACTGCCCAAGCGGTCGACACGCGAGATCTCCCGGTTCCCGCACAAGAAGCTTCTGCACATGCCAGGGTCTCTGACCACGCCGGGCCGTCCGGGCACTCGCGAGTATCGCGCCCGTCCGTGTTGCCTTCCGACTTTCGTACGGCGTCGGCGCCCAGGATAAGACCATTTCGTGGCTCAATGGCTGGCCTATGCTCTCCCCTGTCAACGCTTCGCCGACGCCCTCGCGAACGCCTGCGCATGACTCGGGGCCAGTGTGGTTCGCTACTCCTTCACTGCGGAGGACTTGCACCTCCTACTTCTTGCCGGTCTCCCGGCGCACACCAAACAGGTCTCGGGCGATAAGCTGCCATCGTCGCCGTGACATGTAAAAAGTGAGGTTGTTGCGGTGCACATGTCGCTCGCCGCCATGCTCTGCACTTTTGCAACACGACTGTTGAACCCATGCACTTCGTCGGCTCGGGGTCAAAATCCACGATCCGACGACAGGCAGCCGGCCGACGCGATAGGATCGAAAGCAGTCGCCGGACACGGAATCCACTCCCGGCGTGGTGCGCTGCAGCGATTTTCGGCGCGACGACTACCAACTCGAGCGTGCAGCGCGAAAGCACACGCGCTCTGATCGTCCGTGTCTCAGGACGTTCCGTACTGTGCAGGTTTCTCGGACGCCGATGGTGCCCGGCCGGTGGCGTGCGAGGACGGTCGGCGTCCGAGAAGCGCCAAGGCACGAAGTCGCGGGATGTGGGCACGGTCGGTGCAGCGGGCTCTATGGGGATTTGACTCGGGCGTGAGCGTGGATATCGCGTGCAATACGCCGCCGCCAGGGTGCAAGCTGACGCCGTGGACCGGGATCAGCGCTTAGAGCCGGCCGGGTTGGCTCGGTGCCAGTGGTCGCCGACGGGCTTTGAAGGCGCCATTCACATCGATGGGCATGAGCATCGTCGCGGCCGGCTCGCGACCAGCACTTACAATCGGCTTTACGGTGCGGCTCGCAGTACGTCCGGCTCATGACGTGTCGATCCTGATCGGTGCGGCTGCCGGCCGCCATCTGGGCTCACACCCGCGCGCGAACACCTCGATGATGAGCATGCGGCCACCGCAGCATGGGCAAGGAGCGGCGTGCTCGCGCGCATCCTCCGGCTCAGCCGGGCCGGCGGTCTGCTCAGCGGTCTCGGGCTGGGCGACGCCCAGCAAGACGCGAGCCTTCGCGATGCTCACGGCGCGGTTGGCGTTGGCGAGTAGGCCGTAGTGGCGGATGCGGTGGAAGCCCTTCGGCAGCACGTGGATGAGGAAGCGGCGGATGAACTCGAACGGCGCGAGCCTCATCGTCTTCCAGCGCGCAAGGCCATCCTCGCGATAGTCCTTCCAGCGGAAGGCGACACCGCCGTCGTCGGCCGAGACGAGCCGGCGATTGGAGATCGCGATGCGGTGCGTGTAGCGCGAGAGATAGCGTAGCACTTGGACAGGCCCGGCGAACGGCGCCTTGCAGTAGACCACCCACTTGAGGTGACGCAGCGGCCCGAGGAAGCGCTTGAAGGTCGCCTTGTCGGCGAGCCCGGCGTGCGCGTTGAAGAACTTGAGCCGGCCGCCATTGTGCGCGTCGAGCAGCATTGCCAGGAGCTTGCCGCGGAACTTGCGCGCCAGTACGTGCACGTGCACGAGGAAGTTCTCACGCGATGCGATCCACCTGGTGCCATCCGGCGACAGCCCGCCGCCGGGCACGATCATGTGTACATGCGGGTGATGCGTCATCGCACTACCCCATGTGTGCAGCACCGACGTGATGCCGATGCGGGCACCGAGCCGCTTCTTGTCCGCGGCGATCTCGAGCGTCGTCTCGGCCGCCGCCTTCATCAACAGATCGTAGACGACACGCTTGTTCTGCCAGGCTACGTCGCGCAGCTCGGCGGGCAGCGTGTAGACGACGTGGAAGTAGCCGATCGGCAGCAGCTCGGCCTCGCGGTCGGCCAGCCAATCCCGCGACGCAGCACCCTGACACCGCGGACAATGCCTGTTGCGACAGGAGTTGTAGAAGACGTGCGTATGCCCACAATCGGCATTCTCGCAACGCGCGACGTGGCCGCCGAGCGCCGCCGTCCGGCAGCGCTCGATGGCACTCATCACCTTCAGCTGGTCGAGGCTGACGTGGCCCTGGTTGGCTTCACGCCAGTCAAGGCCGTGGTCGCGGAAGATGTCCGCGACCTCCAGCGTCGGATATGACACGCGCCGGCGCTATTTGACCGACCGCCTTTTCGATTTGCGCTTGCGTTTGCCTGGATGTCCATCGGGCACTTTGGGCAATGACAGCGCTTCCAACGGGCTCTCGATCGCCGAGATCATGCCGGTGGCGACGCGCGTGTACCGCGCCGTCGTCTCGAGCTTGTCGTGTCCGAGAACCGCCTGGATTTTTCTGATATCCACCCCGGCCTCGAGCAGGTGCGTCGCGAAGCTGTGGCGCAGAGAATGCAGCGTCAGGCCGGGCTTGGTGATGCCGGCCGCCGCCACCGCCTCCCGGAACAGGCGGCTGTACTGCCGCGGCGTGATCGGCGTGTCGTCATAGTGCCCGGGGAAGAGCCAGCGCTGCTGCGGTACGACCCAGGCGTCGCGCCACTTCGGCCGCTGCCGCCACCACGCTTCGAGCAAGGCCAGAACATCGGCCGGCAACATCACATTGCGATCCTTGCGGCCTTTGCCTTGAACGACGCGGATGATCTTCTGCGCCCGGTCGATGTCACCGACGCGCAACCGTGCCACCTCGCCGGCACGCAGACCGCAGCCGTAGCTGATCGTCAGCATGGCACGCGCCTTGAGTGAAGGCGCCATCGTCAGGATCTGTTTAACCTCGTCGGAAGAGAGGACGACCGGGACCTTCTGCGGCTCCTTCAGATGATAGACCTCAGCCGCGAGATCGAGCCGCCGCATCGTCACCTTCAGGAGGAACTTCAACCCCGTCATGATGCGGTTGCGGTTGCAGATCGTGAGACCGTCGGTCTCGATCAGCGAAAGCTGGAATGCCTTCACGTCGTCGGCCGTCGCCGTCTCCGGCGATCGCTTCAGGAAGGCGGCGAACCGCTTGCAACTGGCGATATGATTGCGCTCGGAATGTCGACCGAGCTTGCGCGCACGCATGTCGTCGATCATGCGCTGACGTAGCGACGTGCCGTTAAGGGCTGTGGCGGGATTTTCTGTCATGGAGGCATCTCCTGGGCTGAGGTTGACGCCTCGATCCTCAGGACAGGCTCTTGCTGCCCGGTTATTTCGCCTCTCGCATGCCTGCCGACGACCTACCGATCGCCGATCTCAACACTCAAAACCCTCTCGCCTCCTGCGCCCCGCGCAGCGGGCTGGAGCGTAGCGACTTCGTGCCATGGCCCCAAGCCGAACTGCGCCCCATGGCCGTTTCCGGCTGAACTGCTGCCATGACGCTCAGCCTACGTTAGAGCCTCGGGCTCCCGCCGGGTCAACGCCCGCTCCCTCCGCGTTGCCGACCTTATCCACGAGGGCAAGCTGTTGTGGGTCTTGTGAGCGCGCTGCGGCCGCGAGTGCGGGGAAGCATCTTCTCAACTACCTCGACGAGTTCGCGTTCCGCCACTACCGGTGCAAGACGAGGTGCGTAGACCGGATCGCCGCACGCGTGATCGAGAGCAACAACATGCGGCGACCAATACCCAGGTTGCAGACAGGCATTCTTCCCGAACTCGGAGTTCAAAGCCTTGCATAATTGTCCCGATGGCCGCGAAGCCAGTGACCAAGGCAAGCGCCGACACTTGCTTGCCACCCGGCCAAAAGAATGGCCAGCGATGATGTCTGATGCCAACCAGAAATGAACGGGTAGAGCAGGAGCCCCGCTAGGCCGCCCACAACAATTGTCGTCAGTATCGGCGGGACCCTGCGAAACGAAGGTATTGCGAGGGCGTAGCCTAAAACGAGAGTCGTTGCTCCAACGATCCCGGCGACCACCCCCGTCAATAACTTGATCACTGGGGTTACATCAGTGCTGGCGGTCCCCGCACTGACCCGTCCGAACAAGAACCGCTCATCTTTGATGTCATAGACCCAGAAGGCGGTATTCAGAGCTGCACTCCAGGCGAGCACGGTGATCAGGAAAACCAAGATCATGACCCACCCCCGCCGTTCACCGGCCCACCAAACGCCAAGGCTGATAACAGGTCCGAATATGAGACCAGGGTGGGCAGATGAGTTTTTCAGGAAGAATAGCGAAGACACCGGTTGCAGGGCATTGGCGACCGCATCCGGAACCAGTGCCGAAATGACACCGGTCAGTGCGCCAAGCAAGGCCATGAATGTTGTTGTTGTAAGACGCATCGGGCTTTGGGCCGGCGGTTGGCAGGAATGGCTATGGACGTTCCACGCGGACTTGGACAGACGAACCAGGCGGAGTCCACCGCGCATCGCATCAGCCGCCTCGTTCCGGTTTGGCCTGTGCCGACAACGGTGCAACTCTACGTCTCGGAGACTTCACGGACAGACGGGATCTCGCCGCGCCAAACAGTTGAACTTCTCAATAGCCTCGTTGGATCTTCTAACTGCCTGATTCTGCTGGTCCCTTAGACAAAACACATAGGACCTAGTTTCACTCGCGAAACGTTCTACTTCATTCCGGCACATGGAAAACAGGAACTGATCGCCCTCTAGGCCTAGGGTGTGAAGGCAACCAGGCTCTCTTGGTGCGACACAGTCTGCGTAGAGAGGTGAAGCCACTAAGACCGCTGGCGAAACTAGGAAAGCCCCAAACAGAAATGCCGACCCCAATACCGATGCGCGCGACTGAAAGTGGCCAAAGTGCATCCCGGCACAAAGCATTCAGCGCTCCCGCCCTAAGCCCAAACCAAATCTTCTGAGCATCAGCCAACTCTTCGAGACGAAAGCTCCGCTCGCCTCGCCGTGGGTGCCATGTGGGTGCTACCACGAAAGCCATCCAAGCCACCCAAAACTAACACATTGAAATCATTGGTGAGCGGGGAGGGGATCGAACCCTCGACCATCTGATTAAAAGTCAGATGCTCTACCACTGAGCTACCCGCCCTGCGGCCTGTGTTTATCGGGGCGTGCCGCTGATGGCAAGCACGATGGCCAGTATTTAGGCAAGTACCAAGGCCGGCACGATGGCCGGTGGGCGAAAAAATCCGCCCGGGCTTGGGCGGGCAATGCGTTCCGATTGCCCGCTCGTCCGGCGCCAGAATCCACCGCTCTGCGGCACGCCGCGCAGCGCAACTCCCGCACGCATCCGCTTGGTGCTCAAGGACGCCCTGCTGCGTCCACCGCTGCGCGCTCCGCCCGGTGCCGGGTGCGGGTTACCACATGAGCCGCCGAACCATCTGGACAACCGCGCCCGTGGTGGCGACTGTCGCATTGACGCAAGACTATCGGCTGCTCCATCAGCGACGTCATTGAAGCCGGTCGCGGACCTTGGAAGGACGACACCATGCACAGCCGCTCAGCGGCAATTTGGCTTGGATCGCTGCAGCGCGCGGCGCTCGCCCTGTTTTCCACTCTGGCTGCGCTCGCAGCGCCCGTGGACATCACCGGCCGGTACGGTCCGGAGCTCATGAACGCCCATGCCGGTAGTGCTGTCGTCGGCGGCCGCCGGATGACTTGCGCGGCGGCAAGGGTCGAGTTCAGCAGCGCAACGCCGGCCGTCGCCTTCGCCCAGCGCGGCCGTATCGTGCTCAACAGGCGCCTGCTGCGAAGATTTCCCGCAATCACCCAGCGCATGATCTTCCTGCACGAATGCGCCCACCAGTACGTCGGCTACGACGAGACCGCCGCCGATTGCTGGGCGATCAGGGCGGGGGTGCGCCAAGGCTGGCTCGGAAGCAGCGGCATCCAGCAGGTCTGCCGGTCGATCTACAGCACGCAGGGTACCGCTTTTCATCTGCCCGGACCGGCGCGGTGCGAGGCGATGAAGCGATGCTTTCGCGACGCGACGCGCCAGTCCCCACGGCCGCGACGAACCGCCAGGCGCCGCCCACGCTGAGAGCCCGTTTCAGGACCAGATCGTTTCCGACATTGGCGGAACCGATCTGACTTTATCGCTCACGGGCCGCTCCGGCCTCCGGCCTGGCCCTCCGCGGGGGCGGCGCAACAGCGCCGGGCCGCAGTCGCGGCCTGAGCGGTTCCACCTAAACCAGAACCGCTCTAACCGCTCAGCGCGCGTCGGCCAGCCGGCCGAGGATCCGTGCCCAGCTGCGCGCGCCGCCATTGAAACTCGACAGGTTGTACTTCTCATTCGGTGAATGAATGCGGTCGTCATCAAGGCCAAAGCCGACCATCAGGCTTTCCATGCCCAGCGTGTCCTTGAACGAGGAGACGATCGGTATCGAGGCGCCGCATCCCATCAGCACGGTCGGCTTGCCCCATTCCTCCGCCAGAGCGGTCGCAGCCGCCTTGACATAGGGCTTGGTGGTATCGAAGGCGATCGCATTGCTGCCCTGCCGCTCCAGGAAGCGAACCTTGCAATCGGCAGGCACCCGCTCGCTCACGAACCGCTTGATGGCGGCCTGGACGTGCTGCCAGTCCTGCCCGGCGACCAGCCGGCATGTGATCTTGACCGAGGCCAGCGACGGAATCACCGTCTTGGTGCCTTCGCCCTGATACCCTCCGGAAATGCCGTTGAACTCCAGGGTCGGCCGCGCCCACAATTGCTCCAGGGCCGAGCAATCGATCTCTCCTGCCGGTACACTGAGGCCGATCTCGCCCAGGAACGCCGATGGATCGAAGCCTAATCCCTGCCACTGCGCCAGCTGCTCGGCGGTCGGCTTGCGAACACCATCATAGAAACCGGGCACCTGAACCCGGCCGCTATCGTCGTGCATGGCCGCCACGATACGCGCCAGCGCCCTAATGGGGTTCATTGCCGGACCGCCATACATGCCTGAATGCAAATCACGCGAGGGGCCTTCCAGAACGATCTCGATCCCCGCAAGCCCCCGCAGCATGGTGGTTATCGCGGGCGTGTCCTTGTCCCATTGGCTGGTGTCGCAGACCATGGCGAAATCGCACCGAAGCTCGTTGCCGGCCTCGGCGAGAAAACCTGGCAGGCTGGGCGATCCGCATTCCTCCTCACCCTCGATCAGAACCGTGACGGCGACCGGCAGCTCGCCCGCCACGTCCTTCCAGGCACGCGCGGCCTCCAGAAAGGTCATCAACTGTCCCTTATTGTCCTGGGCGCCGCGCGCCACGATCACCTTGCCGTTGGCCGGATCATTGGCGATATGCGGCTCGAACGGGCCGGTTTTCCACAACTCCAGCGGATCGGGCGGCTGCACGTCGTAATGGCCATAGAACAGAACGTGCGGGAGCCCCGGAGGCACGCTGGTGCGGTCGTGCCCGACAACCATCGGGTGGCCAGTCGTCGGCCGTATTGTCGCTGCGATGCCGACATCGTTCAGCGCTTTCGCGCACCATTCGGCGGCGGCCTGGCAGCGTGGCTTGTAGGCGGGATCGGTAGAAACGCTGTCGATGCGCAGGAAATCGAACAGTCGCGACAGCCCCTCATCCTGGTTGCGGTCTACGGCCTCCAAGACGGCGGGCAGTTGAGCGATGGCGGACATGGCGGCTCACTCCGGATGGCACAAGGCGTGCATTCAGACTGCGGCGATAGTGTTGCTGCGGCGATAGTGTTGGCAGGGACAGGCGAAGTCAAATTGGCCGGGCAGCCGAGCTGATTGCACCCGCTTTTCTTAAACAGTTGTACCTCGGCCAATCGTCTATTCGACAAATTTCCGCCGACAAGTGGTGCCCAGTCATGCACATGACAATAAGCGGGGAAGTCTCATGTTGAAGATTATGATTGCGGCCAGCGTCGCAACTGGGTGCATCATGCTGCACTCGCCGTCGCACGCCATCGATCTGCCGCCGCAGGTTACGCCAGCGATCCGCGCGGCGTGTGAAACCGACGTAAGGCGGCTGTGCATCGGGCCGGGTGCGACCCAGGCATCGGTCATCGCCTGTGTGGTGCGCAAATTCGCCAATCTCAACGGCCACTGCCGCGATCGGCTGGCCAAGGCTGGTTTCTGGCGGCTTGTCCAGCGTTGAGCTGGCCTGACAGCCCGCCTTGGGCGTTCTTCATCGCAGCGTCACAGGCGCAGCAGACTGCCTAGATTACCCGGCATAATGAGGCGCTCCAGCTCTAATACCGTCGTCTTGCTTTCGGGCGGCAGCCAATGCTGTTAAGCCAACACATCGCGAGTCGTTCGCAGGTGCAACACGATGCACAACAAGGGCGGAGGTCGGGTGATGGCCCAAGAAGCGACAGGTAACGCGCAGCGCAATCCCCAAACCCAGGCCCAGGCCAAAACCGGGGCCAAAACCGGGGCCAAGACGGGACCGGATTCCAAACGGCTCGTCTACCAGTTTGGCACCGGCCAGACCCATGGCAGCGCCGACATGCGCGATCTGTTGGGGGGCAAGGGCGCGAACCTGGCTGAAATGTCGAGCCTGGGACTGCCAGTGCCTCCCGGCTTCACGATCACCACGGCGGTCTGCACTGCCTACTACGAAAACGGAGGCAAACTGCCGGCGGGACTGGAGACCGAAGTCGAGAGTGCGATAGCCGCCGTTGGCATGGCGGCGGGAGCCATATTCGGCGATGCGACGAACCCGCTCTTGGTCTCCGTGCGCTCAGGCGCGAGGACGTCTATGCCCGGCATGATGGACACCATTCTCAACCTGGGCCTCAACGACGAAACCGTCGAGGGCCTCGCGCGACGGTCCGGCGATGCCCGCTTCGCCTTCGACAGCTACAGGCGATTCATCCAGATGTACTCAAACGTGGTGCTGGATATCGACCACGGCGAATTCGAGGATATTCTCGATAACCACAAGATCCTCGGCGGTCTGGCCAGCGATACGGACCTTCTGGCGGACGACTGGCAGGAGGTGATTGCTCAATACAAGGACGTGGTGAAGCGCGCTGCGGGCGAGCCGTTCCCGCAAGACATTCACCGGCAGCTCTGGGGCGCCATCTCGGCCGTGTTCGGGTCCTGGGAGAACGCACGCGCGAAGACATACAGACGACTGCATGACATACCCGACAGCTGGGGCACGGCGGTGAATGTCCAGGCGATGGTGTTCGGCAACATGGGACCGAGTTCGGCAACCGGTGTCGCCTTCACGCGCAACCCATCGACCGGCACGCACGAGGTGTACGGCGAGTTCCTGCTCAACGCGCAGGGAGAGGACGTGGTGGCGGGGATTCGGACGCCGCAGAACATCACGAAGGCCGCCCGCCTCGCGGCTGGCGATGCCGAGCCTTCGCTGGAAGATCTGATGCCGGAGACCTATGCGGAACTAACGGTCATCTTCGCGCGACTGGAAAAGCGCTACCGGGACATGCAGGACGTCGAATTCACGATCCAGGATGGCAAGCTCTGGCTGTTGCAGACGCGAAACGGCAAACGCACAGCGGCGGCGGCATTGAAGATCGCGGTCGATCTCGCGCAGGCGGGCTTTATCAGCGAGCAGGAGGCGGTGATGCGGATCGATCCCGCCGCGCTCGAGCAACTGTTGCATCCGACGATCGATACGGACGCGGAGAAGCAACTCGTCACGACCGGCCTTGCCGCCTCTCCCGGCGCGGCCTCCGGCGAGATCGTGTTCAGCCCCGACGACGCGGAGGCTTTGAAGGCCAGAGGTCGCGACGTGATCCTGGTGCGCATCGAGACCAGCCCGGAGGATATCCACGGGATGCACGCCGCAAACGGCATCCTGACCGCGCGCGGCGGCATGACGAGCCACGCAGCGGTGGTCGCTCGCGGCATGGGCCGGCCGTGCGTTTGCGGCGCAGGCGCATTGCGGATCGACTATGCGGCCGAGCGGCTGACAGTCGGTAGTCTGACGCTCTCCAAGGGCGATGTCATCACGATCGACGGCGCGAGCGGAGAGGTTATCCTGGGCCGCATCAAGATGCGCCAGCCGGAAATGTCCGGCGACTTCGGAACGCTGATGCAATGGGCCGACGGGGCACGCCGCCTCCGCGTTCGCGCAAATGCAGACACGCCGCGGGATGCGGAGCAGGCGCGCACGTTCGGCGCTGAAGGCATCGGCCTATGCCGCACCGAGCACATGTTCTTCGAGGAGGACCGCATCCTCGCCATGCGCGAGATGATCTGCGCGGAGGACGAACCGGGCCGGCGCGCAGCGCTCGCAAAAATACTGCCGATGCAGCGTCAGGATTTCGAGTCCCTGTTCGAGATCATGGCCGGGCTGCCCGTGACGATCAGGCTTCTCGATCCCCCGCTTCATGAGTTTCTCCCGCATAAGGCGGAGGAGCAGATTGCCGTCGCAAAGGCACTTGGACTGCCCCTCGCCCGGCTCAAGGACCGCGTCAACGAATTGCACGAGTTCAATCCGATGCTCGGCTTCCGAGGCTGCCGGCTGGCGGTCAGATATCCGGAGATTGCCGAGATGCAGGCGCGCGCCATCTTCGAGGCTGCAATCGCGGCGGCCAGGAAAACAGGAAAGCCCGTCACGCCGGAGATCATGATTCCGCTCATCGCCTGGCGAAGGGAATTCGACGCCGTTCGCGAGGTGATAGACCGCACCGCGGAGAAGGTTGAACACGAGACCGGGGTCAGACTGACCTATCAGGTCGGTACCATGGTGGAGTTGCCGCGCGCGGCTTTGCGGGCGGAAGAGATCGCCGAAGGAGAAAAAGGCGCGGAGTTCTTTTCCTGGGGCACCAATGATCTGACGCAGACCTGCCTTGGCCTGTCGCGTGACGATGCGGCCCCCATCCTCACCAACTATCTGCAGTCGGGTGTGCTTGACGCGGATCCGTTCGTGTCCATCGACCGGTCGGGTGTCGGCGAGCTGGTGGAGATCGGCACGGCGCGCGGACGCAAGGCTCGCCCCGACCTCAAGGTCGGGATCTGCGGCGAGCACGGCGGCGATCCGGCCTCGGTCGTGTTCTGCCATCAGGCGGGGCTCGATTACGTCTCCTGCTCGCCATACCGCATTCCGGTAGCCCGCCTTGCCGCTGCCCAAGCAGCCATTTCAGGCGCCGTGCGGGCAAAGGACGGCTGAGACTTCGCTCAACGCCGGTCCGGCGCCGGGCGGGGCCAGAGTGTTTCGAGCGACCAAGCTATCCATTGGGCATCGACCCAGTGGCCGCCTGGGTGCAAGCATGACGTGATCGATGTTCCGCCTGCACAATCGGCCGCACGCTCACAGCTCAGCCCCGCCTCCGCACGCAGCGCTGAGAGGCGCCCACAGCTCTTCGACGCACGCCAGAAGGCCAGCCCCTGCGGGATGTCGCCCTGCCTGTGCGTTTTGCGGATCAGGCGACCTGCCAATGGTACGGTGCCGTCGGCCAGACCATGAATATGGAGCAGGTCGACGGGGCCCTGCGCACAGCGCTCGGGATGCGGGCGCCAGAAGCCACCGGCGATCGCAACATAACGGTGGAAGAGCCGTGGTCGCTCGCATGCGACCGTCCAAACGAACGAGCCGCCGAGCGAGAAGCCGAACAGCGCGGCGCGGTCCAGGCGAACGGGATAGCGCTTCTCCACGTCAGCCAGCACCGAGGCGATGAAAGCGACGTCATCACGACCGTTGGTGTGGGAGAAACCCGGCGTACCCGGAACCCCCCAGCGTCCGCCTCTGCCATCGGGAGCAACGAGCAGCGCCCCGCGCTCGTGAAAGGCTGCAACGAGGGACTTGTCGGCCACGATGTCGGCGGCGCTCGACTGATACCCATGAACATAGACGGCAACGTCCAGCCGGCTGCGCCCATCCCATCCGGCCGGTGCTGCTGCGACATACGAGCCAAGCGCGGTCGTGCAGGGCGCAGCCACCGTGCACGGCATATTTGCGGCCTGTTGCGCCGCCACCGCACCGCAAGCCGCGACGAACGCCGCGAGTGCCAGGCCGACCGCGTAACAGACCCGGACTGCGTTGCTGAGGGGAATGCACATCAACGGCATAAAGCACCTTCCGACTTGCCGCACTGGCCGCCCGTCGGTTGGGCCGTTGGAAGAGTGCGACGCCCACATTGCCATTGCCGACGGCAGGCTTAGTGGCCCGTCGCGCCCGACAATGACTGCTCGAGGTTATACTATGAATTCTGATCGCGCTCTGACAGGGAGCGTTCGATGTCGCGGCGGAGCTGCTCGGGGCCGGGCAGCGGTCCATAGCGCCGATGGCCGAGCCGGCTCAGTGCGAGAAACACGGCTATTGACAGCAGCAGAGCTGTCGCAAAGTCGGAGACAAGCAGCCACACAGTCGCGGCCGCGAGAATTGCAGCCACATGCACGATCAGGCGCCTGTAGGCGTTGGTGCCCACGTCAAGCGGCCACATGCCGGCGAAGCAAAGGCGCGAACTCTGCCAAAACGCGCCGGTACATCTCGCGCTTGAATTCCGGCACGTGATCGAGCGCCGCGTCCGGATGGGCCCAGCGCCAGGCGTTGAACTCGGACTTACGGCCATTGCGAGCCCTGATGTCGATTTCGCTGTCGTGCCCGACGAAGCGCATAGCATACCACTGCAGCGACTGCCCGCGATACCGGCGCTTCAGTGCAACGCCAATGAGATGAGGCGGCAAATCGAACGAGATTGGTTGGGCTGCTTTACCGATAATCTCGACACTGCAGGCAGCCGTTTCCTCAGCCAGCTCCCGAAGCGCTGCGTCGCACGGGTCCTCGTTCGGCTCAATGCCGCCCTGCGGCATCTGCCATATGCAGGCTGATCGATCAGCGAGCCACTTCGGCGTGCGGCGACCGAGCCAGATCTGCCCGAACGAGTTGACCAGCATGATCCCGACGCAGGAGCGCCGTGGAAGCGGCGGCACCACGTCTTCGGTCACGTCGCAAATCGAATTGCCGAAGCTCTCGAGCATCGCGAATAGCTCTCCCCGGACGTTGGCACGCTTGCGCAACCCATTCGAATGCAAGCGAATCGATGGCCGTACCTTAGCGCAGGTTCGCTGAGATAATATGACAGTTATTCACAGGCGCGAATAATTGCCCTTGCAATTCTCAAAAAAGCTTATGCCGGGCGGTCGGCATGGCCGGTGGCGTCTGGAACAGATTTCGAAGCCGGAGGGGTCAGCCGCAATCTACTCGTACCAACGGGCCCAGCTCGGCGACGACCGAGCGATAAACATCGCGCTTGAATGGAACGATGGACGCAACCAGATCGCCGGGCGCCACCCATTTCCACGCCTCGAATTCCGCGTCGTGGCCTTCGCGCGGGCCAATATCGATTTCACTTTCTGTGCCTGTAAAACGCACCGCGAACCATAACTGCTTCTGGCCGCGGAAGCGCCCACCCCAGATTTTACCGGACAGCTCCGGCGGCAGGTCATAATGCAACCAGTCCCGCGTCCGCCCGACGATCTGGACCGAGCGCATGGCAGTCTCCTCGTACAACTCGCGAAGAGCCGCGGCCGCCGGATCCTCGCCGTCGTCGATCCCCCCTTGGGGCATCTGCCAGAAGTGTCCGCCACCGTCGCTGTTGCCGGGCATGTCTGCGCGCCGTCCCACCCAGACGAAGCCCTGACAGTTGAAGGCCATGATGCCGACGCAGGGCCGATAGGGCAGCAGACCATTATTCATATGCACCGTCCTCGAATTCCCAGATCCGATCCCTATATCATCGTCGCCGGCTGAGAGCATCCGCAGGCGCGCACCCGTCCTGGGTTGCTCAGCGCAACTGCAGCGACAACCGGAGCGCCCAGCCGATGTTGCTGCAAAACATGCACAACACTCGCGAAGATGTCCCAGATTGTTCCACTTTATCTGGAACTCTTTGTAAAGTTTCAACGAGGGACTGGCGAGTGCCGGCGATCGGTGATTGTGTTACCTTCCGTTGACTTAACATCGTCTGCAATCGAACAAAAAAAAAGAAACTGTCATGCAGCGGCCTAGAAAAACAACAAGGCGCAAGCCGCAAGAGCGCAACGAAGACAAGAAATCTGCCTCCTCTGCGGCCGCCAAAGCGGCGACAAAGCAGCCGAAGCTGCGCTGGCAGATCGCGGCCGATGCGATCGTCGACAACATTCGCGCCGGGCGCTATCCGGAGGGCAGCCGCATCCCGGCGGAGAACTCCATCGCCGATGAGCTTGGCATCAACCGTCACACCGTGCGCCGCGCCATTGCGGAATTGCAGAAGCGCGGCATACTGCGGTCCAATCCGCTCGGCGGCTCGCTGGTTGCTCCGCACAGCCTGCAACTGCCGCTCGATTCCAGCGAGCGTTTTGCCGACACGTTGACCGGGGCCGGTTTCCAGAACAGGGGCCAGCTGCTGACGTCAAAAGTTGCCGAAAAGCCCGTACCCGCTGACGTGGCAGAGGCGCTAGGACGGCCGGTGCAGGCGGCACTGATGGTGTTCGACCACGTTCACCTCGCCAACGAACTGCCGTTCAGCCTCATCACCACCTGGGTCTCAGCCGACAGATTTCGCCGCGTACCCGACGTTTATGCCGTCACGGGGCACCTGGACGATGCCTTCGCACAGCTCGGCGTGCGCGGCTATCGGCGCCAGAAGGCCGTTATCTCCTGCCGTGCAGCGGATCAGGATGAATGCAGACTGCTCAGCCTCGATGAAGGCGCGGTCCTGCTCGTGCTCAAAATGATCTATTGCGATATCGAGAATGAGCCTGTCTCGTACTCGATCTTCCGATATGCGGCGGACAGGGTCGAGTTTGTCGTTCACACCGATCGCGGCGAGGGTGCCAGCAGGCCAAGCTCGTCGGCAAGAAGACGGTAGCTCTCGATCCGCACCGCCTCGTCGTAAGTCCACGTCACGACAGCGACCTCGTCGACGCCGAGCTCGGCAGCAAGCTGCCTGATGCCATCGCCCACCATTTTCGGCGTGCCAATCAGCGCCGTCGCCCGCTGCTGGGCAATGCGGGAACGCTCGGCTTCGTTGTATTCGTGCTTTGCGATGATCTCGGGCGGCTCGAGCGGCGCGAATACGCCGACATCGCGCAGCAACCGCGTATGCGCACGCGGTCCATACTGAAACTCGGCTTCCTCCTGAGTGGCTGCTGCGAGCGCCCATACGCAAATCGCGGCGTGCGGCTCGGGATGGCGTTCGCTCGGCTTGTATGTCTGCTTGTAGATATCGATGGCCTGCTTGCCGCCACGCCCGTCGGTGAAAAACCAAGCGAAGGCATACGGCAACCCGAAGTGGGCAGCGACCTGTGCTCCGTAATCGGACGAGCCGAGAACCCAGACCTCCGGCACCGTCTCACCCGCCGGGAACGCCTTGACCTGCTGGAACGGATGGCCGTCCATCAGCGGCGCGCCTTTCAGCCACGCCAGCATGTCGCGGATATCGGCAGGAAAGTACTGCGGCCGCTCGTTGGCCTGTGGATTGAGCGCAAACGCAGTGCGCCCGTCCGAGCCCGGTGCGCGCCCCACCCCCAGATCGATCCGACCAGGAGCAATGGCATCGAGCACGCGAAACTGCTCGGCGACATGATAAGGCGAGTAGTGGGG
Source organism: uncultured Alphaproteobacteria bacterium (assembly GCA_963825625.1). Taxonomy (GTDB): domain Bacteria; phylum Pseudomonadota; class Alphaproteobacteria; order Rhizobiales; family Hyphomicrobiaceae; genus CAMDPA01. Next base: position 53,176 of record CAWGUF010000006.1, on the reverse strand, counting down.
CAGCATCACGCCCGCCGACCCGACGCGAATGCTCGCCGTCTGGCTGGCGATAGCGCCGAGCAGCACCTCCGGCGCGGTGCCGACGATCGAGCCGTGATTGTGGTGCTCGGAGACCCAGAACCTGGAGTAGCCCATGGCTTCCGCCGCCTGAGCCAAGGCGATCGTGTTGCGGATCGACTGGCCATGCGACTTGTCGGCGATGGCAACGGATTGGTCGAGAATGGAAAGCGGGATCACGCGTGGTCCTTCCCGGCAGGTGGCAGACAGCGCACGCTCGCACGATCCGGCGGCCGGGCTCAACCCTGCCCTGCCTTGATCGCGGCAACGATGCGCTGCGGGGTTACGGGGGAAACGAGCAACTCTGCGCCAAAACCCTTCAGAGCATCGTTGATGGCATTGGTTATGGCTGCCGGCGGCGCAATGGCACCGCCTTCGCCCAGCCCCTTCTGGCCGAAGCGGGTATATGGCGACGGTGTCTCCATGTGCATCGATGCGGATGTCGCGGCACCTCCGTCGGGCCGGGCAGCAGATACTCGGCACAGCGTGGAGGCGAGCGGCTGGCCGCTCGCGTCGTAGGCGCATCTCCTCGTACAGCGCCGTGCCGATGCCCTGCGCCAGCCCACCCAGGATCTGGCCGTCGACGATCATCGGATTGACCAGCGTGCCGCCGTCCTCGACCACGACGTAGTCGAGGATCTCGACGTCGCCGGTCTCCGGATCGACGGCGACGACCGCGGCATGCGCGGCATAGCTGAAGGTGCCGGTATCGCGCGCGGCCTTGTAGCCTGCCGACCACCTCCAGGCCAGCGGGATCGACGTCGGCCGGGCAGATCCTGCGGCCTGCGGTACCAGGTGCGCGCGACCTCGGCGACCGCGATACGGCCCGACGGCCGAGATCACGTGCCCCGCCTTCTCGAGCCGGACCTCGCTCACCGGCGCCTGTAGCAGCTTGGCGCCGATCCGCGCACCCGCTCGCGAGCTCATCGCAGGCTGCTGCGACCGCGCCGCCCGACATGATCATGCAGCGCGAGCCCCAGGTGCCGGTCGAATACGGCGCTGAGCCCGTGTCGCCATGCATCACCTTGATGCGGTCGTGCGGCACGCCGAGGATCGGTGTGCGCCACCTGCGACAGCGTGGTCTCCAGGCCCTGGCCGTGGCTGTGGGCGCCGATCCTGATCTCGAGCCCGCCGTCGGGCGTAAACCGCGCGTGGCACTGCTCGTAGCCTGGCACGAACGGAATGCCCCAGGCGGCGTAGACGCTGGTGCCGTGGCCGGCCTGCTCAGAGTACATCGCAACGCCGATGCCGATCAGGCGGCCGTCAGCCTCCGCACGCTGCTGGCGCGTCCGTATCTCGGTCCAGATCGATCGGCTTCGAGCGCTCTGCGCAGGGCTTGCGGGTAATCGCCGGAATCGAAATGACGCTGGGTGATGTTGTCGAACGGCATCTGCTCCGGCCGCACCAGGCTCTTCATGCGCAGCTCGCCCGGCTTCGATGCCCGATCTCCCGGGCCAACGCATCGAGCGTCACCTCCAGCGCAAAGCAGACGCCGGTCCGCGCCACGCCGCGATAGGGCAGGATCGGCGGCTTGTTGGTCGCCGACCGAGTAGGTCCGGCAGCGATAGTGCGGGAAATCGTAAAGGCCCGGCAGGATGCTGCCGACCTGCCCCGCTTCGAGGCAGGCCGAGAACGGATAGGCGGAATAGGCACCGGCATCGACAGTCGCCTCGCAATCGAGCGCCAGCAGCCGGCCGTCATCGTCGGCGTAGGCGGTGAGCACGATAATGATGCTCGCGGCAATCCGCCCCCGCGGTCAGGTTCTCGCGACGGTCCTCGATCCAGCGCAACGGGCAACCGAGCTTCATGGCGCCCCAGGCCAGTGCAACCTCCTCGGCCAGCAGAATGCCCTTGTAACCGAAGCCGCCGCCGACGTCCGGCGCAATGACCCGGATCTGAGCCCTCGTCGATGCCGAGACATTCGGCAAGGCCAGAGCGCACGATATGCGGCTGCTGCGTGGAGCTGGTGACGACAAGCTGCCCGGTGCGGCTGTCCCATTCGGCCACGACGCCGCGGCCTTCGATCGGGCTCATGACCTGGCGGGCAGTGCGCAACTCGCGCGTCACCTGAAGGCGGCCTTTGCGGCAGCCGCCTCGAAATCGACCTCGATCGACGTCGTAAGAAACAGATTGTCGCCCCAGTGCTCGTGCACGAGACCGCGTCCGGTCTGCGCGCGTCCAACATGTCGATGATTGCGGGCAGCGTCCTCGAAGTCGACCTCTACGAGACTCGCCATATCCTCCGCCTCAGCCCGGGTCGCGGCCACGCACATGGCAATCGGCTCTCCGACATGACGGACCTTAGCGGTTGCCAAGACGGGCTGCACAGACGACTTGAAACCGGCAAGGGCGGTATCGGCGACGATACCTTCGACCCCCACCAGGTCCTCTGCGATGAATACCCTGTCGCGGATTTCCGGCGGGACACGAATGTCGGCGATCCGCGCATGTGCAAAGGAGCTGCGCAGAAACGCTACCTCCAGCATGCCGTGCAGCGTGATGTCGCCGACGAACCTTCCGCCGCCGGTCAGGTAGCGCTGGTCCTCCTTGCGCGACAGGCGCGCGCCGATGCCATCCATCGTCACTTCCGGCTCCTATTGGTCATGTCGCCGACGGCGGCTCGGCCTGGCGTGCCCTGCGCCGCTCGAGCTTGTCGGCAAGTCGTGGTGCAACACCGGGACGGCTCCAGGGACAGACCGCAAGGCATATGCCGCACGCGAAAGTCTCGCCGAAATAGGGGATGCATTTATCGAAATCCACGTACCACTTTGTGTCACCGCGCACCAATTGCTTTTCTGCGAAGATGGCTGCGGGCGGACAGGCCCGGGTGCAGATCTGGCAGCTCATACAGAACTTCGTCCGCTCCGAACTCGTGCGGGGCATCCGGGGCCAGAGGCATGTCGGTTGCCACGGCGCTCAGCCGGAACGACGAGCCGTAGCGGCTGTTGATCATCGAGCCGTGCTTGCCCAATTCGCCCAGTCCCGCTGCAATGGCTGCAGGGATCATATTGAGGGCTGTCGCCATCGGACCGGGATAGGTCTTGGCCTCGTAACCGTTCTGCAGAATGAAGTTTGCGAGGTTGCGGGCGGCGCGTGCCGCCTTGTTGTATTTCCATGCAACCTCGGCGGCAGCGCGCACATCGTCGATCGTGCTCGGCGCCGTGGAAAGCATCTCGTAGTCCATCGCGATGCCGAGCATGACGAGGTTGGGAAGCGCGATCTCATGACCTTCATAGATGTATTCGGCCAGGGTTGGCGTGATACCAACCAGATCCACCTCATTGGCAAGCGCGGCGTCTTTCACCACCGCCGACCATTCAACCGCCAGAACGTTCATGTCGCTGCGCACTGCGAGCCTCCGGGCGAGGTCCGCGATCCGCATCGCGCGAATACGCGCGGGCGATCTCGGGCGACTGGCGGTGGTGATCGATAACCGCGCGCTGCAACGCGCCGAAGGCGTGCTGGTCAGGCGGATGCCAGAAGAACGGTTGCGGCGGACCTGGCTCTGCCTGGCCGAGGCCGTTGACGCTGTTGCCTGATACGGAAGGCATCAGGGCAGCGAAATCGGTGCTGTCGCGCGCGATATAGTGCTCGGGCCTGGAACCCAGCGAAAGCTCATGCTCCGCATCGCTCACGACGACCCGTCCTTTTCAGCAAGCAGAGCAACCAGCCGGGCACGCATCACCTTCTGCGTGGGGGTCATCGGCATAGCGTCCACGACCTCGAGGCGCTCAGGCCATTTTATCCGGGCGACACCCGCCTGCTCCAGAGTTGCCAGAATGTCAGAGAGCGCCACGTTGGCGCCAGCAGCCGAGACTACGAACACGCACGCCTTTTCCCCCAGAACCTGATCCGCATACGGCACGATGGCGCTGCGTTCGACCGCCGGCATGGCGTCGATGATGGTCTCGACGTCAACCGGGTTGAATTTGACACCGCCGCGATTGATGATCTCCTTGACGCGACCGGTCAGGATAAGGTGTCCATCCATGGTGAGCTTGGCGGTGTCGCCGGTCTCGAACCAGCCATCGCTGGTGAGTGCCTCACGGGTAGCTGCATCATTGCCGAGATAGCCCCTGAACAGCGACGGGCCGCGCACCTGCAGCCGGCCATCGGTCTCTGGCGGCGAAGGCTCACCGCTATCGTCGGCAATCCGCAATTCCGTTCCCGGGCTAGCCCGTCCTGCCGTATAATGACGATCCGACGCATCGTCCGACATGCGGGAATACGCGCCAGCCTGCAGCTCCGTCATGCCCCAGAGCTGAAGCGCCCTGCCATTGGGCAGCTTTTCCTCAACAGACCTGGCCAGCGCCGGCGGCACAGTGCTGCCGGACAAGCATATAAAGTGTACGGAGGAAAAGTCGTACTGGTCCATCAGTCCCATGTTCAAGGTGGCCTGGAGATGGGCCGGAGCAGCGAATATCTTGGTCGCACGATGCGTTTCCACGGCTTCGGCAAATGCGGGCGGGCTGAATTGCGGCAGCATCACGCACGTGGCGCCGGCCATCAGGCCCAAATGGAAAACGAAAAGGCCATAAAGATGGGTCATCGGCGCAAGCGATAACAGGACATCGCCGGGTTCGATTTCGAGTTCGCGTGCGGAGAGGCGCGAGTTGCACAAAAAACTACGGTAGGAATGCGGCACACCTTTGGGGTCGGCCGTTGTTCCGGAGGTATAGAGCAGCAGGAACGGGTCTGCCGCCGTCACCTGAGCACGCGCCGCATTCCCTCCCAGGCGGACCACATCGGCATAGCTGGTTGCGCCAGCGACGTCTTCGCCGACGGCGATCACGTGCTCCAGACCGGGCAAACTACCCTGGAGGGCAACGGCGGTCTCGGCAGCGGAGAAGTCGTTCGATCGGGCGATGCACACGAATGCCTTGGCACGGGAATGGCCAAGCAGAAACGACAACTCGGACGAGCGATAGGGCATGTGCACGGTCTGCATCACCGCGCCGCGCATGCAAATCGCCAGATACGTCGTGACGAACTCTACGGTATTCGGCAACTGAACAGCGACCACATCACCCTTGGTTATTCCCAGGCCAGCGAATGACGCTGCCAGGCGTCCGGCGGCCTGCGCCAAGTCCGCCCAGGTGACGCGCCCTTGGGCGGACAATAATGCTGCCCCCTCCGGCGTTTCCCTGTGCCAGCGATCCAGCACATCGACCAGGATCTCCTCGGTCCAGTACCCAGCAGACGTATAGTCGCCCAATGGCGCCGCAGCGCCGGCTGAAACCGGCAAGGATCCTCTCATCACAAGTTGTCCGCGTGGCCTAGCTGGATCGCCACCTTAAGGGCTGGCGGGATGGCGGGCAATGCCCAGCGATGCCCCTGATTGAGCCAGCCACCACCGGTAAACACGTTGACGCAAAAAGCGCTCGGCAAGTCGTCGAAGAAGGCGCAGATCCGATCACCACCTGTTGACGCCTGTTCCGATCGCATCAAGGATGGCTTGCGGAACATCGTTGTCTGACGGGAGGAGCCACCCATGAGCCGTGACGTGATCCTGACGTGCGCCGTCACGGGTGGTGGCGACACTGCCGGCAAGAGTAAGGCGGTTCCCGTCACGCCCGAGGCGATCGCCAACTCGTCCATCGAGGCAGCGCGAGCCGGCGCGGCCATCGTGCATATTCACGTGCGCGATCCCGACACCGGCAAGCCTAGCATGGAGGGCAAGCTCTACGCGGAGGTGGTGGAGCGCATACGGGCCAGCGACGTCGACGTCCTCATCAACCTTACGACCGGGGCCGGCGCGCGTTTCATTCCGGATGCCGACGATCCCAAGCGCGGCGGGCAAGGCACCACGATGACAGCGCCCGGGGCAAGAGTGGCCCATGTCGAGGCACTGAAGCCCGATGTCTGCAGCCTCGACATCGCCACCATGAATTTCGGCGAGCATGCGTTCGTCAATACCGCGCCTCATCTGCGCCTGATGGCAGAGCGCATCCACAAGGCCGGTGTGATGGCGGAGTTGGAAGTATTCGACGTCGGCCATCTGCGGCTTGCCCGCAAGCTGCTGGACGATGCTGCGATCAAGCCGCCGGTGCTGTTCCAGCTGTGCCTGGGCATCCCGTGGGGCGCACCGGCGACGCCAGAGATGATGATGTTCATGCGCAACATGCTGCCGGACGGGGCATTGTGGTCTGGCTTCGGCATCGGGCCGCAACAGATGCCGATGGTGGCACAGGCCGTGCTGCTGGGCGGGCATTGTCGCGTGGGGCTGGAGGACAATCTCTATCTGGAGCGCGGTGTTCTGGCACCCAGCAATGCCGCGCTGGTGGAGAAGGCGGTGGACATCATCAGGGCACTGGGAGACAAGCCGGCAACCGCTGAGAAAACACGCGAGATGCTTGCGGCCGGCCGCATGGACCGGCACAAGTGATCCGCTTGCTGCACATCTGATACCGGCCCACTGGTAGTTCAACTCTTTCTGGGCGGCGGGGGGCCAGAACCATTTTTGTTTGCGCGCAGCCGCCACACCAACCCTGCGCGCGGATACCTTCAATCTTAAGGTTTTCCGGTATGAAACGGGAGAAAGCAGATGCAGCCTTTGCGTCCATACGGCCCGACGGCGGCGCGTGCGCACGACACCAGCCAATCGCGGCCGTCAGGCGTGGCGACCATCGACATACACGCCCACATGATGGTCGTGGCGGCGCAGCAGATCGTCGATCGCCATCCCGACATCGCCGCCGTTCCCGTGCAGGCGTTCTCCAACCCGACGACGGATGCGGTCAACGCGAGACAGGTGGCTGACCGGCGCGTGCATCTCACCTCGCTCGAACAGCGACTGGCCGACATGGACAGCATGGGACTCGACCAGCAGGTCGTGATACCGGCACCGCCGCAAAGCTTCTATTGGAAGCCGGCGGGTCCGGCCTCGGAAGCCCTGCACCTGATCAACGAGGCCATAGCCGACACCATCCGGCAGGTGCCGGATCGATTGATCGGCTTCGGTGCATTGCCGATGCAGGATACGGAACTTGCGGTTGCCGAGCTGGAGCATTGCGTGCGCGACCTTGGCTTCAAGGGCGTGCAAGTGCTGACCAACGTCAACGGCGAGGAACTGTCGGCGCAACGCTTCGAGCCGTTCTGGGCGAAGGCAGAAGAGCTCGGCACGGTGGTCTTCCTGCATCCCAACGGCATCCCGGACGGCAACCGGCTCAAAGATCACTACTTCATCAACGTCGTCGGCAACCCCTACGACACATCGCTGTGCGTCCACCACCTGATCTTCGACGGCGTGCTGGAACGGCATCCGAAACTGCGCATCCTGCTGGCCCACGGGGGCGGCTATCTCGCTGCCTATTGCGGACGCATCGACCACGCCTGGGGGGCCAGAGAGGACTGCCGCCTCCACGTGCCGCAAGCGCCGACGACCTATCTCAAGCGGCTCTACCTGGACACCATCGTGTTCACGCCTCACCAGCTGAAATATCTGGTCGACGTGTTCGGCGCCGACCACATCGCGCTTGGCACGGACTACGCCTACGACATGGGCGAATACGATCCCGTGGGGCACATTCTGTCTACGGACGGCCTGAACGAGGCACAGATCGCGGATTTACTGAGTGGAACGGCCCGGCGACTGCTGAAGCTTTGACGTTGCCATTCGTTCAGGGCGAGTGAAGACCAGACGCTGCCGCATGGTCAGCCGACGACCTTGAGATGCCCCTCGGCGACCGCAACGTAGTACTCCCATGCACGTATCGGCTCGTGCACGCGGTCATCACCATGTCGACGCGCAGCCCCTTCCGGCGAATAATGGCGCGGGGCAAGCCCCGCCGCCATGGCTTTCAACTGCGCCTCGGCGGCCTCCTCCATGAACAGTGCCTGCACGCAAGCATGCGGCACCGACTGTCCGACTGCCAACATGCCGTTGGCGCGCAGAATGACGCCCTCGGCGTCGGTGCCAAGTGCCTCCGTGACATCCGTCGCCAGCTCGGCTCCATGCACGAGGTAGGGTTCTTTGGTAACCCCGACGACCGGCCCGAGGTTGGCGCCGAAACCGTGCGCAATCCTCAACGGCTCTCCGGCACTGGCGAAGGCGGCAACGTTGCGCGGATGACCGCGCGCAATCGCCATCACGTCCGGCCGCCGCTGATAGACGGCGGTGTGCATGATGGATTCAAGCGCCGGCCGGCCAAGGTCTCCGGCAACCTGCCTGCAGTCCATGTCGAGCTCAATAAGCTCATTCTCGTTCACCAGGCCGAGCGCACGGCGGGGCGTCATAAGAATGCGGTCCGTATCCGGAATACGTGCGCTGATGTGGCCAAAGCCTTCCACGATCTTGAAGAAGGACAGAACCTTGCAGGCCGTGACGATCTCGGCGCGCATCTGCGGGGTGGATTTGAAGCTCATTGCTGCCTCGGCTCGTGCCTAAAGAACGATGCTCATGTTGCGGATGGACTGGTCACAATCGATGAGATTGACCTGCTTGGATTCGATCTTCCAGGCGTCGGGCACCCCAACGAGCTTGTAGCCGCTAGAGCCTGCAAGAACGCGCGTCTCATCGCCCCAGAACTCGGAGATCGCGAAATTGGAGCGCAGCATGTGGACGCCTTCGGAGCGGCCCTTGAACACCTCGACATTGGTGATCTGACGTACGGTGCGCGACTTCGGCGCCTGGCTCCAGGCATAGCCGGTGCGAAGGCGGAAGATGCGGTCCTCCAGCCGCCGGCGATCCTCGAAGGTGATGGCGATCTCGCGGCGAGGATCGCCCGCCTCGGGCGTGCCCGGCACCCAGTAGACGCACTCAGGTGCCAGCATGGCGAGCCAGTCGTCGTAGCGGTGCTGGTCGAGCAGTCGCGCCTCGCGGTGCAGCAGGCGGCAGGCGGCATCGCGGATACCGAGATCGCTGACAAGCGCCTCGTCGCGCTGCCAGTCGGCATAGTCGGCGACAAGCGCGTCGTAGAACGCATCGTCGACGTAGTGCGAGGTTCGGGACGGATTGGCTGCGGTGGCTGGTCATATCAGACCTCCCGCTGCACCTGGTTATTCGGTCTCGTCCGCATCAGCCGCTTCCACTCCTTGAAGTGCTCGCGCATGAACGCCTCGTCGGTCGACGGGCGCAGTGATCGAGCCGTCCGGCTTCGACCTTGATGCGGCCCTCGATGCCGCAGCCCGCGGTTCATGTAGACCCAGTCGTCCTCGATGCAGTCGAGCCCCTTCTGGATCTGCTCGAAGTTGGCGACATCGTCGACCTCGCCGAAGTTCGGGAACTGCTCCTGCGTGCGCATGCGCAGCGCATTGATGTCGCGCACGGCGTCCGCGCCCGAGGGTGCCGTCGTCGACGATGCGCGTGCCGTACCAGATGGCGTTGGTCTCGTTGACGCTGACCGGCTCGAAGACCTGGATGTGATTGCCGAGCAGCGAGAAGTTGGGAAACACGTTGATGTTGACCGGCACCGAGCCGGCGAGGTCGAGAAGCGCCGGTGCCCGTTCGCCGTAGCGCTCGGCGGAACTGCGCCTCGTAATGCTCCTGCCCGGGCGTTGCGGGCTCCAGCGCCCACAGCCCGCCGGGACGGTTCTCGAGGTTCGGGCGCTTGTCCTTGAAGTGGTTGCCGTGGCCCGTGTAGCGCATGTACATGGCGAGGCTGTCGGGCGAGTTCCTGTAGTACGACATGCCCTTGGCGTTGCCGTCGGCCAAGTCGCGCCTCGGTCTCGATCAGCGAGCGGTGCGAGTAGATGACGTGATAGCCATCGCAGGAGTTGTCGTAGGCGAGCTTCCAGTTGCCCTTGTACTTGATGCGGTTTGCCTCGCACACTTCCAGCTTGCCGCCGGGATTGCGATTGCACCCAGTCGTCGATCGGTCGCGTGATCGGCCCGAGGTGATCGACGAGCGGCAGCGCGTCCATGTTGAGTGTGCAGAAGATGAAGCCGCGATAGCTTTCGACGCGCGGCACCTGTGCGACGTTGTATTTCGGATCGCGCATGTCGCCGGCGTAGCCATCCGGCCAGGGCACGCCGCGCAGTTGCCCGGTGTTGGCGAAGTTCCAGCCGTGATAGGGGCACTGGAAGTGGCGCGCGTTGCCCTTCTCGAGCCGGCACAGCGTGGTGCCGCGATGCGTGCAGCGGTTGAACAGCACGCGAACTTTGCCCTCGCCGTCGCGCACCACGATGACGGGCCGCGTGCCGAGCCGGCGCGTGATGAAATCGTTCTCGTTGCGCGATCTCGCTCTCGTGCGCAATGTAGGTCCAGGTGCCGCCGAAGATGTGCGTCATCTCGAGCCGGAAGATCTCCGGGTCGACATAGAGGAGGCGGTGCGCGCGCTCCTCATCGACGAGGGCGTCCCAGTCGTATTGCGGCTGGCTGGTGAGGCTCGGGCGTTCGAGTAAGGTCATGACGTTTCCCGGCGATCCTAATGACGACGATAGCCCTGCGCGGGCAGGCACCGAATGGTCCTATCCTGAAACCACGCGGGCCACCAGTCCAGCAGTGACTGTTCCCGCCCCCTCCCGTCTGGGGCCGCCGTCCGCTCCCTCCGTCCGTTCCCTCCGTCCGTTCCCTCCGTCCGTTCCCTCCGTCTGGGGCCGCGGGGGTCCTGCCGCGAACATGGCGCCACTTGATCCGCGTCAACCGCACGGCCACGCCGCTCCCCTACGGAATTGCTTCATGCTCGCATCGCCGCTTCGCCGACGGGCTGGCACACCCGCCGACGCCCAACTCGATCATGCGAGAAACTGAAGGCTGTGCCGAGAGATGACATCCTGGATTCCCAGTGTAACCAAGCGGAACGGGCTGATCGCCGCGGGCATCGTAGCGGCGGTGATTGCCGCGCTTTTCTTCGGCAGCGGCCGTCCTATCCCCGTTCAGGTTGCCTCGATCGAGAAAAACGTGGCGGTGCGCGTGTTCGGCCTGGGTACGGTGGAAGCGCGCGTGCTGTCCAAAATCGGTTTCGAGGTGGGCGCAACCCTGGCGGCGCTCAATGCTGACCACGGCGACCGGGTGCGCAAGGGGCAGGTCCTTGCGCGTCTCAACGCCGGCGAGCAGGAGGCCAAGGTCGCCAAGGCGCGAGCGGCGGAGCTGATCGCCAAGGCTGCCGTGGCGAAAAGCGCGGCCAACCTGGAAAAGGCGCGTGCCGTGCTGGCGCAGAGGCAGGAGGCCAACCGCAGGAAGCAGTCGCTGGCCGGCCGCGATATCGTCTCGCAGCAGTCGGCGGAGGAGGCAGCGCGCGACGAGGCGGTAGCCAGCGCAGACGTCAGCGTCGCCGAGGCGGATACGGTGAGTTCCGGGGCACAGCTCGCCGATGCGCGCGCGCAGCTGCAGTTCGAGGAGACGATGCTGCAGCATCGCACGCTCAAAGCGCCCTACGACGCCATCGTGATCGAGCGCCACAAGGAGCTCGGCACCGTCGTGAAGGCGGGCGATCCGATTTTCACTCTGGTCGCACATGATGCCTACTGGGGGCTCGCCTACGTCGACGAGGCACGGGCGGGCTACATCGAGGCGGGGCAGCCCGTCGTGGCAAGGCTGCGCTCCCGCCCCCTCGAAACCTTCAATGGCCGGGTCGTGCGGATCGGCCTGGAAAGCGATCGCGTGACGGAGGAGCGGCGCGTCTACCTGAGAGGCGAGACCCCGCCCGCGCGCGTATTCCTCGGCGAGCAGGTCGAGTTCTGGATCACCGTTGCGACCCTTGACCAGGCCCTACTCGTGCCGGAGGCAGCGGTGCGGGGTTTCAACGGACGGGAGGGCAGTATCTGGACGGTGGATAACGGTACGCTGAAGCAGCGCTCCGTGAGGTTTCGACACCGCACGGAGGATGGCCGGCTGGAGATTGTGGACGCGCTTCCCAAAGGTGTGCGGGTCATCAGCCGGGTGGAAAACGGCCTGCGAGAGGGGCGGTCCGCGCGCATCCTGGAGGCGGGGCAGAAATGAACCTCGCCTACCGCGATATCCGCCACAACCTCGGCCGTTTCGTGCTGACATGCGTCGGCCTGGGCCTTCTGCTCGGCGTCGTGATGGCCATGATCGGCATCTATCGCGGGCTGGTCGTCGATGCGCTGACGATCGCGCGCGCGCCCGCCGTCGATCTATGGGTGGTGGAAGCGAATACGCGGGGGCCATTTGCCGAAGCCTCACGAATTCCCGGCGACATCCGCGAGGGCATCGCGCGAATCGCAGGCGTGGAGACTGCGGGCGGGATCACCTACCAGACGGTCGAAGCGGACTTTCGCAACGGCAAGCTGAGGCTCTATGTGATCGGGTACGAGCCAACCCGGCCGGGTGGGCCGCCGAACATCGCTCGCGGCCGCAGCATAGCGCGCAGCCATTTCGAGATGGTCGCCGATCGCAGCACGGTCTGGACGTCGGACGACCGCGTCCGGCTCGGCCGCACGACGTTCACAGTGGTCGGACTGACGCAACACCAGGTCAATTCGGGCGGTGACCCTGCGGTCTACATCACACTGCGCGATGCGCAGAAGCTGCAGTTCGACCTCGACCCGCCGGCGGCGCGGGTGCAAATCGCACGCGGAGCTGGTGCGGCAAGTCGCGATACTGTCAATGCCGTGGTGGCCAGGTTGCAGCCCAACGCGTCGCCAGATGCCGTGGCAGAAACGGTGCGGCGCTGGAAGCATCTGGGCGCCATCACCCAGGAAGCCCAGGAGAACATTCTTACCCGCTCGCTGGTCGACCGCGCGCGCCGTCAGATCGGGCTGTTCACGACGCTGCTGCTGGTGGTCTCGGCCGTCATCATCGCGCTCATCATCTATACGATGACGATGGAAAAGCTGCGCCAGATCGCGACCCTGAAGCTGATCGGCGCGCCCGACCGGACAATCATCGGCATGATCGTGCAACAGGCATTGGCGCTCGGGATCATCGGCTTTGCAATCGGTGTCACGTTGATCCTGGCCATCAAGGACTATTTCCCGCGCCGCGTCGTGCTGGAGCCCGACAATGTCCTGGTGTTGGGCGCCATCGTTTTCGGCGTGTGTCTCCTGGCGAGCGGGCTGGGCGTGCGGGCGGCGCTGAAGGTCGATCCTGCCATGGCGCTGGGGGGCTGAGATGGCTGCGTCTCCCGCTGCTCAGGCGCTGGTCCATCTGGAGGGCATCTCGAAGCATTTTGGAGACGGCCCGACGCGCGTCGATGCATTGCGCGACGTATCACTGGACGTGTTCGCTGGTCAGGTCGTTGCGCTGCTTGGCCCATCCGGCTCGGGCAAGACGACGCTGCTCAATGTGATCGGCTGCATTCTTGATCCGTCTGCGGGCTCGATGGAGCTCGACGGCGAGCTCGTGCTTGAGCACGGCCGTTGGAGGCGCCCCAATCTGCGCCAGTTGCGGCTCGACAAGATCGGCTTCATCTTCCAGTTCCACAACCTGCTGCCGTTCCTGGATGCCACGGACAACGTCGCGGTGGTCCTGCAGCTGGCGGGTGTCGAGATCCGCGAAGCGCGCAAGCGGGCGACAGAGCTACTGGACTATCTGGAGGTCGGACACCGCAGAACAGCCATGCCGGCAAAACTTTCGGGCGGCGAGGCCCAGCGCGTGGCAATCGCGCGCGCACTGGCCAACAATCCGCGGATCATCCTGGCCGACGAGCCGACGGCCGCACTCGATTCCAAACGCGCCGGCATCGTCATGGATCTGCTGCGCAAGCTCGCCGTCGAGCACCATGCGGCGATCATCGCGGTCACGCACGATGAGAAGATCTTCGACCGCTTCGACCGCATCTTCCAATTGCGCGACGGCAGGCTGGAAGGGGTTCTGGCGGGCGCTTCAGGGTAGTCTCAGAAAAAATCGAAATACTCGTTCTGCTCCCACTCCGTGGGTTCCTCGCCCGGCTGCAGACCGCGCTCCTTGAGAAATTGCTCGAAGCGGCCAACCTCGGTGCGCTTCAACCTGAGATAATAGTCGATGAAAGTATCGCCGAGCTCGCGCCGGTAAAGCGGAGCTGCCTCGAGCAGGTCCAGGGCCTGGGACAGGCTCTTGGGAAGCAGCGGGCGATCGGCGGTATAGGATTCCAGATCCTGGGGACCTGGATCGCTGCCCTCCTCGATGCCGGCCAAGCCTGCCACGATCTGATGTGCCATGAAAAGATAGGGGTTTGCGGCCGGCTCGCCGATACGGTTCTCCAGCCGGGTCGCCGGATCGCCAGGTCCGCCCAGCACGCGCACCATCACGCCGCGATGATCCACAGCCCAGGACGCCCGATCGGGCGCCAGCGAATAGGCTCGGAAGCGCCGGTAGCCGTTGACGGTCGGGGTCGAGAACGCGGCGCCGGACGGTCCGTGCTCGATCAGACCGCCGAGATAGGCAAGACCGTGGGGTGACAGCGGCGCAGTATCCTGGTCGGCGGGCATCATCACGTTCCGCCCGCCACCTGCCTCAACGAGCGACTGATGCAAGTGCCAGCCGCTTGGATAGTACCCTTTGATCGCGGGCCAGGTCATGAATGTGGCTAGGTGACCAAGTCGCCGACAGAGCTGACGCGTGGCTGTGCGGAACAAGAGCAGCGTGTCCGCTGCATCCAGCGCGTCCTGCGGGCCAAATGTGCATTCGACCTGTCCTGGTCCCCACTCGTTCTCGATCGAGCGCAGCGGCAGTCCCAGCTTCTCGTACGCTGCAGCCAGTTCGAGCAGTACGGGCTGCATAAGGTCGAGCCCGGTCTCGGAGTGGATGGAAAAGCCCGGCTCCGGCGCGCGCGTCGCGATCGGCTTGGGACGCAGCCCCGGGGCGCCAATGTTCTCCGGCTCGACAAGGCCGGTCGCGACTTTCAGTAAATACCATTCGACCTCGAGCCCGACGCTCATCCGCCAACCGCGCTGATCGAGGCGCGACAACTGCCGCTTCAGAAGCTGGCGCGGACAGAAGGGAAACGGCGTACCGTTCGTGAAGTAAGTGTCACACAAGATCCAGCCGACACCCCGATCGGGTCCGGTATCCCAGGGGAGGACACGAAACGTTGCCGGGTCAGGCACGACGATCAGATTGGGCGATCCGGTCATCTCCTCCATGCCGAGCCCGCCACCGCGGGTGAAAGAGGAGAATACGCGCGCTCCGGACCCATCCAAGGTGTAGGTCGCCACCAGGATGTTGTGACCGCTCTCGAGAGCACTGTTGAAAGCTGCTGCGGTCACCAGCTTGGCCCGCGCGGCGCCGTGCGGATCAGCCCAGACAAGCCGGACGAACTGCAGTTTCTCAGCTTCCACCCTGGCCCTGACTTCGGCGGCCCGCCGCTTCTGCTCGGCGTCCCAAAGGCCATGCCTGGCGATGAAAGACGGGGTATTCGGCATGTATCGCCCTGCAATCTGGGGATCGGATCGGCCATTCCATTTCTAGCCATCCAATCGACATTACTGAGAGTGGCAGGCGAGCGTAGGAGACATCGCTGCCGGTGGGAAGAGCCACGGTGGCGCAGCCAGCTGCAAAGCGAGACCGGATGTCCGCTCTGCCGACACGCTGGCATCGACACGCTGGCATCGACACGCCGACGCTGCAGCTCGTCTCGGGCACAGGGTGGGCCCAATGGCTGAGCGGTCGTGCTATTAGGGTGATTCACAACAGCCTCAATCTCACCTGCGGCAGGAGTACGCGACGTTGATCAGCTGGCTTCGGAATGTGCTACCCGGCGCGAAGAGGCCGAACGCCGCCGACCGCCTCGTGCAGTACGCGGCCATCCCGGTCATGGAGGGGGCCGACGGCAGGCCGCGGATCGCCCTCATCACCAGCCGCGACACGGGCAGGTGGGTAATTCCGAAAGGTTGGCCCAAGTCCGGCAAGTCCGATGTCGTTGTTGCCGGGGAGGAAGCAAGCGAGGAGGCCGGGCTGATCGGTACAATCGATCCCGCACCGATCGGTAGCTATACGTACCAGAAGCGCCTTCACACGCTCGCGTTTGCCAGTTGCCTGGTCGAGGTCTTCGTCCTGCACGTCTCGGCGCAGCTCGTAACATGGCCCGAGAAGCACGAGCGCAGGGTTGACTGGTTCAGTCCCGGCGAAGCTGCTGGCCTCGTCGATGAGCCGGAGCTGGCCGCCCTCCTGCGCGCGCTGGAGTAGCCACCAGGACAGAACTCGGCGGCAGCCGGGAAGTGCGCTCTTCAGCGCCTCGTCCCCAGAAGAACATTTCGCTTTTTCCGTTGCTTGCATCTTCCCAGCGAACAGTGTGGCAACACTGTTTGTTGTTGCGTGCGTTATTCTTTATGACACTTAGATGACAGTGCGGGATTCTTCCAAGAGGTGGTGATGAGCATCGAAGCGCAAGGGTCCGGCCCCCGTACCGATGCTGCTGCACGGCTGAAAAAAGCATCCCTCGACAAGGATCTGAGGAAGATCGAGCACGTCGAGGAAGCCACGCGCTCCCTCAGCCGCACACTGATGGGCCCTGGCTTTGCGCTCGTCTTTCTTGTCCTGGCCGGACTGTTGGCCAGCTCCCAGATCGGTGCCAATGGCAATTTCGTCATCCTGGTGCTGGCCGCCATCCTTGGCGGCTACATGGCGCTGAACATTGGCGCCAACGATGTCGCCAACAATGTCGGGCCTGCCGTCGGGTCGCGCGCGCTGACATTGACTGGTGCTCTCATCATCGCCGCGATTTTCGAATGCGCAGGCGCGCTGATCGCAGGTGGGGACGTCGTGCGCACCATATCCAAGGGGATCATCGACCCCAATCTGGTCCCCAACAGCAGAATCTTCGTGCTGGCCATGATGGCAGCGCTCGTCGCATCCGCGATATGGGTCAACGTCGCGACAATTGTCGGTGCTCCAGTCTCGACGACGCATGCGGTAGTCGGCGGCGTCTTGGGCGCGGGCATCGCGGCCGTCGGCTTCAACGCCGTGAACTGGCCAACCATGGCAGCGATTGCCGCCAGCTGGGTGATCTCACCCGTTATCGGCGGTGTGATCGCGGCTGCATTCCTTGGCATCATCAAGTCCAACATCATCTACCAGGACGACAAGATTGGCGCGGCCCGGCGGTGGGTGCCGCTGCTGATCGCGATCATGGTCGGTTGCTTCAGCGCCTATCTGATGATTAAGGGTTTGAAGAAGATCTGGGACCCGGGTGCGCTGGCGATTGCGCTCATCTCGGTTGCCATATTCCTCGCCAGCCTGGCTGTGCTGCGCCCCATGATCCGGCGCCAATCGGAAGGTATGGAGAATCGCAACCAATCGCTGCGCACGCTGTTTCATCTGCCGCTGATCTGCTCGGCAGCGCTGCTGTCGTTCGCCCATGGCGCCAATGACGTTGCCAACGCGGTGGGCCCATTGGCCGCCATCCTGCACAGCGCCGAGACCGGCTCGATCTCGGGCAAGGTCAGCGTGCCGCTCTGGGTCATGCTGATCGGTGCAATCGGCATCAGCATCGGCCTGTTCCTGTTCGGGCCAAAGCTCATCCGGGTCGTCGGCGAGCAGATCACGAAGATGAACCCGATGCGTGCTTTCTGCGTTGCCTTGTCCGCGGCCATTACCGTGATCTTTGCTTCCGCTCTGGGGCTACCGGTGAGCTCGACGCATATCGCGGTGGGTGCGGTATTCGGCGTTGGGTTTTTCCGCGAGTACTATACGACACACAGCCCGCGCAGGCGCCAATACGTCAGGAACAGAACCGGCGAAACCGACGGCAGTCGTGGCGAGGCGCCGCCCGATCCGCACCTCGTCATCCGCCGACGGCTCGTGCGGCGGTCGCATTTTTCGGTGATCGTGGCGGCATGGCTCGTCACGGTGCCGGCGGCAGCCTTCCTGGCCGCCGGTACCTTCCTGGCCCTGACGATGGTGTTCTAGATCGCTTCCGCCTTAGGCGGAAGCGATCTTCCTTTTCGCTCACGGGCCGCACCGGCCTTCGGCCTGGCCCTCCGCGGGGGCGGCGCTGTTGTTGATGGCCCCGCGACTGCGCCCCTGCGCGGCGGATCGCTGCTGGGCCCGCCGGGCCGCAGTCGCGGCCTTCGTGTGCGTCCGATTAATCGTCCGACGTGCTAGTTTGAGCCTGGGAAAGCTATCCCGCGTCAACGAAGATTGCCGCAGAACCTCTGAATGCGGCGGCAGCAGTTCCTCGAGCGCCTCGGTGGAGGTCGCATACGAAATGCGGAAGCAGGGGCTCATGGCGAATGCTGCGCCATGCACCACGGCTACCCCTTCCTCCTCCAGAAGCGCGGTCACGAAGTCCTCGTCGTTGGCGATCTTCTTGCCGGAGCTCGATGTCTTGCCGATCGCGCCAGCACATGACGGATAGACGTAGAAGGCCCCCTGCGGCTTCGGACAGGTGATGCCCGTTGCCTGGTTCAGCATGGAGACGACAAGATCGCGGCGCTCGACAAAGGCCTTGTTGTGCTCGGCGATGAAATCCTGCGGTCCGTTGAGAGCTGCAACACCGGCGTACTGGGCTATGGAATTGGGATTCGACGTCGATTGCGACTGCAGCTTCGACATCGCCTTTATCAGCACCTCCGGCCCGGCCCCATAACCAAGCCGCCAGCCGGTCATGCAATAGGCCTTCGAGAAGCCGTTGAGCGTCAGCGTCCGCTCGTAGAGGCCCGGCTCGATCTGCGCGGGCGTGTAGAACGTCATTCCGTCGTAGAGCAGATGCTCGTACATGTCGTCGGTCAACAGCCAGACATGAGGATGGCGCATGAGGACATCGGTGATCGCCTTCAGCTCCTCGCGCGTATAGGCGGCCCCGGTCGGATTGCATGGCGCGTTGAAAACGAGCCATTTCGTATTGGGCGTGATGGCCTGCTCCAACGCCTCCGGCTTCAGCTTATAGCCGTCCTCCTGCCTGCACTGCGCGAACACCGGCTTGCCGTCACCGAGACGGACGATGTCGATGTAGGAGACCCAGCACGGGGTCGGGATGATGACCTCATCGCCCGGGTTGATCGTGGCCATCAGGGCATTGAAAAGCACCTGCTTGCCGCCGGTTCCGATCGATATCTGCGAGGGCTTGTAGTCCAGGTCGTTCTCGCGTTTGAATTTTGGCGCGATTGCGGCTTTCAGCTCCGGTATGCCGTCGACGTTGGTGTACTTCGTCTTGCCCTCGCGCATCGCCTTGATGGCGGCGTCCTTGATGTGCTCGGGCGTGTCGAAGTCCGGCTCGCCGGCGGCCAGCGAGATGATGTCCTTGCCCTGCGCTGTCAACTCCAGCGCCTTGGAGGTGACTGCCAAGGTGGCGGAAGGCTGGATGCGGTTGAGACTATCGGCAATGAAGCCCATGGCGCCGGTCTTTCGAAGACTGAGGTTGATCGTGGCGCAACGTGGCAGCAGGCATGGACGTCCAACCCAAGCTGCTGAGCACGCTGCTAAAGCGTGCCCTTCTAAACACACCGCTCCGCCGCGTTGCAACGCGGCAAACTACGCCGCCGAGGCTATTGCCACAAGCCTTTGCCGCTTGGGGCCTTTGCCGCTTGGGTCCAAAGGGGCGCGACCGTCTCAGCGTACAGCCCCAAAGCCCAGCGCCGTCGAGGCCGACGAAAGAGAGATCCCATCGGGTCGGCTCCCCCCTCCAGCCAATTCCGATCCTCAGAGCAGGTCCGACCGCAGTTGCCCCGCGGCCGCTGATGATCGCCGTGGCGCGGATGCAACAACACGCCTGCCTCTCGAAATCGTCACAACATTCGTCATGGTTCGACACAATCCCGGCCTAACGAAGCCAAATCAAAAGGCCACGTTTATCACCAGCCAAGATCGCACGCCCTGCGGGCAAACAAAAACGGATGCGGTCGAAAGTTGACGAGGAGAGAGATACGATGAAGCGGAACAAGCTCATGCGGCGCATGGTAAGACCGGCATGCGATTTTCTTCTGGGGCTCTCGGTGTTTACAGCGTTGGCCAGTTCCAGTCTGGCGAGCACGCCGCTGGTTGCCGGCGGCGCCCCGATACTGGAGCCCGACAACCAAGCCTGGCATATGGCATTCGGCAGTCCGGATCAGCAACTGCTTTTGATGATCGTCTTTGCCCTCGTCTTCGCCAGCCTCGTGTCACTCAACCTCTGGTTTGCCAGGCATCTCAGGCGTGCCTACGCGCGTCCGGGCCGACGCTGAACTCGTCTTGCGAGTAGACGGACGGGGGCCCTTGCCCGGGACGGTCTGAGTTGCATGTCGCAATGAATGCGGTTCACCAGGGGATCCATATGAGGGTCTCGCAACTGCCGACCGGGCTCCATATATTGAGGCGGTAAGGACGATTTGCGGACGAGGGTTCGAGACCATGCAGCTGTCCATCCGATTGCCAGCCGCCGCAGCCGCCATCACGGTGGCGGCCCTAGCCGGCTTCGCCGCCGCCCTATCGGAGCCGGAGCAACGCATCTCCCGCGCCTTCGCGACTGCTCTCGACGAGCGTGCGAGCTCATGCAGGTGCACCAGTGCCGGCTGAAGGCTTCGACCGCGAGCACCTGCATCTGAGCAGCCTTGTCAGTCCGCGGCCGGACATGAGCGGGCAATTCCTGGCGGGCTTGTCGGTGGGTGACACGTTCACACATGTGTCGTCCGAAGGCGTTGCGGTAGTTTATGAGATCATGGCGATGGCGACCTTGCCCATCGGCCTACATCCCGCCGGTAATGGGACACGGCAGACCAGATTCTTGCTCGTCACCGCATCGAGCGGGACAGCCGGCAGTGCCAAGACCACTGTCCGGTTCGTCGTCGAAGCGGCTGCGGAGCTGCAAGCGCGGCCGGTCCTCAGCCCTGTGAAGCCACAGTCCTTGTAGGCGGGCCTTTTAGGCGGGCTTCGATCTTCGGCTTTTTCGATAGTCTGCCGCTGGTGAAGGCCGGCTGTGACGTGCGTATCGCGTACGGACGTGGAGAGGGCTGACCTGGAACGCCATCAACCAGGATCCTCGTCCCGACGAAGTAGTCGCTCATCCGATTGCGATAATTGCGATACATGGCTGCCCTGCGCGCCCCGCAGCACGTTCGTCAGCGGCTGAGGGCCACGACGAGAGCCTGCACGCTGCCGTTCTCGGCAATGTACTTCTCGAACAGGTCTTTCAGAAAAGGGGTCATCCAGTAATCGCCCAGCACAACCTGGACCCGTGCATCGCGCACGCGGTAGCTTTTGCCGGCAGGCTGCAGCAGCCATTGGACGTCATAGGCCTGTCCGCTTTTCAGATGTACGCGGGTGTCGACCATGACCCCGCTCTTGGTGCGGTAGGCCGGCCCCAGGAATTGGGCGTGACTGACCTGGTACTTCTGAGATTCGTTGGCGGCGTAGCGGGAAATGAAACGCACCATGCCATTGAAATAGTTATTGCGGTCAGCCGCCCGCAGGTTGCCTTGATGGGCGCCAAGCGCAAAGGTTCCGATCGCTTTCACGTGCGCGTGCTTATTAAGCGCTTCCATGAAATCGCGGACCGAGCCTGATCTGTTGGCGGCGATCAACTCGCGCGCCACACCTTGCATGTATTTGACGGCAGCTTCGTCGGCCCTGGCCGGTTGCAGGCTTTGCCACAGCAGCGCCGTAGCCAACCCAACCACAGCGAGCGCACGCAGGCCATGCCGTCCGGCACGACGCGAAAATGACCCGACCATCGTACTCACATCCGTATCGATGCGCATGGAGATCTGCCCCGAAACTCGACCGCCACTTCGGACCGGCTCTATATCTGCCAGAGGTGCATGCCGGATGCGTATGGCAAGCCCGCGGCGAAATCACGGAACGTTATGGACCAGCCGACGTACCGCGTCAAAGCTCCCGTTCGAGGACGAACTTCCAACCCACTTCCCGGTGGAAATTCATGCCGCGGCCGACTGCACACCCACCTGTGCCGCCTCAGATTCGGGCAGCACGCGGCGGCGTACATAGTACGTCTTGGCCGGCAGCACGGGCAGGCCGAGCAGGCGGGCGTAGTGCTCCGCACCTTGTTGAGGCGCCCGGTCGTCCAGCGCCAGCAATAGATCGCCAGCACGATCGCTGTGAACCAGAATAATCTCGTGCCTGGCACCAGAAAGCGTCGCGCGAATGTGATGCGTGACACCGCAGTAGTCGTCGATCGGCACCCGCCAACGGCGCGTGCCCGTGAGGCCCTTGTCCTCGATCTCGACCAGTTCAGCGCCGACGACAAGATTCCGCCTGCGACCAAAACCAGACAATCCGGACCGCAATGGAAACATCATCAGGGCGAGACCGATCGCCAGTCCGGCAGTCAACAGCAGCGTCGACACCGGACGTCCGGCCATTTGCAAGATGGCATCGGGATGCTGCACCGTATCGGCTGCGATCAGGACCACGGGGGTCAGCAGGGCGCCAATGGCGGCCAGCGACAGCCCGATCAGGAGGCCGGACCGAAGAAACTTCGAGGATTGGCGAACCTCGAGCGGAAGCTGCTCGGGGGCCGCAAGGCAGTCCACGCGATCTATCGATGCGATGCGCATGCAGGTCGTATCCATCAAGTGGAGGTTCAGTTCGAGAAAGTGGTTAAACTGTTTACCTTGCTAATTGGTTGCCATTCGGCAACCGCGTTGTTGCAGAATACCTACGGCGCCCTTGCCCGCATGCGCTCGCCTCGGCACCGAAGAAGCCTAACATGTTCCAACTTCATATGTTTTAGGCAGCTCTCTGGGCGCCCGACTGCGCCGAGCGCGATACAGATATCGCTGCGAGATGACAATCGCGCAACGGGTAGGCCCCGCCGGTGCTGGCGCGACAAGGTTGTTCCTCTGTTGTGGAGCGGCATCCTACTGCGGCTTGACATATAAAGATATGTTTATATGCTCTGGACACTTCGACCCGGTGCGAGCTTGTCGCCGATGCACCGCAAATTGTTGTTGTCTCTCGTTATTCGGTCCCGATGCTGCAAAAGCTGGATGCACAGTCCCTGGTTACCTTGCTGAAGGCAGCTGCCGAGCCGACTCGGTTGCGCATCCTCCTGCTGCTCGCAGGCGGGCAGTTCAACGTCAAGGACCTGACCCGAATTCTCGGACAGAGCCAACCCCGAATCAGCCGCCATCTGAAGCTGCTGGCGGAAGCAGGGTTGATAGAGCGCGTGCGCGAGGGCAGCTGGGCCTATTTCCACCTGTCCGAGCGCACGGCAGCCGGCACGCTTGGCCGACAACTGGTCGAGGCAATCGACGACCTGGACCGCAACGTCGCCCGCGACGCCCAGCGGGCCGAGCAGCTCAAGCAAGAGCGGTTTGCTGCAGCGCAGGCTTTTTTTCGGGCCAACGCCGCCGAATGGGACAACATTCGCTCGCTGCATGTGGAGGAAGACGAGGTCGAGGCCGCCATTGCGAGGGCGCTGGGAAGCGAGCCATTCGACCTGCTGGTCGATCTCGGTACCGGCACCGGCCGGATGCTGGAGTTGCTGAACGGGCGCTACAAGCATGCGATTGGCATCGATGCGAACCATTCCATGCTGTCCTATGCCCGGGCCAAGCTCGATCGTTCGGGGTTGGGACGCGCCCAGGTGCGGCAAGGCGACATCTGCGATCTGGGGATCGACGACCGTCAGGCTGATGCAGTCGTGATGCACCAGGTGCTGCACTTCCTGGCCGACCCCGCCCGGGCGATTGTCGAAGCGGCACGCATTCTCGCACCCGGCGGGCGCCTGCTGATCGTCGACTTCGCTCCACACGATCTGGAATTCCTACGCAACGACTCTGCGCACCAATGGCTCGGCTTCAATCGCGAGGAAGTGGGTCAGTGGATCCGAGAGGCAGGCCTCGATCTGGAGGCCGGGGAGGATCTCGTGCCGCCGGCGGGCGGCGAACAGGACAAGCTCACGGTATCGCTTTGGCTGGCTAGTCACGGCCCGCGCAAGGCTGCCGCTGCTTCGGCGCAGCACGGACTGGCTGCAGGAGGCGTACAGGCATGACCGAGACGACACCTCATCACCCTACGCGGGAGCGCTCGAGCCGGATGCTCGGCGACGGCGACATCCAGGTCTCATTCGAGTTCTTTCCGCCCAAAACCGAAAAGATGGAGGAGGCGCTTTGGAGTGCCATCCGTCGACTGGAACCGATGCAGCCGCAATTCGTGTCCGTCACCTACGGCGCGGGCGGCACGACGCGCGAACGCACGCACAACACCGTTGCCCGCATCGTACGGGAGACGATGCTGGTGCCCGCGGCGCACCTGACCTGCGTCGAGGCTACGCGTTCGGAAGTCGATGCCGTCGCGCGCGCCTATTGGCAGGCCGGTGTTCGCCACGTCGTGGCTCTGCGCGGCGATCCGCCAGCCGGCCCGGGCAGCCGCTACGAGCCGCACCCGGACGGCTAGCCAGAATGCCGCCGACCTGGTGGCCGGCCTGAAGCGGCTGGCGCGCTTCGAGATATCGGTTGCGGCCTACCCGGAGAAGCATCCCGACAGCCCATCAATCGAGGCCGACATCGACAATCTGAAAGCCAAGGTCGACGCAGGCGCGGATCGCGCCATAACCCAGTTCTTTTTCGACAACGACGAATTCCTGCGGTTTCTCGACCGTGTACGGGCCCGCGGGATCGACGTGCCGATCGTCCCGGGCATCGTACCGATTCACAACTTCTCGCAGGTGGCGGGCTTCGCCAGCGAACCGGCGCGCGGCGTGCCGGACTGGCTGGCACGGCGCTTCGACGGACTGGAGAACGACCCGGCTACAGCACCGCTGGTTGCGGCTGCAGTCGCCGCCGAGCAGGTGCTCGATCTGGTCGACACGGGGATCCGCCATTTTCACTTCTACACGCTCAACCGCGCCGATCTCGTCTATGCGATCTGCCATCTGCTGGGGCTTGCGGCCGAGTCCAGTGAACCTGCCAAGGAGGCCGCGGTAGCACGAGCACCGGCAGCCGCAATGACACGCGAGGAGACGAATCGCAGCGCTCAATGCCGCGGTGAAGGAACGCATCCTGATCATCGACGGCGGCATGGGCACCGAGATCCAGGGCCGAGAGCTGGACGAGGCGGACTATCCGCGGTGAGCGCTTCAAGGACTGGAGCCAGCGACCTGCAGGGCAACAATGACCTGCTGGTGCTGACCCAGCCGGAAAAAATGCGCGAGCATCCATGACGGCTATCTCGACGCCGGCGCCGACATCATCGAGACCAATACGTTCAACTGCTCAGCGCATCTCGCCAGGCGGACTACGGCATGGAGGAGCTGTCGGCGAGATCAATTCGGCAGCCGCACGGCTGGCGCGCGAGTGCGCCGACCGCTGGACGGCCAAGACGCCCGACAAGCCGCGCATTGTCGCCGGTGCGCATGGGGCCGACCAACCGCACGGCCTCGATCTCACCCGACGTCAACAATCCCGGCTTCCGCAACATCGATTTCGATCGAGCTGAAAGCCGCCTATCTCGAGCAGGCCCGCGCGCTGATCGAGGGCGGCGTCGACGTGCTGCTGATCGAGACCGTATTCGATACGCTCAACGCCAAGGCCGCCGGCGTGGCCGTGTTGGAGGCATTCGACGACGGCCGGCGTGGAGCTGCCGCTGATGATCTCCGGCACGATCACCGACCGCTCGGGCCGCACACTGTCGGGCCAGACACCGGAAGCATTCTGGTACTCGTGCGCCACCTGAAGCCGTTCGCCATCGGACTCAATTGCGCGCTCGGCGCGGAGGCCATGCGGCCCTATATCGCGGAAATCGCGGCGGTCGCCGGACGCCTACGTGCTGGCCTATCCGAATGCGGGCCTTCCGAACGAAATGGGCGAGTACGACGAGAGCCCACACGACATGAGCTGTCAGATCGAGCCGTGGGCAGCGGAGGGACTTCTCAACATCGTCGGCGGCTGCTGCGGCTCGACGCCCGAGCACATCGCCCACATCCGCGAGCATGTGTCGAAACACGCCGCGCGCGTGCCGCCGAACCACCGACGAAGATGCGTCTCGCCGGCCTCGAGCCGTTCGTTCACGGCTGATTGATCGCGACGGCGATGGCGATGAACCAGCCAGACGACATCGTCCTCAGAGTGCTGACACTGATCGCGGAGCAGACAGGCTGCAACCGTACCCAACTGACACTGGATACCGATCTGGAACGCGACCTGGGTCTTGGCGGTGACAAGGCCGCAGCACTTCTGGAATGGATGCGCAGGGAATTCGATATCGACATGACAAACTTCCAATTCGAGCAGCATTTCGACAGCCAGGGCGCGCCCGACTGGCCGTGGGTGGTGGCTGCGGTGGTGGCGCTTCCGACGAGCATCGTCGTGCTGTTGCTGCTTGCCATCCTATCGTGGACGACCGGCCTGCAACCGGGCCGCATCGTCGGCGGTGCGGGATTGTTCGTGCTCGCCTATCTCGTGTCGTTCGCGCTGGTGGCGCTGACGACCGTCGTGCTGCCGGCACTGCGTGCGCAGCGCGTCCGCAAGATCCCTCTGACCGTCAGACATCTTATCGACGCTGCAACCACCAGGAGCTGGCCGCTCATCCAAGTGGAAGGTGAATCGAAATGATCACGACATCGACAGCCGCCACCGCATTCATCAATATCGGCGAGCGAACCAATGTCACCGGAAGCGCGAAATTCCGCAAACTGATCGAAGCCGGCGATTATGCCGCCGCGCTGGCGATCGCGCGCCAGCAGGTGGAGGGCGGCGCCCAGATCATCGACGTCAACATGGACGAAGGGCTGCTCGACTCGGAGCAGGCGATGGCGACGTTCATGAACCTGATCGCCTCCGAGCCAGACATCGCGCGCGTGCCGGTGATGATCGACAGCTCGAAGTGGAGCGTCATCGAAGCCGGCCTCAAGTGCGTGCAAGGCAAGGCCATCGTCAATTCAATCAGCCTCAAGGAGGGCGAGGCGCTGTTCCTGGAGCAGGCAAAGAAGGTGATGCGCTATGGGGCGGCAGCCGTCGTCATGGCCTTCGACGAGACGGGGCAGGCCGACACCTGTGCCCGCAAAGTCGAGATCTGCACCCGCGCCTACAAGCTCCTCACCGAGAAGATCGGATTTCCGCCCGAGGATATCGTCTTCGATCCCAACTGCTTCGCGGTGGCCACCGGCATTCCGGAGCACAACACCTATGGCCTCGATTTCATCGAAGCCACGCGGATCATCAAGGAGACGCTGCCGCATGCACACGTGTCGGGCGGGATATCCAACCTTTCATTCTCATTCCGCGGCAACGAGCTGGTGCGCCAGACGATGCACTCGGTGTTTCTATTCTACGCCATCAAGGCCGGACTGGACATGGCGATCGTCAATGCCGGCGCGCTGCCTGTCTACGATGATATCGATCCAGAACTGCGCGAGTTGTGCGAGGACGTGATCCTCAATCGTCGCGAGGATGCCACCGACCGCCTGATCGAAGCCGCCAACCGCTACAAGGGCGCGGGCGCCCAGCCCAAGGCGCAGGACAAGGCGTGGCGCAGCGCCCCGGTGGAAGAGCGCATCCGCCATGCGCTGGTGCACGGCATCACCGAGTACATCGAGCAGGATACGGAAGAGGCCCGCCGCGCTGCCGCCAAGCCGCTCGATGTCATCGAGGGGCCACTGATGGCTGGCATGAACGTGGTGGGCGACCTGTTCGGCGCCGGCAAGATGTTCCTGCCGCAGGTGGTGAAATCCGCCCGCGTCATGAAGCAGGCGGTCGCCCACCTGCAGCCGTATCTCGAAGCGGAGAAAGAGGCCTCCGGCCTCGTCAACAAGCCCGCTGCCGGCAAGATCGTGATGGCCACCGTCAAAGGCGACGTGCACGACATCGGCAAGAATATCGTCGGCGTGGTTCTGCAGTGCAACAACTACGAGGTCATCGACCTCGGCGTGATGGTGCCTGCGGCCAGAATTCTGGAGACAGCCAGAAACGAAGGTGCCGATATCATCGGTCTGTCCGGCCTCATCACGCCTTCGCTCGACGAGATGGTGAATGTTGCGGCAGAGATGGAACGCCAGGGGTTCTCGGTGCCGCTGCTGATCGGCGGCGCCACGACGAGCCGGGTGCATACGGCGGTGAAGATCTCGCCAGGCTACACCAACGGGCAAGCCATCTACGTGACGGATGCCAGCCGCGCAGTGGGAGTCGTGTCAAACCTGCTGTCAGATACGGAGTGTGCGTCTTATGTCGAAGGCATTCGCGCCGACTATTCGAAGGTGAGAGACGGCTATCTGCGTGGCGAAGCCAGAAAGCAGCGCATCTCGGTCGCCGATGCCCGCGCCAACCGCTTCGACATCGACTGGAATACCTACAAGCCGCCTGCTCCCTCGTTCACGGGCACGCGCACCCTGCGGAATTACGATCTGGCACACCTCGTGGACACCATCGACTGGTCGCCGTTCTTCTCGACATGGGAGCTGGCGGGGCGTTATCCCGCCATCCTCAAGGACAAAGTCGTTGGCGAAGAGGCGCAGAAGCTGTTTGCCGATGCCAAGGCGATGCTGGAGCGTATCGTTTCAGAACGATGGCTGACTGCGAACGCCGTGTTCGGCTTCTGGCCTGCAAACAGCGTCGGTGACGACATCGAGGTCTATGCGGAGAGCGCACGACTCGAGCCTATCGCCACGCTGCACACGCTGCGCCAGCAGATCGCGCGGCGAGAAGGCAACGCGCGTGCGCACACGGCGCTAGCCGACTTCATCGCGCCCAAGGACAAGCGGATTCCCGATCACATTGGTGCGTTTGCGGTCACCGCAGGCATCGGCGAAGAAGCCGCGCTGGAGAGATATCTGGCAAAGACCGACGACTACGGCCGCATCATGCTCAAGGCTCTCGCCGATCGGCTGGCGGAAGCCTTCGCCGAGCACCTGCATCAGCAGGTTCGGACCGAGTTCTGGGGCTATGCCCCGGACGAGCGGCTCGGCTGCGATGATCTGATTGCGGAGAAATACCGCGGCATTCGTCCCGCACCGGGCTATCCGGCGCAGCCCGATCACACGGAAAAAGGGACACTGTTCCGGCTGCTGGATGCGGAGACGCAGAGTGGAATACAGCTTACGGAAAGCTTTGCGATGTTTCCGGGAGCGTCGATCAGCGGCCTCTATTTCGCACATCCCGATAGCCACTACTTCGGGGTGGGCCGCATCGAGCTAGATCAAGTCGAGGACTATGCGAAGCGCAAGGGCTGGTCCATCGAGGAAGCGGAGCGTTGGCTCGCGCCGGTGCTGAATTACGACCGGGCAGCGAGCAAGGCTGCTGCCTGACGGCAACGCCGGTAAAGAAAATGAGACCCTGGAACGCCGCAGTGGAAACAGTGCTCCTCCTTCTCCCGCAACGCTGCTAAAGCGTGCATCGGAAGCTACTTCTGGGGGATGCTATGCTTGGCCGTCTGGTGCTTGTACTGCTGCAGCTGGCGATCGGATGGTTTGCGGGGCCGATCATCATGGCCAAGATCCCCGGCTTCGGGGATCTCAACATCTTCATCTACGCCATCGTATTCGCGATCATCACATGGCTGATCGGGATGCTCGGTGGTCTCGTGCTGAAAGACGTGGCCCGGCCATCACCCGCTACGCTGACGTTCGCTCTGGTCGGCGGGCTGATCGGGGCCGGCCTGACCATGGTGCCACAGATCACGGAAGCGATCGCCGGTGTGATAAAAGGCGTGCCGCTGCGTGCCTACCCGCTGATCGGGGCCGTCATCGGCTATGCGCTGAAACGTTGATCGGCAACGGTGCAGTGACCCTGAGCGGGTGGTTCATGGCGCCAGCGACCCGCCTGGCGCCAGCGACGTGGTCGCAGACTGGCCTGCAGCCTACGCCGCTGCAGCCTACTGGCTGGCAGAGCATGCCGGAGAACCCGGACGAGCTGCTAGCTGCCGCGAAGGGTTTCAAGGCGAATTGTGTTTGAGCTTATGTGCTGAGGCGAAGCTACGCCTGATGACCTTTGGCGCAGCATTTGCGATTGGCCTGTGCGATTGGCCTGTGCGATTGGCGATTGGGGCCCGCAATCAGACCATTCCAAGCACAATTGCAGCGATGAAGCCAAATGACATAAGAGCCAGCAGGACATTCATCCGAAGCGTCATGCCCATGGTTGCCTCCTTCATCACGACGATCACATTCAACAGGGGGTACCACACTCTCTTCCGCAGGCAGATCAGCTCTGCCCCTCCGGCACTGTGGCAGAATAGAGATCCACTTCGTACAATGGCAAGACAAAAAGCGTTGTGCGCCGCAGCAATTCTGCGTCAAACCTATGGCGATCGTGTGCCAAATCTACGTGTGTCTTGAACAACGCAGTGAAACCAAACTGACACATCTTGTATTGCTAAAATATAATCATAGATTATCTCTCATACCTGCCCTGATGGGCAATGATAATCATTGGGTGTTTTGTCTTTTTCCCAGTTTTTACATAAGACATCTCAAATCGAATAACTGGTTTTCCCTGTTAACGATAAGTCTTCCTGGTCCCGTCACGAGGCTTAGAGTTAATTTTGTACTAACTGACCAAAAGGCGAGCACGGCGCGTGACACGGTCTCGTCTGTTGCGATCGGGTCGAAATGTGGCGATCCCTGCGCCGGGGCAACTTCCAGTTCCAGCCGCATACGCCAAGGCTGCCGAGCCTAGATGAGCTGATCGATCGCTGATCAGACCGTTTCGCGCAATCAAGCCGTGCCGCGGGAGGCGGGAAAGATGGTCGCGTTCGGCCACGATCCTTGCTAGTGAGGCGTCGCGCCTTAATTGACCGATGGGTGCGGCAAGGTTGATGTCAATTAGGGCGCGATAAACGCCTCACTAAGCCATTGATGTTGCTAGTGGCCTTCATGTCGCGCCACAATCGTCAACGGTTGCCGCTAGTGTAGCGATTTAGGCGCGACAGGCCACTAGGCACGAATGTAGTTGGGCAGGGTGCCCAGACGAGGAGAGCAATCATGGTGCAAACCGGTTTGCGAATGGATAGCGGCGTGCACGCGCTCGACCCGATATGGGCAAGCGTGCGCACGGAGGCGGAGCAGGCCATGGGCAGCGAGCCCGCGCTTGGTGGCTTCATCTTCGCGACGATCTTGAGCCACGACCGGCTGGAGGATGCCATTTGCCACCGCCTTGCCCAGCGGCTCAATCACTCCGACGTCGATGCCGGGCTCATCGGCCGCATGTTCCAAGAGGTGCTGGCGAGCAAACCGCAGCTTGCCAATACGTTCAGGTCCGACATTGCAGCGGTATTCGATCGCGACCCGGCCTGCCAGCGCTACATCGAGCCGCTGCTCTACTTCAAGGGCTTCCACGCTCTTGTCACGCATCGCTTCGCCCATGAGCTCTATCTGGTCGGTCGCCGCGACTTTGCGCTCTACCTGCAGAGCCAGGCGTCACGCATTTTTGCGGTCGATATCCACCCGGCAGCACGGATCGGCACCGGCATCATGCTGGATCACGGCACTGCCATAGTTGTGGGCGAGACAGCGACGATCGGGGACAACTGCTCTATCCTGCACAACGTCACGCTGGGGGGGACCGGCAAAGAGATTGGGGACAGACACCCCAAAATCGGTCATAGCGTGATGATCGGCGCAGGCGCCAAGGTGCTGGGCAATGTAACTGTCGGGCACTGTTGCCGGATCGCGGCCGGCAGCGTGGTGCTGGACGACGTTGCGCCGAATACAACGGTGGCCGGCGTGCCTGCCAAGACGATCGGCCCGGCGGGTTGTCCGGAGCCGGCTCGCACGATGGAGCAGCATATCCATGTCAGCGCCACGGATTGATACCGGCCCGCCGATGGTTCGAACTCTTTCTGGTCGGCGGTGGGCCGGTATCATTTTTCTTTGCGCGCAGCCGCCACACCAACCCTGCGCGTTGTTTTTCTTCGCGCGCAGCCGCCACACCAACCCTGCGCGTTGTTTTTCTTTGCGCGCAGCCGCCACACCAACCCTGCGCGCAGATACCGGCAAACCTCAGGTTCGACCACAGGTCAAACCTAATGTTTTCCGGTATGAAGGGCGCGCAATCAGGCGCCTTGCACCGAGGTTATGGAAAGAGGGAAGGACCCAGGAATGAAAGAAGATCTGCCGAAGCTGCAAGCCTATCTGCGCCGCCGGTTCAATACCAATTCCCTGAAACTCGTCATGCCCCCACGCAAGACGGACATGGCGGAGGTATTCATCGGTGACGAGCAGATAGCGACGCTGACGCGCGACGATGAGGATGGCGAGGTCTGCTATTATCTGCAGATGGCCATTCTCGATATCGATCTGGAAGAGATATGAGGGGCGCAGCGATGGCCCTTCTCAGTCTGGGCGACATCAGGGTCAAGACGCCTGCAAATGGCAACTACTGGGTGGCGCCAAATGCCATCGTGATCGGCAACGTCGAAATCGAAGAGGATGCCAGCATCTGGTTCGGATCGGTCGTACGCGGCGATCTCGATGTTATCCGCATCGGCCGCGGCTCGAACGTGCAGGACGGCTGCGTGCTGCATACCGATCCGGGAATTCCGCTGACGCTGGGGCCCGATTGTGCAGTGGGCCACAAAGCGATGCTGCATGGCTGCACGATCGGTCGCGGCAGCCTTGTCGGCATCGGCGCGATCGTCCTGAACCACGCGGAGATTGGCGAGGAATGCCTGGTCGGGGCGGGCGCGCTGGTGCCGGAAGGAAAGACTTTCCCGCCGCGCTCCCTGATCCTGGGAACGCCAGGCCGCGTCGCCCGCCAACTCAGCGACGAGGATGTGAGCAGAATTGCGCGCACGGTTGCTGGCTACCAGCAGCGATGGAAGCGGTATGTCGCGGAAGCAAAGCCGCAGGGTTAGGTTTTTGCCGCCTCAGGCAGAAACGATCTGTCGTTCTCGCTCACGTGCCGTCAAGGCCTAGCGGCCGGGCACCGCGCGGGGGCGGCGCGTTACCACTGCCGGCTACACATACCTCTTTAATCTACCACTCTCTTTATTCTACCGCGCCGAGGGATTGCTCGTCAGCACTGACTGGCCGTCATTGTCGACCGGAGCCAGGGACATCCAGAGCTTGGGGTCGACGTACGATTGGCGCATGATGAACTGGTATCCGGTCTGGCTCCACAGACGAACGGCGTCGACCTTGTTGTCGAGCACGAAATCGCCATGGGAGGTCCGAGCCGTCAGAACCGCGTGGCCGTCACCCCGCTCATCCCTCACCACTGTAATCAGCAGTGAGCCAACGGGCCATCCACGCTTGATCAGAATTTGTCGCTTCAACAGTACGTAGTCTTCGCAATCACCTGCATCCGTCGGCAGCGTCCACAACTCGCGCACGCCGTAAAGCTCTTCGTCCGTGGCCGGTCTGATTGCTGCATTGACCATCCGATTGATCTGGTCGAGCTCGCTGAAGCGCTGCGGATTGGCGTCGAAGCGCGCCTGCAGGATGCCCTGACCGGCACACTCTTCAGGCTGGCGATCGCAAAACTGCACGAAACCGAAGGGAGGTGATGCCGAGCCATAAACTCGCATGAAGGGATCCGCACTGGGCCCCATGGCGCGGCC
Source organism: uncultured Alphaproteobacteria bacterium (assembly GCA_963825625.1). GTDB lineage: Bacteria > Pseudomonadota > Alphaproteobacteria > Rhizobiales > Hyphomicrobiaceae > CAMDPA01. The sequence continues at coordinate 19,874 of CAWGUF010000006.1, read as the reverse complement.
CGAGGGATCGGCGCTGGCCCCACTTACGGCGATTGCGCTCAAAAGGAGGCATGCAGCCAGTACGACGCGCATGTCACATTACTCCAACTTCAATACCTGCTGTCGTCGACAGCGTTCCGCTCTGTTGCTCGTTGTTGGCTGAACGCATTGCGCCTCAGCCGAAATACCGTCGCACAGCCTCGGGGTTCTGGATGTCAGTGAACTCGACACCGACACCTCGGATGTGGTGGCGCACCACCCGTCCCCGCAACTTTCCAAGCAAGATCTCGGTTCCGATGGCCGGCCGTGCGTCCGTCTCGATCGAGGCCCCCGACATGGAGATATCGATCACCCTGACCTGGACAACGATGCCTTCATCGAGCTTCAGAGATGTGGTCTTATTGTCGATAGCATGGCGCTGGTGACGCCGCAGATCATTGCGATTACCGGGCGCAGGCGCGCTGGTCAGCGTCGCGATCTGAGCGAGCAGCTTCTCGCGCTTGTAGGGCGTAGCGATGAGCTCGATAGCGAAGCCGTCCGAGTAAGTGCGGACGACATTGCCCTCGATGCCGCCGATGCGATCGAAATAGGCGACAATGCGTTCGCCCATGTCGACCTCCACGGGGGTGGTGAAAGCCGCGCCGCCTTCCGACACATCGATCAGCTTGCATGGATGTTCGTGCTTGTTGGGGCGCATGAAGCGGCCAACCAGCGCAATAGCCAGCCTGCGGAACTGACGGCGGTCTATCGCCGACTGCGTCGCTTCGCTGATCTTGCGATCGTGAGATGAGGAGTATGCTGAGTCCATGAAACAACCTGACCGTCGTTCATGCATCGAAATTCGAGGAATTGCCCGCCTGCCGGACGACGTCTGGCAAGCAGGGCACTGATGCCTCAACTATGACGGGCAGGACTTAATGAAGCGCTAATCGGCAGGTCGAATTGATATCCGTTATTCGGACGTGTCCGGCATATCGGAACCGAAGCGCAATGGATTGGACAGGCCGCCGTCCAGAACTCGGAACTGGCGCCGGTCGACGCGCACGATGCGGCCGCCCACGATTGCCGGGTTCAACGCCAGCGACGGCCGCATCCAGTCGGCCTGCAGCAATTCCACGCGCGCCTCTTCGGCGACGACGAGCCGTTCCTCCAGGAGCCGCAACGAAACGACCGGATGTCCTTCGAGCCACGACAACGGCACGCTGCTGGAGATGGCGCCGAGATAGCGGTCCACCACATCCCTGGTATGGATCAATGGCAGAACGACCGCCTCGAATGGCACTACATCTCCGGCAGTCGTCTCTCCTTCGAACGTCAGCAATCCGCAACCGCCGTCATGGGCCAACTGCTCGAGCAGGGACAGGACGCGTTCACGGTCTTCGGAGCGCCACAGGTCGAGGAAATCGGTGCCTCTGAGCTCGCGTCCGAACCGATCGACGATGCGCGTTCCGGCCAACCGAAACCGGTAGGAAGCTGGGCCGGTATGCTCGAGAATCATGGTTTCGGCCAAGATCGCGGAGATCTTCGCCGGCTCGATATCGAAACGCCGCGGCGCCAGACGCCCCTGGCGCACCTCGTTCCAGTAGCTATAGAGGATCTCGCTTGTCCGGTGCTTCATGTAATCGCTCGGCGTTGCTGCAAAAAGGCGCGCGCTTAGCGCCGTGGCTGAAACGGGCTCGTCGCACCGGAATGGGCCATCCCGGCCGGCTCGAGCCGCTCCCAGCCGCACACAGCAGCTTCCGTGCCAATCCACTGCCGATTTGCTGCGGCATCCGGAGTTTGCCGCGCTTCGTCGGACAAGGGTAAACTGTTTGATTACCATGGTTATTTTTAGCGCCGCGGCACAACCGGGGCAGGCCCGCCCGGGCCTGTGAGGGAAGCGGGCGCGGTTGTCGCCTTGTCTGCGGCGGCAAGTGGGCCTAAGTGGCCGTGGATGCCCGATGGCACTCACGTGAGCCCAGGCGAACGAACCGACTTCGCCGCGGGTCGGTTCGGGGCAGTAGCGACCCGGCCGGCAGGACAACGAGAATGACCCCGCAAGACAGGCAACCGGTCTTCAACGCCCCGGCGGTCGTGGTCGGACTGATCGCGGCATTTGCCGCCATCCACCTGGCGCGGCAGTGGCTTCCACCCATGACCGATGACTGGGTCATCACCACCTTTGCATTCATCCCCGCCCGCTTCGCGGAGACCGGAAGCCAATGGCCTGCTCCGGCCTGGGCGGCTCCGGTATCCCTCGTCAGCCACACGATGCTGCACGGCGACTGGATGCATCTGATCGTGAATTCCGCCTGGCTGCTGGCGGTCGGCACCCCAGTCGCCAGGCGCATGGCAACGATCCGCTTCATGGCTTTTGCGGCTCTTTGCGGAATTGGCGGGGCAGCCCTGTTCATGGCGATGAATGCCGGTCTCGACCGGCCGATGGTCGGCGCATCGGGTGCCGTTTCGGGGCTGATGGCGGCCGTGTTCCGACTGATGTTCGCGGCCGACACGCCCTATGATCGTTACGTGTTGCGGGAGCACCCTATCGACGCCCCCAGGCTTTCGCTGGTCGAGACGTTTAGCCGGCGCAATTCGGCGGTCGCCATTCTGGTCTGGGTGGTGATCAATTTCGTTTTCGCCTACGGCTTCGGCGCGCTGGACTCGCCAGGCGGCATCGCCTGGGAAGCCCACCTCGGCGGCTTCTTTACTGGCCTGTTCGCCTTCGCCCTGTTTGACCAGGGGCGCGCCCATTCGTCCGACGGCAGCGGCGAGGATTTCGACGATCGAGACTAAGGATGTGCGGCTGCCGGCCTAGGCGACCGACTGTTGCCTGGGAGCTTCCAGGCGATGGCGAAGGGCCAGCTGCTCGGAAAGGTCCTCCAGCTCCCGCTCGGCCGCGACGTGACCGAGCGCAATCAGGTCTTCCGCGCGGTGGAAGTCGAACGGACCGATGCCGGCCAATCGCGGGCTGATGACGGCATCTGGCGGATCACCCGCCAGCCGCGACCGCGCGATGCGGTCCTGCACGATATTGAGCGCGTCGATGACCACCCGGGAGATGCCGGGCGTATCGTCGCCGGCGCCGAAGCCACCAAAAAGTTGCCGATGCAGCAGATTGCGGACGGCGACGCCGTTCTTGCCCTTGACCGGCTCGAGCGGCGTTTCCTCCTGTGTCTCGTAGGCATCGAGCCCGGGCAGCACCGTGCCGCGCGCGCACATGTCCGAATTGAGGTTGACCGCAATCACGTAGCGCGCGCCCATCGCCCGGCATACGGTCACCGGAACCGGGTTCACCAGCGCACCGTCGAACAGCCACGTGCCCTTGATGCGCACCGGCTTGAAGATGCCGGGCAGGGCATAAGACGCGCGCATGGCATCGACCAGCGAGCCGCGCGACAGCCACACCTCGTGACCGGATCCGATCTCCGTGGCGACCGCGGTAAACGGCTTCGGCAGCTCCTCGATCTTGACCTCGCCAAGATGCTTGCCCAGCAGCTGGCCCAGCTTCTGGCCATTGATGAGACCGGTGCCCGCCATGTTGAAATCGAGGAAGCCCAGCACTTTGCGGCGGGTCAGCGAACGGGCGAACTGCTCCAACAGATCGATGCGGCCGGCCGTGTAGCAGCCGCCGACCACCGCGCCGATCGATGTACCCGCAATCACGTCTGGGACGATGCCGGCGTCGAGCAGGGTCTTGATGACGCCGATGTGGGCCCAGCCACGCGCCGCGCCGCCGCCCAACGCCAGACCAATCTTGTTCTCGCCACTCAGAAATCCCATGGTCCGCCAGCTCCCAGCCGTGCTCCTTCAGGGAGATGCGGCCGGGCCAGCAGCCGCCAGGAAGCAGCTCGGCCGAATCCACATTAACGGTAGCACGAATGTGTTTAATGTCCTTCTACCCTGAAATTTAAGCAAGCTTCGCGCCATGGGAATATGTGCGTCGCGGAATCGTAAATCCGGTGCACCACTGGCGACCTGAGAGAGGCGCCCCGAGCTAGCCGCCCCGCAATCGCTGGCGCGAGCCGCTAACACCCAGAAGGAATTCCAACTCAACGGCTTATGCTCACCCTCGCCGCCCGCCGCGCCGGCAGCCTGCTACCGCCTTGGCACCATTCAGGGCCTACCGCTCTGCATGCTGCGGCTTGCCGGCGCGCTCGCGCATCAGATTGACGAAACGCGTGAACAGGTAGTGGCTATCCTGCGGGCCGGGCGAGGCCTCGGGGTGGTACTGCACGGAGAACACCGGCCGGTCTTTCAGCCGGATGCCGCAATTGGTGTCGTCGAACAGCGACACGTGCGTCTCCTGCACCGCGGCCGGCAGGCTCTCCCGGTCGACCGTGAAGCCATGATTCATCGAGGTGATTTCGACTTTTCCGGTGGTGTGGTCCTTGACCGGATGGTTGGCGCCGTGGTGGCCCTGGCGCATCTTGCGGGTGGTTGCGCCGAGCGCCAGCGCGAGCATCTGATGACCGAGGCAGATGCCGAACACGGGCAAGCCACTGTCGACGAGCTGCCTGATCTCGGGCACCGCGTACTTGCCGGTGGCTGCCGGATCGCCCGGGCCATTGGAGAGAAAGATGCCATCGGGCTTGCGGGCGAGAACGTCCTCGGCAGAGGTGGTCGCCGGCACCACCGTGACGCTGCAGCCCGCGGTTGCCAGACAGCGCAGGATGTTGCGCTTCAGGCCGTAGTCGAGGGCAACGACATGGAACTCGGGCGCCTGCTGCCGGCCATAGCCCCTGTTCCAGACCCAGCAGGTCTCGTCCCAGGTGTAGCTTTGCCCGCTGGTCACTTCCGGCACGAGATCAAGGCCCAGGAGCCCCGACCAGGCCCTCGCCTCCGCCTTCAGCCTGTCGATGTCGAAGCGACCGTCTGGGTCGTGGGCGATGACGGCGTTGGGCATGCCGTGCTCGCGAATACGCGCGGTGAGCGCGCGCGTGTCGAGCCCCGTGATCGCAATAATGCCCCGCGCCTTCAGCCACTGGTCGAGGTGCTCGGCAGCGCGATAGTTCGATGGATCGGTGACGGAGGCGCGCAAAACGGCACCCCGCACGCCAGAGCGGGAAGCGAGATTGGAGGTTTCGGTGTCCTCGGCATTTGTGCCGACGTTGCCGATGTGGGGAAACGTGAAGGTGATGATCTGGCCGGCATAGGAGGGGTCGGTCAGAATTTCCTGATAGCCGGTGATCGCGGTGTTGAAACAGACTTCGCCCACCGCCGAGCCGACAGCGCCCAAGCCGTCGCCCTCGATTACGGTACCGTCGGCCAGCACCAGCCGCGCTGTGGTCGGCCTGACGCTCCAGGCGCCGGGCGTGGAATGAACCTTGGCTTCCATGATTCTTATGGCCGTCTTTGCAGGGCGCCGCTGAATTGCGCTTGCGGCGCTATCGCACCCAGTGTGCGGCGGACCCTATGTCGAGGCCCCGGGCGCGTCAACAAACAGGCAATTGATTGCCCTGCCTTGTGGCCGCACCCTCGTCCAAGTACATCTGCAGGGTAGAAAAAGGAGATACAATCATGCGCGAGCGCATCACTCAGGCCATGAAAGACGCGATGAAGGCCGGCCAGAAGGATCGGCTCGGCACGCTGCGGCTCATCCTTGCCGCCCTCAAGGACCGTGAGCTGGGCATCGGCACAGGCGGGCAGTCCGCGCCCGGAGAGCTGTCCGAGGCCGACGTGGTCCAGGTCATGCAAAAGATGGTCAAGCAGCGACGCGATTCCATCGAGACCTACACGCAAGGCGCTCGCCAGGATCTGGCGGACAAGGAAGCGGCCGAGATCACCGTGATCGAGGAGTTTCTGCCCGCCCAGATGGATGAAGCCGCCCTGAAGGCGGCCGTTGCGGCGGCAATTGCCGAAACGGGGGCGGCGGGGCCGAAGGATATGGGCAAGGTGATGGGTGTCCTGAAATCCAAGCACGCCGGTTCCATGGACTTCGGCAAAGCCAGCGGCATCGCAAAATCACTTCTGAGTTGAGCGGCATGAGCTTCGAGGCAGACGTCATCATCGTCGGCGGTGGGCCGGTAGGAATGGGTCTCGCCATCGAGCTTGGCCAACGCGGCGTGTCGGCCATCGTGATCGAGCGCTACAGCGAGATCCAGCCGATCCCCAAGGGGCAGAACCTGACGCAGCGCACGATGGAGCACTTCCGGGTGTGGGGCGTGGAGGACGACGTGCGCGCGGCAGCGCCACTTTCAGTCGACGTCGGCATCGGCGGACTGACCGCCTACGGCACGCTGCTGGGCGATTACCACTACGATTGGTACCAGCGCACGGTGGTCCGCCCCTACTACGTCACCGACAACGCGCGGCTGCCGCAGTACGATATGGAAGCGGTGCTGCGCCGGCGCGTCGCTGAAATGAACGGGATTCAGGTCCTCTACGGCTGGACGGCCGATGCGGTCGGCCAGGATGCCGATGGGACAAGCGTCGAGGTTAGCGACCGCAACAAGAAAGAAACGCGCACGCTGAGGGGACGCTATGTCGTCGGGTGCGACGGCTCCAGATCGATCGTCCGGCAGGCGGCTGGCATCACGCAAACACGTTCCCACCACGACATGCTGATGGTGCTGCTGGTATTCCATGCTCCCGCGTTCGGCCGCATGATGGAGCGCTACCAGGGGCGCTCGTTCTTCAACGTGATGCGGCCGGAGCACGAAGGATACTGGTTCTTCTTCGGCCGGGTCGATGCCGGCCCGTCATGGTTTACGCACGCGCCCGTTCCTGCGGGGACCACCAAAGACAACTTCGATTTTGCGGCATTCATCCACGAAGCTGCCGGTGCCACATTCGACATCGACTTCAAGCATATCGGGTTCTGGGACTTGCGTTTCGCGACGGCCGACAGCTATCGCAACGGGCGCCTGTTCATTGCCGGCGATGCCGCGCACAGTCATCCTCCCTACGGGGGGTTCGGGGTCAACTCCGGCCTCGAGGACGTCCGGAACCTTGGCTGGAAGCTCGCCGGTACGCTGGCCGGCTGGGGCGGAGCAGACCTCCTCCAGTCCTATTCCGAAGAGCGCCAGCCGGTGTTCGCGTCCACCGCCAAGGACTTCATCCAGTCCTTCATCGCCGCCGACAAGGCGTTCCTGGAAGCGCACGACCCTTCCCGGGACAAGGCTGACTTCGAAGCCGCCTGGGAGAGGCGCAAATCCGGCACGACCGCCGAGATCCACAGCTTCGAGCCCCACTACGAAGGGTCCCCAATCGTCTTCGGCCCGCCAGATGGAAGGTCGAGTGCTGTTGGCGCACACGTGTTCAAGGCCCAGGCGGGACACCATCTGGCGCCGCAGCCACTATCCGCCGGCGGCAGCGTATTCGATGCCTTGGGCAACGATTTCACCCTGCTGGCGTTCGATGCGGAAGATGCGGTCGTTGCCAGTTTCCAGGCTGCCGCCGCCCACCTTGCGATACCGCTCAAAGTCGTGCGTGACAGCATGGCCGGCGGGCGAGAGGCCTATGAGGCGCGGCTCATACTGGTGCGTCCTGACCATTATGTGGCCTGGGCGGCTGGCACCGGGCCGCAGGACGCTGCCGGCGTCTTGAAAAAGGCAGTCTGCAGGGACTGAGGCGTCTGGAGCGTCCCGCGTGTGCCGGGACTGCCGTGGAGGTCGGCTGCCACAGGAGGCACGCATTTTCGAAACGCTATTTCAACATCCCAACTGACATGAATTTTCGTGCAATGACATCAATTTGAACTATTGTACTTCAGATCGCCCGCAGGCTAAAATGTCAATGGTGTGACGTCGCCGTGAGAGCGGTCTGCTCTCTTGTTGTATGGTCGGGCGAACGGATGGCCCTGGGATCAATTTCTCGTTTGGTAGGGGTCGACCCCTTTCCCGCCCGTAACTGGCTGCGGAAAGTCACGCGCACAAGCCTGCGGGCAGACGCCTTGGCTGGCTTTACCAACGCGGCGATCGTGCTTCCACAAGGCGTCGCGTTTGCCACCATCGCGGGCCTGCCGCCAGAATACGGGCTCTACACGGCGATGGTGACTGCAGTCATCGCAGCCCTGTTCGGATCATCGATGGTGATGATCTCGGGCCCGACCACCGCGATCTCCGCCGTGCTGTTCGCGTCGATATCCAACCTGGCCGAGCCAGGCACATCCCGCTTCATCGAATTGGCCCTGCTGGCGACGATAATCGTCGGGGTGATGCAGATTATCGCCGGTCTGGTCCGGCTCGGTGCCCTCATCTCTTTCGTGTCGCACTCGGTGATGACGGCATTCACCGCCGCTGCCGCTATCCTCATCGCTGCCAGTCAGCTTGCCGGAGCAACAGGTATCGATGCCAAACAGGGCGGCAACGCGCTGGAGCGTATCACTCGCGTCATCGAATCCAGCTCTGAAATCAATTCGATCGCCGTCATCATATGTGCCGTGACACTGGCGAGCGCGATCATCCTGCAGCGGGTGGCGCCGAAGTTTCCTGGCCTGCTGGTGAGCCTCGTCTTGGGCTCCGCGGTCGCTGTATTGCTCGATGCGGCCAACAACGGCGTTGCGATGGTCGCAGCGCTGCCCTCGGCGCTGCCCGCATTTGCTCCGCCGCCGGTCAGCGCCTACGATATCAGCATGCTCACCTCTGCGGCGGCTGCGATTGCGTTGATCGGGCTGCTGGAAGCGATCTCGATCGGACGTGCTTTCGCTGTGCGACGCAAGGAGCGTTTCGATGCGAACCAGGAGATGATCGGACAAGGCCTGTCGAACGTCGTGGGTGGTTTCTTCCAGTGCTATGCCGGCTCGGGTTCGTTCACGCGCAGCGGGGTGAATGCGGAAGCAGGGGCAGTCACGCCGCTGTCCAGCATTTTCGCCAGCGCATTCCTGCTCGGCATTCTGCTGCTCGTCGCCCATCTCGTCACTTATGTGCCGGTACCCGCGCTGGCTGGCGTCATCCTCTATGTTGCATGGCGCCTGGTGCACTTCCGCGAGCTCAGACACGTGGTGACAACGAGCCGGTCGGAAACCGTCATTCTCGTATTGACGCTGCTGGCGGGACTGCTGATCGAGCTCAACTTCGCCATTTATGTTGGCGTCATCGCCTCGTTCGCGGTGTTCATCTATAAGTCGTCGCAACCGACGATTGTCGTGAGCACGCCAATGGTGGCCGAGTTGGGCAGGCGCAAATTCCGGGATGCGGACCAGCACAAGCTGCCCGAATGCCCGCAAGTGGTGACGATGCGCCTCGACGGACCATTGTTCTTCGGATCGGTGGAACACGTCGAGCGCGAATTGCGCCGCGTCGACCTGAAGCGTCCGGCCCAGCGGCTGAAAATTTTCTACCTGAAGGGGATTGGAAAGCTGGATCTCGCCGGCGCGGACCTGCTGATCGACGAGATCCGCAGGTCAAGGGAGCGAGGCGGCTGCCTCCATCTGGTGGCGATCTTCCCGACACTGCTGCAGGACTTGCGCAGATTTCACGTCATTGACGAACTCGGAGAAGGCCGGCTGCACATCTCCAAGGGCGACGCAATCTCTGCGGCGCTGAAGCAGGTTGATCCGAAAATCTGTGCCACTTGCACGAAGCGCGTGTTTCTGGAGTGTGCCGAATTGCCATGCAACCAGCCTGACACGAGCGCCAGCGACCAGCCGGCGGCAGCAGCCCCTGTAAAGGAGGCGCCTGCCCCTGCGAAGTAGGAATGATATCGGCAGGAAGACCAGCAAGGATGCTTGCAGGCAGGCAGGCAGACAGACCCCGCCAGCACTACAGCGGCCGCGCCGTCTCAGCTATCGCGTGATCCAGGCGAAGAGTCCGATCACCACGACGATCCCGATCATCCACATCCAGGACGAATCTTTCTCTTCATTCGCCCCCCGGCGCCCTGGATCCTCGTCTTCCACCAGATTGCCCAGCTCCTCGGCCAAAGGATGTACGATTTGCAGCATGTCGCGCGTCCCTCGCGATCCCACGCGCACCCACACATCAGCGTCTTTCGGTTGTAACGAACCGATCGGGAGACACTACATTACGAATCAACCTGTGGATAGCGTGGAGAGCAGCGGTTGATCGTCCTTGCTGATCCCCTGATCGAGCCGAATTGGTCATCATGGACGGATGAAGTATCCGCCACATCTACTCGACGAGATCCGTGCACGGCTGAGTGTCAGCCAGGTCGTCTCGCGCAAGGTCGCCCTGAAGCGCGCCGGACGCGAGTTTCGCGGGCTGTCGCCCTTCAAGGTCGAGAAGTCGCCGTCGTTCTTCGTCAACGACCAGAAGGGTTTCTATCACTGCTTCGCATCAGGCGAGCATGGCGACATCTTCACCTTCCTGATGAAGACGGAGGGCCTCTCGTTTCCCGAGGCGGTCGAGCAGTTGGCCGATGAGGCCGGCGTCACGCTGCCCAAGCCCGACGTTCGCGACCCGGCGCGCGAGGACAGGCGCGACGCGCCTCTATGCGCCTGCTGGAGGCATCGGCAGCGTTTTTCGAAGCCTGTCTGACCGCCGCCGGCAGGCGCCGATGCGCGCCGCTATGTCGACTGGCCGCGGCCTTACAGCGCGAGACCCATGAAGCACTTCCGCATGGGCTATGCGCCTGCCTCCGCAACGCACTCAAAGACCATCTGGCGCGCTCAGGGCTTCTCGCGTCCCGAAATGATCCAGACCGGCATGCTGATCGGCGGGGACGACATCCCCACCCCCTACGACCGCTTCCGCAATCGAGTGATGTTCCCGATCACCGACCTGAAGGGCCGGGTCATCGCTTTCGGCGGTCGGGCGCTCGACAAGGACGTGCCGGCCAAGTACCTCAACTCGCCGGAGACACCGCTGTTTCACAAGGGCTCCATCCTGTTCAACGCGGCCCGTGCCAGGCCGCTGGCCTACGACCGAGACGCGCATCATCATCGTCGAGGGCTATATGGACGTGGTCGCGCTGTCGGAGGCCGGTTTCGGCGACAGCGTCGCGCCGCTCGGGACCGCGTTGACCGAGGACCAGATCCAGATCGTGTGGCGGATGGTGCCGGAGCCGACGCTCTGCTTCGATGGCGACAGCGCCGGCAAACGGGCGGCCTATCGCGCCATCGACACGATGTTGCCGCACCTGAAGCCCGGCCTATCGGCATACTTCGCGTTTCTGCCCGACGGTATGGACCCGGACGACCTGATCCGTCGCGAAGGCACGCATGCCATGCAGGCCGTGCTCGAGCGCGCCCGTCCGATGGCCGAGGTGCTTTGGGAGAGGGAGTTCGCGACGGGCGACTGGTCGACGCCGGAACGCCGCGCCCAACTCGAAAAGCAGATCTCGGGTCTGGTCGAGCGGATCGTGGATCCTGCCGTTCGCAGCCATTACGGGCAAGCGATGCGCGACCGGCTCGTCGCGCGCGTGGGGGCAGAGCTGGAAGCTCCGCAGGAGCAGGTGGCCCGCAGAACCGGCAGCGCCATCACCCTCAATATCACCAAGGTGGTGCTGGCCGGCAACACAGTGGCAAATTCGGCCGATCTGGCGGTACGCCCGCTTCGAGGCTCAGCGGCCGATGGTCAGCCGGAGCCTGCGTCAGAGCGGCCTTGTCGAGGGGGATGCCGTACGCCCGCCATATCGCGAAGCGCTTCTGCTGCGGACACTTGTCAACCATCCGTGGCTGATCGAGGATCAGGCCGAGGCAATCGCGGCCTCGAGTTCACCTCGGGAGCCATCGAGCCAGCTCCGTGATGGGCTGCTGACGTTGCTGGCAGACAACATTCCACTTGACAGAGAGCAAATCCGTTCCCAATTGGAACGTGCGAGCTTGGACAAGGTGTTGGACCTCGTCGAGCGGGCCATGACACATAGGAGCGACCGCTTCGCGGAACCCGATGCCGACGCCGTAGAGGTGGAGAGGGGCTGGCGCCACACCCTCGCGTTGCATGATCGACAAATCGGGCTTCGCCGGGCTTTACAGGCTGCGGAACGGTCGTTCAACGAAGAGGGCAGCGAGGATGCCCTGGCCCGTATCATCGAGATCCAGCATCAGCTGGCAAGCTCCGTTGAAATTGAGCTTCCAACCGAGACGTGACCCACGTCGAGATGGGCAGATGAAAAGGCCAAGCGCCACTGCCATCACGACGTTTCAGGGCATTGACCGGGCGGGCTACCGTGATGCTCTGCGACCGCGCTGTGCCGCCATTGGCGGTGCAGATCGTGACACTTGACCGAGGACTTCGGCGGCATGCTCACCGGCGCACGGACGTTCGACATCCGGCTGCTCCCGATCGGCCTTTCCCCGCGCGTATGCGCTCGCGGGGCGAGTGGCCTTGCGGGACCACATACCGGTTTGCCGTCTCGCCCCCGCTCAACGTTTGCCGTCACAACTTTTGCCGTCTCAAGCCAGGCCGCGCCGCCCATTGAGTGGGCTACGCGGCAGGCCCGAACCTACTCGCCGGCGTGTCCGCGCAGTCGCAAGCAATCGAGCTGAGAACAAGCGCCTATCGGCCCAACCGACAAGGACCAGGATGACTATGGCACAAAAAACCGAGGAACAGGCCAATCCGCAGACTGAAACCCCGGAGCGGGATGGCCCGATCCTCGACCTGTCGGACCAGGCAGTCAAAAAGCTGATCAAGATCGGGAAAGAGCCGTGGCTATGTGACCTATGACGAGCTCAATGCCGTGCTGCCTTCGGAGGAATTCTCCTCCGAGCAGATCGAGGACGTCATGGCGATGTTCTCGGAGATGGGCGTCAATGTCGTCGAACAGGAGGACGACGAGGACAGCGCAGATGGCCCCGAGGAGGCCGAGGAGCCCGAGGAGGGGCGCGCGATCGTGACGCAGTCGCTGCCCGTACGCGCCGAAACGCGCGCCGAGCCGACCGAGCGTACCGACGATCCGGTCCGCATGTATCTGCGCGAGATGGGGTCGGTCGAGCTGCTGTCCCGCGAGGGCGAGATCGCGATCGCCAAGCGCATCGAAGCGGGTCACGAGGCGATGATCGCCGGGCTGTGCGAAAGCCCGCTCACGTTCCAGGCCATCATCATCTGGCGCGACGAGCTGAACGAGGGCAAGGTTCTGCTGCGCGACATCATCGATCTGGAAGCAACCTACGAGGGGCCGGAGGCCAAGGCCGCGCCGCCGCCCGTTGTCATGCCAGGTGAGGCGCCGGCTGCCGCTGCCGTCCAGAGCCAGGAGCCAAGTCGGACGAAGGCGGTGGCGAAGCCGCGGCGGACGGCGAGCTCGACGACGACGACGATTTCGAGAACGCCCTCTCGCTGGCAGCGATGGAAGCCGAGCTCAAGCCCAAGGTGCTGGAGACCTTCGACGGCATTGCAGCCAACTACAAGAAGCTGCGGCGCCAACAGGACAAGCGGCTGGAGACCCAGGTGGCGGGCGAGCAGAACTCGCGCCAGCAGCAGAAGGCCTACGACAAGCTGCGCGACGAGATCATCGCAGACGTCAAGAGCCTCTCGCTCAACAACAACCGTATCGAGAGCCTGGTCGAGCAGATCTACGCGATCAACAAGCGCCTCGTCGGGCTCGAGGGCCAGCTGATGCGGCTGGCCGACAGCTACGGCGTGTCGCGCTCGGACTTCATCGCGGAGTACTACGGCAACGAGCTCGACCAGACCTGGGTCGAGCGGATGGGCAAGTCCGGCCAGAAGCCCTGGACGAACTTCGTCAAGGGCGATTCCAGGCGCATCGATACGCTGCGCGGGGACATTCACGACCTCGCAAGCGAGACCGGCCTGGAGATCCCTGAATTTCGTCGCATCGTGCGCGCAGTCCAGAAAGGCGAGCGCGAAGCGCGCCAGGCCAAGAAAGAGATGGTGGAAGCCAACCTCCGCCTCGTGATCTCCATCGCCAAGAAGTACACCAATCGCGGCCTGCAGTTCCTGGACCTGATCCAGGAGGGCAACATCGGCCTGATGAAGGCCGTCGACAAGTTCGAGTACCGGCGCGGCTACAAGTTCTCTACCTATGCCACGTGGTGGATCCGGCAGGCGATCACCCGCTCGATCGCGGACCAGGCGCGCACCATCCGCATCCCCGTGCACATGATCGAGACGATCAACAAGATCGTGCGCACGTCGCGCCAGATGCTGCACGAGATCGGACGCGAGCCGACGCCGGAAGAGCTTTCCGAGAAGCTCGCCATGCCGCTCGAGAAAGTACGCAAGGTCTTGAAGATCGCCAAGGAGCCGATCAGCCTCGAGACGCCGATCGGCGAGGAGGATGACAGCAACCTCGGCGACTTCATCGAGGATCGTAACGCGGTGCTGCCGATCGATGCCGCGATCCAGTCGAACCTGCGCGAGACCACCACCCGCGTGCTGGCATCACTCACCCCGCGCGAGGAGCGCGTCCTGCGCATGCGCTTCGGTATCGGCATGAACACCGACCACACGCTGGAGGAAGTCGGCCAGCAGTTCTCGGTCACCCGCGAGCGTATCCGCCAGATCGAGGCCAAGGCGCTGCGGAAGCTCAAGCACCCGAGCCGGAGCCGGAAGCTGCGGAGCTTCCTCGACAACTGAGGACACACGTCTCAGAGCACAGAACGCGCGGCGGCCCCCGGTCACCGCGCGCTTTTTTTTGCGACCGAATTCATGCGGAGAAAGGCGCCACCCGGAGCGGAAAAGGCAGCTTGTCTTCGCCTTGGCGGTCGCGGCCCGGCGAAAACCTCGCGCCTGGGCGAATGCGCTTGAACGACGGTCGAGGCTGCCCGATAGTACCGGAGCGGGGTCCGCCGCGGACCTCTTGCCCACACCAGAGGAGGTCGTCATGCCCGATGATGCCGCCCCGGCCGCTGCTGCCACGCGCACGCCGAAACCGTTCGAGATCGAGCGCCACGGCCGACATCTGGGTGCCGAGATCAAGGGCCTGGATCTGCGCCAGCCGCTCGACCAGGCGACGTTCGAGGCACTGGAGACCGCGCTCATCGAGCACAAGGTGATCTTCGCCCGCGGCCAGCACCTGACGACGGCCGAGCACGTGCGCCTGTCGCGCATGTTCGGCGAGCTCGAGGTGCATCCGTTCCGCCCGCAAGGCGAATTCCCGGAAATCCTGGTGCTCGACAACCACAAGGACAATCCGGTCCTCTCAACTGACGTCTGGCACTCCGATACGACGTTCCGTCTCAGACCTACGAAATACACGATACTGCGGTGCCAGATCATGCCCAAAACCGGCGGCGACACGCTGTGGGCCGACATGGGCGCTGCCTATCGCGGCCTGTCGGAGACCTTCCGCGGCATGATCGACGGCCTGAAAGCCGTGCACGACTTCAAGAATTTCCGTGTGCTGTTTACGCGGTCCGAGGAGGACCAGGCACGCCTCAAGAAGATGGAAGAGCTGTACCCCAATCCGACACATCCGGTGGTGCGCACCCACCCCGGGACCGGCGAGCGGATCGTTTATGTCAATCCGCAGTTCACGGTGAAGATCGAGCACCTGGACCAGGACGAGAGCGATGCCATCCTACAGGTGCTGTTCAAACAGGCGCAGGTGCCGGAGTATCAGTTCCGCTATTGCTGGCAGCCCGGCGACATCGTGTTCTGGGACAACCAGTCGACGCAGCACTACGCCGCCAACGACTATTATCCCGAGCGGCGCCGGATGGAGCGCACCGCGGTCGTCGGCGACGTGCCGGCGTAAGAAATTCAACCGCGGCTACTGGACCGGGCGACATCGGATGATCGCAACCACGGTCCCGGCGACCACGGCCCCGGCGCGATTGCAGTTAAACGATCAAGGATTGCACAAAGCCAAATAAGGGAGTGATGCGAATGCCCAACGAAAAGACGTCGCGCCGGTGGTTGCTGGCATTGTCAGGGCTGTGCCTTGGCATGCTCATCTCGTCGCCTGTCACAGCCGAGTCGGTCGAGGACTTCTATAAGGGCAAGACCATCACGATCATCGTCTCCACAGGACCTGGCGGCGGCTACGACCTATATTCGCGCACGCTGTCGCAACACATCGGCAAGCACATTCCGGGACATCCCAACCTGATCCTTCAGTTCATGCCGGGTGCGGGCGGCGTCAAGGCAGGGGAGTACATGTACAATATCGCGGCCAAGGACGGCAGCGTCATCGCGCTGCTGTCCAACGGACTGCCGCTCGTCCAACTGGTCCGCGGCAACGTTCGCTATGACGTGGCGAAATTCAATTTCATTGGCCGTGCCGCGGCTATGAACGCCATGACGATGGTCTCGGCCAAAGCAAAGGTGAAGACGCTGGAGGATGCCCGCAGGATTCCGCTCGCGTTCGGCAGTACCGGCAAAGGCCAGCAAAGCGACATCCACCCCAGCGCCCTGAAGAACGTGCTCGGCTTCGACAAGATCAAGGTCGTGCAGGGCTACAAGGGAAGCGCCAACGTCAATCTGGCGCTGGAAAAGGGCGAGGTCGACGCTCATTCATCCGCCTGGTCGAGCTGGAAGACCAGAGGTGCCAGCCTGATCAAGGAGAAGAAGATCAGTCCCCTGGTGGAGCACGGCATCGAGAAGTCCCCGGACAATCCAGGCGTACCGCTCATTCTCGAACTCGCCCGCAATGACTTCGAGCGCAAGGTGTTGAGCCTGATCAGCACGGATTCAGCCGTGGGCAGAGCGTTCGCCGGACCGCCTGGCGTTCCGCAAGACCGCGTCGCCGCACTACGGGCCGCGTTCGAGACGACGATGAAGGATCCGGACTTCCTGGCTGAAGCCAAGAAGCGCAAGTTGGAGCTTTGGCCGTTGACGGGACAGCAACTGCAGAAGGTCGTGGTCGATGCGATGTCCAGCACGCCGGACGTCATCAAGGCTGCAAAGACCGCGCTGGAATTCTGACAGCGCTGCGCCCCTCATCGCATCGTGACAGCCGGTGTCTGGACTCAACAAGGAATGAGACGGCCATGTCGATCTGGAAATCGCTGTTCGGCGGCGGCAAGAGCAAGCCTGCGGCAACGCCCGCCGGTCCGGCAGCGCGCGACGACTACAACGGGTTCGTGATCGAGGCGACGCCGCTGGAGGACGGCGGCCACTATCTGGTGTCGGGCGTGATCTCCAAGACGATCGACGGCGCGCGCAAAGAGCACCGCTTCATCCGCGCCGATCGCTGCCCCTCGCTGGACAGCGCAGCCGAGATGAGCATCCGCAAGGGCCGCCAGATCATCGACCAGATGGGAGACGGTGTGTTCAGGCAGCAAGCCGGGTAGCCGCATCGCAGCGCGATGCGAGAGGCTGTCCGCCTCTCGCGCTCTGCGACCATGGCCGACGGCCCTCGACACGGCCTCAGGCTCAGGCGCCTTCCATGATACGGATGTCGCGATCGGCCCCGTCGGCGAGTTCTTTCAGCGCCGCCTGATAGCCCGGACTGTCGTGCGCGGCGATCGCCTTCTCCACGCTCTCGAACTCGCTGACGACCACGCGCTGCATCAGGCCATTCTCGAACGTCGTGACCGGATTGCCGCGCATCAGGTAGCGTCCGCCGAACGATTCGATCGCGGGCCCGGCCAGCTTGGCATAGGCCGCGAGCTTGGCCGGGTCCTTGATTTCGCGATAGGTGACCACCCAATAGCCTTTGGGCATGCTCGTCTCTCCTCTTCCTGGTTCAATCGCATCGGGAGCCGACATCTTGGCAGATGGGTGTCGTTGCGCAAGTGACGTCGGCGCCGGTTAGGCTGTCACCCCGAAATCCGCCGCTGCTGTCCGATACCGCCCGTCAGCGCGGGTGCGCGATGGGGCAAGGGCGGGCGTGCTCATCCAGCCGTGTGTTGCACCGCGCACTGACCCAAATATACAGGGGCGGACGTTGGCACGCGCTCCTGATGGGCGTCATGGCCGCGCCGGACCGAGGCGTGAGTCTTTAGTTTGTCTCTGGCGACTCCCCTTCGGGGAGCCGGCCGCCAGCGACGGGTGACACGCGCCGGATCGCTGCAGCGCTCACGCAACACCTCGGATCGGCCATGACGGTCATTTTTATACAGCGGCGGACATCGGTCCATCCGGCGTTGACGAGGCGACCTTGCCCGCCGATGATGTCCGGAGCTGGGGGTGGAACAGCCGCCGCTGGCGAGCGCGTGATGGGTGCTGATGTTCGAGTCGCCCGAGGGAATCTCACCCCCGGGCGCTCCCAGAACCGTGCATGACCCTCTCAGAGTTCACACGGCTCCCGATGTTCGGCCGTTCCCATGACATAGCGGCCAATGGGCGAAGAGCCTCGGCGTCTTCCGGCGAAGCCGGTCGAACCAGTCCCTGCCGCCCTTGGTTTGGTGCACCATCCGCTTGTACTTGCGACGGGCCCACCTGATGACATAGGCGTCGATCCGTTTCAGCGTCGGACGCAACTGCGTCCGGTAGAAGTGGCTGTAGTAGCTGATCCAGCCACGGATGACGGGATTGTACATCCGGGCCAGGTCTTCCAGGGATTTGTCACTGCGGTGGTGCAGCGCCCATCGCCGGATCTCCCGGCCGATGCGCGTTTGCGCCTTCGGGCTGACCGCCGGCAGGAAGCTGTGTGCGAAGACCTCTTTGCCCTTCACGACCCACCTCACCTTCCGGGCACGGAATTGAAAGCCCAGGAAATCGAAGTGGATGCTTGGGTAATCGCCCTTTCGCGCCACATCCTTGCAATAGACGATACGCGTCTTCTCGGGATGCAGTTCCAGCTTGCATTCGGCCAGTCGGGCTTTGAGCGCGTCCTGCAGGAACCGCGCTTGTGCCTCGCTTCGACAATGACAGAGCGCATCGTCGGCATACCGCTCGAACGGAATGTGCGGAAACTTCTCCGTCATCCACGTGTCGAACGCATGATGCAGGAACAGGTTCGCCAGCAGTGGTGAAATCACCCCGCCCTGTGGCGTGCCCGTCGTGCGCGCGACGATCGAGCCGTCCTCCATCTGCACGGGCGCCTTCAGCCAGCGCTCGATGTAGAGCAGCACCCATGGCGAGTTCGTATGACGACGAACGGCCGCGAGCGTCAGCTTCCAATCAAGGCTGTCAAAGAAACCCTTGATGTCGAGATCAAGAACCCAGTCGAAGCGCCAGCAGCGCTCGCGAGCCTTGGCCACGGCATCAATCGCAGACTTGCCCTTCCTGTAGCCATAGGAATCGGCGTGGAACGCCGGCTCCAGGTTCGGCTCCAGCGCGCGCCGGACGACCTCCTGGGCAATGCGGTCGGCAACCGTCGGAATACCCAACGGTCGCGTCCCGCCACTCGCCTTCGGAATATCAACGCGGCGCACCGGCGGAGGAAAATAGCTCCCTGACGACAGCCGGTTCCAGAGCTTGTAGAGGTTCGCCGAAAGGTTGGCCTCGAAGTCTGCAATCGACTGTCCGTCCACTCCAGCCGCCCCCTGGTTGGCCTTCACACGCTTGAAGGCTTCCCAGACCTCACGCTTGGCAATTCTGAACCGGCTTTGCCTGATCGACGGGCTCCTCCCGCTCTGCCAGAAGCACGCCTCCGACAGGATGGTTGGCCCGCAGGCCAGGCTGAACAACGCAGCCCCTTCGCTCCAGCCCCATTACAGGGCCTTCGTCACTACTACGGGCTGCTCCGTCCCTGTGCGCCGCATCGGTACTCTCGCCCTCGCGGTTGCAGCCGCTTGCGGCTTCTCCCTTCGGACTGACCATCAACGCCGGCCAGCACGACGGCACACAGGTTCTCACGTTCCCAACAAGAGCCTGATCGAGGCTCGCGCCGCCTACACGCCGGATGCCGCTCGGTCCGTCTCAGGACATCGCCCGAGCTTATCCCGCAGGAAGGGTCACCCCGCGGTTCTGACATCGCCTAATCCGCTTTCGACGCTTCTGCAGCGGTTCGCTTGCGCTCGCCTTCCTCGATCTTGCCGGCCGGACTTCAGTCCGAACCTTGACTGCAACGCTCACCACCACGGCTTTTGACCGCAGCAGCTTGCAGTGGCTTGAGCTCAGCTCCTGATCGCCGAGCCCGAAGGGCCTTCCTTCATCTCTCGTTGAGTTGCGCATCCCGGTGTGGACCCGCGATGCTCGTGACACACGACCCTGAGCGGTCGA
>CAWGUF010000005.1:0-46957 GCA_963825625.1 uncultured Alphaproteobacteria bacterium | reverse complement strand
CGTCGACGAGGATGGAATCTACGATCCTCGCCATCCCAATGATCGACTGCTGCTCGGGATGAAGGGAACGATGAGCGAGCTTGAGCTATCGATGTTCCGACAGCGCTCGCAGGAAGCGCTGAAGCAGAAGGCGCGCCGAGGCGCGCTCGTGCTCGGCGTTGCCGCCGGCTACGTCAAGGTCGGGCGCGACCGCATCGAGAAGAACCCGGACCGGCGCGTGCAGGAAGCGATTCGGCTGGTCTTCCAGAAGTTCGCCGAGTTCCAGAGCGCGCGGCAGGTGCACATCTGGCTGCGCGACGAGAAAATCGAATTGCCTGCGAAATCACGTCAAGGAGGAATGCAGGGCGAAGCGCACGGCGTCGTCTGGCGACTGCCCGCCTACAACATCGTGCACAACATCCTGACCAACCCGATCTATGCCGGCGCCTACGCCTTCGGTCGCACGACCAGCCGGATCAGCGTCGTCGATGGCCGCAAGCGCGTCCGACGCGGCGTGCACAAGCCGATGGCCGAGTGGGATGTTCTGATCAAGGATCATCACGCCGCCTACATCAGCTGGGACGACTTCGAGCGGAACATGAAGGCAATCGCCGATAACGCCACCGGCATGACCAGCGCCCTGGCCCGCGGCGCCGCGCGCGAAGGCGAGCTGCTGCGTGCCGGGCCTACTGCGCTGTGGCCATTGCGGCCGCAAACTGCACGTCCACTACGGCGGCAAGCTCGGCCGCTATAACTGCTACGGCGCGCGCGCCAATCACGGCACCGAGCGCTGCATCTCGATCAGTGGCTTGAGCATCGATGCGGCGATCGCCGACGAGGTGCTGCGCGAGCTGCGCCCGCTCGGCGTCGCGGCAGCGCTCAAGGCGATCGAGGCGCAGTCGAGCCAGACGACGGTGGCCGAGCGGCAGCTCGAGCTGTCATTGCAGCAGGCGCGCTATGAGGCCGCGCATGCCCGCCGACAATACGATGCGGTCGATCCCGCCAACCGGCTCGTGGCCGGCGAGCTCGAGCGCCGCTGGAACGAGGCGCTGCAGGCGGTTGCCCGGATCGAGGGCGAGATCGCCGCCGTCGTGGCGCGTCGTCCTCCGCCACTCGGCGAGGCCGAGCGTCAGCAGCTGATGGCGCTCGGTACCGACCTCAAGCGCGCCTGGTCGCATCCGGCAGCGACAGCGGCAACGCGCAAGCGGATCGTGCGTGCGGCACTGACAGAGATCGTCGTGCGTCGAGACGGCGCGATCATCCATGCGGTCCTGCATTGGCGCGGCGGCAGTCACACCGAGTTCAAGATCAAGCAGCGTCTGAACGCGGCCGGCCGGCCCAACCCGCACATGCCCCACGACACGATCGCGCTGATGAGCGAGCTGGCGCGGCTCATGCCCGATCAGCAGATCACACGCCTTCTCAACCGCATCGGCGTCGCGACCGGCTACGGCAATGCCTGGACCGAGGAGCGCGTCCGCGGCTTCCGCAATCACCACGGGATCGCGCGCTATCGTGACGGCGAGTGGGCGGAGCGCGGCGAGATCTCGCTCGAGGCCGCCGCCGAGATCGTCGGGGTCTGCAACATGACGGCGCTTCGCATGCTCCGCCGTGGTGACATCAAGGGCAAACAGGTCTGTCCTGGCGCCCCCTGGGTCATCAAGACCGCGGATCTGGCCGACTTCGCGGGCCAGAAGCGAGCGCGGCGTCCGCTAACACCAAACCCCACGCAGTCGGTCCTTGATCTTCAATGAGTTAACCTGAGGTGCACTATGCGTCGTGGCCGCTGGGCCACTCGAAGATCGAAAACCGTCCGCTATCTTGGCATCGAGGTCGACGACGCGATCCAACTCGCGGAGAAGATCGACATCTGAGTCTCGACGCGATACCCCTGAAGACGGTCGGCGGCGCACTCTGCGTCGCCGATCGCCAAGGCTCGAAGGTCGGCTATTGGGATTCCTCTGCCATGGCGAAGTCGTTGTTGAGGGTTGCAATTCAGTGCGGCCTGACAATATCGAGCGCCGACCGAGAATTGAGTGAATGACCAAATATGCTCGGCACTGCTAAAATATGGAGGGCCGATTTTTGCAGCGTGATTCAAACAGGATCGATAGGCACCACAATGTCGAGGCGCTCGCGGGGACGGCCCCGCCATCTCAGCTATATGCTGCCACCCTCGAAGTGGGCGGTTGTGGTCGCGCTTGGGGTCATCATCGTTCTTGCCGAGATGCGACGTCGAGCGAAAGGTGGGGCCTATGGGCCTGGTGGCGGGGGGGGCCGTCACGTTCAAGTTACCCATCAGCGAGATCTCGAATGTCATAAAAGATCGGTGGAGAACAATTGAGGCACAGGCATGTATCGCGCACGCCTTGCATTATTCTAGCCAGTCGGCTGAGGATCTGCATCGTCACAAGCTCGACGCACTGTACCTGAACGAGCAAGTCGAGGTACTGTTGCGGTCGAAAGCCGGCGCGAACGTGGCCGCCGAACCCGCGGACATCTCTGGGCTTACCCGCACGCAGCGCACTAAGGACTTGATACGCCGGCACCGTTACGAGATCCGAAAGCAGATCGCCGCTGCAACCGTCCAGTACTTGTCAACACCGCCGCGCAACCAATTCCACCGCTTGACCGCGCGCTATCTGAGAGCGGTGCATCGAGACTTGTCGCAGCTAGTCTGTCGAAATACTGAGCACAGGCATTGTCGCGCGGTTATCGTCATCAGAGCGCAACTTGAGAGGGAGGAGATCGCAAAGCTCTCGCTCAAAGCTGCAATGCGCGAGTTGTGACCGTCGTGATCGCTCGGATTTAGTTCCAAAGCCTCCCGTTAGCGCTCGGCTCATATATCAATCGACCGCGTCATCTCACGATGTCGGGATCGATATGCTCTACCGATTCTGCCTTCGAGCTCGAGGATGTCGAACGCGCTGCCTTCGGAGGGCGGCGCCATGAAGCCCTTTGTGCGATTCTGCTGCCGGATCGGCTGAGCCTAACCGGCCGCATGAGCCTCGGCGTCAAGATCGGCTTCACGTCGTTGCTGCACAGCTGGGGCTCGGCGATGACGCACTTTCCGCACCTGCTCATGATCGTGCCGGGCGGTGGCGTACCTCTTAGCGGTGGAGCGGGACATATTGCAGTTGGTCAGTTCGAACACTGTTCACAAGCACTGTCGTGCGGAGATTGCGAAGCAAGCGCTCGAAGCAGCGATGGGCCCGGCATGACCGTCTTCCCGGTCCGATTTAATTCCAACGCTCTCAGGTGGGATCCGCTCATATATCGATCGACCTCGTGATCTGACGATGTCGAGGTACCTATGCGCCGCCAGAGCTGCTCCCCGCCCCAGGATGCCGAGCGCCGTCGTGCTCGGGGGGCTTCCCGATGACGCGGTCTGCGATCCTGCTCCCCGATCGGCTGAGGCTCACCGGCCGAATGAGCTTATTGGCAGCTCGATCCGACCTGGACCGCCGTGGCTGTCAGGCTGTTGCTACTCTCGAAGCGGAGGGTGCGCCCATCGGGCTCCATAGCATCCCAGATGTCGATCTGAAGGCGGACCCGCTCTCGGCGGCCCTGTGGCGTCCGCGGCGGCCGGCACGATCACGATCGTGGTCGAGGCGCTCGATGGTAGTCATGGGCACGCCGTCTCAACTGTCGCCTGGGCAGACGGCGCTCGCGGGTTCTACGCTTGGGACACGTTATGTACCGGGCGCCTTGTCGTCGCTCGCTCATTGATGCGTCATGCCTCGCTGGAAGTCGAGCTCGATGGGGCGGCGATCTATGTCAAGAAGAATCAATTCGATCCGGGTCCTAAAGCTTCGACCGACCGGGCTCGGCACAGTCCGCAACATCGTCCGGTCGGTGGTCAAAGGCTCCCTATCTAGCGGAGAACAACCGACGATGTACGATCTACGGCTGAGAGTTGAGCAGGATCCGCGTATCCACGGCGTGTCGATCAGACAGATCAACGCGATAATCAATGAATACAAGCCCAAAGAGTGGACCCGGCCTGGCAAGAAAAAGCGCCGCTTGCCGACGCGGTAGAGCCGATGAAGCGGCGCGCTGCGCATTCCGGGGAAACGAAGACATGCTTATGCGGGTCCGCCAGAATCCGGAGATCAACGGTATCTCTGCTAGACAAACCCTTGAGATTTTAAGAGAGTTTAAGCCCGCTGATTGGAGGCGGACAGGCCTGAGGGCGGCCGCCCTGCGCCAATCGTGAGTTGCGCCAGCCCGAAGTATCTGGGCGAAACCACAGGATAAGAACGGCTTGTTTTGTGTGCCGATCATATCGGGAGAAGCTCTCCCAACTACCGTGTTGGCTACAGCGGCGATTGTCGTCTCAGGCACATGGCTATGGAAACTCGCTATCGCTGGCGAATGCCACGACGTCGATCCGCGAGGTAATTGTTGTAGGCGTCACCAGCTTGTACGGACTGTGCGAGGTTGTAATGCTTCTCGGTTGTGGCGAGAGTGCGGTGTCCGAGGATTGTTGTCGCCATGCGGACGTTTTCGGGATCGTTGATAGCAATCGAGGTCGCAGCGCAATCGCGAAACAGGTGGGGGCACACAGACCTGCCGAAGACCCTTTCCGTATGGTCTGTGATTTGAAGTTGGATGGAGTGCGCCGATTGAGCGCCGAAACGGTAGCTGACCCACAGGCGGTCGCCGGCATAACGATCACCGGCCAGACGGGCCCGATAATACTCAATATACCTATGAAGTGCCGGCACGAGCGCGTCTGGGAATGGCACGTCGATCGGCTGCCCGGTTTTGGTCTCGTCGCGATCAACGAGGAGCCACCAACGTCCGTCGGCTTGAACGACATGTTGGCCAATTTGCAGGGCAGTAAAGTTTCGCTTGCGAAGGGGGCGAAGAGCTAGAAGCGCGATCTGGAGTCCGTCCCTGAAGACAGCGGCATCCATGCGGGGGTGCGGCCGTAGGCCCGTCTCGGCCTCGGCCATCAGTTTATGCCCGAGTTCGACGAGTTGAGCCGGATCTTGCAGACGGAGCCTCTTGTGATGCTGATCGGGTGTGACACAGAGCTTCGCAATCGCAGACTGAAGCGGTCCTCGATCCGACCGCGGGGCAATTACAGCCAATGCGCGTTCTAGAGCGGTGAAGCGACCACGAACGGTAACAGGGCTCAGATTTCTGGCACGCAAGCTGGCAAGATACGAGCGGAGACGGTTGGCGGTCCAGCGCTCGCCTGCAGGCTGATCCGGGTCCAGTAGGTCGTTGTGTGACAGCCAGTATAAGGCGCGCCCGTAGCCATCCTCGACCCATGCGACAGTAGCAGGCCGCCAGTTGGCTGCGATGCTGCTTGGGCCAAACAGGTCATCGGCACGGAGAGCCCGTTGCCAATGGTCGCGATCCGCCGCCGGCCACAACGCCAGCGGCAGCGAAGTCCTCTCGTCAGGCATGAGCGCTCATTCTACTTCTGTATCTGGTTGGACGCACGATCTCGAGCCGACGCTGCGCGACCAGGTCGTCATAGTGACGGATTGCGGCGCTCACCTCCATTCCGGCGTAGAACCGGAGTGTCGTTTCGATCGACTTGTGGCCCAGCAGTCGACGGACGACCTCGTGCCCCCCCGGGTTAGCCTTGAGATAAATATAACCTGCGAGATGGCGAAACTGATGCGCCGTCAGGCGCACGCCAACTTCCCGCTCCACCATCGCTGCGATCTGGTCGCTCAGCAGCTTTCCCTGCTTGTGCCCGGTCCCCTTGCCAGGGAACAGGTAGGGGCTCGGCGCACGCTCCAGCGTCGGCCGCACCTGGGCGACATAACGATCGAGCATAGCGACAGCCGATGGCGGAAGCAGAAACTCCAAATCGATGTCGTTCTTCACGTCCACGGCAGGGAAGTAGAGGTGGACGCGACGATGTCGTCCCGCGCCCTGGTCAATGATGTTCTCGTCGAGCCGAATGGTAGACAGGTTCCCCAGCCGGACGGGTGCGTGTGTCAAGAGTTCGATGCCAAGTGCGATTTGCAGGTCGATAGCATCAGTAATGCGCAACTGCTCCAAGTTGCGTTGTCGTCTCCACACGCGATCGGGCAGCGCGAGGAACCTATCGACGAGCCGGTCATCATCGAAATGTCGCAGCGTCGCCCGGTTCTTGGCGGTCATCCCGCTGGGACCGCAATCGACATTTCGCCGGATGGCCTTTAGCGTCTCAAGCGTATCGTCCGAAACCCCGACCCAATGCTGCGCGACGACACAAATTTGATTGGCGAAGTTGCGAAGATGGGTCGTTTTCCGCCGCCCGACGCGGTCGTGGATGAAGCGCAGTGCCGTCCTCACGCGGTCGACTTCGACCAACGCGGCGATGCTGTCGAGCGACTTCGGATCGTAGCCTAAGTGAACTAGCGCCGAGGCGAGGGCACGCAGCATGTGCGCGCGGCGCTTGGCCGTCACTTCCTTGATCGGCTTGGGGCTTGACGCGCTGAACGGGTCCGGATTGATGGTTGCCGCAACCATAGCATCGACGTCGGCCCTGAACGAGGCGGGGAACACGGTCCAATCCAACGCATAGTCTTTGCGGCGGCTGGTGACCTGCACCCGGACTTCCGGCCAACCCTCAATGGCGTTCGCGGCTCTGTTCCAGGTCCGGACAAGTCGCAGGTATGCATTTCGCGGCTGGGCTCGCGCACTTTGGTCAAGTTCTTGCTCATAGCGCTCGAATGTTGCCTGATCGACTGCATTTGGCGCGATTCCCTCGACAGAACAATATCGCGCAAAGGGGCGAAAGCAGAGCTTTTCGGGGTACTCGGGAAGGGGCGCCAGCAATTTCAACCACGGTTCGCTGATAGGCTGGCTGGACCGGCTCGGCAGACGAGGCACCTTGGCTAGATCGAGCGAGCGAATTACGAGGCTTTTCACGTTCGTCCAGCGTCCGCGCGAGATTCGCAACCGCGCTGGCGCAATCTGCCCAAGAGCTGTGCGTACGCTTGCGAGATTGCAGGGCAGCGCGGTGAGGGGACAGCCTTTGAGCCGACCGATGGTGCGGAGAGCAGAAGCTCTGTCACGTCGCGCCGTTTCGCTCAGTTCCATTGAGCGCAGAACAATGTCCAAGACGTCGGCTAATGTCGAGCGCCCATGCGTTTCAAAGGGGCGGCTTTTCTTGTTTCGTGAAGTCGTCGGATATGTCATGAGATGCCTCGTTATGACAGCTTGAGATACACGATGGCATTCGTTATTGCAATAGGTAATGAATGTGCATCAAGTATACCGGACTGTAATAACGACAGCGAAATTCGCGCATGACTCTCAATGACTTGAGATGACATGGAATGAAACATTGCTAGGACCTCTCGAAGTCTTCCAAAGCCGATTGAGAAATACGAACGCAACGCCCGAATTTTTTCGCCACCAAACGCCCCTCATCAATCCTTCGACGCACCGTGCGCTCGCTGACTTGGTGGTGTTGCGCGACCTCTCGCACAGTATACCAATGGTCGTGCTCCGCTCGGCGTGCGCACCGGCGGTCCCGACACTTGCCGACGTGCGATCTTCGTTTGGCTTGCGAACCAGAGTTTATGGCCAAATTCGTGCCGATTTTGTTATCTTGGCTGAATTGTCCTCGCTCAGACTTCTGCTCCACACTGCTATCACTCAATGTCCTAGGCTCTCGTAATTTCAGTCTTCCCTCGGACTTTACTGACTTCGAAGCGCGCTGTTTGCGTGGTCTTTTCGATTGCTTGATATCACCCATGACTGCAACTCCCGTCTGCTGCTGACCGCTCTAGTGTAGCAGTGGCCGAGCCTGAAGAATTCATGTCATGAAAATAATGCGCTTCGATTTGGATCCGATTTCTCGACTCAAACAGAATCATGCCAGCGAGGCCGGCGAATGCCGGAATTCCGCCTGACAATGGAGGTTTCTGAGAACTTGTTGCCGTCGCGCTGCTCACAATGGAAATTGGAGCCAAATCGAAGCGCGAAATTTTGTGCGTCGAATTCCCGAAGGGTCCTGTTCGGCTACCATCGAGGCAGATGAGCGGTCGCAGCGGTTCAAGCCATATGGCCTCGAAATCCTCCATAGCAGCGCAGCTGCCATTGCGCAGAGGGCTCAGCGAAGGCGAAGCAGCCGTCTACTTGTCGCTCTCGCCGACGTTCTTTCGTCGCCTTGTTGAGCGGGGTATAATGCCCAAACCTCGGTTGGCCGGCAGCCGCAGGATTTGGGACATTGAGGAGCTGGACGCAGCATTCCGGGATCTGCCCAGGGAAGGCGAGCCTGTGATCGAATCCAGCAGTGGTAACTCTTGGTCGGACTACGAATGACGGTCATCAAGCTGAAGCACATCGACCGCTTTCGTCGACCGCCACGGTCGCGAGCGCTACTACTTCCGGCGTGACCGGGGCGCGCGCATCGCCTTGCCGGGCCGCCCGGGCACTCCTGAATTCATGGCCGCCTATGAGCGTGCAGCCGTGGCGAGATGCCGGAAGGGCTCCAGAAGCAGCGCGGCGCGCCCGGTACGTTCGACCGGCTGGTGCAGGACTACTTCGCCTCGCCCGAGTATCTGCGGCTCGCGCCGTCGTCCCAGAAGACCTACCGCTCGGTGATCGAGCGGCTGATCATCGATGAGGGCATTGGTCATCGCCTCGTGCGCGAGATGAGCCGCGAGCACGTGCGGCGCATCCTGGCAAAGCGCTCCGCGACTCCCGGCGCCGCCAACAGCGTGCTGCAGAAGCTCAAGGTGCTGATCCACTTCGCCATCGACAACGGCTGGCGCAAGGACGACCCGACGCTGCGCATCAAGAAGTACGCCAAGGGCGAGTTCCACACCTGGACCGAGGAGGAGATCGCCCAGTACGAGAAACGCTGGCCGATCGGCACGACGGAGCGACTGGCCTTCGCGCTGCTGCTCTACACGGGCCAGCGGCGCTCCGATGTCGTTACCATGTCGTGGGACGACGTCCGGGACGGCACCATCTGCGTCACCCCGCTCAAGACCAAGCGCACCAGCGGCGTGAAGCTGTGGATCCCGATTCACCCGGCGCTGCAGGAGGTGCTCGAGGCCGCGAACGAGGACGAGGGCACGATCCTGAAGACCGCATTCGGCCAGCCGTTCACGTCGAACGGCTTCGGCAGCGGCTTCATGGCGGTCAAGATCGACAAGGCTGGGCTGCCGAAGCGCTGCGTAACGCACGGTCTCAGGAAGGCCGCAGCACGTCGATCTGGCGGAGGCCGGCTGCACCGCGAACGAGATCGCCGCCATCACCGGTCATGCAACCTTGCAGGAGGTGTCGCGCTACACCAAAGCGGCCGAGCAGCGGAAGCTGGCGCAGGCTGCAATGCGCCGACTGTCTCGCCACGAAGCCGAGATCGAATTCCCAAACCGGTTCGAGAAGGTTTGGGAATGGCGCCCAAAAATCTCAATGTTTCAAAGGGCTTGGAGGAGGGTTGGTGGAGCCGAGGGGAATTGAACCCCTGACCTCTGCAGTGCGATTGCAGCGCTCTCCCATCTGAGCTACGGCCCCTTCAGAGTCGCTCTTTCTATGGGGGTGCCTCCTGTGTTGTCAAGCGAACTGGTAGTCTTCCAGGTGCACGCCCTGGATGCGCTTCAAGATGCGCCTCAACCCGAGCTATTCGACCAAACCGAAATTGACTTCCGCACCGCCCTCCGTCATATTGCCGGCCGTCGCGGGTCGGCTTCGGCCCCCCGCGCAAGAGGCGCTACCCGAGGCTCGTGGTCGTTCCCGGCAGGATCAAGCTCCCGCCGAATGGCCGGCAAGTCCGTGAGATTGAGCTCGCGGCGCCGTAGGGTGCGGAAAAGACGCTGCTATTTCCGACGAGAATGCAGCGCGAAGGGTGAAGAGATGTACGCTGTCATAAAGACAGGCGGCAAACAGTACCGTGTCGCCGCTGACGATGTTCTGGAAATTGAGCGCCTCGAAGGCGAGGCCGGCGCCAGGATTGAGTTCACCGAGGTGTTGATGGTGGGCCAGGGCGACGGCATCAAGGTCGGCAAACCGCTCGTCGAAGGCGCCAGGGTGGTTGCCGAGCTGGTTGGCCAGACTCGTGGCCCGAAACTCATCGCGTTTAAGAAGCGCCGGCGCAAGAATTCCCGGCGCAAGAAGGGACACCGCCAGGATCTGAGCAAGGTCCGCATCACCGAGATCGTCGGCGCCTGAGTGGGCATAACCCAGCCCCCGCCCGACCCGCAATTAGAGGACAAAGATAATGGCACATAAGAAAGCTGGCGGCTCGTCCCGCAACGGTCGCGACTCCAACCCGAAAATGCTCGGCGTCAAGCGCTATGGCGGACAGGAGGTGCTGGCAGGCAATATCCTCGTTCGCCAGCGCGGCACGCGCTGCCATCCCGGCGAGAATGTCGGAATGGGCCGCGATCACACGCTGTTCGCCCTCATTGACGGCCGCGTGGAGTTTTCGACCCGACGTAACGACCGCGTATTCGTGTCGATTAAACCGACCCCCGTAGCAGCAGCAGCCGAGTAGCGGCGAGCAGATCGAGGCTCGCCGCGGTCCCCCGGGACCCCAGCGAGCCGAGGTGGAAATCAGGACCCAGAGCTGCACGCTCACCTGGTTTCCGGTTCCGGATCGAAAGGGGCGATGGGGATCCATCAGTCCCTTTTTTAATTCCGGAGCCACGCCATGACGTGCCCAACCACGATCCTCACTGCCGAACCCGCCTCTCGGTCCAGTCCAGGCCCACGTCCAGACCCGCGTCCCGGCTCGACCCCGGCCAAGATCAGCCCCGAGCAGCTTGCCGCCATGCCGGACCTGTTCCGGGATGAGGCCTTTATGATCGAGACGCGCAGACTATGGCTGCGTTGGCCGAAGTCTGCCGATGCCCCCGCTCTGCAGCGCTTTGCCGGGCTGCGCGAAGTGGCGGAGATGACGGCGACATGGCCCCATCCGTTGCCGCCGCTCGAAGCCGAGACGCGCATCCTCAAGGCACGCCAGATCAATGCCGACGGCCGCGGCTTGATCATGGCCATCGTTCGCAAGAAGGAGCCCGGCCGTCAGATCGGCACAATTGGCTTCGCCGTCGAGGATGCCAGCGCGTTGGGGATCGGCTATATGTTGGATCCGGCAAGGCATAACCGCGGCTTCGTCACCGAAGCCGTACGGGAATTCTGCGCGGCAGCATTTCTGTTCTCTGCCTGTCAGCGGATCGTTGGCGACTGTCGTATCGACAACCCGGCATCCAGGCGGGTGTTCGAGAAATGCGGTTTTGACTGCGTTGGCCAAGGCATGCGCGCCGCGCCAGCCCGGGCTCAGCCGCTACACTGCTTGGACTACGCCTTGAGTCGTGAGGCCTGGCTGGCACAGACCAACGTCAGGTGAGTGTGGTGATGACTATCAGGTGCGGCGTCCCTCCCTCGTATCGGGATGCCGCGCCTACCTGGGCTGCGACCCGAAACAGTAAGTTTGCATGAGATGACACAACCAACGTTCACATCAACCAGGTTGATCCTGCGACCGCCTCGCCTCAGCGATGCCGAGGACATCTACCTCAACATCAATGATTGGGATGTGGTCAGCATGATCGCACGCCCGCCTTGGCCCTATCCGCGCGCTTTGGCCGACGAGTTCGCGCGGACCAGCACGGCGTCGGTCATCGAGTACGAGGGCAAGGTGATCGGTGCAGTCGGGATTGGTCGCCCGCAGCACGGATATTCGCTGGGCTTCTGGCTGGGCAAACGGTTCTGGGGCCGGGGCCTGATGACGGAGGCCGCCGCCACGCTCATAGCTGCTTTTTTTCGCGACATCCGCGACGAGCCGCTCAATGCATCCTATCTATTGGAAAATCAGGCATCCTGGCGCGTGCTGGAAAAACTGGGCTTCGTGCCCATTGCACGATGCAGCCTGCGGATCAATTCTCGCGACGCAGAGCTGCCGGGCATGCAAATGCGGTTGATGCGCGAGACTTTTGAGGCGCGATTGTCATGAAGTTTCTTGATCGAGCCAAGGTCTACGTTCGGGCCGGCGACGGCGGTGCCGGATGCGTGTCGTTTCGGCGCGAGAAATATATCGAGTTCGGAGGACCCGACGGCGGCGACGGCGGCAAAGGCGGCGATGTCTGGCTCGAATGCATCGATGGCTTGAACACCCTGATCGACTACCGCTACCAGCAGCATTTCAAGGCTGGCACTGGCACGCACGGCATGGGCCGCAACCGGACCGGCGGCGCAGGTAAGGATGTCGCGCTAAAGGTGCCACCCGGAACCGTCGTGCTGGCTGAGGATGAGGAGACAGTGCTCGCAGAGTTGACCGAGCCCGGCCAGCGGCTGCGACTGCTCAAGGGCGGCAACGGCGGCTTCGGCAATGCATATTTCAAGGGCCCGACCAACCAGGCGCCGCGTCATGCCAATCCTGGCCTGCAGGGCGAGGAGATGTGGATCTGGCTGCGCTTGAAGCTGATCGCGGATGCTGGGCTTGTCGGACTGCCCAACGCCGGGAAGTCCACATTCCTCGCCGCAGTCTCGGCAGCCAAGCCGAAGATCGCGTCCTATCCCTTCACCACGCTGCACCCCAATCTCGGCGTCGTGCGTGCCGGTGACGTCGACTTCGTGCTGGCCGACATTCCCGGACTGATCGAAGGCGCACACGACGGTGCGGGGCTGGGCGACCGCTTTCTTGGTCACGTGGAGCGCACGCGCGTGCTCCTGCATCTGGTCGATGGCACCGAGGAAGACGTCGCCACGAATTATCGCGTCATCCGCCGTGAGCTGAAGGCCTATGGCGGCGATCTCGATAAGAAGAAGGAGATCGTGGCGCTCACCAAATGTGATGCCCTCGACGAGGAAACGATCGCAGAACGCAGCGAGGCTCTGCGTAAGGCCGCACGCAAGAAGCCACTCGTGTTGTCGGCCGTTTCCGGCCAGGGCGTGCGCGAGGCGCTGTTCGCGCTCATTCGCGAGATCGGTCGCGCTGACGCACTGGAGCAAGCGGAACTGGAGGCAGACGAGCCCAAGCGTCCCTGGAGCCCCTGAATTGGGGCCAGCCCCCGTCCTGGGCCCCGTCAATATGTCCCAGACCGGAGGAAAACCCATGAGCGTTGATTGGCTGGATGGCGCCAACGCCCCCAACCTTCGCCCCGCACAACGCCTCAGGGCGCTCATGCAATCCAAGGGCAACGCCGCGGTCGGCGCCCATGATGGCATGTCGGCGCTTCTGGCGAAGGAAGCTGGATTTGATGCGCTCTACTTGTCGGGCGCAGCGCTGTCCGCATCAATGGCGCTACCCGACCTCGGCCTCCTCACCATGGAGGATGTCGTTCGCCGTTGCAGAGAGATCGTCCGCGCCGCAGGCCTGCCGCTGATCGTCGACTGCGACACCGGTTTCGGCGAAGTGCTGAACGTCATGCGCACGGTGCGCGAGCTCGAGGATGCCGGCGCCGCCGCCATCCAGATCGAGGACCAGCAGTTTCCCAAGAAGTGCGGCCATCTGAACGACAAGAAGCTCGTCTCGATGGAGGATATGTGCCGCAAGGTTGCCGCCGCCCGCCGCGCCGCCTCGAGCCTCGTGGTATGCGCCCGCACGGACGCCGCTGCCGTCTCTCTCGATGAAGCGATTGAACGGGCCAAAGCCTACCGGCAAGCCGGTGCCGAGCTCATTTTCGTGGAAGCGCTGGGCACGCGTGAGGCCATTGCCCGGGTGCGCCGCGAAATCGATGCACCGCTGCTCGCCAATATGACGGAGTTCGGCCGTACACCGCAAATTCCGCTGGCGGAATGGGCTGAGGCCGGATACGAGGTCGTGATCTATCCTGTATCCGCCTTTCGCGTGATGTCCCAGGCGGCCGCAACGTTCTATCGGTCACTGAAAGCCGACGGTGACGCATCGGCCCATCTGCCCGGCATGATGACCCGCGCGGAGCTTTATACTAGGATCCGCTATTCCGACTACGAAGCGCTCGATTCCTCGATCGCGAAAACGGTGCTCGAGTGAAGGCAAGCGCTGAAGCGAGATGACGAACTCCTGAACTCTGAGCCAGAAAAGCCAGCCGGCGATCCCCACAGCTACTGGAACCTGATTCGCGCCGAGCCGATGATCGCCATGATCATGGGCACGGTCGCCGGACATCTCATGATCATGGGCCTGCTGCTGCCCGTGTTGCCGCTCTATGCCAAGACGTTCGGCGTCGGCGACGCCATGCTCGGGCTCGTTATCACGGCATTCGGTATTGGCCGGCTGCTGACCGACATCCCCGCCGGACTGATGGCCGAACGATATGGCCGCAAGCTCCTGATGTTCGGCGGGCCACTTCTGATTGCCTTGGCATCGATCGGTTGCGCGCTGACCGACAGCTTCTTCTGGCTCGTCGTCTTCCGCTTCGTCCAGGGCATCGGCGCCGGGGCCTACATGACCGCGGCGATGATTGTGTGTGCCGACATTTCCAGCCCGGAAACGCGGCCGCGCATCATGGCGCTCTATCAGTCCGCCTTGCTGATTGGTGCGGGCTCCGGTCCCGCAGTAGGCGGATTGATGGCCGCGCATTTCGGCTATGAGTCCGTGTTCTGGTTCTCGATGGTGATCGGGATCGTTTCGGCTACGGCGACGCTTGTCCGCTTCCGCGAGACGAAGAAAGCCCCGCGCCAGCACGAGGACCATTCCCTGAAAGCCTATCTGCCGGTGATGCGGGACCCTCGGCTCACCGTCGCGCTGTTGGTCAGTCTCGGACTTTTCATGACCCGCTCCAGCGCATTCATGCAGCTGCTTCCTCTGCTCGGAGCCGAACGTTTCCAGCTCGGGCCGGAGCACATCGGTTACGGCTTCGTGTTGCTGGCCGGCGCCAACCTGGTGATGCTGCCGACGTCCGGTAAGCTGGTCTCGAAATTCGGCACAGTACCGCTCGTCGTTGCCGCAAGTCTGGGCTTGGCCTTCGGCATGGCGCTGGCCGCGTTTACGCACTCCGTGGTGCTGTTCTTCGTGTCGATGGCGATCCTGGGCCTTGCCTCGGCGCTGGAAGGTCCCTCACTCTCGAGCTACGCGGTCGCGCATTCCCCCGGCGGCCGGCACGGGCCGACAATGGGCGCCATGCGCTTCGTCGGTGATTTGGGCTACGTCGTGGGCCCCGTCCTGCTGGGCGCCCTCGTCGACCAGTTCGCATTCGGCTACGGCGGCGCGCTGCTGGTCGCCGCCGCGATCCTCCTGCTCATCGCGGCAGCTTTTGCAATCGTCGCAAAGGAGCATGCAGGTTGATGCACAATCTCACGTCCCCTCGTTCGGGTCGTGATAGAGTTCGCCGACAATGCCGGTGGTGCCGGGCTTCGCATCAAACAGATGATACCGGCCGTCCTTGTCGCGCCCCAGCCGCCCCTTTTGACGCAACGCGTCGAGCGCCAGCGCTACCTCGCGACCGTCCCTGCTGCCAACCGCTTCGACGAGGTGTGAGTAGAACAGCGGTCCGGCCTCCAGCGCCTGCTCCACGGTTTGAAACCGCGCCGGCCCCTTGAACACCTTTGCTGCCGAGCGCGTGTAGACGATATCGCCCGCGCGTCCCAGTGGCCGCGTACAGTCGAAGCCGGCCTTGGCGCCTGTGCGCCGCCCTTGCAGCGACGGATCCATCGTCATTCCCATGATGCCGGTCAGCATCACGATGTCCTGGTCGGCCTGGAACCGGGTGCCGAAAGCCCACTCCACCTGCTCCTCATTCTGAATGTCGATATCTTCGTCGAACACCCAGATGTGCTTGAACACCCGGATCTGCCCGAGCAGCGCCGCGATCGCCATGCGTGCCTCGCCTGGCATGTGCTGCCGGATCTTGACCCGCAGCGCGTTGGAGCCGCCGGCGGTCGGGCGCGAGTAGACGGCGATCGGCTCCCGGATCGTGTTCTTCAGGATTTGCATGGCCTGCGCCTCGAACCTGAGCGCGGAGATGCAGGCGGCATCGGTCTCGTGCAGCACGAACGCGGTGCCATGCTGCAGTGTCTGGTACATGGCATCGCGACGCATGGTGATAGCCGTGCACGTGAATACCGGATCCATGTGGATCGAGCCGTAGTAGCCCATGTATTCCCCATACGGACCTTCCGGCTCGCAATAGCCCCGCTCGTCGAGATATCCTTCCAGGATGATCTCGGCATCGGCGGGCACGCGAATGTCGTTGGTGAGGCTCTTGACGACGGGCGCCGTCTCGCCGCGCATGCGGGCGACGAAATTGATCTCGTCGCCGGGCAGCCGCGTCGTGGCCGCGAACATGTCGAGCGGATGGCTGGCAATCGTGAAGGTAATTGGCAGCCGCTCGCCACGCGCGACGCAAGACTGGTAGATTCGCTTCAGATCGGATGGCGCGGTGACGTTTGTGCCGGTCTGGTTCCGGTTGCGCAGAGACAAGCGGCGGCTGCCGACATTGGTGCGCCCAGTCGCGGGATCGATGGTGTAGTCGATGCCGGCGGAGATGTAACAGCTGCCGTCGAGTTCGTGCTGGGGATGGAACGGCAGTCTGGTAAGGTCGATATCGTCGCCGGTAATCTTGACGGCGTGCACCGGGGCCTCGTCGGACGGTACTTCCACAACGTCCTGCGGCGTCGAGATGCGCTTCTGCAGAACGTCGTAGACGGTATCTTCGGTGGCATCGAGGGCGGCGACCAGGCGTTCGCGGCTCCCCATCGCTTTGGCAATCACCTCGACCTGCTCCGGCCCCGCCTTCTTGAACAGGACGGCCTTGCGCGTCGTCTCGATGATCTGACTGAGATCGACAAGAGCGACCGGCTCGTCGCGGATCTCGACCTCGTCGATCTCGATCAACCGATCGACGAACCGCCGTAGTCGGAACTTTTCGAAGTCGATCTCGCGACTGGCGCCGTTGCCCTTGGCCATGTGCGTCTCCCTTGCGGCGATCCCTTGTCCTCGCCACGCGGACGCTGGCATGGCCCCCTCCGCCGGGTCAAGGGTACGGTGGCACGCTGCAATGACCCGATCAAACATCAGGGCTGACAGCAGGGCGCCGGTCCGCCTAAAACCAATGCCATAGGCGACCAGTACAGACATGGACGGAGACTCCTATGACGGACGGCATCCTGAGCAGGCAAGACGGCGAGATCTTGCGGGTTACATTCAATCGTCCCGATGCCGGCAACGGCGCCACCGACGATATGGCCCGAGAGTTGACCCGACTGCTGGGCGCCGCGCATGAGACCGCCCGCGTGGTCGTCCTCGACGGGGCAGGCGCCGACTTCTGCACCGGCCGCGCCCAGATGGGCACGCCCAAGGCGCAACAGCCCGAAGCGCTGCAGCGCCGCCGTCAGTCGGACACGATATTCGATGCCTATGGCGCCTTCCGCAACTGCCGGGTTCCGGTGATCTGCGTCGTGCAGGGCCGCGCATTGGGGTTCGGCTGCGCGCTGGCCGCGGTCGCCGACATCACGATCGCCTCCGACAAGGCAGTGTTCTCAGTGCCGGAGATGGAGCACCGTATCATGCCGACCATGGTGATGTCGGCCCTGATCGACCGGGTGACCCTCAAGGGTATCGCCTATCTGGTCTATTCCTGCGAGGAGGTGAGCGCGGAGCGCGCGCTGCATTACGGCATCGTTTCCGCGGTGGTGCCGGCTGCCGATCTCAGCGGCCACGTCGATAAGGTCTGCGAAAGAATTCTCGATGCACCCCCGCCAGCAGGCGAAGGCGTGAAGGATTTTCTGCGGCGCGCCACGACCATGGATCCGCCATCCGCCGTCGACTTCGCCCGCAACATTCACGCCGTCATCAACTCATCCAGCGAGATGCGGGACTTCAAGCGGAGCAGATGACCGCCGCGGCTCGAGAGGCAGCCACAGGAGAACCTGCGTTTGCCGTCGCAAGTACGTCTCACGCGCTCTCTGTCTTCGCCATCTTGCGGAACTTGCGTATGATCATGTCGCGCTTCAGGCGGGACAGGAAGTCGATGATCAGCCGACCTTCGAGATGGTCGACCTCATGCTGGATCACGGTGGCCATGAGGCCTTGCGCCTGCATCTCCTGCTCCTGCCCTAGCCGATCCGTGAAGCGCACACGCAGTGAAGACGGGCGCTCGATCTCGACCTTGATGTCCGGAATCGAAAGGCAGCCTTCTTCATAAGGCACGAACTCTGACCCTAGCTCGAGGATCTCCGGGTTGATCATAGCGATCGGTTGCCGGCCCTCCTTTTCGTGATCCGCAACATCGATCACGATGAGACGTCGGGGCACGCCGACCTGAACGGCTGCAAGACCGATCCCTGGGGCTTCGTACATCGTCTCGAGCATGTCGTCGATCAGCCGGTCGAGTTCGGGGTCGACGCGCTCGATGGGCACGGACTTTTGCCGCAGCAACGGATCCGGAATTGTGACAATTGGCATCTTGGACATGACGGTGAGATAAGCGACTGCGCGCGGCGGGTCAATCTTGCCGCTGGTGCGTTTTTTCAGGTTTTTGGTTTCCAGCATCGGTGTCGTCCTGCGGACGCTTGTCGATTGGTAAGAAACGGTATACCGACCGGCCATCAGGCAGCCGCTGGGGCCGCCAGGGACATGACATGGCTGAGACGCCCGCATCGTTCATCGTTGGCTGGGAGGAATGGGTTGCCCTGCCGGAGCTCGGCCTCCCCGCGATCAAGGCCAAGGTGGATACCGGCGCACGTACCTCCTCGCTGCACGCCTTCCTGATCGAGCCGTTCGGCCCGGCCGACCAGCCAAAGGTGCGGTTCGGCATCCATCCCGTGCCCGGCCGCTTCGACATCGAGATCTATTGCGCTGCCCCTATTGTCGGTCGGCGCGAGGTCATCAGCTCGAATGGCGAGCGCGATACCCGCTATTTCATCGTCACCGACGTCACCATCGGTGACCGCACCTGGCCGATCGAGATCAGTCTCACGAACCGCGAGACCATGGCATACCGAATGCTTCTCGGCCGGCAGGCGATCCGTGACGACATGATGGTCGACCCGACATCCTCGTTCCTGCAGCCAAAACTCGGCTATCGGCTGTACCGGCAGCTGCCACGCCGTAAACTGGTGCGCCGCTCACTTAGGATCGCTGTCCTGACCCGCGCGCCCGCCTCGCCGACAAATCGCGATCTGCATTCAGCGGCCGAGGCCCATGGTCACGTCCTCGAGTTCTACCACCCGGCTCAGCTCGACATCACCTTCGACGAGCTGACACCGGGCCTAGTGTCGAAGGGGCAGGCCATTCCCCACTACGATGCGGTCATTCCGCGAATTGGCATTGACGATGGCCCGCGAGGAGCCGCGGTGGTTCGCCAGTTCGAGATGATGGGAAGCTACGCCGTCAACACAGGCGATGCGTTGGACCGGCGTGCAAATCGTTTGGCCATCGTCCAAACCCTTGTCCGCGCAGGCTTACCCAATCGATTGGCCGCCGACGTCGTCGTGTCACCTGCCGCGCGGCTCGAGCCGCCAGGGGCGGAGCTCGGGTTGCGCTATCTGGTGATAGGCGGTCGGGCAATAGCTGTTGTGCCGCACCGTCGTGGCGCCCCGTCGGAGGCAGGTGCCAAGCGCATGCGTGTCGCGCGCCGGATTGCCGAGCGGGCGGCTGGCGCCCTTGGACTTGGGCTCTGCTCAATCGACCTTGAAGGCTCCAGCTCCGATCTCACGATCACTGGCCTTTCAGTGCGGCCTGCCCTGTCTCGTTACCAGCGTGGCGGTGGCCCCGACGTCATGGATGAGGTTATTGGGCTTGTGGAGTCGCGGTGCCGGTTCTGGGTGCGGCGCGACGAGCCTGGGCTGGCCAAGACATTTGGCGCCAGCGATCACGCCCCGGATCTTCCAGACGACGACTGAAGTGGTCACGGGCGGGCTCGTGTCGCCGTCCGTCGCGGCGAGGGAGTATCGTCCGGATGCCGGCGAGCCGTTGCACAGCCGCAGCTCCCGCATCCTGATTTGCCAGACATTAATGGCCCGTGCCGGGCGCAGCCGCGACACAGCCACTGTTGCTTTGGGCGTTGCCGCAACCGGCCGCGCGGCATAGCTGAGCGCATATGTCATGGCGCCGTCCACAGCCTTTCGCCACAGCTTCCATGAGTGACGCCCGTCCAGCACGCGTAGCTCCACGCGCGAAGGCTGCTTGTCGAACAGCTGCTTGAACAACAGCGCTGTTTCGAAAGCAATTCCCAGCCGGTCACCATCGCCGGACACGAGGTAGAACGGCACCTTATGCTGCTGCCTAAAGTAGCTCTCGATCAGCAGCGGATAGTTGTTCTGCGCCCATCTATTCTGGTCGAACACGCCGTGGCGGTCCAGGAACGGCGGCTGGCTGCGGGCTGACGAGGCGGGTGGCGGCGTAACGGCATAGACCGCTGGACTGAGCGCAGCGACTGCACCCACCCGGTCCGGATAGCGCATGGCGTATCGCACCACGCCATAGCCGCCCGCGCTCTGTCCGACCAGCACCATACCCTGCCGTCCGCGGATCGTGCGGAAGTTTCGCTCGATGGTCGGTACCAGATCGCGCCAGAACGCGCTTTCAGCCCGCTCCTTCGCACCATCGATCCACCAGCATCCGTGACATCCGGGCATTACCAGAATGCTGGGCGGCACCGCGCGCTTCGCGATCAGCGCATCCATCGTGCTGAGAATATTGCCGTGACGAAGCCAGACGGTTTCATTGCCGCCGGCCCCATGCAGTAGGTAGGCGACGGGATATTTCAGGGCGCCATCGGCGTAGCCGTCCGGCAGATAAATCAGCGCCGGCATAGGTCGGCCTAGGCTCGGCGACATGATCTGAAGGTAGCGAAGCTCGCCGGCACGGGCGCTACCGATTGCCGCCGCCCACACGCCGGCCATGCAAATGATTGCCGCAACCCAGCCCCGGAGCCTGCGGGCATGCGATGGCACGACGATCACCTCCCTTGAGAACACAAGCCGATCAAGGTTGTCCAAAAGGACATAGCCGCGATTTCTGAAACTAAGCTATTGCTCTTGTTGAGTTAGCGTAGCAATAGAACTGCGACTGCGAATAAGGCAAGCGAATTCACGCAAATTACCTAAGAGCATTTGCGTAAGCTCGTGTCTTGCGTCACAGCGGCCAAGCCGATAATTGCGGCGGCCGAAAGGGTTCGGAGGAGGATGAACATGAAACAGCAGGACATGTGGACCGCCACTGCAAGTGTCGGCGTGGTGGCGGTGGCGGCACTCGCTGTCGCCCAGCCGGCAACCGCCGATCCGGTGGCCGACTTCTACAAGGGCAAGACGGTCGAGGTCATCATCGGCTACCCGCCCGGTGGCAGCAACAACTTGTTTGGACGGTCCGTCGCGCGGCTGCTCGGCAAATACCTGCCCGGCAACCCGCAAGTCGTCCCGCGCAATATGCCGGGCGGCGGCAGTCTCATCGCCGCCAACTACATGTACAAGATCGCACCGAAGGACGGCAGCGTTATTGCCATCGTCTCGCCGACCGTGCCCCTCGACGAAACCGTGGGCAAGAAGCAGGCGCAGTTCAAGTCGGCGGAGTTCAACTGGATCGGCAGGACGACCAACGCCGTCAATCCGCTCTTCGTCTGGCATACTCAGCCCTACAACTCGTGGCAGGACGCGCTCACCAAGGAAATTCCGCTGTCCGCCACTGGCGCCAGTTCCACGGTGGCCGTCTATCCAAACCTCATCAACAACGTGATCGGCACCAAGTTCAAGCTGGTGATGGGCTACAAGGGCTCCGGCACATCCATGCTCGCCGTGGAGCGCGGCGAGGTCGCCGGGCATTCGACGGCCTGGGAGGCGTTGAAAAGCCAGCATCCCGATTGGCTTCGCGACAAGAAGGTGAAGATCCTGCTGCAGTTCGCCCTCGAGCGCCATCCGGAGATGAAGGACGTTCCAACTGCCATTGAGATTGCGAAGACCGACGAGCAGAGGGCGGTCCTCGGCGCTGTGCTGAAGGCAACGGAGCTTGGCAAGCCGTTCCTCACCACGCCGGGCGTCCCCAAGGAGCGGGTGGAGGCTCTGCGCCGGGCTTTCGACAAGGTCGTGGCCGATCAGTCTTTCATCGATGAATACAAGCGCGCCGGCATCGAGCTTTATCCGATGAAGGGCGAGCAGCTGCAGAAGCTCGTCGCCGAGGTCACCGGCATCAAGGGTGACCTGCTGGCCAAGGTAAAGAAGGGCTACGGTCTCGTAGTGCCCAAGAAGGCTGACGGCAAGAAGTAGCTATCAGCATGCGCATCAATGCCGAAAACCTCAGGTTTGACCAGTGGTCGAACCTGAGGCTTGCAGGCATCCGCGCGCAGGGTTGGTGTGGCGGCGCGCGCAAAGAAAAACCGCGCAGGGTTGGTGTGGCGGCGCGCGCAAAGAAAAACCACGCAGGGTTGGTGTGGCGGCGCGCGCAAAGAAAAACCACGCAGGGTTGGTGTGGCGGCGCGCGCAACCAAGAATGACGTCACGCCTCCTCGTCGAGACTTTCCCGGGTTATCCGCTCCCCGCGCCTGAACGTGATAACGACCCAGGCGACAGCACCGGCTGACAGACCGGCCAGCGCCAGCAGATAGAGTTTGAAATCGCTGATGTGGGCTTGCTGCCGGCCCATTAGCCAAAGCGTGCCGACGACAATAATCAGCATTGCCCAGTACCGCAGCGGCCCGATGAAGATCTTGCCAATCATGCCGGGGACTCCACGCTGCGCATCCTCGAGAAAAACAGCGAGGCGATCACCGCCGCCGCGACCCCGTTTATGGCGAATCCACTGATGCCCGCGATTGCGTATGTAGGAGGAAAGATCAGCGCCAGGGCTGCGACACCGCACAACAGGCGTAATGGCGCTGACAGCCGCCCCCGCAGCCAACCCTCCAGCGCCGCCGAGATCGCCCACACACTCGCGAACGCGGTGACGAAGGAGTACCCGGTCAGCCAAAGCGGACCTTCGAACAGCAGGCTGGGATTGTAGACGAACACGAACGGCACCAG
This sequence comes from uncultured Alphaproteobacteria bacterium, assembly GCA_963825625.1. Classification (GTDB taxonomy): domain Bacteria; phylum Pseudomonadota; class Alphaproteobacteria; order Rhizobiales; family Hyphomicrobiaceae; genus CAMDPA01. The sequence continues at coordinate 24,139 of CAWGUF010000005.1, read as the reverse complement.
GTATTTCGCGATGCCGATCCGCGCGGACTCGAACGCGGTTGCCATGGGCGGGCTTCCCGCGATAGCGGCCCCTGCGAACGAGGCGAGTGCAACCGGCGGCGTAATGGTGGACACAACGCCGAAATAGAATGCGAACATGTGCGCGGCCATCGGTTTCACGCCGATCTCGATCAACGACGGCACGATCAGCGCTGCGACGGTGATGTAGACCGCGGTGGTTGTGATGCCCATGCCGAGCAGGATCGCGGCAAGTCCCGTCAGAACCAGCAGCACGAGCAGGTTGCCGTTGGCCAGGTCAATCACGCCGTTCGTGAACTTCAAGCCCAGCCCGGACACGAATATCGAGCCGATGATGATGCCTGCGCATGCGCACGCCACCGTGACCGGGATGGTGCTGCGCACGCCCGATTCGAGTGCCGCGAGCATGTCGACCGCACTCATGCGCGTTGCTGGGCTTATGAAGCTGAGGACGACGATGGAGATGATCGCCCAGAATGCCGCGTGCATCGGCGTGAAGCCGGCAATCAGAAACGCGACCAGGATTATCAGTGAGAATAGCAGGTGCCAGCCTCGCCGCAGGACGTCTCCAACCCGCGGCAGGTCCTCCTTACTAACCCTGGCGATGCCGTGTTTTTGCGCCTCCAGATGCACCATCGCGTAGATCGTAGCGAAATAGAGGAACGCCGGGATGATTGCTGCCACTACCACCGTCAGGTAGCCGACCCGCAGAAACTCCGCGATGATGAAGGCGGCAGCGCCCATGATTGGTGGCGTGATCTGCCCGCCCGACGACGCGCAGGCTTCCACCGCTGCCGCGAACTGTCCCCTGTAGCCCAGCCGCTTCATCATCGGGATCGTGAAGGATCCGGTCGTGACCACATTGGCGGTCGCGGATCCGGAAACCGTACCCAAAAACGCGCTCGCTACAACTGATGCTTTCGCTGGCCCGCCCGTGCGATGACCGGTCAGCGCTACCGCCAGGTCGATGAAGAATTGGCCAGCACCCGAACGGATCAGGATGGCGCCGAACACGATGAACAAGAGGATGTAGGTCGAAACGACCAGGATCGGAATTCCGAATATCCCGTCGGTCCGGACGAACTGGACGTCGATGAATTCCTCGAAGCTGATCGGCGGACCATACAGCATTCCGGCGAAGTGGTCGGCGAACAGCGTCTGCACCACGAAGAACGCGGTGATGATGACCATCGTCCAGCCGACGGTGCGCCGCGTCGCCTCGAGGACGAGCCCGACCAGCAGTGCACCGATCCAGACGTCCATCTGCTCCAGGCTGCCCTCGCGTGCCTGCAATTCCTCCACGTCGTAAAGGATGTAGGCCTGCACCGCGATAACGCCAGCAACCAGCGCGAGGTCGATGATGAAGCCGATCCACCTCAGTGCGGTCTGCGCAGATGTCGTCCCAGTCAGCGGCTCGCTGGCCGATTTGCGAAACAATGGAAACAGCAGAAGTGCCAGCACCAGCATCGCTGCCAGATGCGTGCTTCTGAACGAATGCGATTCCGGTGTCCCGAACCCGGCTGCATAGACATGGAACAGCGCCAGGGCGATCGCCAGCGCGGAAGCCACCAGCATGACGATAGCCGGCAACGAGAACCCGCCCGAGCGCAGCACACGCTCTAGCAGGGCGTAGTCCCGCGGTTCTTTGTATTTTTGCGGCTCAACGCCACTGGCAGTGTCTGTCATGATGATCCGGTGCCGGAAGGGTGATCGCGAGCTTGCCCGGGCAAGATGCACCCGTGCCAATTTGGTTGTGTCGCTCTCGACTGTTTAGTGGGGCTCGGGCCGGCGGGGCAGATATAGCCCCGCCCGGCCCCTTCGTTTGCGCGCCCCGCCCATTCAATTGCGCGCCAAGTCAGCCCGTCACTTCGCGATGCCCTTTTCGCGATAGAACTTCATCGCCCCCGGATGCACCGGAATCGCCGAGCCATCCAGGACCGCGGAAAGCTTCACCAACTCCCAGAATTTGTTGACCTTCACCAGCTCCGCGTGATTGTCCCAGATCACCTTCGCCACCTTGTAGGCGACATCGTCCGACACATCCTTGTGCGTAATGAGCACGGTCGGGGCAGCCACGGTGTGTGCGTCAGCGGCCAGGTTCTTGTACGTGCCGGCCTTGATGGTGTGCTTCACGAAACCAGGGTTCTGCTTGATGAAGGTATCCTGCATTTTGTCTTCGATCGACAGAAACCGCACGCCCGGGGTGAAGTCGAGCGCAATGAATGATGCGTTCGGCGCGGTCGTCAGGGCGACGAACATGTCGATGTGCCCGTCTTTCATCAAGGCAACCGAGTCGCTGAAGCCCACACGGTGGATCGTGCCGCCGTTCTTCTTCACGTCATCGTATGTGATACCGTGCAGCTTCAGCACCTTCTCGAATGCGACGTTGCCACCGAACGTCAGCTTGCCCGGGCTCAACCGCTTGTTGCCGAGGTCCTTCAGCGATTTGATGTCGGATTTGGTGGGCACCACGATCTGCAGTACACCCGGGAACATGTTGCCGAAAAATCGGAGGTTCTGGTGCGCCTTCTTGAATACGCCTTTGCCGTTGTAGGCGTCATAGGCGGTATGGGCGAATGTCCAGCCGAATTCCGCCTTCTTGGAATCGAGATTGCGCGCGTTCCCGACACCGCCGCCCGGACCATTCGAGGTCGTTACGCCGTTGATCTCTTTACCGACCATCTCCATCATTTTGGCGCCGTAGGGGTACCAGCTGCCGCCGGCAGGCCCTGATAGCATACGCACGAAGGTCTCGGCCTGGGCGCTGCTGGTTGCGAGCGCGAGCGGCATTGCTGCCAGTATGAACCCAAAACGTCGTCTCATCTCGTCCTCCCTTTTTTCATCTCAATCGAACGATGGGAGGATCGTAGCCACCGTGACCAGGAGGGGCAACCCATAGCAACGCCCAGATTTCCGGCGACCGGACCAAATTAAGGGCAGATGCCGGCTTCAGCGCACAATTTGGCTCGTCGCAGCCTCACCCAGTTGCGCCATTTCACGCGCCGGGTCAGCGCTGCTGAATGTCAGCGCCAGCTCGGTGACACCTGCGGCACGGAACCGCGCTGCTGCATTGACACAATCCTCCGGACTGCCGGCGATGGCGAAAGCGTCGACGAACCTTTCATCCAGCACTGTGATTGCGTCGTCGCCTGCCCGTAGCCGGGCGGCCGCGCGCGCGAAGTCATCGGTGCTGATGCCGGTTTCGGCCGTCAACCCAATCCTCGCAGAGTTGATCTTCTCCGCCAGTCCCCAGTAGTTCGGTACCATGGCGCCCACCGCCCGCATTGCCGCAACAATCGCCCGGTCTCTGTTGGTGTCCACTGCGCAAGGCAGGTACTGGACAATCTCTATGGTGTTCGCGCGTCCTGCTTCACGCCGGCTCTGGTCGGCCAAAGCCGCGGCGCGTTTTGAATAGCCTGTCGAGCACATGTTCGAGACGATGAGGCCGTCCGCCATCCGCCCGGCCAGCTTCACGGTGAGATCCCCTCGCCCGGCCAGAAGGATTTGGATGCCCGCGCGCGGCTTGTGGTCGAGCTTCACGCCATGTGCGCTGAACCTCGCGCCCTGGTAGTCGACTGTCTCGCCATCGAGCAGCGCTCTGAGGATACTCAAGGTGTCGCGCAGCGCGGGCAGCGGCTTTTCTGGATCATGGCCGATTTTTCGCACTTGTGCGCCGATGCCGGCACCGACGCCGATCGAGGCCCGCCCGCCCGAAAGCTCGTCGAGCGCTCCGGCTTCCATCGCCATCATGGTCGGGTGCCGACTGAAGGGGTTGAACACGCCAGCGCCGATCCTGATGTGGCGCGTCGCGACCGCGCACGCGGCAGCAGTCGGCAGAATGCCGCGTCCGAACGCATTTTCCGCGAACCACAGCCCGGTCAGCCCTGCACGTCTCCGCGGCCATCGCGGCAGCAACGCAATCCTGCGGGGTCATACCGCCATGCAGGCGTATACTGAGTTTTGGAAGCGCGCTCATCAAGTCCTCACTGCTGGCGTCTTGGTCCCTGCCGGTTTCGCTGAGCATCCGCGATCAGTTGCCACAACGCCGGTGGCGACAGTGGCAGGTCCCGCGGCTCTACGTCGAAATCGGACAGCGCGGCGGCAATTGCGTTTCCGACGGCTGCGCCAACCGCAATGAGACCGCCCTCGCCCGCGCCTTTCGCGCCCAGGGGATTGTTCGGGCAAGGCCGCAGTCCCAGCGAGATCGAGCGGATGTTGGGGAAGTCGGATGCTGTCGGGAGCACGTAGTCAGCCAGCGATCCGGTCAGCAGCTGGCCGTGTTCATCGTACTTCAGGTGTTCCATGAACACACTGCCCATGCCCTGCACCACAGCGCCGATCACCTGGCCATGCAGCGTGGCGGGGTTGATGATCCGGCCGACGTCTTCCACTGTCACGTAGTCCAGAATCTCCACCTCGCCCGTGCCGGGATCGACGGCCACGTGCGCCGCATGTGCACCGTAGCTGTAGGTATGCTTTGAATTGCTGAAGCTGGCCTCGGCCTCGATGCCGTCGGCGGCCAGCTCGCTGAAGGAAACGCGATCGCGGCCGTTCGTCGCGAAACCCTCGCTGATCTGGACCTCGCCTGCGCTGCATCCCAATACCTTCCCTGCCGCCGCTCTGATCTGATCAAGCAACTTCTCCGCGGTTACGAGTACAGCAGAGCCGCCCATGACCGTGGAGCGGGAGTGGAACGAGCCGAAGCCTTCAGTGACAAGCGTGGTCGATCCATGCAGCACCCGTATCCGCGCCATCGGCATGCCAAGTGCGTCTGCCGCGATCTGCGACAGCACCGTCTCCAGTCCCTGGCCGATTGCCGACGAGCCGACGTGGACGGTGACATTGCCGCTGGTCTCCAGCACCATGCGGCAGCCTTCTCGCGGTCCGGCCGCCCCCCCTTCGATAAAACAGCCCAGCCCCGAGCCCAGGTATCTGCCATCGACCAGACGTCCCTGAAGCTCGCGCTTTGCCGGCCAATCGAATTCATGCAGGCAGCGGGCAAACACCTCGCCATATGCGCCGCCGTCGCACCACGTCTCCGCGCTCGGATCGACGTGACGCATCTGCGCCAGTTTGTAGGGCATCAGCTCTTCCGCGATCAGGTTTTTCATACGGAATTCCGCCGGGTCGATCCCGAGGTCGCGGGCCGCCATCTCGAATAAGCGCTCACCGAACCACGAGGCCTCAAACCGGCCTGGCCCTCGGTAGGTTCCCGCCGGCGTTTTGTTGCTGACGAAGACCGCCGCATCGATTGCTATGTTCGGCACGTAATACGGGCCGGATAGGAACTGCGCCGCGTTGCGCGGCCCGGTGAAGCCGTTGGTCCGGACATAGGCGCCGATGTCCAGCTCGATCCGGCCGCGCAGGCCGACCACCTTGCCATCGCGCGTGCAGGCGATCTCCACGTCGGCATAAGCCTCGCGGGCATGGTTCATTGCCGTCAGGTTCTCGCGCCGATCCTCCACCCATCTCACGGGCTTCTTGAGCGTGCGGCAGGCGAACGGGATGAGAAAATCCTCTGGATAGAATTCGCCCCGCGCACCGAACCCGCCTCCGACATCGACCTCGATCAGGTCGACGGCCTCTTCGGCCATCGCCAGCATGCCAGCCAGAGTTTTCCGATTGAAGAACGGCACCTTTGCTGCACCGTGCACAGTAAGCCGTTGGCTGCCATTGTCCCATTCCGCCAGCAGCCCGCGCGTTTCCATCGTCATGGCGTAGTGCCGCTGCACGCTGAAGCGTTCGCGCCGCGTGTAGTCCGCAGTGGCAAATGCGGCAGCCGCATCCCCCATTTCCGCCGTGAACACGATCGGCGTATTGCCGCCGGGTGCGTTCTCGAACAGCAAAGTCCGGTCTGCGACGGCGTCCCCCCGTTCGACGACGGCAGGCAACTCATCGATATCGAGGTCGATCAACTCCAGCGCGTCTTCCGCCGTTGCTGCGTCTCTCGCGACGACGACGGCCAGCGGCTCTCCGACATAGCGCACTTTGTCGACCGCGATCACCGGCTGTCGGTAGGGCTCGCCTTCCGGCAAGACCTGTTGCCGGATCGGGATCATCGGAACGGAGCCTTCTATGTCCGTTGCCGTCAGCACCGCCGCAACGCCCGGAAGTGCCCGGGCCCGCTCGGTTCCGATGCTGCGAATGCGCCCGTGCGCGACGGTGCTGCGAAGGATCGCGGCGTGAAGCAGATCGGGGCGTGACAGGTCGGCCGTGTAGGTGCCCCGCCCAGTCAGGAACCTCTGATCCTCGACCCTCTCCACTGCGCTTCCGACAACGGCATTGGTCCGCACTGCAGTCCTCCCGCAAACAACATTCGGCGCTTCACTCGGCCTTGCCGGCGCCGCGCACCCGCAGGCCGCGCGCCCGCAGAAAGTGCACGTCGCGGTTTCGCGGTGCAACCCCGGTTGGGCATGCGGGCCATGAGGACGCAGCCGCACCGGCGCGCCGTATCGGTCCAGCGCAAGCTTCGGCGGGACTCATTGCAGGTTCCATTGTATAGCTTGACGCCGGCGGTGCGCGAGATTGCCACGTCAGGTTTGCCGACTGGTGCGCTTGGCAGAACGGTTGGCGACGACCGGTGCGAGGAGTGAAATGTCAGAGCTTGTGACGGCTTCCGGCCCCAAACACATCGGCAGCTGGGGAATCCAGCTACAGGGCTCTTCTGGCAGCGGTGGGCGGCTGGATGCGTCTGCGTTGCTGGCCGCCGAGCATGATCTTTTGGTCCTCGATTTCTCCAGCGACGGCACCGAGCAAGGCCGCTACTTCGGCGAGGATATTCATCGTCTGAAAGGTCGATCGGATAATGCGGTCGTGCTGGCCTACCTGCCGCTTGGCGGGGTGTTCGACTACCGCAGCAACTGGCAATCGGACTGGAGCGACGATGGACTTGCCTCTGGCAATTTGACCGACAAGGCGCCGGCTTGGTTGGGCCCGGTCCATCCCTCATCGTCCAGCGCCAGGCTCGTCCGCTACTGGGATGACGCTTGGCTCGAAACGATTATCAATGAGCGCAGATCCGGCTGGGCCGACCTCATAGCGGCGCAAAGCTTCGATGGAGTTCTATCTCGACCTCGTCGATGTATTTTCGTTTTGGGGTGAGGGAGGTCGCGAGAACGAGCCCAGGACTTGGGCGGAAGCGGCAACTCGCATGATTGAGGCGGTCGGTCGCCTCGCCCGGCATATCCGAGTTCGCTATCCGGATTTTCTGGTCGTGCCCGCGAATGCCGAGGCGCTTGTCGCCGCGGTTGGCAGCGCTGCAGCGCGACGCGACTTCTTCGACACGATATCCGCGGTCGCCGCCGAGGACGTCTTCTGCCCGGGCACGCAGCGTGAAAACAACCCGTTCAAGCCGGATGCGGCCCGTATCGACGCACTGACCGCCGTTCTCCGCGATGCCGACAAGCCCGTGCTGTCGCTCGAGTATATCGATGAGCCAACACTGCTGAGCACGTATACCCAATCCGCCGCGGCCCTTGGTTTAGTCCCTTGCGCAGCGCCGAGCCGTGATCTTGACCGGCTTGGTGCGGCCTTCACTGGCGACATCGCTCCGATCGGCCGGCGCCCGGGTGAGCTTCCCGCGGCCACGACCAGAAGCGGCGCCGTGCAGTTGCAAGGCCGGCCTGGCGATGCGCCGCGGTTCCGCTGGCGTTCACGCGAGCCCGCATGAAGCCCACATGAAGCTGCGACGTAGCTACGCAGTGCGATTAACCAATCATACCTTCGATCAATACCCGGTTCGCCGCTATGACATACATCACCAACGTGGCGCTTGCGTGCTGTCCCAGGATAAGGGTAATTACGGCCTAACCCGCCGTGAAGGTCGGGAGTATACAGTGTCGGACCGAATTCGCGACGCGAGGGGGCAGGCGTCTTTTTCAGCGCGCTGGCGGTCGGGGGATAGTGCGGATCTTAGTGTCGCAGCGGGTCGTGGATCGCGCAAGCGGTGTCGCGGCTCATCGCATTGCATCTTTCAGCAGCGCAGAACGCATGCGTCACGAGATGCCGCCATGGCAAAAACCTCATTGACACCGCACGGAGCTGATGAAGCCCGAGGCACTCACAATGGCAAGCTATGGGCGCTTGCCATAGGGTCAGTAGGGGTCGTGTGCGGCGATATCGGCACCAGCCCACTCTACGCCCTCAAGCAGTCGGTCGAAGCCGCCAATCGACTTGGCATTGGCGGCACCGACGCAGTGCTGGGCATCTTGTCGATCATGTTCTGGACGATCTTGCTGGTCGTCACCCTGAAGTACATCCTCATCCTGCTGCGCGCTGACAACAACGGGGAGGGCGGCACCTTCGCACTGATGGCGCTTGGCCAGTCCGTTGCGACCCGCTCGGCGCCGATCCTCTTGACGCTCGGCATCCTGGGCGCGTCCCTGTTCTTCGGTGACGCCATCATCACGCCGGCAATCTCGGTCCTGTCCGCGGTTGAAGGCGTGCTCGTGCTGTCGCCGGAATACAATTATTTGGTCGTACCGGTGACTCTGGTGATCATCATTGGCCTGTTCGCTGCTCAGTCGCGCGGCACCGAGGGCATGGCAAAGCTGTTCGGCCCGGTCATGGTCGTCTGGTTCCTGGTGCTGGCGGTCGGCGGGCTCATCAACATTTTCCAGGACCTGCGCGTTCTGTGGTGCATCAATCCCTATTACGGGATCATGTTCCTGGCCAATACAGGCCTGCTCGGCTTCAGCCTGATGGGCCTGATATTCCTCTGCGCGACCGGTGCCGAAGCGCTCTATGCCGACCTTGGCCACTTTGGGCGCAAGCCGATCCAGATCGCCTGGTTCAGTCTCGTGTTGCCGAGCTTGTTGCTGAACTACTTCGGCCAGGCTGCCTTGCTCCTGGCAGATCCAGCGACGATCTCGAACCCGTTCTACCTGCTTTATCCGACCTGGGCCCTGGTACCGATGATCGTTCTGGCGACGGTTGCCACGATCATCGCCAGCCAGGCCGTTATCACGGGGGCATTTTCCGTCACCCGCCAGGCGATCCAGCTCGGGCTGTTGCCGCGCCAGCTCATCAAGCACACGTCCGAGTAGGTGGCGGGGCAGATCTACATGCCGCGCATCAACTGGCTGATGTGTTTTCTCGTCGTAGTCACGACGATCATGTTCCAGTCCTCCGGCAAGCTGGCCGTGGCCTACGGCGTGTCCGTCACCTCGGCGCTGGTCATCGACTCGCTGATGGCGTTCTTCGTCATCTGGCGCTGCTGGAAATGGAGCCTCGCCAAGACTGTCGCGCCTTGATCGTCCCACTGCTGCTTATCGAGCAGTGTTTCTTCCTGTCGAACGTGTTCAAGATCCCCCAGGGCGGCTGGTTCCCGGTGCTGATGGCGGGTTTGATCGCGATCGCCATGTAGACCTGGCTGCGCGGCACCAAGGTCCTGGCCCGCGCGACCCGCAAGAACGAGGCCGAGCTCAGCCTGGCTGGTGCGCAAGCTCGAGGCGAAGCCGCCGCATCGCGTTCCCGGCACCGCCGTATTCCTCACCGGCGATCCGGAGTTCCGCGCCGTCGTCGTTGATGCACAATCTCAAGCACAACCGCGTGCTTCACGAGCGCAATATAATCCTCTCGATCAAGACCGAGGATGTGCCGCGCGTGGTGCGCCATGAGCGCATCACCGTCGACAAGGTCTCGGACACGTTCATCCGTGTCGTTGCGCGCTATGGCTTCATGGAGACGCCGAGCGTGCCGAAAATCCTGGAGCAGTGTCGCCGCAAGGACCTCAATATCGAGATCGCACAGACGTCGTTCTTTCTGTCTCGGCGCAAACTGAAGACCACGCGGCGATCCGAGCTGCCGGTCTGGCAGGAGCGCTTCTTCATCATGCTTGCCGTCACCGCCGAGGACGCTACCGCCTACTTTCAGATCCCGACCGATCGCGTCGTCGAGGTCGGCACACAGGTAGTCGTCTAGCTCGTTTCCGCCAAATGCGGGAACGATCTAAATCAGCCAAATCTCGCCCACCGCGACTGCGCGGCGCGGACAAAGGCCTCTCCGCCGCTCTGACCGGCGATCCTGAACGCTTCGGTGTCATCCATGGAAACGACGCTGTAGCCGAGCTGCGCGTTATCTGGAGCGGGCGCAGACACGGCATCGCTGAAAAAGGTACCGTCATGGTGGAAGTATGAGATCGTCGTCCGGAAAGTCTTTATCCGCCGGGCTTCGGGCGTATCGAGTACGCTGCGCGTTGTCGCGATAACGGCTGCAACCTCCCGCCGCGCCAGGCCTTTGCGCAATTCGGCGTCGTCCAGCATGTCCCTGAGCACGCCGGTCGCGATCCGATCCAGGGGGCGTCCGAGCCAATTCGTTATCGAAGGTCGTTTTTCAACCGCGGGAATTGATACCGCCTGTAGCACCAGGCGTCGCGTTCGCGACAATGCGCGCGGTGCTGGGCTGAAAACGATCGACGTTGCCAGCCCCTGTACCAGATCCGCGGGCACTTCTCTGCCCAGGTCCCGCAGGCGCTTTTGCTGCTGAAGGCTGGGGTTGTCATCGCCACGTTCCCATCTGGAGATGGTTCGCTGCGCAACGCCGAGCAGGTCTCCCATCGCCCGTTGTGTCAAGCCATGCCGCTGCCTGAAGGCCTTCACGGCAACACCCCAATGCTGCATCACATTCTGCCCTGTTATGAGCCGCTTTTAGACGTTGCGATGGATTATGACAGGCTGTTAACAGCAGCTTGTGGCTGAAGTTTGGAAGCTATTGGCGCAGGTGCGAGTTTGCAAAGGGTGGGCACTGAGCGCTGGTGTCGGACTGCTTCGGCCCTAAGCGGGGTGAATTGGTGGTGCAGGCGCCCTGCACCGCCGACTTCTCGCGGGAAACTGCCCGGTGTGCTCGTCTTGGGACCGATGAATGAGGCCGACACAGGATCAGGTGCGGGAGCGTGTGCTTGCGGTCGTGGAAGAGCTCGCCGCCCGGCAGGGGCGGTCCGCGTTGACCGCGCGCAACATCGCCCAGGCTTGCGGTTATACGCCGGGCAACCTCTATAACCTGTTTTGTGATTTGAGCGACCTGCAGTTGCAGCTGGAGGCGCGCATTCTCGCTCGTCTGCAGTCGGAGCTCTTGGCCGCTGTCTCGGATTTGCACGGAATAGCCGCCGTGGAAGCGTACGCGACCGCCTATATTCGGTTCGTGCAGGCGAATGCCAATCTCTGGACGGTCATTGCCGAGGCGCGGGATACAGGCCGCGACGATCTGCCGGATTGGTACGGCCGGCATTTGGAAGCGCTGGTGCAGCCACTGAAACAGCAATTCGTTTCTTACCAAAGCGATGATGCACGCTATGATAGCGCCGCGGTGGCGCTGTGGTCAGTCATTCATGGTATCTCGGCGATTGCAGCCTCGAGCAAGTCTCCGGCAGCGTTGAACGGAGCGATCGAAGACCATTTCAGTGGGCTGAGCCGGGCTGCCTTCGTTCATCTCGCGGGCAACACTGATGGCCTGTCCAATAAGCGGGTTTGAGGCAGCAGCCGTGCGTGTCGAATTCCGGCATGGTGCAGTCGCCGTGATGGCAACCGCCGATTGCAGGATCAGATCGGCACGGCAATCGCCTCGAACGCGCTGTCACAGTTTATGAGCTCGACCTTCTTGTGCGCGATAAGGAAGCTGTCGCCGGTGGTACGCAGCCTGTGCAGCTGGCGGCCGGCGAAAATGCGCTGCTGTTCTTCTCTGTATTCCACCATGATGACGGTGGAGGTGACGTCGAATTCGCCATTGTGCTCGGCGCTGGCTGCCACCGTGATGTTGCCCACGATGTGTGCGGTGCGCGACGGCGGCGTCTGAATGTGGATCAGCGGATGCTCGAGCCGATCGATCCGCGTCTTCATCAGTTCCCTGTCATCGAAGAACAGCGAAGCCTCGGTGAATGGGCTGGCCTGGCCCGGCGAGGCCGGCACCCAATACGTCCCGTCATCCGTGAACAGATCCATCCACTCCCGGAACCGACGGTCATCCAGCAGCCGCGCTTCGTTGATGAGAAACGCCTCGAACGGCGCCCGGTCGATGGTCTTGGCGCCAGCCATTACGCGCTCTCCTGCATGTAGCCGAGCCAAGCCTTGTACTGTGCGCGCACGACCATCTCGTGCGTGGCGAGCCCGCGCATGCCGTTGATCTCGCTGTCCGGTTCCTCCGCGCCCAGGCCGCGGGAGATGTCGACCCAGTCTGTGGCGGTGCTCCGCAGACCGATCTGCGCCCGCGTGAAGCTCTCCAGATCGTCGGTTTGGACGAATGACGCCGCGGAGTGCGTGACATTCAGCAGCCTGATGTTGCCGAAGTTCATCGAATCTGGAGCGCCGACGAGTTCGGATCGGGTAGATGGTCACCTCCGTAAGATCCACCGCCAGGGGCTTGATGACACGGACGTGGATGTTGAGCCCCATGATCGACACGTTAGGGTAGATCAGGGAATTGTGCAGCCGCGGCCTCAGTATCTCTGCTGCCCGCTCTGCGCCTGCCTTGTCAGCCAGCGCCTGCTTGTAGGCATCGAATGCGGCGCTCGAACGCTCGCCGTCGGCAAGCTTGGTATTGCTGGTCCAGCCGTGGCCGTTGCCGACGGTGAAGCTCTTGCGCTCTTTCCAGGCCGACGCCGTCTTTTTCTCCTTGGTCTCGATGACTGCCGCGCCGGCCTTGTCGCCCTCGCGACGGGCGAATTGCACGCCTTGCTTGTTGACGGTCGAGGCGTGCCCGAACGGCACGTGGTAGCTGTCGAGCACGTTCTCCACCTGCAGCTTCCAGTTTCCTCGGTAGATATAGCGGTGCATCCCGGCGTCGAAAGCGATCTCTCCGTCCGGTGCGCGATCGACAAGATCGTCGATGCTGCCTTTCATGGGGCCGATATGGTCCTCGAAACTGGGGCCCGACGGGCTGAGGCTGGCGAATATGAAGCCGCGGTACTCGCCGACACGGGGAGCGTGTGCCAGCCCGAGCTTCGTCATGTCGAAGCCTTCTCCATTGCCCTCCGGCACTGGCACCCCGATCAGGGAGCCGTCTGTGTCGAAAGTCCAGCCGTGGTAGCAGCACACCAGCCGTTTCGCGTTGCCGCAGCGCTCGTTCATCACCTTGGGGCCGCGATGCGAGCAGCGGTTGAGCAGCACGCGAACCTTTCCGTCTCGGTGTCTCAGCATCAGCACCGGCTGGCGGCCGAGCTCGGTGGTGAAATAGTCCCCGGCATTGGGTACCTGGCTGGTATGGCCGACGAACAGCCAGGCCCTGCCGAATAACCGCCCCATCTCCAGGTCGAACACATCAGGGTCGGTGTAGACGTGCCGATGCACGCGGCCCGGTTCGATCAGTGAGGAGATATCCCGAGCATGGCCGTTACGCATGATGCTGGCTCCGCAATGTGTCGCGATGGAGAATGTGTCGCGATGAACAAAGGTAACGGGGTCAGGCCCCAATGCCTGACCCGGGTGCCTCATCCGAGTACCTGACCCCGGTGGAGATCACACCTTGGACATGTCTTGCACGGAAGGCGCAAACAGCTCTTCCACGGAAACCTTGCGCTCTGTCAGCCCCTGCTCGAAAGCGTATTGCGCCAGCGCCTCGATATCGTGGTGGCTCTCCTTCACGCCATAGCGCCAGAAGTCGTTGCCCATCACCGCCATCGTCTCGCGTGCCTCGGCATCCAGCCAGGGCAGGGTGACCATCAGAGCGTTGACGTCAGTCAGATCGATCATCGCCAGGCGCTTTGCCTCAAGGAAGGCCTTGTAGATGCTGACCGGCAACCACGGATGCTTCTCGACGAGCGACTTCTTGATGCCGACCGCGTGCATGATCGGGAACAGTCCCACCTCCTTGAAGTAGGCTTTCTCGGCTGCGCGTGTATCGGGAAACAGACGCTTGATGTGAGGCTCGCCGGCCAGGAACGAGGATGGCGCCCGCGCCGTCATCAGGGCGTCGAGTTCCCCGTCCCGCAGCATGCCGACCAGCGTTTTGTCCTCCGGGATCGACTGCAGGTCGATGCCAGGAATGGGTTTCAGGGGCGTGCGCTCATGCCGGCCCGCTTCCTCCTGTCCGCCCTGCCGCCAGTGCACGTCCTTCGGATGCACGCCGTACTGATGCTGCAGATGTCCGCGCATCCAAACGACGGCGGTTATCTGGTACTCTGGCAATCCCACCTTCTTGCCCTTGAGGTCCTGCGGCTTCTCGATTCCCGAGCCTTCCCGCACGTAAAATCCGGAATGGCGGAACGTGCGCGAAACGAAGGCGGGAATGGCGATCACGTCGGAAGTCCCGGCTGCCACGGTCCGGATGTAGCTCGACATCGAGATTTCAGCGACGTCGAACTCCTGGAACACGAACTGGCGATGAAAAATTTCCTCGGGGTAGAGGGGGATATAGGTAACCGCGCATCCCTCCACCTTGACGCGCCCGTCGATGATCGCCTTCGTGCGATCGTAGTTGCCGCAGGCGATAGTGATAGGCACGTCAGGCATTTCATGTCCTCCTGTTGGGCTTAGCGGCCATTGCCGCCGCTTGATTTCCGAACGGTACTTTGTTCCACTCCCGCTGTGAAGCATGTGAAAATGGGGACAGCCACCATTTTCGCTGCAGGCTCCGCGAGCCGGCCGTTGAATGACCGAAAATGGTGGCTGTCCCCATTTTCGGAGTTCGTTGGTGGCAGCCCTGTTACCAGGAGACGTGACGATGATGTCGACCGTGATCGGCGGCGCGATGCTGCCCCATGCCCCGCAATTCTTCACCATGCCGGACACTGAGGACAAGGATAATGTCGCTCGCGTCCGCCAGGTGGCCGCAGACATCGGAGAGCGGCTGCGTGCCCTGAAGCCGGACCTTTGGATCATCTTCTCCAACGACCACGTGGAGCAGTTCTTCCATACCTGCGCGCCGCCCTTCACGGTCCACGTCGGGGGAGAGGCAACGGGCACGTTCGCTGGGCATAAGTTTCATTGGAAAGTCCCCAGTGAGATCGGATTCGAGCTTGTCCGCCAGCTCTATCGCCAGGGCTTCGACCCGGCATACTCCTCTACCGCCAAGATCGACTACGCCATCGGCATTCCGCTGACCCACCTCGGCCACAAGGACGCAGTGCTGCCGATCTACGTGAATGCCTACCTGCCGCCCCAGCCGACCATGGAGCGCTGCTACCAGTTCGGCCAGGCCATCGCCCGCACCGTGACCTCGCTGGGTCTACGGACAGTCGTCCTGGCCAGCGGTGGTATGTCGCATTTCCCGGGCACGGACCGCTATTCCGAGCCCGAGGTCGAGTGGGACAAGAAGGTGCTCGATAATCTGGCCGCCGGCCGGCTCAAGTCGCTCATCGGCTACGATGAGGCCGAGCTCGACGACACCGGCAATATTGAGCTCAGGTGCTGGGCTTGCGCCGCCGGCGCGCTGGGCGAGAGAAAGCCGGATGTCGTCTCCTTCGATCCATCCTGGCATCATAACTATGCGTCGCTGGGCTGGATTGGTACGGCCGAAGCAACGCACACGGCGCACTATCCCCAGATCAAGCCGGAGCTTGTCGCGCTCACCGCTGCACTACACGCCCTCGCGCATGAAGAGGCGACGCGCCTCGCATACGTGAGAGATCCGGCCGCCTATGCGGACAAGTTCGATCTGTCCGCCGACCAGCGCCAGGCGCTTATCGCCTTCGACATGCCGACCTTTGTCAAGATGGGCGCACATCCCCTTGTGCCATTTCTCGCCCAGATGCAGATCGAGCGCATCAGGAAGCAGCAGTAGCTGGAATGTCGTGTGACGGCAGGGAGGTCTAGTGCATGGTGGAGATCGTCGGACTTCAGTGCGTGCGATGTGGCGCGGATTATGGCGCCGATCACTTGCCCACGACTGCGACGCATGCCGCGCGGAGGCCCCGAGCAATCTCGTGGTTGCCTACGCCGACGACCTGCGAGTGGCGCGACGCAAGCCCGGCGCCGATGCGCCACGCGGGTTTTGGCGCTACGGGGACCTACTACCGGTTGCGGCAGCAGAGGCGGTGACGCTCGGGGAGGGCGGCACGCCGCTGCATCGATCTGGAGCGCACGGGCGCCGCCATCGGCCTGTCCGCACTCTATGCCAAGGATGAGACGCGCAATCCAACCTGGTCGTTCAAGGACCGTCTCGCGGCGATGGCCGTATCCAAGGCCCGCCAGGTCGGTGCCAGCGCCATCGTTTCGAGCTCGTCCGGCAATGCCGGCGCGGCGGCCGCAGCCTATGCGGCCAAGGCCGGCATCCCCTGCTATGTGTTCGTCGTCCGCGGCAGCGCCGGCCCCATGGTCACGCAGATGCGGGCCTACGGCGCCACCGTCGTCGAAGTCGCAACCAAAGCCGACCGCTGGAAACTCATGAGCCATGCCGTGCGCACCTACGGCTGGTTCCCGACGTCGCCATTCTTCGGTCCCGTCGGTAGCAATCCATATGGCATCGACGGATACAAGACCCTTGCCTATGAGATCGCTGAGGCATTCGACTGGAACGTGCCGGACGTCTGCGTGCTGCCGGTGTGCTACGGCGATGCCCTCGTCGGCATGTGGCGAGGGTTCGAGGACATGATCGCCTTCGGTTGGACCGGCGCGATGCCGCGCATGATCGGTGCAGAGGTCTACGGCTCGCTCACCACTGCGCTTGCAGCCGGCAGCGATCTGCTCGAGGACATGCCCAAGTCTTTCGATACGGTCGCAGGTTCGATCAGCGCGACGCGTGGCACTTATCAGGCGCTGCACATAATTCGCACGTCCGGCGGTACGGCGCTGAAGGTGCCCGATGCCGATACCATGCGCTGGCAGGCACAGCTCGCCCGTGAGGAAGGACTGTATATCGAGCCGGCCTCGGCCACTGCTGTCGCTGGCGTCGAGCTGCTCGCGAAACAGGGCGCGATCGGGCCCGGAGAGCGTGTCGTCGCACTTCTGACGGCGAGCGGCCTTAAAGACCCGGATCGGACAGCCGCGACAATGCAGCCCCCTCACGATGTACCGCAGGATTTCGACACGGCCGTCGCCGCGTTACAGAGCGCTGGTGTGTTTCCTGAATTGTAGAGAACCGCTTCGCAAGTCCAGGCTATTGCGTGCTGTGACGGCCGATGATCGGCCAACGCGAGACCGTGTCGCCGGATATGGCGTGCATCACCCCGTGGAGATTGACCGTCGGATCGCAGTGTGTGGCGCGAATCAGAATGCGGGCGCCGAGGGCAGGCGGCGGCTGGCCGGCGGCAATCGAGATCATCCCGTGCTCGTCGCCGCCGAAGCGATACGTCGAGCCTGCCGGCGCTCCGATCAGCATGTCCGGCGGCGGTCCGTTGGTCGCCAGCACCTTCGTTCCCGCATCCACCGTCACCTGGCCGGCGCGGTTCACCGAAATCACGGTCGCCAGCACGAACAGCCCCGGCAGGAAATCAGGCGGCCGGCCGCCGTCGTCCACGCGAGCGTAGTCGGCGTCCATGAACACGTACGAGCCGACCTGCAACTCGTTGAAAGGTCCGGCGGCATCCAATCGGAAGGTGCCGGTCCCGCTTCCCGTAACGAGGCGGGGCGGGAGCCCCTCGCCGCGCAGTGCGTCGGCGAGCGCCCTGATCTGCGCCGCCACGGTCCCCACGGTGGTCCGCCGCTCCGACGGGGCCTCGATGTGTTGCGCGTGACCCGCATAGCCTTGCATGCCGGTGAAACTGAGTCGGTCGAGCATCCGGCGATGCACTTTGCCAGCGACAAACCGTCGCCAACCTCGGTGACACCCGTGCGCTGTTGCCCGACATCGAGATCGACCAGCGTGCTGAGTGGTGGATCCCCCGGCGCGATCGCTGTAGCGAGCCCCTCCGCCTGAGCAGGATGATCGCTGACGATCATCACGTCGTGCTTGCGATTGAGGCGCGCCACCCGGGCGAGCTTGTCGGCGCCGTACGTCGGTGACGTGATGAGCAGTCTCGGATACCCGCCGCACTCAACGCCTCGGCCTCCGTCACTGTCGCGCAGCAGATGCCGGCCGCACCAGCGGCCAATCTGGAACTCGCGCGATCTGCTTCGTCTTGTGCGTCTTGGAATGAGGGCGCAGCGCAGACACCGGCGCCTTTGCGGCCGCGGCCATTCGCGCGACATTATCGCTCACCGCGTCGGCGTCGACCACCAGTGCGGGCGTAGCGATCTCGATTCAGTGCGGCGTGTGCAGGTGACAGCATTTGTATGCCCTGGCTCGGTGTTCGGCTCAGCGAACGTGCGGCATCACTTCTTCCGCGAACCACCGGCACTGCTCGTCGTACTCGGCCAGCGAATTGACCGCCACGACCATGGCAGCGAGATGATCCACACCCATGTCCTTCAGTTGTCCGATCTTGTCGATCACGGTCTGAGCTGATCCGACCAGATTGCCAGTCACCTGATGCTTGGGATCGCGCCCGGTATAGGCCAGCGAGATGCGGTGGTGCACCAGGCCGCTGTTCATGTAGGTTCTCCACCGCCGCCTCGTCGGTCTTTCCGAGCAGCAGGGAGAATTGCGGCGCCATTTCGATCTCGGCGGGATCGCGGCCAAGCGCCTCGGCCCGGCGCTTGATGATCTGTATGCGTTCCCCGATCTCGTGGAACGGTCGCCAGCCCGGCAGCCAGCCTTGGCCATGTTGTGCGGTGCGCTCCAGCGATGCTTCGTTGTGGCCACCGATATAGAGCGGGAACGGATCCTGCAGCGGCTTTGGCGCCAGCTCCAGCCCCGTGAACGAGTAGTACTTGCCCTCGAAAGTTGAGACCTTCTCAGTCGACAGGTTCTGGAACGCCGCGATGCCCTCGTCGAGCATGTCGCCGCGGCGCGCCTTCGGATAGCGCTGCCGGCCCAAGCCTGGAACTCCTCGCGATAGGCCCCGAGACCGACCGCGAGCATGAAACGGCCGCCTGACATCTGATCGATGGTGGCGACCTGCTTGGCCAGCATTACCGGCTCGCGCATCGGCATGACCAGCAGCCCGGCCCCGACCCTGAGCCTGGTCGTAGCCTGCGCGATCATCGCCATCACAATCAGCACGTCGTAGAAGTTGGGCGGCTCGCCGTAGAGGTCCCGCACATAATTCTGCGTGGTCAGATGATCGTTGCCCCACACTGCGTCGTAGCCAAGCTGCTCACAGAGCACCGCGGTCTTGACGAGGTCCTGCGGCTCGCAGAACGGGATCGGATAGGCGAGCCCTTCGTAGCCTGTCGCCAGGCACACCGAGAATTTCATCTGCATATCCTCCCTTCGCCGCCGGCCTGGCTCGTCAGTCGATGACCCGCAAAGCCGAATCGATTGTGGTCAGCGATTCGACGCCGTCGGACGTGACGCGCATCATGTCCTCCGACTGCAGTACCAGCGAAGCCCAACTCGTAGTACGGCGTCTCGACGCAGATCACCATGTTTTCTTCGAGCACGCCCTTGGTCGATGGCGCGATGTTTGGCGGATCGTAACCGTCGACCCCGATGCCATGGCCGACATGGCTGCGCGCGAAGTGCGCTATGCCCTCGCGCTGCACGGTCGCAACCACCTCGTCGAACAGCTTCGCGACCTGCAGGCCGGGCTTACGATCTCGTAGGCGCGGGCACGCCCTTCTCGACGCGCGATGGTAAGTCACCAGCTTCTCCGGCGGAGTCGCCGAAGTACGCGATGCGCGCGATGTCGGAGCGGTAATGGCGGTAGCGGCAGCCGACGTCGAAGCGGATGCGTCACCGCTGCTTCAGCGCCCGGTCGGATGGCTGCACGTTGATCATCGCGCTGCGATTGCCGAAGCCGATGCAGTTTGTGACCGGGCTTGCATCGTTGGCGACCGTGCAGCCGTTGAAGGCGCGCAGCATCTCGCGCTCGGTGACGCCTTCCCGGGCGACGGCCAGCGCTGCCTCGATCGACAGCCCCGAAACCCGGGCTGCCTCCCGCAGCCTGGCAATCTCCTCCGGTGTCTTGATGGCCCGCACTTTCTCGATCATGGTGAACGCACGCACGAAGGTGGCCTCCGGCAACGCTTCCTCCAGCTGGTCCATGCACTGCGGCGTGATGCCCGGCTCATCGATGCCGATCCGCGCCGCGCTCAGCCCGCGTTCTTTCAGCGCAGCCACCAGCGCATCCACCGGCCCCTTGTAGGCCTGCGCCTCGAACAGCCTCTTTTGCAGCTGATCGGCATCATCCAGGCTGGCGCCGCCGTCGACGTCGATCTGGAAGAAGCCGTATCGTCTGATGTCATCGACCCAGAGCTCCTGGTCGGCCACCAGGTCGACGATACCGGAATTGGCAATCAGCGCGCCCGGGCCTTCCTCGCGGGTATGCAGCACATAGCACTGCGGGCCGCGTCGCACCCACTGCGACATCGCCCAGAATCCACTGAGATAGGTCACGTTTTCCGCACACGTACCGACAATGGCGTCGAGCCGCTCCTCCGTCAGGATCTGGCGAAGTCGGGGCAGGTTGGTGAGCATCGGCAGTCTCCGGATAGGAACGTGGCAGCAGCGCGGGACGGAGGGGCACTTCGATCCGGAAAGGTGAACGCCCCGCCGCGGCGAGTCAATGTATCCTGGTCCTCGCTCGCCCGTCCGCCCACCTGTCCTCGGCCCGCCCGTCCTCGCCCGCCGATCTGACCCCGGCAAGCGGACGGCACGCGATCTACACCCAGCCGGCCAGCTCGCGCCGTATTACCGTCTCCAGAGTGTCGATCCCTCCAACGCTGTCGTTCAGGCAGGGGATGTGCGCGAAGTGCTCGCCGCCGGCATCCAGAAACGTGTGCCGGCCTTCCTCCGCGATCTCCTCCAGCGTCTCCAGGCAATCCGCCACGAAGCCCGGATTGACGACGGCGATCCGCTTCACGCCCTGGCGAGCCAGCTTGACGAGTGTCTCGTCCGTATAGGGTTTGAGCCACTCCGCCGGCCCGAACCGCGATTGGAACGAAACCTGGAACTGCTCCTCACTCAGTTGCAGCGCCTCGCGCAGCATGCGCGCCGTTTTTTGGCAGTGGCAATAATAGGGGTCGCCGGCATCGAAATAGCTTTTCGGGATGCCGTGGAAGGAGGTGAGAATCACCTCCGGCTGCCATGCAAGCGACGCGACATGATCGTTGATCGAACGCGCCAACGCGGCAATGTAGACCGGATCATCGTGATAGGGTGGCACGACGCGCAGGGCAGGCTGCCACCGCATCTCTTTCAGGGCATCGAAGGCCTTGTCGCACACTGTCGCGGTCGTGGCGGCGCTGTACTGAGGATAGAGCGGGAACAGGAGGATGCGTTCGCAGCCCTGCTCTTTCAGGGAGCCAATTCGTTCCGCGATCGATGGCCTCCCGTATCGCATCCCCCAATCCACAATCAGTTGGGGCCCGAGCGGTGCCAGGCGCTCGGCGAGCGCGTCAGCCTGATTGCGCGTATACGTACGAAGAAAGCTTTCGTCTTTCTCCTTGTTCCAGATCGCCTCGTAGGCCTTGCCGACGCGCTGCGGCCGCCTGTTCAGCACGATCCCATAAAGGATCGGATACCAGTAGAGCCGCGACCATTCGATGACGCGCCTGTCGGTCAGGAACTCGGCCAGATAGCGTCGCATCGGCCAGTATGTCGTGCCCTCGGGGGTGCCGAGATTGACGATCAGCACCCCGATACGGCCGTGCTTCACATCGGGATGTCCGGCCGGTCGGTGCGCAGCCTCATTCAACACACTTGCTGTCGCGATCGCCATACGCCGCTAGCTCCTCGAGTGCTCTCAGACGGCGACGGTGGTCGCGCCAGTCCTGATTGCCGCAATGTTCTGGGCGTACGCGCCGCCTTTGAACACGGCAGAGCCCGCGACCAGCACGTCGGCACCGGCGCGGGCTGCGTCCGCCGCGGTGTCCGGAGTGATGCCTCCGTCGACCTCCAGCCGGATATTCCGGCCGGCAATCATCTGCCGCACGTTGGCGATCTTCTGGGTCATGGCAGGGATATAGGCCTGTCCCCCGAAGCCGGGGTTCACGGTCATCACCAGCACCAGATCGAGCCGGTCCAGCACGTAGGCGATTGCGCTTTCCGGCGTCGAGGGGGTGATCGATACGCCGGCTTTCTTGCCCAGACTGCGGATCAGCTGCAACGAGCGGTCGAGATGCGGACCGGCTTCGGCATGCACAGTAATGATGTCGGAGCCAGCGGCAGCGAAGGCTTCGATATAGGGATCGGCCGGCGCGATCATCAGGTGCACATCGAGCGGCTTTTTCGTGTGTGGCCGGATCGCTGCCACGACCTGCGGCCCGATCGTGATGTTCGGCACGAAATGGCCGTCCATCACGTCGACATGAATCCAGTCACAACCGGCCTTGTCGATGGCGCGCACCTCCTCCCCCAGCTTGGCGAAGTCTGCGGACAGGATCGACGGCGCGATCAGAATGTCATTGGCCATGAAACGTTTTCCTCGAGTGGGTCGAACCCATGAGCCAGACCCCTTACCCGACCCGCCCACTGTGGACAACAGCCGCTGCCAATCGCTACTGTCGATCGCGTTGGCTCGAAGCCATGCCGGAGGAAACGATGATCGGCACCAGTTGGATGCGTGAACAGGGTCTGCGCGATGCGCTTCTTGTCGAAGAAATGCGCAAACGCGGGCTCGAACAGGCGACATGGTATGCCAAGCGAACGGGGCGGGCAAAGGCCGCCAATCAGCGCTGGGTGGATCTGACACCTGACCGCGACGGTCCCGTTAACCCGACCCGGGCCGATGTCGCAGACCCCGCCGCGATGTCCGACGAGATCAAGCGCCGCGCCCGCGAGCTGGGCGCCGACGACGTGGGGATGACCGCCCTGCGCCCGGAATTCATCGAGTTGGGGGTGGAGATCCCGCACGACAACGTCATTGCCGTCATCTGTTACGAGGATTACCGGCACGCCCTGGACAGCCCGGCCGCCGTCGAGATCGAGGCCATGGAGGCTTATGCGAAGTGCGCCGAAATCTCCACGGCACTGTCCAAATACATCCGCGACGAGCTGGGCTACGAGGCCGTGGCGCACCATAACGGCTCGGTCCAGATCCAGTCGATCCCGGTGTTCCACGCCGTCGGCTTCGGCGAATTGGGACGCAACGGAAGTCTGATCCATCCCGAGTTCGGCTGCAATTTCCGTCCCGCGTTCGTGACCACGACATTGCCGCTTGCCGCCGACAAGCCGATCGAGTTCGGCGTGCAGGACTATTGCACGGTGTGCAACCTGTGCCGCCAGAACTGCCCGGGCGAGGCCATCCCGGACGACTACATCATCACGGATGGCGTCAAGCGCTGGCTGACCGACATCGAGAAATGCTTCCCCTACTCCCGCTTCCGCGAGACCTACTGCCACATCTGCGTGGATGTCTGTCCCTATATCCACAAGGAGAACAGCGATAGCGAGAAGCGGCAGATGTTCAAGCAGTACATGAAGGTGCGCAAGCAGGAGGGCTATCGCACGCCGAAGGGTGACAGGTAGGTTGTGGGGAGGTGATCGTGAGGTCGTATCGCGACATCGAGACGGCGCCGATCGAGACGGCGGCAATACTGCGCGAGGCGGCAGAGGCGGCGCTCACGCTGCTGGCGCGGGAGGGCACGCGCGGCGCGAGCGAAGAGCCCGAGCGGGCGGACCATTCGGTGTGGCGGCTGCGGCGGATGTCGCCGGCGGGCGTCCGGTTCGAGATCGCGTGCGTCGGCCCGGATCTGCCCGAGACCATCCCTGACGAGGTGATCCGCCCCGGCGCAATCGCCGCAGAGCGCCCGTTCTTCGGCACCTACCGCCTGACGGTGAAGGCGCCGATCCTGGTCCTGGACTTCTATTGGCGCGCCGATTCCAAGCTCCGGATCATGACCTTCGCCAACGGCGACTGGCAGCACGAGCTGGTCGCTATGGCAGCAGGGTTGGCGTAGCGCGCAACCCCAGGGTCGCGCCGCGAGCCGAGAGCGCTGGCCGTCATGGCCGCGCCGGACCGAGGCGTGAGTTTTTAGTTTGTCGCTGACGACTCCCCTTCGGGGAGCCGGCCGCCAGCGACGTGCGACACGCACCGAATCGCTGCAGCGGTCCCGTCTCGCGAGACCTCAGATCAGTCATGACGGTGATTTGTGCAGAAACGGCTGTCGGGCGACGCGGCGTTGACGCGGTCGCACCGCCGTCGGATCATGTCCGCAGCCGAGGTAGGTCCGGCCGCCGCTGGCGAGCGCTGATGGGTGCAAATGACCCGGAG
>CAWGUF010000004.1:0-201181 GCA_963825625.1 uncultured Alphaproteobacteria bacterium | reverse complement strand
GATTTACTTGGTTCAGTTACGTCTAAAATGCCCTGAATGCGCGGTCTAAAATGAATTGGACGAGCACAGAAAAATCGACGTGGTTTTTGTTGCATTTGCGCATGTTGCAAATGTGCAATTGCGTTTGTGTCGAGTGGTCAATCGGGTTGAGGTGGTGCTGATAAAAGTCCATGTGATGAATGAGGTGAGGGGTAGCCAGCATTCCAGATCGGACTAACGTATTGAGCGAAGAGTTTTCGATCACCGAATTTATTCCGGAAAATCGAGTGGGCGCGAGTCATTGATACTGAAGGGTTTATGCAAATGCTTTTGGTCGGAGCGGGAGTGGTGCCCGGCCCGGCCGCGTAATTTGGGGGATGATAGCGCTTCAGTCCTTCTGGAACTCGCGGAGCAGTGTGTCGATCCTCGCTCTCGCATCGCCCTGCGCCACCGCGCCGTCCACTGCCTCTGGCTGCTGCGCATCCCGGCTCTCGGGTTCGCCTTCTTCTCCCGCAGCGCGCAGGTTGGCCGCGACCATTGCTGCGAGAGCTCCCCCGCTTGCCTGCAGGTTCGAGAACGAGCCCGCCTCCACGATCCTGCCTGCCTCCAGTACGTGGATCACGTCACAATGCGCCAGTGTCTCCAGGCGATGCGCAACCGAGATCACTGTTGCCTGCAAGGCGTCGAGTGCGGCAGCGACACGGGCTTCGGTTGCTGGGTCGAGCGCACTTGTTGCCTCGTCCAGAATGAGAATTTTCGGGCGTTGTGCCACCGCGCGCGCGATCAGCAGTCGTTGCACCTGACCTGTCGAAAGAACGGGGTCGGCATCCCCGATGGGCGTCGCAAGTCCCAACGGCATTTGCCTGACGTCGTCGTCGAGGGCGGCGATCGAAAGTGCCTCCCAGGCTTCCTGCTGCGATAACGGCAGTCCCGCAGCAATGTTGTCGAGCAGCGTTCCGGGGAACAATCGGCCGGCCTGCCCGACAATGCCGATCTGCCGCCGTACAGCAGCAGCGTCCACAGTCGCAAGGTCGCTGCCGTCGTACATGACTGACCCGCTGGTGGGCTTCACAACGCCGATCAGCGCATTGATGAGGGTTGTCTTGCCGGAGCCGGATGCTCCGACGACCCCGATGTGTTGACCCGGCGAGATGTCCAGATCGATGCCATCGAGCACCTTGACGCCATTCGCGCCGTGCTGCACCACGACGCCGCGAACGGAGACTTCACCCATCAGTGAACCTGGCATGCCCCCGGATGTCGCGGGCGCCGGCGTGCCCTGAAGCACGGGCTCGATCATCCGTTCCTGCAGGCCCAGCATGGAAGCCTGCGTGAACCCATGCACGATTGTCACCGCGGCGCCCGCCACCGTCATCACGGCCATTGTGAATGCAACGCTGTCGTTCGCCGAAATCTTCTGATTGACGAGTACGACGGTTGCGATGGCAACGGCGATCACGATCGCTTCGAGCGCGTGCTCCAGGGCATGGATCCATGCCCCCATGCGGTCGCATGCAAGAAAGCGGTCTTTCAGGCCCAGGAAGCTCTCGGCAAACAGCTTGAACATGCGCTGCTCCGCTGCCAGCGCGCGCACCGTCACGATCTGCGCGAGTGCCTCGAACGACATGGATATCCAGCTTGTCGGCGAGCACGGCCCCCCGAACAGGGTGGCGATCTGCTTGCGGACGATGAGGGCGGAGATCGCGATCGCGGCAATCATCAGGGACAGCGCCAGGCCTGCGCCCAGTGGCGCCACCCGCATCATGACGATAAGGCTGGGGAGCGCCACCAGGAGACCCGCGACGATCGTGAGTGCCAGGTGCCACATCCCACGGTGCCAGGTTTCGACACAGCGCGTGATCAGCGCCGCTGCTGCCGGAGACAGCGGCTTCGCATTGGGTGCCGTCTGTAGGCGGATCATGCGGTCTGCGGCTGCCGCCCGGAGCATTGACCCCGTGCGGCCGTCGATTCTCAGCTGGCAAAGCGCTGCGCTGAGCCGCGTGGCCAGCGAGGCGAGCATCAAGGCCAGCAGCATTGCGATGATGTGGTTGAGCAGCGTCAGGTCACGCCCGGGGATCACGATGTCGGTAACGGCGATGTTCGAGATGGGGACGCAAGCAAGCGCTAGCCCGGCCAGTGCGCTCATCAAGGCGTATGCAGAAAGGTCGCGGACCTTCGTTTGGAATCCGTACAGGAACAAATCGCGCGTCTTGATTGCCTTGTCAGGCAGCGCAGGCCCAAGTACCCAGGCGCGCGTCTCGATGTCATTCGCCGCGTGCGCTTGAAGCTGGACCGGGCGTCGCGGCGCACTGCCGTCCACGACGCGCCACGAGCTGCCGTGCGGCAGGAATGCCAGCGGCGCCTTGTCGCTCTTCCTGATGACAATGAGAGGCAGTGCCACGGCGCGCTGCCAGTCCGGCGTCAATACCATCTCGCGGGCGATCAAGCCGGCTGACCTTGCAATCCGCGCGATGGCCGAGCCGATCGGCTCATCCGGTGCAGGCGCGATTCCAGGTGCCGGCTTTGCACCGAATGCTTTTGCTGCAGCACGTATCGCGGCAGTTGCCGGAGCCTCCCGGGCGGAGAAGCCGCCCTCTGCTTCCGGTCGCAACATGCTATCGACGCGGTCGAAGACACCTGTGAGGATGCTGCCGCTGTCGGCGGTGCCGCCGGCCCCCATGTTGTCCGAGCTCATGCCGCTTCCGCCTCTACGCTATCGTATACGGAAAGAATCTCCGTAGGTGTTCCCCGCCGGGCAATGCCGCCGTTGCTCACGAGGATCGCCTCGTCACACCGCAACGCGGTGCCGGGCCTGTGTGTTACGAACAGGACAGCGGCGCCGCTCGCGCGCAGCATGTCGAGTATGCGTTCCTCCGATAGCGGATCGAGCGCGCTCGTCGTCTCGTCCAGCACCAGCACCTGTGGCTTGCGGGCAATGGCGCGCGACAGCGCAAGTCTTTGCATTTCGCCACCGCTCAGGCCGCCGGCGCCGCCGTCCAGCTTCGTGCCCAGTCCTGCGTTGCGCCTCGCCAGCCCCTCGTCCAGTCCGACCATTGCAATGGCCTCGAGCACTGTTGCCTGGTCTATGCTCGGATCCCAAAGCGTGATGTTCTCTGCAATTGTGCCCGAGAAGGTCGCAGGTGCCTGCGTTACGTAGACGAGCCTGCGCCGCAATTCCTCTTGCGGCCATTCCGCAAGCGGCCTGCCGTCCAGTGTGACGCGTCCTTGTCGCGCGTCGATCAGGCCCGCGGCAATACGCGCAAACGTCGACTTGCCGGCACCCGACGGCCCCAGCACCGCCACGAGCCGCCCTGGCTCCAGCGTGAAGTCCACATTCGCAAGTAGCGAATTGGCAGCCGAATAGCCGAATTCGATCCCAGACATTTCAAGCCTGCCGGCAGCAGCTGGCATTGATGCTTGAACAACGTCCTCTTTGAATGCGCTGGCCCGCGGATGTGCTTCGAGGTCTGACAGCCGCATCAGTGCGCCTGCGGCCTCCTGGATCTGGCACAGGCCGGAGGCGAGAGCCGAGATGGGGGCATTCAGCATGCCGGCCACCATCTGCACTGCAACGAGATCGCCGAGAGACAGCGTGCCGTCGACCGCCCTCAAAGTTCCCATCACCAATGTCACAAGCGACAACAGAAGTCCGGAAGCGACCGGGCCCAGCTCTGCAAATGCACGCCAGCGGCCAAGTCGTTGATCCGCATCAAGAGCACCATCTTCCGCCGCGGTCCATCGCGACAGCAGCAGGTCCTCTCTGCCCAGCATCTGGTATGCGGACAGGTTTGCCAGGCCGGACGTTGCAGCGGCTGCCGCACGGCCTTCAGCGACCTGATGCTCCCGATTGCGGTCGGCGAGGGTCCGCGACATCGCGATCAGAACGAGCAGGTTGATTGCTGCAGCAACAAAGGCGGCAAGCATGATGACGGGGTCGAACAGCGCCAGGATCACCAGGTAGCCGAGCGCCAGGGCAACCTGAGGCATGGCATCGGCAAGCGGGCCGGCTACCGTGCCGCCGACTTCCGAGCCAAGTCGCAGGCGCGACACCACTTCGCCGGCGCTGCGTTGAGCAAAGAACGAGAGCGGAAGGGTAAGTGACCGCCAGAAGCCGCGCAGGGCTGAGATCGCACCTATTTTTATTTTCCAGGTCGCGATCGTGCGTTTGTGCACCAGCGATAGCACAAGCTTCAGGCAGACTACGCAGGCGAGAATGCTCAGGAGCGGCGCGATCCAGGTTGTCTGCCTGGCACCGAGTACATAATCAACGAATGCGCTCGTTGCGCCAGCAAGTGCGAGCGCAGGCACGACGCCGATCAGTCCGCTCGCGAAGGAGACTGCCAGAGCGTCTCTCGACTGCATGGCCTCTCGCATGAGCGCGCCCGTGATCGATGGCGGTTGGCCGCCCGGCTCGAATTCGTCGTTGGGCTCGAAGGCGAGCGTCAGTCCTGTGAAGCATTCGCCGAACTCTTTTCTCTGAACCTTCATCCGGCCGCGTGCAGGGTCGATGATCGTGAAGCTGGAACGGCCCACAGCCTCCAGGATGACGAAGTGGTCGAAACACCAATGCAGGATCTGGGGCATTGGCAGGTCTGCCAGCGTTTCGGGCTCCCGTCGGCAGGCGACCGCCGCGAGGCCATAGGACTTTGCAGCACTCAGAATGTTCGAAGCATCGACTCCGTCTCGAGAGGTCGCGCAGGTTTCGCGTGCCTCTTCAAGCGTGATCCAGCGCCCGTGCGCTGCAAGAACCATGGCGAGACAGGCGGCGCCGCATTCCGCCGCCTCCATCTGCAGTATCAGGGGTATTCGCTTTTTGCCGAGCATCAGGACTTCCTCCCGGCCCAGCCTTCGTCTGAATCCATCAGCAGGCGCCTGAGTGCGGGAATGGCAAGTGCCATCAGGGATGATCGCTCGACGGTAATGCGCGCGCTAATGGGCGTGCCCGGAGTGAGTCTGATCTTCGGCCCCTCGCCGGATGTCCAGCTGTAGCCGCTGCTGGTTCCAGCATCCTTGACGAGGGCGATGCGAACGGCGAACGGCGCTTCTCCGTTCGAAGCCTTGCTGACCAGCCCCTGGTTGCCAAGCATGCGATTGAGCGCTCGTTCCGAAACCGGCGCGTCGGAGACATCGGTGACGATCGCGCGAATCATGCCTTGTTCGCTGTGCGGCAGCGATCCCGGACGAACCAGAACCTGGTCTCCGGCCTTGATGAGTTTTCCATCAGCCAACGAGACGTAGGCAATCGCGCCGACGTTGGAGTTTGCATTCGTCGGTATGACGCTCATGATGGTCTGGCCTGCCGTAATCAGACCATTTCGGTCGGCCGACAGCTCTCCCACGGTACCATCGACCGGGCTGCTCAGCGTCGAGCCGCGTTCCAGCTCCGACCTGAGCCCGGCGATTTCCGACTTGGCCTGCTCGAGCTGCACTTGCAGAACGAGCCTCTCTCTCTCTCGACCCTCCGTAACGAGAACATCAGCCAGCAAGGCGGAAAGCTCGCCGCGGGCAACCGCGATTTGATCGATCGCTTGGAGTGTGGCCGCCTTTGCGTCGATGGCCTTGATCCGTGTTGTCACGCCTTTGCTGAGCAACTGGTCCTGAGCCAGCTCTCGTTCTCTGTTCCAGGCCAGGCGAACTTCCAGATCGGCAATCCGCTTGTCGAGGCTTTTGACTTTGACCTGCCGCGCACGGTCGTCACCGAAACGCTCGATCTCCTGCAGCTTGAGTGTCCTGGCCAGCTGCTCGCCAAGCGCCGTAAGGTTGCGTTCGGCTTTTCTCAGTGCTGCCTCTCGGTCGGGTAGCCTGATCCGGGCCACAGCCTGCCCCGCCCGCACCTTATCGCCTTCGCTGACAAGGAGGCGCTCGATCATGCCTTCCATCGGCGTCCTGACAGGCTTCAGGAGATCGCCGGACGAATCGACGAACAGGCCATTGCCGAGAACGCGTACCGGCACCTCGACGAAAGCGCTCCATGCCGTCGCCACGAGGAGACCACAACCCAGAACGGCGAGAGTGGCCTTGGTCAGGCTGCTGGTCACACGCATTGTCTGCGGCAATCGATCGAGGCGGGCTTGGGCCTCGATAGCCTCTGTCCTGAAGAATTCCTGAGTTATGCTATGGGCCTCCTGCGCAAAACTCATGCGGAGGCTAAGGTCGAGTGCTTAATGCATTGTTTCGAATAGCGTCATTTCAGGGCGATGTTGGGCGACTGATGAAATATTATCAGTATAGGGACGCGGGAAAGACTCAAGTCTACGCCTCGGATGCGCTTCGCGTGGCCGCGAGGTAAAGAAGAATTAACGCTGTTGTGTGCATTCCTTGCCAAATAATGGAGAAGTGACATGCGCCGACACGCTCTGGCGATTGCGAGCCTCTTTGGAACTCTAAGCATCCTTGCCAGCCAAGTCCTGGCCGGCGACGGGCCGGCGACCGAGCGTGGCCGGGAGTTTCCATCCCGCCCCTTGACGTTGATCGTTCCTGCCGAGCCTGGCGGCGGCACCGACACCTTCGCCCGCTCGCTCGCGCACCTGGTTGCGCCGAGGCTTGGACAGAAGGTCGTGCTCGATAACAAGAGTGGCGGTGGCGGTACGCTTGGCATCACTCATCTCGTCGCTGCTCGTCCCGACGGCTACACATTGGCATTCGCCTGGAACAGTCCCCTTACCGCAGCTCCCCACCACTTCACCGTTCCTTATGCTCCCGGCAATTACGTGCCGGTGATGTCGATTGGGTATTCTTCATACGTCCTATGTGCGCGGACCTCGTCAGGCATGAGCGATGCGAGGTCGTTCGCACAGAAATTGAAGGCAAGCAGCGGCCGACTGAGTTACGGCCACGCTGGTTCAGGCGGCACGTTGCATTTGGCAGCGGAACGCATTTTTCAACGTCTTGGCGCCGACCTGCGCTCGGTGCCGTTTGGCGGCGCCGGTGAGATCGCACAGGCGTTGCTGGCAGGACAGATCGATGTCTATGGCGGGTCCTTGCCGCCGATACTGCCCCATATAGCCAAAGGTACGGTCAGTTGCCCACTTCTGACGTCGACTGACAGAAACCCGGCGGCGCCCAAGGCGGAGGGGCTGGATGCTCTGGGGTTGGCTGATGAGGAGACTGTCTTGTGGTGGGGCCTTTTTGCCCCCGCAGGAACCCCTGTCGACGTAGTCGGAAGGATCGAATTGGCGTTCATGGGCGCCGCTGGAACCGATGAGTTCCGCGATCTGGTCGAGAACAAGGGGGCCAAGCATCGCCTACTCGCTGGGGCGGAAACCGGGGCGATGCTCCAGAGAGAGTTCACGGCACTCTCCGGCGTTGCCAAGATAGTCGCAATGCAGAAGCAACGCTATTGATCAACAAGCCCCCAACGAAACGCAAGGCAGTGGCAAGGCGCTGTTCAACAGCCGAGCTGATGCCGTACTGCGCAGTGATCCGTATACATCAATGAGATCCGGAATCCGGACGTAAAGTTAAGAATTCTCGATTAACCTCGTCGTGCAAGGGGCATGGTGGAGAATTGTTGTATGCGTACCGACAACCGCATTGCTGCGTCAGGCGCGACCGCGGCACTTCGCTCAAACGAAGATGTGCGGCCGGCTCATCTCGACTTGCTGCTTCGAGAAGTCACCAGGCGGGTTCGGTTGGCCGTCATCTATGGTGGCGACAAGAACGAGCCGGGGGCCGTTATTCAGCCGACCTTCAATCCGCGTTCGTGGAAGAGCTACCGGAACGTGGCGGAGGACATTGCTGCCGCTATGCGGCGCCTCGGCTGCCACCGCGTCGAGGTGCTGCCTGACGATATGCGGCTGGGCCAGCGCCTGCGGGACCTTGATATCCATATGGCATGGCTCAACACCGGCGGCGTGCAGGGGCATTGTGCGATTGCACATGCCGCATCGATGCTCGAGCAGCTTGGCGTGCCCTACGTCGGACATACGCCGCTCGTTGCCGCGCTGCTCGACAACAAGCTGGTCTTCAAGCGCCAGCTCGTCGCAATGGGATTGCCGACCGCGCGCTGGGTCGATTGGCATCCGGCACGTTCCCCTGCAGATCCGACAACGGACGAGCGTTTCGCCGAATTTCTGGCGAGTTGCGCCGATCGATTCATCGTGAAGCCCGTATCGGGTCGGGCATCTTTGCATGTGCAGTTCGTCGACGATCCCGCCGGGCTCGCGGCTGCCGTCGCAGCGGTATTCGAAGCCACCCGCGACACCGTTCTTATCGAGGCTTTCTTGCCCGGGTCCGAGTACTGCATCGCCGTGAGCGGGCCATCCACGGTCCGGGCTGGCCGTCTCTTGCAGCTCGATCGTCCGTTTACGTTTGCTGCTGTGGAGCGGCTGCTCGACTCGGACGAACAGATATTCACGTCGATGGATCTGCGGCCGATCACGCAGGAACGGACACGGCGGCTCGATCCTGGCCACGATGCATTGCTGCTCGATGGCCTATGTGACATCGCCGAGACGCTATATGCGCGCTTGCCGCTGTCGGCACTCGTTCGAATAGACGTGAGATGTGATGTGTCGGGGCGCCTGCATGTCCTGGAGGTAAATCCCAAGCCCGATCTGAAGGCACCTTCCGGAGCATCCACGTCCCTCGTCGCAGCCGGTCTTTCGGATCAGGGCATGAGCTATGACGACCTGATCTATACTCTGTTTGCGAACTCGAATTCTGGGCATGCGCGCTGCTGCCGATGGATCATTCGAGCGATTGATCGGTCGGATCGAACGTTCTCCAGGCACCAGTCAGCTGATGAATGGATCATGATCGCGCGCGCGCCGAGCCAGCTGCTGCGGGAATGCGTCGTCGTGCAGATTGTATCGGTCTGCATGATGGCCCTCCTCGTATTTGTCGGTGTCGGCGCGACGGGGCGTATGCAGAAGAAGCTGCTCGTCGAGAAGCTGCAGGCGCAAGCCGAGCTGGTGCAGACGACGATCGAGGCGCACCTCCGCTCGGGTGTGCAACTTCGCAGCTATGCGGGCTTCAGTCAGCTCACCGCGTCACTGGTCGCGAATGATCCATTGTTGCAGGCTGTCGAAGTGCGTGATGCTCGCGGACGCCGGGTGTTCCTCACTGGCGCCAGGGATGCCTTGCCGGCGCTACCCGTAAAACCGCAAGACAAGCGCGAAAATCTCGCAGTAACTCCGGGTAATGAAAGACATGTTCAGCTGGTGTTGCCCCTGCGAAACAGGTTCGAGCAGGTAGGCGACGTCGTCCTGGTGATGGACCTGACCGGGGCAAGACAGTCCGTCGCCGATAGTTTCCGAAACGTGGCAATCTACGCCGGTTTGGCGAGCCTTCTACCGACGCTTCTTGCGCTGATGTCATTGGGATTGAAGTGGCGCAGGTGCCGATTGCTGGTCGCCGGCGGATACGGTACGAGTTTCATCGCTGTCAGTACGCTGGTATTGCTCGCGATGATCGACGTGAATTCGCAGGCCGCCCGGTCAAAGGGAGATGCGCTTGCGCAGTCGCTCGCTCAAAGATTGCAGGATATCGAGCGGTTTCAGCTCCGATTGGATCAGATCGATGGATTGCATGTCGTAGCTCAAGAGTACCGGCGTCTCAATCCGGAAATCGCGGTCGTTTCGATTGTCAGGAACGGCATGGTGGAGGTTCACACCGATCCGAATGTCGTGGGCAGCTACTGGCGCAGCGATGCAGCCAACGATGAGCATCGGGTGGAAATCGCAGGTCCGGATGGCGGCATACGTCTGCAGGTCGTGATTGCCATTCCATCTGATGTCGTGGTCTGGAAAGTAGCCTTCACGATAAAGACGTTTGCCGCGCTGTTTGTGGCGTGTGCGTTCTTTGCATTCGTGATGACGCAGACCGTCCAGGCGTTTCAACACGCCGGGGACGTCGCTCGGCTCGATCGTCGAGAGGTCCCGCCCGCGCGTGATGCTCCGAGTGCTCCGGCTTCGGTGTTGCCGATCTTCTACTTCACCGTGCTGGTAGACCATTTGTCCCACGCATTCCTGCCACAACTTGTCGGCCGCTTCGTTGCCGATGCCGGGCTGGCCCAGGGCATGGTCGCGCTGCCGTTTGCCGCATACTATCTCAGCTTCACGCTTGCGCTTGTGCCCTCCGGGCTGGTGGAGCGGCGAATTGGAACGCGTAACCTCCTTGCTGGCGGCCTGGTCTTTGTCTCCGCCGGACAGTTCGCGATCGCGACGTGGGATGGCTATTGGCCGATGCTGATTTCGCGCGTTGTTTCCGGCATTGGACAGGGCGCGGTTTTCGTAGCGATGCAAACGTATCTTCTGCGTACTGCCGCGCCCGGCAAGGAGACAGCGGCAAATGCGGTTGTCGTGTTTGGCTTCCAGGCCGGCATGATGACCGGATTGGCAATCGGCTCGCTTCTCGTGGATCAGATCCATCCCGTCGGCGTGTTTGTCTTGGCCGGGTGTCTTGCAGGCGCTGTCCTGGCAGCAACTCTGGCGGTATTCCCCCGCTTGCCAGTCGAGGGCGCTGTCACCGGCACCGCCCCGGCCGGATCCGCGCGCGGCGGACTGTGGCAGATACTCAGGGATCGGTCGGTTGCAGGCACGGTGCTGCTCGTCGGAATTCCGTCCAAGGCGGTCATGACGGGTGTCATCGTATTCGCACTGCCCTTGCTGTTGGAGCGGACCGGCTTTGCTCGCGAGGACATCGGCCAGATCACAATGATTTATGCCGGAGCCGTCATCCTGGCCAATGCGGCCGCGGCTCGTATGCGCAGCCTCTCCGATCGGGCCGTCACCAGCATGGTCATTGGTATGCTGATGAGTGGGTCGGGAATGTTCGTGCTGGCAGCAATGGACTTGTCAGCCGTTGAGGCGCTGGCTTTGCCGGCTTCGGCGATCACGGTGCTGGCGATTGTCGGCTCGGCGCTGATAGGGATCGGCCATGGGCTCGTCAATGCGCCAGCCGTGACGCATGTCACAGGTTCCCCGGTCGCGCAGTCGATCGGGAGGGCGCCGGTTGCCGCCACCTATCGAACACTCGAGCGTGCTGGCCATACGCTAGGTCCGGTCATTGTCGCGCAGGTGTTCGTACTATCTGGAGCTTCGCCCGCATCCCTGGCCTGGGTCGCAGCCGCGATCTGCGTGCTCGGGCTTGCCTTCATGATCCGGCCTGTAGTGGTGCCGCAGTTCGGCGCGAAGAGAGGTGCCGTGGGATGAGGCGCGTGAACCGTTCGAATATCATCCGCATGCGGCGGCAGTGGCCCTTCAAGCTGCTCACGGCGATCGCACTCGTTCTCTCCTTGATGAGTGCCGTGCCGCCGGCAGTTGCCGCTGATCAAGGTGTTGTCTCTTTTGCGCAATGGTTCCGGCTCGACAAAGATCAGGCCGAGACATGGCATGTCAAAGCGGTATCTCCCGACGGCCGTCGGCTCAGCATTCAGCCGCGGCGAGCGGGGGGCACCCGCCCGGCCGGCCGCGTTCTCGTTCTCTATACACGCGCGTCTCCGGCCTATGATATTGCGATCTCGCGCGTACTGTCGGAGTTCGCCGATAAAGGGATCGATACTGAATTCACCGTTTCCAATTTCGCCGGCGCCGATGACGCTGGCCGCTCCGAGTTGGAGCGGGCGGCGCGCGACAAACAACAGCTCATTCTGTCTATGGGGTCTGATGCGACCGCATGGCTGTGGCGGAACTATCGCGGCGGCAGCCTGCCGGTCGTCTCGATTTGCGCAAAGGACCCGGTTCTTCTCGGCCAGGCCGACGACTATGCGCGCGGAAGCGGAACGAATTTCGCGTTTACCTCGCTCAACATGCCCGTAGAAGCGCAAATGGCTTACATCCGCAGACTTCGGCCGGGCCTGAAGAACCTGGCCTTGCTCGTTGATGCTGACAATTTCAGCGCTGTCCAGACCCAGGTTCTGCCACTGGTGAGCTACGGCGAGGAGAATGCCATCCGCGTGCTTCCGCTGGAGGTGCGCAAGTCGCACGCCTTGTCGGCAGATGTCACCAGGGTGGTGAAAAACGCCGTGCAGCGGATGATGGCGACAGACCCGCAGTTGCAGGATAGCGCTTTCTGGATCACCGGCAGCACGATCCTGTTTTCACAGCTCGCTTCGATCAGCCGCCATGCCGGCAATGCAATCGTATTGAGCGCGGTTCCCGATCTGGTGAATTCGTCCGCAGACAGTGCGTTGATGTCGGTCGGTATCAGCTTCGACAGTAATGCCCATCTGGCAGCCGTTTATGCAGCTGACGTTCTCTCCGGACGGCGCAAGGTTTCCGATCTCCCGGTAGGTGTCGTCTCGCCGCCCGATGTTGCATTCAGCTTTCGAAAGGCGAGCAATCTCGGTCTCAAGATCCCATTCTCGCTGTTCGAAGCCGCCACCACCATCTACGACAACGACGGCCGCCTCGTCCGCGCCGCGACCGGCGGCGCTGCTGATCGCTAGAGTGCTTCCGGAAAAGTGTGAAGCGGTTTTCCGATAAGAAGCACTCGGAGTTAAAAGCTTAGAGCCGCCTTCCGATTCCACTTGGATCGGAACGGCTCTAGCGCAGTATCCGACCGGTGAGCCGCGGCGGCGGTTCTGTCCGGTCGGATGATGCTCTAGCTGCCGCAAGTCGCCGTATCCCGCTCGCGGACGCAACATGGCGCAGCGCTACAGGTTTTCGATGTCGATCGGCGGCAGGTCGTCGGCAGGCGTGAAACCCAGGACTTTGCCATAGAAGTATAGCTCTGCCTCCAGCGCTTTTTGGATGTTCTCTGCCCGGCGGAAACCGTGCTGCTCGCCTTCGAATGGTACGTATGCGACAGGTAGTCCGGCTGCCCTCAGCGCAGCCACCATCGCTTCGGCTTGCTCGGGCGGCACCACGCGATCCTCCAGGCCCTGGAAGAAGATCATGGCGCAGTTCAGACCTTTTGCGTGGTGGATCGGAGACCGCGCGATATAAAGCTGCTTGGCTTCGGGATACGGTCCGACCAGCCGGTCGAGGTATCGAGACTCGAATTTGTGCGTATGCAGTGCAAGGGCCTCCAGGTCGCCGATGCCATAGTGACTGGCCCCCGCACGGAATACGTTGTGGAATGTGAGCGCGCATAAAGTCGTGTACCCGCCTGCGCTGGCGCCTCGGATCAATAGACGCTCACCATCGACATCGCCACGCCTGGCAAGGAAGCGGGCGCCATCGATACAATCGGCGACCTCGGCAACGCCCCAATTGCCGTCCAGGCGTTCGCGATATGCGCGACCGTAGCCGGTGCTGCCGCCGTAGTTGACGTCGAGAACGGCGAAGCCCCGTGTTGTCCAGAACTGGATCTGCGGGCTGAGCGCCGCGCTCGTGCTGCCGGTCGGTCCGCCGTGGCTGGCCACGATCAGCGGCGGCCGTTCATCCGATGGCGCAGAGTGCTCGGGATTGTGCGGCCGATAGAAGAACGCATGCGTCTTACCCCGTTCCGTATCGAACGTGATGCTCTCTGGATGCGAAATCCACTCTGCGGCGAGGGCTGTTTCACTTGGCTGGCGAAGCGTCACCGCCGCACCTGTTGCCAATGACACCTCGATCAGCCTCGGCGGGGAAGTCGCAGATGCCGCGTAGAGCAGCGCTGTCCCATCCCCGATTCGCAGATTGCTGAGTTCCGCGTAGGGTAACTCGAAGTGCCGAACATCGCTGCCGTCTGCGGCAATCCGAGACAGCCGCCATGCACCTGGGTGGCCATGAATGCACACCACATCCTCGTCCGAGAAGCCGAACATTTGGCTGCCGAATGTCCAATGCGGCTGTCCGAACTCGTCCTCTTTTGGCCAGATCGCTTCGATCTTTCCGTCGCTGACCCGGTAGAGATTCCACCAGCCGCTGCGGTCGGACACGAAATGCAGCAGCCCGCCCGGCGACCACTGCGGCATGCAGATCGATTCGTTGCTCCCACCGGCAATGGTCACCGCCGCCGCTGGTTTGCCATCCTCATCGATGTCGGCAACACGCAGCCGCGTGCCGTCCCACGGCATTGCCGGATGGTCCCACTCCAGCCAGCAAAGCTTGCGACCGTCGGGACACGGCCGTGGATTGGAGTAGAAGTCGCATCCGTTCGCGATGACGGACGCCGTGCCGTCTGACAGGGACACGGCCACTATCTCGTTGCGCGGCTCGCTTTCTGCTGCGGTATGATCCTCCCTTACGCAAAACAGCCTGCCGCGCCGACGATCTATGACGCCGTCGGCATAACGGTAGGAACCTTCCGGTGTGAGTGCGGCGGGTGCCCCGCCCCGATCCAGCCTGTACAGCCGTTGGTCCGCGAAATTTGAGAAATACAGCGTACCGTCCGCCACCGCGAATGCGCCGCCGCCGTACTCGTGTACGCGGGTCCGGGCGTTGAAGGGTTGGGCTATGAGTTCTTCTGTCTCACCTTTTGCATCTCGACGCATGATCGTGACGCGACCGCCCTCTGAAGGACGTGTCTCGCCCCAGTAGATATCCGCGCCGTCGATCGCAAGATCGGCAAAGCGCCGCCCGGTTGCCGCGACCTGGGTTGCCGACAGAGGGGATTGCCACGTGCCATAGGGTTTCTGCATTTCGCTTTCTCCGGTGCAAGCTGTGCAGCGCCGACGTCCTCATCGATCAAGCTGTCGGTTTGCGGATGATAAGGTGCGAGCAGCGACACATGACGCCCCAGGGGATGCCCAGGGGATGCCCAGGGGATGCCCAGGGGATGCCCAGGGGATGCCCAGGGGATGCCCAGGGGATGCCCAGGGATGTCCGGGGGCCGCGCTCTTGACGATGTCTATCTGAGGTCGGACTGCGCCCACTTCAAGATTGCCCGGCAGTCTCGAGCGCTTCAGTCAGCGTCGTCAGTGCCCTCGCGGCGAATGCCCTCATGTTGGCTTGTCTGTCTGTGCTGCCGGTCTCCAGCGTGAGCGACATCCGCACTGGCCCAGCAATGCCGATGCAGGCATGTCCCGCCGCATCGCCGTAGCGGTTGCCGCTTGGCCCGGTGGCGCCGGTTTCCGCCAGTGCCCATGTCGAACCGAGCCGCTCGCGCACGCGTCCCGCCAGCAACAGCGCGTAGGGCTCGGTCGAGGCGCGCATGCCGGCCATGTCCTCCGGCGTGATGCCGAGCAGGCCTTCGCGTGCATACATGGTGTAGATCACGGAGCCGCCGAGGAAATAGGCGGATGCTCCGGGTACGGCCAGAAGAGCGGCGGATATCAACCCGCCGGCAGAGGATTCGGCAATGGCAATCGTCTCATTGCGCTCGACAAGCAGTTTGGCGGCTCTTTCGGCAATCGGCAGCAGTGTCTGCATGACTTGTCTCCTCCGCACTCAGCTTTTGGCTTCGTAGGCCATCGCCGGCTTGCCGGTCCAGTCAGGCGGATTGGATGCCTTCACCCGACGCGCATCCTTCACCATCTCCTTGATCGTCCCGCACAGCGGCAGCGACAGCCCGGCCTTGTCCGCCATCTCGGCCACGATCTGCATGTCCTTCAAGGCCCACGTGAAGGTAATGCCGTCCCAGTCCTCCAGCGCTGCGGTCTTGCCGGAGCTCATCTGCAGCGCCTCGCGCAGTTTCGGCAGCGAGATGCCGGTGGTCTCGGCCAGCCTGCCGGCCTCGATCAGTCCGACCGCAGAGATCCATAGCATCAGGTTGTTCATGGTCTTGCCGACCTGGCCATGACCGACCTCGCCCAGGTGCACGATGTCGGAGCAGAAGCAGGAGTAGACCGGCTCGGCGCGGGCGACGACCTCGGGCTTGCCGCCGACCAGTGCCAGCAGGGTGCCGTTGTCGGCCGCCCAACGTCCCCGCGCGATCGGCGCGTCGTAGACGTCGCAACCCTTCGCGCGGGCCGCCTCGTCCATGCGTTTCACCGTATCTGGCGAGGCCGTGGAGGAGATTGCGATGATGCCGCCAGGCTTCATGGTCTCGAGCACCCCGCCTGGACCGGTCATGACGGCCATGACCTCGTCGTCGAACCCGACGCCGACGATGACGAAGCTGCAGGATTTGCCGAGCTCGGCCGGCGAAGCTGCAATCGAGGCGCCGGCCGCCTTCGCCAGCTCGAGCTGTTTTTCCGAGATATCGCATACGGTGACGGCATGGCCCTTTTTCGCCATGTGCTTGAGCATCGCAAGGCCCATACGCCCCGCGCCCACGATGCCGATGGAGTCCTTGTCTTTGCCTGCCATAGGTTTCGTTTCCTCCACCAAATCCGTGATCGTTCGCTGTCGTTCCCGGGCGTGATAGCCTGCCGCGAGACTACCGGAGACAGGAAGCCCATCCAATGACCATCCGCCAGCTCGGTGTTGCCGCCCATTCGATCGTCTCCACCCCCCCCGCTCAGTACGCGCGTGCAGGCGGCCTGTCCGGACGCGAAGTTGTGGCAGGGCCCTCGCATCACCGACCAGGCCACGCTGATCACCTTCCTCTCGGGCTGCGATGCCGAAGCCCGGCATGTTCGCCCCCCCCCCCGCGTCTGGCAGCGGCAGCCGACGAGATCCGCATGCAGATGGCGGAGGCTGCCATCCGGGGCTTGACCGCCAACGAGCCGGTCGACTCGGCCGGGCACGACGACAATTGAATTCGGGTAGCCGGCGCGGCTCGCGCGGCTTGCCATGCTCGGCCAGCGCTATCCCCAGCTATCCCCAGTTATCCTCAATGCTGGCGGCATCGGTGCCTGATGGCCTATATGTCTCATCAACGAGGGTCGTCGCCGCCAATCCATGCGGTCCGGCGCACCCCATAGTGGAAAAGACCGGAAAAAGTTGCCCGATAGCCGAGGCCCGTCACAGCCCATGAAGACCGACACCCCGCGCCCGATCCGCCTCAAGGACTACCGTCCACCGTCCTACCTGATCGACACCGTGAGCCTCGACGTCTCGCTGGCGCCAAGGCGCACCCGCGTCCGCTCGCGGCTCAAGCTCAGGCCGAATCCGGAGGCGGGCGAAAAGCCGGGACCGCTCCGCCTCGATGGCGAGCATCTCGAGCTCGAATCGATCAAACTCGACGGCAAGCCCCTGACTACGGCCGAATACGACGTGGACCCGCTCTCGCTGACCATCCGCCGCCCCCCCGACAAGGCCTCCTTCACCCTCGACATCGTCACATACATCGATCCGGAGGCCAACAAGGCCCTCAACGGCCTCTATCGCTCACGTGGCATATACTGCACCCAATGCGAGGCCGAGGGCTTCCGCCGCATCACCTATTTCCTCGATAGGCCCGACGTGTTGTCGGTCTACCAGTGCCGCGTGGAGGCCGATGTCGAAGAAGCCGCCACGCTGCTTGCCAATGGCAATCTCGTTGAACGAGGCACCCTGGATCGCGGCCGGCGCCACTATGCGGTATGGAACGACCCGCACCCCAAGCCCTGCTACCTCTTTGCCATGGTCGGCGGCAATCTGGGCTCCATCGCGTCCACCTTCCGCACCATGTCTGGTCGAGATGTTCAACTGACCATCTACGTCGAGCCCGG
Organism: uncultured Alphaproteobacteria bacterium; assembly: GCA_963825625.1. Classification (GTDB taxonomy): domain Bacteria; phylum Pseudomonadota; class Alphaproteobacteria; order Rhizobiales; family Hyphomicrobiaceae; genus CAMDPA01. The sequence goes on along the minus strand of CAWGUF010000004.1, from coordinate 183,801 downwards.
CAAGGAGGACCGTGCGCACTGGGCCATGGACAGTCTCAAGCGCTCGATGAAATGGGATGAGCAGCGCTTCGGCCGGGAATACGACCTCGAGGTCTTCAACATCGTTGCCGTGTCCGACTTCAACATGGGCGCCATGGAGAACAAGGGCCTCAATATTTTCAACGACCGCCTGATCCTGGCTTCGCCGGAGACCGCTTCGGACGCCATCTTCGAGGCGATCGAAAGCGTAGTGGCACACGAGTACTTCCACAATTGGACCGGCAACCGCATCACGTGCCGCGACTGGTTCCAGCTCTGCCTGAAAGAGGGATTGACCGTCTACCGCGATCAGGAGTTCTCGGCCGACGAGCGCTCCCGCCCGGTCCAGCGTATCGCCGATGTCCGCCAGCTCAAGGCCGCCCAGTTCCCGGAGGATGCGGGCCCCCTGGCGCATCCGGTCAGGCCCGATACTTATATCGAGATCAACAACTTCTACACGGCGACTGTCTACGAGAAGGGGGCCGAGCTGGTCCGTATGATCGAGACGATCGTCGGTGCCGACGGCTTCCGCGCCGGCATGGATCTCTACTTCCAGCGTCACGACGGCCGGGCGGCAACCGTTGAGGATTTCATCGAGAGTTTCGAGGCTGCGACCGGCGTGGACCTCAGGCACTTCCGCCAGTGGTATTCGCAATCCGGAACGCCCGAGCTCGTTTGTGCGCTCGATTACGACCGTTCGACAAAGTCCGCCGTGCTGACCGTGGAGCAGGTCAATCCGCCGTCATCGCGCGAGCCCAAGAAGAAGCCGTTGCATATCCCTGTGCGCATGGGGCTCATCGGCGCCAATGGCAGCGACATCCCCTTGCGCCTGGAGGGCGGAAAGGAGCTGGCAGACGGTGTCCTGCACATCAATGATCGCAAGCAGACGTTCCGCTTCCTCGATGTTCCCTCTCGGCCGGTACCGTCCCTGTTGCGAGGGTTCTCTGCCCCCGTGAAGCTGACGATGGATCTATCGGATCGCGATCTGGAATTTCTGCTGGCCAACGACAGCGATCCGTTCAATCGCTGGCAGGCGGCCACCGCCTACGCCACGGGCATACTGATGCACCTCGTTCGTGCCCGGGAGGCTGGAAAGCGATCGGGCAAGGGTGGCGGTTATGCCAAGGCACTGGGCGCGGTGATTGCCCAGGACGACCTTGAGCCGGCCTATCTTGCCGAGTTGCTGCGGCTGCCTTCAGAGGCGGATGTGGCGCGCGAGATTGCCCGGAATGTAGACCCCGGAGCGATTCACGCCTCGCGCCGCCAGCTATTGAAACTGGTAGGGACCAGCCTGGGCGATCTGCTCGAGGACCTCTACGAGCGGCATTCGAGTGGCAGGCGGTTCTCGCCTGACGCTGCCAGTACCGGCCGGCGCGCGTTGCGCAATGCCGTGTTGACCCTCCTGGCCGCCCGCGACACGCCTGCGGATCGAAAGCGGTTGCTGGCGTATCATGCCGCTGCGGGCAATATGACCGATGAGGCCCATTCGCTCTATCTCATAGCGGCCAGCCGCCTGCCTGAACGCGAACTGGTGCTGCAACGTTTCCACGATCGCTGGAAGAATGACCACCTGGTGATCGACACCTGGTTCACCGCTCAGGCTGCCGCCCCTCGTCCCGACACGCTTGATCGAGTGAAGGAGCTGATAGGTCATCCCTTGTTCTCCATGACCACACCGAACAAGGTTCGCGCTCTGATCGGCAATTTCGCCATGGCCAACCCCTCCCAATTCAATCGCCTGGACGGCCAGGGCTATCAGTTTCTGGCGGACCAGGTGCTGGCGCTGGACAAGTTCAACCCCCAGGTGGCGGCGCGTTTGCTCGGAGCCTTTCGCAGTTGGCGGGCGTTGGAGCCCCAGCGCCGGCGTCGCGCCAAGCGGGTCCTGCAGAGGCTTGCGGGCACGGATGGCCTGTCGCGCGACGTCTACGAGATCGCCGGCCGGATGATCGAATAGTCCGTACAGCCCGCAGTCTTGCGCATTCAACGCGCGGTGATGCACTTCGTATGGAGCGCGATCGGGCACGGCGGTGCCGCGCCATGTGTTGCGCAGAGTACGCACAATGTAATGCCTTAATTTGGCTGCAATTAATCTCCCTCGACACTGGCTTGCCAATCAGGCGAGAGTGGATCGTCGATTCGATGTTGCGGGTTGCTGGCCGACACCAAAAAGTCGAAGCGGATCAATACGAAAATAGGGGGCATTCGGATGGCGTTCACGGCTGGCGCGCGTCCGCGGGGAGATCATGACCGCGGCGGTGAGGATACGGACAGAAATGTAGTTGCGCTCGATGCCTCACAGGGACGGGAGGCGCTCGCAGAGTGGATCGAGCTTCTTGCCCGGATCAGTCATGATCTGAGGACACCGCTGAATGCCGTGATCGGATTTTCCGATGCGATGCAGAACGAGCTGTTCGGGCCCCTCGGCCACCGCCGCTATCAGGAATACGCCCGCCACATCAGGGACAGCGGCGACCGGCTTCTGAGCGCGGCCGAGGATACACTCGCAATGACGTCTCTCCTGGCCGCCCCCCAGTCGGTCCAGATAGGCAACGTCCGGCTCGCAGAGATCGTCGACGAGACCGCCGTGCAACTCGCAGGCAAGCTGGAAGCTGCCGGTATCGACCTCGATATCGACGTCGAGGCGGACTTGCAGGTGCGGGCAGACCCCGCGGCATTGCTCCGGGCGATCCGCCATCTGATGGGTGTCGCCATCGCCGGCACGGATGCCAGCGACGAACTCAGGATATCGGCTCGAGCCAATCATGGACGTGTCGATCTCGTTTTTGCGGTGCACCGCCAGGATCGGGGTCGGGAGACGTTGGACGAGCCTTCCGCGCATCGTGAGGCGCCGCCCCTTTCCGGGCCAACCAGCCTGGGTCTGGGACGGGACGAGTTGCCGATTTGGCTTGCTCGCGCTCTACTCCAGTTGCAGGACTGCTCGCTACGTATCGACCGGATGGCGACCGGCTCCCTGATCAGCATAGGGTTCGAGCAGGCCGCGCAGACAGATTTTTTCGGTCATGATCCCCTTCGTTCAGCCTGACGACTGCAGGGAAAGTTTTTGCTTTCTCAGGCTTTCTGTTGGGTCTTTATTTTTAGCGGTTGTCCTGGAATTGGAACTTGGTTCCGGACAATGCAGGGCAAAGCATGGACCGCTGATCGCCAATTCGACAGCGAAGTCGGGACACCTCTGCGAGCATCAGTTTTAGCAACCGTCTGGCTCTTTCTGTTGCGCTCGCATTCCGCTTCAACCTGTGTCCTGTCTCCCCTATCCCCCGGTTATGCCTGCTTATGCGGATTTGCGCCGGATCAAGGGTTTTTCGAGAAAAACTGAGCATCTTTCTTGGTCTCTGGCGCCGCGCCGCTATTCGAACGAGACCGTTATCTCGAATGCATGCGAATAGAAAATGTGCGTTTGTCAGCCGATGAGCATTTTCTAATAGCGGGAAACAGCGTAGAGTTCTATTAGGTCGGCCGCACGAAACGAAACGCGCCGCGACTATATTCGGATCGAGCAATAGTTGGTGAAATGGCGGCGCTCAAGTGGAGTCCGGCTGGAACGTATCAGCCATAAAGTCGTTGATGATGGCTACCCTGGTCTGAGTAGAAAAGGAGTATCTGCCATGAGAGAGTTGTTTGCGCAGGGAGATCTGCTGATTGAGCGGGTTGCCGACGTGTCGCCCTCCGGTACACGAATTGAGGCGGGTATCGATGGAGCGTTCGTTCTGGCCGAGGGCGAGTTGACTGGGCACCGCCACGCAATATTCGATCGCATCACGTTTTTTCGGGATGATGGCCTGGCTCGCGATATCCCGGGCGGCCTCTACGTTGGTCACGTGCGCGTAGAGGATGCGACAGCCAGGCTGGTGCACCAGGAGCATGCGCCTGTCGAGCTTCCCAGAGGTACCTACCGCGTGCGCCGGCAGCGGGAGTTGGAGCCGCGGGAGGCCCGGATTGTTGCAGACTGACGGCAGTGGCCTCACCCGGGACCAACTGCTGCGATTGGCACAGGTCCGGGCGCACTGGGATGCTATGAGCGCTTGCACGGCTCCCATGGACCGTGAAGCAGCATCAGCCGGTATCATGGAAGCCTATCACGCGGGCGGTCTGGCGCCGCCCGCGCGCGTGGAATGGTACGGCGGGCCGCTGGAGTTGGCCCGCGAGCGCGAGCGGCTGGTCGCGCTGGGCGAAGCTGGTGAAAGCATCAAGCCGGCCGTCCTGACCACCCCGTTGCGGGCAGTTGACCGCGCAATTCGAGACGCCGTCGCCCCGTCGGTTCTGTTCCAGATCCGGCAAGCGGCACGGCCGTTCGGTGCCAGCCCTCTGAGCAGGGCGGTTGTGTCTGCCGTGGCCGCCGACACTGACTTCGGCCTGACCCAGCGGACGGTGACCAGCCGCCTCCTCGGCTGGATCATGCGCCGGGGCCTGCAGACGCGGGCCGAGGAGAGCCTGACCGAGGCCGGCCTCAGTCAGCACGATGCGCCGCCGTTCTACGTTTACGCATACCTGCGCGACGAATTGGGCTTGCGCCGCATCGTCGATCGGTTGAATGGCCTGCTCCAGGTGGCGGCTCACGTCGGGTGGTTCGTGCCTCACGAGCGAATTTGTTTCGTGGCCGAGCGGCATGACGTGCTTCGCCTGGACGCGAACGGCCGCCTGCATGCCGCCGATGGGCCTGCTCTGCGCTACCCCGATCGGTGGAGCCGCTATTTCTGGAAGGGTATCGAGCTTTCGCCTTGGATGATCGAGCAGCCCGATTGGCTCGAGCTGAATCGTATCGAGCGCGAGCCCGATCCGGTGATCCGGCACTGCCTCGTGGATATACTGACCCCGGAGCGGTTCATCGGCAGGGGGTATGCCAAACGCGTCGCCACCGATGACTGCGGTGTGCTCTGGCAACACAACTGGCGGCTCGGCGGGGTCTGGGCAGCCGTCGAGGTCGTGAACGGAACAGCCGAGCCCGACGGGACGTGGAAACACTACTTTCTCACTGTCCCGGGCAACTTGCGCTCGGCGCGCCAGGCGGTGGCGTGGACTTATGGCCTCAACGAATGGGAGTACGACGCGCTCAAGGTTCGCACATGAGCGGACCGCGGACGCGCTTCACTCCTGTGACGCATGCTGGCCTATGGCGTCTCAGCCGGGGCTCTTAGCGCGCCGCGGCTTGCAGCAGGTGAACGCTGAATAGCTGCTTGCGGTCGGTCCAGGCGTCGACGGGCCGCCAGCCGCCTGCCGCCGCCAGGGATCTGAAGCCGTCGAGCGCGTATTTCTGCGACCGCTCCGTATGAATGCGCTCTCCCGAAGCGAACGAGAATGTCCGGCCGAGCAGATGCACTTTCTGCACTGCCTCGCTGATGAGAAACATGTCGATGCGGCCGGACGCTTCGTCATAGGTCGCCTCGTGCCGGAACCGGGAAATATCGAAATCCGCACCCAGCTCTCGATTGCACCGCTCCAGCAGATTGAGATTGAACGCCGCGGTCACGCCGGCGGCATCGTTGTAGGCTGGCACGACGATATCGGCGGATTTCTTGAGGTCGACACCGACTAGCAGTGCTCCGCCGGGCTCGACCAGCCGTGCCAGATGCGCCAGCAGGTCGATGGCCTCGCTCTGTTCCAGGTTGCCGATTGTGGAGCCTGGGAAAAAGCACACCTTCGGCCGTGAGGCGAGGTCTTGCGGCAGAGCGATGGGACGCGAAAAATCGGCGGCAAGCGGCCGAATATCGAGTGTCGGATAGCGCGCTGCCAGCCTGCGCCGCGCTGATCGCAGTGCGTCCGGACTTATATCGAGCGGCACATATGCCGTCAGCCGCGGGGCCACCTCGTCGAGCAGGATTTCGGTCTTCCTGCTCGAGCCGGAGCCCAGCTCGATCATGACGGAGCCATCCGCGAGCAGGCCGCCGATCTCGCCGGCTCGAGCACTGAGAATGTCGATTTCTGCGCGGGTCGGATAATACTCCGCCAACCGCGTGATCTCCTCGAACAGCTCGTCACCGCGGGCATCATAGAGAAACCGGCAGGGGATCGATTTGCTGGACTGGCTGAGACCGTCGATCACCGCGCCCGCAAGATCGGGATCGACGGTGTGCGCTATCGAGGTGTCGATATCTCGGTGCGTTCTCATCTGGCATCCTCTGCGAGCCTGAGGCCGGCGAATTGCCAGCGCTGATGCGGGTAAAAGAAGTTTCGGTAGGTGCGTCGCGCGTGCCCATCCGGGGTGGCGAAGCAGGCGCCTCGCAGCACATGCTGCGAGCACATGAATTTACCGTTGTACTCGCCAACGGCGCCAGCGGGAGGCTTGAACCCGGGATACGGCAGGTAGGCGCTGGCCGTCCATTCCCACACGTCGCCGAACATCTGCTTCAGCTCGCCTCCCGCGCAGCCGGCTTCTGTCGGCAGCGGCCTCAGGGCCCCGGAACCGAGCGTGTTGCCGGACGTGTCGGCCGGCGCCGCAACCTCCCATTCGAATTCGGTTGGAAGCCGTTTCCCTGCCCACCGGGCATAGGCGTCGGCCTCGTAGTAGCTGACATGGCATACCGGAGCCGCTGCGTCGACGGGCCGGCAGCCGTGCAGTGTCGTCTGGTGCCAGACGCCGTCGAGCTTTTCCCAGTAGCCTGGCGCGCTCCAACCTTCGCGATTCACCGTGGCCCAGCCATCCGAAAGCCACAGCAACGCGTCCCGGTAGCCGCCGTCGTCCATGAATTCGAGCCATTCGCCATTCGTGATACAGCGATTGGCCAGCTTGAATGGGCCCACCAGCGCCTTGTGACGCGGCGTCTCGTTGTCGTAGCTGAAGCCGGCGCCGGCGTGCCCGACGTCGACCACTCCACCATCGAAACCGGTCCACGAGAGGGGCGCGGCATCGCCCGCGGAAATGGCGGTGGCATCGACCTCAGTGCTATAGGCCGGTCGCAGCGGGTTGGCCGCAAACAGCGCCAGGATATCCATCAACAGCAGCTCCTGATGCTGCTGCTCATGATTGATCCCGAGCACGACCAGCTCGGTGATTTCATGGCTCAAGATCGAAGTGCTGCCGAGCAGGCGCAGCATCGCGGCATCGACATGCGCGCGATAGGCGCGAACCTCCTCTGCACTTGGACGGGTCAGAACGCCACGCCGGCCGCGAGGATGCCGCTGGCCTTCGCTCTCGTAGTAGGAGTTGAAGCAATAATCGAAAGCGTCAGAGAACGCCCTGTAACCCGGCAAATGGTGACGCAGCACAAACGCCTCGAAGAACCACGTTGTATGCCCCAGATGCCATTTCGTCGGGCTGGCATCGTCCATCGCCTGCACCGTCTGGTCTTCGTCACTGAGCGGGGCGGCCAGCACGAGCGACAAATCTCTGGTCGCTCTCAGACGGGCTGCTAATCCGCTGCTGTACTCTTGGGCTCTGGACGGCGTAGGCGGACACGCTTCCGCATGCCGTTTCCGAACGGCAGAACTCATGGCTGTCGACTCCGCTTCGCTCTGTGTTGGGATGATCGGTTGGGGTGGTCAGTTGGGATGAATGTGAGACGGGACGGGGCACTTCAACTGCCGCCAAGTCCACCGGCTGCTCATCAGCCACCTCACGACCGGTCGCCTCGTTGCGAGGGGATCCGGAGGCCTCGTCGCCGTACATTTCGGGCAAGAAGTTCTCTTTCGGCTGACGCTGCACGCCCGCCAGATCGAGTTCCACTTGAACGAATTGCGCTCCTGTCAATGCAATTTATGCCGATTGATCCGATTTCGCAACCTCGGGCACATACCTCTCGGGCACATACCTCGGCACGCATCTAAGACGCCTTGCGCCCATTGCGTGGGGCGCTCCAAAGAGTGTCCCGACCGCGATGAGCGAGTTCTGCAACGCCCTGTTCGTCAGTATCGATCTGAATTGCAACGATTTTGCGACGCTGTGCGCGGCGCAGGTTCACACGGCTTATTGCCGACGTATCAGCTATCGCCAATCGCCAGCGATCGCGTTCACCAGCGCGAGTGCTGCAATAGCAGCAGTGTCTCCGCGCATGATGCGAGGCCCGAGCGAGATCGGCAGGGTGAACGGCTGTGCAAGCAGCATCGCGCGCTCCGCATCGGAAAATCCGCCTTCCGGGCCGATCAGCACCGCGACCGGACCGGCGAGACCGGTCATCGCGTCCACTGGGCTGGTCACGTCGGCAGCCTCGTCGCAGAACAGCAGCCGGCGCGCGGGATCCCAAACCGCAAGCGCTTGCTCCAGCTTCGCCGGTGCAACAATCTCGGGCAGTCGAAGGATGCCGCACTGCTCCGCCGCCTCGATCACGTTTGCGCGCATGCGGTCGAGGTTGATGCGCTCCGCCTGCGTTCGATGCGTGATGACGGGCCGCAGTATCGACACGCCGAGTTCCGTCGCCTTCTGCACCATGTAGTCGAGACGGGAGCGTTTCAGCGGGGCAAACACATACTCGATGTCGGGCCCCGTTTCCTGTGGCCTGCTCTGCTCCTCTATGACGAGCTCGACGGCACGCTTGCCCTGGACCTGCAGCCGCGCGCGCCATTCTCCGTCGCGGCCATTGAACACCAGAACCATCGCGCCGGCTCGCATCCGCAGCACATTGAGCAGGTAGTTCGCATGCTCCTTGCTGCACGCGACGCGGGCTTCCGCCGCAAGCGGCGTGTCGAGAAAGAGGCGCTGGGACGTGAAGTCACGGATTGGCATCGTTCATTGATAACGGATCACACCGGATCCAGCCAAGGGGCGAGTGCCGCGTTTACTCGGGCTGCGATTGATGCCAGACGAGGCCATATCGATCGAGCACCGTGACGACATGACCCCACCAGAGAGAACGCCTGAGCGGATCGCCGATGCGCCCGCCACCAACTGGGTGGATAGCTACGCACCCGCCCGGCTCAAGCCCTACCTTAAGCTGGCCCGGTTCGACCGCCCGATCGGCGCTTGGCTGCTGTTGTTTCCCACCTGGTGGTCACAGGCCCTGGCTGAGTTGTCGCTCGGCCGCGCCTATCCGGACCCGTGGCTCGTTGTGCTGTTCTTTGTCGGGGCCTTCGTGATGCGTGGCGCCGGCTGCACCTGGAACGATATTGTCGATCGGGATTTCGATGGCCGCGTCGAGCGCACGGCGCTGCGCCCCATTCCATCGGGCCAGGTCAGCGTCAAGCAGGCCTTTGCATTCGGCATAGGCCTGTGCCTCGTGGGCTTTCTGGTGCTGATTCAACTTAATCTGTTCGCCGTTTGGGTCGGCATCGCCTCGCTCGGGCTCGTGGCGACCTACCCGTTCTTCAAGCGCTTCACTTATTGGCCGCAGATCATGCTCGGCCTGACATTCAAGTGGGGGGCTTTGGTCGGCTGGGCGGCGGTTACCGGCAGTCTGGGGCTGCCCGCGCTCATCCTCTATGCCGGGGCCATTCTCTGGACCATCGGCTACGACACGATTTATGCCCACCAGGACAAGGACGACGATGCGATGCTCGGGCTCAAGTCCTCGGCCCTGAGGCTGGGTGAGGCGACGCAGCCGTGGCTGGCCGGCTTCTACGCAGGCGCAGTGGTACTGTGGGCCTGGGCAGCCGCGCTGGCCGGTGCCGGTGTGGTGTTTTTTCTGGTGCTGGGCGTCGTCGCCGTACAGCTGGGCTGGCAGACTATGACGCTCGACATCCGGGACGGTGGAAACTGCCTCGCTCGTTTCCGCTCGAACCGCTGGGTCGGCTGGCTCATTTTCGGCGGTTTGTCGGCCGACATGATGCTGCGCGCCTGGGGGACTTGACGTCGGGCCTCTGAACGCATCGGCGCGACCGGGCGATAGCCCGGCCGCGCCTCTGGCACCAGCCTGTCAACTCCGAGCCGGCCATCTTTCGGGGCCGTAGAAAGAGACTATAGCCACAAACCACTGTAGAAGCGCTTAAATAACGTCGTTTCTTGTCGGTAAACGACTGTAGCCTAAAGCGACGTTGGCAAAGCTTGGCCTTGCGCCTCGCGTCAGCCTCGGGCAACACACCGGAAGGCCGACACAGAATCGATGAAACCGGCGGGCGTTAGTGTTCCGGTTCTGACATTTGCTTCCCGGTTCCGCTAGGTTCTTAGCAAATGTCAGAACCATAACGAACACTAGCAAGTATATGAATCTAGTGTAGCTTTTTCACCTGACGTTTGGTTTCGGGCCAAACCGCACGTGGGTACCAAACGTCAGGTGCGCTACACTAGAGAGCCTCACGCAGTCTCCTGCAATTTGGATCATCTGTCATGAGCACGAAAACCGAACAGCCGAAACAGCTCCCCCACCTCGTATTCGGCGGCGAGCTCGTCGCGCTAGACGGCTCCGAATTCCGCGACCTCTCGAAGTTGGACATCGTTGGCATCTATCCGAATTACGCAGAGGCGCATAAGGCTTGGAAGGCCAAGGCGCAGCAGACCGTCGACAACGCCCACATGCGCTATTTCATCGTTCATCTGCATCGGCTTCTCGATCCGCACGCGACGTCCTCGACCGTCGCGGGTGAGGGCAAGCCCTAGCAGGAGGAACAAGCAGGACGAAGACGGCGCGACCCGCTCATGGATAGGCCTCCTACAGCCACTGGTGCCACAAACGATGGCCGCCCGCCTGCGCGCAGGCGGCTCATTTTCAACGGCCCGGCAGCACACCTCATTCGCCGGTTTCTGGCCGAGTGGGTCCGCCCGCGCTGGAAGACGCTTTTATTGGCCCTCATTTTGTCGGCGCTGTTGGCCGCCGTCACGCCGCTCTATCCGTGGATTGTGCGGGTTTCCTTCGATACGCTGATGAGCGGCAGAACGGAATGGTTGGGCCCCATTCTTGCGGCGATCGTCGCCGCCCCCCTGGTTCGCAGCGTGCTGCTCTATCTGCAGACCGTGGCCAGCAACGGACTTGTTACGCGAATAGCAACCGATATTCAGCAGCGCTCTTTCCGTCATCTCGTGTCGGCCGACTATGCCCGCTTGACGAGGGAGCGCCCGGGTGATTTCGTGTCCCGGCTCACCAACGATATCGGCTACATTCAGCTTGGCGCACAGGCCGCTCTCAACACGGCAATCCGCGACGTGCTCACCATTGCGGCTTTGGTCGCCTACCTGTTCTGGCGCGATCCGCTGCTCACCTTCGTCATCCTTGGCGTCTATCCCATTGCCGCTCTGCCTATCGCTCTGATCAGCAAGAAGCTGCGCGCCGTGGCCAGGAGCACCCAGTTGGGGCTGGGCGACATGACCTCGCTTCTGACCGAGAAGCTGTCGAGCGCGCGTCTGATCAAGACGTTTCGCCTGGAGGCTTATGCCGCCGACCGGGTCGACCGCAGTTTCGAGGATGTGTTCCGGCTGCGCATGAAGGCGGTCCGCGCCCGTGCCCTGCTCGACCCGATGCTGGAGGTGCTGGGCGCGGTGGCGGTCGCCGGTGTCGTGGCTCTGGCCTACTGGCGCATCGCCAATGGCCATTCCACGGTGGGCGATTTCATCGGCTATGTCACAGCCTTGTTCCTGATGGCCCAGCCGATTCGAGGGCTCGGCAACCTGTCGGCTCGCGTCGGCGAAGGATTGTCGGCTCTGGAGCGCGTCTACGACGTTCTCGACGAGAAGCCGCGGATCGTCGATCGCGCTGCTGCAAAACCGCTGGCAATCGCTGCCGGCGAGATCCGCTTCGAGCATGTAACGTTCAGCTATCCGGCCAGCCGCGATGCGATTGCAGTCACTGATTTCACGCTGACAGTCCCGGGTGGCAAGACCGTCGCCCTGGTTGGGCGCTCCGGAGCTGGCAAGTCAACTGTCATCAATCTGGTGCCGCGTCTGTTCGACGTCACCTCGGGCACCATTGCGATCGATGGCCAGGAGGTCGGCGACCTGACGATTGCCTCCTTGCGCGACGCCATTTCCATCGTCAGCCAGGACGTGACGCTGTTCGACGACACGATCAGGGCCAACATCGCGCTCGGCCGCCTCGAGGCGAGCGAAGCCGATATCGTCGCAGCCGCCAAAGCCGCGGCCGCTCATGATTTCATCCTTGCTCAGCCAAGCGGTTACGACACCCAGATCGGCGACGACGGCTCGCGACTGTCGGGCGGGCAGCGGCAGCGCCTGGCGCTGGCGCGCGCCATTCTGAAGGATGCGCCGATCCTGCTTCTCGACGAGGCGACGAGCGCGCTCGATACGGAATCCGAGCGCCTTGTGCAGGAGGCACTGACCAGGTTCACAAAGGGCCGCACGACGCTCGTTATCGCCCATAGACTTTCGACGGTGCAGAATGCCGATCTGATATGCGTGATGGACGGCGGTCGGATTGTCGAGGTCGGTCCGCATGCCGAGCTGATGGCAAAAGGCGGTGCCTACGCGCGCCTGGCGCAGTCGCAGTTGATAGCAGTCGCGCCGCAGACAGAATCCGCAAAATGACGAATATAACGAGTGGGTAGGCCCCATGGCCGGATCGAAGGCAGCAGCCAGAGCGAAATCCGCGGCAAAGCGAGGTCCGCCGGCCGATATGGCGGCGCGCCGCGAGGTGATTGCAACCGCAATTGAAATGAGCCGGCGCGGCTTGTCTCCCGGCCGCTCAGGCAATGTGTCGTGCCGCTGGCAGGACGGCATGCTGATCACGCCGTCCGGGATGGCCTATGACGATATCGAGCCGGCGGATATCGCCTTTGTCGACAACGCCGGCGAAGCGCATGGCCGACGCATCCCCTCCAGCGAGTGGCGTTTTCATCTGGCAGCTTACGATTCCAGACCGGACCTCGCTGCGGTTGTTCACACCCACTCCCTGCATGCGGTCGTCCTGGCGTGCGCCCACAAGCCGATCCCGGCCTTCCACTATATGGTTGCCGTCGCCGGCGGCACCGAGATCCCGTGCGTCCCATATGCCACGTTCGGAGGTGAGGAGCTCGCTCGCCATGTTGCCTCCGGTCTTATGAGGCACGACGCTTGCCTGATGGCCAATCACGGCCAGATCGCCATGGGCCGGACGCTGCCTGCAGCGCTCGAGCTGGCCGCCGAGGTAGAGGTGCTTGCTGAGCAGTACTGCAAGGTTCTGATGCTCGGCCGCCCGCATATCTTGACCGGCACCCAGATGAAAGAGGTGCTGGAAAGGTTCAAGAGCTACGGCCAGAAAGCGCAGAGCTGAAATGCACAGAGCTGAGACCGCGCCTCAATGCCTGAATACGGGCGGCAAATCGTGTTGCGGCACACCGTCCGAGACTTTGGCTTTCTTCCTTTGGCTGCCGTTCCCGGCGCCCAGCTTGGCCGGCGCGTCCGCAGCCGGCTTGGCGGCAGCCGACGGCACCAGCGCCCCGCCAGCGGTTTTGCGATCCGTGTCCGGCGCTCCGGCTGCAAGGACAAGCTTGCACGCGTCCGGCAACGCCTCGATCGTCATCGGCGGTTTCGGCGGGCGTGGCTTTGCTGGCGTCGGTGGTGCGGTCAGTCGCTTGTACCAGCTGGCCAGCTCCGCGCCGCAGCCGTCGTCCGGCCCCGGATCCGGCTGGTCTACGCAGCCAGCACTGCCTTTAGGGCACGTCATGCGGATGTGGAAGTGGTAGTGATGCCCCCACCAGGGGCGGACTTTGGCGAGCCACGCCCTGTCCTTGCCGAACGACCCTGCATCAGCCGCACTGCACAGCGCTTTCTTGATCGCCGGATGCACGAAGATGCGAGCCACCTCTGGCGACGAAGCCGCGCGTTTCACGATCAGGGAGCGCGCCGTCGTCCAGCGATAGGCATCGACCGAAAGCTTATCGGCCGCCAACATCGAGACCGCGGACGTCTTCTCCCGCTCTTCGACGGTCAGGATCCGGCTTGGCATCGGCGTGAACCAGATATCTGCGTCGAGCCCGATCTGATGGCTGGCATGGCCGGTGAGCATGGGACCGCCGCGCGGCTGCGCCATGTCGCCCACCAGCAGGCCAGGCCAGCCGTCGTGTTTTTGGGCCTCTTTCGCGAACCGCTCCAGGAATGCCACCAGCACGGGATGACCCCAGTTCCGGTTGCGCGACAGGCGCATCGCTTGCCAGGCCGGCCCATTGATCGGCAGCGCTTTTGCCCCGGCGAGGCAGCCACGAGAGTAGCGCCCGATCGCGCGGGCTTGCAGTGGTGCAGCCGTCTTGGCCGCACCGAACAGCTGCTTTGCCGGCACCAGCCGCTTGACTGGGGCGCGGGTCTCTTGCGCAGCGCTCGTCGTCTGCGCCATGACCGAATGGCCGGCGAGCGTCAGGGCTGCCATTGCGCCGCCGATAATGACCGTGAGCCGCATATTGCCTCCTCCCTGGTGGGCCGGTTGGGCTCTCCCTGGGTCTGTATAACCGAATTCGGTCTCGTTGTGGTTGCGTCGTCGGGCCGAATTTTGACACCGCCGGTCGAGCAGCCCGTCGATGTGGTCTTGCGGCAGGCGCATGATCGTCCCATGACAATGCAATGACCGATTTTCTTCATTTGGGGCCTCAGGACGGCCCCCTGCTGATTCTGGCCCATGGCGCGGGCGCCGGAATGTCGAGCCCGTTCATGGAGCTCATCGCTGCGCTTCTGGCCGAGCGTGGCGTGGCCTCCGCACGCTTCGAATTCGCCTACATGGCGGCGCGCAGAGCGGGCGGCAAACGCCGGCCACCGCCCAAGGCCGAGCTGCTGATTCCGGAATATGAGGCCGCGCTGGGCGAATTGCACAATCTCGATCCAGCGCGCCGCCTGCTGATCGGAGGCAAGTCGATGGGAGGCCGTGTGGCGAGCTTCATGGCCGATCAGGCGTTCGCCGCCGGTCGTTGTGCCGGCCTCGTCTGTCTAGGCTATCCGTTCCACCCCGTCGCCAAGCCGGCAAACCTCCGGACCGCGCACCTGGAGACGCTTGCTTGCCCCACCCTGATCGTGCAGGGAGAGCGCGATCCCTTCGGCTCCCGCAGCGAGGCGGCGAGCTACCAATTGTCAGAGGCAATCGCCTTTCATTGGGCCGGCGACGGTGACCACGATCTGGGTCCTCGCGGCGGCAAGGGCTATACGCGCAAAGGTAATCTAGCCGCTGCAGCCGATGCAGTGGCCGCGTTCGTTGCAGTCTCTTTCTAGAGACACTACGACCTCGTTGTGTGATTCGATCAGGCTCCGATGCCTGCGATTAAATCGGCAATTTCGGCTTCATGGAGTCGACATTTTCCGGCTACGGCCAGCTGGCCATTCCACAATTAACGCTTGTAATGTCGAGCGCCGATGCCTATGTGTAAATGCGCTGGCAGCTGAGAGATGTAGCTGCCCTCACAACTTGGCCTTGGCTTACTTGCTTAGCGCTTGTCTGTCTTTCCCAAATTCTGAGTCATCGAGCCCGTGGCACGGCTCTTTCGGCGCCTGAGCGCCAAACTGAGGGATACAGCAGATATGCGTATCAAAGGCAAAGTAAAGTTCTTCAATACTGCAAAAGGCTTCGGCTTTATTGCACCCGAGACGGGCGGCAAGGACGTGTTCGTGCACGCCAGCGCGCTTGAGTCCGCGGGCATCCATTCGCTCAACGAAGGCGATGTCGTGACTTTCATGCTCGAGAACGACCCCAAGGGTCGCGGCGAGAAGGCTGCACAGATCGAGCTGGAGTAACGACAGTTCGGACGCTTTTTACGGAGCATGGCTTCGATCACGAAGCCATGCTCGGTCCTTTTTTGGGCACGACACACAGTGATGAGTTCGAAAAAATTCAAGATCGGCGATGTTGTCAGTTTCACGCCCGGACGCCGCTCGTTGCAGGCTTCTGCGAGCGCATACACCGTGACCAAGGTACTGCCAGTTGAAGACGGCCAGAACATATATCGCGTGAAATGCTCGACTGAGCCATTCGAGCGTATCGCCAGGGAAGGCGAGCTATCGCGCCGGAGTTGATCTGCGAATTCGGCGACAGTTTGGCTGCGCCACTGGCCGGCTGCAGACGCATTCGGACGTACGTGTCGAGGATATCATTTGGCCCAACAGGCCATCTACAAGACGGGCACGACGCTCTTTGTTGTCATCTTTCGGGATGGCTCGCAGATATCAAGCATCCGCGTTCCGACGCTCCTGCCCGCTGAGCTCGACAGCGAGAACGTGATGCAGGCCAAAGCTGCGGGCCAAATCGAAAAACCAGAATCGAGAGCCAGCCGGGCGGTCCAGCCAACCGCGCGGGGAGGTCAATCCCTTCCTGCGATCGAGACAACACATTGGTCGGGCGGTTGATGGACTTCGCGCAGGCACGCGAGCGCAAGAAAGGACATTGAATGGCGAAGGAAGAACTCCTGGAATTCGAGGGTGCAGTGCTTGAAGCTCTGCCGGATGGGCGTTTTCGAGTCCAACTCGACAACGGTCATTCGATTATTGCGTACACGTCAGGACGCATGAAGCGCAATCGGATCAAGGCAATCGCCGGGGATCGCGTCAGCGTGGAGATGACGCCTTATGACCTGGACAAGGGGCGGATGACATACCGTCACGCGACCAGCACAGGCGGGCGTCCGAAGACTCAAGGTCGCCGTACGCGGCCGCCCAATCGCAAGGGCTAGGGCAGCGCCCGATGGCCGTTGACCGCATCGGAGATTAGTGCAGTGGGCATGATGTACTCTCTAATCGCGGCGGCGATGGCAGCTGTATTTCTTTTGTGGCTGGTGGCGTGGTGGCGTCATGGCGTGCTGTCGCGAGCGCGCACGCGAGCGGCGCAGGCGGCAGGGCGCGCGCGATTCACAAAGGGTGTTGATGCATTCGAGGCAGCAAAACGAACCCCGGTAAGCCATCGCCTCAGGGGATTTGGCCGACGGGGAAAATTCGACGGCAGAGAATAGTCATAACGCCTGGAAATTCGGAAACACTCGACCGGGCATCTGCGGGGGCCTGTTTCCGAAAAAATTCAAAAGCCGCCTCCCGATGGTGCGATTGCCATCGGATCTCGAAGCCCAACGCGCGCTGCGTTGGCCCGCGGCAGTGGCCTGCTTGATGCATCCTTGATGAATCCTTGACCTGCTTACCCCCCGCGAACACTGCCGATCCGGCATGGCTTTGACGAGGCAGAGGATGTTGGCGATAGATTCGGAAGTGGTCTCTCCGGTAACGCAACAGCGAGGACACTCCATGTCAGAAGCAGAACCAGAGTTTTTCGACTACGCTGCCGCCGCCGAGCTCTACGTGGCGCAAGGCCGGTTCAGGAACAGTGCGATCAGGTACAAGCGCTTCGATGCCGCCGCTTCCGCGATCCGCCATGCGATCGAGGTCTTGCCCAAGAACCATCTCGCGGGCGCCGTGCTGGAGGTGGCCGAGCACCGCTATATGGGTCGAAAGATTCAGGAACTGTACGATAGCAGCGCCTACCCTCTGAAGCGTGATGACACCGGGAGAAATTCGAAATGATCTCGCTTCGTTTGGCGGCGGCCCTGCTGGCGCTTGGAATTTCGCTGGTTCCATCGCAATTCCTTTCAACCACCGCCATGGCGCAGCAGCGGGCAGACCGCATACCTGACAACGCGACTGCGCGGACATACGGCGGTGGATGGGATTGCAACGCGGGATACAGAAACTCTGGCGACCGCTGTTCAGCAGTCAAGGTTCCCGCCAACGCATATGCGAACGGTTCATCTTATGGCGACGGGTGGGACTGTGCACATGGCTACTTCAAGAACGCTCAATCCTGTCGCGAGATTAGTGTTCCAGAACATGGGTTTATTTCCGGCTCCAGCTACGATGATGGATGGCAATGCGAGCGCGGCTACCGCAAGAGCAATTCGGATTGCCAAAAGATCGAGGTTCCGGCGCATGCCTTCATGATTGATGAGTCGTATGGGAGGTTTGGCTGGAAATGTGATCGTGGCTACCGTCGTGCTGGCGATGAATGCAAGAAGATTGAGGTTCCGGCGAATGGCTATCTCGACGATAGCGGATACGGCCGCGGTTGGGAGTGCGCGAGAGGTTTTCGCGCTTCAAAAGCGGCGTGTGAAAAGATCAGTGTTCCCGCCAAAGGTTATCTGAGCACGTCGGGTGGCGATTGGAAGTGCGAGCGGGGGTACGAAAAAGTCGGGGATCGCTGCGCCCAGGTATCTATCCCAGCCAATGGCTATGTTTCAGGCTCTGGCGATCAGTGGGCCTGCAAGAAGCCGTATCGTCGGCTTGGCAGAGAGTGCGTGATGCCATGAGCGCAGGGCGCTGACTATCGACGCAATGCCCTGGTGGCTTCGCGAACGGCGAGGTGCCGCCGCACCCTATGACGGCTCCCTGCCCCACACCTGCGCGACAGTGTACATCGTGAACGAGGTCCCCGGCCTCGACAGATGCGCACGGCAATTGGCAAGCAGACCGGCAAGCTCACTTTCCGAAAGCAGCCCCAGTCGCAACACGGTGCCCCTCAGCGACTCGATCGTTGATGGCAGATAGTCGACCATGGCGTCGCCAGCGCGCACGCCGACGATGAATGGCCGGAATTGAACATCCTCCAGGCCGGCCGCACAGGCCGCCGAATAGAGCTTGCGCGCCAACTCGAGGTCGGCTCCGACGCCCGCGAACGCGCCGAGCAGCGCTTCGCGAAGCCGGTCGAACGCAGCACACGGTGGCCAGCACCTCAGGCTCGAGCCGTCAGGCTCCTGCAACGCTACGGTTCCGCCGCGCTTTGCCAGCCTTCGCGCCTCCGCGATTAGGCGTTCGTGCCCTCCCGCCGTGCTTGCGACAAACCGCATGTGCACCAGGTCGAAGCTGGCCGGCCCAAGCTCAGCCGCGTAGGCATCGCCCTTCATGAACTCGACACCCGGAACATGACGGCGCGCGTAGTCGAGAAAGCCGTCGTTCATGTCGAGGCCGACGACCCTGCCCGTATTGCCCACGCGCCGGGCAAGCAGGTCGGTGATGCCGCGAGGCCCGCAGCCGATGTCCAGGCAGTGCCAGCCCGGTCCCACGGCGATTGTATCCAGCATGCGCTCGCAGTCAGGCGCCATCGCCGCGCCTTGCACCTCGAGCCGCTCGATCTCGCCGGCACGCGTTTCGATGGGATAGCTGCCACTGGATGTAGCGGACATGGTGGCCCCCGCCTTGATGCACGAAGCGCGACGCCGCTGCTTGCTACCTTGCGCGGTGTCAATGTCGTCGTTGAACCGTGATCACATTAAGGTATGATCACGCAGGGAAAACTTGGAGGTAAAAGTAATGCGGAAGTTTCTGACTCTAGTGGGTGCCATCTTCGCAGTTGGCATGTTTGGACTGGTGGCACCCTCTGGAGCCAATGCAGCAGTGGCCACGCCCGCTGTCGCGGCCAAGACAGGTGTGTCTGGCGCAGCGCAGCCGAAGTTATATACGCCCGTGCACTCTCGTCGCTATCGGCATTGCCACCGGCGACCGGCTCGCCAGGTTTGCAGGTTCACACGCTCGCGCCGCTGCATCAGCTATCGGCGCGGCCGCTGTGTCGCTTGGCGGGTTGTGCCGCGCCGCATCTGCCGCTTCGTGCCTAGCCGCACGGTGTGTCACCGCCGCTGATCCGGCCACGTAGAGGCTTTACGACGATTGGCACGGGGCGGGCGCGACGGCCCGCCCCGCAGCTGATCTGCCGGCGGCAATAATCACACCACCGTCACACGCATCCCGACGCGTGGAAAGTGCACCGCCACGCGTCCGCATTCCGGCGCCTCGCGCAGGATCACGATGCGATCTCGATCGACCGCATGCACTATCCCGGTAACAGCCGCATCGCCGCTGTCGCGCGCCTGCGTGATGGCAACTTTCATTCCTGGCTTCAGGCCTTGCGGATCGCGCGGGTCGGCCTTCTCCTCCACCGCAGGCTCGGCGGCCTTGCCGATTGCCAGCGCCTCAGCCGGCGTCATCGGCGAAGGCGTGCCATATCCGATCGCCTTCATGCGCTCTTCCCAGCCGGCCAGGTTCGGGAACTCTGCCAGAAATTCTTGCTGCTCCGGATAGCGCGCGCGGATGAACCAAAACAGATACCAGGCGCAGGCGTCCGCTACGCTCGGTGCGTCTGCGGTCAGGAACCGCTTCCCCGAATCGAGCTGGATCTCCAGGAACCCCAGCTGCGCGCGCACCTGTGCCAGCGTATGGGGCAGGTCGGCGAGCTCCGCCTTCATGTCCGGATTGGGACCGAGATAGAGCCGCGACCTGTCCGTCACCAGCGCCGCAGGCAGATTGTCCATTACCGGCGCGAAAGCCACCCGGAACAGCAGGTCGAACATGATCACGTCGGTCCAGCGCGAGACTGCCAGAGGCATGCCCTTGCCGGGACCCGGAAAGAATGTCGGTTCCGGAAACTGGCGCTCCAGCTCGCGCAGGATGAGGTGGCTGTCGCAATAGATGTCGGCACCGATCTGCATCACCGGAATGCGGCGGTAGCCGCCAGTCATGGCGAACAGCTCCGGCCTGTCAGGCATCCGGTTATGCTCCACCGAATTCCAGGCGAGCTTTTTCATGCCGAGCGCGATCCGAACCTTCTCGGCCACGGGCGACAGCGGGTAGTGGTGCAGGATGACTTGGGACATGGGGGAGCGCGCTCCTGGCGTTTCGTCGGTTCTTTAGGTCATCGGCAGATTGGTTATCGTCACTCCAGGCGGCGCTGGAATGCCGTCGGGCACGAAGAAGTCGCGCGCCAGAGGCTGGTTGGGGTCCATCCTGTAGGGCTCGAAATCGGTCACGCCGCCTGATTCATACAGGAAGGTGTCATCGATCAGGAAGCGGCCGCTGAAATCCTTCGCCGGCTGACTGAACACCAGGTGCGCGGCATCGGCCAGGATCTGGGGCTTGCGGCTCATCTTCATCAGCTGCTCGCCACCCAGAAGGTTGTTGACCGCAGCCGTGGCAATCGTGGTGCGTGGCCACAGCGCATTGACCGCGATACCGTCATTGGCGAGCTCGTCGGCCATGCCCAGCACGCACAGGCTCATGCCGTACTTCGCGATCGAGTATGCAACGTGGCCGGAGAACCAGCGCGGGTTCATGTCGAGCGGCGGTGAAAGCATGAGGATATGCGGGTTGGCCGCCTTCCGCAGATGCGGCAGACAACATTTCGAGACAGCGAACGTACCGCGCGTATTGATGCCGAACATCAGGTCGAAGCGCTTCAGGTCGGTCTTCTCGACCGGCGTCAGCGAGATCGCCGAGGCGTTGTTGACGCAGATGTCGATGCCGCCGAATGCCCGTACCGTCTCGTCCACCGCCGCCTGGACCTGATCCTCGAACCGGATGTCGCACTGGATCGGCAGCGCCTTGCCGCCTGCTTGCTCGATCTCGGCCGCAGCCGAATAGATCGTGCCCGGCAGCTTCGGATTAGGGTCGGCGGTCTTCGCCAGGATGGCTACAT
The DNA here is from genome assembly GCA_963825625.1 of uncultured Alphaproteobacteria bacterium. Lineage (GTDB taxonomy): Bacteria > Pseudomonadota > Alphaproteobacteria > Rhizobiales > Hyphomicrobiaceae > CAMDPA01. The sequence continues at coordinate 162,556 of CAWGUF010000004.1, read as the reverse complement.
TGGCGCCGTCACGCGCCGCCCTCAGCGCAATAGCGAGCCCGATGCCGCGGCTGGCGCCCGAGACGAGCAGGGTCTTGCCGGAGAGTGTCGTCATCGCGCGCTCCTGTTGACTGTTGATGGTCACGTCGCGGCCGCCGCCTATGATTTCTCCACCCGCCTCACCGGCGTCTCCGGCTTCAGTCCGCCCCGCCGCCGCCCGAATGTGTTGGCGCCATTGGCCTCCCAGTTCCCCTGCGCGGCATTGTCGGCGAAGGTTTGCCAGTCGGCGGCCCAGTCACCCAGATCATAGCCGTGCCAGGGATGTTGCGCAGCCGGCAGTGGCGGCAGGCCCAGCTCGCTCCACAATTCCCGCGAGCGCTCCATGTAGGGCTTGGCGGGCAATGCCAGCGGCGACGTCGGATGCTTGAGGGTGGCATCGATCAGCATCGTCGATTCCCCGCCTGTGCCGGTCTTCGGCCCATGTCCGCCGGCCTTATAGGGCATCAGCAGCGTATCTTCGACCGGGTTGGAGCGATAGGCCAGCGACCAGAAAACAGCGTCGGTGTTGTGCGGGTCGATGTCCTCCGAGACCGCGATGACGATCTTGCCGCACTGTGCCTGCAGTGTCGCCGCGCCGTTCAGCGCGCGCCAGACCTCCGTCTGCGGCACACCATGCGCCATCTGCAGGAACAGGACCTTGCGCAGGTTGGTCAGCGGCTCGTGCATGACGACGCGCTTGATGCCCTTGATCTGCAGGTGTCCGGACAAGTGCGAGAAGAACAGCGCCTCGTAGGCCGACTTCTTGAGAATGGACGATTCCGACGGCGTCACCTCGGAGAGGATCGAGGCGAACACCGGCTTGCTCTTCATCGTGATGGCGGTGACCCGCATCGACATGTTGAAGTCTTCAAGCGCGATGTGGCCGTGGCTCTCGCCGAACGGGCCTTCGGGCTCCAGGAGCTCGGTGTCGATCAGCCCCTCGATCACGATCTCCGCGTCCGCGGGTATCTCGAGGTCGATCGTCTTGCATCGCGTTACCCGCATCGGCCGCCCCGCGAGGCCGCCGGCGACCGCCATCTCGTCCTCGTCGATCCCGAGCTTCTGCGGTCCGGTGAAGGCGACGACCGGCGCGCAGCCGATCACGATGGCGCATGGCATCGGCTGGCCGAGCTTCTGGTATTTCAGCCAGTGCACATAGCCGCCTGCGCCGGACAGTCGCGAGGCCATGCGCACGCCGAGCCGGTCGGGAGCCTTCAGGCCGGCGCGGTAGGTGCCCATGTTGCGCACGCCAGTCTCGGGGTCCTTGGTCACGCAGACGGTCGCGGTGAGATAGGGTGCGGCATCGAAGCCTGGCGTCGAGATCGGCACCGGCAGCGCTGCCACCCCGCCGCCCTTGCGGCTCAGCGCATCGCCGGTGATCACGACCTCCTGGCACGGCGCCGTGTCCACGAATTCTGGCGCGATCGGATGGGCGAAGGCCTTGCATCCAGATCTCGCCCAGCTCCTCCACCGGCACGCCCATGCCCATCGCATAGATGCGGTCGGAAGCCGCCAGGGCACCGACGACGACAGGGATATCGTATTTCTCGCCCCTGCCCCCGACCACGTTGGTAAACAGAAACGCCTTGCGTTGCTCCTCGGGGAACCCACCCAGGAACTGCCAGCGCACCAGCGGATGGATCTCGGTGTCCTTCGATACGGGCTTGTCGATGCGGGTCAGCAGTCCGGCCTTGTCCAGGTTGGCCAGATGCTCCTGGAAGTCGGCTGGGGCGGCAGTAGGCTTCTGGTTGGGCATGTCTCGGCGTCCCTGGCGTCTGGTGCCGGCATGGCGGCGGTTGCAGCGTCGTTCCTACAGCAGGTTGCTAAGATGGGGCAACGGATGCATGAAGTCCTGCAACGCCACTTCAGCAACGACGGTAATCACGCCCAATCATGAACGCACCCACGCCACACATCGATTTCGCCGCTGTCGGTCAGCCCCTGCGCCGCAAGGAGGACATCCGCCTGCTGACCGGCCAAGGCCGCTTCAGCGACGATTTCAAGCTGGACGGCCAGGCCTATGCCGCCATGGTTCGCTCGCCGCATGCGCATGCCCGCATCATAGTCGATCGACAAGGCCGCGGCTCTCGCGATGCCGGGTGTGCTTGCAGTGCTGACGGGCGCCGACTGCGCCGCCGACGGCCTCGGCCCGATTCCCCACATCGCCGCTGCCAAAGACCAAATTCGACATGAAATTGACCGGTCCAGGCGGCGACACGGACCCGTTTATCGGTCCTCACCTGCTGCTGCCGTCGGACAAGGCCCGCCATGTCGGAGAAGCCGTCGCCATGGTCGTCGCCGAGACGGTCGAGCAGGCGCTTGATGCGCCGAGGCCGTCGTCGTCGACTACGAGGAGCTGCCCTGGGTCTCCAAAACGCCTCGCCGCGCTGCAGCCCGGCGCGCCCGCGGTATGGGACGAGGTGCCCGACAACTGCTTCATCGACACCTGGTTCGGCGACGCCCAGGCGACGCAGCAGGCGTTTGCGAAGGCCGACCACGTCGTCGTCGATGACGATCGACATCCCGCGCGTGACCGCCGTGACGATGGAGCCGCGCGCCGCGCTCGGCCACTATCGATGCGGCCACTGACCGCTACACGCTGTATGCCGGCTCCGGCGGCGCGGTACGCCAGAAGGCGGAGATGGCAGAGGCGCTCGGGCTCGAGCACGGATCAGCTGCGGGTGCTGTCCTATGATGTCGGCGGCAACTTCGGCGCCCGCAACCGTGCCTACGTCGAGTTCGGCCTCGTGCTGTGGGCGTCGAAAAAGATCGGCCGTCCGGTCAAATTCACCGCCACCCGCTCCGAGGCCTTCCTGACCGACTACCAGGGCCGCGACCTTGCCACCACGGTCGAGCTGGCGCTGACCAAGGACGGCAAGTTCCTGGCCATGCGCGCCGACAACGTCTCCAACGTCGGCGCACGGGCGGTTTCGCTGTCGCCGCTCGGCAAGGGCGCCGGCCTCATCACCGGCTCCTACGATATTCCCGCCGCCACGCTGCGCGCCCGCGCCGTGTTCACCAACACGATGCCGACCAACGCCTACCGCTCGTCCGGCCGGCCGGAGGTCAACTTCGCGATCGAGCGGCTGATCGACAAGGCCGCCCGCCGAGCTCGGCTTCGACCGCGTCGAGCTGCGCGCGCAAGAACTTCGTCGGCTGCGACCGACATGCCCTACATGAATGCGGTCGGCGCCGAGTACGACAGCGGCACCTACGGCTCGCAATATGGAGCTGGCGATGAGCATCGCCGACTGGGACGGCTTCGCGGCGCGCAAGGCGGACGCCGAAGCGCGCGGCAAGCTGCGCGGGCATCGGTCATCGCGCCGTATGTCGAAATCCTCGATTGGCGTCGCCGCGTGAGCGCACCGACATCACCGTACGCCCCGAAGGCCGCGTCGACGTCGTGATCGGCACCCAGCCGTCTGGCCAGGGCCATGAGACGAGCTTCGCCCAGGTCGCTGCCGATCTGCTCGGGCTGCCGTTCGAGACCGTCGACATCATCATCGGCGACACCGACATCGTCAGCGTCGGCGGCGGCTCGCACTCCGGCCGCTCCATGCGGCATGCGGCAACCGTGATGCTCTGCGCCGCCGGCGACCTCATCGCCAAGGCCAAGGAGATCGCCGCCGTTCTGCTGCGACACCGCGCCGGACAAGGTCGAGTTCGAGCGACGGCCGGCTGTCCTCGCCGGCCAGCAACCTGCACGTTCGATCTGTTCGAGCTCGCCGCGCGCAGCGGCCAGCGCGCGGACTGCCGAAGCTCAGCTGTCGCGCACCGACAACGAGATGCACGATCCGGTGTTCCCCAACGGCTGCGCGATCTGCGAAGTCGAGATCGACCCGGAAACCGGCTGGGTCGAGATCACGCGCTATGCCGCCGTCGACGATGTCGGCCGCTGCATCAATCCGCTGATCGTGCATGGCCAGACCCACGGCGGCATCGCGCAGGGCGTCGGCCAGGCGATGTGGGAGCTGTGCGCCTATCGACCAGAACAGCGGCCAGCCGTTGTCCGGCTCGCTCATGGACTACGGCATGCCGCGCGCCGACAACATGCCCTCGTTCAGCACCGAGATCGTCGAGGTGCTGTCGCCGACCAATCCGCTCGGCATCAAGGCCGGCGGCGAGGGCGGCACGACGCCGGCGCTGTCGGCAGTCGTCAATGCCGTGCTCGATGCGCTGTGGGATCTTGGCGTGCGTGACATCACCATGCCGGTCACGCCGGCCAAGGTGTGGCAGGCGATCGAGGCCGCGAAGAGCGGCAGGTGAGCCGGTCGCGGCACTGCCGGGCATTGGTCCCGGGAAATGCCGGTCATTGGCCCATGGCATTGGCCCCTTGCCTCGCCGCGCCAATTGTCCCACAACTAGCCCGCCGGCCCGGCTCAGGCAGGACTGAACCCTGTCTTCCTGGCCGGCATTCCCGCAGCCCGAGCCCTGAAAGCCCGAGCCCCGACAAGAGGTCCGCCGGAACGAGGCCGGCGTACGCCAAGCGTAAGAGGAGAGGACTGGCATATGCCCACCGTGAATTTGACAGTGAACGGACAAAAGGTGTCGAAGGATGTCGAGAACCGGCGGCTGCTGGTCCAGCTCCTGCGCGAGGACATGCGTCTCACCGGCACCCATGTCGGTTGTGATACCACCCAATGCGGCTGCTGCACCGTGCTGATGAATGGTGACGCTGTGAAGTCCTGCACGGTGCTCGCCACCCAGGCCGAGGGGGCCGATGTCGTCACCATCGAAGGTATCGGCACGCCAGAGAAGCTGCATCCCGTGCAGCAGTCCTTCCACGAGAAGCACGGCCTTCAGTGCGGCTTCTGCACGCCGGGCATGGTGATGAATTCGGTTGATCTTCTCCAAAAGAACCCCAAGCCGACCGAGCAGGAGGTGCGTCACTGGCTGGAAGGCAATCTGTGCCGCTGCACTGGCTATCACAACATCGTCGAGGCGGTGCTGCACGCCTCGCAGACGATGGGCGCCAAGAGCTGAATGGCCGGTAGAGGAGGTTTCCATATGTACAATTTCGACTACGAGAAAGCCCAGTCGGTCGACGCCGCATCGAAGGCGCTTGCCGCGACCGAGGATTGCAAGCTGCTGGCCGGCGGCATGACACTCTTGCCGACCATCAAGCTGCGCCTGAACAAGCCTGCCAAGCTCGTCGACCTCGGCACCATTGCCGACCTGAAGGGCGTCAGCGTCTCCGGCGGCATCGTCACGGTCAAAGCCATGACGCGGCACGCCGACGTGGCCCGTTCGGCAGACCTCGCCAAGGCGATCCCCGCCCTTGCCCAGCTGGCCGGCGGCATCGGCGACGTGCAGGTGCGCCATCGCGGCACCATCGGCGGATCCGTGGCCAACAACGATCCGGCTGCCGATTATCCGTCCGGCTGCCTGGGGCTGGGAGCAACCATTGTCACCAACAAGCGCGAGATCGGCGCCGATGACTTCTTTCAGGGCCTGTTCACGACGGCGCTGGAGGCGGACGAGATCATCACCGGCATCCGTTTCCCCGTGCCGGACAAGGCAGCCTACATGAAGTTCAAGAACCCGGCTTCTCGCTACGCGATCGTCGGCGCCTTCGTGTCCAAGGGACCGCAGGGCGTGCGCGTCGCCATCACCGGTGCCGGCGACAATGGCGTCTTCCGCGTCAAGGAGATGGAGGACGCGCTTGCGAAATCGTGGAGCGCTGATGCGGTCGCCGGCATCAAGGTCCCCTCCGATGGTATGCTGAGCGATATCCACGCCAGCGCGGAATACCGCGCCCATCTGGTGACCGTGATGGCGAAGCGGGCTGTGGCTGCCTGCGCATGAAGCAAACTGTTGCGAGGTGCTGTTTCAAGCAGCGCCTCGCCACCTGTCATCGTCGGGCTTGCCCCGGCGGCCCATCGTCCGGCACGCCACAGCGTCTGCGGAAGAATGGGGTCCGGTGGCGGGCACCTGGATGACGCGCACAAAGTAATCATCAGATACGCTCACGGATCGAGAAGGATCACCGACATGGCGAGCGCAGGCGGCAAGGGGTCGGCGGGACCTGTACCCCAGGAGTTCCTCGAGGATCTGGTGGCTGCCAGCCGGATCCTTTCATACCATGGTGTTCTCGATGCATTCGGACACGTCAGCGTCCGCCATCCCGCCGCCCCTGATCGATACCTGCTCTCGCGCAACCTGGCGCCCGAGTTGGTGACGGCAGTCGACATCGTCGAGTACGACCTTGAAAGCGAGCCGGTCGACCCCAAGGCGCCGCGCGGATTTCTGGAGCGCTACATCCACGGCGAGATCTACAAGTCCAGGCCCGATGTGCATTCCGTCATCCACACCCACTCACCCTCAGTCGTGCCGTTCGGCGTCACGCAGCACGCGATGCGTCCCATCTATCATATGTCGGGCTTCCTCGGCCGCGGCGTTCCCGTCTACGACATCCGCAAGGAAAGCGGTCAGCACACCGATATTCTGGTGCGCGAGCCGGGTCACGGCCGTGATCTGGCGCGCGTTCTTGCGGACAAGCCCATGGCGCTGATGCGCGGCCACGGCAATGTCATCGTGGCCCAGGATGTGAAAGTTGCCACCTACCGGGCTGTGTACACGGAGATGAACGCCCGCCTCCAGCTCCAGGCGATGATGGCGGGCGGCCCCATCGAGTTCCTGTCGCAGGAGGAGGCACTGCTGACCGAGGCCACCATCGAGGGCCAGATCCACCGCCCATGGGAGCTGTGGAAAGCGAAGGTCAGTATAAGGTAGCTGAACAATGTGTCGTCCGACAGGTGTGCACCTCATTGGCTCCGTGGCATTGCCTGATGACGATAGCGTGTTCCGTCTGCTTTCGCGCGAGCTCGGGCCTTGGCTCAAGCGCCTGCCCGATGGGGAGACGGGAGAGCGCGGCCGCTGGATCTACTGGCAGCGTGAAATGCTGTTGGCGCACCCTGACTTCGAGCTGGCCACCGACATTCCGGAGATGGAGCTTTACGAGTGGAATGGACGGCTGCTGCGGCGAACGCAGTACGTGCGGTTTCGAGAGAATGTCGACCGTGCCCGCGTGAAATTGCAGACCGGCTATGCCCCCGCTGCGCTGGCCTCCTATGAGACGTTCAAGCGACTAAGAGATGAAGGCGCGATATCGCCTGGTGTGAAGTTCCAGGTCTGCCTGCCGACCGCAATGTCCTCGGCCTACCAGTTCGTGGCACCGGAGTTGCTTGCCGACTACATCGCGATCTACGAAGCAGCCTTGCTGGATGATCTCAAGATTATCGTTGATGGGGTACCTCGGGTTGATCTGTCCATCCAATGGGATATTTGCCAGGAGGTACTGGTGTGGGAGGGCTATAAGCCCTATGGGCACCGGCCCAGCGACTACAAGCGCCAGATCACTGACGAACTCGCACGCATCGGAAATGCCGTGCCGGCCGGCGTCGACATGGGCTATCACCTTTGTTACGGCTCGCCGGCCGATGCCCACCTCGTCATGCCGAAGGATACCGGCGTCATGGCCGAGATGGTGAATGGCTTCGTTCCTGGCCTGTCCCACTCGATGGACTTTCTGCATTTGCCGGTGCCGCAGGATCGGGACGACGAAGCATATTTCGAACCGATGAAAGGCATGCGCATACCGGCGGCCACGGAGCTCTACCTGGGCCTTCTGCACCATAACGATGGGCCCGGCGACAAGGCTCGCATTGCCACCGCGGCCCGCGTGCTCGACCGGCCGTTCGGTGTTGCCACCGAGTGCGGTTGGGGCCGGACTGACCCGAGCCGCGTTCCTGGCTTGGTCGCTGCCCACCGCAATGCGATGGGTTCAATTGGTGCATAGCACGATCTGGAAGTCTATCGGAGCACGGCGAACGTCGGCGGAGCTAGTGTTCCGGCGTGTTTCCCCTTAAGCTGGGACTTTGCTGTCAACAAGGCATCGATCAACGCCAACCGACGAGGGTGGAGACGCACATGGCCGCCAAGGGAAGTAAAGACAAAGGCAAAGTCGTGGGAACCGGTATAGAAAAACCGATCCCGTCGAAAGGCAACGCGCTGTTCGGCAGCGACGTCGTGGCGGATGCGCTGCGCGCCCTCGATATCCCTACATCGCGCTGACGCCCGGCGCGAGTTTCCGTGGCCTCCACGACAGCCTCGTCAATCACATCGGCAACGATCAGCCGAAGATGCTGCTCTGCCTGCACGAGGAGCACGCGGTCGCCATCGCGCACGGCTGGGCCAAGGTGACGGGCACGCCGATCGCGGCGGCGGTCCACTCGAACGTCGGCCTGATGCACGCGACGATGGCGTTCTTCAACGCCTGGTGCGACCGCATGCCGGCGATCGTGTTCGGCGCCACCGGTCCGATCGACGCCATGAAGCGGCGGCCGTGGATCGACTGGATCCACACCGCGCAGGACCAGGGCGCGCTGCATCCGTCCGTACACGAAATGGGACAACGAGCCGGCCTCGCCTGGCGCCGCGCGCGAGGCGGTGCTGCGCGGCTACTGGCTGTCGGCGCCAGGCGCCGATGGGCCCGGTCTACATCAACCTCGACGCCGGCATGCAGGAGATGCGGATGGACGAGCCGCTGCGCGCCGATCGATCCCATGCGGTTTCGTACCGAAGATGAACCAGGGGCCGTCGGCCGAGCTGCTCGACGAGGCCGCCAAGCTGCTGAAGGCGCCAAGAAGCCCGCTGATCCTGGCCGGCCGCGTCTCGCGCAGCGAGCAGGGCTGGGCCGACCGCGTCGAGCTGGCCGAGCGCCTGGGCGCTGGTGTCATGACCGACATCAAGGTCGGCGCCGCATTCCCGACCGACCACCCGCTGCATATCGGCATGCCCGAGGCCGTCCGGTGAAGGAAGGGCTCGAGGCGATCAAGGAAGCGGATGTCATCCTCAGCCTCGACTGGGTCGATCTCGGCGGCGCCTTCAAGCTGGCGCTCGGCGATGCCCAGCCGGGTGCGAAGGTGATCCAGGTCTCACTTGACCATATCATCCACAACGGCTGGAGCATGGACCACCACATCCATCCCACGGTCGACGTGTTCGTGCCGGCAGAGCCGGAGGCGGTGGTCGCCGGACTTCTGTCTCGTATCGCCGATGGGCCGGCGAAGAAGGGTTGGGCGGCAGGACCGCGCCCGGTGCCGGCGCTGAAAGCTCCGCCTAAGGGCGAGCCGCTGCGGCCTGATCATTTCTCGCTCGGGTCTCAGGAAGGCGCTGGGTGACCGCGCCTACAGCCTGCTCCACGTCTCATTGTCCTGGAACGGATCGACCTGGCCGCTCAAGCATCCGCTCGACTATGTGGGCTCGGATGGCGGCGGAGGCATCGGCGGCGGCCCGGGCATCGCAGTCGGCTCCGCGCTGGCATTGCAGCATACCGACTCCGGCCGCATGCCGGTGGCGGTGCTTGGTGACGGCGATTACCTGATGGGCGTCACCGCGGTTTGGACCGCAGTGCACTATCGCATACCGATGCTGATCGTGATCGCCAACAACATCTCCTACAACAACGACGTCGAGCACCAGGAACGCATGGCCTTGCAGCGCGACCGTCCGGTCGAGAACAAGTGGATCGGCCAGTTCATGAACGATCCGGAGGTCGATCTCGTCAAGATGGCCGAGGCGCAGGGCGCCAAGGGCTTCGGCCAGTGCCACGACCCTGGAGGACATGGAGCGCGAGATCGCCAAGGCGATCGAGGTTGTCGAGCAAGGCGGCGTCGCCGTAGTCGACGTCCGCATCGAGCAGATCAGCCGCGTCGATGCCGCACAGATGAAGGCCGGCTCAGACCGCTGAGGCCAGCCGGTCAGTCGCAAAAAGAAAAAGCCCGCAAACCTTGACGGTGAGCGGGCTTTTTTGCGCCTCTGTCGTGCTGCTATTTCGACAGCGAGATCGACGACAATTTGACACCGATGTCCTGGAACGCGGAAGCAAGCTCGGCCGGCGTCAGCGAGTTGTAGAAGTGATCGACCGTCGTGCCGCAGGAAAGCAGGGTGTCCTCCGCAATCGTCCTCTCCCCTGCCGACAATTGGTCGAGCGCGAAACCCACCGTGTAGATCTCTATACCCTGCGCCTTCATGTTGGTGCACATCTGCTTGGCATAGTTGGACATATCCTGCTGGTTCTGCCCGTTCCAGCTGCGATAGGTGTTGAACACGCCGTCCGACATCAGCACGGCAACCTTGCGCAGCTTCGGTGCGCCATTGGCTTGGGTTTCGGTCAGTTCCGAATAGGGCGCTGGCGCGCTGTTGCCGGTCCAGATCGAGGCCCAGTTCGGTGACAGCATGTACCAGGCAAACGCTGTGCCCAGAGCACCCGCCGTCGAGCCGTCGGCCTCCAGGCTGTCGATCTTGGTCTTCAGCGCGCTCTTGTCCGACGACAGCGGCATGATTTCGTTGGCATCGTCCATCTGCGAACACGCGCCGTTCTCGCGGTAATTCCAATGCTCTGCCGGATCCGCCGGCGTCACGCCGAGCTTTGTCGTCGCTGGCGTATCGGAGCTATCCCGGCCAACAGGCATGCGGCGGCCGTCGTGAGCATTGAACCAGGCGCCAGCGCCGGGTGCACTGTCCGTGTAGTCATAGCCGGTGTCCTCGCGATACCGGTCGGTGACGCACGGCATGATCTTCCAGTTCTCCTTGTGCTGGGCCTCGTACGCATTGCACTGCCAGTTGCTTTGGCCCTCGCCCTCGGACCCGCCGCTGCCGTCGGTGCAGGTCTTGAACCAGCCCGTCCAGGTCGGATCGAGGTCCGTCAGCGTCTGCATCATCGCACCGCCCCCGCCATCGGGCCCGACGCGGACGCGTGCAGCGAATGGCACAAGCGCTACCTTGGAGTAGTACGGCGTCTGCTCGGAGCGCACCACGATATCGACGAGATCTTTCGCGCCGTCCTTCATCGCATCCATTTTGCTGCTCGACGTGCACGGCACCGACTGGCCGGCGCACATCGAGCCGGTGACGTCGAGCATCACGGAGACTTCGAGGTTGCTGCCGCCACCCATCAGGATCTTGCCCTTCGGGAAGCCGGCGCCGGCCGCCGATGCAACCTTGATCTGTGGAATGCCCAGTACCCGGAGGAATGAGGTTTGCAGCCACGCCTCCCCGGTAGCGGTGACAGCCGAATTGTTGTCGGTGACCTGGAAAGCGATGGTGTCGTTCGCAAGCGTAGCGCGGCCGGCAATGTTGCTGGTGTAGTAGCTGGCCGCGGCGGTGATGGCTGCGCTGGTGTTGTCCGGATTCATGAGCAGCGTGCGAGCACCGGCCAGGACCGCTGCGTCCACGGCGGACTGCGTGGCACGACGCGCCGCAGCGTATCGGTTGTAGTCGATCGCTCCGCCGATTGCGCCCACGAGTGCAAGTGCTGCAGCGCCGAAAACAATTGTCGTCGAGCCACTTTGATGCCGCAAAACGCTATTCAACAAACTCGATTTCATCTCCGCCTCGATGTCTGAGTTGTGGAAACGGCTCCCTTGATGTGGGCGCACGTGGGGTGAGATTGAACTTAGGCAGTTAACGGAACGTTATAATTGACATAAAGGATTTGAACGATATTTATGCCGAGTTACCGTGCAGGTCGAATTGACCAGCAACGGCTAAATCACGCGGTTTTTCCTGGCTATGCAAGAGCCCGGCATGCCTGGCTTGCGGGGCCTTTGGAGGCGATCGGTTAGGCAAACGAAATCTGGGCGGCCGTCGCACGCCGCCACACTGCCAGCTACATGCATCACTCCCAGAATGCGGGGCGGCCTGTATCTCTGCCAGGACATCCCGGCAGACGGCCGCCGCTCGCGACCCGAAATCCCTGCAGGACTTCGGGTCGGGACCGTACTGGCGTTTGCGCCGGTTATTTCGAAAGCGCAATTGACGTCAACTTGATGCCGATGTCCTGGAATGCGGCCGTGAGCTCGTTGGCAGTCAGCGTATTGTAGAAATGCTCCACGCTGGAACCGCACGACAGCAACGTATCCTCAGCGATCGTCTTTTCGGACGGCGTAAGCTGGTCGAGTGCGAAGCCGATCGTGTAGATCTCTATGCCGGCCGCCTTCATGTTCGTGCACAGTTGCTTGGCGTGATTGGACATCTCCTGCTGGTCCTGCTCTTTCCAGCCGCGCACGGTATTGTAGACTCCGTCCGACATCAGCACCGCCACCTTGCGCAGCTGCGGCGCGCCGTTGCTGCCCTGGGTCGTGAGCAGGTTATATCCGCCCGGCGCGCTTGGACCCGTCCAGATCGAGGTCCATTTCGGCGAAAGCATGTACCAGGCGAAAGCCGTGCCAAGTGTGCCGCTGGTCGATCCGTAAGCTTCCAGATTGTCGATCGCGGATTTCAGCGAGGTCTTGTCCGAGGTCAGCGGGACGATCAAATTGTCCTCGGACACATCATGACAGTATCCCGTCGGGTCGTAATTCCAGTTGTAGGATGGATCGGCCTGGGTGGCACCGGTGTAGCTGGTCTGGGCCGTTTCGCTGCTGTCCCAGCTTTCGGGAGAGCGGTCGCCGCCATGCGCGTTCAGCCATTCGCCAGAGCCGGGCTTGTCGTCGGTATAGTCGTAGCTCGAGCTGCTATTGTAGTAGCGGTCCGTGACGCACGGCATGATCTTCCAGTCCGTCTGGTACTGGGATTCCTCATTCAGGCATTCCCAGTCGCCGTTACCTTCGCTGCCGCCGCTCCCGCCGTTGCTCTGGGTGCAGATCATGCGCCATCCGGACCATGTGTCCGGCATGCCCGTGAGCTGCGTCATCAGGTTCCCACCGGCCCCGTTCTGCGCAACACGGATTCTGGTTGAGAACGGCACAAGCGCGACCTTGGAGGTCTTCGGCGTCTGCTCATCGCGCACGACGATATCCACCAGTTCCTTCGCCGCGTCTTTCATGGCGGTAAGCTTGGTGCCGGACGTGCACGGTCCAACGCCGTCGTCGCACATGGAGCCGGTCAGATCGAGCATCACAGCGACCTCGATATCGCTGCCGCCGCCGCCGGAAATCTTGGCTTTCGGGAAACCGGCAGCAGCCTGGGACATCACAGTCAGCTGCGGAATGCCGAGCACCTGGAGGAAGGTCGTGGCGAGTTTCGCACCGCCCTCCGCCGTTACAGCCGTCTTGTTCTCGACCACCTTGAACGAGATCGTATCGCTGGCCAGCTGCACGCGGCCCGCGACGTTCCCGTTGTAGTAGTTGGTCGCGGCATTGATGGCTGCGGTGCTATCGTCAGGGTTCATGAGCAGCGTGCGCGCGCCGGCCAGCACGGCTGCATCAACCGCTGCCTGCGTCGCGCGGCGGGCCGCAGCATAACGGTTGTAGTCGATAGCTCCCCCGACAGCACCGACGAGAGTAAGCGCGGCAAGACCAAAAAGGATCGTAGTTGAGCCACTTTCATGCCGCCGCAAACGGCAAAGTACACTGGAGTTCATCTCGGCCTCATTTTTTGTCCATCAAGGACGCTCCATTCTGCGGGAGCGGGGCCAGACATGCATTTTGAGCAGTTAAAAGAATATTATAACATCAATAAAGGATTGCATGGCCTTTACAGTGAGTTACCGCGCTGGTCTAATTGACATTCAGGCACCGGCCCGTCCCTGTTTTACTCGTCACGGCGGCTGGCCGAGCCTGTCCGTGGCCGCTGGTTTATCTGTCTGTTGAGCCAACGAAATCCTCCCCCGCCAGTCTTCCGGACCCCACAATTGGCACGTCTGGTCTGTTCACCTCCTCGGCAGGCCCCGGCAGATGCGTGTGCTGTTCGCCGCATGCGCCCAATGTGGCGCGCCGGCCTGTTCCCTGAGGCAATCGGTGTCAGGGAGTTGCCTTGCGAGTGACAGCTATGTATTGACAAGCAGGACAACCTGGGAAATCCGGGCACCCGGGCAGCCGCTTCTTTGGCGCCCGCAAGGCAAATAATCGTGTATCCGTCTGGGAGGACTGCCATGCGCCTTTTTAGAGCTGAAATCAGCCGCGCCGCCCTGACTGCGAGGGGCGTGGGCCTCGCCGCAGCCGTCGGCCTGGCGGTGAGCATTGGCATTGCCCCGTCCGTCAGTGCCCAGACTGTGACACTGAGATTCCATACCCACGTGCCGCCCGTCGCCCGCTCTTTCAAGAATCTCCAGTGGCTCATGCAGAAGATGGAGAAGAAATCGGGCGGCAAGCTCAAGATCCAGATGTTCGGGTCCATGCAGCTTGGCGGCAAGGCCCCAGACATCTACGACCAGGTCAAGAACGGTGTGGTCGACATGGGCTTCACCCTGCCTGGATACAAAGCCGGGCTGTTCCCGCTGGTTACCGTTTTCGAACTGCCGTTCATCGGTGAGAAAGCAGATGCCGTTTCGCCCGCAATCGACGAATTCATCCGCAAATGGGGCAAGAAGGAGTTTGGCGACGTCTACCTGATTGCCGGGCACTCGGGCGGTGAATCCGTCATCCATACGAAGCCGCGCCCAGTCAAGACGTTGGCCGATTTCAAAGGCTTGAAGCTGCGCACACCCTCACGCATCTCCTCTGACGCCCTCACCGCGCTCGGCGCCACGCCGGTGCCGATTCCGGGTCTGAAGATGACGGAGGCGCTGCTGCAGAACGTCGTCGACGGCGCCATCGCGCCGTGGTCGATCTCGCTCGCGATCCGGACCATCGATGCCGCCAATTACCATACCAATTCCACCCTGCACGAGCCGCCACTTGTCACAATCATGAACAAGAACAGCTATGCCAAGCTGCCGCCGGAGCTGAAAAAGGTCATCGACGCAAACACGGGAGTGGCCGTCGCCAAGGAGTTCGGCCGGCGCTGGGTCGAGGACGACAAGCCGGGCAAGGCCAAGGCCATCAAGCTGAAGCATGAGGTCATCACGCTGCCGAAGTCCGAGGTGGCAATCTGGCGCAAGGCAGTGCAGTCGGTCTACGACAAGTGGGTTGCCGACATCGCGGCAAAGGGCCATCCGGGCAAGGAGATTCTGGCCGACGCCGAACGCCTCATCGCGAAATATCAGGCCGAGCTCAATAAGAAGTAGCCGATGTCGTCCACCCCCGGTCCCGAAGGTGCCGCAACGGGCAGTGCCGTCCCGGGCGAGCATGCCTCAGACGCCGCCCCCCCGATCGAGATTGCGGTTGGAGGGCGAGCGTTGCTTGCCCTCACCAAGGCCATGTCGATGGTCGGCGGCGTCTTTCTGCTGGCCGCCGTCGCCATCACTGTTGCCAGCGTCTTCGGGCGCTACGTCTTTTCCGCTCCGCTGCCCGGCGATTACGAGCTGGTCGAGATTGTCTGCGCCATCGCGATATTCCTGTTCTTCCCCATGACGCATGCGACCGACGGCAATCTGCGGGCGGAATTTTTCACATCCGCCCTTCCGCTGTCGGCAAAACGCGTGCTGGAGATCATCCATGACATGATCTTTATGGGCATATCCGGCCTTCTGGCCTGGCGTATGAGCCATGCGTTGGTCGACAAGTTCTACAACGGCGAGTTCAGCGCGCTGCTTCAGATCCCCCTGTGGATACCGCTCACCGTGGCAGTTGCATCTATGGCTCTTGTCTCCCTCGTGTGCCTTCTCCGCATCGTTGCAAGTTTCAAGGCGCTCGGTGGATAATGGGCAATTTCGAGATCGGGGCTGTTCTCTTCGTCGGCCTGCTGGTGCTGATTGCGCTGCGCATGCCGATCGGTCTCGCCATGATCCTGTGCGGAGGCATCGGTTTTGCCTTGCTGGCCGGGCTGCATCCCTTGATGGGGTTGCTGGCGGAGCTGCCATATTCGCGGGTCGCCAACCACGAATTGACTGTTATCCCTCTGTTCGTCCTGATGGGGCAGTTCGCCGCTGAAGGCGGCATCTCAAAAGCGCTCTACCGTGCCGCGCGCGCGTGGGTGGGGCACCGCAAGGGTGGACTGGCGATTGCCACCATCGGCGGATGTGCGGCTTTCGGATCAATTTGCGGGTCGTCGATCGCAACCGGCGCGACCATGGCAACTGTCGCGATGCCGGAAATGCGCCGGTTCGGGTATTCGGGCGCGTTGTCGACCGGCGTGCTGGCAGCAGGCGGCACGCTGGGGATTCTCATTCCGCCGTCGATCATTCTGGTCATCTACGCGATTCTGACCGAGCAGTCGCTGGCGCACTTGTTTCTTGCCGCCGTCATCCCGGGCATCCTGGCCGCGATCGGCTATATGATTGCGGTCTGGTGCTACGTCCGGGTGTATCCATCCGCTGGGCCTGCCGGCCCAAAGGCTGACTGGCGCGAGCGCGTCGTCAGTCTCGGCACGATCTGGCCAGTCGTGCTCATCTTCTTGACCGTCATCGGCGGCATCTACATGGGCGTATTCACGCCGACGGAAGGGGCTGCGGTCGGCGCTGCATCGACGGGCCTGTTGGCGTCGGTCGCAGGTGAGATGCGATGGCGTGGCCTGTTTGCCGCCTTGCAGGAGACCGCGCGCATCACCGGGATGATCTTCCTCATCTTGATCGGTGCCGAGCTTTATTCGTCGTTCCTGGCGTTGTCGCAAATCCCGCAGGCGCTGTCGGATTTCATCGGCGCGCTGGGCTGGAATCCGATGACCATCATGATCGGAATCGTCTTGCTCTATCTGGTGCTCGGCTGCGTGATGGATACGCTGGCAATGATCCTGCTCACCGTGCCGGTGCTGTTGCCGATCGTGAACGGACTGGAGCTTGGAATACCCCAATCGGTCATTCTGATCTGGTTTGGCATATTGGTGTTGTCTGTGGCTGAGGTCGGCCTCATCACGCCGCCGATCGGTCTCAACGTCTATGTCATAAATTCGCTGGCGAAGGATGTGCCGCTGATGGATTCCTTCAAAGGCATCGTGCCGTTCTTTCTCTCCGACATGGTACGCATCGCCATCATCCTGTTCATACCGGCAACGACCTATTGGCTGATCGGCGTCGACTGAACAAGGGATCAGTCCCGCCGTCGCCTCACTAGGCCGGAGCGGCACGTGAGCGAGACGGACAGATCAATTCCGCCTGAGGCGGAAACGATCTGGGACAGCCTACCAGTCCGTGCGCGCGTTGGCTTGCGGATCAGTTCAGCCGGAATTCACCGCTGACGAGATTGATCTCGCTCGGCCTGATGAGCTTCGAATGCGCCACCGAGACCTTGTACAACTTGCCATCCAGTTCCGCATTCCAGAACTCCAGGAAGCCCATCAGCTTCGGAAAGCGGGGATGCAGGTCGTAGTCCTGCCATACGAACGTCTGCAGCAGCGAAGGATGATCCGGCATCCGGTACAGGATCTCTGCCGTCGTCAGGCTGTAACCCTTCAGCATCTGGCGGAAGTTGGTGTGTGCCATCGTCGTTATGTCCACTGCGTTGCCTAGTCTGCATGTCACAAGGTCTGCATGTCACAAGACAATGCGATAATGTAAACGCAATTCGCCCACGTCAACGCTGTCGCCCAGGTTACAGGTCCTGTAAATTCAATCTGTTAGCAGCATGGCGTAGCGGCTGCTGCAACAGGTGATGGCGGATCGTGTTCCGTCGTGTCGATGTGTTTTCCCGCGTGACTCGCTGGCTGTGGCCATGCGCAAGTGATCGCTGCTGTTGCAGTGGCCGCAAGTCCGCGATAACCAGCAATTGGCGAACCAAAGAAATCGCCGCGAGCGTCGCCCGACAGCGCCAAGGCCTCGAACCGTATTGGCCGCCCTGACAGGGGCAGCGAGGAGCCGGCAAGTTCATGTTCAGGACGAAATCGGCATTGTTCAGCAACTGGTCTCCGCGCTTGGCTCTGTTTGCCGGCGCATTGATCTGTATGGCCATACTGCTGCACCGCCTGCTCGGCATGCCGACACCGCTGGCGCTCAATCTGTTCGCTGTGGCGTTTGTCCTGTCGGCCTTTGCCATCGTGCTTGGCATCATTGCCTTGATCGATGTCTGGCGACGCGGTGTGCCGGGATTTGCATGGGCCTTGATCGGCATTGCCGTCGCCGGCGCCATCTACGTGTGGCCGCTGTCCTACGCCCAAACCTATTTCGACTTGCCGCGCATCAACGACGTGACAACGGACGTGACGACGCCGCCTCCACTGATTGCGCTGGCGCACTGGCGGGTGAAGTCGGCCAACGCTGCGAGCTACCCCGCAGCCTCCCACGCCAAGGTCCAGCTCGCGAATTATCCCGACATTCGTCCACTCCTCGTCAACCGCAGCCTAGAGGACACATTTGAGATTGCACTGGCAACTTTGAAGAAGGCTAAATTCCAGATCGTGGCGGAGGCGCCGCCTGGGCGCCAGCGGTCGGGCCTGATCGAGGCAGTCGATCGCACGCTGGTCGTCGGGTTCTACGATGATGTTATCGTGCGGGTTGGTGCTGATCGAGGACTTGCGCGCATCGATGTTCGTTCGAGCTCGCGGTACGGCGCGCACGACTTCGGCCGCAATGCCCAGCGTGTCCGCCGCCTTCTGAGCGATCTTCAGGCGCGCATAGATGCCTCTGTCCCAACCGTGGCCGCGCGCGGCAAGAGTCCCGGTCTTAAGCAGCGTGAGGAAAAGGCCAGATCCAAGATCAACAGGCGGAAATCTCGGACTCGAAAGTCACGGGACCCGCGCAATTGACGAGGCGCCGCTCGATCAGGTGCTCGACATGCGCCTGCACCGACAGCGAGGCGGCACGGATGAGCCGTGCATCGATGTCGCGATAGATGACGGTCACGATATCGCGGATGGTCTTTTTCCCATCCCTGATCACCCCGAGAATAGCCTCCTCGCGCCACCGCCGGTGCAGCAGATAAGCTCGTACCGTCCGCTCCGGCCGTTCCAGCCGTCCGCCGTGACCGGGCAGGTAGAGCGTATCGCCGCGTCCCATCAGCCGCTCCAGCGACGTCATGTAGTCCGCCATGCGGCCTTCGGGCGGGGCCACGACACTTGTGTTCCATGCCATCACGTGGTCGGCGGAGAACAGAACGCCAGTCCCTGCAAGTGCGAAACAGAGATGATCGAAGGCGTGTCCGGGCGTGTGCAGCACCTCGAGCCGCCAGCCGTCCCCGCCAATCGCATCACCGTCGCGCAGCACGATCTCCGGCTGGAAATCGACATCGCTGGCTTCCGAGCCGTCCGCCGCCGAACGGCCGGCACCGGGATTGCGGGCTCGCCGCCCGTAACCGCAGACCTTGGCTGCAGGAAGCGCTTCTGCCAGCCGCGCCAGACCGCCGATATGATCGTGATGCGTATGGCTCAGGACGATATGAGAGACGGGCCTGCCGGCGATGGCGGCCAGAACCGCTGCAGTATGCACTTCGTCTTCCGGCCCGGGGTCGATCACCGCCAGCTCGTCGGTTCCGATCAGATAGGTATTGGTGCCCTTGAAGGTGAACGGGCTCGGGTTGTTCGCGACAAGTCGCGAGACACCGGCCACCAGCTCGCGCGGCTGACCGTAGACGAAGTCGATGTCGGTGCGGAACTCAAGGTCTGGCATTCAGGGCCGGGCGGGTTCGTGCGGTTGAATCTCGCGCAAGCATAGGCTGCTTCGAGGTGGGTGCCAATCGGCAGTTGCCGAACACGCTTTGCCATGTGCGCGCATTATCGCGAACTGGGCTTTCATTATCGGTAAGTCGTCCATTGCGTCAATGTCTGAAAAAGCACGGCGGTGACAGCGGCTATTTCGCTTGAGTGGGGCTGCAGATCCGTCCGTATGCCCCGAACGCCCCCGGCCGCTCGCGGTGACTATCCGATCACCGTATCGACATAGCCCTTGTAGCTTTGCGACTTCGGCTTATCCAGATCCTCAGCCTTGACATACGAGATCGAGCTCTTGCCCAACAGCGATGCCGGCAGCACCATCACGCGGATGAACCTGCTCTGTTTGTCGCTTGCGGCCTGTGCGAATACTGGAATTGGTCCGGCCTCGAACCATGCGCCGCCCGGTGCGTACGCTGTAGAGTGACCGTCCGTGTCGATACGGACGCCACCTTCAATCAGGCAGCGAATCCCCGGTCCTTGATGGGTATGCGTGTAGGCGCAGCCCCCAGGCGGGAAAGCAACGCTGTCGGCGCGCATGAGCACTCGATCCGCAATCGGCCATGCCAACGGCGCGACGAGCTTCTGGCGGGTCGCGCCGCGACCGGCCTCGACCTCGGCAGTTCGGCTGCCGGCCGGCGCCAGCTCCCACCGCCACAGCGCGGCGCCCTCGCTGCCGGCGGTGATCGTTTCTCCACCTTTGCTGAGCCAGGCGCTGTCGGCGCTGAACGTGCCGCTCGCCGCATCGACCGAGCCGTGCGCCACGTAAACGACCCGGTTGATGCCGTCGGCTGGCAACACGAAGGCTGCGCCGGAATGGAGATTGTCCTCCACAAGACGCAACTCGAAGGACTGATCGGTCATCGCCGGGACTCCTTTTGGACCGCATGATGTGCGAGCGACGGTGCCGCTGTCGGCGGCTGCTGTCAACGCACAGCCCGCAAGACCTAGTCCGTTGGCGTTGCGGAGCCCGGAATAAGTGCACCTGCTGGCGCCTGGAGCAAGGCGATGCTATCGAATGCCAACCCGTCGCCTCCTGCTTCCGCTCCCGCAGAGCCCCCTTCCCAGCGCCAAGCGTCCTCCCATGACCTATTATATCGGTATCGACATTGGCGGCACATTCACCGACTGCGCCGTCCTTGATGGTGCAGGCCGTATTG
Source organism: uncultured Alphaproteobacteria bacterium (assembly GCA_963825625.1). GTDB lineage: Bacteria > Pseudomonadota > Alphaproteobacteria > Rhizobiales > Hyphomicrobiaceae > CAMDPA01. The sequence goes on along the minus strand of CAWGUF010000004.1, from coordinate 141,977 downwards.
TTACGATCGCCAAGGCCCCCACCCGGCGCGATAATCAGGACCAGGGTGTGATGGAGGCGCTGGAGGCTGCCGCTTCCAATCTGGCGATCGGCCTGAAGGATCTCGTCGCTGGCTGCCGGCTCATCGTTCATGGCTGTACTGTTGCCACCAACGCCATTGTCGAGCGCAAGGGCGCCCGTACGGCATTGTTGGCAAGCCGCGGCCACGAGGAAGCCTTCCTGATCGGCAAGGCCTCCCAGAAGATCGCAGGCCTCACCACACAGCAGATGACGCACCAGTCCCATCTCGCCAAGGCTGACCCGCCGATCGTTGCCCGTCGTCACACCTTCGGCATCTCTGAACGGATGGATCGCAATGGCGAGGTCGTCGTCGCCCTCAACGACGCCGACGTGGAACAGACGATCGAGAGGCTCAGGGAGGAAAAGATCGAGGCGGTCGCGATCGCGTTTCTGTGGTCGTTTGCCAACCCCTCGCACGAGCGCGCGGTGCGCGAGCGCTTGGCGGCCGCGCTGCCCGGCGTCTATGTCTGCGCCTCGCACGAGGTGGCGCCGATCCTGGGCGAATACGAGCGAACGGCCACCACGGTAGCCAACGCCTACGTCGCGCCTCGCTTGATTGGCTACATCGCCCGCCTGGAGCAGCGCCTCGATGAGGCCGGCCTGCGTTTTCCACTGCTGCTGGCTCATTCCATGGGCGGCCTGACAACCATGGCGGAGGTGTCGCAGCGACCGCTCCTGACGCTTGATTCCGGCCCTGTAAGCGGGGTTCTGGGCGCGCGGTATTTCGGGGCTGCCTACGGCGAGCCCGACATCATCTGCGCTGACATGGGTGGCACCACATTCGATGTCGCCTTGATCGAGGACGGCCGCACGGTTCTCGATGAGGAGCCGGTGGTCGACCGCTATACGTGCGTGATCCCGAAGGTCGCCGTCGAGTCGATCGGCGCCGGCGGGGGAAGCATCGTCTGGATCGACGATAATGGCCTGATGCGTGTGGGCCCGCACAGCGCCGGTGCGGAGCCGGGGCCTGCCTGCTACGGCCGCGGCGGCGACACGCCCACCATCACGGATGTCAACCTGGTGCTCGGCTATATCGATTCGTCCGCCGTACTGGGCGGCTCCATGCGGCTGGACAGAGCCATGGCCGAAGCCGCGGTCGACAAGGTTGCCTCGCGATTGGGTCTGGACCGCATCCAGGCAGCCGCCGGAGCCTATCGCATCGTCAATGCCCACATGGCCGACTTGATGCGCCGCTCATCGATCGATCGCGGCCGCGACCCCCGCGACTTCGTGCTGTTTGCCTATGGCGGGGCAGGTCCTCTTCATACAGCTTATCTGGCGCATGACCTCGGCATCAACAAAGTCTACGTGCCGACCTTCGCAACCGTGTTCTCCGCGATGGGCATGCTGACTGGCGGCATCCTGCATGCTGCCGAGCGATCATGTGCAATCGCAGCACCGCCTACGCCCCCGGAGATGGCGGGTCTCGAGCAGGGCCTCGCAGAGCTCGAAGCTGGTATCCGCGAGCTGTTCGAGCGTGAGCAGGTGGAGGAGAAGGACCGCAGCTATCAGCGCTCCCTGCATATGAAATACCGTTTGCAGCAGGGCTCCCTCGCTGTGCCGGTGCACGACAGCATCGCCATTCCGGGTGCTGCGGAGCGGCTGGTATCTCAGTTCGAGACGCTCTATGCGGGCCTCTATGGCTCGAATGCAGGTTTCCGTGCCGCGGGCATCGAGATCGTGAAGATGCGTGTCGAGGGGGCCGGACGCACCGTTCTGCCCGATCTGGCGCCGGCATCCGTGTCAGCCAATTCCGACCCCACCCCGGCAGCCAAGCCGACGCGGAAGGTTCATTTCATCGAACTGGGGCAAGCAGTCGATGCTGCGATATTCGATGGCGCGCGCCTCAAGCCGGGCATGGTCATAGCCGGCCCGGCCGTGATCGATCGGATGGGTGATTCCATTGTATTGCCGAGCTTCGCCGACGCCGCAGTCGACGCCTATGGCAACGTCGTCGTCACCTTGCGGCCGTCCTGACAGGAGACCACGCCATGGCTGAGCTCGATGCCATCACTCTGGAGGTGCTGCGCCACCGCCTGATGATGATCAACGACGAGCAGGGCCGCACGGCATCGCGTCTGTCGGGCTCGCCGGTCGTCTATGAGGCGAAGGACTTCAATAGCGCGCTTCTCACGCCCGCAGGCGACAGCCTCTTCATCGGCGTCTACATGACGCGGCTGTCGCTGTGTCTCTCCGCTGCAGTCAAGACCGTCATCGAGCGCTTCGGCGACACATTGCCGTTCAGGGACGGCGACGCCTGGGTGACGAACGATCCGTGGGCCGGCGCCGTGCACATGAACGACATTCTCATGTTCGCCCCGATCTTTCATGGCGACACGCTGGTGGCTTGGACCGGCCTTGCCATGCATGAGGTCGACGTTGGCGGACCCAATCCCGGCAGCTTCACTGTCGGCACGCCTGATGTCTATGGCGAGGCGCCGCTGCTGCCGCCCATGAAAATGATCGATGCTGGCGTCGTTCGGCCCGATGTTGAAGCGATGATCACGCGCAACTCGCGCACCGCTCAGCTCAACGGCCTCGACATCCGTGCCCGCGTCGCCGCGATATCGCGCACGCGCCAGCGCATGGCCGAGGTGATTGCCGAATACGGTCTGGATGCGCTGATGGAGACGCAGCGGCGCATCATTGAATTGACCGGCGCGTCGTTCTCGCGCCGGCTGCGTAGCCTGCCGGACGGCTCCTGGCGTGCCCAGGCCTTCATCGATCATGATGGCAACGAGAACCGGCTCTATCGAATCCGCCTTGCGATGACGAAGCGCGGCGACCGGCTGAGTTTCGACTTTACGGGGACGGATAAACAGGCGCGCGGCGCCATTAACTGCACGCGCGTTGGGCTGGATAGCGGTGTATTCTCGGCAATACTGCCTCTTCTGTGCTACGATATTCCGTGGTCGCCGGCTGGTGTCATGCCGCACGTGGAGATCGTGTCGGAGGAAGGCACGATCAATAACGCCCGTCATCCCGCAGCCGTCAGCATGGCGACTGTTCAGGCCACGTTCGCCACATCGCACGTCACTTATGCCGCCATCGCCAAGATGATCGCGGCCTCCGGGCTGAAAGACGAGATCCAGGCCAATTGGATGCCCGCCTGGCACGGGATCACGCTTGGCGGCAGCCACGCCGACGGCCGTCCGTTTACGGCCGTTCTCCTCGACACGACCGGCGGTGGCGGCGCGCGCGCGACCAGGGACGGCGTCGATGCCGCAGGCGTGGCCGGTGCGCCGGCGATGGCGATTGGCAACGTGGAGACCTACGAGAAAGAGAACCCGATCCTGTATGTATGGCGCAGTCTGGCAGCCGATACGTGCGGTCACGGCCTGACGCGCGGCGGGGCCGGCATGCAGTCACTGATCGTGCCGCACGGCGTCGGCGGCCCTGCGGTGCTGACCAACATCTCGCACGGCGTCAGCCAGCCCGAATCTCCGGGGCTGCTCGGCGGCGGCCCCTGCAGCGTGCAGTTGCGGCTGCTGCTGCGCGATGCCCGCCTCGCTGAGGCTTTTGCCGCACGCACGGTGCCTGCAAGCCTCCAACAGGTGGAGTGCGCCCGCACCGATACCTTGGAGGCGAAGCAGCGCACGTTGCTGCAGCCGTCAGATGCGGTCCTGACGGTGTGCGCCGGTGGTGCAGGTTATGGTGACCCGCTGCTGCGCGACCCGGACGCGGTTGCCAAGGACGTCGATGCCGGCCTTCTCGGCGAGCGTGTGGCGCGAGAGGTCTACGGCGTTGCGCTCCTCGATCGGCACGGCGGCAAGACGGCCGACGACCTTGCTACCAGCGCGTTGCGACGCCAGATCCGTGCCCGGCGCCTGGCGGAAGGCCAACCCGTGGAGCGCGTTGCAGAAGGCGCAGCCAAAGCCTCGGGCCGCAAAGTGGGCGCGGTCGGCGATGCGCTGGACGTCTTCGAGGCGGCCGAGGGAGCGGTATTTGCCTGCGCCTCCTGCCAGCACCCTCTCTCCCCCGTCGACAAGGACCCCAAGTCAGGTGCGCTATGGCGCGAGATAGGCATGACCATATTGAGCGACTGGAACCGCTACGGCCTCGTCGACGAGATCAGTGTACGCGAGTTCTTTTGTCCATCGTGTGCTCATCTCATCGCTGTCCAGGTCGGCTTGAAGGATGATCCGCCCCTGATGGACATGTCGCTGGATGCTCAGAGCCTGGTCGGCGGAGCAGGGGTGAGAAAGACCGCTGCCGAATAGCAGCATGCCGACATGCGAATGCCGGCTATGCGGCTGACATCCGAAGTAGTGCAATCCCGACAGAGGCGGAGAGCCATGACATGAGTGCGGCGGCAGTAGCGGACCCTGTCACCATCGAGGTGGTCGCAAGCCGTTTGCGCGAGGTCGCTCGCACAATGGAGCACGCCCTGTTCCACTCCGGCTTCTCCCCGATCCTGAGGGAATCGCGCGACGGCACCGCCGGGCTGACGGATCGCAACGGCCGCGTACTGATGGTCGGCGGCGGCCTGCAGTTCCATTCGCTGCCCTACGAGACGGCCGTACGCGCGGTGCTTGCGCGCTTTCCACGCGAGATCATGCGGCTCGGTGACAGCTACCTCGTCAACGATCCCTACATCGCTGGCAACCCGCATGTGCCGGACTTCGTGGTCGTGACACCCGCGTTCCATGCAGGAAATATCGTCGGCTTCGGGGTTTCGATCGCGCACAAGGCGGACGTTGGTGGCCTTGTGCCCGGTTCATCCAGCGCCAACTCGCGCTCGATCTTCCACGATGGTCTCAGGCTGCCGCCCGTGCGCCTGGAGAGCGCCGGTCGCCGCAACGAGGCCGTCGAGGATATCATCCGCAACAACTCGCGCGCCCCCGATGTCGTCATCGGCGATCTCAACGGCCAGATCGGAGCCACGCGTCTCGGTGCGGAGCGCCTAGCGGGGCTGTGCGACGAGTATGGCCGCGAGATCATCCTCTGCGTGATGGACGAGCTGCTTGCGCTGACCGCGCGGCGATTGCACGCGGAGCTCGCCGCCATCCCCGATGGCGAGGCAGAGGCCACCGGGCTATTGGACGATGACGGTGCAGTCCGTGACAAACCTGTTCCGATCACGGTCAAGGCGACCAAGTCGGGCGACAGGCTGACCCTCGACTTCTCCGCCAGTTCATCCCAGGTGGAAGGCCCGATCAATGTCGCGCCGTCGACGGCCAAGGCCGTGTCTCTACTTGCGGTGGTCGCGGCGCTGGATCCCACGATTCCGCTCAATTCCGGTCTCAACGAGCCCGTCACTTTCGTGCTGCCGGATGGCTCGCTGGTGAACCCGCGCTCGCCGGCCTCGATCTCGAGCTATTTCCCCACCGCCGTGATGGTCTACACCGTTGTGCTGTCGGCTTTGGGCAAGCTCAACCCCGCGCGCGCAGTGGCGCCGTCCGGCATGGCGACAGGGGCCATGGCGCTCGGCTACCACGGCAGGAATGGCGCCGATCAGCGCGTCCAGTATGAACTCGCCTCGACGGCCTTGGGCGGCAACAGCCGCGGCGATGGTGCCGCGATTCTGCATCCCATGAATCATTTCACCGCGGGCTCGCCGATCGAGATCATCGAAAGCGAGTATCCGATCCTTGTCCGGCGCTTCGAATACTGGCCTGATTCCGCCGGCGCGGGCCGGCATCGCGGCGGCGTCGGCGTGCGCAAGGAGTACGAGGTGCTGGAGGATGCGCTGCTGACGCTGCGCACGACCCTTCACCGCCAGTGCTCCTGGGGGCTTGCCGGCGGCCTGCCGCCGCGGACGTCTGAGACCAGGCTCGATCCCGATACCCGACGCGAGGTGCGCCTGACTTCACTGGAAACGCGCAGCATTGCGGCCGGTACGGTCATCCGTGTCGACCGCAGCGGCGGTGGCGGTTTCGGCCCCGCGTGGGAGCGGGACCCGCAGGCAGTGCTCGAGGATGTGCTCGACGGGCTGGTGACGAGAGAGGCCGCGGCGACCGTCTACGGGGTTGTGCTCGATGAGACGGGAAAAACGGTCGACAGTGACGCCACGCAAGCACGTCGCAGGAGCTTGGCGGATGGATAGACGGCCTGCCCGTGGGATGCCCCGTCACCGCGGAGCGAAGGGCGGCGTCACCATCCGGGGGAGGGGAGAGATGGTGACGCCGGTCGGGCAGGCCGCTCGGAGGAGGGGAAGGCGAGCGGCGGCCCAAGCGAGTAATCGCTCGGTAGTCTGGCGCGGGGCACGTGTGGCGAGCGAAGCCAGGACTGATGCTCGCGTGCGCACCGCCGCGTCTTGCTCTATTGGTTGCACGGCCAGCCGTTGCGGTTCCCGCTCGGCAAGTATTTTTTCTGCAGCAAGCGAATACGGGAAGAGGCGCAGCCAACCTTGACGCAGCCCAAGGCGTCCTCGACAACTACGGGAGCCGCAGAACTTCGATGGGACGACGGCAATAAACGGCTCGGCCGTCCCATGTCGGTTGGCAATGCGGACCAATAGGCACCGCGTCGGAAGTCGGCGCAGATTTCAGGCCCACGCCAATATGGGAAAACGAGCCCCATGAGCGATGCCGAGCCCGCCAGCCTTTCATCCGGCCGGTTGACGACGATCGTCGATTGGGTCCGCACCGTGATGGCCGTCGCCATCTTCGCGTTTGGCGTCTACGCGGTGATGACATTCGAATTCGATGACGCCGTTGTGCGCGCCGTGTTCCTCGGCTTCACGCTGGTCTATGCCTTCCTGTTCTTCGGCTGGGGCAAGGGCCCCAGATCGGTGCTCGGTATCGGCGTCGATCTCGTTCTGGCGGCACTCGGGCTCGCTGTCGCGCTGTATATCGCCATCGACTTCGAGAACGTGTTCGGTCGCGCCGGCGCGGTGAATGCGACCGACCTTGTCGTCGCCGGTATCGCCATCGTTCTGATCCTCGAGGCGACACGGCGTACGGCGGGCCTCGCCCTGCCAGTGCTCAGCATCGTGTTCCTGCTCTATCCATTGCTCTACGGCACGACGCTGCCTGGCCTGTTGCGCACGTCCGCCTTCGGCCTGGAACGTGTCCTGACACAGCAGTATCTCTCGCTCGACGGCATACTGGGCCCAGCCCTGAAGGTGATGATCGAGTACATTTTTCTGTTCATCGTCTTTGGCGCGTTTCTGCAGCGGTTCGGCGTCACGGAGTTCTTCATCGATCTCGCCAGGGCCGTTGCTGGCGGACGCACCGGCGGCAGTGCCAAGGTCGCCGTCGTCTCGAGTGGATTGATGGGCACCGTATCGGGAAGTGCGGTGGCCAACGTCGTCTCCACCGGTGTGATCACGATACCGATGATGCGGCGGGAAGGTTTCAAGCCGGCGTTCGCAGGCGGCGTCGAGGCCGCGGCTTCGACGGGCGGCCAGATCATGCCCCCCATCATGGGCGCGGCAGCATTCCTGATGGCCGAGTTCGCGCGCATTCCATATTCGCAGATCATCCTGCATGCGCTTGATCCCGTCGCTGCTCTACTTCGGCACGATCTGGGCCGCTGTTCACTTCGAGGCCAGGCGGCTGAACCTGCAGGGTGCGGCGTCGGACCAGCTGCCGTCGCTGCTCGCGATCCTGAAGGAGCGCGGCCCCGCGGCCTTGCCATTGATCCTGGTCACCGTTCTCATCGTCGGCGGTTATCCGCTGGCGGATTCCGTTCTCGCTTCAATCGTCGCCACCGTTGCCGTGAGCGTGACGACGCCCGTGTTGCGCCAGAATCTGACGATCTCAAATGTCGTTGGGGCGGTGCGGGACGGGGTGGACAACGCGATCTCGCTATTCACCGCCTCGGCCTGCGCCGGCATCGTCATCGGCGTGGTATCGCTTACAGGCCTCGGCCTGAAGATCAGCTCGGTGATCATAGATGTTGCCGACGGTGTAGCGCTGATCGCACTGCTGCTCTCGGCGCTGACCTGCCTGGTTCTGGGCCTTGGATTGCCGACCCAGATCGTCTATCTGACCCTGGCCATACTGGTGGCGCCCGGCCTGGTCGAGATGGGCATTACGACTGCCGGGGCGCATCTGTTCATCATGTACTTCGGCATGATGTCGATGGTCACGCCGCCGGTTTGCTTTGCCGCATTCGCTGCTGCCAGCCTCGCCAATGCGCCGATGATGGCGACTGGTGTGCAGGCCTTCCGGCTGGCGCTGGCAGGCCAGCTGATCCCGTTCCTGTTCGCCTATAATCCGGGCATCCTTTTCATCGGAACGCCAACGCAGATTACATTGGATGTCGTCCGCGCTCTGATTTCTCTGGCCGCTGCAGGATTGGCCTTCGAGATCTTCAGGATCGGCAAGCCCGGTGCGGACGACTTGGCCCCGACGGCCCTGCTGCTGCTGCGGCGCGTGATGTTCGGCATCGGCGCAGCGCTCCTGGTCTATCCCGCCGCGAGCACAACTGCGGCAGCAGCGGCCGCCATTGCGCTTGGCACTGCGCTGGCATTTGCGATGGGCCGCGCGCGCAACGCCCATGCCGGAGCCAAGTGAGGCGCAACCCGGCCAGCGCTTTGGATGAGTACTCGCACGGAGTAGTTCTAAGTATAATTCAGCACCCCGTAAGTGCTTCTACGCAATATATCGCGGAAATTTCAATTTCCTTCATGCAAATTCTATCGCTGACGCTAAGTTCATTTTACATTCAGAGACGCTGCGTAACCTGCCCTCCAGGAAAACGAATATTCTGAGAGGGTTGGACTTGCGCTATTTGACTAGAGCAATTGCCGTTGTTGTGCTTTCAGCAATGACTTCTATTGTGGTCCAAGTTGGATCCGCCGGCCCAGCGGTTGCGAAAAGCTGCGGTGGGCTCAATCAGCGAGCGTGTCCCCCACTCAAACCAGGACCGCAATGTGACCGCGGCCTGGCAAACATGCGCGGAACTTGTGTGCGCCCGGGAAATCGCCCCGCGCCGAAACCGATTATTCGGCCAATAGCCCCCCAGAACTGCGGTGGCCTCAACCAGAGGGCCTGTAACCCTCTGCGTCCGGGACCGCAGTGTCATGCGGGACTGCAAAACGTTCGCGGGATCTGTGTTCGTCCGACTGCTCAGCGCCCGCCACCTCAGAACTGTGGTGGCCTCAACCAGAAGGCCTGCAACCCTCTGCGGCCGGGACCGCAGTGTCATGCGGGACTGCAAAACGTTCGCGGCATCTGCATTCGTCCGGTCGCTCAACGCCCAGCACCACAGCGCTGTGGCGGTCTCAATCAACCAGCCTGCAAGCCGCTCAGGCCCGGACCGCAGTGTGAGAGGAATTTGACCAATGAGCGAGGCTTCTGCGTGCCGTGCGGTGGCACCAATCAGCGAGCCTGTCCTGTATTCAATGCCGGCCCTCAATGCGGAAGTGGGTTGACGAATGTCGGAGGCATCTGCCGCAGATTGAATTGTGGTCAGCTGAATGGAGCGCCGTGTCCAAAGAATGTAAGGCTGAAAGCCTGTGACAAGGGTCTCGGGGTGTTTGAGGGCAGATGTCTGAGAAAATCGAATGACCCTGCATATTGCGGGAACCTCAAGCAGAGCGTCTGTCCGATTTCGATCCGGCTTGCTAAATGCGACCGTGGGCTGCAACCCTATAGCGGCCGTTGTGAAAAGCCTGCGCCGTGTGGTCTTCCTGAAATGCCAGCGTGTCCCGCGAGCGTTCGCGCGCAGCCTTGCACTGAAGGATTTGCGCCTGATCCGATCACCAAGATATGCAAATTGGGTATTATTTCAGGTGGAAAGCAAGTCGCTATAGATACCGGCAAGCGATGCCTGAATGACTTCAAGCCGATGATCAGGCCGATGCTTCGCTACTACGCCTGTCAGAAGGGCCTTGGAAAATTCAATGCCCTGAAGCGCGCTATCCGGGCAAAGAACGGCGACGATGCCGTGGGAATTCTTACGGCAGCTGCCTGCTACGACGAACTGCAGGCGCTGATCAGGACCATGAAGACCAAGGGCTTCAAATCGTTTTCGCTGGGCGTTTCCGGAACTGTGAAGCTCGCGGTAGCCTCCGGTTCAGGAGAGTACTTCATCGCCACCGATCTCGACCTGAAGAATCCGACGCTTTATGCGCAGGTCGGGGGCAGTCTCGGTCTCCAGGCGGGCGCCAGTGTGAATGGCGTCGTGACCGCACACTACGGAACGTCCGGCAGTCTGCAGGGCAGCGGATCGAGTTTGTCGGCTAGTTTCAAGGCTTTCGGCGGTGCGGGTGGCACGGTCGGCCTCAGCACGGGGAAAGCCCCCCGTTGCACAAGCTTCTCCGTGGCTGCCGGAATTGGCGCCGAGGCAGATGCCGGTTCAGTCGGCAAAACCTACACGGCCAAACTCTTCAGCATTCCCAAACCCGATTTCACGCCGGGCTGCAAGAATGTTTATGTCAAAGCAACTAATCGTACCGGCAAGCGGATCAAGATCGTTGATGTTGATTTCTACGATACGAAACAGAAGCGGTGGCGATCAAAGATTGTCAGCAATCAAGAGATTCCTCCCGGCGAGGTCTGGGCTCGGACAATGAAGCTACAGAAAGTCGGCGGTGACGAGACGCAGTTGCGGATTTAATATCGTCTGCGTAGCGGCGGAAGGTGGTCCAGCGTACGGGACGTGACGACGGCAAAAACGCGATGCCACGACGGAATGAAGTTCATCACCAATATCAATTGAAAGAGGCAGCAGGTGGTCGACCCTGGCAACGACCATGAACCACCCCGCTGCCGATGCTGAGCCGCACGCGCCCGCGTGCGGCCGGCCTCCTGTTCCGGCCGGCTTCTGCTTGCCTTCGTCAGCGGCAGATCAGCCCGCTTACATCGTACGCGGAATGTGCTGCTCCGCCACGCCCATGTACCACGTCGCCAATTCTTCGCGCGTCGGCATCCACACGCCGTCCCGGCCCTTTACATACATGAGAAATTCCTTCAACGCACCGATGCGGTAGGCTTGGCCTATGACATGCGGGTGCAGTCCGAAATTCATGATGCGGCCGGTTTTCGCTCCCTCGTCATGCAGTTGCTCGAAGCAGGCCTTCAGCGTCTCCAGCCCGTCGCGCACCGAGGCGCCGCCACGCGCGAACATGTTGAAGTCGTTGATGTCATTGGAGTACGGCACCGACACGATCGGCCCGTTCACGGTGTCGATCAGGTACGGCTGGTCGTCATTGAGGTAATCGCAATAGGCAACGAGGCCGAACGCCTTGAGGATTGCCGGTGTATGTCGTGAGCCGCGGATCGCCGATGAAAGCCAAGCCTTCGCGGGCCGGCCCACGATCTCCTCGTACACATCCAGAGTGCGCCGGATGACTGCGCGCTCGTCCTCCGGCTTGTGCGCGTAGTAGGTGAGCAGATCATTCTGCGCCCAGTTGTGCGGCACCAGCTCCCAGCCGCGCGCATTGACCTCGTCGATGATGCGTCGGCGCTCGCGCGCGAGCAGGCCGTTGAAGGTGCACGACGGCGCGATGCCGGCGGCGTCGAACACGTCCATCATCCGCCAGATGCCGACGCGCTGCCCATATTCCCGCCACGTCCAGTTCGCCGTGTCCCACACGTCGCCCGGCAGCGCATGTGGAATGGTCGCCGGACCGCCCGGAAACAGCGGTTCTTTCTGGCCTGGCCTGTCCTGTTCCCAGTATTCGAGGTTGATCGTCACGATCAGTGCGACGCGGGCACCATTGGGAAATCGTAATGGTCCGCGGTCGGGCAGGGGAACGAACGGGTAGGAGGATGGCGAGGACGTGTCCGGCATGCGTGATATCCCGAGGCTTGCGTGAGGCGTTTGCTACTGTTTCAGCAAGTCGAAGCCCGCGCAAGTGGCCGCCATTGCCGCATTTCCGGCAGCGAATGGCTTGCGACGACGGTGCCCTCGCCCACGAATGCGGCGGTGATGCACGTTCAAAACAAATTAGGTGTGGAGATTGCCCCCGCAGCGTCCGCGAGTCGTCTAGATTTACACGTCGAGGTGCTGGCTTGTGCAGCCGAACAGTCACGGAATGCGCCTGCGCTTGGGGCCGGAAGATGGCAAGATGTGCGTGCTGCGGTCAGGTCGTTGCCTCGGCCGCCAGCGTTACGATCCGGGTGGACGACGATCTCCTGCGCCTGTGCAACCGGGCGCACGACGAGGCGCTACGCCTTGGCCACGCGCATGTCGATATCGCCCTTCTCATTCTCTACATGACGCGCGAAGCCCAGTATGAGTTGACGTTCCGGGCACATGGCATTGATCGCGAGGGCGCTGCCGCGGCCGCTGAGCGTTGGTTGCTGCGAAACGCTGTTCGCAGTTCTGGCACCTCTGCAACCGCATCCGACGACCTCAAGGCGTTGCTGCGGCGGGCACAGGAGATGGCGGAAAAAGAGCAACGGGCCTTCGCGCAGCCCGGCGATGTGCTGCGTGCGCTGGTGACGGACTGTGCGGGGCTGGCGTCCGCCGCATTCATGAGAACAAACCGCTGGTCTGTCCGTGAACAGTCATCGGGTATGCGCGCGGAGGTCGATTTCGGGCAGGGCAAATCGGTTGCGGCCGGAGCCTACCATGCAGGCGCGCCCCCTCCCGATAGCCTGCCGCGCGGAGAGCTTGGACAACGCCGCGCCGCGCCCTGCTCAGCGCCGTACTCAGTGCACGTGGGCGATGATGGCAGCCGTCTGGCCCATTCGACGCGTGAGCCCCGATACGTTGACGAGCCAGCCGCTTTTGTCAGCAACGATGGTGCTGGCCATGGCTCCGGCCGAAGCAGGTCGCAGGCCCGCCTTTTCGACGAGCTTGCCGATCGCATGGCGCGCCTCGAGCGCGACCTCGCCGGACTGACGAAGCTGATGGCTGCGCGACAGTCTGGCGTGGAGGCACGACCGCAACGGTCCGACGCGGATGGTTCCGATCGTCGCTATTCCGGAGGCTACCGCCGCAGCGACGCGCCTACTTCCGGCCGGCATCCTGGCAACGGCAGCGGTAGTGCACCGGACGGCAGTGGATGGGCGCGTAATAGATCATTCTCGCAATCTTCGTGGAATCGACGGTTGCGCCGGCGCAAGAAGGGGGAATGGCGAAGGGATCGTCGGCGAGCAGACCGTGAGACAATAATGCATGCTGACGATCGGCAGCTGAGCCGTCACGATTTGGCCTGGGAGCATGCTCTGGCGCTGGTCGGCCGCGAACGTGACGGCGAAGTGCCGCCAGCCATGCGCAATCAGCATAAGCGCGATCTCGAATCCAGGGCCGACGTTGAGACCGAGTCCGAACGCGATTGCGCTTCCGACGATGACGCCGACGCCCATGGCGACAGGCCAAAGAGATTCTACCTCTCGCTCGACGACGATATCGTTCGCGCTCCGTCTATCGGCCCGAGAACCGCCGAGCGGCTCGCCACAGCCAGGCTTGTCACGGTCCGGGATTTGCTGGAGTGCGATCCCGAGCAGGTCGCGCGTGCCGTCGGCAGCCGCTATGTGACCGCCGCGCGTGTGGAGGATTGGCAGGATCAGGCGCGGCTCGTCTGCATCATTCCATGGCTTCGCGGCACCCACGCACAACTGCTTGTTGGAGGAGGCTATCGCAGCCTTGATCAGATCGTCCCGGCTGCCGCCAGTAATGTTCAGGAGGCTATCGCAGCATTTGCCGCGACGCGGGAAGGCATCAGTTGCCTGCGGTCCGGTCCGCCGCCGGATCGCGACCGCGTGGCGCGTTGGCTGGACCACGCCAGACTGGCCGAGCCTGACCGGGCGATGAGCGAATCCGCAGGCGCCTGAGAACCATCAAGCGGCGCTCGTGCCCTGCAATGGCCCAACTGTGAAGCCGCGAGCGGCGAGGCCGGCGTCATCGAGTATGCTCTGCACCCGCCCCGATGCCTTGGCCTGATCGACAAATCCATCGAGAGAGCCGAGCAATCCAGAGCGGCCCTTTTGCACCGCGAAGCCGACGTCGTTGATGCCGTAGCCATCCTCCAGCACGCGCGAGCCGGGCAGTTGCGGGACGTAGTCGAGGATCTGCTCGCGCGGCATCGCGAACGTGTCCGCCTTGCCGTCCCTCAGCAATAAGAACGCCTCGTCCGGCAACGACCTGCCGAGGATCTCAGCTTGCTTGATGAGCCTTCTCAGCGCGGCATAAGAGGCGTGTCCCTCGACCACCGAGATCCGTGTTCCCGGTCGGTCGACATCAGCGCAGGTCCGGATCGGGGAGCCGGCCGGCACCAGATACGTGTAGTCGAACCGGATCACGGCGCTCGTGAAATCGATCACCGCGACGCGGTGCGGTTCGATGCCGATGATCGAGACGTCGATTGTCCCCGCCTGCAAGCCTTCGATCGCCTTCGGCGGTGTCGGGAAGCCAACGATCTCCAGCACGATCCCAAGCCTCTCGGCCAGATCACCGAGCAGCGCTATCGCCACCTCGCCGGCGCCGATGCCCACGATCCTGCCGCCGGCGTCCTCGGCGTACTGCGGCAGGAACAGACCGAGACGGATGCGGCCCGCCTGCTTCAGCTCGGTCCACTGCGTGCCGTTTGTATCGCTATTGCTCGCCATCTCAAGAGTCCCCTTTTGCTCCCGCCTACCGCAGCACGATCATCACGCTGCCGAGAAAGATCAGCAGTATCGCGGCCACCGTGCGCCAGGTGAACACCTCGCGCTTGAAATACAAATAGCCGGTAATCAGCGTAAACACCGGCGCCGCAGCGATGATCGGAGACACCGCGCTGACCGTGCCGATCTGCAAGGCGACGTTGAGCAGGATCATGCCGATGCCGTTGATGAAGCCGGATAAGGCAAAGAACTTATAGCCGGTGTTGAACGCGGGCATCTTGTGCCCTTCGAAATACGACCACGCGTACAGCACGACAATCGACACCGTGATCGAGACGAGCATCGCCAGCATCGGGCTCGGCAGCTCGTTGAGGCCGAGCTTCAACAGCGGATGCGCGATCCCGCGCGTCAGCGCTGCAGTGAACGGCAGCATGATCGCCCACAGCGGCCAGTTGAGCCCGCTCGACTTGCCGCGAAACACGACCAGCATGACGCCCGCGATGACGATCAGTGTGCCCAGAAAAACTTGCGGCGTCACCACCTCGCCGATCCAGATGACGGCGAGCAGCATCGCGAACATCGGGCTCGTCGACGCAAGGCCGCCGGTCAGCGACGGCCCGATGATCCGCACTGAGACGGTGGATACGGCCATCGAGATGGACGGCACGATGAGGCCGGCCAGCGCGAAATAGCCCGAGGCCGGCGTCAGCAGGTCGGCGGGATTGAGGTAGAACGGGATCGTCACCCAGGCCAGCGCCGTTCCCGCCCCGATATGGACGATGGCGCCGGTCCGCGCATCGACGTGATCCAGGCCCAGGCTCTGCAGGTTGGCGCAGATGCCGAACATCAGGCTGACCGCCGTCGCGATCAGCGCGGCCGCATAGATCGGCTCGATTGCCGGCACGTGTACGTTTCCTGTTTGGCTGAGACCGCGCGTCCTATCACGTCCCCGGCCCCTCACGCCAGCGCGATGCACTCCACCTCGATGTCGAACTCCCACGGCCACGAGCCGACGGTGACGAACGTGCGCGCGGGCGGCTTGTCCGGGAAGTAGCGCGCATAGATGCGGTTGAATGTCGGGAAGTAGGCGGAGTTGGAGATGTAGACGGTGGTCTTCACCACTTTGTCCAGCGATGTGCCGGCCGTCACCAGTGCGTGCTTGACGCACTCCAGCGAGGCCACTGTCTGGGCCTCGATATCGCCCTTGATGAGTTGGCCGGTCTTCAGGTCGAGCGGCGGCAGGCCGGAGACGAACACGAAGCCGTTCGCCCTCACCACCGGCGACAGCGGCACGTTGTTGTTGCGGATGGCATCCGAGATGACGGGGATCTCGATGATTTCCTTGCCCATTATGAACCTTTCCTCGGCTGTTAGCTGCACATCAGGCAGCGCCATATACCTGCTTGGGGTCGTTTTCGCTGAGATGACGCTCCAGCCAACGCGCGGTGCGCAACAGGCGTCCGTCGTTGCGTCGTGGCCCGACCAGCTGCACGCCGAGCGGCAGTCCGCCAGCCCGCAGCACTGGCAACGTCACGGCCGGCGCACCGAGATAGGTCCACAAACCATTGAACGCAGGATCGCCTGTTGTCGCAAATCCCCGCGGCGCAGGTCCCGGCGCAGCCGGACACAGGATCGCATCGAAGCGTTCCATAACGCGCCGCTGCTCAGAATAGAGCGCCTCGCGGGTATTGAGCGCATCGAGGTAGCGGCGCACCGGGATTGCAGCGCCGTCCTCGAGACGGGCGGCCATATCGTTCGAAATCGCCGCCCTGCCCCGGTCGAGCAGCGGCCCGTAGTAGGCCGCATTCTCAGCCAGTTGCACCGTGCGCTGGGCCTCCACGATGCCGGCGAAGGCGTCCGGCAACTCGATAGCCTCGCAGTGAGCGCCCAGTGTCTCCACCAGCGGTGAGAACGCCGCCTCCAGCGATGCGTCTGCGAACCGCCAAGCCGGCGTGCGGCAGAATGCGAGCCGCGGCGGCAACGGTGGCTCCTCGGTCAATGCCCGGGCAAGCGAGCCCTGACTGCGCTGGTAGCTGGCCGGGTCGCGACCGTCCCATGCAGAAAGGCAATCCAGAATGAGCCCGAGATCCTCGAGAGATCGTCCGAACACGCCGAGTGTGTCCAGCGTATGCGATTGCATCGTGACACCGAGCCGTGAAATGAGCCCGAACGTCGGCTTCATCGCATAGACGCCGCAGTACGAAGCCGGCCGGATAACCGAGCCGGCGGTCTGCGTGCCGAGCGCCAGCGGTACCATATGGTCGGCTACCGCCGCTGCCGATCCAGAAGACGAGCCCCCCGGCGTATGCTCCGTATTGGCCGGATTACGCGTCTTGCTGGGAGTAAGCGAGGCAAGCTCGGTCGTGACGGTCTTGCCGAGTATGATGGCGCCCGCCTGCCTCAGCTGCGCCACACACGCCGCGTCTTCCTCCGGTTGCCGGCCCGCGAACAGTGCCGAGCCGTTCTCGGTCGGCATGTCGGCCGTATCGATGATGTCCTTTATGCCGACCGGGACCCCGTGCAGCGGACCCGTGCTGGCACCATTGCGAAGTACTCCATCAGCTGCCCTGGCCTGCCGGATTGCCAGATCGGGATCGAGATGAGCCCACGCGCTGACCGCACTCTCTCGTGCGGCGATCCGATCCAGGCAGGCGCTGACGAGCATCTCAGAGGTAATCTCGCCGGAGCGAATCTTGCTCGCCGCCGCAACGGCTGTCAGTTCCGTGAGCTCTTCCGCAGTCGACATCGCCGCTCTCGCCCATGTCCCAGTTCCAGTCCCAAAAGCCGAACGATAGACCGCCGCCGATGGCTTGACCACCGGCGGCGGTGTGTGCGGCGGCCGATGCTGGCCTTAATGGGACGGGAAATGCACCTCCGATATCCATCGGCCGACGGCTGTCAGGCGCTCGTCGCCGTGCCAGGGGCCGAGCAACTGCATGCCGAACGGCACATCGTCGATCGCGAACAGCGGCAGGTTCAGCGCCGGTGCACCCAGCAGCGAGGAGGCCTCGTTGAAGAT
This sequence comes from uncultured Alphaproteobacteria bacterium, assembly GCA_963825625.1. Lineage (GTDB taxonomy): Bacteria > Pseudomonadota > Alphaproteobacteria > Rhizobiales > Hyphomicrobiaceae > CAMDPA01. The sequence continues at coordinate 124,452 of CAWGUF010000004.1, read as the reverse complement.
CGCGCTGCCTTGGTCCATGCCGACCGGGCCTGGGCCGGTCGAGGACAAGGTGATGAACCCGTCGCAGCGCCTGGCCAGTTCCTCGTGCACCGCGCGAAGGTGATCACGATCCTGCAACGCCGCCCTGTAGCTTTCCTGCGAGGTCTTGTCGCCCTCCGAAAGGCCGGCGAGCAGCCGTGGCGGCAGCTTCGTCGAATCGTAGTCCCGATACGGATAGAGCGGCCAGCGCATCTCGTAGCGATAGACGCCTGCCCACGTCTGCGGGGTCTTGGCCAGCAACTGCTCATAGGCCTCGATGCCCGGATCGTCCTTGCGCGAATAGATCTCCACGCCGTCCGCCTGCAGCGCCTTCACGCGGGCCTCGAACGCCGCCTTGATCGGTTCGTCCGTCACCGGCCAGCCCGCCATGTCGAGCCGGATGAGACGCGCCGGCTTGTGCGGCGCTGGCGGCTGAGCCCTGCCATAAAGACCGGGGTGACCGGGATCGCCGCCGGCATGACGCGCAGCATAGCGCGCTCCGATCCACATATCCGACAGTGAGCCGGCGAACACACCGATATGGTCCATCGAATGCGCGCCCGAGTAGACGCCCTGGCGGTTGATGGCGCCAAACGTGCCCTTCAGCGCGTAGTTGCCGCAGAAGCTGGCCGGCCGGATCGTGGAGCCGCGAGCATGCGTGCCAAGCGCGAACGGCACCATGCCGGCGGCAACCGCCGCGGCCGTGCCGGAGGATGAGCCACCAGGCGTGCGGGTGGTGTCGAATGGATTGCGCGTGTGTGATGGATCGCCGCCACCCAGGCACACCGTCACGGTCTTGCCAACCGGCACCGCACCACCTTTTTTCATGAAGTAGACGATGGCGGCATCGCGGATCGGCTGGTGGCCGCGGAACAGGTCCGAGTCGAACTCGGTCGGCATATCGCAGGTTTCTATCAGGTCCTTGATTCCGAACGGCAACCCGTCGATCGGAGAAAGCGCACGGCCGGCCTTGTAGCGCTCGGTTGATTCGTCGGCGCGCTTGCGGGCGCCTTCGCGGTCGATGTAGGCCCAGGCCTTGACGTCCGGCTCCAGCGCGTCGATCCGCTCCAGGCAGCGCTCCAGCATTTTGCGCGGGCTGTCCGCGCCGTCTTGCAGCTTTGCAACCTGGTCATGGAATGTCAGCATGCGATGTGATCTGGGATCATACTTGCCCGCCGGCGACCTTGCGTCCGCCATGCATTTCCTCCGTCTTCAATTTGAAATGGGGTTCCAGTCTGTGTCATCGTATCAGTACGGTATCAGGCCGGAAACGGCAAACGCGGCTGTTGAACGCGGGTTGGGCCAATCAGGGAGGAACGCCAAATGAGTTCGCTGCAAGGGCTGAAGGTGCTGGTTACCGGGTCCGGCGGAGGCATGGGCCGCAGCCATGCGGTGCTGATGGCCGAGCGCGGCGCCGACATCCTGGTCCATGACATCAAGAAGGCGGGGGCCGACGAAACCGCCGAGATTGTCAGAAGCAAGGGCTGCAAGGCCCACGTCATCTATACCGACGTACAGGACGTGACGGCCCTCAAGCGAGACATCGAGGCGGGCGTGCAGGCGCTGGGCGGCATCGACGTGATCGTCAATAACGCCGGCGTCGGCGGTATGCGGCTGGCCATCGAGGACATCGACGAGGCCGTCTACGACCTGATGATGAATGTGCAGGTGAAGGGTGCCTTCTTCGCCACCCAGGCCGTGTTGCCGCATATGAAGGCGCAGAAGTCGGGCCGCATCATCAATATCTCCTCGATTTACGCCATGGGCGGCAACAACATTGCCTCGCACTATAGCGCGGCGAAGGCGGCCTTATCAGGCTTCACAAAGGCCTGGGCGAAAGAGCTTGCCCCCCACCGCATTACCGTGAACGCGGTCGCTCCCGGCTTCATCGTTACCGAGATGACACTGGGCTCCAATCCGATCGAGAAAGTGAAGGAGCGCGAGACCCGCATCCCGCTCGGTCGTTTCGTGGAGCCTGTCGAGATCAGCTATGCCGTTGCCTGGCTGGCCTCCAAGGAGACCGAGATGATCTCCGGCCAGGTCATCAGCCCCAACGGCGCGGAGACCATCGTCGGGTATTGACGTGCCACCAGCCCGAGAGCAAACCGTCTGCGGCTTGCAATAGTTAGTATTGCTAAGAAGCGCTACGTAGATATTATGCATGCCGCACCGCGCAGCTGCCCGCCATAGAGCACCGCGCGCGGTGCACGTGCGCCCGGCTACCCTTACGACCTGAGAAACGGTCTCGGTTCATCGGCGCCCGATGGGAAACGTGAAGCCATGGAGCGCTGCTGAATGCTGGACATCTCTCGCAGAACCATGCTGGCCGGAGGACTCTCCGGTGCGGCAGTATGGACGTTCTCGCCCATCGGTGCGCATGCCCAGGGCAAGGAGATGCTTATTGGCATTCCCGTGCAGACCAATAATTCTCTGCCGATCTATCTCGCGGCCGGCGCTGGCTACCTCGCCGCCGAAGGAATAGAGGCGAGGGTATCGACTGGCGCATCGGGCACCAATGCCCGCCAGATGGTGGCCGCCGGCCAGATGCCGTACGCACAGGGCGATCCCATCCATCCGCTGGCGCTGACCAGCGCCGGCAAGCCCTCCAAGATGCTGATGGCCTTCGACACCCGTGCCTCGATCGCCATGATGGTGAGCAAGAAGCTTTGGGACAGCGGTATCCGCACGCCCGAAGCGCTGGGCGATTACAAGGGCCCCAAGGGCGAGAAGCCCAAGATTGCCGTGACGCGGGTCGGCTCGCAGACGTGGCTATACGGCGTCGAGATCATGAAGCGTGTCGGTAAGGCCAACAATGCCAATTACATCTCGCTCGGCAGCGTGGCCAATATGCTCGGGGCCTTCAAGACCGGCCAGGTTGACGCGGTGATGGCCAATGCCTTGCTCTATTTCTCGATCCTCGATGAAAAGCTCGGCAGCCCCGTTTTCAATCCCACCGTCGAGGCCGAGTGGAACAAGCTGTTCGGCTCCACTTTTCCCGGCCAGGTGCTGTTTGCGCTCGAGTTCTCAGGTCAAAGCCGATCCGCAGCTGACGCAGAAGGTCGTGAACGCCTGCTGGCGGGCCATGCAGCACATCAAGCGCGCGACGCCGCAGGAGATCGAGCAGACCGTGCGCGCCAAGTTCCTCCCCAATTTCAAGAAAGAGGTTGCCATCCGCGAGGTCGAGTTCCTGAAGCCGATATTCGACTACGACTGCGAGATCACCAAGGCGCAGTGGGATGCCGGCTCCAAGCTGTGGTTCACCGAAGCGACCAAGGTCAAGTCGCAGCCCTACGAGAGGATGGTCGACAACAGCTTCATCAAGGTCGCCAAGGCCAACATCAAGTAGGGCCTGGAGATCGACACGATGGCCCGCGACGAGGCACCGGCATCGGCACCGGCGCACACTGATGCGCCGGTGCGCATTGAGGTGCGGGAGCTTTCCAAGAATTTCCAGCTCCAGGGGCGGGATATCCCGGCCGTGGATAGGGTTTCGTTCTCGATCCGCAAGGGCGAGTTCGTCGCCCTGCTTGGCCCTTCGGGTTGCGGCAAGAGCACGATCCTGAACATGGTAGCCGGCCTGATCCCCGCTTCCGGCGGAGAGATGCTGGTGGACGGCAACCGTGTCGAGGCTGGCCGCGTGATGCCGCAGGTCGGCTACGTGTTCCAGCGCGATACGGTCTACCCCTGGCGCACCGTTGCCCGGAACATCGGCTACGGGCTCGAAATCGCCGGTATCCCCAAGGCCGAGCGCGAGCAGCGTGTGCAGCGGATGGTGGAGCGCTCTCGCCTGAAGGGCTTCGAGAACGCCTACCCGCTGGCGCTGTCGGGAGGTATGCGCCAGCGCGTGTCTCTCATGCGTACACTGATCATGGAGCCCCAGATCCTGTTGATGGACGAGCCATTCGGGGCTCTGGATACCCATACCAAGCTGGAGATGCACGATCTCCTTCTCGGGTTGTGGGAGCGCGAGCGCCAGACGGTTATCTTCGTCACCCACGATTTGTCCGAGGCGCTGACGCTTGCGGATCGCATCATCCTCCTGTCGGCGAGACCAGGACGGCTCAAGGAGGACTTCCAGGTCCCCTTCCCTCGGCCTCGCAACGCCATCCAGCTGCGCGAGACGCCGGAGTACGGTCGCTTCTTCGCCAAGGTTTGGCATTCCCTGGGTGAGGAATTCGCCAGGACGCATGCGGAGTAGCTGATGTCGCGGAAGACCATCGTAAGGCTTGGCCGCTGGGGCCTGTTGATCTGGATACTGGCTTGGTGGGAATGGGGCTGGGATCTGAAGCCCTACCTCGGCTGGTTCATCCCGACGCTTGCCGACCCCTACTTCATCTCCAAGCCGTCGCTCATCTGGCACCGCTTCATGGAGCTCGGCTGCATAATCAAGCCAGACGGCGGCGGCTGGATCATCACCGACCTCTCTGCATTCGGGGCCTGCGCCACCGCCGAGAACGGCAGCATCTGGACCCATACGCTGGTAACATTGCGCAACACGTTCTGGGGCTTCCTGGTCGGCGTCGGCAGTGGCGTGGTCGCCGGCGTCGTGTTGGGTCGCTCCGAGACGCTGGCCCAGATCCTCGAGCCGTATATTGTCGCCTTCAACTCGCTGCCGCGCGTGGCGCTGGTGCCGCTCATCATCATCATGTTCGGGCTGGGCGATGTTTCAAAGATCGTCACGGCGCTCACACTGGTGTTTTTCGTGGTGTTCTTCAACACCTTCGAGGGAACCCGCTCGGTCGACCGCGACCTGGTCAACTCCGCACGCTTCCTCGGCGCCAACGACTGGCAGATCACGTGGACGATCTACGTCCCGGCCGCCCTCGCCTGGGTGTTCGCCTCGCTGGCCTCTGCGATCTCGTTTGCGCTTGTCGGCGTCATCGTCGGCGAGTTCATCGGCGCCGAGCGTGGCCTTGGCAAGGTCATCATCGAGGCAGAGGCCCAACTCCAGACTGCCGACATGATGGTCGCGCTTTTCATCCTCATGATTATCGGCGTCGCACTGGTGATGGTGTTCCGTGCGCTGGAGCGTCACCTGCTGCGCTGGCAGCGCCATCACGCGGAACGGACCTGAGGCGGACCCGGCCGCCGGCATTGTGAACCGCCCGGGTTTCGATCATTCTGGTGCGGCTCGGAACGGTCACCTCAAGGCCGCCGATCCAGGAGGACACTCATGCCCGCGCCCAGAATGAAACGCTTCGATGAGCAGCGATGGCTGCTCGATGCCATGATCCGCCAGATCGGCGTCGAATGGGATCAGGCGCGGCTGTCCTCCAAATCGCGCTGCGTCAGCCCGGAGTCGCAGCCGCTGTTCCGGGCCGTTGGCGCGCGCGTGAAGAAGTATGACGACATTTACCGCGAGTTTGCTGCCTCTGCCCGGCGCCAGCACGAGCGGGCGGAGGCCTATGCGGCGCAGGGTCGCGGCATCGCCGCTTGTGAAGGCTATCTGATCGCATCCCTGATGTGGACGATTGCAGCGTGGCCGATCCACGAGGACTGCCCGAAGCTGCGCAATGCCGAGGAGCAGGCCAACATCTGTTATTCGGGCTTCATGACGCATGCGCCGCGTCCCATCGAGCGCGTCGACGTCCCGCTGGGCGACAAGGCGATGCCCGCCTATCTCCACTTGCCTCGCCAGCCAGCGCCGGGCGAGCGCTTTCCGGTCATTCTGTCGATCGGCGGCATGGATTTGTCCAAGGAGAACATGGTTTCGCTGTATGGCGACCGCATGCTGGAGCGCGGCTTTGCTGTGCTTGCCATCGACGGCCCCGGCCAGGCCGAGGCGGTTACCCGCGGGATCTTCTTCTCGGCGCAGGCCTGGAAGGACGCAGCCGAAGCCTGCCATGCCTGGATCGTGGCGCGGCCCGAGCTCGACGACAGCAGGCTGGCGGTGCGCGGGGTCAGCTTCGGCACATATTTCGGGACGGTTGTCGCCGCACAACTGGGGGACCGAATAAAGGGCTTTGCCGCTAGCGGTGTGTGTCAGGAGCCCGGTTGCGATACGATTTTCAACAAGGCCTCCCCGACCTTCAAGATCCGCTTCATGTTCATGTCAGGCTACCAGGACGAGGCGGCTTTCGACGCGTTCTGCAAGAGCATCGACTTGCGGCCCTTGGCGCCGCGCATAAAGGCCCCGTACATGATCGTTGCGGGCGAGAACGACCAGCTCTCCCCCGTCGAGCACACCGAGAACCTGTTTCGGCTGATCGAGGCCCCCAAACGGCTGGTGATCTACGAGGGGGCCAATCACGGCGTCGGCGATGCCGCCAGCGTGACATTCGGCGAGGACAAGGTCGTCATGATGCTGGATTGGCTGCTCGACCGGGTCAACGGCAAGCCAGCGGTTTCTGAGCGCATCTTCGTGGACAGCAGCGGGCGGGCGCGAACAGAGAATTTCTCTTAGTGGGTTCAGCGAAGCCTGCGACGCATCGGCTCGGTTGGCCGGCGGGCCGTGGCAGTGACCAATCTGCACATGCAAGGCTGTAAGCTTTTGCAAGCCCAGTCAAGTGCTTGCACATGTCGATAAGGATCGCCACACTGGTCGGTAAACCGGAAGGCATTATGGCGAACGACCTGCTGCAATTGCTCCAGATCCATGAGTTCCTTGAGGGCGCACTGCGCGAGCATGGAACCCGGATGTCGCGCGCCGATGTGGCAAGGTTGCGAAGCAATCGCGACCAGGCGTTTCTGGACATCCTCAAACACAAATCCGATGAGTTGCAGGTGACCATGGCGCAATTGCAGTTCCTGCTGACCGCAGCAATCGGGTTGATCGCCGATTTCGGACAAGGCGCAGGCATTGCACGAGGCTTGTCAGGGGCATTTTGCCCGCCTCGCCGAGTTCTTGACCCCGATGCCGGATCCCTCCGCGACCGATGGAGTGCAGGAACGACGGTATTGGAACAGCCTGCCTGACCATGTCGCCGTCTTCGACCGGGATTACCGTTATGTCTTCACCAACAGGGCCAACGCCGAGTTCCACAACCGGCAGCCGGAAGACTTCGTTAACCAGCCGAATTGGGCGGTACTGGGCGAAGCCTTCTTTGAGCGTGTCAATAGGCCTCGCTTCGATGCATGCTTCGCGGGGCAGCCGGCCTCCTATGTGACCCACCACCCGTCGTCCGATCCCACCAAGCTGTTCTCCGTCAAGATCACCCCGGTGCACGATCGGCACAACCGCATCGACAAGGTCATGGTCACCTCGCGCGAGATTACCGACCTGCTGGTTCCGGCACATGCGATCTTGCGGTCCCGCCGATAGCCGTCCGCTCTCGCCACGGCAAGTCCGCCGCGGCGCGGCGGGAGGCAGCCCCAACCATGCGGAACCACAGTATTGCGGGCGACCCGCTTGCTCCCCGGTCCGGGACCGGATACGAGATGAATGGTGGTGCTCCACTGCTATGGAATGCCGTTTCAAATCCGCCGGCCAAGGCCGGTTATGAGAAGAAGGCCGAACATGAAACTGCAGGGACTGGATGTCGACGTCGTCCGCAAAGGCAAGGGGCGCCCGTTGCTCATGCTGCATGGCGGGGGCGGGCCGATTGCGGCTATGCCGTTCGCGGACAAGTTGGCCCAAAGCTTTGAAGTTATTGCACCGACGCACCCTGGATTTGGCGGCAGCAAGCTTCCGGACCATTTTGACCGGCCTGATGATCTCGCCTTCCTGTACCTCGATCTGCTGGACGAGCTCGACCTGAAGAATGTCGTGCTGATGGGCTTCTCGATGGGCGGTTGGACGGCCGTCGAGATGGCGACGATGACCACGGAGCGGCTGTCCAGGCTGATCCTTGTTGATCCCGTCGGCGTCAAGGTCGGCGGTCGCTACGACCGCGACGTTGCCGATATCTTCGGCCTGCCGGCCGAGAAGCTGACCAAGCTGATGTTTCACGATCCATCCAAGGCACCCAACCCCGCAAATCTGACCGACGAGCAGCTGCAGCTGGTAGCCGCCAATCGAACGGCGCTCGGCGTCTATACGTGGGAGCCGTACATGCACAATCCGAAGTTGCCGCATCGCTTGCATCGCATAAACGTCCCCACGCACTTCATCTGGGGTGCCAGCGATGGGGTGGCGACTGTCGACTATGGCCGCAAGTACGCCGCCTTGATAAAAGGCGCCACCATGAACGTGATCGACGAGGCCGGGCATTCTCCGCAGTCGGAGCAGCCAGAGGCATTCGTCAAAGCTGTCCTGTCCGTTGCCGGTTGATGAGGGAAGACAACAAATGAAGACCTGGTGGTTCACCGAGGATTGCTATCCCCACTTGCCGGATGCGAACTCCTACCGTTCGATCCGCGTCGATCTGCCCAACCAGCATTGCGACCCTGAGACGGCGCACGATCTCTACAACCGTTATCTCGACTTGTGGTGTGCCTGTGACGAGATCGGGCTGGAGATCATGCTCAATGAGCATCACCAGACGGCAACCTGCATGGTGCCCGCCGCGCCGATCATGCTTGGTATTCTGGCCCGCCAGACCAAGAAGGCGCGCTTGCTCATCCTTGGCAATCCGCTGCCCAATCGCAATCAGCCGGTCCGCGTGGCCGAGGAGATGGCGATGGTCGACGTCATCTCCAAGGGACGCGTGGAATGCGGCTTCGTCCGCTCCGTCCCCTACGAAGCTGCCGCGGCCAACATCCTGCCCTACCGCGGCACGGAACGGCTGTGGGAAGCTCATGACCTGATCCTCAAGGCCTGGACCACCACCGATGGCCCGTTCAACTTTGAGGGGCGCTGGTATCATCACCGTCAGGTCAACATTTGGCCGCGCCCCTACCAGCAGCCGCACCCGCCCGTGTGGGTCACGATGGGTAGCGCCGCGACCGCCGTTCCCGTTGCCGAGCACAAGCACGTCGGTGCCGTGTTCCTGGCCGGTTACCAGAACATCCGGAAGATTTTCGGTGGCTATCGCGAAGCCTACATAAAGGCGCACGGCAGCGTGCCAGCCCTCGACCGGCTCGCCTATCTGGGCTTGTGCTATGTCGCTGAGAACGAGCGGGAGGCCGAGGAAGGCGCCAAGAAGCTGATGTGGTACATGGAGGCCAACAAGGTCCCGCTGGAGTGGTCAAACCCGCCCGGCTACCACCCGCCGGCGGTGTCGGCCATGGTGATGCGCGGGCGGTCGGGGTCCGGCGTGCCGGCTCAGCCCAAGCTCAACGAGCAGATGCAGCGTGGCAATGTCTTCGCCGGCACACCCGACCAGGTGTTCAACCAGATCAAGCAGTTCTGGGAATACAGCGGCGGTTTTGGTAACATGCTGATCATGGGGCAGGCCGGATACTTGTCCGACAAGGACGCTCTGAAGTCGATGAACCTCTACTCCAAGGAGGTCTACCCGCGACTGCGCGAGCTGGCCAGGAACGCGGACCCGGCCGAGCTCTACGAGCGCTCCAAGGCGTTCCCGGAGAAAGAGGCGGTTGCGACCGACATGCTTGGCGTGGATTTCGTACGTTAGCGGACCATCGGCCCGGATGGAAACGTCGGGGCCGTAGCGGTCTCATGCACGGGTTCGGTCGCGAGCGGCTGGCCCGTCATCCCTTCGCCTGATAGTCCTCGCGTGTCGCCACGGCGGCCAGCGCTTCCGTTGCGATCGCGCGCGTGATCTTCCGCCTCTTTTGCAGTGTCAGCCTGTCGATTTCCGCGACCACCCGGTTGGCGGCTTCCGCGGAGCGCTCCATCTGCAGCGACAAGTGCGCGATCACGTGTGGCTCGACCTTCAGTTGTCGGTCGGCGAACAGCTTGACGAGCAAGGCGCGCAGCAGCGCCTGGTCAGGCGTATCGATCTTGACCAGCGCCAGTGCCCGCAGTCGGGAGCGCAGGTCTGGCAGCGCGATGTCGATCTCGCCTGGAGCAGCGCGTGAGGTCATCAGCACGCTGAGGCTGGTTTCCCGCGCCAGGTTGAGCAAATGGAAAAGAGCGCGCTCATCCCCGATCCCGCGATCGATGTCCTCCACCGCGACGGCTCTGGCCTGAGTGGCCTGTCCGACGGCATCCTCGCCAAGTTCAGCGGCAGCAACGAGCTCAGCGCCGGCTTGCGCGCGCCAGACTTCGACGAGATGGCTCTTGCCCGCCCCCGCCGGGCCGACGATCGCCAGTGAGCTGCCGGACCAGGTCTGCCACGCATCGATCGCATCGACAGCAGCGGCGTTCGAGACGCTGACCATGAAGTCTTCCCGTCCCATCGCCGAGCGATGAGGAAGATCGAGCGCGAGCTGTTGCGGAACCGGGCTCATGATGGCCTGTCGTCCCTGGCTTCCGCATCCCCACTGCCGCGATAGATCTCGCTGTCCAGGTAGACGGTCACGGTAAACCTGACGAGCACCGCGATGGCCGCGCCCAAGGGCACGGCGACCAATACCCCGACGAAGCCGAACAGGTAGCCGAACACGAACAGCGAGAAAATCAACCAGACCGGATGCAGGCCGACGCGCGGGCCGACGATCCTGGGCGAGAGCACTGCTGCGTCCAGGGAGACCGCTAGCGCGAATACGGCAAGCACCTTGAATAGCAGCGTCAGATCGGGCCAGGCCTGGACCAGCGCGGAGAGCACCGCAACGATCAGCCCCAGCATCCAGCCGGCGAAGGGGATGAAGCTGAGGATCCCCGTCATGATCCCGATCAGCAGGCCGTAGCGCAAGCCGGCAAAGCTGAGCCCAGCGGCGTAGATGATCCCGAGAATGAGGCAGATCAGTCCTTGCCCGCGAAAGAAGGCGGAAATGGCACGATCGATCTCGCCGGCGAGACGGCGAATGGTCGAAGCATGCGCGCGCGGCAGCCAGCCATTGATTTGTCGCAGCATCGGGTGCCAGTCGACGAGCAGGTAGAAGGCGACGACGGGTGTGATCAGGACAAGCGAGATGATGTTCACGATCGCCAGCCCCTGCGACCAGACATTCCGCGCCAGGTAGCTCGCAACCGTTGTCCAGTTGCCGGAAAGCTCGCCCACGGCCCGGTCCATTGCCGTCTTGAATTCGTCGAAACGCGGCCCGAGCCTGTCTTTTGCCAGTGCCTCGATCATTTTTGCCAGCCGCTCTGCCTGCTCCGGCAACGTCTGGATCAATTGGTTCAATTGTCCTAGCAGCACGGGTAGCAGGAAGACGAGCACAAGCACGAACACGACCACGAGGCCAGCGATCACGATCGCTGCCGACACCGCCCGCGACAGCCGCGACTTTCCCAGCCATTCCGTGATCGGGTTCAGCGCATAGGCCAGCGCCATGGCCGCCACGAATGGAAGCAGAACATCCCGCAACACAAGGATCGCCATGCACAGCAGGATGAGCGCCGCAAGCCAGAATAGCACCTGCTTTTCGATGCGCACTGCAAATCCCTCTCTTTGCTGACACTGAGGACGCTCCGTCCCGGCGACCTCGCATTCGGGCTTCTGGTCTACAATGGATCGTCCGCAAACTGCTTCAGCCCGACGTCTCCCCGGCTTCATACCCTGTCATATGGCGCAGCCAGGCCACAAGGTACGCCGCCAGCGATGCCACCGTCAGAATTGCCGTCGCGGCCACCAGCACCAGTCTGACATCGGCCAGCCCGAGCTTGAATGCCGTATCGGCAAGCACGGTCGCTGCCAGAATGAGCTGGGCCGCCGTATTGGCCTTGCTCACGGCCAGCGGCTTGATCCGCACCGGTCGCCCCAACAGCCACGACAACAGCACGGCCATGATGATCAGTATGTCGCGGGATACGACAGTCACAACCAGCCACAACGGAAGCTCTCCCAGCCATCCCATTGTCACGAAGATCGAGACCACCAGCAGCTTGTCCGCGAGTGGGTCAAGATAGGCGCCGAGCTCCGTTTGCCAGCCGTACCGTTTGGCTAGATAGCCGTCCACCGCGTCGCTCACCCCAGCAATGAGAAAAACGAAGAAGGCGGTTTGCAGCCGGCCGGTCATGATCAGCCAGAACACAACGGGCACAAGCAAGGCTCGCCCGAGCGAAATGATATTCGGTGGGTTCAAGTGCGGAGCTCTCTTACGCGGCGGTCAAGGCTGGCGGACCGGACATACAACATCCCGGGGCGCCCCATCGGTCGGGAACCTAACGCCTCTGCGGCCCCTGCGTCGAGCCCTTATCCTGTTGCTGAACATGAGGCTATTGCCGCACATGCCGGGCCGGAGCAACTCTATCATTCTAGTGTCCCTTAAGTCTCCGAAGTTCGCTCAGGCGGTTGCCGAAGAGTTGAGGCGGACTTCGGAGTTGGGACACTAGCGGCGGGACTTCGCGTACCACGTGCCTCTCGCGTTTGTCAGCTCGATCCCCTGTGCTGCCAATGCCGCAGCCAGTTGCTCTCCTCCACCTGGATAGCGCAACGCCGCATCCGCGCCTTGAGCCGTCAGCCCCGCGATCACGAAGTCGGATACACCAGGCACCGTGGCTATTCGCTTCTGGAGGGCCTGCCACTCGTTCAGGCTGCGATATTCAATCACCAGCTGCACTGGCATCAGCGCAGCTCCCGACGGCGGTAGCGGTATTGCGGCCACATCACGTGTCGCCTTCCATCGCCCCTCGATCGTCGCAAGCGCCACAACCGCGGCGAATTCCGCCGAATAAGCGGGATCGGCGAGGTCGAGCCTCCAGGACCGGCGCAATACGAAAGAGCCGACTGCATCCGTTCCTGTCAGCGTGACGTGCAACCGCTTGCCTGCCGGATCGGGCTCCGCGATTGCCAGCAGTGCCTGACCGGTCTTGGACAGGGCTGCAATGGCCCGCAGCGGAGCATTCGCATCCTTGAGCGAGGCTGCGATGACCTGTGGCGTAAGCGACGGCGGGGCAGCATGCAACTTCACCGGCGTCAGGGCATGCTCCAGATCCAGACCAGCCCAGGCGTCCCGCCACATCTGTTCGCCGGAAGCTTGCGAAAGCGACGCGCCGCCGCCGGCCGATGGCGGCAGGAAGACTGGCACGATGGCGGTCGCTGCGGCCTGCTCGTCGACGAAGCGGATGCCAGCGCGGAACATCACATCACGCACTTTATTGGGATTGAATGAGAAATCGAGCGTGGCTGTGTAGGACGTGGAGGAATTGCGCTCGGCACGCACTGACAGCCCCTCGATCAATCCCGCGACTTGCGTGGATTTCAATTTCCCCAGAGCCTTGTAGTCGGTGACAGGGATGAGGCGTTTGACCAGCGACCGGAATGCAGCCTGCTGGCCATCCGCGATAGCCCTTTCCTTGGCTGCAACCGCATTTTGCGCGTGCGCCTGCACCGGATACTTGGCAACGACGAACGGGCTGTCGGCGTCGGAGGCCGAGGCCGCAGGCATCATCAGCATCAGCACCACAGATGCCGTCGCCAGAACGGCCCTGCAAGAGTATATGCCACCGGTCGCGCTGGTAGGGTCGTTTGCCGGTGCGCTGTGCCGTACCATGTGATCGTGTCTCCCCCGAAAGCGCAGTGGCCGCACCCACGTTGCGGTTGCCGCGACGCCGCCGTGTCTGCTACCACGCCATGCCAGACCGTGGCAGACCGGAACCGGCACGAATGCGGATCCGCTGTCCGGGCTCGACCGATTCCGCACCAATTCGTGCGAGGTATGCGGCGAAAGTTGGGTCTTGGTCAACGCTTCCGGCGCGGTCGCTGTGGCGAGCACAGCTATGATCGCACCGAAGGCGTGCATGCAGCGCAAGGTGACCGCAACTCTGATTGAGGCCAGTGAAAGGCATGTCCGACAGCCGCCAACGTCCTGCCTCAGCAACAACCTATCGTGATGCCGGCGTCGACATCGACGCTGGCAATGCCCTGGTTCGGGCCATCAAGCCGCTCGCACGGGCCACGCGACGTGCCGGCGCCGACGGCGATCTCGGGGGCTTCGGCGCGCTCTTCGATCTCAAACAGGCTGGCTTTGCCGACCCGATCCTCGTTGCAGCCAACGATGGCGTGGGCACCAAGCTGAAGATCGCCATCGACACCGGTCGCCACACCACGATCGGCATCGATCTGGTCGCCATGTGCGTCAACGACCTTTTGGCCCAGGGCGCCGAGCCGCTGTTCTTTCTCGATTACTTCGCCACCGGCGCGCTCGATGTCGAATTGGCACGAACCGTGATTGCAGGCATTGCCGACGGCTGCAGGCAGGCTGGATGCGCGTTGATCGGCGGCGAGACGGCGGAGATGCCGGGAATGTACGCAGCCGGCGATTACGATCTGGCAGGCTTTGCGGTCGGCGCCGTGGAACGGGGCCGCATCCTCCCGCGGCCCGATGTCGTATCCGGTGACGTACTGATCGGATTGCCGTCGAGCGGTGTGCACTCGAACGGCTATTCACTCGTGCGCCGTCTGGTGGCGGCGGCGGAGCTTTCGTGGTCATCGCCCGCGCCGTTCGATCCGGCACGCACTATTGCCGATGTGCTGCTGGAGCCGACCCGGATCTACGTCAAGCCGGTGCTCGCTGCGATCCGCGCAACCGGTAGGATCAAGGCGATCGCGCATATCACGGGCGGCGGACTGTCGGAGAACCTGCCGCGAGTCCTCCCAGACGGTGTGTGCGCGCGGATTGATCTGGCCAGCTGGCGCATGCCGCCCGTGTTTGGCTGGCTCATGCAGCAGGGTCATCTCGATGAAACCGAAATGCTGCGGACGTTCAATTGCGGCATGGGCCTTGTGCTCGTGGTTGACACAGGGGCGGCAGACGCCGTGCTGGCGGCCCTGCACCAGGCAGGCGAGGCGCCGGTGCTGATCGGCTCGATCGAGCCCGGCCGCGGCGTGATGTCCGATGCCAAGGGCAAAGGCGAGGCGGAAGCAGTCGATTACCACAACCGCCTCGGTGCGCCGGGCTGAATTGCACCCTCGATCGTACCGGGAAACGACGTCATTGGCCCAGTAATCCAATACGAAAGGCGCGAAGGTTTCCCTTCGCGCCCTGTTATTTATCGGCAGTCGTGTCATTCCCGCCTTAGTTGGGCGCCTTGTCCGACGTCTTGGCGGCAACTTTCTTGAGCAGCGCCCAGGCATCCTTTGTTATTGGGTCGGAGCCGAGGAACTCGTCACCCAGCGGCGCCAGACGCTTCTTCATCTCGGCCATGTCCTCTGCCGGCAGCGTCACGACCTTGGCGCCGTTGTCCTTCCACAGCTTGGCTGCGCGTTCCTCGAAGCCAGCCGCGATGCGGCCACCCTCTAAATCCAATTCGCGGCCGACGTCCTGCACGGCTTTCTGCAGATCCTTCGGCAGCTTATCCAGCCACTTTGTGCTGATCCACAGCGCGCTGATGATATGACCCTGCTGCGTCATGACGATGTTCTTGGTCGAGGTGTAGAACTTCAGCGCACCCATCACGGCCGCCGAGCTGCGGCAACCGTCGATCGTGCGCTGCTGCAACGCCGGCAGCACCTCGGTGAAAGGCATCGGCACGCCGGTCATGCCGAGCACGCTTGCGATCTTGCTCTCCATCGGTGTGGCCAGCACGCGCACCTTCAGCCCTTTGAAGTCGGTCAGCCGGTTCACTTCCTTGTGGGTCGCAATAGCCTGCGGGCCATAGTTGAAGATCGACACGCCGACCACGCCCTTGTCCTTGGCCAGCGACAGGAATTTGTCGCGAAATTCCGGATTGGAGACCGTGTTCTGGGCGTGCCAGTAATTCTTGAACAGTCCGGGTGCGTCGGTCACCTGGAAAGCGCGCGTGAAGCCGGCCAGAAACCCGACCGGGCCAAGGAAGCCGCCTTGCGCTCCAAGCTTGAGGTTTTCCACCTGGCGCGGAAACTTGCCGAGCTGTGCCGCCGGAAACACCTTGACGTCGATGGCGCCCTTTGTGCGCTTGCCCAGGGCTTCGGCATATTTCTTTGCCCACTCGTGCTGTGCGTCGTTGATCGTCACAAATCCGATACGCAGCTCGTGCTTTTGCGCGGCGGCGGGGATTGCAGCAAGTACGACAGCGGGCAAAGCCGCCGCCACTGTCAGGCAGATATTCCGTTTCATTCCAACTCCTCCCGGTTCCTGCATTGCGATTGGCTTACTCAAGCTCAAATCGCTGAAGTCCAAGTTCAAACTATGTTCCGGCGCGACAAAACAATCAAGCCGGCGGCGTGTGGCGGTAAGCAGGCGCGGACCAGGATGTGGCCCGCGCCAGCGTTCGGGCGATTATATTTCGGTGCCTGCCAGGCTAGTTCGGCGCCTTGTCCGAGGCCTTGGCCAGCGTCGCCTTGAGCAGGGCGTACATCTGTTTGGTCGCCGGGTCATTGGCCAGGAACTCGTCACCAAGCGGGGCGAGGCGATTAACCATCTCGGCCTGATCCTTGGCAGACAGCCTGATGACCTCCGCGCCGTTATCGGTCCACAGCTTCTCGACCTTCTTGTTGTTCTCGAATGCTTGCGTGCTGGTCCAGCTGTCCAGCTCTCGACCGAGTTTGAGAACGGCGTCCTGCTGCGCCTTCGGCAGCTTGTCGAGCCAGCGTTTCGAGACCCATAGCGCAGATGGGATCACGCCCGTCTCGGTCATCGTGATGTACTTCGTCGCGGTGAAAAATTTCGAAGCACCCATCACCACCGCGTTGCTCAGGCAGGCATCGATGGTCCGCTGCTGCAGCGCTGGCAGCACCTCCGAATAAGGCATCGGCACGCCGGTCATGCCCATCACGCTCGCCGCTTTGCTCTCCATCGGTGTGGCCAGCACGCGGACTTTGACGCCCTTCATGTCGTCGAGCTTGCGGATCGGCTTCAGGGACGCGATCGATGTCGGCCCGTAGTTGGCCATCGTCACGCCGATGATGCCGGCGTTCTCGGCGAGCCGCAGGTACTTGTCGCGGAAATCGGCGTGCGTCAGCGTATTGTGCGCATGCCAGAAATTCTTGAACAGGCCGGGCGCGTCGGGCACCTGGAACGCCTTGTTGATGCCTGCGAAGAAGCCCGGCGGCGATACGAAACCCTGCTGCGCGCCAATCTTCAGGTTCTCGATCTGGCGCGGGATCTTGCCCAGCTGTGCGGCCGGGAACACGGTGACCTTTATCGCGCCATTGAGCCGCTTCTCGAGCTCTTCCTTGAACTTGTTGGCGAGCTGGTGCTGCGTGTCGTTGATCGTGACCATGCCGATGCGCATCTCGGACTGTGCAAAGGCCGGCGCTGCGATGAGGGAAAGCGTTGCGAGTGCAGCCGCAGTCCCGATGAACTTTCTCATGTCTGTCCTCCCTTATTATGGACGGAGTGATGTTTTGGCCTTTGAACCCGAATTTAGCGCGGCTTGCCGCAAGCTCTTGGGTCCCGAAGGCAAGGGGCGCAGCGGTTTTGCCACTACGCCCCATCTCTATCTTGCCGCGTCTCGCCTCGTTCGTCCATCCTCCCGACAGTTGGTTCGGCCGGCGGCAGAACGCGAGAGCTTACTTCGGCGGCTGGTCGGAAGCGGACTTGGCAACTTCCTTCAGCACCGCGTACAGCGCTTTTGTTTTGGGATCCTTGCCGAGGAACTCGTCGCCTAGGGGAGCCAGGCGCTTGATCATGTCGGCATGCTCGGCCGCCGACAGCTCGAACAGCTCGCCGCCGCCGTCCTTCCAGGTCTTCTTGCCTTTCTCGACATAGTCATAGCCGACCTTGCCCCACCAGCCCTCGAGCTCCTTGCCGACTTTGATGACGAGGTCCTGCTGGTCTTTCGGCAGCTTAGTGAGCCAGCGCTTGGACACCCAGACCGCTGATGGGATCCAGGTGCTGCCCATGTGCGTGTGGTACTTGGCAGCCGTGAAGAACTTCGATGGCGCCATCACGGCGACGTTGGAGACGCAGGCATCGAGCGTCCTCTGCTGCAGTGCCGGCAGCACCTCGGAGTAGGGCATCGGCACGCCGGTCATGCCAAGCTCCTTGGCAATGGCGCTTTCCAGCTTGGTCGCTAGCACGCGCGCCTTCATGCCCTTCATGTCCTCGAGCTTGCGCACCGGCTTGCTCGATGCGATCGAGGCCGGACCATTGTTGGCAAGTGCGATACCGATGATGCCTTGCGGCTCTGCCAGGTTCAGGAAAGGATCGCGGAACTTGGGATTGGCCAAAGTGTTCTGCGCGTGCCAGTGGTTCCTGAACAGGCCGGGCGCATCCGGCACCTGGAAGTTGATGTTCAGGCCGGACATGAAGCCTGGCGGCGAGATGAACATGGCCTGAGCGCCGATCTTCAGGTTCTCGATCTGGCGCGGGATCTTGCCGAGCTGCGCAGCCGGAAACACGGCGCCCTTGATCTTACCGCCTGAACGCTTCTCGATTTCCTCTTTCAGCCGGTCAGCCATCGCATGCTGGCTGTCGTTGATGGTGACGAAGCCGATGCGCATTTCCGCCTGCGCGAACGCAGGCACGGTGAACATCGTCGTGACGGCTGCAGCAGCTGCCACTCCAATCAGACGCTTCATTTAGGGTCTCCCTTAAGCGTGCAACTTTACGGTTGACTTGAATTCCTGGTGTTCCGGTTCTGACATTTGCCCGCTATTCGGCTGCACGGGCGAGCAAGTGTCAGAACCGGAACACGAGCGTGACCGCCCTGCCGCTACTGGTAAAGCTCGGCGTGGGCACAAATACGGCAACAGGCATTGCGGTGGATCCGCAATGCCTGCGCAATATTGACGACAATGGGCGCGTTCGTCCAGCCACCCCGCGGTCGGGGCAGCGTTACCGGCGCAATCGGTGCGATTAACCCTTTGGCGGCTGATCGGAGGCCGTCTTCAAGACCTCCTTCAGGACGCCGTAGAGTGCCTTTGTGTCCGCGTCGCTTCCGAGGAACTCGTCACCCAGTGGAGTTATCCGCCTGATCATTTCCGCCTGCTCGGCGGCCGGCAGCAGGATCACCTCACCCTTTTCCTTCGTCCAGATCTGCTTGCCTTTTTCGACGAAGGCGTAGGTCTGGCCGCCCCACCATTGGTCGAGCTCCGAGCCGAGCTTGATCAGTCCATCCTGCTGATCCTTGGGCAGGCGCGTCAGCCATCGCTTGGAAAGCCACAACACGGAGGGGATCATACCGGTATCGACCAGCGTGATGTAGGGAGCCGCACTGAAGAATTTGGACGGTGCCATCACCGCAATGTTGCTGAGCGAGGCGTCCAGGGTCTTCTGTTGCAG
The DNA here is from genome assembly GCA_963825625.1 of uncultured Alphaproteobacteria bacterium. Taxonomy (GTDB): domain Bacteria; phylum Pseudomonadota; class Alphaproteobacteria; order Rhizobiales; family Hyphomicrobiaceae; genus CAMDPA01. The sequence continues at coordinate 105,402 of CAWGUF010000004.1, read as the reverse complement.
CGCCGGCAGCACTTCCGAGTACGGCATCGGCACGCCCGTCATGCCGAGCACGCTAGCCATCTTCGATTCCATTTTCGTGGCAAGCACGCGGACCTTCAGGCCTTTCATGTCGTCGAGCTTGCGGATCGGCTTGACCGAGGCGATCGAGGCGGGACCGTTGTTGGCGATGGTTATGCCCAGAATGCCCGCCTTGTCGGCGAGTTTCAGGAACGGCTCGCGGAAGCGCGGATCGGTAAACGCGTTGTGCGCATGCCAGAAGTTCTTGTAGAGGCCAGGGGCATCCGGCACCTGGAAGTTCTTGTTGATGCCGGAGAAGAAGCCCGGCGGCGATATGAAGGCCGCTTGCGCCCCCAGCTTCAGGTTCTCGATCTGGCGCGGGATGCTGCCCAGCTGCGCAGCCGGGAATACCGTAGCCCGGATTTTGCCGGGATAGAGTTTTTCGACCTCTTCTTTGAACCTGTTGGCGAGCGCATGCTGGCCATCATTGATGGTGACGAAACCAATTCTCAGCTCGGATTGAGCCATCGCAGGCGCTGACGGCAGCACGACGGCAGCCGCTGAAAAGGCCGCGACGAGCACGGTCCTGATCAGTCTCCTCATAGGAACATCTCCCAGGGTTGATACGCGTAACCACTAAGTAGTTACGCGTATACATTATCCCAGGAGACGGACCAGCGCCAGCGTTAGATCGGGCCACCATGTGATGATCATAAGAGCGACGATATTGATCAGAATGGGCATCGTCAGCCCCTTATAGAGAGTGGCTAGTGGCACCTTGAACATCGCCTGTGTCACGAAAATATTGAGCCCGAACGGCGGCGTGAACATGCCGATTCCCAGGTTCACAGTCATGATCACGCCGAAGTGCACCGGGTCGACACCAGCCGCCACCACGACCGGCTTCAGGATCGGCGCCAGCACCAGCACGGCCGACGCCGGATCGAGCACGCATCCGACCGCCAGCAGCAGCAGGTTGATCGCCATCATCACCGCGAACGGTGAAAACTCCTGCACCTGGATCCAGGCCACCAGCGCTTGTGGCACGCCGGCAATCGTAAGCAACCGCGAGAAGAGAGTGGCGGCACCGACGATGATCAGCACCTGCGCCGTCAGGGTCGCCGAATTCAACCGCAACCTTCCAGAGTCCGGCGAACGTGAGATCGCGATAGATGACGATCGCCACGAACATGGAGTAGAGACAGGCCACGCCCGCTGCCTCCGTGGGCGAGAACACGCCGGAGTAGATGCCGCCGAGAATGATGGCGGGCATACCCAGCGCCCAACCGCCTTGCACCGTCGTCTTGCCGACCTGCGCGACAGAGAACTGGCCCCCCTCGCGGATGCCGTGACGCAACGCCACGAAGTAGATGTAGAGCCCCATCATGAAGGCGATCATCAGACCCGGCAGGATGCCGCCGATGAACAGGTATCTGATCAATTCCTCCGCCGCGACGCCGTACAGGATCATGCCGATCGACGGCGGGATGATACCCGCGATAGCGCCGGACGAGGTGAGAAGTCCGCTTGCGGTGGATTCCGGATACCCCTTCTCGCGCAGTGACGGATAAAGCATGCCGCCGATCGCCGCCACCGTTGCCGGGCTCGATCCGGAGATCGCCCCGAACAGCGTACAGGCGCCGACGGTCGTCAGCCCGAGGCTGCCGCGCAGACCACCCAACAGCGACAGCACCCAGTTGACCAGGCGTCCCGACATGCCGCCTTGCGTCATGATCGCGCCGGCGAAGATGAAGAATGGCACCGCGATCAGATTGTAGTTGTCGACACTGCCGAACAGTTCCGTCTGGATCAGGCCGATCGGAAGTTCGAGAATGTAGATCAGAGCCAGTGAGGCGGCGGCGAAAAGGACTGTGAAGATCGGCAAGCCCAGCAGCATGAGGATGATGGGCAGCACGACCATGATTGCGATCATCATGGCGCTTCACTCCCCTGCGAGGCTGTCTCGCCGGCCCTGGCCGTCCGAGAACTCGCGAAATCCTTGAAAGCCAATGCCAATGCGCCGATCACCATGAGGGTGAATGATATCGGTATGATGAGATGCACGTAGTTCATCGGCAGCTCGGCAACCTGGCTTCGGTGCGTGAACTCCTGAATGGCGAAGTAGGACTGGTAGATGATGAGGCCACCACAAACGGCGAACACCAAAGCAGCGAAAAGCTCCAGGAACGCCTTGCCGCGCGGCCCGAGCACGGACAGCATCAGGTCCATCCTAAGGTGGGCGCGCTCGGCCGTGACGATTGCGCCGCCCAGGTACACCATCCAGACGAGGGCATATCCGAGCACCTCTTCAGCCCAGATGATGGGCTTCAGCAGGACATAGCGCCCGAATGCGTTGGCACAGATCAGGAAGACCGCCGCGATCAATACGATCGCAAGCGCTGCCCTGACAACGTTGAGAATGAAGCTGGCTATGAAGCCCATGTGTTCCGCCTTGTTCCGCCCTTTGATTTCGTCGCTCACAGCTCGACGTGCAGTTCCGAAGGAACGGCATTTTGCTTGTTTCGATCGGCGGTATGCAGACGCATCGCTGCGCCCGCAAGGACCCTCCCAGGCCATTACCGTCCTCAAGCCTAGCATTTCGCCTGAAACCTGCAAGCGGTACACTGGGAGAAACGCTTGTTGTGCCCCCGCTGCATCAGATAACGGCCTGTTGCCCAAGGCAGAGGCATACTGGTGGCGTCTTGGATCAGCCCTCGCTGCAAACCTCGTCAACCCAGCGCAGCCCGGCCATGACGCCGGAGAATGTGGTGGTTGCCGCGAAGGTGACCAGCACCGCTTGCCGCAGCGCATCCGGACTGACGTTTTCCTTGAGCAGCCGGCGCGCATGGGTCTTGAAGCTGCCCTCGGTGCCAGCGGTGACCATGGCACCCAGCACGATCAATTCGCAGGTGTGGTTGTCGAGCGGTCCCGCGACAAGCACGGCGTTGCGCAGATCCTGAAAGGCTTTCGCCGCGCCAGGGCTGGATTTTGCGAGCATTTCGACCGGCGTCGGCTTTTTTGCTGGTGTAGTCACGGTCATCGGTCTCCGGCGTTCGTTGCGATTACTTTTTCGGTTGGGGAAAGCTGCCTATGTCGGTCCCCAGACCTCTTTCCTTGGCACGCGAAAAGATCGCGCGCGCGAGCGCAATGTCCTGGATGCCTGTCCCGACCGATTTGAACAGCGTGATCTCTACGTCGGATTGCCGGCCTTCAGCTTTGCCCGTGACCAGTTCGGCCAGTTCGTGCACGTCTTCGGGCTTCACGACATCTTTTGCGGCCACCGCGTCTCCCGCTTCGCCGAAAACCCCTTCCCGGGTGTCCACGACGACGCGGGCTGAGCGCGAGAAGGTCTCAGGATCGATCTCGCGCTGGTCGCGCCTCGCCGTTCCCACCGAATTGACGTGCGTGCCGGGCTTCAGCCAGCGGCCAAAGAACACCGTTTCCGGAGATTTCACTGCCGCAAGGATCAGCGTCGCGCCCTCACACGCCTCCTCCGCCGATGCGACGTCGCGGATCTCCATGCCATGACGGTTGCGAAAGTCCTCCGCCAGCGCCTTCCGGTTGGCAGCGGTCGGACTGAAAACGCGTGCCGATCCGACGTAGCCCGCCGCCTGCATGGCCTCCAATTGCGCCTTCGCCTCCGCGCCCGAACCCAGCAGAGCCGTTACCGCCGGACCTGGTCTCGCCAGCCTGCGCGTGGCCACCGCGCTGGTGGCACCGGTACGCAGCGTGGTCAGATGTTGCGCGTCCATGATCGCTTCCAGCGCCCCGGTCTCGATGCGGTAGAGATGCACCTGGTAGCGCACGCCCTGGCCCGGACACAGGTTCATCGCCTTGAAGCCCATCCAGCCGGAGTGCTCCATCACCACCGGGCCGACGCGCAGCCAGCCCTTGCCTGCCTTGATGTTGATGCGCTGCGGCAGCACCGCGCCGCCTTCGCCCTCCTCCTTGAAGCCGGCCTCCATCGCCGCGATGGCGTCGGCCATGTCGACAGATTTCATCACGTCGTCGTGCGTCAGAAGCAGCGTCATGGCAGGTGCTCTGTGTGCTGTGGTTTAGGTGTACACGAATCCCGCGTTGACCGGCAGCACTTGTCCGGTCAGCGCCAGCGCGCCTTTGGTCAGCAGAAAAGCCGCCACCTCGACGATATCCTCCGGCAGTTGCGGACCAGGTACCGCGCGACCGGTTTCGTAGTGCTGATGGCGTTCGGGCGGGACGTATTCGGTTGCCCAGTTCCGCATGATGCCGGGTGCGATGGCGGTGATGCCGATGCCCCGCGGCCCCAGCTCTCGCGCCAGCGAGCGAGTCATCGAGATCACCGCGCCCTTGCTCGAGACGTAGGCCAGCAGTCGCGGCGGTCCCCATAATGCGGTGTCCGAGGCGAGGTTGACGATGCGCCCATCCTGCCCTTCGGGCATCAATGGAACCATCGCCCTGGTGACCAGCCAGGTGCCGCGCACGTTGACCTGCATCACCCGGTCCCACAGCTCGATCGGAATGTCCTCGAAGCCTTTTCCACCGACTTCGGTCGCGATCGCGGCATTGTTTACGAGACCGTGGACGTGCTTTTCGTGCGCGCGGATGTCAGCAGCAAAGGCCTCGATCGAAGCGACGTCCGCAAGATCGACACGTACGAAGCGCACCGTGGCGCCGGTCGCCGCCATCTCGCCCGCCGTTTGCCGGCCCTCGTTCTCCAGCACGTCCGCCAGGACGATACGCGCGCCGTGCTGGGCGCAGCATTCGGCAATTGCGCGCCCCACGCCGCGGGCTGCGCCGGTGACGACGATCGTACGGTTCTGCAGCATCTGATCTGCCGGCATCGGATCTCAGCCCGCCACCTGACGCTGCTCTTGCGCCAGCTCGGCCTCGACCTGCTCGCGTGCCCGACGCCCGAGAATGCGCCGGATGGCGCCGACACCGACATCGTGCTGGTAGAGCATCTCCCGCTTCCGCGCGTCGTCCGACATCGCCGCCAGCATCTCGCGGTCCTGCTCCAGCACTTTCCAGTGCCGCGGCTCGAATACCGCGCGAAACATGAAACGCCACACTTCGCGCTCCAGGCCCGTGACCTGTCTGCAGCGGAAAAAGTAGATCTGGCAATTGTGCTCGTCGATCGGCGTCAGGAACGTGATGATGCGCAGCGTCCCGCCGGGACCTGCAGCCTTCGGATAGGGGATGTCTATTCGGAAATAGGGCAGCGGGCGGTCGATATGGCACTCGGCCCAGTCGAAGTTCTCGCCCTTCTGACCTGAGCGGTACACGTAGAAACCGTCATCCAGCTTGTCGAGCTTCATCAGGTCCTGCTTTGACCCGTACGCCAGCGTGAAGCTGTCGACATGCAGGTAGCAGCCGTGCATCGGGTCTGCGAGATTGTCGAGGGCATAGCGGTAGTTGCACTGCCAGGTGGCGGTGCACAGGAAATTCGCCCAGCCCTGCTCGCCTGTCACTTCCGGTGGCAGTTCCAGCGCGCCGGGCTTGCTCGCCGCCGTGCCGGGGATCCAGACGAAAATGGCGTCTGCCGCTTCGCGCACCTCGTAAGCGTCGACGGCCTTTCGGCCTTCCAGCGGACACTCCGGCATCGCCGGCACGCGCTTGATCGTGCCCGTGCCGTCGAGTGCCACGCCATGATAGCGACACGCGATAAGCCCGTCCTTGACCTCGCCGCGCGATAGCGGTGCGCCGCGGTGCGGGCAGAAGTCTTCGAGGCACCTGGCCGTCCCGTTTTCATCGCGCCAAAGCACGAGATTTCTACCGAGTTCGCTTCACGCCTATCGGTTTTCCGGGCTGCAGGTCGGCTGACTTCAAGACAATATACCACTGGTCAAGCAGGCCCTGGTTGAGCCGCTGCTCGATCCTGGCGTTGATGTCCACGGTGTTTCCTCCTGCCAGTCGCTGATCGCGGCGAAGGCATTTCAAGGCATTCCGCCGCTCTCGTATGCCTTGTCGAGCGATTGGTTTATCATCGTCAACTCGGAAAGCAGCAGATCGGCACTCCAGGCCGTCGCCGCGCCCGATGGCGGCTTCACACCGCTTTGCTGGAGCCGGCTGGCAACCTCTTCGAAATCGGTGACCCCGTCGCGAAAGATCTGCTCCATCACCGCAGCCATTCGCGCCTCGGCCTCGCTCAAGCTGCGCTTGAGCCCCTGGTGGTCCAGGCCATCATTCACACTGTTGTCTATGGCAGGAGGCACACCGATCTCCGATAAGCGGACTGTATGGCTCTAGAGTTGAGCCTAGTCGGCTCCGCAGCACAGTCAAGCGCACTCAGTGCGAGCCGTCAAAACGCAATTACGCCGTTTCAGTCGGACTTGCGCGCGCCTGATTTCACCAGCCGGATGATCACATCGACGTGCGCGATCTCCATACCCTCGGGTGGCTTTGGCAGACCGTCGAACCGGATGAGATCGGGGGGAATATCGTAAAGCTGGTTTTCGTGCTCGATGTAGAAATGATTGTGATTGGAGGTATTGGTGTCGAAGTAGGTCCGCGTGCCATTCACCGCAAGCTCCCGCAGCAGGCCGGCATCACAGAACTGGTGCAGTGTATTGTAGACCGTTGCCAGCGAGATCCGCTCGCCGTTTTGCAGCGCTTCGGCGTGCAGTTCCTCGGCAGTCACGTGACGGTCGCCATCGAACAGCAGGCGGGCGAGTGCCAGCCGTTGCCGGGTCGGACGCAGACGCGCTCGCCGCAGCAGGCGGGAGTGGTCCTTCATGTGGATCGTAGGCTTGATATTCACGGCCAACCATCTAAGATATCTAAGACGTTTCACAATTATTGCGCGATCCCGCACAACGCTGTCAATGCCGATGTCATTGAATTATTCTAAATTCAACGAGTTCGGTTGATCTGTCGCAAGCCTGGACAGACCGAAGCGGCTGCTCCGGAATCGCGAAAGGGCTGTTTGGCAGACTTGGGCGAGCGGATCTCGCGCCTCTCTGCAAAGTCTTCCGATTGCCGGACGCGGCTTGACAACCTTGCGCGCCATGGCTGTCCTTGCCTGGGAGCCCCACCCGTTGCCCCCACCTGGGATCTCCTCAAGCAGCCTGCCGCCCGCTGCGGTGGGGCGGTGCTGTCCCCATTCAGGAGGTCGGAGTAAACCGCGATGTTGAGCGCCGAGCAGAATGCGCGGATGACGCTGATCGGGGCAGATACGCCCTGTGGCAGGCTGATGCGCCGCTATTGGCATCCAGCAGCGCTCAGCGAGGAGCTGCCAGCCACGCGCCCTGTGGTTCCGGTGCGACTGCTGGGCCAGGATCTGGTGCTTTTCCGCGACGAGAACGGCCGCCTTGGCCTGCTTGACCGGGATTGTCCCCATCGCGGCGCCGACCTTGCATTCGGACGCCGCGAGGACGGCGGATTGCGGTGTGTCTTCCATGGCTGGCTGTTCGATGTCGACGGCCGTTGCCTGGAAATGCCGGCCGAGCCCGCCGATAGCCGCTTCTGCCAGCAGATGCGTCAGCGCAGCTATCCGGTCGCCGAGCGCAACGGCATTATTTTCGCCTACCTGGGAGACGGCGATCCGCCTGCCTTTCCCGCCTTCGACTGCTTCGTCGCGCCTGAGGCCTACACGTTCGCCTTCAAAGGCCTGTGGGAGTGCAACTGGCTGCAGGCGCTCGAGGTCGGCCTCGATCCGGCGCACGCATCGTATTTGCACCGTTTCTTCGAGGACGAGGACCCCGAGGCCGGCTACGGTCAGCAATTCCGCGACCGCTCCGTTGGCTCGGAGAAGTCGATGGTTCAGGTGCTACGCGAGTATGACCGCCCGACGATCGAGCCTCAGGCCGCCGATTACGGTCTCCGCATCCTCACCACGCGTGAAATGAGCGACGAGCAGATGCATGTCAGGGTTACCAACTGCATCTTCCCCCACGCCATCAATCTCCCGCTGTCCACCGACATGGTGCTGACCCAGTTCCATGTGCCGGTCGATGATACCAACACTTACTGGTATTCCATGTTCACCAGCTTTTCGAAGCCGGTGGACCAGGCACGCATGCGCGCCCAGCGTGTGCAGACGATCGAGCCGCCGCTCTATGTGTCCCGCTTCAACAAGCGCAACAACTACGGCTTCAACGCCGATGAGCAGACCAAAAGCACCTATACGGGCATGGGCGAGGACATCAACGTGCATGATCAGTTCGCGGTCGAATCCCAGGGGCCGATCCAGAACCGCATGCGCGAGCACTTGGGCCAGTCCGACCGCGCCATCATCGCCTACCGCCGCATGCTGATGAGCGCCATCGCGGCCGTTGAGGCGGGCGAGGCGGTACCGATGTGCCCCGATGCCGTCGCTGCCGCAGTCTTGACCGGACCGGCCACCATCGATGCGGTTGCGCCGCGCGCCAACTGGAAGCAGCATTGGATCGACGCCTACCGGGCGGCGAGATCATCCGCCCCCTGGAATGGTGGCTGACGGCTGCAGCACGGGGCGGCCATCGGGGCGGACGATGTTTTTCAAGAGGAAACGCAACATGGAGCAGCGCGAAGGCTCAGTCGGCCGCTCGGATTTCATTGCGGCCCACGGGCTGTGGAGCGCCGAGGACCGCGAAGCTGGCAACCGCGTGCTGGCCACCATCAGGGAAAAAGGCATCGAGCTCGTACGCTTTTCCTTTCCCGATCAGCACGGCATCCTCCGCGGCAAGACACTGGTGGCAGAAGCGACCGAGTCCGTATTCAGGAATGGCTGCGCGCTTCCCGTCACGCTGGTTGGCAAGGACACCTCGAACAAGACGATCTACCCCGTATTCACCGCTGACGGCGGCTTCGGCGTCGAAGGCATGGGCGGCGCCGGCGACCTCATCATGGTGCCGGTGCCGGACAGCTTCCGCATCCTGCCCTGGGCGCCGAATACCGGCTGGATCCTGTGTGATGCCTACCTGAAGTCGGGCCAGCCGATGCCGTTCTCCACGCGTCAGGTCTATGCCCGCGCGCTGCAGCGTCTCGCCACGGCAGGCTTCGATTACGTCGCCGGTCTCGAGGTCGAGTTCTACGTCCTGAAGCTTCCCGAGCAGACGCTGGAGCCGCGCAACGCGACCCAGCCGCCGCCGCCGATGGACACCAGTCTCGTCGCCTACGGCTACCATTACCTGACCGAGATCCGCGTCGATCAGCTCGACCCCGTCATTCAGCTTCTGTTGCCCGTCCTCAAGGCGCTCGATCTCCCGGTCAGGTCATTCGAGGGCGAATTCGGTCCGAGCCAGCTCGAGATCACATTCGATCCCGTCGCCGGTCTGCGTGCCGCCGATAACATGGTCCTGTTCCGCAATGCTGTGAAGCAGGTGTGCCGGCGCGCCGGCTATCACGCTACCTTCATGTGCCGCCCCGGGCTGCCCAACCTGTTCGCGTCCGGCTGGCATCTGCATCAGTCGCTGAAGGACCGCAAGACGGGCGCCAATGCGCTTGCGCCGACGCGACCCGGCGACCTGCTGTCCGATACCGGACTGGCTTTCCTGGCCGGCATCCTGAAGCACGCCCGCGCCTCCTGCCTGCTCACCACGCCGACCATCAATGGCTACAAGCGCTACAAGCCGAATTCGCTGGCGCCCGATCGCGCACTCTGGGGCCAGGACCATAAGGGTGCGATGCTGCGGGTGGTCACCGCGGGGCCGGGCGACGGTGCCTCTCGGATCGAGAACCGCGTCGGCGAGCCGGCTGCCAACCCCTACCTGTATATGGCCTCGCAGGTGCTGACCGGGCTCGCTGGCATCGAGGCCGGGCTCTCCCCTGCCGTTGCGTCCGACACGCCCTATGAGACAGCGGCAGAGCTGCTTCCTGTCAGCCTGATGGAGGCATTCGAGGCGTTCCGCGCGGATCCGTTCTATCATGATGTCCTGGGCCGCCAGTTCACCGACTACCTGCTCAAGATCAAGGCCTCGGAGATATCGCGGTTCTTGTCCGAGGTGACAGATTGGGAGCAGCGGGAATATTTCGAGATGTTTTGACCGCCGCCGCGTCCCGCCTTAACACAAGACCTTCGTCGCAGCGCAGCACGTTCACCGGTTGCGCGCGACGATGCGGCATGCTTGAAACGAGGCCAGAGCGGGGCGGCACCTCGCCCCGTTACCGTGCAGTTCTCCAGGGAGGTACTTCGCATGTTCAAACGCATCGCGCTGGCAGCAGCAGCCATTGCTGTCACCGCCGCGCACGCCCAGGCCCAGGAGGTCAAGGTCGGCGTGCTTTATCCGTTCTCGGGGCCCACGGCCGAGCTTGGCCAGCAGGGCTTCCGCGGCGTCGAGCTTTATCTCAAGGAGAACGCCGACAAGATAAAGCCCTACGCCATCAAGATCATCAAGCGCGATACCAAGGGGCCGGGCGGCGCCGACGCCAAGGTCGCGGTGCAGGAGCTGATTACCCAGGACAAGGTCGATATCCTGACCGGTTTCATCTTCTCGCCGAACGCCATTGCGTCCGCACCGTTGATCAACGCCGCCAAGAAGCCGTTCGTCATAGCCAATGCCGGCACGGCGTTCATCACCAGCCTGACGCCGTACTACGCGCGCGTGTCCTTCAGTATGTGGCATGCGGCCTACGCGCTAGGCAAGGCGGCCGCGACACAAATGAAGGCCAAGACGGCCGTTGTCGCCTACACCGACTATCCGCCCGGCAAGGATAGCCTCGAGGCCTTCAAGAAGAATTTCGAGGCCAACGGCGGCAAGGTGATCGACGCGATCCCGATGGGCAGCCCGGCGCAGGTGCCGGACATGACGCCGTTCTTCCAGCGCGCCAAGGAGAAGAAGCCGGACGTTCTGTTCGTGTTTGTCCCCGCCGGCGATCACGCCGTGGCGGTGACCAAGACGTATGGCGCCCTCGGCATGAAGGAAGCCGGCATCAAGCTGATCGGCCCTGGCGACATCACGCAGGACAACAAGCTGCAGGCAATGGGTGATGCTGCCATCGGCCTCGTTACGATGCACCACTACAATGCCGACCTCGACATTGCCGAGAACAAGAAGTTCGTTGCCGCCTACAAGAAGGCCTACGGCGCCAATGAGGTTCCGGACTTCGTCGCCGAGCAGGGCTACGTAGCCATGGCCGCGGTCGTCCACGCCATCCAGGCCACCAAGGGCAAGATGGGCAATGACGACGTGATGAAAGCGCTCAAAGGCTGGACGTACAATGCGCCGCGCGGGCCCATCAGCATCGATCCGGAAACACGCGACGTCATCATGACCGAGTACCTCTCGGAAGTCGTGAAGAAAGACGGCCGTCTGGTGCAGAAGAACATCGGCAAGCTCGAAGCGGTCAAGGACGGCTGCAAGGAGCTGAAGATCGGGCGCTGCAAGTAGCAGGGGAATGAGCGCGCCGCCTGGCGCGCGCCATTGTCGTGGCGAGTTGCGCTCCGGCCCCGGCCGGAGTGCAACTCGCCAACGAAAAGCATCAGGTCCGTCCAGTGTTTCAAAACCTTGATCTGATCGGCATGCTGCTGGGTGGCATTGCCGCAGGCATGGTGCTGTTCATCGTGTCCGTCGGACTGTCCGTCACGATGGGACTGATGGGCTTCGCCAATATGGCGCATGGCAGTTTCGCCATGCTCGGCGGCTACGTGATCGTGCTCTCCATGCGCGAATGGGGTGTGCCGTTCGTTCCTGCCATGCTCCTCGGCTTCGTGGCGATAGCGCTGCTGAGCATTCCATTCGAGCGATTGCTGTATCGAAGGCTCTACCGCGCCCAGGAGCTCGACCAGGTGTTGTTCACCATTGGCCTGGTGTTTGCCCTCGGTGCGCTGGTGACCCTCGTGATTGGGCCCGAGACACAGCCGCTGGTGCTCCCGAAAGCACTGCAGGGTCAAATTGATCTGGGCATCACCACGTACCGGACCTATTCCATCGTGCTGATCGTGGTCGGTTGCCTGATCGCGCTGGTCCTTTGGCTCGGTTTCGAGCGCACGATCTTCGGCGCCCGCATCAGGGCTGCTGTCGACAACCGGCGCATGGCAGAGTCGCTTGGTGTCGACGTCGATCGCCTGTTTACCATCACCTTCGCGCTGGGCAGCGGCATGGCGGCAGTCGGCGGCGGCATGGGCGCGGAATTCCTCGGTCTCGATCCGCAGTATGGCCTGAAATATCTGGTCTACTTCCTCATCGTTGTTTCCGTTGGCGGGCTGGGCGGAGTAACCGGCGTGTTCTGGGCTGCTCTGCTGATTGGCGTGCTCGACTTCATTTTCAAGAAATATGTGCCGCAGGGCGGCGTTGCCTTTGTCTATGCCCTTACCATTCTGATTCTGCTGTGGCGGCCCCAGGGTTTGTTTGGAAGGAGCACCAAATGACGAGCCCAGCCCAGGCCCCCAACGCCGCGGGATCGTCCGGCGCCACTGCGCACCCTGGCACGGAAGCCCTTTCCAACCGTCATCGCTGGCGCTGGTGGGAATCGCTGCCCTGGCTGCTGGCGATCGCCTATTTCTTCGCGTTTCCAAACTATCTCGGTTTCGGCAACGAGCTGCTGATCACCATCCTGTTCGCGCTCTCGCTGGACCTGGCCCTCGGCTTCGCCGGCATCATTACACTGGGCCACGCTGCTTTCTTCGGCGTTGGCGCCTACACAGTCGGTATGCTGGCCAATTACGGCATCTGGAACGAGCCCCTGAGCGGCCTCGTCCTGGCAGCGCTCGCTGCGGCCGCCGTCGGCCTCCTGTCGGGCCTCGTACTGCTGCGCACGACCGGGCTGACGCTGTTGATGCTGACGCTGTGCACCATGCTGCTGCTGGAGGAGACTGCCAATCTGGCTTCGGAATGGACCGGAGGGTTCGACGGCCTGACCAACGTCCAGATCACACCCGTGTTCGGGATCTTCGAGTTCAATCCGCTGTATCCGTACACGCAATATGTCTATTCTATGTGTCTGCTGTTCATCGGCTTCCTTATCGTGCGCACGATTGCCTACTCCCCATTCGGCCAGAGCCTGACCGGCATCCGTGAGAACACATTGCGCATGCACGCGGTCGGCGCACCGGTCAGCTGGCGGCTGGTGACCTGCTACACGATCTCCGCCGCCATCGCCGGCGTGGCCGGAGGGATCTGGGCCCAGACCAACGCCTATGTGAACATGAGCACGTTCAGCCTGGACAAAGCCGCGACCGTTCTCATCATCCTGGCGCTTGGCGGCTACGGGCGCCTTTACGGCGCCTTCATCGGCGCAGTGGCCTATATGGCTTTGTCGCACCTTCTGGCTAAGGCTTACCCGACGGCATGGCAGCTCGGCCTCGGCCTGCTGCTGATGGTGATTGCGCTGTTTGCCCGCAACGGCGTTATCGGCATCGCCGAGGAGGTCAGGCGCCGTCTGCGGCCCGGCCGGGAGGCGTCATGAGCGAGATCTTGCTCGAGACCCGTGGGCTGACCCGCAGCTTCGGCGCGTTCACGGCCGTCGATAATGTCGATTTCAAAATAGCCAGCGGTGCACGCCAGGCCGTGATCGGCCCCAATGGCGCCGGAAAGACCACGTTCATCAACCTGCTGACCGGCGTCCTGCAGCCGACGTCCGGCCAGGTCCTGTTCATGGGCCGCGACATCACGCGCGAGCGCCAGGCCCGCCGCGTCAAGCTGGGCATCGCTCGCACGTTCCAGATCAACCAGCTGTTTCGCGGGCTCTCGGTGCTGGAAAACGTCTACATGGCCGTTGCGGAACGGGTCGGCGCGGCGCCGTCGATGTTGACGCCGGCCGGCCGCCGCACGGATGTCGTGAACGAAGCGATCGGATTGCTCGAGACGCTGCGCCTGGCTGATGATGCCGCCAGCCGCATTGTGGAGCTGCCGTATGGCCGGCAGCGGCTGGTGGAAATTGCCATCGCATTGGGCCTCAATCCCAAGGTGCTGCTGCTCGACGAGCCCATGGCCGGTGTCCCGAGTGCCGAGACGCATATCATCCTTGATGCCATCGCTGGCCTGCCAAAAGACATCGGCGTCTTGATCATCGAGCACGATATGGACGTTGTATTCCGCTTCGCGGAGCACATCACGGTGCTTGTGCGCGGCGCGGTCTTCGCTGAGGGGGCACCCGACGATATCCGTGCCAACGAGGATGTCCGCGACGTCTATCTGGGCCAGTCGCATCACTGAAATTGCCCATCACTGAGTATGGAGGTCGAGCGCAAGATGGCGGACAGCAGCCTTGAGTTGCGCCATGTATCGGCAGGCTACGGTGAGACCGTAGTGCTGGAGGACATCGACCTCGTCGTGCCGACCGGCGGCAGCGTCAGCGTCATTGGCCGTAACGGCGTCGGGAAGACGACCCTTCTGACGACAATTATGGGCCATACGACACTGCATTCGGGCGAGATCTCTCTCGGCGGCAAGCCCATCGAGCGCATGGCCATCCACGCGCGGGCGCGCGCCGGTATCGGCTTCGTGCCGCAGGAGCGTGAGATTTTCCCCTCGCTTACCGTGGAAGAGAACATGCGCATCGCGGCCAGGGCGGGCGACTGGACAGAAGAGAAGATTTTCGAGCTGTTCCCCAATCTGGCCGAGCGCCGCAGTAATCTCGGCAATCAGCTCTCCGGCGGCGAGCAGCAGATGCTGTCGATCGCCCGCGCGTTGCTGACCAATCCGACCGTATTGCTGATGGACGAGCCGACGGAAGGGCTTGCCCCCGTCATCGTCGATGCTCTGGTGGAGGTGATGCAGCGCCTGCGCACGCAAGGCGGCCTGACCATGATTCTGGTCGAGCAGAACAGCCGCGTCGCCTTTGCCTTTTCCGAGCGCACCGTGGTCATGGACCGCGGCCGCATCGTGTTCGACGGCGCCTCCACCGAGCTCAAAGCCGACCCTGAGCGGCTTGCGGCCTTCATCGGCGTCTCGGCCGACTGAAAATACTGAAAATGAGGACAGCTCCAATTATCCAGGATCTCTCCAGATTAAATGGAGCTGTCCCCATTCACGCGTCCCCATTCACGCATTTCACTTCTTCAGCGTCGCCTCGAACGCCTTCTTCACCAGCGCCGGCGGCGTCTTGTAGAGCTCGGCGACCAGTGCCCGCACCTCGTCGGCGGTCGTCGGGGAGATCTCGATGCGGGTCTTTTCCGCATCTGCCAGGAACGCCTTGTCCTTCATTGTCGCCTCGAACGCTTTGCGGATGGCGGCGACGCGGTCCGCCGGCACGTCAGGCGGCGCGACGAACACGCGGCTGATCTCGTAGGTCTTGAAGATCAACTGGTGCAGCTGCTTCTGCTCGTCCGTCTTCATGTAGTCGATGAGCTGCGGCACGTCTTTCCAGTCGTCGTGCTTGGGACCGGCGAGCTGCACGATGATCTTCATCTTCTTGGCGTCGAACTGATCCTTCCAGAACGACTTCAGCGTCGAGTACGGCAACCCGCAAATACCCTTGACCTCGCCCTTTTCGATCGCCAGCTTGACGGTGGCTGAGCCCTTGTATCCGTAGATGACCTTGAGTTTGGTGCCGGCTAGGGTGTTCACCGCCTGCGCCGCCTTTCCGAGCGGGCCGGTGGCGCCGGTGGCCCCCCACACGACCTCTTTATTCCGCAAGTCCTCGAAGGTGTTGATGCCGGCATCGGTGGAGATGGCACAATACCCCGTGCCGACTTCCATGTTGCCGATGAAGTTGAACTTCAGCGCGTCGTACTTGGCCTTCTCGTTGCCGTACAGCGGCTCCGTCAGGAAGCTCTGCGGGAACGTCCCGATGATGCTGCCGTCCTTGGGGCCGATATTGTAAAGCAGGTTGGCGGCATTGACGCCGCTCGCGCCCGGCTTGTTCTGCACGACGATGGTGGGGTTGCCCGGCATGTGCCTGCCCATGTGGCGCGACAGCGCGCGTGCGTAGATGTCGAAGCCCGTTCCTGACTGCAGCCCGACCAGAATGGTGAACGTCTTGCCCTTGTAGAAATCGGAAACTGGATCCGCGGCAGCTGTGCCGGCACTGCCGAGCAAGGCGGCCGCGATCGTTGCTCCGGCTACGGAACTGAACCTCATGGCTGGCATCATGGCATCCTCCCTGTCCGCCGATGACCGATCGGCATCTTGTCTGAGAGCTTAGCCGCCGATGATGGACCGGACAATCGCCAACGCAATAGCGCGATGTTCCCTATCCAGGGTAGGTTTGTGGCTCGTTGTATCCAGAGCGGTCTCAATTGGGGAGCAGTCAGCGCATGCAGGAACGCAATCTTGGCCGATCCGGTCTCAAGGTCTCAGTCGTCGGCCTTGGCTGCAACAACCTCGGCGGCCGCATCGACATGGAAGCGTCTCGCGCCGTCGTCCATAAGGCGCTCGATTGCGGAATAACCCTGTTCGACACTGCGGACATGTATTCGGATCGCGGCGGCTCGGAGGAGGCGCTTGGCCGCATCCTGGGGCCCCGCCGCAAGGATATCGTTCTCGCCACCAAGTTCGCCTGGCAGATGGACGACGCCGGCCGCATGAAGGGCGCCTCGCGTCGTTATATCATGCAGGCCGTGGAGGCGAGCCTGATGCGCCTGCGCACGGACTATATCGATCTCTATCAGCAGCATCGCCCGGACCCCGACACGCCGGCCGAGGAGACGATGCGCGCGCTCGACGACCTCGTGCGGCAAGGCAAGGTAAGATACATCGGCTGTTCCAACCTCGCCGCCTGGCAGGTCGTCGATGCGCTATGGCATGCGCGAACGCACGGACTTTCGCCCTTCATTTCCGCCCAGGACGAGTTGAGCCTCCTGCACCGCGATGCCGAGCGCGAGTTGATGCCGGCACTTGCGGCTCATGGTGTCGGCCTGCTGCCCTATTATCCGCTGGCCAGCGGCCTGCTCACCGGCAAGTACGCAGGTGGCGCGCGGCCGCAGGGGGCCCGCCTGACCAAGGAGGCGCGTCAGGCGGATCGTCACATGACACCGGGCAAGCTCGAAATAGCCGACCGCCTCTCAGCCTTTGCCAACGCCCACGGCCGCTCTTTGCTGGAGCTGGCGATGAGCTGGCTCGCCGCCAAGCCCGTCGTCTCCAGCATAATCGCGGGGGCGACGAGCCCTGAGCAGGTCAAGGCCAATGTCGCCGCTGTGAGCTGGCCGATCTCGGCTCAGGACCTCGCCGAGATCGACAGCCTCACGCGACAGATCGCTCCCGCTTAAGGCGGCGGCGATCTAACGTCCGATATCGTAGGCAGCCAGCGCCGCCATGTTGACGATATCGCTATCCTTGGCGTTGAGCGGGCAGATCTGGACCGAGTGTGACAGCCCGACCAGCAGCGGGCCGATCAGTGTTGCCCCGCCCAGCTCCTTCATCATCTTGGTGGTGATGGAGGCGGAGTGGAACGCCGGCATGATGAGCACATTGGCAGTGTCGGACAGCCGGCAGAACGGATAGGCCTGCATGGCCTCGCGCGATAACGCCACGTCGGCGGCCATCTCGCCGTCGTATTCGAAGTCGACCCCGCGCTGATCGAGCAATTCGACCGCCCGTCGGGCGACGTCCGAGCGTTCGCCTCGCGGATGACCGAAGTTGGAGTAGGCCAGCATTGCAACGCGCGGCTCCAGCCCGAGCCTTCGGGCCACCCGGGTCGCCGTAATGGCAATATCGACCAGCTCCTCAGAAGTCGGCATGTCGTGCACGCTCGAATCCGCAACCAGCACTGCCCTTCCCCGCGACAATAGGATCGATACGCCGATAACCCGTTCGCCAGGTTTGGCATCGAGCACGCGGCGCACGTCCTGATAAGCCGTGTACCAGTTGCGCGTGGCTCCGGTTACGATGCCGTCGGCGTGGCCGAGAGCAAGCATGCAGGCTGAGAAGACATTTCGATCATTGGCGACCAGCCTGTCGCAGTCGCGCAGCAGCAGGCCTTGGCGTTGCAGCCGCCGAAACAGGTGTTCGGCGTACTCCGGGCGCCGCTCGTCCAGGCTCGTGTCATGCAGCTCGAACGCATCGGAGAACTCGATGCCGGCCTCGGCAAAAGCCTCGCGAATCGGCGTCTCGCGACCGACCAGGATCGGTTGGCCGAGACCGAGGTTGTGGAAGGCGTTGGCGGCGCGCACCACCTGCGGCTGCTCGCCTTCTGCGAAGATGATGCGTTTTGGCTCGTTGCGCACCTGGTTGAAGATCGAGCTGAGCCATCCGGCGAGTGGATCGAGGCGCCCCGACAGTCGCTGGCGATACGCTTCCATGTCGACGATTTGGCGTCTCGCGACGCCGGAGTCCATCGCGGCGCGGGCCACCGCCGGCGGTACGCACGAAATCAGCCGGGGATCGAAGGGGGCGGGAATGATGTAATCGGGTCCATATCGCACGTGCCGCCCGTAGGCCGCGGCAACCTGGTCGGGCACGTCCTGCCGCGCCAGCTCGGCCAGCGCGCGGGCCGCAGCGATCTTCATGGCATCGTTGATGGTCGAGGCGTGGACGTCGAGTGCCCCTCGGAAAATGAAGGGGAAGCCCAGTACGTTGTTGATCTGGTTCGGGTAGTCGGACCGCCCCGTGGCAATGATCGCATCGGGCCGCACCGATCGCGCATCCTCCGGTGTGATCTCCGGGTCCGGATTGGCCATCGCGAAGATGATGGGCTTGGCCGCCATCGATTTCACCATGTCTTTTGTCACGGCATCCTTGACCGACAGGCCATAGAAGACGTCGGCGCCTTCCATCGCTTCAGCCAGCGTGCGGGCCTTGGTTTCCGACGCGTAGGCAGACTTCCATTGGTTCATGCCGTCCTTGCGGCCCTCGTAGATGACGCCTTTTGTGTCGCAGAGAATGATGTGCTTCTTCGGCACGCCGAGCGCCACCAGCAGGTCGAGACAGGCGATGCCCGCCGCTCCCGCGCCGTTGACCACCAGCTTGATGTGCTTCAGGTCGCGGCCTGTCAGCTCCATCGCGTTGATGAGGCCCGCCGTGGCAATGATCGCCGTCCCGTGCTGGTCGTCGTGAAACACCGGGATCGGCAACAGCTCTTTCAGCTTCTGCTCGATGATGAAGCAATCGGGTGCCTTGATGTCCTCCAGGTTGATGCCCCCGAAGGTGGGCGCGAGATAGCGCACGCAATTGATGAAAGCGTCCACGTCCGCCGTGTCGACCAGCACGTCCATCGCGTCGATGTCGGCGAACCGCTTGAACAAGGCGCCCTTGCCTTCCATCACCGGCTTGGATGCCAGCGCGCCCAGATTGCCGAGGCCCAGGATAGCCGTACCGTTTGAGACAACGGCCACCAGATTGCCCTTGTTGGTATAGTCGTAGGCAAGGCTTGGGTTTTCCGCGATCGCCAGCACGGGCACCGCAACGCCGGGAGAATAGGCCAGTGACAGGTCGCGCTGTGTTGCCAGCGGCTTGGTCGGCGCGATCTCCAGCTTTCCGGGCTTGCCCTGAGAGTGGAATTGCAGGGCTTCCTGCGCTGTGAAGCGCTGGTGCGGATTGGTGTCGGCCATGTCTATCCTCGCATGTGGACGTAAAGCGCAAGCCTTTAGTGGGCCATGCCACCGGCTGGCTGGCAAGCATAATTAGGCGACATCGGGCACTGAGGGCTTGCGCCTGGATGGTGGCGGGAGTGCTCCAATTGGAAGTGAACGCCATGCGCAGCCGATCTTTGCCAGGCTCCGGCCGCCTCTCTACTCACTGAGGTTGCCACCCATCGCCAGCTTGCAGGCCGGATCATCGATCGGTTGCAACGGTTCAACTCCCTCTCCGCTTCGTGTATTGCAGTCTGCACTGCCGCCGGCGTGACGGCAGACACATGGCGCGAGTGGAGCCCATCTCGACGATATGGCGCAGCGACGACACCTCAATAGCGATGACGCGGCGGCCACCAGCCCGGCGCTCCAGAGCGCTGATGCCGGCGATCCTACCGTTGCGCCTGCGCCTGCGCCGGCTGCCAAGGGGCAAGGCGAGGCAACCCCCTCCATGGCGCAGTTCCTGGAGATCAAGGCCGCCAATCCCGACAGCCTGCTCTGGTACCGCATGGGCGACTTCTACGAGCTGTTCTTCGAGGACGCCGTCGTCGCCTCTGCTGCACTCGGCATCGTTCTGACAAAGCGTGGCAAGCACCTGGGAGAGGATATTCCGATGTGCGGCGTGCCGGTCGTGCGCGCCGATGAGTATCTGCAGCGGCTCATCCGCCAGGGCTATCGTGTCGCAGTCTGCGAGCAGTTGGAGGATCCCGCCGAGGCCCGCAAGCGCGGCTCCAAAGCGGTCGTGCGGCGTGATGTCGTACGGCTTGTCACCCCTGGCACACTGACCGAGGACACCCTTCTCGACGCCCGCCAGCGTAATTATCTGACCGCACTGCATTTGCCGACTTATGGTGCCGGTCGGGCGGTCGAAGAGGTCGCGCTTGCGTCCCTCGAGCTGTCGACCGGAGAGTGCGAGGTCGGCGTCGTCGCCAGATCCGATCTTGGCGGCGAGCTTGTCCGGTTGTCGCCGAGCGAGTTGATCGCTTCGGATGCCGCGCTGTCAGATCCGGACGTCTCACGCTGGATCGGCATCATCCGCGCTGCCGCTACGCCTATCCCGACAGCAAGCTTCGACGCCATGGCTGGTGAGCGCAACTTGAAGGCGGCCCTCGGCGTCACCGATCTCGACGCCTTCGGCAGCTTCAGCCGCGCCGAGCTCGCTGCTATGTCCGCGCTCCTGCGCTACGTCGAGCTGACGCAGATCGGCCAGCGGGCGCTGCTCCGGCCTCCCCGCCGCATCGGCGCCGGCAGTGTCCTTGTCATCGACGCCGCCAGCCGCGCCAGTCTCGAGATCGTACGCTCTACCTCCGGCGAACGTCAGGGCAGTCTCCTCGCCGCCATCGACCGCACGGTCACCGGGCCAGGCACGCGCGAGCTGGCATCCAGGCTGGCCAGCCCGTTGACCGATCCGCACGCCATCAACGCCCGTCTCGATGCGGTGGGCTTTCTCATGGATCGAGAGCGCGTTCGAGAGGACCTGCGCGCGACCCTCAAGGGGGCCCCCGACGTGGCCCGTGCCGTCTCGCGATTGGCTCTGCAGCGCGGATCGCCGCGTGATCTTGGCGCCGTACGCGATGCGCTTGCAGCCGCTGCAGACTGTGCAGGATTGCTGAATGACGCGGCCCAGTCGATTGGCTTGCCACGTAGTCTCGACGAGGCTGTCACGCGTTTGAGCGGCGGCGCTGATACCTTGTCAGCAGCCTTGCAGGCCGCGCTGGTGGACGACCCGCCCCTGATCCGGCGCGATGGCGGCTTTGTGCGGCCCGGCTATCGGCCCGAGCTGGACGAGACCCGCCAGTTGGCCGAGGACAGCCGCAAGGTCATGGCGGCACTGGAAGCCCGTTATACGGATGAGACAGGCGTCAAGTCGCTGAAAGTCAGGCACAACAACATCCTCGGCTATTTTGTGGAGGTCACGCAGGCCAACGCGCATCCGTTGCAGTCGCCGCCGCTGTCGGACACGTTCCGGCACCGCCAGTCGATGGCCAACGCGGTTCGCTTCACCACCGCCGAGCTGGCCGAGATCGAGGGGCGGATATCGACCTCTGGCGAGCGCGCTCTGGCCCTCGAGCAGGAAGTGTTCGCCGAGCTCGCATCCGCCATCGCGGCCGAGGAGCAGGCGCTTGCCGCGTTGGCTGCGGCCTTGGCCGAGATCGATGTTCTTTCAGCACTGGCGCAAGTCGCCTCTGAGCAGGGCTACGTCCGGCCGGTGGTTGACGCCAGCATGGCCTTCCACGTCAAAGGCGGTCGCCATCCCGTGGTCGAGCAGGCGCTCGCTGACGCCAGGGCGGGGCCGTTCATCGAGAACGACTGCACCCTGGGTGAAGCCCCAGCCGCCTCCGGCTATGCGGTCTCCGCCCCCGGCTTCGATGAGCCGTCGCCGGCCCGCATCTGGCTCGTCACCGGGCCGAACATGGCGGGCAAGTCGACGTTCCTGCGCCAGAATGCGCTGATCACGCTCATGGCGCAGATGGGATCGTACGTACCCGCACTATCGGCCCATGTCGGTGTCGTCGACCGGCTGTTCTCCCGCGTCGGCGCTGCCGACGACCTCGCCCGTGGCCGCTCCACCTTCATGGTCGAGATGGTGGAGACCGCTGCCATCCTCAATCAGGCCGGTGAGCGGTCCTTGGTGATCCTCGATGAGATTGGCCGAGGCACCGCTACCTTCGACGGCCTGTCGATAGCCTGGGCCACGCTCGAATATCTGCATGACGCCTGCAAGTCGCGCGCATTGTTCGCGACGCACTACCATGAACTCACCCAGCTTGCCGGACGCCTGTCTGGCCTGGCCTGCGTGACCATGGATGTGAAGGAGTGGCAGGACGAGATCGTATTCCTGCACAGCGTCAAGCCGGGGGCGGCCGACCGCTCCTACGGCATCCAGGTCGCGAAGTTGGCGGGCCTGCCGCCCAAGGTCGTCGCCCGTGCCGGCAGTGTGTTGAAGCGGTTGGAGAAGAACGCTCGAACCAGTAACGGCGCTGGCCGCGTGCTCGACGACCTGCCGTTGTTTGCCGCGGTGACGCCGGAGCACCCGCCGCATCCGGAGCCGGCTGGCCCGAGCGAGGTGGATGCCCTGATTGACGCTATCGCCGCCGATGATTTGACACCCCGCGCCGCACTCGATCTCGTATATCGGCTGAAGGAGTTGCGGGCCGCCGCAGCCAAGCGTGAGACCACATGAACGCCATCGACCCGAGAGTGAAGCATTCAGAGGCCGTTGCGGATGGCCCCGCCGTAGGCGCCGCGCCCGTCGAACCACCCTATTTCGATCCGCAGGCGCTGCGCGAGGAGCTGACCGAGCTGCGCCGGGCGCACGAGGGCGAGCAGCAGCGCCGCGCGGTCATGCTCGAGCGGCTCAAGGCACTGGTCGCCGACGCCCGTGGCTGTGCCCGCCGACAGCTGGAGGCGAGTGGCGACGGCATCGCTTGCGCGCGCGGACTTTCGCTGTTCCAGGACGAGCTGATCCGGCTCATACACGACTACTGCACGACCCACATCTATCGCGCTACAAATCCTTCGGATACGGAGCGTATGGCCATCGTCGCCACCGGCGGCTACGGGCGAGGATTGCTGGCACCCGGCTCAGATATCGATCTGTTGCTGCTGCTTCCCTACAAGCAGACCCCATGGGGAGAGAGCGTTGCCGAATACATGCTCTACATGCTGTGGGATCTGGGCTTCAAGGTCGGCCACGCCACGCGCACCGTCGAGCAATCGGTAAAGCTGGCGCTCGCAGACAGCACGATCCGCACTTCGCTTCTCGATATGCGGTTGATTTACGGCGACGCCGGCTTGTTCGACCAGCTTCAGGGCCGCATTCACGCGGAAGTCATGAGAGGCACCGCGCGCCAATTCATAGAAGTCAAGATGGCCGAGCGCGACGAGCGCCACAAGCGCTCCGGCGAGAGCCGCTACCGGGTCGAGCCCAACATCAAGGACGGCAAGGGCGGCCTGCGCGATCTGCACACGCTGCATTGGCTGGCGAAGTATCTTTATGGTGCCGATCTTGCCACTGGCAGCGGCGAGGAGAAGATTTTCTCCCCGGCGGAGCTCGCCACCTACCGGCGTTGCGAGCATTTCCTTTGGAGCGTCCGTTGTCACCTGCACTTCCTGACGGGACGCCCCGAGGAGCGCCTGTCATTCGAGGTGCAGCCCGTCATGGCCGAGCGCCTCGGCTACCGTTCCACCGGTGGCCTGCGACCGTCCGAGCGCTTCATGAAGCACTACTTCCTGGTCGCCAAGGACGTCGGCGATTTGACGGCGATCCTTTGCGCAGCACTCGAGATGCAACAGTTGATGACGGCGCCCCGCATCAGGGAGCTGTTGAACCCGCTCACCTGGTCGACGCGCCGCCAGGTTCGTCGCCGGACAGAGTTTCGCATCGACAACGAGCGTCTGAATGTGGCCGATGCGACGGCATTCAAGCGCAACCCGATCAATCTCTTGCGCATCTTTGCCGTTGCCGAGGAGACAGGAACGTTCCTGCATCCGTTCGCCCTGCGCCTGCTGCGCGAAAGCCTTCCTCTCATCGACGATGAGCTGCGCAACGACGCCGAAGCCAACCGCATCTTCCTGGACCTGCTCACGTCGCGCCGGGCACCGGAGACGATGCTGCGGCTGATGAACGAGGCGGGGCTTCTCGGCCGGTTCGTTCCGCAGTTCGGCCATGTCGTCGCGATGATGCAGTTCAACATGTATCATCATTACACGGTGGACGAGCACCTGATCCGCACCATCGGGCAGTTGAAGGCGATCGAGGACGGCATAGCGGCCGACGAGCTGCCCTTGTCGACCGACATCGTGTCGTCGATCCAGAATCGCCGGGCGCTCTACGTCGCCAGCTTCCTTCACGATATCGGCAAGGGCCGAAAGGAGGATCACTCCGTTCTGGGCGCTCGCATCGCCCGCGAGCTTGGTCCCCGGCTCGGCCTCTCCGCCTCCGAGACGGAAACCGCAGCCTGGCTCATTGAAGAGCATCTGACGATGAGCAACATCTCCCAGAGCCGCGACATGTCGGATCCGAAGACGATCCGCGACTTCGCCGCTATCGTTCAGAGTCCGGAGCGTCTCAAGCTGCTGCTGCTGCTCACCGTCGCCGATATCCGTGCTGTGGGCCCCGGCACCTGGAACGGATGGAAAGGCCAGCTCCTTCGCCAGCTCTACTGGGAGACCGAGCCACTGGTCGCCGGCGGCCACACCCAGGTCAGCCGCCGCCAGTTGATCGCCAATGCTCACGACGAGCTGCGTCGCGAGTTGTCCGGCTGGCCGGCCGCCGACATCGAGGCCTTCATCGCCCGTCACTATGATGATTATTGGCTCAAGACCGATACCCGCAAGCAGGCCGATCATGCGCGCCTGATGAAGCGGGCTGCCGATGGCAATCTGAAGCTTGCCACGGATTTCACCTCCGACGCCTTCACCGCCATCACCGAGCTGTCCATTCTGGCCCCCAACCACCCACGCCTGCTGGCGTTGTTCGCCGGCAGTTGTGCGGCTGCCGGCGCCAACATCATCGGGGCCCACATCTCCACGACGCGGGACGGTATGGCGCTCGATACGTTCCTGCTTCAACGCGCCTTCGCCGATGAGGATGACGAGCGCCGGCGCGTCAATCGCATCTCGCACACCATCGACACCGTGCTGAAGGGCGAAGCCCGCCTTGCCGAGCTGTTAGCCAGCCGCAAGCCGGCTGAGCGGCGCATCAAGGCCTTCACCGTTGAGCCGGAGGCGATCATAAACAATGCGTTGTCGGACAGCTTTACCGTCATCGAGGTGAGCGGCATCGATCGCCCTGGCCTGCTTTATGCTCTGACCAGCGAGTTGGCCGACCTCTCGCTCGATATCACATCCGCCCATATCACCACCTTCGGAGAGAAGGCCGTCGACGTATTCTACGTGACCGATCTCACAGGCAAGAAGGTCGACAATCCGCAAAGGCAGAGAGCCATCCGGGAACGCCTGTCCGGTGTGCTGAGCGACGACAGCAAGGACGATGAAGCGAATCTGCCGGCCTCGTTCCAGTCATCGACAGTAGTATAGCCGGTGCCGGCCTGCGACGCGCGGTTGCGGCAGCCGTCAATAGCGGGCCACGCACTCGCGCTCCAGCACCTCCGCTTGCTGAGCTTTTGGCACGATGAGGTCGACCGCGCGCACCCTGGCATAGCTCGCGGTGTCCGCCCCTTTCGGCCTGCCGCCTTGCTCCACGATGCGGATCGCCTCCAGCTGCAGCTTTCTCATCTGGATGATTGCACGGTCCGTCGAGCCCAGATGCTCCAGTGACCGGTCGACGATTGCGCCCATGCCTTCCTGGATCGCCACGTCCTGGGTGTTGATCCCTTCGATGCCAGTGAAGTTCTCCCCCTGTTGGCGGCGTCGATCTATGAAGTAGTCGTTGGAGGCATTCGCCTTGAGCCGGAAGTCGGGCAGCAGGTCATCCGGATGCCGCCCATCTTCACGCTCGTTGTGCAGCGCGAATTCGACAGGTAATGCGATAGCCGGATCGGCCGAGTAGATGAAGTTGTAGACCGCGGTTGTCACGTCATCCATTGGCACCCACAGATGCCCGCACATGGTGGGATATTCAGGCGGCGTCGCCGCGCCGCGCAATGGAGCCACGCGTCCGCGCAGGGCAGTGAACGGCATGAAGAACTGGTAAAGCCGCACCCAGCGCTTGTCCCCCATCTCGCGGATGCCGGTGTACTTGAAGCCATAATCGGTCGGGAAGACATCCAGCTTCGGCGTCAGGCGGTCGTAGTTGTCGAGAAAGCTCAAATCCCCGATGCGCTCGTTGTGCATGATCATGGCGTGCGCAGAATCAAGCCCGCCTTCGAGCGCTTGCAGCCAGTTGCAGTCCTGCACGGTCTTTGAGAGGAAGCGGTGGCTATGTGGCGTGCGGGTCAATTCCCATTCGGGCGGCGGCGGCTGTCTGTCCGCAGGCCCCATATAGGCCCACACGATGCCGCCAGCCTCGTGCGTAGGATAGGCAGGGATGCGCACCTTGTTCGGAAAATTGGACTCCGGCGGCTCCGTCGGCATATGCGTGCAACGGCCGGTGCGGTCGAACTTCCAGCCGTGATAAACACACCGCAGACCGCCGGCCTCGTTGCGGCCGAAGTACATGGGTGCGAGCCGGTGCGGGCAATAGGCGCCGATCAGTCCGACAATGCCCTCGCTATCGCGATAGGCGACGAGATCCTCCCCCATCAGCCGCACGCGGATGGGCGGCCCGTCCCGTTCCGGCAACTCGGATGAAAGCGCCGCCGGCACCCAGTAGTGCCGCAGTGTCGTGCCCATCGGCGTTCCTGGGCCGACGCGGGTCACGCGCTCGTTATCCTCTTTGGAAAGCATGTGCTCACCATGCAGCTTTGCTCGGCTGATACCGGCGGGTTGCAGGATGAGGCCGCCGCCCCCTATCTGCGCACCCAAGCCGCTGATTAGGCCCGGTGCGCTGCAACGAGGGGGCGGTGACCGCTGCTGGCGAGCCTATAGGCCGGCCAGCGCCTTCTTGTAGTAGGTCAGATCGATGTACTTGTCGGGCGGCGGTGCCTTGCCGCCCCACTGGCCTTGCAGCTCGGCGCGCAGGCCAAGCGTATTGCGGAAGCCGGCCATGTTGAATGCGGCATCCTTCGACCACCCGCCGCCTTTCTCGTCCATCGCCATCTCGTAGGAACGCGCAGCGACGTCCGCTTCCAGCTTCAGCCGCTCCTGCAGCATCGCGATGACGGCAGCCTTGTTTGCCGGATTGCGGATCCACCGGCTGCCCTGGACATAGGCCTTGAGATAGCGCACGACCGTATCCTCGTTAGCCTTGCCCCAGCTTCTGACCACCCACGCGCTGCCCGATTGATAATCGCCGACGACCGAGGATGGCGAGCCGAGGTTCTTCAGCTTGCCGGATTTCTCCGCCGCAACAGAGAATGGCGGTCCAAGCAGTCCACCTGCCAGCGTCTTGTCCTCCAGCATCGCTTTCAGCCGCTGTGGCGTGCCGCCGACCTTCTTGGGCGTGTACTCGCCCTGCTTGACGCCGCTTTCTTTCAGCATCTTGTAGAGCAGCAAGGCAAACGCCGTATGCGGTGCATCCACCGCCAGGGTCTTGCCCTTGAGGTCTTTGATCGACTTGATTTCCGGCTGCACGAACAGCTGGTTCAGTCCGCCGTCACCGCCGATGACGACGACGACATCGTGCTTCTGGTTCTCGACCTGGTTGACGGCATTGTCCACCGCGGCATGCGCGATGTGATATGTTCCATCTGCCACGCCATTACGCAGCTGCGTCGAGTTGCGGGTGAAGATCAGCTCGATCTTGAGGCCCTGCTTGTCGAAAAAGCCGTTCTTCTGCGCCGCGAATATCGGCGCCGTGGTGATCGAGCGGAAGCTGATGACCTTCAGCTCTTTGGTTTGGGCAAGTGCCGGGCCGGCTGCGAGTAGAGCAGCACCTGCGGCCAGAGCCGCCGCTGCCTTGCGCAGCCCTTGTTGATACGCTTGTCTCATGTCTCCTCCCTAGATTGGCGCGCGGTCCAAGCCGCTGGCCAGCTTTCAATTCACTTGTGGCGCCACAGAGACCGTCGAGCCGACTGCCTCCAGATCCGCAAGAACAAATTCTAAGGGCAAACCGCGGCAAGATCGATAGTGTTTGTCGGTCTCCGCCACTGCACCGCAACAAGCAGGAGGCTGCAGGGCCTGCCCGCCTATCTGGCGATATTCGAGCCGCCCCCATCGCACGAACGCAAGCGGCCCGCAGAGATCGTTGCTTGCACCCGCCGCCAGTGACGGGGCAACATCTCCCACCAGCATATTCTACGCGAAGGATGCGGCCATGACGGACATCGCGAGACTTTTCGATCTGACTGGCAAGGTGGCCCTGGTGACCGGTGCCGGTTCCGGGCTCGGGCGCACCATGGCAGCGGCGCTCGCTGCGGCTGGCGCCCATGTGGTTGCCGCCGACCTTCACGCCGATAGGGTAGAGGAGACGCGAGCCCAGTTGGAACGCGACAATCCCGGTCGCATCACGGCCATGCAACTCGACGTCACCGAAAGCAAGGCTGTCGAGGCCGGGGTTGGCCAGGTTGCGGCCGATCGGGGGCGCATCGATATCCTGGTCAACAGCGCCGGCGTGACGGTTCGCGGTCGCCGCGTCCACGAGACCTCCGACGAGGACTGGTCCTTTGTCACCCGCGCCAATCTCGACGGCACGTTCTACTGCTGCCGCGCGGTCATCCCGCACATGCTGAAGAGTGGCGGCGGCTCCATCATTACCATTGCGTCGATCATCGGCGTGGTCGGACATTACCCCGGCTTCGCGATGGCATCCTCCGCCTATGCAGCCTCGAAAGCCGGCGTCATTGGTCTCACCCGGCAGATTGCGGCCGAATATGCCGCCGAGGGCATTCGCGCCAATGCCATCGCCCCGGGCTGGCATGGCCCCACCCGTCTGGGTGAGCGCTACAAGCAGGGCCTGTCGAACGCCGAGATTTCGCGCTTCGAGGATACCATCATTGCGGGCACGCCAATGGGACGGCGCGGTTTGCCGGATGAATTGCAGGGGTTGACCGTCTACCTGGCCAGCGGTGCCTCCTCGTTCCTCACCGGCCAGGTCATCGTCCAGGATGGCGGCTGGACGGTCACGTAGCAGCGGCAACGGTCGTCTGCCGTTTGCTGTCCGCGCATACCAGGAAACCGCTGCGGCATCTTGCGGCGGACGCAGGGCTGCGGCAGGGGTATCGTTCGAAATTGCGCCGCGGCAACGTTGGGTTGGCGAACCGGACAGGCTGCGCGACAAAACCGTGCTGACGCGAACCGGCTGCGAGGGCTGCGAAGACATGGCAACAGTGATGTACTTCCCGCGGCGCGAGGCCCAGGCACTCGGTCTGATCGGTCTCGGGCACTTTCTGAGCCACGTTTTCACGCTGGCGCTGGCGCCGCTGTTGCCGCTTATCACGCGCGACCTAAATATCAGCTACACCGAGTTCGGCCTCATCATCGCTGCCTTTTCCATCACCACAGGCATATTCCAGACACCGATGGGCTTCCTGGTCGAGCGGATCGGCGGCCGGGCGGTGCTGATCGGCGGTCTGCTGCTGAATTCCATCTGTTTCATGCTGGCGGGTTGGTACGCGACCGAGCTGTGGCAGATGCTGCTGCTGATGGCGATTGCCGGCATCGGCAATGCGGTGTTCCATCCTGCCGACTACGCGCTGCTGTCGGGCGCGATCGACAAATCCCGGCTCGGACAGGCCTATTCGGTGCATTCCTTTGTCGGGATTGCGGGACTTGTTGCCGGCCCGATCATGACTGTCGCGCTGGAGCCGTCAATGGGCTGGCGCGGCGCGGTGGCCGCGGTCGGCATCGCAGGCCTGGTGACCGCCGCAATCCTCCTCGCCTTCGTGCAGATGATTCCGGAAGGCGGCGAGCAGAAGAAGAAGCAGAGTATGGCCGCCAGCATGCATGAATTGCTGACCTCGCCGACCATCATGCTGTTCTTCCTGTTCTACGTCTGCACCTCGGCGGCCAACTCCGGCATCACGCAATTCTCCATCGTCACGTTCCAGTCGATGTACGGGGTCGAGAAGGCGACGGCGGTGGCCGCTCTCACCGCCTATCAGATCGGCGCGCTGATGCTGGTTCTGCCGGGCGGCATCCTTGCCGACCGCACGACGCGGCATAACTTCTATCTCGTGCTGGGTTTCGGCATCACGGCCGTGTGCATCTTCATCGCCGGAACCGGTCTGCTGCCCTTCGTCCTCGCGGTCGCGTTGTTGTGTATCGGTGGAGCGGTGCGCGGCGGCCTCAACTCCGTACGCGACGTCGCCGTGCGCCAGATCCCGACCGACATCCCGATTGGCACCGTATTCGGCTTCGTATCGACCGGCTTCCTGCTCGGCCAGACGATCGGCGCGCCGCTTTACGGCTGGCTGTTCGATCACTATCCGCCGAATGTGATCTTCTACGTCTCCGCCGCCATCCACGTGCTGGGCATCGCCCTGGTGCTGATCAATCCACGCTCGCACAAGAAGCCGGTGGCGGCGGAGTAGGGCCTCTCCTCACACCGGGAAACTCTCCAGCAGCTCCACCGGATTGCCGTAGCGCTTTGCGCATTCGATCACGGCGGGGTCGGCGAGAGACAGCAGATAGCCCTCGTCGATCAGCGTCCTGTTGCCGGCCCGCACGGTGGAATCGAACGTGACGAGATCCATGTGCACGTGCGGCTCCTCCCAGTTCGGCATCACCTTGCGCAGGTATTTCGATTCTTTCAGGCCGTTGATGCCGAAGTGCAGCGCGCCGGGAGAGTTGGGACCGGCCGGATAGATGTCGAAGCGCGGCGCCTTCGGGTTATGCCCGCAGCCCAGCTCTTCCAGCGTGCCGCCGATCAGGAACTCGCGAAGGACCTCCGCCTCCCAGCTGTCGCCGTGCACCGCCACGACGCGGTCGTCCTTGAACTCCACGCCCGGAGGATCCTCGAACGGCCTTTCGAAGCCGACGCCCCACTGTGCCCGGATGATACCGTTCAGCCCCACCTTGATGTCAGGGTCGTTGCCGAACATCATCGGGTCGTAGATGTTGGGTCCGTGCGTGGCGATGTAGTGGACATAGCAACCGTCCTCGTCAGCCCAGTTGTGGCCCCGCCAGCGGTTATCCTTCTTCATGCGCTGCCGCATGTCGTCCGTGAACGGCACGCGGAAGTTGGTCCCTCTGCTGTCCGTAATGTGAAGATCGAATGGCCCGTTGTCCGGATACAACCGCGATGTCGCGCGGATCAACTCGCCCACGATCTCGACCGGAAAACGCGCCTGAGGCGTGTTCCACAAGTCGAGGTTACGGAAGAACGTGATCTTCACCCAGCGTTGGCCGTGCTGGCGTCTGCGCTGCTGGCAGAATGGATCGAACACAGAGGCAAACCAGGTCGAGACGACGAACGTCGCCTCCTCCACCAGCGGCCGCACGATCTCCGGCACCGCGACGTACCGCGTCGACTCCCCCATGTAGGATGTGAACGTCGCCCCGCGGGCCTTGGCCAAACCTTCCACCGCCTGCGTGACGCGCACATCCAGCAGCGGATCGGTCAGCATCAGCACGCGGTCGCCCGGCCGGATGCCGAACACCTTGTGGAAGTTGTCGACCGCCTGCACGTATTCCGACGTGGACGCATTGCCGTAATCGACTGGCGCGGGCAGGCCGCGCCGCGTGCGCGAGGCCATGATGTCGTCAACGGTGGATGGAACGCGGGCCATGGGCGTCTCCCTTTTTTCGAGCATTTGCCCGACTGTGCCACCAGCCCGACTGGCGAGCAACAAATTGGCGATCTCCTGGCCGCCACGGCAAGGCCTGCACACTGCACGGGGATTGCATCAGGGGCTGAGCCAGCGCATCGCGAAGATCCAGAGCGTGACCACGAAAGGTGCGATCACCGTCGAGACGAACACGATCGATGCCGCGCTTTCGCGCAGTTTCGGGTTATGCGCGGCCAATACCCCCACCAGCGCCGCCGTCGGCAGGCTGCCCGCGATCACCAGCACGGCGAGCATCGTCCCCGAAAAGCCGAGCACCCAGGCCGACAGCCCGGCCAATAACGGTGAGATGAAGAGTTTCAGGACGAGTGCTGTCCGCAGCATTGGCGCGGAGAGCTGCAGCGAGCCGCCATGCAGAGCCGCGCCCAATCCCAACAATGCGATCGCGATATAGGCCGCCGCCAGCATTTGCAGCGGCTTTGCCAGCGCCAGCGGCAGCACGACACCGCCCGCCTTCAGCAACACCCCGATCACCACCCCGATCACGATCGGGTTGGCGAGTACACCGGCGATGGCACCGCCCCAGGTCCTGTCTTCCGCGCGCGGCGCCAGCATCAAAGAGCACAACGGCACGAAGATCATCGCGCTCGTGGCGGCGATAATCGCCTGTTGCACGGCATAGTCTGGCGGAAAGGCCAGCACCACGACCGGAATCCCGAAATTTCCGATGTTGCCGAACGATCCGCCCATGGCCACCACCGGCACGGCATCTCGCCCGAACCCCAGCGCCCGCGCCGCGAGCCAACCGAAACCGATGGCGAGCGCTGCGTGCGCCGCCGTCGCCCCCACAACCGGCCACATTGCCGACAGCGGTAGTGTCGGCGTCGAGATGAAGTGCACCATGAAGGCCGGCAGCGTGATGTTGGCGTAGACGAACGTCAGCACCTTGCGCGACTCCGGCATCCGCCCCTGCACCCAATAGCCGATCGCGATCATTGCAATGATCGGCAGCGTCACGACCACGAAGATATCGGCGAGCAGGAGCATGGGGTGTGTGCACGAGTCCGAGGGCGGTTGCGGATGGCTTGAAGTTGCTTCGTGCGCTGATGTCGCCCGCAACCGCAAGTGTCATCCAGTGTCGCACCCGCAGGTCGATGCCAGCGCCCCTCGATCGTGCCGCGCCCGCCTCGTTCTGTCACGCCTTCCGAAAGCCGCTGAGCTGGCTCATGGCGCGGAGTAGGCCGGATACGCGCGACGCGGCGCTTGCAGAGCGGGCGCTGGCGGCTATCGTGGCACGGCCAGCCATACGCGGCGGCGGAATTCACGGGACGGGAGGGGATCGACGGCATGACACAGCCCGAGGCAGCCGGCGTCGGCGTATTTTCCTGGCACTTCATGCCCTGGCCATATCTTGACGAGAGCTTCGAGCGCGACCACGAAAGCGGCTGGATCACGGTCCCCAATTCGCTGTTCGATGCCGACAAGGCGCGCGGTCTCTACCAGGAATATCTCGACGAGTTGAGCTACGCGGACGAGCTGGGCTACGACGGCGTCGTCCTCAACGAGCATCACCAGAACATCTATGGCTTGATGCCCTCGCCCAATCTGCTCGCGGCGGCCCTGACGCAGACCACCAAGCGCGGCAAGATCGTCGTGCTCGGCAATCTCATCCCGTTGCACTTCCGGCCGCTGAGAGTGGCTGAGGAGTACGCCATGCTCGACTGCATGAGTGGTGGCCGGGTCGTCGCCGGTTTCGCACCCGGCGGCGGGCACGAGGCCTATAGCTACTCCTATTCGATGCCGCTCGCCCGCGAGCGCTTTTGGGAAGGCGTCGACCTCATCGTCCAGGCATGGACGCAGCCTGGCCCCACCACGTTCGATGGCCGGCACTATACGATGCGTTACGTCAACCCATGGCCGCAGCCATTGCAGAAGCCGCATCCGCCGATCTGGATCCCCGGCTCCAACAGCGTCGAGACCATGTACGAGGTCGCCCGGCGGGGCTTTTGCTACTTCCTGTCCACGCGCGGCAAGTTGTCCGGAGCCAAGCGCTCTGCGTTGCGTTTCGGTGAGATCGTGGAAGAGGTTGGCAAGCCCTTCCACCCTCGGCAGATGGGCCTGTTGTTTTCCGTCTACGTCGCCGAAACCGACGAGATTGCCCGGCGGGAGAGCGAGGAGGCCGTCTTCTACTTCACCCGCTATTGCCTCAAAGGGCACCAGCGCCGTGCCGGCCGCAGGCTGACCATGGCGCCGGGTGGTCTTACACCGGCGTCCTGGCAGGCCTACGTCGAGAACTCGGTCATCGGCGCCAAGATGCTGGGAGATGCTGAGAATTGGTCCGACATCGATGAGATGGGCTCGATATTCGTCGGCAGTCCGGAAACGGTGTTCGATCGGCTTTGGCCGTTCGTTGAAGAGGCCAACGTCGGCAATTTGCTGATTCAGTTCCACATCGGAAACCTCAGCTACGAGAAGACACAGAAGAGCCAGCGCATCTTCGCCGAGACGGTGCTGCCGCGGTTGCGCTCCGAGTCGGCGGCTTTGTTCGCCAGGAAATTCGGTGCCACCGCCGGCGCTGCGCTTGGTTGAAGGAGAGCCGGCAATGGAGACGATCGAGGTCAACGGGAAAAACATCGAGATTTGGCGGCGCGGCAACGGCGCTCCGCTGCTCTACCTGCACGGCGTCTGGGATATCCATACCCTGCAGGCACAGCCATTCCCCATCCACGAGGCGCTCGCCGAGCGCTTCGAGGTGATTGCGCCCGCCCACCCAGGCTGTGGCAACTCCGAAGGCATCAGGGACATCACCGAGATCGATGACCTCACATTCCATTATCTCGACCTGCTTGACGCCCTGAACATCGATGCTGCGACCGTCGTGGGCTTCTGCCTCGGTGGCTGGATCGCGGCCGAGATGGCTGCGACCAATCCGGAGCGTATCGGCCGCATGGCGCTCATCGGCAGTGCCGGCCTGCAGCGCCCGGACGCTCTGATCGGTGATCTCTTCATGTATTCCCAGCATCGCGATGGCGGCGTCATGCGGGAGTTGCGCGAGCTCTTGTTCGCCGACCCGGATGGCGAGATTGCCAACCGCATCGTGCCGGATGGCCGCGTCTCGGTGGAAAACGAGGTTCGTCGCTACAAGAGCCTGACGCTCGCCGGCCGTGTTGGCTGGGAACCGCCCTACATGCATTCCAGGAAGCTCGCGAGCAGGCTGCACCGCGTCCGCTGCCCGAGCCTGCTGCTATGGGGCGAGCATGACAGGCTGGTGCCTTTCGGCAACGCCCGTTCGTGGCATGAGACGCTGCCAGGCGGCACTCTGGTGTCGATTGCAGGCGCTGGCCATAGCGCGCATATCGAGCAGCCGGATGCCTGCCTGGCGGCGCTTGTGCCGTTCCTGCAAGGCGAAAGGGCAGCGGAGTGAGCGTCGACTCTATTCCACGCCCAGCTTCTGCTTGACCAGCGCCTGAACGGCCTGCGGGTTCGCTTTGCCGCCGGTCGCCTTCATCACTTGCCCCACGAACCAGCCGGCCAGTTGCGGCTTGGCGCGAGCCTGCTCTGCCTTGTCGGGATTGGCGGCAATGGCGTCGTCCACCGCTTTCTCGATCGCGCCTGTATCGGTGACTTGGCGCAGGCCACGCTCCTCGACGATATCGGCCGGGTTTCCGCCCTCGGCCCATACGATCTCGAACAGATCCTTGGCGATCTTCCCGGAGATTGTGCCGGAGGTTATGAGGTCGAGGATGCCGCCCAGCTTCTCCGCAGAAAGCGGTGACTGGCTGACCTCCAGGCCCTCCTTGTTCAGCCTGCCGAACAGCTCATTGATGACCCAATTCGCCGCCGCCTTGCCGTCGCGGCCCTTGGCCACCGCCTCGAAGAAATCCGCGCTCTCCCGCTCGGCCACCAGCACGTCGGCATCGTAGGCGCTGAGGCCGTAGTCTTTCATGAAGCGTTCGCGCTTCTCGTCCGGCAACTCTGGCAGATCTTTCGCCAGCTCCTCGACATAGTCCTGGCTGAACTCCAGCGGCAACAGGTCGGGGTCGGGGAAATAGCGGTAGTCGTGCGCTTCCTCCTTGGAGCGCATGGAGCGCGTCTCGCCTTTGACCGGATCGAACAGCCGCGTCTCCTGCTCGATCGTGCCGCCGTCCTCGATGATGTCGATCTGGCGCCGCGCCTCCACGTCCACCGCCTGCCCGATGAAGCGGATCGAGTTGACGTTCTTGATCTCGCAGCGTGTGCCGAGCGGCTCACCCGGACGTCGCACCGACACGTTCACGTCGGCCCGCAGGTTGCCTTTTTCCATATCGCCGTCGCAGGTACCAAGATAGCGCAGGATCGTACGCAGCTTGGAGACGTAGGCCTGGGCCTGCTTGGCCGAGCGCAGGTCCGGCTTGGAAACGATCTCCATCAGCGCTACGCCGGACCTGTTGAGATCGACGTAGGAATAGTCCGGATGCTGGTCGTGGATCGACTTGCCGGCGTCCTGCTCCAGGTGGAGCCGCTCGATGCCGACCTTGATCATCGCGCCGTCGACATCGATCTCCACCTCGCCTTCGCCCACGATCGGCTGCTTGTACTGGCTGATCTGGTAGCCCTGCGGCAGGTCGGGATAGAAATAGTTCTTGCGGTCGAACACGCTCACCAGGTTGATCTCAGCCTTCAGTCCAAGGCCGCTGCGGATCGCCTGCGCCACGCATTCCGCGTTGATGACGGGCAACATGCCCGGCATCGCAGCGTCCACCAGCGATACGTGGCTATTGGGCTCTGCCCCGAACTCCGTCGACGATCCGGAAAACAGCTTTGCACGGCTGGCGACCTGGGCATGCACCTCCATGCCGATCACGATCTCCCAGTCGCCGGTTGCGCCGTGCACCAGATTGTCGCTCGCCGCAGCGGGCGTGCCGGTAGATTTGACCTTTTCCTGCATGGCGGCCTCCTTCCTCACGTCGCCTCCGTTATACGACGCTTGCGGCGGGAGCAATGGAGCTTATTTCCAGGCTTCGCTGTCCGTGATTGCCACGTACTCCGGGTCATCCTGGTGCCGCCGTTCGAATTCCAGGAAGTCGTAGTAGCCGCATTTGGGCTCGCCAGGGAAGCTTCGGCAGGTCTCGGGGCGCGCCTTGTAGATGGTGCAGCGCCGCTTGTCGGTGTCGAAGAACCGGCAGATCCGGCCGAAATGCGGGTCGGCCTTGCGTCGCAGCACAGCATCGTGGCCATGCGCGGCTTTGGTGAACTTCTTGCGGGC
Source organism: uncultured Alphaproteobacteria bacterium (assembly GCA_963825625.1). Taxonomy (GTDB): domain Bacteria; phylum Pseudomonadota; class Alphaproteobacteria; order Rhizobiales; family Hyphomicrobiaceae; genus CAMDPA01. The sequence continues at coordinate 68,588 of CAWGUF010000004.1, read as the reverse complement.
GGCGGTGTCCGACATGCCGAAATGCTTGGCCAGCCGGGAAATATCCCGCGGCTTCACCTCGATAATGGGATACGAGCAACAGTATCCGGGGCACTTCAGGCAGTCGTACTTGACCGAACCGTTCTTAGGCATGGATATGTCCGAGCGTAACGATTTCGCGCCAGCGGATCGGAATCTGCTGGGCACGTAGGTTGGGCCGCGCCAGCACTCTGAATGCGGGGCGCACGAAAAAGTGCCGTCACAGTAGAGTAGGTTGGACGTCGGTCGACAGCGCTGCTGCCAGCCATCTACCCCAAGCTGGTGCATTGCTGCAATAGCCGGACGAATGCGGCAACTTCGGCAAGTGCGTCGTTCACCTGCCACAGTTTCTCCTATATGGTCTGGCCCGGTTTTCGCCGGTGTGTGTGCAAGGGGCGCAGTACTCATGTCAGATGGTGTGCGGATCGAGCCAGACGGCGAGACGCCGGTCAATCCCTATAGTCTTCTCGAGGCCGTCAACAACTCGAGCGATACCGCGCATACGGCGTGGCTGATCTTCCTGGCCATCATGGCCTACCTGACGATTGCGGTCGCCGGCGTCACTCATAAGGATCTCTTGCTCGAGACCCCGGTGACGCTGCCGATCATGCAGGTGCAGATCCAGCTCGCCCAGTTCTTCCAGTTCGCCCCCGTGATCCTGATGCTGTTCCACCTCGGCGTGGTATCTCAGCTCGTTCTGCTGGCGCGCAAGACCCTGGAATTCGACTATGCGGTGCGTGCCCTGGAGCTGACGGATCGGCGCACACATCCCCTGCGCCTCGAGCTGCACAACCTCTTCTTCGTGCAAGCTGTGGCCGGGCCGCACCGCAGCGCCGTCATGGGGGCCTTCCTGCACGGCATGACCTGGCTTACGCTGGTGGTGCTGCCGGTCGTTCTGCTGCTGTTCATTCAGATCAGCTTTCTGCCCTACCATGACGTCACCATCACCTGGACCCACCGCATCTGCCTGGTGCTCGACATCGCGATGCTGGTAACGATCGGCGTCTTCTTGATGCGGGTGGAGACGTCGTTCTTCGCCGCGTTTTGGCGCACTTCGGTCTCCAACCCCATCTCCTTTCTCATCACCTCTGCGCTGCTGGCTGCCGTCGCTTTCTTTTCCTTCTTCGTCGCCACCGTACCCGGCGAGTACCTGGACAGGATCACGCACACCTTCTCACGCTCGGCTTCGGCGCCCTCCGGCGTAGGCGACCAGCGCGCGGACGTCGGCTTCATTCTGCCGTTTTTGGCGAGCCGTACGGATGGCTCGCTCTTCGGCCGTTTCCATCGCAACATCGTGGTGACCGACACCGACCTTGTGCCGGACCGCCAATTCGCCGCGGGCGAAACCTCGATCAGCCTGCGTGGGCGGGATTTGCGCTTTGCGCGGCTCGATCGGTCTGACCTCCACAGAGCCGACCTCACCAGCGCAGACTTGACCGGCGCCAGCTTCGCGGGAACCGATCTCAGCGAGGCGCGGTTGAATTGCGCCGACATCAACGAGCTGATCCTGGGCGAGGGCCGGGTAAAGGCCAAGTGCGTGCGGGCCTCCCGTGCCACCTTTATCCGCGCCAAGCTCAACGGTGCCCTGATGGCCGGCATCAACCTGCGCGAGGCCCGGCTTGACGAGGCGGAGATGGTCGGCGTCGATCTCTCGTATGCATTGGCGACCGGTGCCAATTTCTCCAGCGCGCAGCTTGAAAAAGCCGATTTGACAGGCGGCGTGCACCTGGAAGGCGCCAACATGCTGCTGGCTGTCCTAAGGGGTGCGGACATGTTCGGCGCGCGCCTGATGGGTACCGACCTGTCCAGCGCCAACCTGATCGGCGCAATGTTGATGCATGCCCACCTGGAAGGCGCGAACTTGCGCGATGCGGAATTGGAAGGTGCGGACCTGCAGAACACCTACCTGCTGCGCACGGAGATGTCCGGAGCCAAGATTCGCGCCGCCGACCTGCGCGGCGCCGTGGTCTGGCAGACATCGCCTCCGTCCCGCGAAAGCCTTGCACTTGCTGACCTGACGGAGATCAAGCTGCGTCCGCCGTCTGCCGAAGAGCTCAAATATGTGTCCGATGCCATGAAGCAACTCGACGGCAGTCGGCTGAAGCCGCTGGTGACGGAGGCAATGGGACCGCTCGCCAATGCTGATGCCAATGCAAAGTGGGCCTACAGTCAGGATCGGCAGGCCTGGACATCCTTCGGCGTGATTACCCAGTCCACATTACAGGCGAGCTACGGACCCGACCTCACGACGCATTTGACGACGCTGATGTGCAAGGCCCGGTATGTGGATGGCTCTGTCGCAAATGGCATAGCCCGCCGCGCCCAGGCGATGGGCTTCAGGGGCAATATCGCCCAGATCTATGATCGGTTGCGGGGAAACAACTGCACAGGCGCGAAGGGGGTCAGCCAGCGCGTGCTGCAGCGCTTGTCGACAGCCATCGACATCGCGCAGGGCAACTGAGCCCGGCGACTGCGCTGCTGCGCGGCGGATCGCTGCTTGGTCCCGCCAGGCCGCGATCCAGGCCGCGGTCGCGGCCCGAGCGGTTCGACGGTGTTCTGAACCGCTTCAGTTCATGCCCACGGCGGCTTTCGCAGCCGTGACGACGTTGGCATCCGTCGCAATGTGTTGCTCCACCAGCTTCTGCAATTCGGCCCCTGGCATTGGATTGACCTCGAGCTTGCGCTTCTTTGCGCTCTCGAGAAACGCCGGGTCCTTCATGGTGGCATCGAATGCGCGCCGCAAGGCTGCAACACGTGCCGGCGGCGTGCCTGGTGGCATCGCGTAGGACCGCCCCATCAGCTCCTGCGTCTGGAAGAAGTCGACGATCTTCTTCTTCGCCGGATCCTTGCACAATTCGCTTGTCAGCGGAGCTTTGGCGAAATCCTTGGCCCTCTCCACGCCGCTCTGCGCAATCATGGTGTCCTTCAGGATATCGGGATAGACCACCCTCAGTGAGCTGAGCGGTACCGCAAGCGCTTCGACCTCGCCACGCTGATAGGCGAGCGCGATCTTGGCCGAGCCCTTGTAGCCGGAAACCAGCTTGAGGTTGATCCCCGGGCAATACTTGAGCAAGGCCGGGAGAATGTGGTTCGGAGCGCCGATCGCGGTGATGCCGACGATTGTTTCCTGTTTGCGCGCTCTCAGCGCGTCCAGAGACTTGGCGACCGCGGGCTTCACCACGAACCCGCTGGTGGTTTCTGCTGACCTGCCGATCCACTGCAGCTTGCCCGCGTCGTAACGTACCCCTTTCTTGCCGACGATCTGCAGCGTCGACAGGCTCTGCAGTGGTGCGAGCATGGCAGTGCCGTCTTTGGCAGACACGGTGTATACGGCGTTTGCTGCGATAATGCCGCCGCCGCCTGGGTTGAAGCTGACGATGATATTGGGCTGGCCGGGAATGTGCTTGCCCAGGTGCTCGGCCAGCAACGCGGCGTAGACGCCATAGCCCCCTCCGGCGCCGCCCGCCGACATGATGGTTATGGTCTTGCCCTTGTAGAAGCCGGCGATGTCATCCGCTTTTGCGACATGGCTGGACATGCCCATACCGGTCGCTAGCAGCACGCTGACGAGCCTCCTCATCGGTTTCTCTCCCTTTATGAATTTTGTGTCTCGAGCGAGCTCCCGCGCAGGTCTGAGCGCGCGAGGTTATCCTGGCCGGCCGCGTCAGGCCGCAACCAGCGGCTCCGTGCCCTCGATCTGCACGCGATAGCCTGAGCGCGTGTGCGGGAAATAGTCCGCAATCGCATAATGATGGCAGCACCGGTTGTCCCAGAACGCGATTGAATGCGGCTCCCAGCGGAACCGGAACTGGAACTCCGGCTGACGGCAATGCTCGATCAGCGTTTGCGCCAGCCCCGTCGCTTCGATCTTCGGCACACCGCTGAGGCGCCGTACCGCCGAGCCATTGATGTACAGCGCCTTGCGCCCGCTCACAGGGTGCCGGATCACGACCGGATGCTCCGAGCGCGGCGTGCCGTCGCCGAAAATCAGCACCCCGTCATGCAGGGCGGTCACGCCCTCCAGATAGGTCTTCATCCGGTTCGATAGCGCATCATAGGCAGCGTACAAGCTCACGAACATGGTATCGCCCCCGCCATTGGGCGGGATCGTATGCATGTAGAGAATGCTGCCGAGCGGAGGAATCGGAGCGCACGACTGGTCGGTGTGCCAGGCATTGCCCGAGATACCGTCGCTGTTGGCATCGAAATGAAACTTCCGCACCCTGGGGTCGTTGCTCGGCCCGCTGTGGGTCTTCTTGCCGACGTGCGAGCCGACGGGTCCGAAGTATTCGGCCAGGCGAACGTGATCCTCGAAGCTGATCTTCTGATCTCGGAAAAAAATCACCAGGTTCTCGGTGAAAGCGCGTTTGACTTCCGCCAGCTCCAGATCGGTAAGTGGTCGTGTCAGGTCGATGTTGCCGATCTCTGCACCGATGGTGGGGCTGCAGCGCGTGACGGTAATCGCCTGATAGGGCGCGTTGGTGCCAGGTCCGTCCATCGCCATCTCCGTTGCTAGCTTTCTCGCGAGGCGGGCGGCCGCAAGAACGTCGGCGTCCACCCGCTACCGCACGATTAAGCGACAGATGAAACGCAATTTCAAGTCGCAGTCGCCTCGTTGTCGAAATTCGCAAACGATTCGCGCGATTGCCTCAACCGGCTAATTCGCGCCCGCGGTCACGCGCGGCGAGGATCGCCCTGGTCATCAGCGCCTGCAGTCCGTCCTCTGCCATCAGCACTGACAGGGCTGCCGCCGTCGTGCCGCCGGGCGAGGTCACATTCTTTCGAAGGCTGGACGGATCGATGCCGGACTGCCGCATCAACTCGCCCGAGCCAGCAATTGTCGCAGCAGCGAGCCGGGCGGATAGCTCAGCGTCGAGGCCTGCCTCGACACCGGCCCGCGTCATGCATTCGGCAAGCAGAAACACGTACGCGGGACCGGAACCGGACACCGCGGTCACCGCATCGATCAGCCCTTCGTCCTCGACCCAGCCGACCTCGCCCACCGCCGACAGTAATGCCTCGCAGGTCGATCGCTGCTGCTGGTTTGTCGCGGCGTTGCCAACGCAAACGGTGATGCCGCGCCCGATCGCGGCCGGTGTATTGGGCATGGTGCGAACGACCGCGGTTCCTTCGGGCAGGTGCTTTTCGAAACTGGCGATCGTGCGGCCGGCTGCGATCGAGATCAGGAGTGTCCCGGACCCGGCGCGACGTGCGATCGGCGGCAGCACGTCGTCCATCATTTGCGGCTTGACCGCCATCACGATCACGGCCGGCGCCTGCCGGATCGCTTCTGCGGATGCCTCCCGCTGAATGCGGTGCTCCTCCAGCAGCGCAGCGACTTCGGGCGGCGGCCCGGGATCGAGAACCAGCACCTGCTTCGGATCGAGCCCGCGCGACAGCCAGCCGGCCAGCATGGCCCCGCCCATCTTGCCGGCACCGACCAGCACGAGCGAGCCATTGAGAGTCAAGGTCATGACGCAACCCCCTGCACAGAGGGCGGGATCAGGCCTGGCCCTCGGTCTGGAACATGGTGGACACGAGAGCCTCGCGGCTCTCCTTGCCAGCCCATACCACGAACTGGAATGCCTGATAGTAGCGCTCGCACGATTCCAGCGCAGCCTTCAGCAGCGCCTCGCACTGCCGCGTCGTGGCGACGGCGTCGTTCAGCATCAGGCCGTGACGGAACATGATCAGCCCTTCCTGCGTCCACAGATCGAAATGGCCGAGCCAGAGCTGCTCGTTGATCTGGGCGATCAGTCGGTAGATCTCGTTCAGGCGGTTGTCAGGCACCTTGAAGTCGAAGGCGCAGGCCAGGTGCAGCGACTCCAGGTCGTCGCGCCAGTTGAGCGAGACGTGGTAGTCCGTCCAGCTGCCGGCCACGATCAGCGTCAGCTCATCGTCGCTGCTGCGTTCGCAGGCCCAGTCGTGGGCGTGGGCGACACGTTCCATCACGTCGACCGGGTTTGTCATCCGGTCATAGCCCGCTTCAGCCGTAGCCATTCGCACTCCTCGATAATCCGGTTCGAAATTCCGGGATGCGTCCTGCTGCCCGGCAAATCAGTCGCCGAGCGCTGGCGACGAAAACAGATGCCCGGTGAGCCCGCAAGCACCCGCCTCTCTTGTCCACCAGCAAAGTGGCGGAGAGTGTGGCGGCATACGGTTTCTGTGACTAACGGCAAACGCTTGTGGACAACCAGCTATGGGATACGCGGCATTGCGGGCTCTTTCCCTCAGGTCGTCGATCGATCGAGGTCGAGCCTGCTCTCGAGTTTCGATTCGAGTGCAGCGATGCGCTGGCTCAACCGCTCATTCTCCGCTCGCGCCTTTTCCGCCATTGCCTTGACCGCTTCGAACTCCTCGCGCCGCACGACGTCGAGATCTGCGAGGAATTTCTCGCCCTGAGCGCGCACGATGGCGTCTATCTCGCGCCGAGCGCCCTGAGCAGCCCCGGCCGCGTCGGTCATCAGCCGGGCGAGGTCGTCGAGCAGGCGGTTGTTGGTCTGTGTCATGGTTTGCACTCCGGAAATGGTTGCCCGCCGCGCGGCCCTTGCTCTGGTTATGGGGTGCGGGCCGGAGCCGATCAAGCCGGCGATTGCGGTCAACGTGCGCGAAGGCTAATTGGTGCGGCCATGAGCTACGATCCGGACGAGCGCCGCGACACGCCACTGGCCCTGAATATTCGGGCATTGATCGCCGAGCGCGGGCCGATCCCGGTCAAGCGCTTCATGCAACTCTGCCTGACGCATCCCGAGCATGGTTACTACCGGCACCGGCTGGCGATCGGCCGGGATGGCGATTTCATCACTGCGCCCGAGATCAGCCAGGTGTTCGGCGAGTTGATCGGCCTATGGGCGGCGGTGGTCTGGCAGCAGATGGGGGCGCCCAAGCGCTTCAACCTGATCGAGCTGGGACCCGGCCGCGGCACGATGCTGGCAGACGCGCTCAGGGCCTCCAGGCTAGTTCCCGGGTTTCTCGACGCTGCCGAGATCTTGCTGGTGGAGCCGAATGCGAGGCTGCGCGAGGCGCAGGCTAAGGCGTTGCAAGCCCATCTCGCCAGCTTGAGGTACATCGGCGCGGTCGATGATCTCCCGGCTCAGCCATCCATCATCGTCGCCAACGAGGTGCTGGACTGTATCCCAATCGACCAGTTTACCTGCTCAACGGACACCGCGGGCAAGGCATCATGGCGGCAGCGCGTTGTCGTGCTCGATGACGCCGGCAGGCTGCAGTACGGCGATGGCGAAGCGATGCGCAAGGCTCCGCAGGAGCAACGGCATATGCTCGATGAAGCACCCGATGGCGCCATCCTGGAGCAGCGCGATTTGGTCGGCTTCATGGACGGTGTCATTCGCGCAGCCGCGCGCGCTCCGCTTTGCGCCCTGTTCATCGACTATGGCCACACCAGCACCAGTCGGGGAGACACATTGCAGGCGGTGCGGGATCACCAGCCCGAGCATCCGCTGACCTCGCCGGGTGAGGCCGACCTCACGTCCCACGTCGATTTTCAAGCGCTAGCCATGGTGGTGCAGCAGCGGGCAAAGGAAATGCAGGCTTCGATCGCCATCGATGGTCCCGTCTCCCAGGCCGAGTTCCTCGGCCGTCTCGGCATCGTCGAGCGGGCATCCCGCCTGATGTCGGCCAATCCGGATAAGGCGGGAGAGATCGAGGCCGGTGTGGCGCGGCTGCTATCGCCCGCCGGCATGGGCACGCGCTTCAAGGCGATCGGTATCCGTTCCTCCGGCCTGCCGCCGCTGCCCGGGCTCCAGCCATAAGGCCTGCGGTTCGCTGCGGAGGTTGTCCGGGCAGGCCGCGGGAAGGCTCGGCGCTGCAAATCTCAGTTCGGCTTTGGCGGCAGCTTCATGTCGGGGGCAGGTTCGGCGCGAACATCGTTGATGACTTCCGCCGATCCTTTGGTGTGAGAGTGGTCACGCCAGACGAAGCCGTTCTTCGGGTCGACCCAGTATTGGACATGGACCGGGGCACCCGTGTTGTAAATGTTGTAGTCGGCCGAGTAGTGATTGACGCTGCGTCCCTCGAAGTCGATCCCGTATTTGCAGATGATGTTCCGGGCCTTCTCCGCCTGGCTTCGCAGTCCGGCATAAACCTTATCCATCACGGCTTTGGAATTCGGATTGGCGAGCTTCCAGGTCTTGCCCTTGTCTGGCGACCAGTAGGTCTGCCCGCTGGTGTAGGACAGGCTGACGGGGTTCTTCTTCTCGTCGTAGTAGATCGAGCCCTCGGCTGTCTGCAGCGAGTAGCCCTGCTGCTTTTTACCGTTGATGATCGTCGTCACGGAGCCGAAGCGGTTCAGCACCTTCGACGGCTTATTTTCTCCATAAGGATAGAGGAGTGCACGGACGGTCTTTTCGCACTCTGCCTTGTCGGCAAGCGCCGGCGAGTATACCCCGAGCAGAAAGGCGGCGGCGATCCAGTACCCTGAAAATCTCATATCGACTGAGGCTCCCTGATTGGCGGTCAATATGGAGGCTGCAGGCTTTAGGTCAATTGGGCAGTTTGGCGCCTGGTTTTGTCTTGGCGCAGCGACTCTTCATGAGTACAGCACACCTCAGGCTTCACGCCTCGGGAACGCGCGCTGCGGCCGGCTCCCCGCAGGGGAGTCGCAGCGCGCCATCATGAATACGGCACACCCCGGGCTTCACGCCTCGGCAACGCGCCGCGCGGCCGGCGCGCCGAAGGCGTGTCGCGCGGCGCCACTAAAAAGGATTCAAGCTCGGCTTCGGCGTGAACTTCAGATAGCCGACGTTGGCGCCCAGCCTGAGCCCCAGGCCCGTGCGTATCGGCGCCAGCACCAGCGGTCCCCTCTTCAGGAAGGTGATGCCCACGCCGCCGACCAGATAGGCAGAGCCGTCCACGCCCAGGAAGCGCGTGAACATCTGCTCGTGCTCTTTGATATTGTAGACGAGGACCATCACGCGCGAGCCGGCGACACCGACGTCGTAGCCTACGGACGGCCCCTGCCAGTAGATTTTGCGCTCGCCGCCGAGCTTGGTGACCAGTTGCCCATCGCCATAACGTAGCCCGGCAAGAAAGGCGCCGCCCCCTTCGTTGCCGAGGATGTAGCCGGTTGGCCTGCCATAGGTCACGAAGGCATAGTCGATCACGCTGGCGAGGCCGGCGGAGATCGTGCCGAAAAAGCCGCGGCCTGCCGCCCTGATGTCCTCCGACGTGAAGCCGAGCTCACCCGGCTCCAGCGGGCGCGGCAGGCTCGGCCATTGCCTGTGGCGCCGGGCGGGTATCAGTGACGCTGGTATTGGCGCTCCAGCTGGCGGCGTTCGGAGGACTGGTCTGCTGCTGCGGCGCCGCTGGAGGGCGGGTGCCCTGCTGACCGGCGGACTGCGGTCTGTCTTTCGGGGCCTTGCCGGCAGCCTGGTTCGCTGCTGCTTGGGCAGGAGCTGCCGGACGCTTGGGAGGCGCCCCCTGGCCCTTGGCGTCCGCTTTTGCCGTTTTCGGCGCTGCGTCCGCACCCTGCTCCAGTGCGACAGCGAGCTTTGCCGAGACGTGCGCTGCACGCGCCCTCGTCACTTCGATCAGTTGCCCTGAAGTCGTCTTGGCAACGCCGAGACGCTCGCACAGCGGCTGCCCCTTGGATTGCTCGTCGTCGCCGAGACGGCCCAGCTTGTCGAGCAACAGGCCGGCCTGGCTGTCCATTTCGCGGGTTTTCGCATCGTCCACGAGTTGACGGCCGCGAGTATCGATATCTGCTTCCGGCCAGCCACGTTTGGCGCCGATCTCTCGCAGGCGCGCCACGATCCGCGGCTGGGCATCGGCATTCAATTGACGCAGACGCGCACCGGTCTCGTCGATGATTGCGAAGATCTGCTCCGCTTTGCAGGTCTGCGCCGCCGCGTCGGACGCCGATAGCACGACCGATATCGCAATCAATGCCGTGGTTACGACTGAAGCTGAAAAGCGGAGCATGCCACCCCCTGCAGTCAGGCGCGATGCGGTGCGATCTGCCCCGCCTTCAAGCACCTTATGCGTGCGCCCAGGCTGGCAGGTGAATGCCCGCATGAACTCAGACAGAAATACGCTCTTTCACCCTTATTTCAATCCCACACCTTTCAATCCCACACCGGCGCATGGGGCGGGCTGACTTTTCGGCCGTCGGGCCGCTTCAAGGCGGAGATCGCTGCCATTTCTGTGGCATCGAGCGAGAAATGAGCAAGTGCTGCATTCTCCTTGACACGCTGCGGGCTCGATGACCGGGGCAACGGGATGATGCCGGGCTGTTGCAGATGCCAGCGCAGCACGACTTGAGCAGGTGTCGCCCCCTTCGCCGCCGCTATGCGCTGGACCACCGGGTGAGCCAGCGGGCTCTCTGGCCCAGCCTGCCGCAGCGGGCTGTAGGACATGAACGCGAGCCCGTGCCGCCGGCAGCGCTCGATGAGCTCCGATTGGTCGATATACGGATGATATTCGCACTGGTTGACCACAAGCGGCTCGGCTGACAATCGCACCGCTTCCTCCAGCAACGCATTGGTGAAGTTGGCTACCCCGATATGGCGGGTCAGGCCAGCGCGCTTGGCTGCAACGAGTGCGCCTATTGTCTCGGATAAGGCGATCTTTGGATTGGGCCAGTGAATGAGCAGCAGGTCGACGTACGACAGGCCGAGCCGCTTCAGACTGTCCTCGGTCGATTGCCTGAAGGCGGCTTCCGCAAGATCCGTCCAGTAGACCTTGGTCAACACGCACAGATCTTCCCGCGGAATGCGCGAGCTCTTGATCGCGGCAGCGACGAATTCCTCTGTCCCGTAGCGTGCGGCTGTGTCGATCAGCCTGACCCCCGCATCCAGTGCTGTCGATACGGACCGCGTGCAGGTTTCGGCATCGAGGAAGGCTGTGCCTACGGCCAGCGGCGGTAGCGATGCTCCGTTGGCCTCGATGTTGCTGAGCGTCATCTCGTGTCCTTTGTGGTAATTGCCGGCATGGCTCTTCTATCAGTTGCCCGTGGCCAGCCCCGGCCGTCCGGGTCCGGAGGATCCGGCATAGCTATGGATCAGGGACTTGAGGCGCGGCTCCGGAGCCAGCGCCGTGCGGTAGAATGATCCGATCTCGACGCTCGTCTCGAACACCGGCACCAGCCGTAGCGACTTGATCGCGTCTTCCCGGAAGGCTTGGTTGTCCGCCAGTTGGCGCAGCGCCTCGCGCAGCTCGGAGACGGCTGCGGCTGGCGAACCCGGAGCAAGCGCGAGGGTTCGCAGAAATCGCGTGCCGATCTGGTTCACGACCCGCCAGGCGTTGAACAGGTCGGAGTCCGGCAGGCGGCCGGAGCGGGCGATCAGGAAATCGGTGAATGTCAGTGCTGGTATCCCGTCTGCAGCAGGCGAGCGCGAGAAGCTGCTGCCGTCGTCGAGTGGGTCGAACCACAGCGGGATGGCCGATCGCTTTGCCACTGGCCCCGGCTCGATCGCCGCATTGTAGGCTGTAAGGCGCTCCATGAGCACGTCGACATCGCCATGCAGAAAAGCCTGGCGCATGGAAGAGGCGCTTTCGAAGCCCGGCTGATAGCGGTAATTCGCGCCGACGAGATCGAACTGCATGCGCAGCCGGATATCGATATCGCCCGCGGGCGACTGGCCCCCCACGACGACCGTCTTTTGCCGTAGTACGTCTGTTGGAATCTTTATGCCCGAGCCGGTCGCCGAACGCGCATATGCCACGCTGAACCCTGTGCGTGAAGCGACGATCGCCAGGTCTGCGACCTTGGGCTCCAGCCCCGCATGGCCGACTACCGCCTTGGCGGCCGTGTCGGTCAGGTATCCCAGCGTCAGGCCATCCGCCGGCGCCGAGACAGCCAGCCAATTGGCAGCCGCCACGCCCTGGTCACCCGCCATGTTGCGAACGCTCACGCCTGGTTTGCCGCGCAGCACGCCGCCCAGGTGCCGGGCCAGCAGGCGCGCCTCGGTATCCGTCGGCCCGCCGGGGTCGAAATTCACCAGGATCGACAGCTGTTTGCCTTGGTAGAACCGGGTTTGCGCCGCGGCCGGTGCTGGTCGCACGACCGCAACAGCCAGGGACAGCATCACGATGAGCCGGACGGTGAAGGCGGACATGGCAGGCGTTCCGGCAGCAGCTTGAAGGCGATTGGGCGACGACTGTGCCATCGTTGGCCTCGGCATGCAAAGCCCGCGCGACATCCCGCCCTGCATCTCGTTCAGCATGGTTGAATGTGCTTCAGCGGGCCCGCGCAACGAAGCAATCGAAGCGGTGACGCCGCAATTCGTTGCATGCGTTGGCCGCTGCGGCGGCATCGAACGCCCCGAAGCGCGCTCGGTAGAGCACCTGGCTGGCAACCCTGACCGGCTCGGCCCGAGCTGGCCGGTTCGTTAGCGTGCCGCCAATCGTGGTTCGTGCGGCCGACAATGCCTGATTGGCTTCCCCCGCGCTGGAGAAGGCGCCGATCTGGATCTCGAATGCACCGGGCGCCGCACCTGCTGCGGTCCGCGCTGCATGGCCGGCGCCGGGCTTAGGTCCTTGCAACCTGTAGCGGGGTGCGCTGCCAGGGTGTGCCGCAACGTGTTGCCTCGGCTGTGAGACGGCGGGTGTGCCGCGCGCGAGGTTGGCCGCCTGCTCCTGGAGCGAGGACGGCCTTGCGCCGCGGACAAGCCCCGTGCCAAATCGCAACGGCCCGTCAGCAGGCATCGGTTGTGGCACGGCTGGTCCACGGCTTGGCTCGAACGACTGGCGCAGCCCTTGAGCGCTCTGCGGACTGCTGCTTTCGTTGGCCGGCGTCGTGGCGACGGTGACCGCCAGAGGCGGGACAGGCCGTTGAACTACCACATTTCGCGGCACTGGCGGGGCCGGCCTGCGAGCCATCGAGGGCGCTTGTCGCAGCACGGGTGGCAACGGCGGCACCGCCTCTGCAGCGCGAGCCGCGACCGCGGGGCGGCGTGGCGGTGTCGCGCGCGCAATCAGTAGCGGTGTCGGCACGCGGGTCCGCACCGGAGAGGCCTTGTTGAGACCGCGTTCAATGAGAAGTTGCATCCGGCGATCGCGCTGTGAAGCTGTCCTGCCGCCAAGAACGACGCCGATCACATGCCGGCGGCCGCGCCGCACTGCGGCCACCAGGTTGAACCCGGATGCCCGGGTGTAGCCGGTCTTTATGCCCTCGGTGCCTTGATACCGGAACAGCAGGTTATTGTGGTTGCGATAGCGTCGGCCGGCGTATTGCGAGTATTTGAGCGCGAACAGGCCGTAGTGCTGCGGAAAATGATCCTGCAGCCGGAGCGCCAGCGTCAGCATGTCGCGTGCAGTGCTCACCTGCTCGTCGTCGGGCAGGCCGGAAGCGTTGCGGAATGTGGTCTTGCTCATGCCCAGTTGGCGCGCCTTTGCCGTCATCAGCCGCGCGAAGCGCTCCTCGCTACCCGCCAGGTGCTCGGCGATTGCGACAGCCATGTCGTTGGCCGAGCGTGTAATCAGGGACTTTGCGGCGTCGATCAGCGGGATCGTAGCGCCAGGCTGTAGCCCGAGCTTGGTCGGCGGTGCGGACGCAGCTTCCTCCGACACACGAATGCGGTCGGTTTGCTTGATCCGCCCAGTCTCTATCGCCTCGAATACGAGGTAGAGCGTCATCATCTTCGTGAGGGATGCGGGATGGCGTAAAGCTTCAGCATGCTCGGCATGCAGTATCCCGCCGCTGTTCGCATCGGCGACCATAGCCGCATAACGGTCGTTGGCCCACGAAGGTGCTGGAGCCAGGGCGAGCAGGACCGCCACCAGTGCGCAGCACCGGGCGAGCAACCCTCTGGCCTGTTTCAGCAATCCGTGCACGATCCCTCACTGGATGGCAGGGCCTTGATCTGCAGCGACCTTTCCGACCTGGCCGCCGGTCGTCCCCTGGAGCTGCGCCGAAAGCGTGCCGGGTCGGTTTTGCCGCCTTGCCCTGCCAAATCCCGCCTATTGCTTTCGCGACCGGTAATAGCGATGCGCAGGTACGGGTTGAGGGCGACTTGGTGACGGCTTTGAGGCACCCGGATTTCGAGCGAATCACCAGGTTGCACAACTTTAGGCAGCGAAGGGTTAGGCGCGGGTAAACGCTTGCCGGAGGCATAAGGCAAGCAGTCTCAATATGATGTGGCGGGAGCTGGGGCGCGGTTCGCTGCAATCGATACAACTCGTCCAGCAAGGCAGCCGTCCTTATTGGCGCGATCGTAGCCAAGATGTGTGCCCGTTTCGAGTGCGTCTTCGGATCGCCCAGCCAGCGCCGGAACGTGGGCACACCGGCGAAGGCGCCGCAGCCAGCGATGATCCGGCCGCCAGGTGTGTGCCGCCCCTGTCGTTGCGCCGCGCCACATCGGCGCAAGCCGCAGTTTTTCCCCGCTCAGCCATCTTTCCAGCGCCTTCCGGCGTGATGATGCTGAAAACGGATCAATGCGGCATGAGGTGTGGCGGCAACACAGCGTCGTCGCGCGACCGTCGATGCCCCGTTGTTACTGGATTTCTGCCAATGTTACGCCGGTATTGGTATCGAATGTGCATCGGACAGCGGCTGGACTTGAAAGAATGCTACCATACCCGATCTTGAACTGTTTCCGACGCACGCAATTGCCGGTGAGCATGAAGACCACTATTCTAATTGTCTGCGCCCCACGGCATCCCGTAGGTTGTCGCGGCTGCCATCGGCACGGCCGGCGAGACTGTGCAGCGATGACGACCAAGGGACCCGAAATATTGGCTGACGGTAGGCATGACGCGGTGGACGACATGGTGCGGATGATGGCCGGCAAGGACGGGCCTGGCAAAGGCGGACCTGGCAAGGACAGGACCTGGCAAAGGCGGAGACGAGGAAGGCAAGACCGGCCTCGTCACCAAGACGCGGCCGAAAACCAAGAAGCCGAGCCTCTACAAGGTGCTGCTGCTGAACGACGACTACACGCCGATGGAGTTCGTCGTTCACGTGCTGGAACGGTACTTCAACAAGGGCCGCGAGGAGGCGACACGCATCATGCTGCACGTCCACCAGAAAGGCGTCGGCGTATGCGGTGTCTACACCTACGAGGTCGCCGAGACCAAGGTGACCCAGGTGATGGACTTTGCCCGCCAGCACGGTCATCCTTTGCAATGCACCCTGGAGAAAGAGTAGGACTCACGTGCCATCATTCTCGCAAAGCCTTGAAACTGCACTTCACCGCGCGCTCGAGCTCGCCAACGAGCGCAGCCACGAGTACGCGACGCTCGAGCATCTGCTGCTCGCCCTGGTCGACGATCGCGATGCCGCCAGCGTGATGAAGGCGTGCAACGTCGACGTCGACAAGCTCAGCGCAGGCGCATCACTGAATTCCTCGACACCGAGCTCGGCTGCGCTCGAGACCGAGGGCCCGACCGAGGCGCAGCCGACCACCAGCTTCCAGCGCGTGATCCATCGCGCAGTCGTCCACGTGCAGTCGTCCGGCCGCGAGGAGGTGACCGGCGCCAACGTGCTCGTCGCCATGTTCGCCGAGCGCGAGAGCCATGCGGCGTTCTTCCTGCAGGAGCAGGACATGACGCGGTTCGATGCCGTCCAGTACATCAGCCACGGCATCGCCAAGCGGCCGGGCATGTCCGAGCCGCGCACGGTGCGCGGCGTCGAGGAGGAGGACAGCCGCAGCGGCGGGAGCGGCGAGGGCAAGAAGCCGGGCGCCGACGCGCTCAACACCTATTGCGTCAACCTCAACAAGAAGGCGCGCGACGGACGCATCGACCCGCTGATCGGGCGCGAGCCGGAAGTGCTGCGCACCATCCAGGTTTTGTGCCGCCGCCAGAAGAACAATCCGCTGTTCGTCGGCGATCCCGGCGTCGGCAAGACCGCGATCGCCGAAGGTCTGGCGCGCAAGATCATCAAGGGCGAGGTGCCCGAGGTGCTCGAGGGCGCCACCATCTTCTCGCTCGACATGGGCTCGCTGCTGGCCGGCACCCGCTATCGCGGCGACTTCGAGGAGCGGCTGAAGGCGGTGATGAAGGAGATCGAGAACTACGAGCGGCGCGATCCTGTTCATCGACGAGATTCACACCGTGATCGGTGCCGGCGCCACCTCCGGCGGCGCCATGGATGCCTCGAACCTGCTGAAGCCTGCGCTGCAGTCGGGCACGGTGCGCTGCATCGGCTCGACCACCTACAAGGAGTACCGGCAGCACTTCGAGAAGGACCGGGCGCTGGTCCGGCGGTTCCAGAAGATCGACGTCAACGAGCCGACGATCGAGGACTTCATCGAGATCCTGAAGGGCCTCAAGCCGTATTTCGAGGAGTATCACAAGATCAAATACACCAACGAAGCGATCAAGGCCGCGGTCGAGCTGTCGGCCAAGTACATCAACGATCGCAAGTTGCCGGACAAGGCGATCGACGTCATCGACGAGACCGGCGCCAGCCAGATGCTGTTGCCGGAAGGCAAGCGCAAGAAGAAGATCACCGTCAAGGAGGTCGAGGCGACCGTTGCCACCATGGCGCGCATTCCGCCGAAGACGATCACGAAGTCCGACGCGGAAGTGCTCGTCCAACCTGGAGAAGGACCTGAAGCGGCTGGTGTTCGGCCAGAACAAGGCGATCGAGGCGCTGTCGGCGGCCATCAAGCTGTCGCGTGCCGGCCTGCGCGAGCCCGAGAAGCCGATTGGCTGCTACCTGTTCTCCGGCCCGACCGGTGTCGGCAAGACGGAGGTCGCCAAGCAGCTTGCCGCTCTCATGGGCGTCGAGCTGCTGCGCTTCGACATGTCCGAGTACATGGAGAAGCATACGGTCTCCCGCCTGATTGGCGCGCCTCCAGGCTACGTCGGCTTCGACCAGGGCGGTTTGCTGACCGACGGCATCGACCAGCATCCGCATTGCGTGCTGCTGCTGGACGAGATCGAGAAGGCCCATCCGGACCTGTTCAACATCCTTGTTGCAGGTGATGGACCACGGCAAGCTGACCGATCACAACGGCAAGCAGGTCGATTTCCGCAACGTCGTCCTGATCATGACCACCAACGCCGGTGCCTCCGACCTCGCCCGCCCGCCGATGGGCTTCAATCGCGCCAAGCGCGAAGGTGAGGATACCGAGGCGCATCCAGAAGATGTTCACGCCGGAGTTCCGCAACCGTCTGGATGCGGTCGTGGCCTTCGACAATCTGCCGCCGGAGGTGATCCTGACAGGTCGTCGAGAAGTTCATCTTCCAGCTCGAGGCGCAACTGGCCGATCGCGGTGTCACCATCGAGATGACCGAGGCAGCCATCAAGTGGATCGGCGAGATCGGGCTACGACGAGAAGTTCGGCGCCCGTCCTCTGGCGCGCGTGATCCAGGAGCACATCAAGAAGCCGCTCGCCGACGAGCTGCTGTTCGGCAAGCTCGAGCATGGCGGCACCGTCAAGGTCGAGCTGGAAGGCGAGGGACTGCAGGCCAAGCTCAAGTTCGAGCTGATCGCTGGTGATCCAAAGCGCTCCAAGGCCCGGGAAGAGGAAGAAGAGGATGACAGCGAGGAGGACGGTGAGCCGGAGACGGCATTGATCGAAGCTGCTCCGCGCAAGGCTTTGCCTGGCCCCAAGGAGAAGCGTTCGTCGCGGCCGTCGGGCGCGGTGCCGTCCGTTCCGCCGAAGAAGGAAAGCTGAGCGGCGTACAGGGACGGATGGCGACGGCGGATGCGATACAATCATTCGCCGGAGAGCCAGGTATGACAGCTACACAGCGCGCGGGCCCCCCTCCCGCGCGTTTTTCCATTTGCTCTTCTGCTGGGCCTATTTGCGTCTGCGCGCCGCAGGGGGCAGTCATGGCGCGACACTGGCCTCTGCCCGGAGCGTTGGATATGGTGCGCGTGGGACAACGAGGGACCACGCCAGCGAGGCGGTGCGGGGCTGGCGAGGGTGGCGGGAGAGGGTGATGACCGACTTCGAGCAGCAGCGCAAGAACATGGTCGAGAGCCAGGTCCGGCCGAGCGATGTCACCGACCGGCGTGTGATCCGAGCGATGCTTGAGGTTCCACGCGAAACCTTCGCGCCCCAGCCGTTTCGTGCGCTCGCTTACATGGATCAGGACGTGCCGTTGGGCACTGGCGCGCACAGCACGGAGCGCAGGGTCCTTCTCGCACCGCGCCTGACGGCCAAGCTGATCCAGCACCTCGAGCTTGGCGAAGACGACACCGTGCTTGAGGTCGGATGTGGAACGGGCTACGGCAGCGCCGTTCTGTCCAGGTTGGCGCGTAACGTCGTGGCCTTGGAAAGCGACGCTGATCTCGCAGCGCAGGCAAAGGCGAAGCTCGCCGAAATCGGTGCGGCTAACGTGGATGTTGTGGCAGGCCCTTTGAGTGAAGGCGTGGCCGCACGGGCACCGTTTGCCGGCATCCTCGTCTCTGGTGCACTGCCGAGCACACCACCGGAGCTGTTGAACCAGTTGCTCGACGGTGGCCGCCTGACGGTCGTCGAGACGCACAGCGGCGTGGGACGCCTGATGCAGTGGCAACGGACCGGTAGCACCTTTGGAGCAAGGGTGATCATGGAGGCGGCAACTGCCAGCTTGCCGGGCTTCGCGCAACAGCGCGGCTTCGTGTTCTGATAGGACAGCCAACCTACCACCATAGACACGTAGCTCGCCGCACCGTTGGCCAATTGAGGCGCGACGCCTCACTCGGCTTGGCCGAGACTCTAGGCCCCGGCGCGTGCGTGCTGCTGCAACTATTCTTACACACACGATTATCGCGAGCCGCGCCCCTGCGGTCTCCCCCTGATGAGTGTGGTACGCGGCCACGTTTCCACAGTTGAAGACTGGCGTCGTTACTTTTTTGCTACGCCCGCCCCCCGAACTCACCTAAACCAAACCGAACCGGCCAATCGGTTGCTGTGAGTGAGTAGAGAATCAGTGTACCGCACCCAGACGCGTTTCAGTCAAACGGGGCGATTGCGTTGTATCGAGTGCTTGCGACTACAGCGGGGACACGATGGTCTGGTCAAAGACGGACAACGCAATGCGTGCGCGCACGCGTACGGCAAGTCAGCTGAAATACGCTTCAGCGCTGCTCGCATTGACGGCAACATCCATTATGTTGACGGCGCCAGCAAGCGCCCAGACGCTGCAGCAGGCGCTCACACAGGCTTATCGAACGAACCCGCAGCTTGATGCGGCTCGTGCGACGCTGCGAGCTACTGACGAGGATGTGGCGCGCGCGAACGCCAACTATCGGCCGACGGTAACTGGCAATGCAACGGCCAGTTGGACCCGCACCGACACCAGTCCGCCAAGTGTAAACGCCGGAGAGACCCATCCGCGCACGCTTGGCGTTAGTCTGGCTCAGCCTATATTTCGAGGCTTTCAGACGCTGAACCAGGTTCGGGTCGCGGAAGCAAATGTCCGCGCTGGTCGAGAGCAGCTGCGCACCGTAGAGCAGAACGTGCTCTTTGCGGCCGCCACCGCCTACATGGATGTCGTGCGCGATGGCCATCCTGCGCCTGCGAGAGAACAACGTCAAGCGTGCTGAGCAACGAGCTGCCGCGCGACGAGGCGCGCTTCAACGTCGGTGAGGTCACGCGCACCGACGTCGCGCAGGCGCAGGCCCGCCGCGCCGGCTGCGATCTCCACCCTCGATCTCGCGCGCGCCAACCTGAAGACGAGCCGAGCGACCTACGAGCGTGTCGTCGGTCGTCCGCCTAGCCGTCTGCGTCGAGCCTGGTACGAACTCCGCGGCCTGACGCGCGGCCTCGTCGAGACGATCGCGATTGCGCACGGGAAAGCCCGAGCATCGTCACCGCATCTCTATCGCGAGCAGGGCGCCCGCTACACGGTCGATCGGATCTGGGCCAGCGCTCCCCAGGTGAACGCTTACCGCCGACCTATAGCGATCGTTCGATCCGTCAGCCGAGATCCTGAGAGTCCGATGTCTGGCCGTCACGGGCAAAATGACGGTGCCGATCTACACCGGCGGTGACGTCGAGGCGCAGCGTGCGACAGGCGAAGCATACGCATGTCGGCCGTCTCCAGCAGATCGAACAGGTCCGCACCGAGGCAGCGTGCACGCGGTCATTGCTGCCTGGTCACGCTATCAGGCCGCGCGAGCGCAGGTCGAATCCGACGCTGAGCAGGTTCAATGCCAACCGCACGGCATTGACCGGCGTTCGCGAGGAATAGCAGGTCGGCCAGCGCACGCTTCTCGACGTGCTCAACGCCGAGCAGGAGTTGCTGAACTCGCAGGTTCTGGAAGTCTCTGCCCGACACGATGTCGTGGTGCAGGCCTATACCGTTCTCCAGACGATCGGTCGCCTCGATGCCGGCAATCTAAGTCTGGGCAACGAGATCTACGACTCGGAGATCCATTATTTCGAGGTCCGCCGCAAGTGGTTCGGCCTCAATATCACGCATGCTAATGGTCGCCGCGAGCGTGTCGACGCCTCATGGCAAGGCGTGACCCACAAGGCGATGAAGTGATATCGCGCGGTCCCGCGCACGAAATAACCTTTCTGGCCGAACAAAACAGGCAGCCTCCAGGCTGTCTGTTTTCGCTCGTCTCGGGCGAACCCGGTTATTAGGCAGCCGTAGCGCAACTGGCACTCGGTCAGCATGCCGGCGAATGCGACCGCCCTCAATTATTGCACTCACATGTGGAAAACTGGACGCGCCGGCTTGCATGCATCAATCTGCAATTGCTGCCGGGTTGACGGTCCTGCTATTCAAAACTTTGGAGATATTGGCGCCCGGGCGATACACTATCGCCAGAATTGGCCGGTAAGAGCGTGCTGCGAGCGCCAGCACGGAGGTTTGGCATGCAGCAGTCGCCGAAGACGTCAGAGCCGTCGATGGAGGAGATCCTGGCGTCCATCCGCAAGATAATTGCGGAGGATCCCGCCGACGTACCGCCTCCTGCACAAGCGCACCAGGTCCCAGCGCCCCAGGCGCCAGCGTCTCATTCGCTAGCCCCAGCACCGACAAATACGGCGTTGCCGCGCGCGGACGCTGCGGCGGCGCGCCGGTTGCCGGAAGGCGCGGCGTTACCGCAACTGAACGGAGCTTCCATGCAGGCGGCGCCGAAGGAGCGGCAGGACCCGGCATTGCCCTTTGCAGCGTTGACAACACCTGATCCTGCCTCTGGCTCGGGACCGGCTCTGAAGGCACCTGCCAGCAATACCTCGGCGCTCGAGCGCGATCTTGCCGAGCTGCTCGGCGACGCCGGAAGCGGTGGCGAGATGCCGTCCGCCGATGGTCGGCAGGCGCCTGCCAATCAGGATACTGCCTCCTGGACCAGTAAGACTCAGGCTGCTCCGGCTCCGCGGGCATCTTCTCGGTCAAGTTGGTTGCGCCGTGGCGGCGGTGCGGCGGATACGGCGCCGGTCGAACCAGCGCTCCCCGAGGGCCCCGCGTCGACTAAGTCCAAGTCCGGCATTGACGAGCCTGCGCCGCTGCGGCCCAGACCCGTGAACGTAAGCCCCTCTGCGGCATCCGCCACCGCGCCGCAAACCGCTTCGAAGCCTGCACCACAAGCAGCTGCTGCAGATGTACCGCTGGTCCCCACTGAGCAGAAGAAGGATCCAGCAGCGGGCGCTTCCGGTTTAGGATCGATGCCTGCAGTCTCCATCGCGCCGCAGGGGCAGTCCATACCCGCAGGACCGATTGCGACCGAGCATGAGCCCAACACACCGGATCGCGCAGCGCACGCGGCGGTAGCGCAAAGCGCAGGTGGCATGAGTGGTCCGTTGAGCCCCCTGCCGGCCAAGGCAGTTGCGGCGGCTTCGGCATCGGATGTAGCCCCCTCAGCGCCTTCGCCGTCCCAGATCGTCGCGGCATTGGCCCGTCAGCCCGCTGCTGCCGCCGTGCAAGCGCAGACCGACGATCGCCTCCAGAACGCGGCTGCCGGCGAGCTGCCCCCCTCTTCCGACCCCGGGGCCGCCGCACCGGTCAGCGAGATCGCAGCGCCGTCTCGCGTTGAGTTGCCGGCGGATACGGCACCCGCGCCAGCACGAATGATGGGCCCCTCGACGGCCCCCGCTCACCTGCGCCACCAGCCGGCTCCAGCGCCCGAACAGGAGGCACCATCAGCGACGCCGGCTCAACCGGCCCAACCGGCCCGCTCGCTGGACGACGCGCTGGCCGAGCTGCTGAGGCCCATGGTGCGGCAATGGCTCGATGAGAACATGACGCGAGCTCTGACCCGGGCCGTGGAAGTAGAGCTGGCCGAGCGAGCCCGCCTGGAGCTGTCGAAGCGCAAGACCTCCTGAACGCTGCCGGCCACCGCCGTCCAAGGCTTTGCGTGATGGGCGCCGCCCGTTTCGGGCGATCATTTGCCGTCGGCAGCCCTCGTCTGCTGTTCCCGCAATTGACGTGCAGCTGGTCGCAGCGTACAGGCGCGGGTAGCCTGCGCGGCAGTCGCCGCACCCGACTGTAGTTTGATGAAAGTGGAACGAGCCCGAAGATGCTCGACAAGACATACGACCCCGCCGACATCGAGGCCCGGGTTCACGAGGCATGGATGGAGGCGCAAGCCTTCAAGGCCGGACGGCCCGATCGCAACAGCGCCTCGCCCTATTCGATCGTGATCCCGCCGCCGAACGTCACCGGCTCCCTGCACATGGGCCACGCGCTCAACAACACGCTGCAGGACGTGCTCTGCCGCTTCGAGCGCATGCGCGGCAAGGATGTGCTGTGGCAGCCGGGCACGGATCACGCAGGCATCGCCACGCAGATGGTCGTCGAGCGCCAGATGATGGAGCGCCAGGAGCCGGATCGGCGCGAAATCGGCCGTGACAAATTCGTCGAGAAGGTGTGGGCCTGGAAGGAGGAGTCGGGCAACACCATCCTCAACCAGTTGAAACGTCTCGGCGCCTCCTGCGACTGGAGCCGCGAGCGCTTCACGATGGACGACGGCCTGTCGCGCGCCGTCCTCAAGGTGTTCGTCGAGCTCTACCGTG
Source organism: uncultured Alphaproteobacteria bacterium (assembly GCA_963825625.1). Taxonomy (GTDB): domain Bacteria; phylum Pseudomonadota; class Alphaproteobacteria; order Rhizobiales; family Hyphomicrobiaceae; genus CAMDPA01. The sequence goes on along the minus strand of CAWGUF010000004.1, from coordinate 45,711 downwards.
CCGGCCTCATCTACAAGGACAAGCGCCTGGTCAACTGGGATCCCAAGTTCCAGACCGCGATCTCCGACCTGGAGGTCGAGCAGATCGAGGCTAAGGGCTCGTTCAAGTGGTCGCGTGACGACAAGGCGAAGGACGGCGCGCCCGTGCCGCTCGACGTCAACAAGCTGGCGCAGGTGCTTGGTCGCAACCCGAACGGACATATGTACTATTTCCGCTATCCGCTCGATGGCGTGACGTATGACCCGCAGAACGCATCGACCTATCTCACGGTCGCCACCACGCGCCCCGAGACGATGCTGGGCGATACGGCGGTGGCCGTGCACCCCACGCATGAGGCGTCGAAATTCAAGCACCTGATCGGCCGAAAGGTCGCGCTGCCGCTCACCGGTCGCACCATCCCGATCATCGGCGACGACTACGCCGATCCGGAGAAGGGCACGGGCGCCGTCAAGATCACGCCGGCGCACGACTTCAACGACTTCGAGGTCGGCAAGCGGCACGCCAATGAGCTGGTCGCGCCGATCAACATCTTCGACCAGTTCGCCGCGCTCAACGACAACGCGCCGGACGCATTTCGCGGCCTCGACCGCTTCGAGGCCCGCGCCAAGGTCGTCGAGGCGTTGCATGCGCTGGGGCTGGTCGAGAAGATCGAGCCGCACGCCCATGCCGTGCCGCACGGCGACCGCTCCGGTGTGCCGGTCGAGCCGTGGCTGACCGATCAGTGGTACGTCAACGCCGCCGAGCTGGCTAAGCCCGCGCTGGCTGCTGTCCGTGACGGCCGCACCAAATTCGTGCCGGAGCGCTTCTCGGCCGACTATTTCCGCTGGCTGGAGAACATCCAGCCCTGGTGCATCTCGCGCCAGCTTTGGTGGGGCCACCAGATCCCGGCCTGGTACGGGCCCGATGGGCAAGTGTTTGTCGCCATGGACGAGGCCGAGGCGAAAGCGCAGGCCCGCGAATTTTACGCGTCCGGCGGCAAGGGGTCAGACCCTGCGGGTCTGACCCCAGGCAGGATCGACGGCGGCGCCGGGGTCAGACCCTGCGGGTCTGACCCCATACTCATCCGAGACCCCGACGTCCTCGACACCTGGTTCTCCTCCGGACTGTGGCCGTTCTCGACACTGGGCTGGCCGGACGACACGCCGGAGCTGGCCCGCTTCTATCCGACCACGGCGCTAGTCACCGGCTTCGATATCATTTTCTTCTGGGTCGCCCGCATGATGATGATGGGCTGCCACTTCATGAAGGATGCCGACGGCAAGCCACAAGTGCCGTTCCACGACGTCTACATCCACGGCCTCGTCCGCGACGAGAAGGGCCAGAAGATGTCGAAGTCGAAGGGCAACGTCGTCGACCCGCTCGAGCTGATCGAAAAGTTCGGCGCCGATGCGTTGCGTTTTGCCATGGCCGCGATGGCGAGCCAGGGCTCGGACGTGAAGTATTCCGAGCAACGCGTCGCCGGCTACCGCAACTTCGCAACCAAGCTGTGGAACGCCACGCGCTTTGCCGAGATCAACGGCTGCGCCCGCGATCCCGCCTTCAATCCGGCAAAGGTCCAGCACACCCTCAACCGCTGGATCGTCGGCGAGACCGAGCGCGCGGCAGCCGAGGTGACGGCGGCCATCGAGGCCTATCGCTTCAACGAGGCCGCAGCCGCGATCTACGAGTTCATCTGGGGCCGCTTCTGCGACTGGTATCTGGAGCTGGCCAAGCCCGTGCTCTCCGGCAGCGACGAGGCCTCGAAAGCCGAGACGCGGGCCTGCGCGGCCTGGGTTCTCGATCAGGCCACCGCGCTGCTGCACCCCTTCATGCCGTTCATTACCGAGGAGCTGTGGGCCAAGACGGCGGGCGACACGGCGCGCGACAGCGTGCTGGCCCTGGCCCCCTGGCCGCATCTGACGGGCCTCGCGAACGCCGCGGCCGACAAGGAGATCGGCTCCATCATCGCGCTCATCTCCCAGATCCGCTCCGTGCGCACGGAGATGAATGTGCCGGCAGGCGCCAAGGTCCCGCTCGTCATCATTGCCGCCGACCGCGACGTGCAAGCCCGCATCGATCGCCACAGCGACACCATCCAGCGGCTCGCCCGCGCCGAGACCATCACTTTCAGCGACACTGCGCCGAAAGGGGCGGCTGTGATCGTGGCCGGCGATACCACCGCTGCATTGCCGCTCGAAGGGCTGATCGACATCGCCGCGGAAAAGGCCCGGCTTGAAAAGGCCAAGGCCGCGCATTTGTCGGACATCGCCAAGATGGATGCCAAGCTGGGCAATCCGAACTTCATGTCCCGTGCCGCACCCGAGGCAATCGCCGAGGCGCAGGAGCGAAAGGCGGAGCTGGAGGGCCTTGTCGCCAAGCTAGAAACTGCGCTGGACTGGGTCGGATAGGGGCTGCTGCTTGACCGCAAATGAGAAGCTCCGCTTGTGGGTTGCGCTGATTGCGATCTCGGCAGTCGTTGGAGTTCTTGCTGCGCGCACTGGGTTTTCCGGCCGCCTTCTTGATCGGCCCGATGCTGGTGGCGATGGCGTTCGGCGCGCGGGGGGCACGGTTGCATGTTGTGCGACCGGTTCTGCTCGGCGCGCAGGCGGTCGTCGGCGTGCTGGTGGCCCGCGCGCTCGATCCAGACACGTTCGGCGTCATCGCAGCCAACTGGGCCGCCATCCTGCTCGTTGTCGTCACCACGATTGCGGCGAGCACGTTCGCCGGTTGGCTGATGGCACGCACGCATCTGTTGCCGGGGACGACCGCGGCATGGGGATGCGCACCCGGTGCGGCCAGCGGCATGGTAGTGATGTCCGAAGCGTTTGGCGCCGATCCGCGCATGGTGGCGCTGATGCAGTTCCTACGCGTCACGATGGTCGTGGTCACGGCGACGCTGGTGTCGCGGCTGGTGTTCGGCGTGAACGCGATGGAGGTGGCTGGCGATGTGCGGGCGCCGTTGGCGGGCGATGTCCTGCCTAACACGCTAGCCACCCTGGCCGTCATCGTCGTGGGGGCGGTTGCCGCCTGGCTGTCGCCGGTCCCTTCCGGCGGCGTCTTGCTGCCGCTGATACTGGCATCGGTGCTGCGCGGAACCGGACTTCTGACCATCGAGCTGCCGCCCTGGCTACTCGTGCTCGCCTTCTCGCTGATCGGCTGGTGGGTCGGGCTGCGTTTCGAGCGCAGCACATTGCTCTATGCCCTTCGCGTGCTGCCGGTCATGCTGGCAGGCGCCTTCTCGCTGATCCTGCTGTGCGGCGTGTCGGCCGTGATGCTGGTCTGGCTCGTCGGCACTGATCCGCTGACGGCGTTCCTGGCGACCACGCCGGGCGGCCTCGATGCCATCGCCATTATTGCACTCAGCAGTAATGCCGACATGTCGTTCGTGCTGGCGCTGCAGACCGTACGCCTGTTCGTGGTCATCATCACCGGGCCGATGCTGGCCAAGCTGATCTGCAGGCTGGTCTGAGCGCCGACCCTACTTTGCCCGTCCGTACACCAGGAAATGCTGATACGGCAGGAAATCGTGGCTGGCGATCCGGGCGTATCCGGCCGCCTTCATCTCGCCGTCGATCGTCTCCATGCTCAGCCGCATGTGCTTGGGGGGGCCGCGCGGTGCTTTATCGTTCTGGTCGATGATCGCGATCCGTCCGCCTGGCTTCAGCGAGCCGGCTAGGCGTTTGAAGTATGCCAGCCGGTCGCCGATGTGATGATAGGTGTTCACGACGATCACCAGATCGACCGGCTCCGGCAGGTTGGGCGAGCTTTCACTGCCCTTTATCGCCGTCATGTTTGTGAGGCCAAGCGACCTCGCGCGCTCGGTCAGATAGGCCACCATGTTTGGCTCGATGTCGACGGCCGTCACCGCGCCCTTCGGCACGGCACGCGCAAGCCGGACTGCGAAATAGCCTGTGCCCGCGCCGATGTCGGCAACCTTGGCGTCAGGCGCAAGACCCAGCGCCGCGATCACATCGCCGGGTTTTTGCCACTCCGACCGCTCCGGATCGTCGAACGACTTGGCCCACCGCTTCGGATCGTCGAAGCGCTGCCCTTGCCCATGCCCTTGCCCGTGCCCATGCTGAGCAAATGCCGCGGGGATCAGAAAATTGAGAGCGAATACCCCGGCCAGGAGCACCCCCCCAAGCAGCTTGCCCATGTGCACCGCTCCTATGATTATCCTATGCACGGCATATGGAATTGTGCTTGTGGCATCCGCATGGCAGCCCGATCCGCCATCCAGCTTGTTCGCCGGCCTGCGTATGATACACGTGCGTGCCTCAGCCACGATGGGAGATCGGCATGGCCGACATCGCATTCCTCGGCATCGGCGCCATGGGCGCGCCGATGAGCCGCCGCCTGCTGCAGGGTGGTCATAACGTCAAGGTATGGAACCGCTCGCCTCAGAAGGCGCAGGCCATGGAGAAGGACGGCGCCACCGCCGTCGCGTCGGTCGCCGAGGCCGTCGCGGGGGCGGACGCGATTTTCACCATGCTGACCGACGACAAGGCCTGCCGCGAGGTTTGGACAGGTCCGGGTGGCGTGCTCGCGTCCAGCCCGAAGCAGGGTGCGCTGGCCATCGAAAGCTCGACCGTGTCGAACGCCTGGGTGCTGGAGCTGGCAGGACTGACCAAGGCCAAGGGGCTGCGCTTCGTCGACTGTTGCGTCGCCGGACGGCCGGATGCAGCCGAGGCCGGCACCCTTCTCGTCTATGCAGGCGGCGCACCGGCTGACGTGGAGCAGGTCGAAGCCATCGTCAAGCCGTTCACCAAGGCCTTCTTCAACTTCGGTGCTGCCGGCATGGGGAACGCGTTCAAGCTCATCTACAACGTGATGGGTGCAATCCACGTCGCCGCGCTGGCGGAAGCTATGCAGTCGTGCGAGGCCGCCGGCATCGATCTCGGCGCCGCCGCGCGCGCTTTCTCGTCAGGTAATACCAACAGCGGCCACGTCATCCGCCACGCGAAATACATGGCGACGGGCAAACACGAGAGCCCCATCGGCTTCACGCCGAAAGGCCGCATCAAGGATACGCTGTACGGCGTGGAATACATCGAAGCTATCGGCGGTCAGTCTCGCATCGGACGGACGGCGGCTGAGGTGTTCGGGCAGGCGGTCGAGGTCGGCATGGGCGACCTCAACGACAGCGAGTTGATCGACGCGTTGCGCAAGATCCACCACCAGGCAAAGCGATAGCAGGTAGGAAGCGGTGTAAGGCCCCCCTGGCCTATGCCCGTGGCTCTTGCTTCAAGACACATGCGCCGCCGCCACATCTGGGCGTCACGCCGAACGCGGCCGCCGCCTCAGTGCCCGGCGACGCGCCGGCACGCGCCGGCCCTGCCTCGCAAACAGCGCGGTCTCGATATTGGCGACGAACATCCGCGCCGCCGTATCCCAGCTGTAGGCCTCGGCATGCGCGCGCACCGCCGCACGGTCCATCTCCAGCGCCCGCAGGCTGGCGGCCTGCAGATCCCAATCCAATTGCCCGGTCTTGCCATCGACGACGTTATCGAGCGGTCCTGTCACCGGATAGGCCGCCACCGGCACGCCGGACGCCATGGCCTCCAGCAGCACGATGCCGAACGTATCGGTCAAGCTGGGGAACACGAAGACATCGGCCGAAGCGTAGACACTCGGCCAGATCTTCACCGACTTTCTTGCCCGTGAACACCACATCCGGATGACGGCCGGCCAGCTCGCCCAGCAAAGGACCGGTACCCACCACCACCTTTTTGCCGGGCAAGCTCCAGACGCAGGAACGCCTCGATGTTCTTCTCCACCGCGACGCGACCGACGTAGAGAAATACTGGCTCGTCGCCGAACCTGCGCACCGTGCGCGGGCGGAACAGGTCCGTGTCGACACCGCGCGTCCACGGCATCAGCCGCTGAAAGCCCCGCCGGTCGAGGTCCTGTGCGAGGCTGCGGCTGGCGACCATTGTGCCGGCCCCGGCGTTGTGGAAATAGCGCTGCGCGGCCCATGTCCAGCTGCCAGGTATGCCGAAGCGCGAGGACAGGTAGTCCGGAAACCGCGTGTGGTACGACGTCGTGAACGGCACATTGCGCTTGCGGCACCACATGCGCGTCATGATGCCGATTGGCCCCTCGGTCGCGATGTGCACGGCATCTGGGTCGATGCAGGCCATGCGCTCGATCAGGTATTGGTAGCCGGGCAGCGCCAACCGGATTTCTGGATACGTGGGACACGGCAGGGTACGGAACTCGGCGGGGGTCAGGAATGTCAACTCGACACCCAGCTCGCGTACCGCCTCGTCGAGCCGCTCGTAAGTGCGCACCACGCCGTTGACCTGAGGCCGCCAAGCATCGGTGGCAACGAGCACACGCATCAGGCCGCCGCCTCCAGCTGGGAGCCACCCGGCCGCGCCGCTCTTCGGCCGAGCAGTTCCGGCCCGTAATCGACCACCTGCAGGTCACCGTCCTCGGTCTCGACGACCGCGGTGCAGCTTTCGACCCAGTCGCCTGTATTCAGGTAGTGGACATCGCCCACCTGCACCGATGCCGCGCGGTGGATGTGACCGCAGATCACACCATCGGCATTGTGGCGCGCTGCCGCTCCGATAAGCGAATCCTCGAATTTACCGGCCCGGCCGACGCAGCTCTTGACCCGGTTCTTCAGGTAGGCCGACAGCGACCAGTATTCCATACCGAGCCGGCCGCGCACCCAGTTGAATGGCTTGTTGATGGCCAGCGCCAGGGCATAGCTGCGGTCGCCAACGAGCGCCAGCCAGCGCGCCCGCTGCACGACGACATCGTATTCGTCGCCGTGGATCACGAGATAGCGACGCCCGGAGGCCGTCTCGTGGACGGTGTCCCGCATGATCTCGATGCGGCCGAATTGGGTGCCACAGTAGGCACGCAGACCATCATCGTGGTTGCCTGGAATAAACACCACCCGGACGCCGGCGTTGGCCTGCCGCAGGATCTCCTTCAGCACCTCACCATGTGCCTCCGGCCACACGAGTCGCGCCGAATCCGCCAAAAATCGACAATATCTCCAACGAGATAGATGGTGTCTGCCGTAACGGATGAGAGAAACGCGTGCAGCGCGCGCGCCTGCGCGTCGCGCGTGCCCAGATGCACGTCCGAGATAAACAGCGCGCGGTAGTGACTTGGCATCGTTCGCTTCGATCCGCTCACTCGCTAAGGCCTCTCTTTCCCTGTCTGGCGCAGCAACACATTGCTGCCAGGGCTCGTCAGGATCAAGTCAGGATCAAGACGTGATTTTGTTTACGAAAAAATGACGATCTCCGGCCGGCTGACGATAGGCCGGAATTCATCCACGACTTGATCCTCTGCGGTTGCGTCCTCAAAGACCGCCAGCGCGGCCTGAGCCGGCAGACGCAATCAGGCGGACAGGCGGGAGTTGACCAGGCGCAGCACGTGGCGACCCAGCCTGCCCGCAAGCACTTTCGCCCTATGCCAATTGAAAAAACGCGGCACACGCCGACAGTAGCGACGATAGGGAGCGCCGTAGCAGGCTTCAAGCCATGGCTCCTCTACCAACGCCATCAGCACGTAGACTGCGATCATGAGTAAACACAAGACATACGTAAGACCACTGTCGGCAGCGACGGCGAGAGACGCATAGACGGGAATGACGGTTGCGTATTGCGGATTGCGAGTCCAGCGGTAAATGCCCTGCGTCACGAGACCGTCGGCATTACAGTACGTATTACGCTTGCCCAGAGCGAACAGTGCATAGATGTAGGCGGCGCCGGAAACAGCGAGGCCGACCACGGCAAATCCGCGAAGCCAGCTGGGAAGCCCCAGGAATCCGGCCCCGCTTGCCAAAGCGGTTGCAAATGCCGCGACATTGAGCAGGCGGAACAGGGGCCAGAATACAATGCTCTGCCAGCTATCTTGGCGAGGCGGCGGCCAGACGCGGAATTGAGGGTTGATCAGCGTCGCCGCCAGCAGTGGGAGCAACGTTACGGCTGACACCATGCCAATGGCGAAAAATGCATACTCCATCCTAGTGTTCCGGTTCTGACATTTGCTTCCCTGTGCCGCCGGGTTCCGAGCAAATGTCAGAACCATGAGGAACACTAGCAAGCCCATGAGTCTAGTGTAGCTTTTGCACCTGACGTTTGGTCTCGAATCCAGCCGCAAGTGGGTACCAAACGTCAGGTGCGCTACACTAGCCCTCGAAAGGCTTCGCAGGCCCGAGTCATCTCGTAAGCGCTGCGCAGGTTCCGGAAGCGACGGCCATCCCCGGCAAAGCTCGAGGAATCATATTGCGGTCGCATGCATCGAAGACCCATAATGCCGCATTGCGCCCCTTTGTCACAGTAAAAAATGCATAGTTCGAAGCATGAAGGGGGCGGCGGGCGGCGTCGGGCTCATGCGCACGGCACCCACCCTGCGGCTGCCCCCGGTTCGCGACCGGGAGGCGTTCAGTCAGAACGATCCTAAAACACACGGTATGGGAAGTAGCGCAAAACGAGCTCCTCGAACCGCCCGCTGGCGCGCAAGCGGCGCAAAGAGGCGTTCAATTCATTCTTGAGCTCGATGTCGTTCTTGCCGATTGCGATGGCGATGCCGTCGCCGAAATACTTCGGCTCCAGGTAGGGCCCTCCCTTCAACTCGCAGCATCCCTTCGACAATTCGCCATTGATCCACAACACCAGGCTGACGCCATCGTCGAAAACGACGTCGACCTTGCCTGTGATCAAGGCGTCGCGGGCGAGTTCCTGGGTCTCGAAACGTACGATCGCACTGTTGCGAAAGAACGCGAGAAGGAATGCCTCGTGTGTCGTCCCCTTCGCCACACCGATGCGCCGCCCTTCCAGTCCATCCGGCGTCACCTGCAGCTTGGCGCTTCCGCGCCGGCCGACAAACCTGCCTGGCGTATGGAAATACCGGTCGGTGAATTCCACGTGCGCCAAAGCGCGTGAAGAAACCACGTGACTTGCGATCACCGCATCGCCCTGACGCCGGTTGAGCGCACCAAACAGCCCCTCCCAGGCTCGGGCGGTGATCGAGCACGTCATGTTGAGATCGAAACAGATGGCGCGAGCCAGATCGACGTTGAAACCGGTGAGCGCGCCTTCCGCGTCGAGGTAGTTGAACGGCGGAAAGTCATTCGTCGTCAGGAATCGCAACACCGTCCGGCGTGCAGGCGGCGGCGCCTTCACCCCTGGGCGCACCTCCTGTGCCGCGACGCCTGGCACGCCCGGCAGGGCGCTGCAGATGGTCAGCGCCACGGCCGCGATGGCGCACCCGGCGATGCTCTGCATCAGCGCCGGCCTGCGCCGACGCGGCGCTTGCCAAGTCGCTTGCGAAGTCGCCGCACCCTCATGATTGCGACTGCCCTGAAGCATGATCGATCGGTCCCCGGCAGAATTAGGCACAATTTCACTAGCGATTGTATGAGGCGGAATCTAGTGTGGCATTCACAGCAAATTCCGTGGACGCCTTTTGGCGGGATCACGGGCGGGGAGGCACGTCGAGGAGACTGCGCTGCGTCATGCGCAGGTACGTGGATGGGGGGCGGCGAGGGCCGGGGCAAACCGCCGGCGGCCAGCACCGGTGAATACGATTTCCTGATCGGTCGTCTGGTCGACCGGCAAACATTGCAGCGCGCGCAAGCGGCAGCAGCGGTGTCGGGCCGCTCGCCCGTGGTGGAGCTCATCGCCAGGGGCATTTTCTCCCAACAAGACTATATCCGTGAGCTCGCTGCGGAAATAAGCAGGCGCGGGCCGCATCCGGTTGCGGATGCGTCGCGGCTTATCGAAGCGATGTCGGAAACACCCGCACTGATCGAGGAGGCAGCTGTTGCGGCGGCGCTGGACGGCAAGGCGCCGCTTGTCGCCACGCCACAGGCGCTTGAGTACTTGGAGACCGACGCCGTGCGCCGCGCGCGCGCGGAGGCGGCGACAAGCCACCTCGAGCGTGAACGGCCCGATCTGTCTGCACATCGCCCGCATGCCACATGGCAGCTGGTCTTCGTCCCTGCGGCACTCGGTCTGGCCTGCGGCGCCCTTGCGGTGTTTCCACAGGCCTCGATGCCTGTGCTGGCGGCGCTCGCCACGCTGCCCTTCGTAGCGGTCGTTTTGCTGAGGTTGGTAGCCCTGGCGCTGGTGCTGACCCGCACGGCGCGGAGCGGGCACATGCGACAGCGGCTGCGCCGGGTGCCGGACACGGAATTGCCCGTTTATACGATCCTGGTCCCGCTCTTCAAGGAAGCAGAGGTGCTGCCCGACATTGTCGATGCGATTTCCCGGCTCGACTACCCCTTCGATAAGCTCGACGTGCTGCTCGTTCTGGAGGCCGACGATGCCAGCACGCTGGCCGCCGTCCGGACAGTGGCGCTGCCCCCGTATATGCGGGTGATCGTCGTACCCACAGTGGGTCCGCAGACCAAGCCAAAAGCCCTCAACTATGCCATGCAGTTCGCCCGCGGCGCCTTCGTCGTCGTCTTTGACGCGGAGGATGAGCCCGAGCCGGGCCAGCTTCGCCGTGCACTCGCTGCGTTTCGATACGGACCGCCGGGACTGGCCTGCGTACAGGCGCCGCTCAGCATATACAATGCCGAGGAGAGCCTGATCTCTCGACAATTCGCCCTCGACTATGCGGCGCTGTTCGATGGTCTGCTGCCGGCAATCGTCTTGCTTCGCATGCCGGTTCCGTTGGGCGGAACCTCCAACCATTTCCCGCGTGCCGTCCTGCAAAATCTGCTGCTCTGGGATGCCTACAACGTAACCGAGGACGCCGACCTTGGAATGCGCATTGCGCGGTCCGGGGGCCGGGTTGCGATGCTGGCCTCCACCACCAATGAGGAAGCGCCGCCGCAATTCGGCATTTGGCTCAGACAGCGCACACGTTGGCTCAAGGGCTTCATGCAAACCTGGCTGGTGCACATGCGGCGGCCGCACAGATTGCTGTCCGAGCTTGGCGTTTGGGGCTTCATCGGCTTCCACATCTACCTGGGAGGGATCGTGCTTTCCGCACTCCTTCACCCGCTTTTTCTGGCGGTCGTGGCAATGCAGGTGGCAAGCGGCAGCTTTCCCAGTCAGCCGATCTCTCTGGGGGAATGGTTGCTGACATCGTTCGCGCTGTTCAATCTGGTGGCAGGCTATGCCAGTGGCATGGCCCTGGCGGCAGCCGCGGCAGCACGGCGCGGCTTCTACCGGCTTCTGCCCCACGTGTTGCTGATGCCGTTCTATTGGCTGCTGATCTCGCTGGCGGCATGGCGCGCTGTCGTGCAACTGTGGCGGGACCCCTACCTCTGGGAGAAGACGCCGCATGGATCGCGCAGCCGGCGGCGGCGTTCGAACCACCATCCGCGCTGATCGATGTATGCATTTGGGGAGCATCACGCCGGCATTGATGTCACTTGCGGCGCGGGACAGCCTCTGCGATAGGCGCAACTCCAACATATCGAAACAGGATATCCTTCCGGCTTGAACATCATCTCCGACTACTGGCGCGAAGCGGAGGAGCCGGCAGAGGCCGGCTGGCGGCGCGTGGCGCGGATCGCGCTGACACCGCCGCTGCGCGACTACATTTTTGCGCGCGTCCTGGAGATGACCTCCAAGTGGGTTTTCCGCGTCACCACGCCGCTTGTCGTCTGGCAGCTCACGCACGACGAGCGCATGCTGGCAACCGCGCTTGTATGCCTGCTGGTTCCTGGTCTTGTGATGGAGCTGGTCGGCGGGATTATCGCCGACCGCTACAATCGCCGCACCATCATGATCGCCTCTTGCGTCGGCTCGATCATCTGCAACATCATGTTTGCCGCCCTGGCTTTTGCAGGTCTGCTCGACATCAACGTGCTCCTCGCCCTCACAGTGCTGTATGGGGCAGTCAATTCGGTCTCGCATGCCTCAACGAAGACCATTGTCACCGCATTCGTGAAGAAGGACGAGCTGGCGACCGCCGTCTCTCTCAATACGGTCGCCTTCAACATCGCGGGCTTCATCGGACCCGCGATCGCGGCTGGCGTGATCTGGACACTTGGTAATGCTGCAGCCTACCTCACGGCAGCCTTGCTCTCGCTGGCATTCGTGCTTCTGCTGCTGCGCATATCGACCCCGGCACACGTGGCGGCGAACCACCATCACAGTTTCCTGCTAGCGTTGCGGGATGGGCTGGCGCATGTGCTGATCGTGCGCCTTCTGTTCCTGCTGTTCGTCATGCATGTCGTCTCGATCGCCATGACGCGGCCGTTTATGGAGTTCGTGCCGGCGCTGGTGCACCACGCGTTCAACGGCGGTGCGCGCGAGGTCGGCATCGTGTTTTCGGCATTCGGTCTGGGATCGATCGTGGGCGGGCTATGGCTGGCGAGCAGCCAGACCAAGACCACCCGGCTGACGGCGATTGCACTTGGTGCGATGCCCGCATTCGCCGTCGCTCTGCTCGGGCTGGCGCTGAGCACATCGCTGCCGATGATGATACTGTTCTCGCTCCTCGCGGGGTTCGGCATGATCACGCGCGGCGGCGCCATTCAAAGCCTGTTGCAGCTGGAGGCGCATCCTCACTATCGCGGACGCGTGATGGCGCTGCACGGCGTGATGTTCGAGATCGGCGTGATTTCGGGCGCTCTGTTCATTGGCCAGACGGCCAAGGCGGTGAACCTGACCGTGGCGTTGTCGATCTGCGTCGCGGGCCTGCTCGTGCTGTGGGCTCTGATCAGGGGACCGCTGCACAGGGCGGCGCTGGCCCGGCAATCGGGCGCATGATTGTACGGACCGCAGGCCGCCAGCGGTGGCATGCCAGCGGTGGCATGCCAGCGTCGGCATTGACAGCGTCGGCATTGACTGCGACCTCGCATCCGCCAATCATGGCGGCACACGCCACGAGATCCCGCGCGACGCCAGGAGGCCCTCATGCGCTATCGCCACACTATGGTCCGCATCACCAATGTCGAGCAATCGCTCGACTTCTACTGCAACAAGCTCGGGCTTGTGGAGACCCGCCGCATCGACAATCCCAAGGCCAAATTCACGCTGATCTTCCTTGCCGCGCCAAAGGATGTGGAGCGGGCGAAGGGCGAGCGCGTGGACGAGATCGAGCTGACCTACAACTACGATCCGGAGACCTACACCGGTGGGCGCAACTTCGGCCACCTGTGCTACGAGGTCGACGACATCTACGAGACCTGCCAGCGTCTGATGGACAAGGGTGTCACCATCAACCGGCCGCCGCGCGACGGCCGCATGGCGTTCGTGCGCTCGCCGGACGGCATCTCCATCGAGCTGACTCCAGAAGGGCATGGAGGCGCTGCCGCCGCAGGAGCCGTGGGTGTCGATGCAGAATACCGGCGTGTGGTGAGCGAGCGGCCTGGGAGGGTCGGCAGTCCCCGCTTGAACTTACACCACCACGACAGCACCGCGCCCCACCCGCGCCAGCACCCGCCGCAAGTCTGGCGCGGATAGTGCGATGCAGCCCTCGGTCGGCCGGTAGCCGGGCCGCGCCACATGCATGAAGATCGCGCTGCCGTGTCCGCGCACCCGCGGCCGCAGGTTGTGATCGAGCACCACGACGATGTCATACAACTCGTCCTCCCGCCACAGCCGCTCCGTACTTGCCGGATAAGGCAGCCGCACGCCGCGATTGTAGTTGCGGTCGACCGGCGCATCGCACCAGCCGTCGGTCGGGTGGATCGGCCGCAGCGGCAGCCGCGTTGACGGCCGGCGCACGCGGTCGGGCCGGTACAGCACCTCGACCAGGCGCCATCGTCCCATCGGTGTCGCCCCGTCGCCTTCGCGTTTGGTCGCACGGCATCCCGAGCGCCCCAGCGCACAGGCGAGTCGCAGCGGGCCCAGCTCCAGCATCCCCAGCGTTTGCCGGGGGCTGACCTTACGGACTACTGCTCGTCGCCTACTTGCCATTTCGTGCCGATATCCCGAAATTCTCACCGAGGCCAGACACGCGTGCGCTTTAGTGTCCGGGCCGACGATGCTAGATTGAAGCAGCGGCGCAGTCCCCGCCACCTGCAAGCCATGGAGTTTTTCATTATGAGCTCAGCTCGCAAGATCCTCATCGTGGATGACGACGACGACCTGCGCACATCGCTGCAAGAGCAGTTGGCGCTCTACGACGAGTTCGAGCTGGCATCGGCGGCGACGGCGGGGCAAGGTCTGGAGCAGGCCAGGGCCGGCCACTTCGACCTGATGATTCTCGACGTCAGCCTGCCCGACATGGACGGCCGGGAGCTGTGCAAGCAGCTGCGCAAGTCCGGCTTCAAGGCGCCGATCATCATGCTGACCGGCAACACATCCGACGCCGACATGATCCTGGGTCTCGATGCTGGCGCCAACGACTACGTCACCAAGCCATTCAAGCTGGCCGTGCTGCTGGCGCGCATCCGCGCCCAGCTTCGCCAGCATGAGCAGAGCGAGGATGCGGTCTTCACCATCGGCCACTTCACGTTCAAGCCGGCGGCCAAGCTTCTGGTCGACGAGAAGGGATCCAAGACGCGGCTGACGGAGAAAGAGACCTCGATCCTCAAGTACCTGCTGCCGCGCCGGCGAGAAGGTGGTCGTCGCGCGATGTGCTGCTGCACGAGGTCTGGGGCTACAACGCCGGCGTCACCACCCACACGCTGGAGACCCACATCTACCGCCTGCGCCAGAAGATCGAGAAGGATCCGTCCAGCGCGGAGCTGCTGGTCACCGAAGCGGGCGGCTACAAGTTGGTACCCTGAGGCGTTGCTGAGGCGTTACCAGGCACGCAAATAGTCTGCAGGGGGCGCTCCGGCGTGGGTCGCCCTTTTTGCATTTATCGACATGCTATCCACGCCGCGTCCCCACCCGCCCCGGCGACATGGACGGCGATGGCCGAATCAGCCGACTCTCCTCCCCGACCGATCCGAGTGCTCCATAGTTGTCGCTGGTGCTGCATTGAGCCGTATCGAGCCGGCCGGTCTCACGCTCCTGGACCAGGGGCGTAGCGTCAACGTTCGGGGTAGGGTTCATGTCGATAGATCAGCTTTCCAGCCAGCTTCTTCGCCTGGAGATATTCCAGGATCTCACGCCGCTGCATGTCACGGAGATTGCGCGCCGCGCCGAGCGCGTCATCTTCCGTCCCGGTCAGGCGCTCATCACCGATGGCGAGGCCGGAGACGCCGCCGTGCTGGCGATCGCGGGCGAGGCCGTGCGCACGTCTGGCCCGGGCATCGTCGAGGAGGAAGCTGTCGAGGAAGGCTCACTTCTGGGCGAAATGGCGATGCTGATCGACACCGATTATTCTTCGACCGTCGTCGCCCGGACCCCCGTGAAAGCGCTGCGCATCGCCCGGCAGGACATGCTGGAGATGATGGGCAGCGATCCGGCCCTGGCGGAGCATTTCCTGCACAAGATGAGCGACAGGCTGCATCGCCTGGCCGCTCATATGCGCGACATCGAGGAAACGCTCGCCGGTTCGCTCGAAACCGAGAGCCGGCCCCCGGAATTAATGTCGGCCTTGGATTCGCAAGCAGCTGCGGAGAGCCGGGAGCACGCGGACGGCGAGCCCGATAGCGCAGTGCCGGTGACCACAGCAACGCCGGCGGAAGCCTCCGCTGTGGCCATCGGCGCGGCTCTGCCATCAGCCGAAAGCGCTACGGCGAGCTGAGGCTGAGTGCCAGCGCCAGCCGTGGCGGGCTCAGCTCATGGCTTGACAGCATCCGCCGCGATCTTGGCGAAGATGACGTCGAGTTCCTTCGCCAACGTGCGCAGCTCCTTCCCGCCCTCTTTCATGTACGGCGCGAACACCGTCGACGGCGTCTTGTAGGACAGCTGCGTCTTGCCCTTGTCGTTCTCCGTTACGTAGAACCGGATCGGCGCCTCGATGCCGGCAGGGACACTGGACTTGAGCATGCGCACTGCGAAATCAGGCCGGTAGACGCCCACCACCCTGTTTCCTGGGATGGTGATGCCGCGGGCCTTGGCTCCGACCGTAGCGCTGGCCTGTGCCACCAGTCCCATCTTGTTGGCCTTTATGCTCTCATCGAGCTTCTTGTTCAGCTCGACATAGCTGTGCGGTGTCGACAGGACGCGCCATCCCTTGCGGTTCTTGATGTCGGCTGCTGCTGTTCCGGCCATCAATACGGCAGAGACGAGCAAGATGAGCGGAGCCTGAAAACGCATTACAGATCCTTTCATGCTGAGCAGAGTGTCGAGAACTAGTGTGGCGCCGAACAGCATCGCAGGCCGGCGTCGAAAAGTTCAATCAACAATCGATCAGCAAATCGTGATCGGTGGCCTCGTCACCATGACCGATCTAACGAACGCCAGGGCGCTCGGCGACCATGAACCAGGCCGGGCCTTGGCCAGGCTCGTTCCACACGTCCTTCCAGCGAAAGCCAGCTTTCTCGTAGGCGCGAACCGCCCGCTCGTTGGCAACCGCCGCGGAGACGCAGACCGCGACAGCCAGTGTGCTGGAGAACACCTCGTCACGGATCAATTCCAGCGCCCGCGCTCCAACGCCGCGATTGCGATGGGCGACCGAAGCAACGAACAGATCGATATCCCAGGTCCCCGGATCCAGCGCAGCAGGCAGATCCTCGCCCCACAGGGTCGCATCCAGCGCATGAGCATAGCCGACAGCTTCCATGCCGCCGGTTTCGCCGCTGATGGGTGAGGCTTCGATGATCCGGCACAGTGCTGACGGGCTCGCGAGCGCCATCAGCACTGCGGCCTCCGATGACGCTTTTGGCCCCCACCATTGCTCGATATCCGGCCGGGCCAGCCAGCGCCGGATCGCAGGCCAATCGGCATCCGAGGCGGGGCGCAGACGAACTGACGAGTGCTGGTCCATCGGTCCGGGAAGCTGAAGGGTTCAAATGGGCTGTATGTCGCCGCCAGCATGTGACGCGGCAGAAGGGCTCGGTCAACCCTGGCGGCGAGCCGCGGGCCGGTCATGCCATGTGCCGCCGCGGCACAGTCGCTAACCGCGCCTTAACCCCCCGCGCTTACTCTCTCGCCCATGTGTCCGCGTTCAACCGTCGCGTAAGTCCAGTCGCGTCATCGGAGTAGTTGTAATGTTTCAGTTAAGTCGCCGCCCGTGGCGGCAACGCCTGCCCGCGCTTGGCGGCCGGGTCGTCGTCGCAGCCTTGGCTCTGGCCGCAGCCGGATGCGCCAGCAAGCAGGCAGAATATCCTCCCGGCTATCCGCAGACCGTTTATGCCCCTCAGGATGTCCCCGCAGCGCCCGCAACGCCGGGACAAATGGCTTCCGCCAATGGCGTCGTGATCGAGGACGACGGGCTGCCCTCTCAGATGCCGCCACCACATCGGCGCATTGGCGAGCCGGACGATCCGCGCGAACCCTACAGCCCGAACTACGGCGGCGCCGCGCCCAACCGTCAGGCTGCAAGTGCCGCCGCGCCGGCACGTGACGGCATGATGCCGAGCGTGCCAGGTCAGACGCCGGCCACCATGCCCGCCAGCGTCATGCCCGCCAGAGTATCGATGGCTCCGGTCATGCCTTCGCGGTTGGCTAGCCTGCGCTGATTGGTGCAACTGGCAGCCTCTTGCTCCCTCGCATATCCAACGACAACGCCCCGTCTTCAGAGCGAAAGGCCCGCAATGCTCCATTGCGGGCCTTTTGCTCTGGCCACCGCGGTCTCGCGGCCGGCAGTGGCGCGGAATTTCTCATGCGCCGCAAGCCGCGCTCAGGAAAACTGTTGCTGCCCGCGTTGCTGGCCGTGTTGCCGCGCGTCCTCACGCCGACACGCGAACTTGGGATGCGCTTCCCATAGCAAGGGCGCTTGTCTATAGTGCAGCGCGAAGTGCGCGGATTGTAATGCGCAGCGGCAACGCTGGCGCAGGTTCCGGGTCGCGGCTGGTGCGCAAGGTTCGCTGCCAGGGTTGGGGACACTGCGGCTCGGGCCCGTTGGAGACGCATCCTGGGGTGGGGCGGACGATTGAGCGGTCTGACGCGAACATCGATGGATTCTGCAATCTCGCGTCGTGCAGTAGGGAACGAGGTTCGGACATGAGATGTAATCCCGTGCGCTGGCTGTGGGGGCTCATCCCCTTGGCCATGCTGGGTTTCATGGCCTATCTCTGGGCTCCGAGAGTGATCGAGCAGGATCTGACAAGCCGCGCGCGAGCCGCTCTCAAGCAAGCCGAATTCAATTGGGCCGGTGTAACGTTTGTGGGTCGTGACGGCATCGTCAGCGGGCGCGCCGAGGACGAGCGCCAACAGCGCAAGGCGGCCAATCTGGTGGCGATGGTGCCAGGCGTCCGTCGCGTCGTTGATCGCACCACCGTTGCCGAATTGGTGCGCTCCTACATTTGGTCAGCCACGACCGACGATCGCACGCTGCGGCTCTCCGGTTTCGTTCCCAGCGAGAGCGCGCGCCAGGCGATTACTGAGGTTGCCAGGTCGAACTTTCCGGCCGGCTATCAATTCGATGACCGTATGCAGGTGGCGCGCGGCGCTCCTGACCGCAACCTCTGGCTGGGCGGCGTGTCGTTCGCGCTCAAGCAATTGGCGCTGCTCAACAGTGGTGGTCGTGTGGAGATGGACGGCTTGAGCTTGTCGGTTGCCGGCGAGAGCAGAACCGCTGCCGACTATTCGACCGTGCGCTCGGCACTCAACAGAAGCCTGCCGAACGGGATTGCGGTCAAGGAAGACGGCGTCGTTGCACCCCTTGTCAAACCCTACACTTGGGCGGTTCGGCGGCAAGGCAGCCAGGTCGAGTTGACCGGCCACGTGCCCAGTGAGCGGCAACGTGCCCAGCTCTTGGAAAGAGCGCGCAATGCCTTTTCTGGCGCCCGCGTCGTGGATCGCCTGAGCATGGGCCGAGGCGAGCCTCGCGGCTGGCAGAGCGTGGTGATGTCGGCATTGGAGCTGACTGGTAAGTTGCGCGACGGACGAGCCGAATTGAATGATACCAGGCTCATGATTGCTGGTTATGCCGAATCCGAGGATGCGGCGAATTCGATCCGGTCGATGCTGAAGAGCGCTACTCCGACCGGGTTCAGGTTCGAAGACAAGATTGAGCTCGACCCCGGCGTGCGCGCGCGGCTAGAGGCGCGGCGCCGCGAGCAAGCGGAGCAGGCGCGGCTGGCGGCCTCCGAGGCCGCCCGTGCCGAGGCTGAAGCCCAAGCCCGTCGCGAGCAGGAGGAGCGCGCCAGACGGCTAGCCTCCGAGCGAGAGCGCGCTGAAGCCGAGCGCGCCCGCCGTGAAGCAGAGGAGCTTGCCAGGCAGCAGGCCGTGGAACTCGCGCAGCGCCGTGCCGACGCCGAGGCCCGGGCCCTGCGTGAAGCCGAACAACGCGCGCGCCAGGAAGCGGCCGAGCGTGAGCGCCTCAGGGCGGCGCAGCTTGCCAGGCAGAAGGCCGAGGAACTCGCGTTGCGCCGTGCCGCGCAGGAGTCTGCCAGACGTCGCGCTGAATCCGAGGCCAAGGCAGCTGCAGAAGCGCGAAGTCGGGCCGCCGAGCAGGACCAGGCCAATCGACGGCTCGCCGCACTGTCGCAGGCGGAGATGGAGCGCCGACGCATCGATGAGGTTCGCCGGCTGGCCGAGCAACAACGACAGGCAGCCAATAAAACCGAAAACGATACACTTGTCGTGGCCCGCCAGAAACTGGAGGCAGGACGCTGTCAGGCCGAGCTGAAGCGCATAATGGCGTCCGACACCATCAATTTCGAGCGTGCGCGCGCCGAGCTCGATCGCGAAAGCAGGACCACTTTGGACAAGATTGCGAAGGTCATGCTGGAATGTCCGCAAGCCAGGATCGAGGTCGGTGGTCACACCGACGCCGAAGGAATTCCCGAACGCAAGCAGCGATTGTCCGCACGCCGCGCCGACGCCGTCGTCGATTATCTTGCGCGCAAAGGGGTGCCGCGCGATCGGCTGACTGCGGTCGGTTACGCCGACAGCAGGCCCGTTGCCGATAATGCGACCACTCAAGGTCGCGCCAGGAACCGTCGGATCGAATTCGTCGTCAAGCAAGCCAGATGATCGAAAGACCCATAAAATGCGGGCATTTCGTCCCGCAATAGCCTCAAGAAGCAGGATCGCGTCATGGATTACCTCCTCGTAAAGCTCGGCTGGTACGTGCTGTTTGCATTCTTTATCGGAGCCTGCGTGGGATGGTATTCATGCGGACGAACGGAAGATTGACGGCCGGGCGGATTGGGCTGTGTAGCTTGGCAATGGACAGGCGCCTGCGAGGCTATCGCGCCGCACGCGATCGCCAGGTGCACTTGCAGTCGCTTTGGCCGGTACTTGGACAGGTTCAAGGCGCATGAAGCGGTAACGGCGTAGGGGGAGTTCGGATGCTTGCTCTGGTGTTGCAGTCGGCGCTGCTGCTGCTTGGCGCATATTTTCTAGGGGCCTTTGTCGGTTGCCTTGTACGGCGGACTTTCTTTGCACCCGCGGTCGTTCAGGCAACGCAGCGCTCAGGAACCGTGTTGGAAACGGCGCCTGCTGCCATTCGTTCCGCGCGTGCCGACGCTACGGTACCTTCGCCGGAGGCGACGCGGCGCTTCGAGGAAGCCTTGTCTGGCATTGGTACTGGCTCGGCGGCTCCGGCGCCCCGGCCGCAGCCTACCGCTGAGGTCCTCATCAAGCCTGCGCAGCCAACCGCTCCGGCAGCGCCGGCGGATACCGCGGTAGCCAGAGCGCCAGAAGCCAGACTGCCGGAAACCAGAGTGCCAGACAGGGGGCCTGCCGCGCCAGCGCCTGCTCCTGCAGTAGCCCCCAGCACGCCATCAATAGCAGCGGCTGCTGCGGCAGCCGCCGCCGCAGGAGCCGGCGCGACCTTGGTCACACCTGCTGCACCTCAGCCGGAGCGCAGCGCCGCCCCGGTGCGTCTCGAGCCACGTCCCGCGCCCGAGCCAGCTCCTGCACCAGCACCCATACCGGTGAGGCCAGCAGCTGCGCCGCAACCGTCCGCCGACGTGAAACCCGATGACCTCACGCGGATCAGAGCCATCGACGAAGAAATGGCACGGCGGCTCAACAAGTTGGGCGTGAGAAGCTTCTCTGAGATTGCGGATTGGAAACCTGACGACGTATCGCGCATCGCTCATTCTCTTGGCGTGCCGGGGCGGATTGAGCAGGAGAACTGGATCGAGCAGGCTCAGATTCTTGCCAAGGGCGGTGAGACCTACTACTCCCGGCGCAAGGCGAGGGGCGAGCAGGCGTCTTCGCGTCCGACCCCCGATGAGGGTGAGCGCGTAACGATTAGGGTGCCCGCGCGGAGCGAGCCCGTACCCTCATCTGCAACGCATCCGGTTCCAGCACCGGCCCCCGCCGTCCCAGTGCCGACGCCGATGCCGATGCCGCTACCGGTGCCGATGTCCGCTCGAGCCGTCGAGCCGCCAGCCGCTGCCGCCGCCGCAGCCGCTGGTGCCGTGCGCGCCGCACAGGCGGCAATGGAAGCTGAGTCAAAGCCGGATGAGCAGGCGCACAGACCTGCTCCGGTGATACCTCCTCAGCCAGGTGCGATTGCAGCTGCCGCCGCCGCAGCTGCTGCGGCAGCCGTTGCTGGCGGTGGCGCGGCCGCCAGTACGACGACGCCGGCTACTGTCGCAGCGCCCACTCCCGAACCCACACCTGCGCCTGCTATCCCGGCAGGCCCGACGCGGACTGTCGGGGTTTCTCGCGATAATTTGCAGCGGATAGCCGGCATCAACGCGGAAGTCGAGCGGCTGTTGAATGTCCAAGGCGTCACGAGCTACGGCCAGATTGCCAATTGGAGTCCGAACGACGTCTCGCGCTTCGATCGTCTTCTCGGGTTCGAGGGCCGGATCTCGCGTGAGAACTGGATAGAGCAGGCGCGTGTTCTGGCGGGAGGCGGTCAGACCGCATATTCGAGGGCGATGGACAGGCGCATGCGCGAGGCCACAGCGCCCGTGCCCCAACAGGCCCCGCCAGCCGATCAGCCGCATGTGGAGTTCGCCGCGCCCGCCCCCGCTCCCACACCCGCCCCCCCACCAGCTTCTCGTGGAGACCTGTCACGGCTGCGCTCCGTCCGCTCCGAGGCCTATGCCGGCGATGATGCGTCGGCTCGCTCTGAGCCGACCGGCCTCGGCGCCGCGCGTGCGGCAGACGACTTGAAGCGAATCCGCGGCGTCGGCGTTCTGATCGAGAAAAAGCTCAATTCACTCGGCGTCTCGCGCTACGAGCAGGTCGCAAACTGGACCGCCGCTGACATCGAGCGGTTCAGCGACAAGCTTGATTTCAAGGGACGCATTGAGCGTGAGAATTGGGTAGAGCAGGCCCGCATCCTGGCTGCCGGTGGCCAGACCGAGTTTTCCCAGCGCGTCGACCGCGGTGAGGTTTAGCTGTTTTAGCCTGCGAGGCACCCCGTAGCTCAGCAGCAGCGTGGCTCCGCAGCGCTCCAGCTTTGCCCCGCGTCAATCGCCGCTACGGGCAACAGGCGGGGCCCTCCCGCCCGTTCTCGGCAGCTTGGCGCCCGCAGGCGGGCGCGGGCAGCAAACACCGCTGCTTCGATGCGCGGATCAGCCTGCCGTCCCTGCTTCGCCCCGAGAAGCCTTACTTCCCGGTCCCGAACCACTTGTCGTAGATGCGCTGGTAGGTGCCGTCCTCGCGCAGCGCCAGCAGCGTGACATTGATCCTGGTTCGCAGCGGATGGCCCTTCGGGAACAAGATCCCATAGTCCTCTTTCTTGAATGGCGCGCCAACCATCTGCACGCGGCCTTTGCCATCGTTTGCAGCGTGATAGAGGAGCACGGGGCTGTCGAACACGACGGCGTCAGCCTGCTTGTCGTTGAGTGCTCGGTAGGCGTCGTCAATGCGTGCGACCTCGAGCACGTTGGCGCCCAGGTCGCGCACGGCGTTGGCGGCCGTGCTGCCCCTCGTCGTGGCGATCGTCTTGCCGGCCAGATCTTTCGGGCCGCTGATGTCGCCCGCAATCTGCTGCACCGTCAGGTTGGCGGTAAGTTGCGCCGTATAGAGCGCCACGAACACGATGCCGACGAACATCCACAACAGCGCGATCACACGGCTTATCCAGTGCCGCGGCGCATGATCGGCCTGCGTCGCCAGGGTGCCGGCGGCCCAATAGAGTGCATAGAAGATGCCCGGGAAATAATTGTTTGTCGGAATGATGCCTTGGTGGTGCCTGCGCTCGAGGAAGTACACTAGGTGCGCGGGGATCATGATGAGCAGGACGGCGAGGCCCAGCCATAGCAGCGTGGTGTAGGAGAATAACAGCCGCATCAGGTCGGTAAGCGGATTTGTGCCTGCGCCACCACCCTTGTCCGACACCATGATCTGCAGGCCGGCGTTCAGGATCGGCTGGGAAAACTCGAACTCCTCCTCCCGAGCTGACGTAATCGAGATTGCCGCAACGCCGATCTCGCCTTTTTGCGTACGCACGTCGTTGAGCAGAGCCCTGATGTCGGGAGCCGCATGGTATGTGGTCGTGATGTTCAGCCGCCGCGCGATCTCGTCCCACAACTCGATACTGAAACCCGTGAACTTGCCGTTGCGCTCGATGACCATCGGCGGCAGCACGCGCGTGACGACGCGCAATGCCGTGGGCGGGGAATTGGCCGCTGCCTGCGGCGCCGGCCCCTGCTGCGCCGCAGCAGGCCCGATCATCAGCCCGAATGCAATGAGCAGCAGGGCCGCGGTAGTACGAAAGGTATGGGGCAAGGCACATGTCTCCAGTGCGACGTGACGGGGCCGGAGCAGCAGAGCGCGTAAAGCGAGGATAATGGGTGGTCGGACGACGATAAGGAGTGTCACCGTATTATTCTGTCATCAAACTGTACAGCACACGCCCTCATCCTTGGCAATCCCGATCGGTCCGGTGCAGCCACAACGCTGTTCACAGTGTTGCTTCGACCAGCTCGCGCAGCTCCGGCGTGACATCAGGTGTAATTCCGAACCAGGAGTCCCAGGCTGGCCGCGCTTGATGCAGCAGCATGCCCAGGCCGTTGACCGTTCGATTGCCGCGCTGGTGTGCGGCAGCAAGCAGCGGCGTCTGGCCCGGTATGTAGACGATATCGGAAACCACCGCGCTCGTCGGCATCGCATCGAGCGAAATATCGAGCGGCGGATTGCCGACCATGCCTTGGCTGGTCGTATTGACGAGCAGGCTGACCCCATCCAGCAGGCTGTTGCGATCCTCCCATGCGTATGCCTGCACCGGCCCGCCGAACTCGGCCGCCAGCGTTTCCGCGCGCTTCATCGTCCGGTTGAAGATGCGGATCTCTTTCGCACCACGTTCCGCCAAACTCATGGCTACGGCGCGCGCGCCGCCGCCCGCTCCCACCACCGCGATCGGCCCGGCATCCGCGCGCCAGTCTGGGACGGCTTCCAGCAGGCCATGAATGTAGCCATAGCCGTCATTGTTGCTGCCGATCAGCGAGCCGTCGGATCGCACCGTGACGCAACTGATCGCACCCATCTTGCGAGCCGACGGCGCCACCTCGTCCACGATGGCCAGCGCCGCTTCCTTGTGCGGGATCGTCAGGTTGACGCCCGCGAACCCCAGCGGTGCCAGCGCCCGCAGCGCTGCCTCCAGCTTGCTAGGCTCGATGGCAAGCGGCACGTAGCGGCCGGCCAGTCCGTGTTTCTCGAACCAGAAATTGTGCAACAGCGGCGAGCGCGAGTGCATCACCGGCCAACCCATGACGCCGGCAAGCAGGAAGCGGTCGGGATGAGACATTGTGCTAGCGATCCTTGCTCGATTGGTTGTCAACGGGAGCCCGGGCTTTGCCGCTTTCGCCTGCATGCCGGCGGTGCTCCGTCTTCGTGCAGCGGTTCATCACGACCGCCAGCCCGGCGGCCTCGGCTTCGAGCGCCGCTTCATGATTGACGACCCCCAGTTGCATCCAGATGACCTTGATGCCGAGCTTGTCTTTGAGCGCGATGGCCTCGCGCGTGATGCCGAGCGCGGCGTCCGAATTGCGGAATATGTCGACAAGGTCGATCGGTGCTGGCGCTTCGGCAAGGCTGGCGACGACGCGTTGCCCGAGGATCTCGGTGCCGGCAAGCCCTGGATTGACGGGCACGACGCGAAATCCGTTTGCCAGCAGGTAGGCCATGACGCCGTAGCTTGGCCGGGCCGGGTTGGCCGAGGCACCGATCACGGCGATGCTGCGCACATCGCCTAGAATGTTGGCCATCGTATTGCCCGAGAGGCTGTGTTGGATCATCGCTGTGCTCATGCCGGGAGTACTGCAGGCAGGCTTAGGCCAGCCGGCATGCCTGGGCAAGGCCCGGCAGCCCCTTGGACGCAGCCCCGTGGACGCTCAATGCGGACTTGGCATGGCAGCAGCAGGCATAGCACAGTGCGCGGGCGGAATGGTCTTCTACGCAACCCGCATCAATGTCGCCGACCGTCGATCCGGATAAGGAGCCGCTGATGGCCCACGCTTTTCCGCCAACGCTTGCCGCCCCCGACGATGACCCGCATCTCTGGCTCGAGGAGGTGGAGGGCACGCGCGCCCTGGCCTGGGTGGAAGCGCAGAATGCAGCGACAGTGGCCAGGTTTGGCGGCGCCAAAGTGGAGACGGACGCCACTGCGCTCGCAGCGGTACTCGATCGCCCGGACAATATACCGTACGTCGTGCGCCGCGGCGGCTTTTTGTGGAACATCTGGAAGGATGCAGCTAATCCGCGCGGCCTCTGGCGTCGCACCACGTTGGACAGTTTCCGCAGCGAAACGCCGGCCTGGGATCTGGTTCTCGATATCGATGCCCTGGCCGCGGCGGAAGGCGAGGACTGGGTCTGGATGGGCGCGGTCGTACGCCCCGATAGCCATGACCGCGCTATTCTGCGGCTGTCTCGCGGCGGCGGCGATGCCGTGGTGATGCGCGAGTTCGACCTCACAACGCGCACCTTCGTTGCGGACGGTTTCATGCTGCCGGAATCGAAGGGCGGAGCGGTTTGGTTCGATCGCGATACGCTGTTGGTTGCGAGCGCACTTGGGCGTGGCATGGCAACAAGCTCCGGCTACGCACGCACCGTGCGCCGGTGGCGTCGTGGCGAGAATTTCGCCGACGCGCCGGTCGTGTTCGAGACCACGCCTGAGGCGATGTCCGTCGGCGTCGACGTCGATCGATCGACACCAGCCCCTCGCATCTGGTTCATCGAGCGCCCGGCATTCTTCGATATGCGCATATGCTTGGCCCGAGCCGACGGCGCCGCGACGACTCTCGATTTGCCGACCGATATTTCCATCGACATCGACGGCGACTGGCTGGCCGTGAGGCGGCGCAGCGCTTGGCAGCTCGGCGGGCGCAACTATCCGCCCGATGCCCTGCTCGGCATCAGTCTGTCTCGCTTCATGTCCGGCGATCGGGATTTCTCGCTACTGTTCGAGCCGGGGCCGCGCCGCGCTTTGGAATCTTTTGGCTGGGTCGGCGGCCGTTTGCTTGTCGCCTGGCTCGATGATCTGGCGCCGCGCCATGAATTGCTGAAGCCGGGGACTCCCGAATGGGTAGGCGAGCGCATCGAGGGGCTGCCTGCAATTGGTGTTGTGGATGTCTGGCGCCTTGATGCCGAGCAGCATGCCAGCACCGGCGAGCTGCTTTCCAATGTGCAGGATCCGATTACCCCGTCGACACTCTCGCTGATCGAGCCCGGCCGGCCGCCGGCCGTGCTGAAGCAGGCGCCGCTCGCTTTCGATGCCTCCGGTCTCGAGGTCTCGCGCCACGAGGCGGTCAGCATCGATGGGGAACGCATCCCTTACGTGCAGATCGGACCGAAACCTGGACCGACAGGTGAAACCGGCGAGGCGCCGGTGCATCTGTCCGGCTACGGCGGCTTTCGCGTCACCACCAAACCCTATTATCGCGCCGGCGTTGGCAAGTTGTGGCTGGAGCGCGGCGGAACTGTTGTGTCCGCCAACATCCGGGGCGGTGGCGAATTCGGTTCCACCTGGCATGAGGCCGGCCGGCGCGCCGGCAAGCGGTTGTCCCATGACGACTTCGCCGCGGTAGCCGCTGATCTCGTGCGCCGCGGCGTGACACGGCCCGGCCGGATCGCCGCCGAGGGCGGCTCCAACGGCGGTATTCTCATCACCAATATGCTGGTGCGCTATCCCGAGCGCTTCGGCGCGCTGTTCTGCACGATCCCCCTGATCGATATGCGCCGTTATACCAAGCTCCTCGCTGGCGCCAGCTGGATCGCCGAATACGGCGACCCCGACAGCCCCGACGACTGGGCCTACCTGTCGACGTACTCGGCCTACCACACCGCAGAGCCGGACAAGGCATATCCGCCGATACTGATCGCGACCACCCGCCGCGACGACCGTGTTCACCCCGGACATGCCCGAAAGATGGCGGCCAAGCTGCAGGCGATGGGCTATGACGCGCACTTCTACGAGCCGGCGGCCGGCGGTCACGGCTACGGCAAGGACAACAAGGAGCGAGCCACGTTCACCGCACTCGGGCTGGCGTTCCTGGCTGACAAGATCGGCTGGCGGCCCGCCGGCGGCTGAGGCGGGTTGCCGACACCAGTCGGTCACTCGGCAGGCGGCAGCTGCGGGCGGCCATTCGCATCGAGCGGCCAGAGTGGATTGTACGCGACCTCCCACAAGTGCCCGTCCGGGTCCGTGAAGTAGCCGCTATAGCCGCCCCAGAAGACGCGTCTTGCCGGCTGCACGATGGTGGCGCCACACGCCTGCGCATGGTTGAGCGCCCGGTCGACGGCCGCTTCGCTTTCGACGTTGAACGCACAGGATGCGGCCCGAAACCCGCTGCCGGCCGGCGGCAGTGCGGCATCATCGGCCAATGCCTCGCGCCCGTAGAGGCCGAGGAGGGTTCCATTCATGTCGAAGAAAGCAACGTCCGCGCTGTCAAACCGGGCAGCCTTGAGGCCGAGGCGTTCATAGAACGCGCGCGCCCTTGGCACGTCTGCAACCCCAAGCGTGACGAGAGACAAATGCTGCGGAATTGGCGAGGAAGCCGCTATATCAGCATCCTTTCCATTCCGGTGCGCGTTTGTCGAGAAATGCGCCGATGCCCTCTTCCGCGTCGCGGGCCATCAGGTTCTCGACCATGACACGGGACGCGTGCTCGTAGGCGGCACCAACCGGCAAATCGAGCTGTTCGTAGAACGCGCGCTTTCCGGTTGCCACGGTCAAAGGGGATTTGGCAGCGATGCCGCGCGCCAGCTCGAGTGCCTTTTCGAGCGCCTTCCCGTCCGGAACGACTGAGTTGACGAGCCCCCACGCCGCTGCTGTCTGAGCATCGATCATATCGCCTGAAAGCAGCATCGACATCGCGTGCTTGCGCGGGATGTTGCGTGACAGCGCCACCATCGGCGTCGAGCAGAACAGCCCGATATTCACGCCCGGCGTGCAGAATCTCGCACGTCCCGCCGCCACAGCAAGATCGCAAGTGGCAACCAGCTGGCAGCCGGCTGCTGTCGCAATACCCTCCACCGCAGCGATCACCGGCTTCGGGCATGCCATGATCGCCAGCATGAGTCGGGAGCAAGCAGCCATCGTTTGTTCGAAGAACGCTCGCCCGCCGTCGTCATCGCCACGATGGACCCTGAGCTCTTTCAGGTCGTGGCCGGCCGAGAATGCAGGGCCTTCAGCCGCGATGACAATCGCGTGGATCCCTGCCTCTCCACCCAGATCGCCGATCGCATCGTGCAATGCGTTGAGCATCGCAATCGAAAGCGAATTCCGCGTCGCGGGCCGATTGAGAACCGCAACAGCCACGCCCGTCTCCGGCCGGGAGATCGCCACCAGCGGCGCATCCGCGTCGGCAGCTCTGCCGTCCGCCGATCTGGAGCCGCTGGTGGTGCCATCCTGCATGCCGAACCGCCGTGACTTGGGACGTCGTCAAGACGGCTATTTTAGAGCCTCGTCGATCTGCTTGGCAAACTTCTTCACGACCTCGATGTTCTCTTTGTACTTGAGCGGCTGGTATTCCTTCAGCGCGAGGTTCATTTCGTCGAGCTGCGCTTTGCGGTCCGCCGCCGACAGCTCTTTATCGGCCTTGATCGCCTCGATGTCCTTCTTGATGAGTTCGGCCGGATCCGTATAGCTGCCGTTGTCCGGATCGATGCCAGCGAGAACCAGCAGGATATTTGACCGGATTTCGTCGAAATCGGCGAAGTCCTTGAAGCCGTTCTTGGCGCCGATATCGTCCAGCTCCTTTTGCAGCTTGGCATCGATCGTGTCGCCGGCCGCCTCCAGCTTGGCAGTGATTGCCAGCAGGTCCTTTTGCGCGCCAAGGAAGCCCTGGACGTGCTTTTCGGTCAGCTTGATCTGGTTGACATCGGCGGTGGCCGGCTGGTCGTTCTGCCCTTGTTGCTGGGCGATCGCCGGCAGCGTTGCGCTGGCAATAAACAGCGTCGCAAGTAGAACCGCGAGCGACTTCGCTGCTTGCCGCAGCAGGCGGGGCGAAAGAGGCATGATCATCTTCTCCGGTATGGTGCAGGAGGTTGGGTTTCGTATCGAGATTGGCAAGCCGGCCTCGACCGGCTGGCCGATTAAGGGACATTACGCTGTTGTTGGCCCTATGGGCAGATCCGTCTGCGCCAAGACGTAGGCATTATCGTGTCAGCGGCAAATCCCGTATCGCCGTCAGCTGTTGAGCTGTTGAGTTTGGGACACACGAATGGGCTCGGCGCTCGGACTTTCAAGGTAAGATATCACCACACAGAAGGTATTATTTTACCACCAATAGCAAGGCATTGATTTGGATGAGAAAAATGAAATTGACGATTCTTGTTGTGTTGCTTTAGATGTGGCATTGAGCGACGTTGGTCGCAACAGCCTGCTGGTGCCGGGCTTTCTACTGCGCACCGTTTACAAGGAACGGGACTGCCATGCGAACCTACGTCGCCAAGCCCGGCGAGGTGGAGAAGAAGTGGGTCGTGATCGACGCCAAGGGATTGGTCGTCGGGCGCCTCGCCTCTCTCATTGCCATGCGCCTCAAAGGCAAGCACAAGCCGACCTACACGCCGCATGTGGATACCGGCGACAACGTCATAGTCGTCAACGCCGACAAGGTCGTGTTCACCGGCAACAAGTACGTCGACAAGCAGTATCACCACCACACCGGCTATCCCGGCGGCATCAAGACGCGCACGCCGAAGATGATCCTGGAAGGCAAGTTTCCGGAGCGGATCGTGGAAATGGCGGTCGAGCGGATGATGCGCCGCGGCCCGTTGCAGCGCCGGTTGATGCGCAATCTCAAGGTCTACAAGGGGCCTGACCATCCGCATGCGGCACAGAACCCCGTGACACTCGATGTCGCCGCGATGAACCGCAAGAACGCAAGGGACTGAGCCGATGGCCGACGAGACCAAATCTTTGCAGGACCTTGGCAGCCTGACCGGCGCGGGCGCTTCCGGCGAGGCAGCCGCTGCCGGGCCCGTTCATGTTCAAAAACTCGACAAATTCGGTCGGGCTTACGCGACCGGCAAGCGCAAGAATGCGATTGCGCGGGTTTGGGTGAAGCCCGGTAACGGCCGCATCACGATCAACAACAAGGATTACGTGGCCTATTTCGCTCGTCCGGTTCTGCAGATGCTTCTCAAGCAGCCCCTGGACACCGCGAATCGGCTCGATCAGTACGACATCATGGCCACTGTTACTGGCGGTGGCTTGTCCGGGCAGGCCGGAGCGGTGCGGCATGGCCTTTCCAAGGCGCTCACCTATTACGAGCCGGAGTTGCGCCCGGTGCTGAAGCGCGGCGGCTTCCTCACCCGTGACAGCCGCGTCGTCGAGCGCAAGAAGTACGGCAAGGTCAAGGCTCGCCGTAGCTTCCAGTTCTCCAAGCGCTGATCAGGCTACCGGTCTGCGGACGTCCAGTCCGCAGACCGTGGTTGGAAGACTGCGGATGCAGGTGCTGGCGCGGTTGCTGTCTGGTCGAGACGTTTACACCGAACCCTGTGGCAGCGGCCAGCCCTGCCGGCAAAACAGATTTACCTCCCAGGCATCGACAGCGCTCTTGCGCTTTTTAGAAGGCATGCCCAGATTTCTGCATGCTCTGTTGGGGGAGCGCGTCCAGACTTTGGCAATCTGCTTGATCGGCCTGACACCCGCGATCTGAAGGGGGCTACTCTTCCGTCGGGAGTGCCGTGGCGGCCCCCGGCTCACCCTTTCGCAAGGTAAATCCCATGATGGCTTGGATCGCGGAGAACTGGTTGCCGGTTCTCAATGTGATCATGATCGACCTCGTACTTGCGGGCGATAACGCGGTCGTGGTCGGCTTGGTAGCATCGCGCGTTGCCCCCAACATTCGCGCCAAGGTTATCTTCTGGGGTATCGCGGCAGCCGTGGTGATGCGCATCGGGTTCGCGGCCGTCACAACCCAGTTGCTGCAGATTATCGGCCTCACGCTGGCCGGCGGCATCCTGCTCTTGTTCGTTTGCTGGAAGATGTATCGAGAGATAATCGCCGGCAGCCACGAGCAGGAGGAGACCGGCGCCCATGCTGCCGGCGCACCCACCTACATGCAGTTCTGGCCAGCCGTCGTCCAGGTCATGTTGGCCGACATCACGATGTCGCTTGATAACGTTTTGGCTGTCGCCGGAGCGGCAAAAGGCTCCACAGGCGTCCTCGTGCTCGGGCTGGCAGTTGCCATTGTCATGATGGCAGTGGCGTCCCATTACATCGCCAAGCTGCTGGTCAAGTATCCCTGGATCACATGGATAGGCCTGCTTGTGATCCTCTGGGTCGCGCTGGAGATGATCTGGAAAGGCTCGCACGAGGTCGCCTGCCAGGCCGGTCAGGCATTCTGCTTCGAGAGCAATCTGCCGAGGTTGATTGGCAGCCTGTTCGGGTGGTAGCGAGCACCACCCGCAGGCTGCAATCGAACGACCGGCGGTGCCGCCACGAGAACCCTGATCGCGTTACATGCGGCTCATCATGCGCGTGGCTGAGATCAGCTCGTGGATGATGCCGGGCTCGGTCATCGCATGGCCCGCGTCGGGAACGATGCGCAAGTCGGCTTTCGGCCATGCCCGCTTCAGGTCCCACGCATTGCGCAGCGGCGTGCACACGTCATATCTCCCGTGCACGATGACGCCAGGTATTTCGGCGATTCTGTAGGCATCGCGTAGCAATTGGCCGTCGGCCTCGAAGAAGCCGCGATTGATGAAGTAGTGGCATTCGATCCGGGCGAACGCCAGGGCGTAAAGCTCGTTCGCGAAATGCCTGATCCGATCAGGGTCTTCCCGAAGCGACAGCGTCGAGCCTTCCCAGACACTCCACGCCTTCGCCGCCTCGACCTGCGCCGCCCGGTCCGGACTGGTCAGGCGCCGGTAGTAGGCCGCGACCATATCCGCCCGCTCCTCGGCGGGGATCGTCGCCAGATAGCGCTCGTAGGCGTCAGGATATATCCACCCCGCCCCCCCCTGATAGAACCAGTCGAGTTCCGCTTTCCGCAGCAGAAACACGCCGCGCAATATGATCGAGCTGACTCGTTCTGGATGGGCCTGTGCGTAGGCAAGCGACAGCGTCGATCCCCAGGAGCCGCCGAACAACTGCCACTGCTCGATGTCGAGCTCCTTCCGCAGCCGTTCCATGTCGGCAACGAGATCCCAGGTCGTGTTGGCCTCTAGGCTGGCATGCGGCGTGGAGCGGCCACAGCCTCGCTGGTCGAAGAGGATGATGCGGTAGCGGTGCGGTTCGTGGCATCGGCGCATCGTCGGGTTGGAACCACCGCCGGGCCCGCCATGCACGACGAGCACTGGAATGCCTGAGGGGTTTCCACTTTGCTCGTAGTAGATCTCATGCCCGCCGCCAACGGACATGCGCGCCTGCATGTATGGTTCTATCGGGGCGTACAGGCCCAGGCGATCGTTCATGCTCATCTAGTCGAGGCTCCTCGCGTGCAGATTGGCGCAGCCCAAGGCATCCGGGACCCAATCCGGCAGTCCAGCGCTTATCGTCCCGACGCGGCGGGTGCAACCCTCAAGTCGCCGGACAGGTAATCACCGTGTGCCAGGTCAATTGCTCTGCAGGTGCTTGAGGCGTTGCAGCCGCGCCTCGCGATCCTGCATCGTCTCGCCGCCGGGAAGGCGCATGTCGCGCACCAATTGCTGTACCAGCCGGTCCGGTGCGGGCGTCAGCCGAGTTGTCACGACGCTGGCCAGGAAACTTGCCGGCATGCCGAACACGGCTGCCAACTCGCCGGGCATGCCCAGCCATGCCGCTTCGCCAGCCAGAATGGCCAGCAGCGCGACCGCGAACCCAACCGTCAAACCGGCGATCGCGCCGGCCACGTTCAGCCGCTTCCACCAGATAGACAGAACCACAACAGGGAAGACGGACGAAGCTGACAATGCCAGCGCCCACAGCACCAGATCCAAGGGATCGGCGGGAATTGCCACCGCTATCCAGCCCGCCAGCACCGTTGCTCCGATCATTGCGCCACGCGCCAGCCCCAGGCGTAACCTGGCCGGCAGTGGCTCCC
Organism: uncultured Alphaproteobacteria bacterium; assembly: GCA_963825625.1. GTDB lineage: Bacteria > Pseudomonadota > Alphaproteobacteria > Rhizobiales > Hyphomicrobiaceae > CAMDPA01. The sequence goes on along the minus strand of CAWGUF010000004.1, from coordinate 12,416 downwards.
AGACGAGCCCGCCGATGCCGTCCTCCGACAGCATGTTGCCAAGTGCGCAGACGGCTGCCCCCGCCGCAAGCAGCGCCGCTGCCACCGCTCCGGCTAGCGCCATGTACAACACGACATCAGAGAAGCCGGCCGCGATCGGCAAGGCGAACAGGACAGTGTCACGCTTGAAGCTGAAGCTGGTGATCGGCAGGCTCGACAGATTGCCTTCTACGCCCGCCGCCCGGAGCGAGCGCAAGCGTTCGAACCACTCCGGAAGCTTGCCTGGTGCAAGACCCACCAGTTCGTCCATCACCAGATTGCGCATGAAGACGGCGATCGATGCTGCAGTGATCAGCATCACGCCCGCGAACACGATCGCCCACGCGGTCGACTTGCGGGCTTCATAGACGCCGGGCGTGCAACCGCAGCGCGGCAACAACCACGGGGCAGCTGCAATGCCGCACATGATGCTGAGACTGAGCAGGATGAAGGAGACAGGTCCGACAGTCGCATAGGGGGCCGCTATGCGATGCGAGAGCGCGGTAAGGCCGGTGCCAGCGAAATCCAGCGCCAGCGCCGTCGCGATCGGGATTGGCACGCCTAACGCCGCCTCCTGCCGGCCAATCCCGCGCAGAACCGGCCCGTGGCTCAATTGCGGCAAAGGGAGATTGGTCTCGAAAGCAGCGACGATTGCAACCGGTATTGTCATCGCCAGAAGCGCAGCAATCGCCTGCGCCGTGTTCGACCATCCCAGCGAGCGCATGCCGCCGAGCACGAGGATGCTGACGAGAGCACCGATCAGCAGCGGAGCCATGGCGGCCGTGGACGTACCGGAAAGCCATGCGGCGGCGAACAGGCCCACTTTCAGTTCCGCCGTTGCGATCAGCAGCATTGGAACAAAAAGCGTGCTGGCGGCCGTCAGCCGCAGCAGCCGGCTGTCGAAACGTCGACCGAAATAGCCGGGTACCGTAAAGGCACCGAATTTGCGCAGATATGGGGCCACGAGCAGTGCCATCGCCACGAAGCCGGCCCAGATGCCGATCGCGATGCACCACGCGTCGTGCCCGTTCAGGAAGAACAGTCCGGTGCCTGCGACGATGCCGGTGGCACCCACGGCCGATCCGGCCATCGCCAGACCGGTGTAGACAGCCGGCACCCGTCTTCCGCCCGCGAAGTACTCCAATGGCTCGCGTGTGCGGCCAGCCGCACCAATGGCAGCAAATAGAATCAGTGGTCCCGCCAGCATGGCCATTCGCAGGATGGCATCGGACACGCCCAACTGCTCGAAGATGAGCAGCATGAGCACCAAAGCGGCAAGCAGACTGACAAATATGCTGAAGAAGGTGCCGAGCCGTGGGTTGACGAGGCGTCGGTGGATCGTCGTTGTGGCCATGTTTCCCCGCCGGGCTCAGGTTTGGGCGGAAGGTCGAGGTGACCGGCAAAGCCGATCAGACATCTTCATTCGCTCCATGCCAATGGTCGATGGCATCCTGCCTGTTGATGAACGAGGCGACGGTGAAGATGGCAAGCAGCAGAATGCCGTGGCCCATCATGAAGTAACCCAGGGGAAACCCGAGAAACTTGTTGGAGTTCAATCTGTCCACGTAAAGCGGCAGCACGATGATCAGCAGCAGGAAAGGCAACAGGCTTGCCAGCATCTGCCACTTCGTGTGGCGCCAGTAGGGTTTGCGTTCCTCGAAGTCCATCGGTTCTACTCCCCTGTCTCGCCCCTTGCTGACGCGGTCGTCTCGCCGGCGCTCGCCGCGCCTTGCCGGTGGCCCCGCACTGCAGGCCCCGGCCCCAAGAGAGCCTGCCAGTGTGGACTTCGTGAGGCGGGCGCGACGCCTCACGATCCGCGATTGACAAACTATCTTGCCCGCCACCGGATTCACAGTCTCTTGCGGCGCTTATTCACCCCGAACACCGCGGCTGATCGGGTCCACCCGGACAAGCTGCCTCGGCCTTGATGGCTATTGTCAACTCTTGCGCCATGCTGCTTTTATGTCGCAGTTATGTCGCAGTCGGATCACGTGCCGGGCGATGCGCGGAACCGGCCCGGCGGTGCCGGCGACGTGAAAGGTGGTGTGATGGCTAATCAGCGAATTGTGATCGTTGACGATCACCCCCTCTTCAGAGGTGCGCTGAACCAGGCGCTGAGTTCGGCGCTCGCCGATGTAGAGATCGATGAAGCGGGCTCGTTGGACGACTTCACTGCACTTCTTGGCGGCGGCAAGGATATCGATCTGATCCTGCTCGACCTTGCGATGCCGGGCGTTCAGGGATTGTCAGGACTGCTGTTTCTGAGAGCCCAACACCCAGAGATTCCGGTCATGATCGTCTCCGCCAGCGATGACGCAGGTACCGTGCGTCGAGCGCTGGAGTTTGGTGCTGCGGGTTACGTTCCCAAATCGCTCGCTGTGGAGGATATCCGTGCCGCGGTCCGTGCCGTGCTGGATGGACAGGTTTGGACGCCGCCAGGTATCTCGCTCGAGGGAGCGACCGATCCCGAGGTTACAGACTTGGGGCGACGTATCTCAACGCTGACACCGCAGCAGATGCGTGTCCTGATGATGCTGGGAGAAGGTCTGCTCAACAAGCAGATCGCCTATAAGCTTGGCGTCTCTGAAGCCACCATCAAGGCGCACGTCTCCGCCATTCTGCAGAAGCTTGGTGTCGACAGCCGGACGCAGGCGGTGATCGCCATCGGCAAGATCGGCGCACCCGATTGGCAGCAGGGCACACCCGACTGAGAACGGCTCGGCAAATCATGTCGACACAGCCATGGCCAGGGCTCATTCCGCCGCTGCGGAGCGGCCGCGCTGGGCGAAATGCGTCAGGATCGACCTCAAGGCAGCGGCTTTCAGCGGCTTGCGTAGCACCATGAGCCCCTTGGCCCGCAGATCACGCTGGACCTCGGGCGAATGATCGGCAGTGATAACGAGGGCCGGAATGTCCTGTCCTGCTATCGCACGCACTTTCTCGATGGCGTCCACACCCGTACCCCGATCCAGGTGATAGTCTGCCAGGATCACGTCCAGCAGCGTGGTGTGTCCGCTGGCGACTTCGACGGCCTCTTCTATGCTGGAGACCGTCAGCACCTTGCAGCCCCATCCGCTGAGCAGCGTGCCCATCCCGGCCAGCACGGAGGGTTCATTGTCGATGCACAAGGCGACGAATCCCTTCAGTCCACCCACCGAGATCGGCGGCTGGCTGGCCGATGCGGTTTGCGGGGCCCGCTCGACCCGTCCAAGTGACATATGGAATATGGCGCCGCGACCGGGCTCCGAAGCGACCCCGACCGGCGCCTTCAGCAGCCGCCCTATTCGCTCGACGATCGAAAGCCCCAATCCCAGGCCCTGAGCGGTATGCCGGGTGTGATCCAGCCGATGGAATTCCTTGAAGATCAGGGCCTGCTTGTCCGCAGGTATCCCCGGCCCGGTATCGTGGACCTCGATCCGGATCATATCGCCGCGCAGCCGGGCCCCCACCAATACCGTGCCTTGGTCGGTGTACTTGATGGCGTTGGCGACGAGGTTTTGCAGCACGCGCTTCAGCAATCGACGATCGGTTCGAACCCATTGCGTGCTGTGCACAAGCCGTAGACGGAGCCCTTTCTGATCGGCGAGCGGCCCGAATTCCACGCCAAGGCTCTCGGTCAGCTCGGAGAGGCAGAAGACCGTGATCTCCGGTTCCAGGCGCCCGGCATCCATGCGCGAGATGTCGATCAGTGCCGAGAGGATCTCCTCCACCGCGCCCAGCGAGGCATCGATGTTGTACGCCACGGTCTGATCGGCGTCGCGCAAGCTGCGTTCAACGAGGCTCGAGGTATAGAGGCGGGCGGCATTGAGAGGCTGCATCAGGTCGTGGCTTGCGGCAGCCAGAAAGCGTGTCTTGTCGAGATTGGCATCATCGGCTTTGGCCTTCGCCAAGGCGAGGGCGCGATTGGCTTGCTCGAGCTCCGCGGTACGCTCCCGCACCCGTCCCTCCAGTGTTTCGTTCGCGCGCGCCAGCGCTTCCGCCGCCCTGACGCGATCCGTGATATCGGACAACGTGCAGACGATACCGCCTTGTGACTGAGGCATCGATGCTGTCCTGATCTCCAGGATGCGATTGCCGCCGTCGACGTGCTCCTGAAACGTCTCCTTTGTGACGGTCAGGCGCAACATGCGGTCCGCGACCAGCTCATCCACCGGCCCGTCCCCGAAATCACCGCGCTCCGCGCAAGTGCGCAGGATGGTCGCCAATGGCGCGCCGACATGACCCAGCGCTGGCGACAGGTTCAAGAGCTCGCGGAATTGTCTGTTCCAGCATATGAGCTGCATATCCTTGTCGAACACGCCGAGACCGTGGCGCACCTGGTCGAGTGCGGACTGCAGCAGGTCACGATTGTACTGCAGGGCCTCCGACGCGTCATCGAGCAGCTTCAAGGCCGATGGGCTCGAGACGTTGCCGCGCCGCAGCAGCAAGGACATGACCAGCCGCGACGAGGCAGCGCCGATCGCACTGGCCAGAAGATGCTCTGTGAAACGCAAGGTCTGGATATCGGCTTCCGCCTGCGGGTCGAGCTTGATCCCGTGCCCTGCCGCGTATTCCTGGAACGACCGTTCCGCCCGCTCACCGCCGAGATAGCGCGTCACTGTCGCCTGCAGGTCGGCGACCGTGACCGACGTCCGCCAAAGCCGGAATGTCGGCATCGGCTGCGCGCGCGCCACCTCTCCGCGCACGAACAGATGCCCCTGCAGGCGCTCGATCGGCTCCGGTGCCCGCCACAACGATACGGCCACGTAGGCGATGACGTTGGCCGCCATGCTCCACAGCACGCCGTGGGTAAGGGGATCGAATGACAGGTAGAACAGCACCTGCGGCCGCAGTATCGCGAGGCCGAACGGGCCTTCGCGCATGATCACATCCGGCATCAGGCCGGCTTTGACGATCCACGGCAGGAGCAGCGTGTAGGCCCACACCGCGATGCCGGCCACGACTCCGGCGATGGCGCCGCGCGCCGTGCCCCCCCGCCAGATCAGACCGCCAAAGAAGGCCGGCGCGAGTTGCGCGATCGCGGCGAACGAAACCAGGCCGATGGCAGCAAGGCCCTGCGACTGGCCGAGCGCGCGATACACCAGATAGCCACCCAGCACGACAGCGACGATCGCGATGCGCCGGATCACCAGCAGGATGGCGGCCATGTCCTCGCGCCGGTCGAGGTCGCCGATGCGATGGCGCAGCATCATGGGCACGACGAGGCCATTGCAGATCATGATCGAGAGCGCGACGGATTCCACGACGACCATCGCCGTCGCAGCCGACAGACCGCCGAGATAGGCGAATGTCGTGACCAGGTCCGATCCCTTTGCCATCGGCAGTCCGAGCACGAACATGTCTGGCTCGACGAGGCCGGTGGGCAGGATCAGCAGCCCGGCTGCCGCGATCGGCACCACGAACAGATTGATGGCGACGAGATATACCGGGAACAGCCGCGAAGCCCATCTGATCTCGCGCTCGGAGTGGTTTTCCACCACCGTGACGTGGAACTGGCGCGGCAGCAGCAGGATCGCAACGAAGCTGAGAAAGGTGACGGTCAGCCAGGTGCCGCCGTGAAACGGCTTGTCGAAGCTCTGTTGCAGGACGGTGCTCGATTTCAAGGCCGTGGCGAATCCGCCGACACCGCCGAACACGGCCCATATCACGAACACGCCGACGGCGATGAAGGCGACGAGCTTGACGATGGATTCTGCCGCGACAGCCAGCATGAGGCCGTCCTGGTGCTCGGTGGCGTCGATGTGGCGGGTCCCGAACAGGATCGCGAACACCGCCAGCATGAGCGCGGCCACCAGCGCGGTCTCCAGCAGGCCGACGTGCGGCAGGACGATCGGGACCAGCGGGCTGCCGCCCAGCAGCGTCTCCGTCGAGATCACGACGGCCTTCAGCTGCAGCGCGATGTAGGGCAGCGTTCCGACCACGGCGACCACCGTGACGATCGCCGCAACCGCCGGGCTCTTGCCGTAGCGCGCGGCCAGGAAATCCGCGACCGAGGTGATGTTCTGGCTCTTGGCGAGCCGCACGATGCGGATGATGAGCGGCCAGCCGAACAGGAATACGAGGATCGGCCCGATATAGACGGGAATGAAGCTGTAGCCGGTCTCGGCCGCGAGCCCGACGCTGCCGAAGAACGTCCACGATGTGCAATAGACGGCCAGCGACAGCGAGTAGATGAGCGGCCGCGTCTCCCGCTCTTTCAGCCGCGCCGAATCCCCGATCGAGGCGATCAGAAACAGCACGCCGACGTAGCCGACCGCAAGTGCGACAATGGCCCAGCCTGCGAACATTCCCCTGCGCCTCGCGATGCGTGCGTTCCTGGCTGGCCCGGCTTACCCTGCCCCTTCGTGCCGGTAAATCGGGCACGGTTGGCCGAAAGGCTTTCCATTGTGAACGGAACTGCGGCAACACCCAAGCCTGACTTTGGGACAAGGTGTCGAAGATCGCCAGCGGTCCGTGCGTCGCCGTCCGGCCAAGCCGCAGGTTGTGGTCCCGCAGCCCTGCCTGGCCTCAGCCTGGCCACCGCTTGCCCCCGGCGCAGGACGGCCGGTGCAAGATGGTTTGCGGACCACGGCGAGATCGGCTATCAAGACGCCGACAGCACCCGTAGCTCAGCTGGATAGAGTGTCGCCCTCCGAAGGCGAAGGTCGCAGGTTCGAATCCTGCCGGGTGCGCCATCTGCGAACAAAACTGCGAACCGCGGTGCCGGATGAGCCGTCACCAGAGATCGCGGCTTCCAAGACGTCCTTCCTGCCCATAATCCGAATGACGGCGTCATCGACCTCAACCCTGTCGATGATGGATCCCAGATAGGCTTTGCGGAACGGAATGTTGCCGGTCGTAAGGCGCTCGCGCATGATTTTGCCGAAGGCCTCGATCTTGGCCGGTGCGATGGCGATCTGCGGCCGGTTCGTGGCCCTGGCACGTTCGGCAGCGACAAGAGCCGTATCACGCTCTGTCTTGAGGGCTGTGATGCGATTCTTGAGTATGTCGTCCACGTCTGCGAGGCCGTCTTCGACGAGCCCGTATAGCCGGCGCAGCCGGGTCTCTGCCTCCTCGACCTGGGCCTCCAGCGCTGCGATGCGTTCATCGACACCTACCGCCTGCTCGGCTCGGCGTGTAGCTAGGGTTCGGAGGATTGTCTTCAGTCGATCAGGCTCCAGAAGGCGGTCGATCAGTTGCTCTGTGACGAGGTGGTCGAGCCTGTCCATTCGGATAGAGCGGCCCGCACAAGCGGTCTTGCCGGAACGGGCGCAGGTGGAGCAAGCGTAGTACCGATGAACCTTGCCGTTGCGGGAGGTTCCCGTCCTGAGGGTCATTGCCCCGTTACAGGAAGCGCAAAAGGCCAGCCCGGTGAGCAGAATCGGACCCGACACGACCCGTGGCGGCGTGACGCGCGGGTTGCGTTCCTTGAGCCGGGCCTGGACCTGTTCGAACACGGGTGGATCAATGATGATCGGCGTCTCAAAGGCGACGACCTCGGCGTCGGGCTTTCGTGTCCGGGTACGGGAATTCGTGCGGTTGAACCTGCCCTGACCGGCATAAGCCGTGTTGGTGAGCAAGGTGTGGATCGGGCCGATGCCCCACTTTGCGCCAGACCGGGTCCTGTATCCGCTGGCATTCAGCCATGAAGCGATAGCCTTCACGCCCATCGGGCCAGAGCCCTGATGGCCATCCTGGAACAGCCGGAATACCAGTCGCACGACCTCAGCCTCTACGAGATCCACCGTCAGACGCTTCTTCAGACGTGCGCCACGCTGTTCACCGGAGACCGTCGTGTATCCGTAGGGCGGCCGGGCTCCGTTCCAAAACCCCTGTCGGGCATTCTCCCGCATCGCACGGAGCACATGCTTGGCATTCTCTTGGCTTTGGTACTCGTCGAAGAGCGCAATCACCTTGCGCATCATGAGTTGCGCCGGATCGTTCTCGCCGACCTCCTGCGTGATCGACAGCAGCTTGACACCGTGCTTGGCCAGCTTGCGCACGTAGAACTCGAAGGCGAAGCTGTCGCGAAGGCTCTGTTCGGCCACGATGTAGTGCGACCGTGATGGCGGTGTGATTCGCGGCCAGCGGGGACGTCATGAAAGCGCAGGATTTCCGGGCTCTTGTCGAGCAGTTGGGTGATCTCACCCAGGTTCAACGTGAGGCGCTTGTCGAGGCGCTGTCGGCAAAGGGTTCGAGTGCAGAAGTGGTCGCCTTGATCGAGACGCGGTTCGCGGCAGCGCCCGCCTGTGGTCACTGTGGCAGTTGCGAGTTCCGGCCCTGGGGCCAGGCATCGGGGCTCAAGCGCTACATGTGCAAGGCCTGCGACCGCACGTTCAATGCGCTGACCGGCACGCCGCTCAGCGGTCTACGCCTGCGTGAGAAGTGGCTCGGCTATGCTCGATCGCTGGTCGATGGCGTGAGCCTCCGGAAAGCGGCAGCACAGAACGACATCCATCTCGAGACATCGTTCCGCTGGCGGCACCGCTTTCTCGCGTCAGCGCAGTCGAAGAAGGCGAGCGCAGTCGCGGGCATCGTCGAAGCAGACGAGACCTTCATCCTGAAGTCGGCCAAGGGTTCGCGTCGCATCGTCGGCCGCGCTCCCCGCAAACGCGGTGGAAAGGCCAAGAAGCCGGGGCTTTCGACCGACGAGCACGATGCCATCCTGATCGTGCGCGACCGCCACGGCGCGACCTCCGACCAGATGCTCCTCGACCTTTCGGCGGCGAGCATCGGCGCGCATCTGAAGCCGATCGTCGCCAAGGACGCGGTGCTCGTCACCGACGGCAATCGTGCCTACGAAACCTTTTCCGCCGAGACCGGTATCACGCAGATGGCCATGGTCGTTGCCCACGGCGAGCGCGCGATCGGCTGCTACCACATCCAGAACGTCAACGCCTACGTCAGCCGCTTCGATCTCTGGCGCGCAAGGTTCAAGGGCGTCGCGTCACATCATCTCCCGAGCTACCTCGGATGGCGGCGCATGATCGAGCGCGACGGCGACCGCCTCACCCCGCGCCACTGTCTCACCCAGGCACTCGATCATCCAGAGACCCTACACTGATGCCGAACAGAGCCGTCGCGAAAGAAACGCGAGAATGAGTGAACGACAATCGCATCAACCGCATCGTCGTCGCCGCACGCAAAGTCGATCATCTGTTGAAACGAAGGGCGCTTATCATCGGTCGCGGAAGCACCCGCTTCAACATAGACGCCGACGATTGCATGTCCTCGCGTCGCGGCCCAAGTTTCAATCTGACGTCGCTGGTCGGGGATTGATAGGTCCGTCTCTGCCTGCCGTCCAGTCGATACCCTAAGATAGAGCGCGATACGCAAGCCTTGCGAAGATTGCCGAGCCAAGGGCTCCTCCCAACCACCGTTACGCGCGCGGACCGCCACGCTTAACCAAGATCCACTCCATCATGCCAGATCGTCCGGTGCCGGCAACTGCCGCTGCTTGTCCTGTGGATCGGTAGCCAATGCGTCGTTGGAGGGATCGGGAGACAGGGCCCGGTCGATAAGGTCACTCAGGAAGATCTCTATAACGTCGACTTCCGCGCTGAAGGTCGGAATCCGCACCGGGAGGTCGTCAGTTACCGACAATGGTGAGGCTTTGCCGCGTCTCCTTTTTGATCTCGCAATATGGTCCCGCATTCGGCTTGGCTATCAGCCTCTTTGATATTCACCATGGTGCGTCGGTCATATCGTACCCAAAATTGCCGGTCGAAAAATCAGAAAACAAATGCGTCGAAATGAATATTCCATCATTTATTTTCACCGAACGATATTTTGCTGACATTTGAATGATGGGCCGCAGTCTCGAAAATCTTGCTCAGAATCGACCTCGCGAAGCTGCACATCGCCTGTGATATGCGCTACTAAAATTCGTCAGAAAATAAAATATCGCGATTTTATTGTCGTTTTTGCGCTTCGCTAGATCGGCTAATCTAGAGATCCAACCAATGGCGTTTCGGAGACAATCGATGAAGCGAACACCCAAGGCGAATCTCAAACAGAAGCGTACGGCTGCATCGCCGGAGCGAGTTGCCGCCCCACAGCCCCCGGGGGCAAGCCTCGGAGGAAGTCGTAGCAAGCACACAAACCTTGAACAGCGGGCCAATAAGCGCACAGGCCATCGATCCGGCCCGCCCCCACTCGACCGCCTATTCACCGTGACGCAGGCAGCACGTCATCTCAAAGTCTGCAATAAAACCGTATACAGATACATCGAAAGTGGTCGCCTTGGAGCGATAAGATTTGAAGGGTGTGTTCGCATCTCTCAGGTCGCTCTGGAGGCCTTCATTAAAGGAAATTGAGGTGTCACCGTGTATCTCAAAAAGTCCTTGAATTTCATGAGTGAAGGAAAGCTTCGTTATTTCAGTAGCGTGTTATTGATGCACAATTCAACGCTATTGAATTAACGAAATTCACCCTATATCATCTGATGTCACAACGAGGGATAACATGTCATACCGAATGGGTTCACGAGCGGCAATCGAGGGCGCTTTCGATCCGCGCATTCCGCAAACGCTTGATGATGTCCTCCACATCGTTCTGGCCAAGCCCGAGATCAAACAGCGGGCTCGCCAGGATATGGCTTCTGCGATCCGGACGCTTGGTAAATTGGCGAGCCGACCGCCGTCTGCGTTGCCCTGCGATTTGAAGAGCGTGCGTCGCGCTTTGGGGCAGGTCGCACCAGCTCGCTATGGACTGTCGCCGGGACGCTGGGCCAACGTCAGAAGCCTCGTGCTTCGGTCACTTGATGTCGCGGAGGTGCAGCGGCGGCCAGGCCGGTCCAGGGCTCCGATTTCTCCGGCTTGGGAGGCGTTGATGGCGCCCTTGCCGGAAAAGCCCTTCCGGATTGCTCTTCAGCCGTTCGCGAGGTTCTGTTCCGGTCTGGGTATTGAGCCCAAGGCGGTCGACCAGGAAACCTTCGACGTTTTCGAGTTTGAACTGACAGAGCGCAGTAGCAGGATGAGACCGCGCGAAGGCTTTCTGAAGGCGGTCAGAGCTTGGAACGGCGCAGCGCAAGTTCACCACGCCTGGCCTGCGTTCCGCGCGCAGTTCGCAACCCGGCGCAAGGACTATTCTTTGCCCTGGGATGCATTTCCAGCTTCATTCCGGGACGACGTCGATGCCATGGTTGCGGCTGCTGTTGAACCCGACCTGTTCGATCCCAACACGCCGAAACCAATAAAGCGCAGCACGGCTCAACGGCGCGCGCAGATGCTACGCGCTCTGGCGTCTGCCCTTGTGCACAGCGGGTACGACCCGACGCAGATCGATTCTATTGGGGTCCTGGTTGATCCGGACAACGTGAAGGTCGCTTTGCGCTGGATCCACAAGCGCATCGGCGGCAGAAAGACGACGCATTTGCGCAACTTCGCCAATGCGCTGTGCGTTGTGGCGCAATACTGGGTCGGCGTGTCCGAGGAGGTGCTGATCGAGCTGAAGGAAATCCGCAAGAAGCGTGACCCTGGCATCCAGGGCATGACCGACAAGAACCGCTCCACGCTGCGACACTTCAATGACCCGGAGCTGGTCGATCAGTTCTTGTCCGTGCCTGCTCGAATCTGGTCGCGGCACCGGCCAGGTTCCGACCTGAAAATCAGTGCGGCCGTTGACCTGCAGGTGGCCTTGGCAATCGAGTTCCTGACGGTCGCGCCGGTCCGAATCGGCAATCTGGCGGCGATTCGCCTAGGTGAGAACATCATCGACCTCAGCAATGGTCGGCAACGTCGCGTTCACCTCCACTTCTCCAGCTCGGAAGTGAAGAACGACGTTGACCTCGAATTCGCGCTTCCGCCCTCAACGATTGACCTGTTGGATCGGTATTTGGCTCAAGTCCGCCCCGCCTTGGAGCGCGTGCCATCCGCTTACCTATTCCCGGGCTACGGCGACAAGCCGAAGTGGAACCACATCCTGAGCGAGCAGATCGCGACCATGGTCAAGGACGAAATTGGTGTGCGGCTCTCCGCTCATCAGTTCCGGCATCTGGCGGGATACCTTTACTTGAAAGCCTACCCGGGCGCTTACGAGGTCGTACGGCAACTGCTTGGTCACAAATCGATCCAGACGACGATCCGCTTCTACGCTGGGATGGAGGCCGCCGATGCGGTTCAGCATTTTGATTCTCTCATTGAGCAGCGTCGCAGTCGATTGGCAGCACCCAAGCGGCGGAGGGGATGACGCCATGGCAAAGACGCTCTGTCTGCCGGTCTCCGCTTGGCCCGATTTCGATCGGACAACGTGGGAAAAAGCACAGCAGTGCGACGACCTGTTCGAGGATACCAGTGTCGCAGCCAGTTGGCGGCCGAAGACTTCTTGAATGGGTAAGGATAGCGTATGGCTATGCTCTGGATTGGCTCGCCGACATAGGTCAACTCGATCCAAATCAGCCGCCGACTGACAGATGGCCT
>CAWGUF010000003.1:0-291863 GCA_963825625.1 uncultured Alphaproteobacteria bacterium | reverse complement strand
ACGCCGGAGTGATTTTGCATCGGCGGGCCGGAGCAATAATCCATGAGTCTTGAACGCATGAAGGCCCCCGCGCGCGGGGGCCTTCATGCGTTCGTCGGTCATTTTTCGGTGGCGTCGTCTGATGGGACGTCAGGCTTCGGCCGCCGGGCCCGTCGCTTGGATTGATTGAGCCGGTAGCTCTCGCCGTTCATCTCCAGAATGTGCACGTGATGCGTCAGCCGGTCCAGGAGTGCGCCGGTCAGCCGCTCCAGCCGAACACCGAGGTCCATTCGTCGAACGGAAGATTGCTGGTGACGATCGTGCTGCCGCGTTCGTAACGCTGGGAGAACACCTCGAACAGCAGCTCGGCGCCGGTCTGCGATAGCGGGATGTATCCGAGTTCGTCGACGATCAGCAGTTTGTAGGCGGCGAGCTGACGCTGCAGACGCAGCAGCCTTTTCTCGTCGCGCGCCTCGATCAGTTCGTGCACGATCGCGGCCGCGTTCGTGAAGCCGACCGATAGTCCTTTCTGGCAGGCGGCCAGCCCAAGTCCCAGACCGATGTGGCTCTTGCCGGTGCCGGAGTTTCCGACGGCGATAATATTCTCGCGGCGCTCGACGTATTCGGAGCGCGCCAACTCCATCACCAGTGCTTTGTTCAAGTCCGGGAAGGCCGCGAAGTCGAAGCTGTCGAGGCTTTTCACCACCGGGAACTTGGCCGCCTTAATGCGGCGGTCGATCATGCGGCGCTCGCGATCGATAACCTCCAGCTCGACCAGACGCATCAGGAAGCGGACATGGTCGACGCCCTCGGCCGCACAGGCGCGCGCCACCTTGTCGTACTCGCGCAGGAACGTCGGCAGCTTCAACGCTTTGAGATGATACGCCAGCAGTACCTGGGGCGTGTCCGTCATGACGCTGCTCCCGCCAACAAGCCCAGATAGTCACGCGCCGACGTCGTCGCGACCTTCGCCTTGGGCAGATACGGATAGACCGCCATATCGAGGCGCGGCGGCCGCCGTTCGATCCGGCACAGCACCAGGTGCTTGATCGCATCGAAGCCGACGGCGCCGCGCTTGATGGCATCGCGGACGGCAGCGGTTACGTCGTCGATCGCGAAGGTCTCCATCAGCCGCAGGACCTGCACGAACTCGCGCTTGCCAGGCTTTCCCATCCGACCTTCGAGCAGGCGGCGAAGCGTCGCGAACTCGTCCGGCAACGTCCAGTCCGCCAGCGGCGCCGCCTGGTCCAGCGCATTGATCTTGCGCTCGATCAGCGCGAGGTAATGCAGCGGGTCGAACACGAAGTCCTCGCGCTCATAAGAGCGGGGATGGCGCGCGATGATTTCCGTGCCGCAGGAGATCACGACCTCGTGCACGTAGCCGCGCACAAACACGTCGCGATGACCGAAGCTGGTCGGCACCGAGTAATCGTTCAGCCGGTAACGCACCAGCGACAGCGATGACACGTGCGTGCTGATCTTCTCGCAGGCGTCGTAGGGCGGCGGCAGCGGTTGTTGCAAGGCGGCGAGATCGGCTTCCAACCGCTCACCGATCGTCTCGGTGTGCCCGCGCAGAACCTCGCCCATCCGTTTGCGGCAGCACTCGGCCAGATGCGCGTTGAGCGCCGCGAAGGTGTCGAACACCGGGATCGGCACCATGAAGTTGCGGCGTGCAAAGCCGACAAGCCCCTCGACTTTGCCTTTGTCGTTGCCCCTGGCCGGACGGCCGAAGCGATCCAGGAACAGGTAGTGCGACTGCAGTTCGGTGAACACGCGCGTGCGTTTTCGCTTGCCGTCGCCGAGGATCTTGGCCACCGCGATCTTGGTGTTGTCGTACAGGATCGACTGCGGCACGCCGCCAAAGAACGCGAACGCCTGAACGTGACCATCGCAAAACGCTTCCGTGGTCTCGGCCGGATACGCGATGACGAAGTTGGCGTCCGAGTGCGGCAGATCGAATGCGAAGTAGTGGATCTTCTGCTCGACGCCGCCAATGACGGCCAGTGCTTCGCCGAAGTCGGCCTGTGCATGACCCGGCGGATGCACCAGCGGCACGAACATCTCAGCCGAGCGCTGCTGGCAACCGGCCACGTAGTCCTTCACGATGGTGATGCCACCGGTAAACCCATGCTCGTCGCGCAGCCGCTCGAAAATCCGCTTCGAGGTGTGCTGCTGCTTCTTCGGGCGGGTTTTGTCGTCGGCGAGGATCTTGTCGATGATCGCAACGAACGCATCGAGCTTTGGCCGCACCGGCGGCTTGGTGCGCACGTAACCGGGCGGTACCGAGAACGTCATCATCTTGTCGACGGTCCTCGGATCAAGCCCGAACCTGCGCGCCGCCGCCCGCTTGCTGATCCCCTCGATCTGTACCGCGTAACGAACCTTCAGATAGTCGTCCACGTCGAACATCCCCTGCCCTCGGCCGAACGCGGCACAGGGCTAACCAGGTGCCGGAGTTTTACTCCGGCGCAACCGAACAACTCGGCTGCCTCACTGAGGGATTTTGTCTCCGGCGCTTACATGGGCACAGGTGTTGCGTGGCCACTTGTCGCCGCTGCGCAAGGAACACCGAAGATCCCCCGTGTTGGTTTTGTGGCACCAACTTCGCCGGCTGCATCGCTGGATTACCTGGACGCTTTCCGGGGCAGGCTCCGCGATCTGGGGCACACCGACGGACATAACATTCTGATCGACGTGCGCCACGCGGAAGGCAGAGCGGAACGCTTTAGCGATTTGGTTGCCGAGCTGCTGAGGTTGAATGTCGACGTAATCGCGATCGGCTCTGCTCCTGGAGCGGTCGCGGCGAAAAAGGCTACCTCGACGACGCCCATCGTGTTCCTGGGGGTCACCGACCCTATTGGCAGCGG
Source organism: uncultured Alphaproteobacteria bacterium (assembly GCA_963825625.1). GTDB lineage: Bacteria > Pseudomonadota > Alphaproteobacteria > Rhizobiales > Hyphomicrobiaceae > CAMDPA01. Next base: position 289,017 of record CAWGUF010000003.1, on the reverse strand, counting down.
TATCGTCCAGAGCCTGGCGAGGCCCGGTGGCAACATCACTGGGACGGCGCTGATCATCGGTGACGAACTCGCCGGCAAATGGGTCGAACTGGTACGGGATGTCATACCGCAGGGCTCAAGCATCGCTGCCCTGGGCCACTCGACACATCCGATGACCCCAACCTACGTGGCTGGAATGGAAGAAGCAGCCCGAACCCTTGGGCTGCGGCTGCGGGTTTTCCATGTGCGCGATCTCGCCGATCTCGACAACGCCCTGACAACGATCGGGCGAGCTTCATTCGACGCGCTGGTCGTGACTGCGAGCCCGTTCTTCGGCGTCAACAGGAAGAAGATTGCGAGCGTCGCTCTGGCCTATAAGATCCCAACAATCACATTCTACCGAGAGTTCGTCATGGAGGGCGCTCTAGCATCATACGGCCCGAATTTCGTGGACTCTTATCGTCGCGGCGCGGTGTACGTCGACAAGATACTTAAGGGCGCAAAGCCGGCAGACCTGCCGGTCGAGCAGTCGACCCAATTCGAGCTGGTCATGAACCTGAAAACAGCGAAGGAACTCGGCATTCCGGTGTCGGCGATGCTGCTCGCCCGTGCTGACGAGGTTATCGAATGAGACGACGTGATTTCGTGCGACTTTTCGCATCCGGCATTGTGGCAGCGCCGCTTTCCGGGGCGGCAGCACAACAGGCTTCCAGGCCGGTTCTAGGCTATCTCGGGTTCACGTCGATCAGCGAGTGGCACCACTGGCTGAGGGCATTTCGTGAGGGGCTCGCAGCTCACCGTTTCGTTGATGGCCAGAACCTGACGATCGAATATCGTACTGCGGACAACCGGCCGGAACGGCTGCATCAAATGGCGCTGGACCTCCTGCAACTCAACGCCGCGGTAATTTTTGCGGGGAGCCCCCCCTGCGATCAGGGCTGCGATGCAGGCAACCAGAACCGTGCCGATCGTCTTTGTAACGGGCGGCGCGGATCCGGTGAAGCTTGGACTGGTATCGAGCATAAATCGGCTTGGCGGAAATGTCACCGGAGTCCACTTCCGCACCGCCGAGCTTGTCGGAAAGCGCCTTCAGTTGTTCCGTGAGTTGTTGCCTAGCGCGACACGCGTTGCCGCGCTGTTCAATCCGGCCAGCATCTCGTCGAATACCCAGACCCGCCTCGAGTTGGCTGCCGCGACGAAAACATTGGGCTTGCAAATCCGAGAATACGAAGCCGGTACGGGCTATGCGATCGACACTGCCTTCAAGGCCATCGTCGGTTGGCGCGCCGAGGCGGTGTTCGTTTCCCCGGACCCGTTCTTCTCCCGCCACCGCGCACGGCTGGTAGCGCTTGCCGCCCGTCATGCGCTACCGTCTTCCCACGCCAATCGTCTGCATGCGGAGGCGGGAGGCCTGATAAGCTACGGCCCCGACATCGCTGACAGCTTCCGTCTCGCCGGCAAATATGCGGGCCGTATTCTGAAGGGCGACAGGCCGGGCGACCTGCCAATTATGCGACCGGACCGCTATGAGCTGGTCATCAACTTGAAAACCGCGAAGGCGCTCGGCATCACTGTGCCACCGACACTGCTCGCTCGCGCAGACGAGGTGATCGAATAGCTGCGGGTAGACTACCTCCACAGTCGCTAAGAGGTCCTTCACCAAGCACCGCGCCTTAGCTGCAGCGACGTGGCGGTTGACCCGGAACTCGAAGACGAGGCCAGGGAACATCCCGTGATGCTCGGCCGGGCTCGATCGAAAATCCTAGGCCTCAGCAGATACTCCGCCTACGTTTGTCGCACCGTATCGTCATGGAATATCGGTGAGGCGGCCATTTCGCCTGCAAGGCTCGCACCATGGGCTCGGACGGTGCCAAGGATTAGCAAGCCCATCACCTCGCCTGACAGCATCAGGCCGCAAGATCACAAAAACTCACATCAATGTGATCGTTTGCACATCGGCTCGACCCGGCTCGGCGTAGCTTCCACGCATCGCAATGATCCACCCGATGGAGCCGAAGATGCTGATAAAGACCGTTCTCGCCACTTCTCTGATCGCTGCTACAGCAGGCGCAACCGCAATGATATCTCCGGTGACCGTCGGCACCGGTGAAGAGACCCGGAGCAGGAACTGGACTGCGTTCACGATAGATGTCGATGGTTCGGCCGGCGTAGCCACTGACCAATCACGCACTTATGCGATGGCCGCTGCGATCGCCGCATGCCGGCTCAAATCGCGAAACGGCGGGAGAAGCTGCGGCGCTCGGACGGTGACGGTCCGTACCGGCTGGAGTCTTGGATACGCCTGCGGCTCGACCAACTTCGTCGTTAACGCGGTGACCTATATCGAGGCGAAGGCCACCGCGGACTACCGCGAGGCGCAAGTCAGGGATGCGGCTGGTTACGAGCTTCCGCCTTGCCGTCTCATCGTCGCAGTAGGCCCCAACGGGCGACCGGCCACGCGCCGAATGATTCGGGAAATCGATCCGGCAACGACAGACGCCGAAACCGGGAGCTGACCGCTTTCAGAGACCGATTTCGGCATGACGCCAATTTGGGCGGAACGCCAACGGTGCATTCCGCCCGGATACCTTTCTTGGAAATGTGAGGTCTTCGTCATGACTATTGCGCCAGAGACTCTCTCGCGTCTGTCCTCAGCCGTCGTCGCTGCGGCCGCAATCATTGCTGCTGCTGGCAGCCATGTTCATGCACAAGCGTGGACCGCTGAATGGGTCGCCTTGACGAGCACGTCCGCCGGGGTGTGGGGCGCCGCCACACATAGATCCAGAACGCAAGCCATTTCCCTCGCGATCCAGGACTGTAAACGGCGTGCAGGTGCGCGCCGGGTCGCCTGCGGCGCACTGATCTCGACTGTTCGTGCCTCCTGGAGCCTTGCGTACGCGTGCGGCGGGACGTCTTTCATCGTCATCGGAGATACGCTGCAGGGCGCTCGGCGGAAGGCCATTAATCTCGAAGTCAGTGCGATGGTCGACGAGCCAGTAGATGCGACGGGGTGCCAGCTCATTACCGCGATCGGCCCCGACGGGCGTCAGATTAAGTCTCGGAAGGTCAGCCGGATCGTGCCGCTGATCCCAGCGACGGAACGTGACCGATAGATACTGCGCCGCTACCAGAACCACCTGCTGGAATGGAGCATGCACCAATGTCACAAGTTCCAAAAACTTGCGCAGTAGCGCTCGTGGCGTCGCTCACATTACTCGCCCCAAAGGCGCAGGGCTCGGCTCATGATCTGGCGGATGCCAGAAAGCCCTGGGTAGCGCTTACAGTTTCAGGCGATGGTGTGTGGGGTATCGGCACTCAACACCACAAGCATGCTGCACGGGTAGCAGCCATTCGGGATTGCATCTTCAAAGCTGCCGGACGCACTCAGGATTGCGGCGAGCGGGTCGCTATGATCAAAGCCGGCTGGTTGCTCGCCGTCGCCTGTGGCGCTCATACCTTCGTCGTCGCCGAGCGCTCACTTGCGCAGGCTCACGTCGCTCGCCGCTATCGAGAGACCGAGATGCGGTTCGTGCGCCGGCTAAAGATGCCGACCTGTCGCACCTTGGTAACGCTGAATCCTCAAGGTGACGAAGATCAGAAATAGAAAGTCGGAAAAATAGACTGCCTGTTCGCGTTATGCTACTTGCCAATGTGATGTGAATTTATTCTGTGCTCAGATTTGCAAGCGTTGCACTGCCCCGGTTGAGTTCCACAATATTGTGACGCACACCCCCCGAATCCGGACATGGTCGGCGGCGCCAAGATCGCGGCCAACCTCGCGGCCGCCTATGTTTCCTGAGGGGATAGCTCAACTTTGTGCGGCGCACCAACCTTACGAGGCCCCTCGGCGGCTTATGGCCCAGGCCGTGTGAAAACGTGCCGGCGTCGGTCGTTGCTGGTCGGGCGGGCGCCATTTCCGGGGCAATTGCGGTTTTGGCCGGGGAAATCGGTTTCTGGGCCGCTTGTAGAGGCCATGGAGCCCGATCTGGCGTCGGCTCGGGGCAACAAAAAACATGCTCAGGCCCGCATGGCCTCGATCAATCCCGTAGCGCCGAGAATGGCGATCACGCGCTTCATGTTGTAGGCGAGCACGCACAGCGCCATCTCTGCTGCCACCTTCGGCAGTGAGCAGCACAGAAAGTGCGTCGCGCCCATCCAGGCTTTGATCGTTCCGAACGGATGCTCGACCGTCGAGCGGCGCACGCGCATCGCATCGGGATTGCGGTCGAGCCGGTCCTGGACGCGCTCGAGCGTCGCCTCGTGTATCCACCGCCTGATCTGTCGTTGCGGCGCGGGCGTGCATTTGGCCTTCAAGGGGCATGCTCCGCAGACGGCCTTCGACGGCCAATAGCGCCGCAACATCTTGCCATCTTGGACGCCCTCATATCGAAAGGTCAGTCGCTGCCCTGCCGGACACCGATATTCATCATCTGCGGCGACGTAGACAAAGTCCTGTTTGCCAAAACGACCCTCGCCCTTCGCCGCCGATGTCATCGGTTTCGGCAGCGTCACGGTGATGCCTGACAGCTCGCACGCCAGGATTTCTTCGCCCGAATAATAGCCGCGATCCGCCACAACTTCGAGCTCGTCTGCGCCCATCTCGACACGTGCCAGCTCGGCCGTGTCGGCAAGTGCGCTTCGGTCCGTGCCGACGTTCGTCACCTCGTGCGCGACGATCAGATGATGCGTCGTATCAACGGCGCTCTGCACATTGTAGCCGACGATCCCGGTGTCTTTGCCGCTCGTCGCCATCGAGCGCGCATCCGGGTCGGTGAGCGAAATCTGCTTTTCCTTGCTGGCGATCATCTGCTCATTGATGGCGTTCAGTCGGACGATCTCCTCCTTGAGCTTGGCTACCTTTTCCTTGAGCCGCGCGATCTTCTCTGGCGGCACGGCATCACCGTGGCGATCGGCGGTTTCCAACTGCGACAGGTAGCGCGCAATGCTCTCGTCGATGCGCTCGAGGCGCCGCTTCATTTTGGCTTCGGTGAAGTTCTTGTCGCGCGCGTTGACGGCTTTGAATTTGGAACCATCGATGGCGACACTCGCGTCGGCCAGCAGGTTGAGCTTGCCGCAGAGCGCGACGAACGCGCGGCACGTCTCGCGGATCGCCTTGCCATTGTCCTTGCGGAAATCCGCAATGGTTTTGAAGTCCGGGGCGAGCTGGCCCGTCAGCCAGATCAGTTCGATGTTGCGCTGGCACTCGCGTTCGAGGCGACGGCTGGACTGCACGCGATTGAGATAGCCGTAGATATAGATCTTGAGCATCGTTGCCGGATGATACCCCGGCCGGCCGGTCGCCATCGGCTGCACATCGCCGAAGCCGAGCTTGGCCAGGTCGAGGCCATCGACGAATATGTCGACCGCCCGCACCGGGTTGTCCTCGCCGACGTAGTCGTCCAATGTTGCCGGGAACAGGCTCGACTGGTCCCGCACGACCCCTTCCACGAACCCCGCCATCGAGCCCCCCGCTCGCCGATTCAATTCGTCGCCAGAATAGCACGATCCGTGCGCGTTTTCACACAGCCTGGGCCCGTCGCGTAAGCCGTGCGACGGAAGGTATCGGATCATTCCGGCCATCGCTATAGGGCGTTGGGCCGCCGGCCCCGCTGGTCCCGCCAATCCCTGCTCGCCTACAGAGCCCCGTCGCTCGAACTCGCTCTCTACTATAGGGAAACCGCATACGATCAGATGGGCTTGGCCGCTCGAATCATCGATGTTTATTGGTCTTCGTTAAGATTGGCCGGCGTAGCCGACGTGCAGTGTCAAACGACATCCGGAACACCCCCGCAATGGTTAGATCGCGAGAGACCACCTGGAGCGACCTCAAGGCTGAGTTGGCGCATTTCGACCGCAATGGACTTCTGGCGCTGCTGAAGGATCTCCACGCGCTGCGCCCCGAAAATCGTGCCTTCCTTGCTGCACGGCTCGGCGTCGGCAGCACCCCCCTGGCGCCGTTCAAAAAGGTGATCTCGCGGTGGATCTGTCCCGACCTCATGAAAGGGCAGGACGTCTCGGTCTCCAAGGCCAAGAAGGCGATCGCCGACTATCGCAAAGCGATCGGTCGGCCCGAAGGCTTGGCGGAGCTGTGCATATTCTACTGCGAAGAAGCGACGCAACTCGTTGGCGATTGCGGTATCGATGACGAGGCCTACTATTCGGCTCTCGTTCGCATGTTCGAGCAAGCCCTAACACGGACCATCGAGCTGCCGGCTGCCGAACGCGACACGATGCTCACGCGGCTGGATGCCGTCCGTGGGTCACTGCGCGGTGTCGGTTGGGGCGTGTCCGATGACTTGAACGAGATCTGGCATGATCGGGTTGATTGAGGTGCAATCGCCGAATGCTGCTTGAGGCGTGGGGAGTTGTGTGAATGCGTTTGGCATTCCGCTCATCAATGCGCGGTGCTAGGATTCCACCGACTTCCGATCAAAGCCGAGCCGCCGCGATGAACCTGAGCGTGGAACTATCGGACGAGGATATCGATGAACTGAACGCCTTTCTCAGACGGGTGAAGGGCGGTGCGATCCCGAACGCCGAAGCACTGGATGGCTTCTTTGCTGCGTTGGCTTGTTGTCCCGACCTCGTCATGCCGAGCGAATACCTGAGGGTCATCCAATCCGGTGCCACCCCGGACGGCGACTTGGTCTTTGAAAACATCGACGAAGCCCGCCGTTTTACAGAGCTCACGAGCTGTCAGTGGAACTACGTAAACCACCAACTTGAACGGGAAGAGGTCTATTTACCGTTGCTGTTGGAGGACACACAGGGCGAAGTCCGTGGCACAGACTGGGCTAAGGGCTTTGTTGAAGGCACACACCTGCGCCATTCGATCTGGGCTGAGCTTTTCGCAGATGAGCAAAGAGGTGGTTCGCTGGTACCCATCATGGCTCTTGCATACGAGAACCACCCAGATCCGGAGATGCGCCCATACAAGACCGAAATCGACAAAGCGAAGAGGACCGATCTTCTGGTTGGTGCAGCCGCCGGTGTGATGCAGATTCATCGGCACTTTCTGAAGCAGCGAAGCAACTACACGTATGCGTCTGCCACCTTCGTCAGAGATCGGCCCAAGACGGGTCGGAACGAGCCATGCCCGTGCGGTTCTGGCAAGAAGTTCAAGAAGTGCTGCGGCAGTCGCAGCATGCTGCACTGAGGTGAATATCGGAGCCAGCTTCACCAGCAATGTCTTCGGCAATCCTTCTCCGGAGCTGCCGAACCGCAAGGCTTGGTCGCCTGATACCCTTGGGCTGAACCGAACGAAGTTCAAGTCGTCTCCCGCAGATGGAGAGCTTTCGCTGTGCCCTACCTCAGTGCCTTTGCTGGTCGGAGTTGCGACGCCGTCGACCGCGTACCAGTTCGCCGGTCGAACAGGACGACAGAATTTACGAGCGCATCGTCGGCGAACGTGAAGTTCTCGTGCTGTCGCAGAAGTGGAGTCCCGCCGCACCCAGGCGCGCGGCACTCAGGCTTGCCCTTTGGGCAAGAAGCGAAATAGCATAATCGGCCGAGATACGTGTCACTCGCGAAGTCGAGCAGAAAAACGTCGACCTGATGGTGGGCCACGCCTGGGCCAGCAGCCGTGTCAATCTCCGAAACCGCTTGATTGCGCGCCCGACCGAGATCATGCAGACGAGCCAAGTCTGTGATCCAGACAGCAAGATCGACATCCTTGCACTCATGCAACAGCTCGATCCCGAGGCGCCTGTACGGTTGGAAGCGCGGGACCTCGCGTGTCAATGGCCGAGCAACGCTGCCGAATAGCGCCACGCGCTGCACCTCGCCGAACAAGGCAAACCTTGAGGTCACTGCGTCAGCAGCAGCCTTGAAGGACTGTTGCCGCCGCAGCTGGCAGCGATCTTGCTCGGCGATCTCGCGTTCTGACGGTCGGCGCATCATGCTGACGATCCAGTCCCCCATGGTGGCTGTCGACGAACGGGGTTCAGCCGGGCAGTGCTGCACAGAATAGCGCCATCTAAATTACGTTGCACGCGGTGGCGAAGTACCCTGGCACGAGCATCGCTCACGTGGCGTCCGCTCTTTGGAGTCCAGCCGCCGTCCTAAATTGCCAATCACAACACTGATCACTGGATTGCGCCGATGGCGGCTTTCTCTGCATCACGTCAATCAAGCCATTGACGCAAAACGCTTTTGACCCACTTCGACCGTCGTGCCGGTGCTCAACACCCGTGTGACAGATTTGCCCGACACGGACTCGGCCACTATGTGCGCCGCAACAAGCTGCCCCTCGACGGCCGTCGAGGCCTATGGCAGCTTTACCCCCCAGCACCGTTTTCGTTCTCATCTTCAAAAAGGGCCATCCCGCGTCGGTGGAGCCTCGGTCATCGGATCGTGCATGACCCACTTGACATTTTGCGGCGCAGCAAATCGAACGTGCTGCGGGACTAGGTGCACGGAACAACGGACATTCTTCTAGTACTGGCGCCGATGCGTGGAGTGCCATCCGTGCCAGGGTAGCCTCCGAACCATTCACAATTTGCGACGTGCGTCTGACATCGTGAGAGCTGTCGAGATAAGTGCTCAGCCACACTGTCCCGTCGAGTTGCGGGGTTCGGGCGGTCGGATCTTCCGCAGCTCATCTTCAATCCCCCCGAATGACATCGTGCTGCCGCCACTTCGAGGAGAAATGCAGCGAATAGTCACGCCCTTCCACCGCGGAGCTAAGCGGTGCAATTATCAACTCGTTCCAAATTCACTCCTCCCAATTCCCGTGGGGCGCCGAAGGGCCAAGCGCATCTGTTTTTCTGTTTCTATCAGGGCAAAGAACACGCACCCAACAGCAACGATCAAGACACCGTCGAGGAACGATACGGACTGCGTTCCCAATACCGCCTGCATTGGGGGCAGGTAAGTGATCGCGACCTGCGCTGCGGTCACGCCGATCACACAGGCCCAAACGACCCTCGTTCCTCGAACGGCCCGCCAGGTCAGTGATGTCCCATGGAGGTTGCGGATGAAGAAGAGATGGAAGATTTCAAGGACGACAAGCGTGTTCATCGCCATCGTCTGCGCGAGCGCGAGTGGATAACCCTGGTCGGTCGCGTAGGTAAAGATCCCGAACACTGCGAGCAGGAACAGGCCGGAGACCAGGACAACGTGCCAGATCAAATCGCCCGTTAGTAGTGGTTCGTTGCGTGGCCGCGGAGGCCGTCGCATCGTGCCGGGCTCCGTTGGTTCGAAAGCCAATGCAAGGCCAAGCGTGATGGCTGTGATCAGGTTGACCCAGAGGATCTGCACGGCCGTGATCGGGAGCGCCATACCGGCGAACAACGCGACGACGATTGTCATCGCCTCTCCTGCATTGGTAGGGAGTGTCCAGCTGATGACCTTCTTGATGTTGTCATAGACCGTTCGGCCTTCGCGGACTGCTGCTGCAATCGAGGCGAAGTTGTCGTCGGCAAGGACGAACTCCGCGGCTTCCTTGGCCGCTTCGCTGCCCTTGAGCCCCATTGCAATGCCGGCGTCGGCGCGTTTCAAGGCCGGTGCATCGTTGACGCCGTCACCGGTCATCGCCACCGTCAGGCCGCGAGACTGCAGCGCGCTGACGAGGCGCAGCTTATGCGCCGGCGATGTCCGCGCAAAAATGTCCGTCTCGGCCGCCATACTCGCCAAGGACGCATCATCCATCGCCTCAATCTCGGCGCCAGTGAGCACACGATCCGTGTTCATCAGTCCGATCCGGGCAGCGATGGCGCGTGCCGTAGCCGCATGATCGCCAGTGATCATCTTGACTCGTATTCCGGCTGCATGACATTCGGCGACCGCGTCAATCGCCTCAAGCCGGGGCGGGTCAATCAGGCCGATCAAACCGATCAGCGTCAGCTGTCCGTCGAGATCGGAGCTGTTCAGTGCCGTATGCTCCGGCGCGACGGCGCGGGTCGCGACCGCGATGACCCGCTGTCCCTCCGACGCCAGGCTTTCCAGCATCTCGTGCCAGTGGTCGGGATCAAGTTGCGCTGCGCTTCCGTCGGCCGCCCGCTGGTCAGTACACATCGAGAGCACGGCTTCCGGAGCCCCCTTCACATGGATGAAGGCGTGGCCCTCGTGGTCGTGATGCAGCACCGCCATGTAGCGATGCTCGGTATCAAATGGGATTACGTCGGTTCTTGACCAGGAACGCAAAGGCGCATGTCCTTCGCCAGTGATCTTTCCGGCCAAGGCCAGCAGCGCTCCTTCCATCGGGTCGCCGTCGGCATGCCAGCCGTCGCCCACACGATTCAGCACGGCGTCGTTACACAGACCTGCCGCGCGGGCAAACTCCATCAGAATGGCATGATCATTGGGGTTCACGTCCGCATCACGCCACCGGATCGCGCCTTCGGGTGAATAACCCTCGCCTCCGACAGAGTAGATGTGCTCAGCCGCGGCGAGCGTTGCCGCCAGCATCTCGTTGCGAGTGAGCGTGCCGGTCTTGTCCGAGCAGATGACTGATACGGAGCCGAGCGTTTCGATCGCAGGCAAGCGACGGACGATGGCGTTGCGCCTTGCCATAGCCTGCACCCCGATCGCCAGCGTAATCGTCAACACCGCAGGAAGTCCTTCAGGAATTGCAGCGACTGACAGGCCCACAACGGCCATGAAAAGTTCGCTGAACGACATGTGACCCACATAGTAACCGTAGGCCAGCAGACTGGCGGCAATGATCAGAATGAATACAGTCAGCCAGCGGGCGAAGACATCCATCTGGCGCACAAGCGGCGTCGTCAACGTTTCGATGCTGGAGAGCATGCCGCTGATCGAACCGATCTGGGTACGCGCTCCGGTGGCCACCACGACGCCGCGTCCCGCGCCGGCCACGACCATTGTGCCGCTGAACAACATCGAGCGCCGGTCGCCAAGCGAGGCATCAGAAGGAACCGGGGCAGTGCCCTTTTCAACCGGTACAGATTCGCCGGTCAGTATGGCTTCCTCGGCCTTGAGACCGCGTGCTGCGACAAGTCGCAAATCGGCCGGCACACGATCACCAGCTTCAACCAGCACAAGGTCGCCGGGTACCAGATCTGCCGCGTCGACGCTCTGGCGTTGTCCGTCCGCGGAGCACGGCGGCATGCGGCGACAGCATATTCCGGATCGCCTCCATCGCCTGTTCCGCGCGGCCTTCCTGGATGTAGCCGATCACGGCGTTGACGATCACCACCGCGAGAATGACGCCGGTGTCGACCCAGTGGCCAAGTGCAGCCGTCACGGCAGCCGACGCGATGAGCACGTAGATGAGCAGGTTGTGGAAATGGGCTGCGAAGCGCAGAAGTGGGTGGCGGGCCGGCGGTTCCGGTAACCGGTTTGCTCCGTATGTCTCGCGCCGCCTCGCTGCTTCGGCGCTGTTCAGTCCGTCGCGCTGTGTCCCAAGCGCCGCCAGGACGGTCTCGATTGCAAGGCTGTGGAAGTCCCCATCAGCTCTGGGCAGTACAGACGAGTTCGACGCCTGCAGAATTGTCAGACTGCGGGTTCGATTGGTTCATCACGACTGCTTCTCTTCCGTTTCGATAGCCGGGATCTCGGTGCGTTCCTCCTCGGGTGCACCACAGAGCAGGTCCACGGCACGATCGGCGGCGTCCTGGAACGGCTCGAGCACCAAGTCCGCACCGGAGGCGAACAGTTCCTCCGTGTCCTTCGGGTGATGCGACGCCACGGCTACACGGCCGCGAAAGCCGGAGCTGCGGCTGAGCTGGATCAGAGTCTTGCGAGTGTCCTCGTGGCTGAGGCCTGTCGGGTGGATCGGGATGGTCGAAACGATCCATTCCGCCCGAGGGAGCGGAAGCTCAGCCACGAATTCTGGGTCGGTTGCGTCGCCGAACTCGGTCTCAAGCCCCAACTCGCGCCACCGCTGCACCGCCTGCGGATTGAAGTCGACGCCGAGCACCCGGATGCCTCGTTTCTTAAGGCGCATCCCGATCGCCGTGCCGAACCGTCCGAGCCCGAAGACGATCACCTTGTAGCCGTCCTCGCGATGCGCCGCGGCCTCGGAGGGTTCGCGCGGCGTGCCCTTGCGCTCGAACACGCCGAGAAGCGGCTCGAAGACCGCGTACAGCTGGTGCGAGTAGGTGATCATGTAGGTCGATGCCGCGATGGTCACGAGCCCGACCATGGTGACGAGGCCGAGCGCGTCTTGCTGTCACATGGCCGAGCGACACGCCCATGGCGACGAAGATCAGGGAGAACTCGCTGATCTGGGCGACGGTCAGGCCGGCCAGGAAGCCCGTGCGCTTGCGGTAGCCCATCGCTCCCATGATCGCGAGCACGATCAGCGGGTTGCCGATCAGCACGAACAGCGAGAACACGATCGCCCCGGTCACATGCGCACCGAGAAGCGACAGGTCCAGCGCGGAGCCGAGTGCAATGAAGAAGAACAGCAGCAGGAAGTCGCGCAGCGGCGCCAGCCGTGCCGCGATTGTCTCGCGATAGGGGGTCGAGGCGAGGGCGACGCCCGCCAGCAGGCCGCCGACCTCTTTGCCGAGGCCGACGATGTCGCCGATGGCCGCGAACATCGCCGCCATTGCGATGGCGAAGATCACCAGAAGCTCGGGCGCGCGCGCCAGCTGCTCGGTCAGAGGATCAGCGACATAGCGCACGAAGAACATGACGAGCGCTACCATTGCCACGCCCGAGGCCAGAACCATGAGGACCGATCCGCCGCCTTGGCCGCCGGCACCTGCCGCACCGATGCCGATGGCAGAAAGCACGATCATTGCCAGCACCACGACGAGGTCCTGCACGATCAGGAAGCCGAGCGCGATTTGGCCGTGCAGACTGTCGATCTCGCGCTTGTCCGACAGGAGCTTGACGATGATGATGGTGGAGGAGAACGTCAGCGCCACAGCCACGTAGAGGCTGGTGACATGGCCGAGCCCCAGGGCAAGCCCGATCAGGTAGCCGAAGATAGACGTGAATCCGACCTGGCCGAGGCCGGTCAGAAGTGCCACCGTACCGAGCGAGCGGATGAGCTTCACATCGAGCTTGATGCCGACCAGAAAGAGTAGAACCGCTATGCCGAGTTGCGACAACAGGCTGATCTGCTCGTCCGACCGCACCACGTTCAGCCCCGAAGGTCCCGCCAATAGACCGACCGCGATGAAACTTACGATCAGCGGCTGGCGCAGCAGGATGCCGAACAGGCCGATGGCTGCGGCCATCACGAGCAGGACGGCGACCTCAACGAAGGGAGAATGGATCAGCGTTTCGCTCACGGGTCGTGCTCGTGACAAGCGTTGCCTGTGTCCCCGGCCTCAAACGGCACAAACGCTTCCACGCGCTCACATGTTTCGTGACCGCGAAGGAATTGCGTCAGGTCTACGTCGGCAATGCGCCACCCCTTCCCGATATCGATCGCACGCAAGGCTTCATCCTTGATCCAGCCGCGCACGGTTGCCTCACTGACTTTCAGGCGGTCGGCAACTTCCTTCACTGTTTGATACTGATCCCTTGGCATCGAAAGGCTCTGTTTTTTGAGGTTTGGCGCATGATACTGGGCTTTCGTGTGGTTTGATTGATTTCGATCATTTGGAATGCCCGTTGGTGGTGACTAGATCGTCCCCGCATCGTCGGTCTCGGGAGGACGAGCAGGCTATGAAAAAGATCATGCTGGCGACGGACTTCTCAGAGAGATCGGACCGCGCCCTTCGCCGCGCCACACTGCTCGCCCGGCAGACTGGCGCGTCACTCCAAATCGTTCATGCCGTTGATGACGACCAGCCGCGGCAGCATTGTCGATAGCGAGCGCGATGCGGCTTTGGCCCTCTTGTCCGGCCTGCAAGAGACCCTTCACAGTGTCGATGGGATCACCAGCGAGACCCGTGTCGTTCTTGCCGATCCATTTGCCGGCATTGCGCGCGCGGTCGAAGACGAGACGCCCGACCTTCTCGTGATCGGCTCGCACCGGCGGCAGATTCTACGCGACGTATTCGTCGGCACCACGGCCGAGCGCACCGTCCGCTCGGTGAACTGTCCCGTGCTAATGGTCAACGCGTCTCCCGTGGCGCCCTACCATCATGTGATGTTCGCGACCGACCTGTCGGATGGAGCCCGGCAGGCGGCATTAAGGGCGGTCGCGATTGGGATCATGGCCGGTGTAGCGATTTCGGTGCTGCATGTCTTCGAGGCCCTGGACACGAACTTCACGATGACCAAGGAGCAGCGCGAGAGCTACATCGCGGACGAGCAAGCCGCGGCAAGTCGAAATTTGTCGGAATTCGTCAAGTCGGTTCGTCTCGAAATGAGCCAGCAAACGGTGCGTTTGGCGGAAACTTCAACGGCGGAGGCAATCCTGAAAGCAGCAAAGGAAATTTCGGCCGATCTTGTCGTTGTGGGCACGCACGGGCGCACGGGATTTGCGAAGTTTTTCCTTGGCAGCGTGGCGGAGGCCGTTCTGCGTGGGGCTGATCGCGACGTTCTGGCCGTGCCGCCCGCCATGGCCGCCTGACGCTCATCGACCGCGTGGATGACCGAACCGTCCACGGGGCGACGTGGAGGCGAACGTCCGCTGCTACACGTCCGCAGTCACGCTCCTGCTATTCAATGAGATCGCTGATGGCGCCAGACTGCAAGCCAGCGCCATCGAGGCCGGTGCAGATCTCCTCCTCATGGGGCCTACGGTCGTTCGGCATGGTGCGAATGGGTCTTCGGTGCGAACAAATCGTGGCGTCGTCTCCAAACTCGATCTTCCCGTACAGTTGGCGCATTAAGGCCGATTAAATTGAACATGATGCTTTGGGTGAGGAATCGTATGCGCGAGGAATGGGCAACCCGCACTGGGTTTATCCTGGCGACCATTGGAGCGGCCGTCGGTCTGGGCAATATCTGGCGCTTTTCCTACATCGCTGGAGAAAACGGTGGTGGCGTCTTTCTGCTGGTCTACCTTGTCTTCGTATTCGTCATCGGTCTGCCGCTGGTTATTGCCGAGATGGCGCTGGGCCGTCGGGGCCAAGGCGATGCTGTTACCGCTTTTGAAACTGCTCTGCCACCCAAGCCTGGTGTTGCGATTGGCTGGTTGTCGGTTGTCGGAGCCATCCTGATCCTCAGTTACTACGCGGTGATCGCGGGCTGGGCGCTCAAGTACTTCGTCGGTGCGCTGACTGGAGGTCTCTGGGCCACCTTGGGTGGTGGATACGGCGCCTACTTCGAGGAGTTCATATCCCACAAGGGCGAGCCGGTCTTGTGGCAGTTACTGATGCTTCTCGCCACGGGCGGAATAGTCGCCGGTGGTGTCCGGGCTGGCATCGAGCGTGTGAATTTCTTCCTCATGCCGCTGTTGGCGGTCATCGTCCTCGGACTAGCCGTTTTCTCGCTTACCCTGTCTGGCTCATCAAAGGGCGTGAGCTTTCTCTTCACACCCGACTTCGCTGCGTTTGGACGGCCAAGCCTTTACCTCAATGCGCTTGGCCAAGCCTTCTTCTCGATTGGCGTCGGCATGGCGGTATTCGTCACCTATGCGAGCTATCTCGGCCGGAGTACAGCGATACCCGGCGCGGCTATAACCATCATCTTGGGTGATACACTGTTCGCGATCGTTGCCGGTCTGGCCATATTCCCAGCTGTATTTGCTCTTGGTGGAGATCCGGCTG
The DNA here is from genome assembly GCA_963825625.1 of uncultured Alphaproteobacteria bacterium. GTDB lineage: Bacteria > Pseudomonadota > Alphaproteobacteria > Rhizobiales > Hyphomicrobiaceae > CAMDPA01. Next base: position 273,460 of record CAWGUF010000003.1, on the reverse strand, counting down.
CGGGACCCAGGCTCGCCTTCATTACCTTTCCGCAAATCCTACTCGAAATGCCTGCGGGCCGAGTTATTGGCGTCGTCTTCTTTCTCCTCCTCTCAGCTGCGGCTCTCACATCGATGGTGTCTCTGCTCGAGGTGCCTGTCGCGCTTGCGACCCATCGGCTGGGTTGGTCCAGAACGCGCGCTGTCGCTGCAAGTTGTGCTCTGATCTTCTTGTTGGGCGTCCCTTCCGCGATGAGCTACGGCATCCTGGCGAATGTTCATGTCGCGGGCTTACCGATCTTGGATGCGATCGATCACGCCGTATCCAACTTCATTCTGCCTCTGGGCGGTCTCGCGATCGCCCTCAGTGTTGGCTGGGCGTTGGGCAGAGGAAATGCGCTAACCGATGCAGATCTCCAAGGGCGGGCGATTGGCATAATCTGGCTATGGATATTGCGCATTGCCGCACCTCTCATGATTGCAACCATCCTCTTGCGATCGGTGGGCTTTCTTTAGGCTCGACGCTGGCGAATTAAAGCACCTCAGGACATTCTGACAACCGGAGTTGGCGGCAATGCTCGCCAATCTGCGCTTGCGCGAGCGAGCCCCCATCTCTCCTTGGCTCGAAGATCGAAAGCGATCGATTGCTTGGGGAGTGTCCGTTGCCAGGCCGTGCAAAATCGGTCTGTCGCACCGATGCGACTTCGTGGGTGCGTCACCAATTCCGGACTAGGTGCGGTGCACCATTGACTTTGAGGTCGATATCCAGGATTGGCCCTGACCGTCGTTGCGCCGCGGCGCAGCAAGTCGGCAGCTATATGAGGTATCGCGACAGCGTTCTCGTTCTGTGCCGGGAACGGTCGATCTGGGACGGGGAGCGGAAGTGCTTCAAGTGGTTGCAGTGCCCGCCCCAGCCCCCAAGTGTCCGTCGTCCCGGCGTGTGCTGAAATCGTATTCCCCTGACAGACTGACCGGCATTCGCAATGCGCAGTGCACCCGACACTGAATGTCACCGGAACGACAGCCAAGGGACCACGCGATCAACTCAGGACTATCCAAGCGGTGGAGGTCGAAACGAATCCGCCGCTTCCGGCAGTCTGTTGGACAATGATACAGAACCGTCGCGTTTGACCTGTGTCATGGGGCGCATGCGCGCGAACTGCGAAATTGCCCGGTGCTATGACAAATAGAGACCTGAACTATATCGTTAGAGACCATAAGCCGCTCGTGCTCGCCGCCGATCATACGGTTCGCAGCGCCTGCAGAGCGATGTGGGAGCGTCGGATAGGATCGGTTCTCGTCGTCGACACCCAGCAAAGGCTCGTCGGAAATCTTCACCGGCCGAGATGCCGTGCGCCTTTTGGGAAAGGGCAAAGATCCCGTTGCCGCTCGACTGTCGCGCGTTATGACACCAAAACCCATTTGCGTATCTCCTCAGAGCCGCGCTATCGAGGCTTTGCAGGCCATGAGCGAGGGGGGCTTTCGACATGTCCCGGTTACGGAGGACGGCAAGGTCCTGGGTGTCGTCTCTCGCGGCGACTTCAAAGGCATGGAGTTCGAGGAATATCGCTGGCGCAATACCAGCCGGACACGCTCGGAGGAAAACCGGGAAATCAGAGACGTCGTCGGCAAACGGAAGCCCCTGGTTATAGCCGCCGATCAGACAGTAGCAGACGCGTGCCGTGCAATGTGGAAGCGCAAGGCGGGGTCTGTACTGGTCGCCGACAAACGTCAACGGTTGACGGGCATATTCACTGGTCGGGATGCAGTCCGCGTCCTAGCAAAAGCGAAGGCTCCTGCCACCACCCGCCTTGCGCGGGCAATGACGCCGGATCCTGCTACGATATCGCCGGATAGCCATGCCATCGATGCGTTGCGGAAAATGAATGATTGCGGCTTCCGACACCTCCCCGTCGCCGAGAGCGGAAAGATTGTTGGCGTCGTCTCTCGCAGCGACTTTACCGGCCGAGAGATCGATCATCTGGACGAGGAGGAGCACCTAGCAGAGTGCATCTGGTGATGTGCCCCAGCGTACAACGCTTGCTGTATTTCGTCCCGTCAGGTGCGATGAATTGCCAATCATTCGTCTCATGTGCACTCCGGGGTTCGTTGCACAGGGCCGGATCGGACGCATAGCGGGCCAGACTGACAGCTGCCTCTATTCAGGAACTTGTCTCGGCGTTGCATGCCACTTCATAGGGAGGCGATTACACGAAATGGCCGACTTCAAAGCACGTGAAGAACAACTCAGAGCCAGGCTTTTGGAATTGGACAGCCGGCTACAACGGATCGAGGCGCATCTGGAGCAGCCGGCTGACCCGGATTGGGAAGAAAGAGCGACCGAGTCCGAGATGGATGAGGTGCTTGAGGGGCTTGGGCACGCAGGGAATGCCGAAATCCAGGCAATCTATGCAGCACTCGCTCGCATCAAGAGCGGCAGCTACGGCATCTGCTCGCGATGCGAAAACGCGATATCTGAGCAGAGATTGGACGTCCTTCCACACACGCCTCTCTGTCGCTCATGCGCCCGCGAAGTCGCACAGAATACCCGAAGGACCTGATCATTCAGTACGCACCTCGTGGGGGCATGAACCCTCAACCAAATTGGCAACCGCCCCCACGCGGGGTGCTGTGCTTCATCAGCCGTTCAGCTCAGGCCCTCCTGGGCCTTCGTATTCGGCTCATAGACTTCATAGACGACCACCGGCACGTTCAAGTCGCCAAGGTGCTGTTCAATGAGCGGCTCGACCTCGCTCCAGTCCATGCCGCCGACACCCGTTGCCAGTTTCGGAAGAGCGACCGATCTTAGTTTTTCCTTCTCAATGATCTTGCGGAGTTCGCGGAGCGCGTGATTGACGTTTTGAGACGACGCTTTGCCGGGATGCGCGCTCTTACCCGGCGCAGCGTCCTGCGTCATCAGATTAATGATGACTCGCTCCGGTCCGGCCCACAACCAGGCATGGCCCGCCTTCGGATTCTCCAGGTGGCAATAGTGGCGGAAATCCTTTGCCATCGCAGGGTGACGTTCCCTCAACGCGAGCGCGAGCCCTTGGTTGAAGTGATCATGTGGAGCGATGCCATGAGCAATTGCCTGCGCCTCGCTCAAGAGAATGTCGCCTCGAACTTTTGTAATCATAGCTCACCCTGATCATTCTTCCATCCCTGTGGACCATTCGACCTGCAGGCACTGTGGACCTTGATCTGCCGCAATTGCGACCCGTCTGTTGCCCGAGTGTATCGTACAGGCTTCGCGTATTGTACGTTGACCGGGCGCTCTTGAGCCGTAAGGATGATTGTAACAAGGGGCGAACTCCGATCAGTGCAGACCATGACAAACCAAGACGCGCTGCCGGAGATTCCTGTTTATGACGTCGGCGCTAATTTCCCGCTGGAAATCGCAGAACTAATGGGAGAGCGCGGCTACCAGCTGCATGCGCTAGCGACGCACGGAGTGCCCATGCAGCTGCTCCGACTTCTGGACCGGCTGTCGCACTGGTGGCTGGTGCGCAACCGGTCGCATTATCTCGCCGAGATCGAGGCTCTGGCACGACGCTCGCGCCAGCCCGGCCTTTACTATCTCAACCTAGCTTACGAATGGGGCTGCACGACCGTGGCAAGGCCGGCCGAAGGCGGACAGACGGCGCTGTTGCAGCGCACGCTGGACTGGGACGTGTCAGGGGTGGGTCGGTTCGTCGTCGCCGCCCGCATAGCCAACCCGCTGGGCACATGGATCTCGCTAACTTGGCCCGCCTTCACCGGCGTTATCCAGGCCGTGGCGCCAGGCAGGTTCGCGGCGGCCATCAACCAGCCCATGCCGCCAAGTCGGATCGGCCTGCTCCGGATCGACAGGCTCCTTCAGCGCTACCGACTGTTCAACTCGACTGACTTGCAGCCGATCCATCTCCTGCGCCGGGTGTTCGAGACAGCCCGAAACTTTGATGTAGCCAAGGTAATGCTGGAGATGACGCCGATCTCGACGCCGGCTATTTTCACGCTAGCCGGGCTGCATACAGACGAGACGGTTGTCATCGAGCGCCGTAGTTGCACCGCCCGAGTGGTCAGAGATGCCTGTGCCGCCAATGAGTGGCAGTCGCCGGACTGGCACCTAGGGCAGCATCGTGCATTCGAGAACGAAGCCCGGCTCGTTGCCATGCGAGCGGCCTCGCGCAGCTGGGATCCTGACCTAAAGTGGCTGGAATGGCCGCTGCTAAACGACGAAACGCACCTCGCCATGATGGCGGAGCCAGCTACTGGACGCCTAGTGGCGCGCGGCTACGAGGCCGGTCGGCCGGCAACTCGCACGTTGATCCTCTGACGGTGTCTGCATTCCCGATAACGGCACGCGTCGTAGCTAACCATGCACTGATCGTGTTGATGGTCGGATAATGGTGGCGCTGATGGTCGCCTCACAACCCACGACCGTGATTGGATTGGCGGTTCCGGCTGGCCTTCAGCGTCCTCATTAAGACCGGCCGTTCTCATGGTTGACCGCAGTCGATGAGACGCCTAGACAAGCGTCGCATTGGAACTCATGGACGCTGTCACATCGAGGCGAAGTCTGGCCGTTGTAGATCGCCGCCAGTTGCCTCGGTCATGGGCGGAGCCAAGGTGGAAAGACCTCATGTACAAGCACGTGTTGATCGCGACCGACGGCTCCGAGTTGGCTGATAGGGCTGTCGAGCAGGGGCTTGCCGTCGCAAAGGGGCTCGGTGCTCGCGTCACCGTTCTCACTGTCTCTGAGGTGGAGCCGACCGCGGTGTCTGGCGAGATGGGCCTGGCGGTCGGCGTTGCCTTCCCCAATGACGAGTACGAGCGCGCCGCCGCGGACCGCGCCAGGATGATCCTCGAGAAGGCCAGCAGCGCAGCAACTGCTGCGGGCGTTCCCTGCGATACGCTGCATGTGCCCGATAAGATGCCTGCAGAGACTATCGTCGAAACCGCAGCCTCCTGCGCCTGCGACCTGATCGTCATGGCCTCCCATGGTCGTCGCGGTCTGTCGCTAGTCCTTCTCGGCAGCCAGACCAGCAAGGTGCTGTCGCACACATCGCTGTCTGTGCTCGTGATCCGTTGACTTGACGTCCAGAGGTACGACTAGCTTGCACGTCCGCGATCTCTCGGCGACCCAGCAAGTTTCCCTCAGAACGCCGGCCTAGCCAAAGAAACACGCCACAAACTATTGTCCCCGCTCAAGCTGGCCGCTATTGGCCTCAGTGAAAAAGAGACAGATGCGTATCGGTAGTAGGCCGGTCATCCTAACGGCACGTGGTCGCGCTGAGCCAATGTTGCGGCGCACACCGTGAGATGCGCTTCAATATGCTCAGTGCAACGCACACGAGCACTGAGCCTAGTTGTTGTAAAACTCACAATCTGCTGACCGCGCGCCGACCGACGCGGTAGGGCCGAAAGCAGTCGCCACACACAAGAATCCGCCTCTCTCGTGATGCACTGCAGCGATTTTCGCGGCAACGATCATCAAGCCGAGGTGCGGGGAAAGCACATGTCCTCCGATGATCTGCGTCTGGCCTATGGCGCTTTTGGCCCTCTCCGACGATTCGCTGCACCGCACCACAACGTCCGGACCTGGGTGTATCGCGTTTGCGGTTGTGACATCATCACTCGCGCTTTCGATGGCCGCGACCCCGTCAAGCCGCTATGATTAGGTTGTGGCAGCAGGCAGCACGACCATCGCCAGAAGTTGTGAAGCCCAGCCGCCGGCACATGGCCAAGAACTCATCGGCGAACTGTTGCTGTTCAAGGTGATGGATTTCGACTCGGCACACCATCGCCGATAGTTCGGGTATAGCTCCTCCAACGTTGTCGCCGCTCCCGGCTGTGGCCGAAGGCGCTCAACGGCAAACCTGGGTACGCTGCCAAGCAGCCGGTCTTCCCTATCGTAGGCCTGCAGCCGAGCATCGATGATTGTGGATCGGAGTGCTCGGCTGACCCCTTTCGGATTCGAATCTTGCCCCCACGGCTTTGACAATAACATATTAGACGTCAATGCCTTGATCGACGTAAGGTGGGGTCAACCTTGGATGCTGATTGGCACGTTTGACCCCACTCCGATTCACACTTCGTCCGATGGGGCGCGCCATTTCACCATACAGGATTCGAACCCGTCACTACCGTTGATGGTGCGGCGAAGGTGCCCTCTTCGCGCTGATCGCAGCGCCGGCTGGCCACGGCGAAATTCAATAACAAGAGAAGTAGTCCCCGCCCTTGCTGGCGGCCGCATCTGCCCCGAGCGATGGAAAAGCTCGAGGACTGCTGTGACGGCTGAGACACTTGATGCGATGCCCGACGAGGCCCGCTCCTTGCTCCTCGAATTTCGGTGCGAGCTCGCGGCACTGCGGGTCTACCTTGCCCTGCAACGGCTCGTCTTCTCGCACAAGGCCGGCTTCAATCCGGCACAGCTGCGCATCCCGGCCGGACAGCCCGGAGGCGGGCAATGGACCGACGGCGGCGGCGTCATTCTCATCGGCGCACGGGGCCGCGGCTCGGTGTCGGTCCGGGTCGGCAGCCGGACGCTCGATGCGACGCCAGCGCAGGCCGCCCGGTATGCCGTCGCCAACGCCCGAGCGGAGGCGGCTGCCGCGCGCGTCCGAGAGGTCGATCCGTCATGGCGGCCAAGACCGAGTTTGAGCAATCCGGGCAGCATCGAAAGCCAAACTCGGCGGCGCGAGAGTGAAGCCCGGGAAGCCGAGGCACGCCTCGCCGAGCTTGCGCGCGGTCGGTTCGGCGACAACCAGGGACCGCCACTTGATGCTGTCGGTCCCCGAGCCGGTACGGGTACGCCATCGTTCTCGCCGCCCGAGGCGATCGGCAGCTTCCGCTCGATCACGGGCATGCCGGACCTGGGGTCATGGATGTTGCCAGCAAGGAAGCTCAAAGCGGCCGATCCGAAGTCTTCTCGTCCCTGGCAATCTCCATCGGGCACGACTTTCTGTTCCGAAATTACGAACACAACGATATGCCAAAGGCGGGATCACTTTGCTTCGACCACGTTTTCGTGGTGGGGTTCTTGATCCGTCGAGGCTTGAGGTACGTTGATCTTAGTATGGTCAACGACGTTTAGGCGCATTCCAGGACATGATTTCCCAAGATTTCTCGCTTTGATGTCGTTCTGGTCGGTGGGGGCCTGAGTGGCGCGCTGATAGCGTATCGGCTGCACATTGCCCGCCCCGGGATACAGATCTGCATTATAGACAAGAATGACACGCTGGGCGGCAATCACACCTGGTCTTTCCACGATACAGACCTTCAACCGGATCAGCACAAGTGGATTGCGCCATTCGTGGCGCACAGGTGGCCGACGCAAGAGGTGCGATTTCCGAATTTTTCTCGCGGCTTGTCGACAGGCTATTCCACGATAACCTGCGAACGCCTGCATGGCGTCGTCACGTCTGCTCTCGGCGCGTATGCACTGTTGGGTGTCACGGTGGGTGCCGTGTCGGAATTTGAGGTCGCTCTTGCCGATGGTCGCACGCTGAAGGCACCCTGTATCATCGATTGCCGGGGACCGATCCAGGGCGCCGAGATCGAGGTCGGCTACCAGAAGTTTGTCGGACACGAAATCGTCACGCAGGCGCCACACGGTGTAAGTGCGCCGGTCATCATGGATGCTTCAGTCGAGCAATATGACGGCTATCGCTTCGTCTATTTGCTGCCGCTGGCCGCCGACCAACTGCTGGTGGAGGACACCTACTACAGCGATATGCCCGACCTCGACGAAACGGCCCTGGACTATCGCCTAAACCGCTATACCGCCGATCGTGGCTGGCAGATCAGGTCGATCCTGCGCCGTGAGCGCGGCGTCCTGCCGATTGTCCTCGCCGGCGATATTGATGCGTACTGGGACAATCGAAAGCGCGACGGGATGCAGGCGCTCGCAGGCCTGCGCGCGCTGTTGTTCCACCCGGTAACTGGTTACTCGCTGCCAGATGCTGTGGGGTTGGCAGACGCCATTGCCGAATGTCGGGTGTTGGAAACGCGGCCCGTCGCGGCGCTTGTGGAAGCCAGATCACGAATGCTCTGGCGAGAGCGATCGTTCTTGCGCGCGCTCAACCGCATGCTCTTTCGTGCGGCGGAGCCCCAGCGGCGTTGGGCAGTCTTGGCCCGTTTCTACAGGCTGCCGGAGGACTTGATTGGACGCTTCTACGCGGCCCGTCTCACCCCTTGGGATAAAGCCCGAATTCTGGCGGGGAAGCCGCCGGTACCGGTGCTACGCGCTATCCGGGCTTTCGCTTCTGGCGGCGGTAAACGCGGCTTGTCTGCCGCGCGATCGGCGGTGGAGAGCCAGTCATGAGCAACACCGATGACGCACTTGTCGACCTCAGCAGGCAGCGCATTGAGCGCGGCTCCAAAAGCTTCGCGGCCGCAGCACGGCTGTTGCCGCTGAAGATGCGAGAGAGCGCATACATGCTTTATGCGTGGTGCCGCTATTGCGATGATGAGATCGATGGACAGGAGCTCGGATTCTCCTCCGCTCAGCTCAGGCCGCTTCCTGGTCAGGACAGGCCAGCCGTCGAGGTTGTCGAAACGTTGCGCAGGAGAACCATCGCAGCGTGTCGCGGCCAGCCGGACGATTCCACTTTCGAGGCGCTGGCACGGGTTGTCCAACGGCACGACATTCCGCACCGATTGCCGCTCGATCTCATCGAGGGCTTTGCCATGGACGCGCGTGCCGAAAAGACTGAAACACTCGAAGACACGTTGCGATACAGCTACCACGTGGCAGGCGTTGTGGGGCTCATGATGGCGCGCGTAATGGGGGTCACGGATCGGGCGACTCTGCTCCGTGCCTGCGACCTTGGCATCGCGTTCCAACTCACGAACATCGCACGCGACGTGATCGAAGATGCTGGTATCGGAAGGATCTATCTTCCGCACGACTGGCTGCAGGAGGCCGGAGTCGATGTCGCGAACGTGGCCGCCTCCGAGAAGCGGGAGGCAATCTCGCATGTAGCAATCCGGCTGCTTGACGAGGCGGAGCGCTACTATCAATCCGCAACGTATGGAATTGCCGCTTTGCCGATCCGTGCCGGGATCGCCATAGCGGGCGCGCGCGGCGTGTACCGAGCGATCGGCACGGACGTGCGGCAATTGAAAGCCAATGCCTGGGATTCCCGCATCATTGTCTCCAAGCGGCGCAAGCTTGCGATCCTGGCCGCCGCGCCGGTACAGGTCACCACCTATAGAACCAGGGCCTTACTCGGAACTCCACCCAGGCGTAGACTATGGACGCCGACCCTGACGGATTGAAGCTTCACGCTTCGCTTCGGCCATCGGATCTGGCCTCAGGCAGCCGCCACCACGGCAACCAGGGGAAGAGGTGATGCTCGTGGTGGTAGCCGAAATGGAAGCATGTGAAGAGTGAAACGAGCCAGGGATAATCGTTGCTGCGGGCCTTGTGCTGGTCCTCGAATGGAACTGCTGAAGGACGGTGGGGCAGGTAGGTGCCGAAATAAAACAGCTGAATGGCGGACAAAATCGCAGGCAATGCCCATAGCACGATTACATTGAGAAGAGGTGCACCCATCAGTGCTGCATAGACAATCGAGCGAACGGCAAGATGGAGAACAACACCCAGCGTCATGTACTCGCCCATAAAAGCCGTCAGCCATGGCCAGAACCGGTTCGGCGGGACCGCATGGAAATCGGGATCATGCGGGGTTCCAGCGTGCCGATGGTGCAGATGATGCTTGGTATTGACCCGGTCGAAGGAGAAGCCGGCGTAGAGCCAGAGGCACGTCTGTCCGATCGCGCGATTAAGCGCGGGGCGTCCGACGGCCAGCGTGCCGTGCATGCAGTCGTGGGCGACAATGAACAGCCCCACGCTGAGCCAGGCATTGAGCGCAATGAGCATCAGCGCGAGCGGCAAGGTCTCAATCGTTGGAACGAAGAAGAAAAGGCTGAATACGTGCAGACTGATCCAGCCCGCGACTATAAAGGTCGCCAGGATCAGGCCGATCGCAGTCTCGCGCTCCGTGGTTCGCTGGTAGCGCCCCGGAGATCGCTTTGCGCTCACCGCAATGTTGTTGTGTTTTCCAGTCGGGCCCGTCATGTCTGTCGGCTCATTGCCAAATGCGCGACCAGAAGCCCCGCCAACCCGGACACCGCGAGCGCCGCGATCGGCAACAGCGTAGCCTGCCAAGTTTCGTTGCGCAGGAATATGGCGCCATAAGCTTCGAGCACCCAAGTATTGGGTGTCAACCAGCCCATCGTCTGGATGTATTGTGGCATCAAGAACCGCGGAATCATGCTGCCGCCGATGGCGCTGGCGATAAGAACGATTATGGTCCCAAGGGTCTGAGCTTGCTGAACTGTGCGGCACAATGAGACAAAGCCCAGCATCAGCCCCGATGCTGCAGCCGAGGCCGCCACGCTGATCGCCAGCCATGGGCTCAGATTTCGCGGCAGATCAAGACCGAAGCCGAGCCAGGCGGCAAGAAAGATGACTGTGACCTGGACCACGCCCTGCAGCCACAAGAAACAGAATTTTCCATCAATTACGGCACGCACACCGCTGGGCCCCGTCGACAGCCGCTCCAACAGGCCGCTTTCCTTTTCCTGCAGTAGCGTCAGGGCGCCATTTAGCGAGGCAAAAAGCAGAAACATGATGGCTACGGCCGCGGCATAATAAGGTATGCTGCTAGGCACCGAGGGATCGCCAATTGCGCTTTTGCGCTGCATCAATCTCTGAAACGGCAGAGAAATGCCTGCGGCCGAGCCGACGTCACCTGCATCGTTCCGCTCCAGCCGTTGCGAGATCGCATCAATGCCGGCCTCGAGCCGCGCTGCCTGCGCCGGGTTCAACTCGACCAGTCGGCTGGTGATTATGTGTGCGATGCCTTTGACAACTACATCTGGCAACTTGCTGAAGTAGCTCTCTTGCACAATACCCTCTACGACCGCCACGGCGATATCGCGTGTGGGATCGGTGACGAGGACGATCGGCGGATCGCCGGTCTGATCGGCAGAATTCAGCGTCCGCTGTCCACCACGGACGATCATGCCGACATCGGCGGCACCAGAGCGGACAAGCTCGACAATGGCATGCTCGGTCGGCTCACTGGCTTGAACGACGATCATCTGGGGATTACCCTTGACGCCGTCGATCAGCCGCTTCGAAGCGCCAGAGCGCTCAAGGTCCAACACAGCCAACCGGACATTGAGGCTGCCGCCACTCGCGCCAGAAAATATTATTGCGAAGATGAGGAAAACAGCCGCAGGCAAAGCAAAGCTCATCGCTAGCGCGGCGGGGTCGCGGCGCAGGCTGATCAGCATCGCCCGAAGAACCGCACGCCTCATGCGGCAGGATCCATTTGTGTGAGGCGCCGCAGAAGGGTGTCCAGGCCGGGACGCCTTAGCCGGATATCCAGCCCGCGCGCTCTGCTGGCCAGCAGTCGGTCGATGAGCGCCCGTACCGGGCCGGCATCCGGATCCACGATCCCCTTCCATTGCGATGTCGTTGCGTCAAGCGACACCCCGAGCGGTGCCAGCAACGGTATGATATGCTGCCCTTCGGCTGCATCAAAACGCACCACCAGTTCCATGCCCGATCCAAACTGCTGCTCGACCAATTGCGACGGAGTACCATCTGCTTGCATGCGGCCCGCCACGATGATCCCGACATGGTCCGCCAGCGCCTCTGCCTCTTCCATCTCATGTGTTGTCAGCAGAATAGCGAGGCCATTGTTGCGCAGAGTTTGTAGCAGGTCCCGCAGCGCACGTCGCCCGACCTCATCGACGCCAACTGTCGGCTCGTCGAGCACTAGAAGACTGGGTCGATGGAGCAGTGCAGCCACAATGTTGACACGTCGCCGCATTCCTCCCGACAGCGTCTCAACTCTATCGCCTGCCCGGTCGCCAATTGCGATCTGGGTAAGTGCTGCGGGTATGCGCTCTTTCAAATTTCTCCGCCCAACGCCCATGATCTGACCGATCGCGGCAAGGTTTTCCTGCGGCGTCAGCTTCTCGAATAGCGCTATCTGTTGCGGGACGAGACCTATTTCACGGCGCGCTGCTGCGCTCTCGGCCGGGTCGCCTCCGGCCACCCGTATCGAGCCGGAGTCGAGGCGGATGCGCCCGCTAATGGCTCTGACGAGCGTCGACTTTCCGGCTCCGTTGGGCCCTAGAAGCGCATAGATCTGGCCGGGCGGGATGGACAGAGAGACACCACCAATGGCAAGCCGGGCGCCGTATCGGTAGGTTGCGTCCCGGATTTCAAGGAGACTGGTGCTCATGAGCCACTCCCGCCCACGCTGGAATCTGACGAACGCATGTCCGCACTATCGAGTGGGTCAAGACTGATCCGCTGCAATGTCTGCTCAACCAGCCCATCGAGAAGCGTCGTCACGCAGCCCATCCCCAGTATCGCCACAAGCTGCTGCCGGGCGGTGGCGATCTCGGATTTTGCAGCTGCAGCAGCGGCCGCTGCGCCAAGGACCGAGACGGCGTTGGCCTTCATGTCGTCCTTCCGGACGTCCTTGCCGATGACTGCGCTACTTGAGTAGCCGTCGAGCAAATCGTCAAAGATCTGGAACGCCAGCCCGATACGCAATCCCGACTCCCTTAGTTTGTCGATTGTTTCGCGCTTTGCCGCCGAAACCGTGCCCGCGAAGGAGAGCGCCAGGCCAAACAATGCTCCAGTCTTGCGGCGGTAGACGTGCTCAAGACGATCGATGCTTACTTGTCCCCCGAGATGATACAGATCCTCGAATTGCCCGCTCGTTAGGCCGTCGAATCCCATAGCCTGCGCCAATTCGCTGGACATGCGCGTACGCTCGGCAACGGGCAGGCGGTGCTCATCGGCTATCGATCTGTAGGCTTCGGCGATCAGGCCTATCGCAGCGAGTATTGCAGTTGCCTCGCCATAGGCGCGATGCGCGGTCTCGCGGTTTCTGCGGACATGCCCATCATCCATACATGGCAGATCGTCGAGTATCAGCGACGCGCTATGGACGAATTCCAAGGCGCAAGCCCCGCACCGAGCCACATCGATATTTCCTCCGAGGTCGTCGACGGCCGCAAGCGTCAGCAACGCACGGGCGCGTTTGGCCGGCGCAAGCAGGACGTGCCGTGCCGCCGCGGACAGCCGGGGCGGGATGCCAGAACCGACCCGCTCGAGCCGGTCAGCCAAGTCAGCCTCTGTCAGGCGGCACAATTCGGTGAGGCGCGCCATCTGTGTGTCTTCGTTACGATCCATTCGGCGTCGCTACGTTGATTGATTGCCCACTGGCGCTGATTGATCTAGCCAGACCTTCGGAGCGTAACGTCACAGCAGCGAGTTTGGACCACAAGTAAGCTGCCCCAGCACTTGGTCCAAGGTCCAGCAGCTTGCCCTTATCGTTGCCAACTCAGGATGTCGGCAAACGAAACGGTGTGAAGCTCGCGCTGCCGGGGCGATTGATTGGATCTTGGTGGATTTCCTGGATTGGGCAAGAACCGCATGTCCAGAGCAGTGGTGATTGGAGCTGGATTTGGCGGTCTTGCCGCCGCTGTCCGGCTGATAGCCAAGGGCTACCGCGTCACGCTCATCGAGCGGCAGGCGGCTGCCGGCGGCCGCGCCCAGGTGTTTGAGCGGGACGGTTACCGTCATGATGCTGGACCGACTGTCATCACCGCTCCGTCATTGTTCGAGGAGCTGTTCGAGCTGATGGGCGTGCGCATGGCCGATCGCGTGCGCCTAGTGCCACTTGATCCCTGGTATCGGTTTCGCTTCCCAGACGGCACCGAATTCAACTACGGTGGGACACTAGAGGATACTCTCAGGGAAATCAGGCGCTTCGAGCCCTCCGATGCGAACGGCTATCTGCGGCTCGTGGAACATTCGCGCAAGCTCTATGACGCCGGTTTCACCGAGCTTGCCGACAGGCCGTTCCATGATGCGAGCTCGATGCTTGCGCAGGCACCGCGCCTCGTTCGACTGCGCGCGCACGAGACGGTTTGGCAGATGGTCTGTCGATATCTCAAGAACCCGAACCTTCGCCAGGCATTCTCCATTCAGCCGCTGTTGGTCGGCGGCAGCCCGTTCCAGACCACGAGCATCTATGGCCTTATCCACTATCTGGAGCGCCGCGACGGAATTCATTTCGCGATGGGCGGAACCGGCGCCATGGTTGCCGCGCTGGTCCAGCTCCTTAGCGATGCCGGCGCCGAGCTGATATTCGGCAGGACTGTACAGCGGATCGTTGTGGAGAGTGGGGGCGTGACAGGTGTCCAGCTCGACGACGGAAGGACGCTCAGCTCGAGCATTGTTGTTTCGGATGCCGATCCCCTGCACCTGTATGCCGAAATGCTGGAACCTGAGCATAAACGCGCAAGCGCACGTCTGAAACAGCGCGTTGCGCGCTTGTCTATGGGGTTGTTCGTGCTCTATTTCGGCGCTGACAGGACCTACCCTGGCGTTGCTCATCATACGATCTGGCTGGGCGCGCGTTTTCGGGGGCTGCTTGATGATATCTATCGCCGCGGCATTCTCGCTGACGACTTCTCCCTCTATCTGCATCGCCCGACAGCGACGGACCCCAGTTTCGCGCCGCCGGGCTGCGACAGCTTCTATGTGCTTTGTCCGGTTCCAAATCTGACCGCGAATATCGATTGGAGCGTCGAGGGGCCGCGGTTGCGCGACCGCATCGTTGCCGCCTTGAATACAACGATCCTTCCGGGGCTCAGCACCTCAATAAGGTCGGACTTCTTCATGACACCTGCAGACTTCGAAACGCGGTATCTGAGCTGGCAGGGCACGGGCTTCTCCCTGGCCCCGCACTTCACCCAATCGGCATGGTTCCGGTTTCACAACAAGGCCGAGGGGCCGAAAGGCCTCTACCTCGTCGGGGCCGGTACGCACCCCGGTGCGGGTATGCCTGGCGTTTTGTGCTCGGCTAAGGTGATTGACCGGCTTGTGCCCGATTTACGGATTGCCGAGCCCAACCAACTTTATTGAAAGTTCGAATCGGTCATCGCATTGGCTATTTGGCCGTGTGTGCGGAAATGGCGCCAGTCTCGACGAGTTCGGTGAGCAATGCGAGTGTGGTTGCGCCGGAACTCACAAAGGGGTTGAGCTCTTCGCGTTCTGAATACTTGAGCAAGAGAGCGCGGTTCACGTTGCTTATATTGACCTTTCCCATCGTCCAACCACCAAATCGCCGCTCGCGGATCTCCTCGTATGCGAGGATGCGGACGTGATGGTGGCGCTCGTCGCGCACAATGACGTTGAACAACTCGCACACATCGTCACGGCCTCCCTCGAGCACCTGGGCGAAGACGTCATCAGTATGGCAGAGCAGACCCGTTATACCCTGTTTAGGATTATTCCTGCGCGACTGCGATAAGATGTCGTTGAGGATCGGCGTCGTAAGCGGCTGCAATGAGCGGCTGGCATAAAGGCAGCGGACAAGCATGGTCTCACCCTTTCATAGTGACTAGCGACAGAAATTCGCGCCGCAACGCTGCGTTCTTCAGGAAGCAGCCGCGCATCACGCTGTTCACCATCTTTGACGCAGTGTCCTTCACCCCGCGCCAGTGCATGCAGAAATGATCAGCCTCCATGACGATGGCCAAGCCGTCGGGCTTGACTATTTGCATTAGAAGATCTGCGAGCTGCGTGATCGCTTCCTCTTGGATCTGGGGCCGCGTCATCACCCAGTCGGCGAGGCGCGCGTATTTCGAAAGTCCGGCAAGGCTGGAATGCTGATTGGGCATGATGCCGATCCACAGCCGTCCCATAATCGGGCAGAGGTGGTGGCTGCACGCGCTGCGCACGGTCACCGGCCCCACGATCATCAATTCTTCGAGACCGGCGACATTGGGAAACTCGGTCACTGGAGGAGCCGGCCAGTAGCGGCCCCGGAACACCTCGTTGAGATACATCTTGGCGACGCGGCGTGCCGTGTCCTGCGTGTTGTGATCGTTACGGATATCGATGACAAGGCTCTCGAGCACCGCCATCATTCTGCCGGTGACCTCTTCGAGCAACTCATCGTGCTCGCCTGGCTCGATGAATTCGGAGATGTTGTCGTTGGCATGGAACCGCCGTTTCGCTCCAATAAGACGTGCTCTTATTCTCTCCGACGTCGGCAACTCCATGACAGGCTTGTTGTCTTGATGGTCATCCATGTTCGATCTCAACGTGACTGCCGTAGGCAACACAATTTGCCACGCTCGGCACCCCGAGCACGTGCAGCATCGCCGCTTGTCGGACGAACGTCAATTTCTAGGATCACTACGAGTGGTTGGTCAGCAGTGGACCTCGAGCGATTGGGCGAGAGCGGGTCTTGCCAGCCTCTCATCGCGGATGTACCCGCGCTCAGTTGAAACCATACCGCACGGTCACGGCGCAATTGTTCTATCACAGTCGAAGAGTTGACCGGTTCGCGTTGGATCGAGACCGTCGATTACCACGAGCAAGAGCATTGCGATAAATGCCGGATTGAAGAGCCGATCCCGAGCAACGCATAACTGGAAGGGGCGAGATAGCGCGCTGTCGACAGTACCGGAATGCAGCGCGACACAGATGGCATCCTTGCGCCGGTCAGCGAGCATCTTGCTGAGAGTGTTGATCGGTAGATTGATGGCAGCTTTGGAGGCCCGGTAGCGATACCAGCGGATGCGCGCCACCTGAGGGCACGCGGCCAGGCAGTGGACCGGCGCTCCGCCGATGGCGCCGCCAACTCCCACCGCAACAGCGTGCACTCATCTGCCGAAAGAGTTGAGTTTTCTCCGTAGTGCTCCAATCGGTCCCTCGTTCGATGATCGATCGACAAGCCGCCGACTGATCCCCAACGCTGTTTGCAGCGTTATTCTGTGCAGTTTTCGCACGGAGATTGGAGCTTACCGATGCAAATCGTGTCCGAGATGCCACGCGAAGCCGCCGTGCTCGGCTGGGCCGGCGTGCTGCCGTTCGCTGGATTTGCGTTACAGGCAATCACCGGTGGTGTTCTGGCACCGGAGTCAGCCGCCAAAGGGATCGTCATCTATGGAGCCGTGATCCTGTCGTTCATGGGCGGTGTACAGTGGGGCTTGGCGATGATGGCTGCCGAGGGGCGGTCGAACGGCCTTGGCCGTGGGCTGGTGATCAGCGTTTTGCCGGCGCTGGCAGCATTCTGCCTGCCCTTTCTACCGACGCTTTACGCGCTGGTTGGCTTGGTCGCTGCATTTTTGGCGCTACTGATTTATGATCTTTCGATCGTGCGCTCCGGGCGGGGTCCGGCTTGGTATGCACCGCTGCGCATTCAATTGACGAGTGCTGTCGTTCTTTGCCTGCTCGCGACCGCCGTGTTCGGCAGGTCGTGATGCAGCGGGGCATGGTCACGAACATCATCTGGTTTAAGCGCGATCTGCGCACGGTCGATCTCAGTCCGCTGGGCCAATGCGGCTTTCCGTTCGTCGATGCCTGCATGCGCTCGCTGCACACGACGGGTTGGATCAACGTCCGTATGCCCACGATGCTGGTTTCCTTCGCGAGCTATAATATCCGGCTGAACTGGCAGAAAACCGGCGTCGTGGTCGTTGGTAAGGACGGAGGAATCAAGCTTACCAGATCCGCACCGGTCCCCGGGAGCACCCTGTTCAGCACCATTGACGTCATGCCAATGCGGCGTGATGAGATGCGGAGAGACCGGCTGAAGAGAGGGCAGCCGCGATAAGAGTTTCCGAAAGCGCGACTTTTTGCGCGGCAAGGATAGGCGAGGATCTTGGATCGAGCCTGCTGGATTCAATCACATCGAGTTCGAGTTTCGATTTACAGCTAAGCCAGTTGACAATATACGGCCAAGGTGAATTTCGGTCTGTTTGCCGCGGAATTATTGACGCTGATCCCAGTTGCAGCGGCTGGGTAGGTCGGTATATCAGAAGCTGGCCGCAATGTCTTGGTCACTGCTACTGCAGGTTTGCACGGCTCACACAAGTTCAACTGATAAGAAATCGGCGCGTTTCTACTCCGCCAACGGTACAATTCTCCGAAGCTTGTCAAGCCACCGCTCGACGCGGGCCTTGTTCTTGCCCATGTCGCTATAGCCAAGCTGCGAACGGGAGTAGACCGCCAGCGTGCTCATTTCTCCTGGGAGATCGAAGTAGCGAACCACAATCGTATCCGGAAATCGCAGGAGCGCACTGCGTTGGATATACCGCTCCGTCAGTTCATCATCGCCAGCGAAGACGATGGCAACTCTCGGCTCCGACGCAATGACTCGCCCCATCGCTGCGCGTAAGCCACCGGCATTAACCGCGAACGTTGGAGGTGAGATATCGCTCTCGGCTTTGCATAAGCCCGGTGGGCACGCGAGCGCATCGTTCGGGCTCTTTCGCCTCTCAAGGGTTTCGAATTCGACCGGGCCCAGATCAGCCGGACCTATCGTCGACCACAAGCGCTCCGGTCCGATCAGGACCAACGCGGTCGTAGCAGCCGCGAAAGCGCTGAGAGCCAAGACAACGATCTCAGACATGAGCTTCAACCCAGGGCTTCCCAAATGGCTCGTGCCGCGACAGATAAACCATCTCGTGAACGACTGGACAGCGAACGTTGGACCACACTTCCCGTTTAAACGGCTAACAATATTCGTCTTGCGTAGCAGAGATGCCGGCTCTGTTCGGCCACGATGTAGTGTGACCGTGATGGCGGTGTAATTCGCGGCCAGCGGGGACGTCATGAAAGCGCTGGATTTCCGGGCTCTTGTCGAGCAGTTGGGTGATCTCACCCAGGTTCAACGTGAGGCGCTTGTCGAGGCGCTGTCGGCAAAGGGTTCGAGTGCAGAAGTGGTCGCCTTGATCGAGACGCGGTTCGCGGCAGCGCCCGCCTGTGGTCACTGTGGCAGTTGCGAGTTCCGGCCCTGGGGCCAGGCATCGGGGCTCAAGCGCTACATGTGCAAGGCCTGCGACCGCACGTTCAATGCGCTGACCGGCACGCCGCTCAGCGGTCTACGCCTGCGTGAGAAGTGGCTCGGCTATGCTCGATCGCTGGTCGATGGCGTGAGCCTCCGGAAAGCGGCAGCACAGAACGACATCCATCTCGAGACATCGTTCCGCTGGCGGCACCGCTTTCTCGCGTCAGCGCAGTCGAAGAAGGCGAGCGCAGTCGCGGGCATCGTCGAAGCAGACGAGACCTTCATCCTGAAGTCGGCCAAGGGTTCGCGTCGCATCGTCGGCCGCGCTCCCCGCAAACGCGGTGGAAAGGCCAAGAAGCCGGGGCTTTCGACCGACGAGCACGATGCCATCCTGATCGTGCGCGACCGCCACGGCGCGACCTCCGACCAGATGCTCCTCGACCTTTCGGCGGCGAGCATCGGCGCGCATCTGAAGCCGATCGTCGCCAAGGACGCGGTGCTCGTCACCGACGGCAATCGTGCCTACGAAACCTTTTCCGCCGAGACCGGTATCACGCAGATGGCCATGGTCGTTGCCCACGGCGAGCGCGCGATCGGCTGCTACCACATCCAGAACGTCAACGCCTACGTCAGCCGCTTCGATCTCTGGCGCGCAAGGTTCAAGGGCGTCGCGTCACATCATCTCCCGAGCTACCTCGGATGGCGGCGCATGATCGAGCGCGACGGCGACCGCCTCACCCCGCGCCACTGTCTCACCCAGGCACTCGATCATCCAGAGACCCTACACTGATGCCGAACAGAGCCGAGATGCCAGGACGTGGCGCACATGTCTCCTTTTGCCATGCGAAATATCGGCGCCGGTAAAAAAGATCGATATAGGTCACCAGCGCAGGCAGTCCACAAGCCGAACAGAATTCTCCCTTCCAACCGACAGGCGTGATCTCTCTTCGCCCCCGCAACGTTACACAAGAGAACATAGCCTGACTTGGTGCGCACTCCATGAAACACGTTCTTGTCATCGGCGCCAGCCGAGGTATCGGCCAGGCCGTAGTCGAGGCCGCATTCCTGCGAGGTCACAAGGTGCGCGCCATGTCACGCAGTGGTAACGCGCCGCGCGACCGCTCCGGCCGTATCAAGGGGGTCCGAGGCGATGCGCTGGTCGCCAACGACGTCGAGCGGGCGCTCGACGGTGTCGACGTTGTGGTCCAGGCGCTTGGCGTGCCGGCGTCCCTCGATCTCATCACCAAGCCCGTCACGCTGTTTTCGGCGGCAACGCGCGTGCTGCTGCCTGCGATGTCCGCGGCTGGTGTCAGCAATCTCGTTGCTGTCACCGGCTTCGGTGCCGGCGACAGCAATGCCAGCATCAACCTGCTGCAGCGGCTTCCCTTCAGGTTGGTTCTCGGGCGCGCGTATGATGATAAATCGGAACAGGAGCGCCGTATCGAGGCTAGCGATCTCGACTGGCTGATTGTACGCCCGGGTGTTCTCACCAGTGGGCCCAGGACCACCCGGTACGGGGTTCTGACCAACCAAAGCTCCTGGCGCAATGGCATCGTCTCTCGCGCTGATGTTGCAGACTTTGTCGTATCGCGCATCGATGCTGGTCACTTCGGCCGTGAGAAGCCGATAATAATCAGGTGCCCGCTATAAGTGCTATGCGATTTATCTGACCTCGGAACACTCCCGGGGCTTAACCGAGCCGATGCGGATGCGGATGCGATTCGCAAGCGTTCGCCCTGCTAGAGTGGCAATCTGCAGACGGTGCGCAATTATTTCATGGATTACCGTACCCGATTCCGTCGAAAGCGGCACCCTTTGCATCTGGTGGCCTTCGAGGTCAGCTGTGACCGCCTGATGAGTAAATGTTATGAGGTGGAGTTTTGTTCACGTCTGTCGACTGCTTCGTTGATGCGCCTAACGATTACATCCGAATGAGAGATTTACTCGAATGTCGACTGTTGGAACTGGTTTACAGAAGCGCACTCAGCGCTTTGGCATCTGCTTCATCTGAACAAGCAGCCTGTGCGTCACTTTTGCGGATTGATTGATCCAAGCACCCTCAGCCTATCGCCAGGCGCTTTTTGGATCACCACGATTTCACCGGAGCCCGTGGTCCGCCCGGTGAGTGCGGATATGTTCACTTGATGCGTGACAAGGATCAGCGGAACTCGGACTTCTTTCTGGCGGAGCCACTGTCGCAGCGCGTCTGTCTGCGGCTTTCTCTGTGCATCGTTCTGGAAAAATGAGTTCAGCGCGGGCAAGTCGTTTATCGATCCGATACCGAACAATTCGGCAGTCTCGCGGCAGCGGCACCACTGGCTAGTATAGATATCGGCAGCTTTGATTCGGTTGCGCCGAAACAACTCACCAATCTGGCGCGCTTGCTTGCCTCCCTCACGCGACAAGTTTCGTTGCGTTGAGCAGTCATTCAGCCTGAACTCCTGCGGATCCCCGAAACCGGGTGCCAGGGCGTGGCGAATCATCGCGAAAGCTCGCCCGTCTCGCAGGGCGGCCCAAAGGGATGGTTCATTAGCCGCTCGCGTGGGCGTGACAACGGGCAGCAAAACCATAAATACAGCAAGGTTACGCCACAGCGTGGTGAGATCGACGATGCGGCAAGCGTTCCGAGACATCAAGCTGTGTCCTCCCGATAGCGCAACTGGACATGAAGGTCGTAACCCTGTACCGTAGACACTCCAATTCTCTGCTGCTTTTGCACTCGCTCTCGACCCGAATAACTGATTTACGGCCCAATTGGATTTGCGTGCTCACGTCCATGTGAAAGGTCAAATCACCTTGAAACTGTGATGGCCTGGAAATTAGAAACGGCGAGTGCCGCATAGTGACCCGCCGTCAGATTGCCAGATCTGGATCTTAGCGTCAGCCGTCTCGGCACGTCTTCTGCCCCTCCCAGAGCCTCTCGCGATCAAGCGCGTTGCCAGCAACGGTGGTGGCAAATACCGAGGCGGCGATAGCGGCAACCATAGCAATCGTCTTCATGCTCATCTCCTGCGATTCGCTTGATTTGCGATTTGTCTGTCGTGGGTTGAGGCTTTTATCCACGACGTGAGCAACATCGCGCCTTTCAGCACAAGGCGATTACGAGGCGAGGTGAGGCTCAGCCGGTAGAGCAGCCGTTCCAGGATGAGGCGTGTAAGCAGAACCTGGAATGCCTGGCCGCGCTCGCGGGCCACGATCGAGCGGTATCCCGAGGTGATGGCGACAGGGAACATCGGCCACAAGCCGAACGATGCATTGTTTCATGCAGAGGCAAACGCGTTGATGCGGGCAGCGGAGCACAACGGCGGTACGCTCGCCGGTCGTACAATCGATATACAGGTGGATCGCTCCTTATGCGACAGTTGCGGGAGGGTGCTTCCGCACATCGGTCTTCAGCTCGGCAACCCAACAGTCCGGTTTGTCGATCCTTTTGGCAATGTTTCGACCATGCACCATGGGCGTTGGCAGTAGAGGAGTTTCTTGCACATGCAGAAGCGCTTGTACTTTAACAACGTACGACAGGCAGGTTGGCCATCGCTTGTCGGGCTCGCGCCCTACTTTCTGGCAGAGCCAGCGGGCAGTGGTTGGTTTCACGATACAGGCAACGACAGCGCCGGCTTCGATCTGGAAGGGCTTGACGGCACGGAGCATCTGCCGCCGGGGCGTGGCCGCAAGGACATCAGCCTCTCGATGTGGGGCAACCCCGAGCTTGGCGTGCTGTTGCAGTACGCAAGCCATGGCGGCGGGCGGCCCCGCCAGGACTGGTTCTCCAAGGGCGACATGAAGAAGATCAGGCAGTGGGTGCGCTCGTTGCAGGATACACCACTGCCTGTCGGTCTGTTCATCCCGTTCGATCGGGCATGGCTCGCCGTCAAGGACTTCATGGAGACCGACGGCCAGCTGCCGACGAGCATCGACTGGGTGAACAGCGACGTCCTGCCCGACAACGCGTTCCCCGATCCGACCATGCGCCTGCCCCGTGAGGCAGACAACGGCTGGTCGCCGATTTCATGGCGCGATTTCAATCACATACGAGTTCGCAGTTTCATTCCGTCCGGTGCGCCAATATGCTTGCAATCGTATCATTTCCCGATTGAGAGCAGAGGTGCAGGGTCGGCGAACTGGTCCGATTACATCTCCTCCAGCGGGAACGGCGTTTCTTCCCACAGGTGTTCGATCTTGAGGTTCCGGACCGTCGCGCGTTCCCATTCGTGCAAAAGCGCCGCGATGCCGGCGCGGTCGTCGGTTTCCAGGCAGGCGCAGATCTGTTTTGGCAGGCGAATAAGATCGATTTCTTCCGGCCGGTTACCGAAGGTGTCGTCGGGGTAGCGGCTCAACTCGTTGCGGCAGATGGCGCGCACTTTGTCAAGATTCCCCGCGTGCCGCTTCAATGATCACCCATTGATACGGCTTCAGAGGGTAGGCGCAGTGGCTCAAAGACTGCACATGCTCAGCATAGCCTCCAAGTTCGTCGAGGCCACTGAGGGCGGGCAGCGCAGTTCCTTCCACAGCGTCCACTAATGCATTCGGTGACTCGGGGGTCATCGATCCACCAAAGCATGGGGAACTCGCGTTGCCACGACGTCGGCCGCAACTTGTAGATGTCGCCGCCAAAGTCGAGCCCAATTCTACCGTTGCGCCGGCAGAGGTGCATCACAAGCCATCTGGGTTTGAACTGTGTCGCCGCACTCGTTCGATCAATGTAAATTGCCCTGAGAATGTGCCGGACGGGTTTCAGCACAATCATGCGCCCGACAATGGCAAGCTCGGGATGGCGTGCCAGTAGCGGTCGTACGAGCTTCCTGACCTGTGCTGCAGTCGTCATCTGCGTCCGGGCCTCGTCTCCAGCAAGATGATCCGGCGTGTGTCCTTGTAGAGCGCGAATACTGTACCAACCAACTCCGCCGAGCGGGTTGCGCTCAATCCGCGTCTTCCCGTCTTGATGTCGTAGACGCACACCGTACCGTTTCCAACCCGTTCGAACACGTCAATGCGGATCGAACCGCGTGTGCCATACGACTCTTCTTGGGTTTTGCTCAGCGATACTTCGGCGCGGAAGTTTGGATCGTCCAGCGCCCTGATCTCATCCGCAAGGTACTTGTGCACCCTCGTCCCGTACTGGGACCCAGTCCAATAGTTGGCTTCGCTTTTCGCCCTGGCGGCCGCATCATCGGTACGCGACTGTACCTCAGGATGCCTGGGACAGGCGCGATCTGTTTCTTCGCGGGTCAGTCGTCCAACCCAAGTCGGCGTGGCTTTTGGCTCTTCTCCCGGCTTGTAGTCGTCGGCGCGGAAGCCGAGCACGGCGGTGCCGCCCGGGCCGTTACGGGTCGACATCCATACGAACAGCGCGGCAGCGGCCTCCACCGCCGCAGGTGCTGCTGGTCCGACGAATGCTGGCTGGAGCGTTGCTTCCGGCTGCGGACCGTCAGCGACCAGCAGCCGGATGTAGGCGAGGTCAGATCGCAGTTCGAGAAGCGTTGCCTCTCGTTCATCGCGTTCGGGGCAACAATTCGGGTATGGCATTCGGCGACCTTCGACAGCATGCTGTTCGACACAGCTTGAAGGATGCCGGGAGTGTGGGGACAAGTTCGGGGCATGGAACAGGAGATCAGGATAAGATCGTCCAGTGGATTGCCGTCGCCCCACCCTCACAAATTACATCTATAGTTCAATCACATAAGTGTTCGCAGTTTCATCCTGTCCGGTGCGCCAAATTCACCATGCAGGATTCGAACCCGGCAGCTCCGACCACCATCGTCGCGAGTTCTTCGCCAGCTGCCAGTACCGGCACATCGCTGCCGTCCGCTGGCAGGCGGAATTCACCATTGCAAGCAAAGTAGTCCCCGCGCCTTCGGGCGACCTGATCATGCCTCGTGCGATCGAAAGGCACGAGGACTGATGTGACGGACCACATTCTTGACGGACTACCAATTGAAGCCAGACCGTTGCTCCTCGATCTTCGATGCGAGCTGGCGGCGCTGCGGGTCTACGTGGCGCTCGAACGGCTCGTCGCTCTCACACAAGGCAGGCTTCAATCCTGCACAACTGCGCATCCCCGCCGGACAACCGGGCGGCGGACAGTGGACGGACGGCGACGGGTGGCGTCGTCATCCTCATCGGCGCTCGTGGCAGAGGTTCGGTCTCGGTCCGGGTCGGCAGCCGGACGCTCGATGCGACGCCAGCGCAGGCCGCCCGGTATGCCGTCGCCAACGCCCGAGCGGAGGCGGCTGCCGCGCGCGTCCGAGAGGTCGATCCGTCATGGCGGCCAAGACCGAGTTTGAGCAATCCGGGCAGCATCGAAAGCCAAACTCGGCGGCGCGAGAGTGAAGCCCGGGAAGCCGAGGCACGCCTCGCCGAGCTTGCGCGAGCCCGCTTCGGCGACAATCAGGGCCCGCCCCTGGATGCTGTCGGGCCGCGAGCCGGTACGGGTACGCCATCGTTCTCGCCGCCCGAGGCGATCGGCAGCTTCCGCTCGATCACGGGAATGCCGGACGTGGGCTCAGGTGTCGCTCGGAGATCGTCCGAAGGCACAGTCGCGTATGCCGAGGTCGACGGTCATGCCATCTTCGGCGTCAACGCCAATGCACCGGGATACACCGCACGCGACGAGGCCATGGCGCGCGATATGCGAGCACGACTGATCGAGCGGTATCCCGAACTGATGGCGACCGGCAACATCGGTCATATACCCGAATAACGCTCTCTTCCACGCCGAGGCCAATGCGCTATTGCGGGCTGCTGACGGTAGCAGGTTGGCTGGCCGGACAATCGAGATGAGGGTGGATCGCGAACTATGCCGTAGCTGCGAGTTTGTTCTACCCTCGATTGGCACTCAAATCGGCAATCCGATCGTTCGGATCATCGACGGTACGGGCGCGCTCTGGATCATGCGGGATGGCACTTGGATCAGGAGAGGCAGGCCATGAAGAAAGACGCCTATTTCCACACCTTCCACGGTCCGGGTTGGCCCAGCCAGGAGTTCTTGAAGTCTTACTTCAAGAAACCGCCGCCCGGCGCGATCAGCTGGTTCCCGGATTCAGGCAACGACAGCGGAGGATTGAGTCTCGAAGGCCTCGATGGTACGGAGCACCTTCCCTTCGGCCGTGGCCGCAAGGACATCAGGCTCGATCTGTGGGGCAACCCGGAGTTCGGCGTGCTCCTGCAGTACGCGCGCTATGGCGGAGGCGTGCCGCGTCAGGACTGGTTCTCCAAGGGCGACATGCGCAAGATCCGGCAATGGGTGCGCTCGTTGCACGACGATCCGCTGCCCGTCGGGCTGTTCATCCCGTTCGACCAGGCATGGCTTGCGGTGAAGGAGTTCATGGAGACCGAAGGTCAACTGCCGACCAGCATCGCCTGGGTCAGCAGCGCGGACTTGCCCGACAACACGTTTCCTGACCCCACTGTGCGCCTGCCCGGCGAGCCAGACAACGGCTGGCCGCCTATATCATAGAGCGATTTCAACCACATAAGAGTTCGCAGTTTCATCCTGCCCGGTGCGCCAAAAAATCGATGATCTAGCCCGGGGGCGGCGGCAGGGGTAATTGCCTTGTCGCGCACGTTCAGCCGTGGGATCGCGACCTTGTTGCTGGTCACTCCGCGCCGCCTCACCTTGCTAGTGTAGCGCACCTGACGTTTGGTACCCGCTTGGCGCTCGCCTCGAGACCAAACGTCAGGTGCAAAAGCTACACTAGAAACATAATCTTGCTAGTGCTCCTTATGGTTCTGACATTTGCTCTCAATGGTGCGGAACCGGGCATCAAATGTCAGAACCGGAGCACTAGGCTCTGTGCCATCCTTCCGGGTTTTCTGTCGCATCGCTGAGCGCAGCGCACCTGACATTTCGTCCGGAGACCAGCCGCATGCGGGTACCAAACGTCAGGTGCAGAAGCTACACTAGTGAGGCGTTGCGCCTTAATTGACCGATGGGTGCGGCAAGGTTGATGTCGATTAAGGCGCGACGGCCAAGTACCGCCGATCAGAAGTCCCTGCCCCACCCGCGGCAATGTCGATCCAGGGACTTCTGATCGAAAAGCGGTACTAGAAATATATGCTTGCTAGTGTAGCGCACCTGACGTTTGGTCCCACTCGCGCTCGATCCAGACCAAACGTCAGGTGCAAAAGCTACACTAACTCATGGACTTGCTAGTGTTCCTCATGGTTCTGACATTTGCTCGAAACCCGGCGGCACAGGGAAGCAAATGTCAGAACCGGAACACTAGTACCCTTTGCTTTCGGAAGTTCGCGCGGGAGTGGGCCGCTGGGGCGGACCCGGGTCAGTGATTTTCGCCGGATCCGGCCGCGGCGTGGTCGGTGCAGCTTGCTTCGATGAATTTTTGTTGCGGAGCACGATATGAATAGTGACGTCCTCGACGACCTCATTCTTCGCATTTACGAGAATGCATTCGACGACGCGGGCTGGTCCCGTACCGTCACCCATATCGGCCGCAATGTCCTGTCCTCGTCGTTGGGCTTCGATCACAATATGATGGCCAATGGCATTCGTCCGATCATCGCATCGGTCGATATCGATCTCGACGTCCGGAGGCAGGCGCTCGAGCACTTCAATACGCCGGAAACAAATGCCGGAATGGCCGCCATTATGCAGGCGAGCATCGGTAAGCCCGTGCGTCTCGAATCGATTGCGAGCAAGGACAAGCTCGATCGCGACCCTAGCTTCCGCTGGTTTTTCCGCCCACAGAAGTTCGACAAGGGAATGCTCATCACCATCAACCGGTCACCGGACAGCATCTCGTTCTTCTCGCTGTTCCGTACCAAATCAGCCGATGACTACACCGGCGAGGATGAAGCACTGCTCGCAAAGCTGGCGCCGCATGTTGCCGCTGCCCTGCGGTTGCGCGATCAATTGTGTGCCGCAGCCGGCATGTCGGCCATTCGCGAGCATAAGGTCAGGCACGGCAAGGCGACGACGCTGACGATGGTCGTCGACGCCGCGTGCCGCTTGGTCGATGCGGAGATCGCCGCAACGCTCCTGCTCGATCGCGCGAGGGGGCTGGCGCTACGAGGCCGCACCCTCATCAGTACATCGAAGCAGCCCCGGTGCGACACCGAGAGCCTGCACCGGTATATTGCGGCAGCCGATGGTGAGACCCCGCCCTTCGTCATCGACTGCGACAGCGCCACCGCGCTGAAGCTGAGCGTTCTGCCCATTCCCGCGGGGATGATCGCGCACGCCCCACCTGGCAGCAAGGCCTTGACCGTGGTGGTCGTCAATCTGGCCAGCCCCTCGGACCTCACCGGATTTGCGGCACGGTTCGGACTGACCTCAGCCGAGCAGCGTTTCCTGGAGCATCTGGTCGACGCGGCAACTGCGACCGACGCGGCACGGGCAGCTGGCCTGTCGCGCAACACTGCGAAAGTGCACCTCTCGCGCATATTCGACAAGACCGGCTGTGAGTCGCAGGGCCAGCTCATGTTCCTCGTTGGCCGCTACACCTGACTGCGATCGCCGCAGCCCCCTCAGTCCTCGATCTCCAGCACCATCTCGACCTCGACGGCGATCTGGCCGGGCAGCGTCACATGGCCCACAGCCGAGCGTGCACCCCGCCCCGCCTCGCCGAACACCTCCACGAACAGATCCGAGAATCCGTTCATCACCTTCGGCGTCTCATTAAAGTCCGGCATCGCGTTGACCATGCCGAGCACCTTGACCACGCGCTTCACCTTGTCGAGTGAGCCGAGCTGCCCCCTGATGTTGGCCAGCATATTGAGGCCGACGACCCGCGCTGCCTTGTAGCCGTCCTCCACCGACATGCTGCCGCCGAGCTTGCCTGTGATGTTGGTGCCGTCCGGACGCCTGGGCCCGCACCCTGACATGAACAACAGGTTGCCGGTCCGCACCCCGCCCACGTAGTTCCCCGATGGCTTCGGCACCGGCGGCAATTCCAGACCGAGTTCCTTCACGCGCTGCTCTGCACTCATGACGCTTCCTCCAGTGCACTGTGACATCCCGAAGGCCATCCTGGACGGTCCGGGCGACAACGGCAACCGGCAACCGCATCCCCACACCTTGACGCCAGTCATTGACTCCGTGGCGGCCAACCGTAAAAACGCTTGGCCAACAGTCAAGCAACCGCCGGAGACGCCCACCATGGCCATCGCCGATCTCAAGCAAACCGTCGAAGCTGCCTGGGAGGCGCGCGATCAGATCGGCTCGTCCACCAAGGGCGACTATCGCACGGCAGTCGATACCTCGCTGTCGCTGCTCGATAAGGGCGAGGCCCGCGTCGCCGAGAAGAAGGGCGGCGAATGGATCGTCAACGAGTGGCTGAAGAAGGCGGTGCTCCTGTCGTTCCGCCTCAACGACAATTGGAACCACGTCGTCGCGCGCGACACCGGTCACACGATCGGCTGGGACAAGGTCCCGCTGAAGTTTGCTGACTGGGGCGACAAGGAGTTCCGCGCTGCAGGCTTCCGGGCCGTGCCGGGCTCGATCGTGCGCCGTGGCTCGTTCATCGGCAAGAACGTCGTGCTGATGCCGTCGTTCGTTAACATCGGCGCTTACGTCGACGAGGGCACCATGGTCGATACCTGGGCCACCGTCGGCAGTTGCGCTCAGATCGGCAGGAACTGCCATATCTCGGGCGGCGCCGGCATCGGCGGCGTATTGGAGCCGCTGCAGGCCAACCCCGTCATCATCGAGGACAACTGCTTCATCGGCGCCCGTTCCGAGGTGGCGGAGGGCGTGATCGTCGGCGAGGGGAGCGTGCTGTCGATGGGTGTGTTCCTGGGCGCCTCCACCCGCATCATCGACCGCGCAAGCGGCAAGGTGCACATCGGCCGCGTGCCGCCATACTCTGTCGTCGTGCCGGGTGCCGCGCCCGGCGCCTCCGGCGGCCCCGCCCTCTACTGCGCCGTGATCGTCAAGACGGTCGACGCCCAGACCCGCGCCAAGACCGGCATCAACGATCTGCTGCGGGAATAACCGGACGCCGCGCATCCCCTGGCATGTGCCCGACGATGCCATTGGCAGCGCCGTGCAACTCTGCTTAGCTCCTGTCAACGAACCACGCGAAATGCCGTTTCGTTTGCACGAGGAGCGCCCCGATGGAACTGATTGCCGATCGCGACCGCCGAATCACTGTCGACGAGCTGAACACGACGAAGTTGCTCGCCCATGCCAGCGAGCAGGCAAAGCAACGCAACTTCGACGACATGCTCATCGTCGACGTCGATGCCCACCACTACGAGACGGAATCACAGGCGGAGTTCCTGCCGTTCATCGAGAACGACGTAGTCAGGCAACTCGTGACCGGCGGCCTCACCAAGGGCCGGGGCAGCGTCATCCCGGTGACACAGGTCGGCCACCAGGACATGGGCGGCCGGGTCACCCGCTACCCGTTGCGGTCTTCCGAGAAAACGGCTGGCACCGGTGCCAAACGTGATGTCGAACTCGGGCATCGCTGGATGGACGCCATGAGCGTCGATTATGCCTGCCTTTATCCCACCCCGATGCTGGCGGTCGGCCTGCACCCCGACGTCGAGATGGAGGTCCAGCTGTGCTGGGCCTATAACCGCTGGCTCACGGAAGTGGTATTGCCCGAATCCGGTGGGCGGTTCTACTCGATGCTGGCGCTGCCCTTCTCCGACCCCGATGCGACCCTGCGCCAGGTCGAGGTGTTCGGCGGCCGCAGGCATGTCGCCGGCTTCCTCGTCACCGCCGTGCGCACGCTGCCGGTTCATCACAATCATTATATGAAGGTCTACCGGGCGATCGAGGAACGCGGCCTGTCGTTGTCGTTCCACTCCGGCATCAACGTTGGCGAGCCGTTCTTCAAGAGCCTCAACCGGTTCGCCTCCGTGCATGCCCTCGGCTTCACGATGTTCAACATTCTGCATATGACGAATTGGGTGACGAATGCCCTTTGCGAGCGCTTCCCCAAGCTGCCGGTCATCTGGATCGAATCAGGGCTCGCTTGGCTACCGTTCCTGATGCAGCGGCTCGACCATGAGCACATGCTGCGTCCGTCCGAATATCCGCTGCTCAAGAAGAAGCCATCGGATTACATGCGCGACATGTATTACGCGACCCAGCCCATGGAGATCCAGGATATGGCCACGCTGGAGTGCACCTTCCGCATGATCAACGCGGAAACCCAGCTGGTCTACTCGTCCGACTACCCCCACTGGGACTTCGACCTGCCCAGCGTCATCTGGGACCTGCCGTTCATCAGCGAGAAGGCGAAGCACAACATCCTGGGCGGCACCGCCGCCCGCCTGTTCGGCCTGCCCCCCCGCAATCCGGGCCAGAAGGCCAATCTGCAGAAATTCGGCAATCTCACCGCTTGAGCCATCATCTTTGCGTCAACTTTGCGGCGCAGTCTGCGCCGCTGGCCCCGCGCCTATGCGGGGCCCCCCAAGAGCTCAGTTTCCGCGTGCCAATGGAGCGCATGCGGATGTATGGTGTATTGCCTCAGGCGCCCTGCCCCGGGCAGATCGCGCCATTGGGTGTACCTCATCGACAGTTGGAGGCCGAAATGGCTGGTGCCGTTGCCAAGACCCCTATGCAGTACCTCGACAAGGCAGCCCGGCGGCTTGCGCGACATCGGGCTGATGCCGGACAAGATCGAGCCTGCGCCAATCAACGTGTTGCTCGAGAAGATCTCGGACCTCGACAAGGACCGGATCACCGTCATCGCCCGCACGCTCGGCCAGGCGGAGGTATTCAACGAGGTGGTTCGCGAGCAGACCGCGAAAATGGAGATCGGCCAGCGTTACCAGACCATAACGGAAGGCTTCAACTCGATCCGCGACGATGCCCGCCGCCTTGTCGATCAGGTGACGGACGGCAAGATCGACATGCTGGAGCGCGGCACGAACATCTGGATGAAGATTGTGCGCGGCGACATTGCCGACCGCTTCGATAAGATACGTGCAGTCTACCTGGACGTCACCAAGGAAACCAAGAACCAGATCGAGCGCGAGGCCAAGATCCTCGACGCCTACCGCGACTTACCGCGGCGCACTGAAGCATGCCGAGGTGATGGCGCTCGAGGTTCTCAAGAAGGCCGAAGTCAAGCTGGAAGCAGCCAAGAAGGAGCTCGGCGAGGCCTCCGAAAAGGTCGGCACTTTCTCCGGCACTGAGCCTGCCGATCGCGCCAAGCTCGAGCTTGCGCGCGACGAAGTGCTGCGCAAGCACGCAGGAAGAGGAGAAGCGCTACCAGATCGCCAAGGACCTCTCCGACAACCTGACCATCTCCTACAACACCTCAGAGGTCATCATGGCCCGCCTGATGCAGACGACATCCGCCAAGGAGCGCGTCTATAGCCAGGCCGTGTCGTTCTTCTCGACCAACGACAGCGTGCTTGCGGCGCTGAAGGCCTCGTTCACCGGCATGTTCGGCCTGCACGAATTGACCAAGACGCTCGAGGCCATGAAGGAAGGCATGTCCAAGAGCATCGAGGACCTTGCCAAGATCGGCGACAAGGTGACAGAGGCGGCCGTGCGTACCGGCTACGGCCCCACCATCCGCGCCGATGCCGTCAAGCTCCTGGTCGAAAGCGTGGTCAATTTCCAGGAGCGCTCGATCGAGATCATCGCCGAGATGAGGAAGCTCGCCACCCAGAACTCGGCCGAGATCCGCGAGGCCGTCGAGGACGGCAAGCGTCGCATCGCCCGCCTCGCCGCGGCGGCCGATGCGCTGCCGGGACCTGGTTGATGACACAGAAAGCATGGACCAACTCGATGCGGTTGCCCCGAACTGGAAACGACCAATCTGCAGTCCTACCTTCTCCTCATGCCTGAGCCCCTCGCCAGCGAGCCCCCGCCGCACACACTCGACGACGTGATGATCGCGATGGATGTGGTCGATACGATCCGCCATCGCGACGACCTCGTGCGCGCCGAGCTCAACGACGCCGGACGCGAGGCCGAGCTCATCGAGCGGCTGCGCGAGATATATCGCCAGCAAGGCATCGAGGTGCCCGATCGCGTGCTGGAGGAAGGCGTCAAGGCGCTGAAGGATAGCCGGTTCACCTGGACCCCGCCGCCGCCGTCCTGGAAGCGGACGCTGTTTCAGTGGTGGACGATGCGCCGGCGCATGGGTGGCTTTGCGGCGGTTGCGCTTGCCGCGTTGCTCACCACTTGCGGCGTGCGCTACCTCATCGTCGATCGCCCCGCCGAGATCGCGGAGAACCGCATCCGTGTCGAGCTGACCGAGACGTTGCCCAACGCAGTGCGCCGGGCACACGCCGATATCGTAGCTGCGGCCACCGAGCCGAAAGCGAAAACCGAAGCCGACCGGATCCTCGCCGACGCCAACCGCGCAGCCCGGGACAAGGACCGCGCAGCCCTCGAGAAAACCCGCAAGCAGCTCGAAGACCTGCGGACGGAGCTGCTTTCGGAATACACCCTCACCATCGTGTCGCGACCAGGCGAGAAGACAGGCATTTGGCGCAGGCCCCCGCGCAGCACCGGCTCCAACGCGCGCAACTACTACCTTATAGTGGAAGCGGTTTCGCCTGATGGCAGGATTCTAAAGCTGCCGATCCGTAACGAGGAGGACGGACGAACGAGCTTGGCAAGCGCATTCGGCGTGCGTGTGCCAAAGGAGACATGGGACGCAGTGTCCGCCGACAAGAGCAATGACGGCATTGTCCAGAACAACAGATTCGGCACCAAATTGCGCGGCAAGCTGACAATCGATTATGCAATGCCGTTCGCCGGCGGCATGATCACCAGGTGGTAGGTGGCGAATAGCATGTGGAGCGGCCGACAAACGCTTGAACGGATCGAAGGCGCAGTCGCCAAATTGCATCGCGACGAAACAGCGCTCGATCAGGCTCTGACATCCGCGACCAGCGATGCAGAGCGTCTTCGGCGCCAACGTGGCGACGCGTTTCGCGAGCTGGCCCGCATCAAGCTGGACGAGATCATGGCCGGCCGGCTGGTGCGCAATCTGGATGCCGCCGAGACGCATGCGGTTCGCATTCTGGAGAACCGCCGCCTGCGCCTCGTCAACGTCAACGAGCAGCGCCAGACCGCTATCGCCGAGCTTGAGCAGGCCGAGGCCGCTCGCAACGCTGCCGGCGTGAAACTCGAGGCCGCGCTCGCCGCCGTCGAGGAGGTCAGGGTCGCTGCGGAAAAAAAAGTCAGACCGACAACAATCTGGATCGAAGCCCAGAAGAGCTTTGAGGCGGCAGATGCCATCGCCTCCGGAGCCGAGAAAAAGTCAGCCAGCTCGGAGGCCGAGCTCGGCGCCAAGAAAAGACCCTATGATGGCGATCGTCTGTTTACGTATCTCTTCAGCCGCGGCTTCGGCACCAGTCGTTATTCCGCCGGCAACCTTGTCCGCATGGTCGATCGCTGGATGGCCGACTTCATCGGCTTCTCCGAGGCCCGCGCAAACTACGCAATGCTGATCGAGATTCCGCTGCGCCTGAAAGAGCATGCGGCGGCCCAGCGCAAGAAGGCCGACGATCGAAAGGCGGAGGTTGCCGCCATAGAGCGCAAGGCGATGGTCGAGGAGGGCGCCATCGAGAAGGAGCGGGTGCTGGCCGAGGCACGGCACCGCCTTGCAGCAGCATACGACACGGTCAACAAAAAGCGGGAGCTACTGCGCCTGCTCGATCAGCAGCGCGCATCCCTGGTCGAGGGCACCGGCGACAAGACGTATGCCGATGCATTGCAAACCATCGCATACGCAGATGCCCAGGACGACATCGAAACCCTGTTCCGTGAAGCAAAGCGCACAGGCACGCCCAGCGACGACAGCATGGTTCGCCGCATAGAAACGATCGAAGAGCAGTTGCGCAGCCTCGACAAGGAGGTCACGCGCCTTAGAGCATCGGCCCAGGAGTTGGCGCAGCGCCGCGTCGAGGTCGAGCAGGTACGCGATCGGTTCCGGCGCTCCGGCTACGACCACCCGAATGCAACCTTTCGTAACGACAACGAGATCGGAACGGTGCTCGCACAAATTCTCGAAGGCGTCGTGCGCAGCGGCATCCTCTGGGACCTCTTGCGCGCCGGCTTCGGTACCCGCCCACATCGCGGCCGCCCGGACTTCGGTGCCCCGGATTTTCCGTTTCCCTTTCCCATGCCCGGCGGCGGCCGGCGCGGCGCGCGTGGCGGAGAGTGGCGCCAGCCCGGCACCCGCGGCGGCTGGTCCCCACCGGACGATTTCCCTTCGATGCCGGACAGCGGCGGCTGGGACAGCCGGGGTTCCGACGACGACTTCACGACCGGCGGCTCGTTTTAGTGTGCGATAAACTGGGCCGCGATGGTCGAGGCGGAATCGATAAAAATACGGAAATATCAAATAATTAACGTGGAAAAGTGCCCGCTGTAGCCCGCTGTATTGCAGCCGTCAGGATGACCAGACGGACCACACCGCAACCGCTTCACGATCCATCAACGCCGCCCTGATAGGATTTGGGTTAGCAGACCGTAAATCCTGAACGGGTGATTGCATGCAAAGTCGCGAAACGCCGGCTCCAACCGCCCCCTCCCCGGGCTCGGCGGCAACCCGCATTGTTGACCGGATCTCCGCAGCCTGTGGTTCCCATAGTGTCGTCCTTGCCGCGTTCGCCTTCACGATCTTTGTGTCCGCACTGCTGCTGTTCTCCGTTCAGCCGATGTATGCCCGCATCGTCCTGCCGAAACTGGGCGGCTCGCCATCGGTCTGGGCAGTCTCCATGTGCGTATTCCAGGCTCTGCTCCTGGCCGGCTACTGCTACGCACATCTGCTGATCAGAGCCGCTGGGCCGGTCCGCGCCAACCTGATCCACCTCGCTGTCATGGCCGCGGTCGCATTGGCTCTGCCTATCGGTCTACCGTCCTCAGTCACTGAGCCGACCACTGGCGATGCCTATCTGTGGCTGATCGGTGTGCTGCTGGTCGGCGTCGGCCTGCCGTTCTTCGCCATCTCCGCCAACGCCCCGCTCATTCAAGCCTGGTTCGCCGAGACCCGTCATCCGCATGCCCGTGATCCATATTTTCTGTATGCGGCCTCCAACGTCGGCAGCCTGTCTGCGCTACTCGCCTATCCCTTGCTGGTGGAGCCGTCCCTCGGCCTCGGCAGCCAGACCGCCATTTGGAGCACAGGCTTTCTGGTTCTGGCCGCTCTCATCGCGGTTTCCGGCGCCTTGATGCGCCGCGCCGCCGGTGCTGCCGCCCCGCTGCAGCCCTCCTTGCACGCCACCGCTCCCACCGTCTCCAGGATCACCGCATCCGACCGCCTGGTCTGGATCGCCCTGGCATTGATCCCATCCGCGCTTGTGGTTGCCGTCACCACCTACATCACCACCGATATCGCCTCCGCTCCGTTTCTGTGGGTGGTTCCTCTGGCGCTGTTCCTGCTCACGTTCATCCTGGTGTTCCGAGACCGGCTGCCGTTCAACTACACCTTCGTCCGCCTCGCCCTGCCGATCTCCGCACCACTCGCCCTCATCTCCCAGATCAGCGCGATCTCCGGACCTATCACGATCCTCCTGCCGATCGTTGCCTTCTTCCTTGCCTCGGTCGTATGCCACCGCGAGCTCTACCTGCGCCGGCCGGAGCCGCGCCATCTGACCGAGTTCTATCTGTTCATGTCACTGGGTGGCGTGCTTGGCGGCATATTCTCAGCGCTGATCGCTCCGCACGTGTTCAAAACGGCCTTCGAATTCCCACTGCTGATCTTCCTGTCGCTGTTGTGCCTGCCCGGCATCGTACTTGGCGCGGACAGGCCGGTCAGCATGCGTCGCATGGCCCTCATCATCGCAGGCGGCGCGGCGTTGCTTGCCTTGCACACGAACCTTGCCGCACACGGAGGATTGCCCGCCGACGAATCCTCGCTCGCGATCCGCATCGCCCTGCTCGTTGCCGGCCTGGTTGTCATTCGCAACTGGCCAGAGTTCCGGGCCGCTGCAATCCTCGCAATGATCGCTGGCGCGTCCTACACCTCGACCGATCTGCGCACCATCCACTCCGTCCGCGGCTTCTTCGGCACGCACCGCGTCATGCTGAGCGAGACCGGCGACCTTCGCACCCTGTCCCACGGCACCACTATTCACGGCAAGCGCCGTCTCCTCGATGAGCACAGGCGCCCTATCGACCGCCCGGTGCCGGCCACCTACTATCACGCCGATGGCCCAATGGCGCGTGGCGTCGGCGTCGCCCGAGCCAACTTGTCCCAAGGCGCTGCGCCGATGACCGTCGGCATCGTAGGACTTGGCGCAGGCTCAATTGCCTGCTTTTCCAGGCCAGACGAGAGCTGGAAATTCTTCGAGATCGATCCGCTGGTGGTCGAGATCGCCAGGAACCCGCGCTATTTCGACTTCATGGCAAGATGTCAGCCGTCGTCGGACATCGTCATCGGCGACGCGCGCCTGACCCTGGCCAAGGAACCACATGAGCGCATGGGATATCTGCTGATCGACGCATTTTCCTCTGACGCCATTCCGGTCCATCTGCTGACGGCCGAGGCGCTCCGGCTCTACGCCAGCCTGATCGACGAGCGCGGCCTGATCGCTATCCATATATCCAACCGCTATCTCGATCTGGTACCTACTCTGGCTGCCACAATCGCCGCAGTGCCGGGTTTGGTCGGAGCCGAGGTCAAGGATCTGGCCCCTCGCGGTCGGGACGCCTCGCCCTCCCACGTCGTGTTCATTGCCAGGGACCAGCGCTCACTCGAGCCGATCCTGGCGTGGAAAGAAGCCAAGCCGCTTGCAGCCGGAAGCGCCCGTGCATGGACCGACGATTACTCGAACCTGTTGGCCGCCCTCTTCCGGCGCGCAGCGCCTTGACCTGCATCCCAGCCGGCGCTGCAATCCCTTAGACGGCGGCGGGCTCAAACCTCGCCGCCTCATCGGGTTTCGTCGTCCAGATTGCGCGCAGCCTCCACAGTCATCAGCGGCACGCCGTCCCTGATGGGATACGCAAGTCGTGCAGCACGGCTGACCAGTTCCTGCCGCTCCTTGTCGTAGACCAGTGACGATTTCGTCAGCGGACATACAAGCAGTTCAAGCAGTCTCACATTTGTTCCGGATGCAGTGGGCTTCGATGACGCCGAGTCGGTTGCGCCCGAAGTTTCGGCACCGGATGCTTCACCCGCAGTCTCGTTCTTGCCGTCCATCGTCACCGTACCGCTGACATCTGCCCACGCCGCCTACGCAACCGTCACGCTGGAAACGACGATTCGCTGGTCATTGCAGGCGCCCGCCATCGCCGCGCCCGCCCCCGGCAATGGCCATTTCCGCCAAAGTCCGCAGCACATCCGCCCGCTCTACCAGCGTCTCCGCCTCCAGCAGCGCCTGCTTTTCCTCCGGCCCGAACGGGCTCATCAGCGACAGCCCGTTGACCAGCGGTTCCAGCGGAGCCCGCGCGACCGCATCCCAGTCCGCCCGCAGCTGCCGCGACTCCAGATAGGCCTTGATCAGCTCCAAGAGCCGTTCCCTGTCGATCTTCGAGGCGGTCTCGTCCGGCGACAAATCGTCCTCGAATTTACCGTAGCTGACCTGAGCTATCCGGTATGGAGTGTCGCTTTCCACCTCGCTTTCCACCACGAAGCGCGTCACGCCGGATAAGGTGATGTGCGCCCGCCCGTCGGCCAGCTCCTGATAGGCAGTCACCCTGCCTACGCATCCAATCCGCTTCAACCCCACCGCCTTGCCTGCCGGGCTCTCCGGTACGCCCGCCGTCAACTCCGGCTGAACGATGCCGATCACCCTGTTTCCTGCCAGCACATCGTCGACCATGGCGAGATACCTGGGCTCGAAGATATTGAGCGGTAGGTCCGCCCGGGGCAACAGGATGACGCCGCTGAGTGGGAACACGGCGATCCGCTCCGGCAGATCTGCCAATGAGCGGTAACGATCTATAGGAGCCACTTCATGTTCCTCAAGCTTCGAACCAGATATGACACGGAAATCCGACAGGACATCCAGTCTGACGCGATTCCGCCGGGCAGTACGTCATGATCTGGTCCGTCCTCAGGAGAACAAAAGCGATGACAGCCGCCTTCGCCCTTCGACAGTGCTTGGATCCTTCGGTCCCCAGGCATCGAACAGCTGCAGCAGCTGCTTGCGTGCAGCCTGGTCGTTCCAATTGCGATCACGACGGAATGCCTCGAGCAGATGCTCTACCGCCTTGTCCTTGTCCCCATGGGCGGCCAAGGCTTTGGCAAGGTCGATACGTGCCTGGTGATCGCCTGGATCAGCGCTCACCTTCCCCTCGAGCTCCTGCAGATCGTCCGCCGAACCAGCCTGCTTGGCCAGATCGATAGCTGCCTTTACGCTTGCTACCGGCCCGCCATCCTGCTGGTCCGGCGGCACCAGCGCGATCGTTTGCTCGGCTCGCGGAATATCTCCACTCATCAGGTAGCAACGCGCAAGGCCGGTCAGGGCGGACACATTCTGCTGGTCTTCCTGC
Source organism: uncultured Alphaproteobacteria bacterium (assembly GCA_963825625.1). Lineage (GTDB taxonomy): Bacteria > Pseudomonadota > Alphaproteobacteria > Rhizobiales > Hyphomicrobiaceae > CAMDPA01. The sequence goes on along the minus strand of CAWGUF010000003.1, from coordinate 234,284 downwards.
AGCACCGCCGCGTAAACCTGGGCTGCCGATTGAAGATCGCCGCCTTCCAGCGCCTTATCCGCTTCAGCCAGCGCTACTGATAGGTCCGCCGCCCCTTCTTCGCCGAGGATCCGATCGATAAAGGCTCTGATCGCACTCTCAGGCTGTGCGCCCATGAACCCGTCCAGCGGCCTGCCCTCCCTGAAAGCATAGATCGTGGGCAGCGACTGGATCCGCAACTGCCCGGGAATGGCGGGATGCTGGTCCACATTGAGCTTCACCAGCCGCACCTTGCCGCCATAGCTCGTGACGACCTTCTCCAGCAACGGCGTGAGCTGCTTGCATGGACCGCACCAGTCCGCCCAGAAGTCGACGAGCACCAAAGCCTGCTTGGAGGCCTCGATCACGTCCTTGGTGAAGTTGGCGGTTGTGGTGTCCTTGATTAGCTCAGCCGCGGCGGCCTTGCCCGTGGCACCGACCTGCACACCGGGCTTGCCAAAACCAAAATCCATCTGTGATCTCCTTCGAACTGCGGCTGCGGTCGCATCGAATGCTCAGCTGGCATCCGAGGGAACTCCAGGCACCGCGCCGGGACCCTCATGTCCACCGTCACCCAAGATATAGGATCTGCGGCTCGTGCCCGCATGCGCGAATGAACCGCAAAAGATCGTCGCGTGCAACGCTGGTGGTAGCGGTATTGACCAGCGGATGGCAATTGACCGTCTGATAGGCCATAAGTTCGCGATCCAACACCACCGAGACTTGTCGTCCAACATCGTTAATGAGAGCAAACGCCGTAACCGCTCCGGGAGAGACGCCCAGCACCTCTTGCAGCAGTTCAGCCTTGCCGAACGAAAGCCTGCCGCAGCCGATTGCTTTCGGTAGTTTTTTAAGATCAACAGCGGTTTGCGCATGGGCAACCACCAGGAACAGACGCCCCTTGGCGTCTTTCAGGAACAGGTTCTTCGTATGTCCCCCAGGGATCTCCCGGTCCAGTGCACGACTTTCCGCAACCGTGAACACAGCGGGATGCTCCACGGTATCAGCTTCGATGCCGAGTTCCCCCAACCTCTGGAACAGATCCTCCCGGGTTGCTGCCATATCCCCTCACCGTCCACGCATAAACTGTAGGTCCCGCCGCCGCCTGGCGCCGCACAGTGCCATGCTGGCAGGTGACGGCGTACTACTATATCATTGTTGACGAGCTGCACCGGAGCCAAGCCATGTCGCGCCCGAAAGCCCGCGCATTTCCAGCCCCCGACCATAATCATGGGACGTGTAAGTCCTCACTGCAACAGCGTGCCGAGCGCCTCTTCACCGCAAAAGGAATGAAGATGACCGAATTGCGGCAACGCGTGCTTTCGGAGATCGCTGCATCCCACGAGGCGTTGGGCGCCTACGAGATCCTCGAGCGGCTCGCCGCCAAAGGCCCCCGCTTGGCGCCGGTATCGGTCTACCGCGCGATCGAGGCGCTGCACGAGGTGGGCCTCGTCCACCGCCTTGAAAGCCGCAACGCCTATTTCGCCTGCCACACGGCTCACGCCCCCGATCACAACCAGGTAGTCCTGGCCTGCGATCGTTGCGGCCGCGTAGCAGAGATCGACGGCGCCAAGGTCTTTGAGGCGCTACAGTCCAGCCTGCAGCAGGCCGATTTCCTTGCGCGCCGGACTGTCGCGGAGATTTCCGGCACCTGTGCTGCCTGCCGCGATGGCCGGCAATGACCCGGTCATCCTCGCCACGGCCCCATTCGTCCGATCCGGCCACCGAGACGGACTTGTGTGAGCACCCGCATGACCATGGGCGCCCGCCACAACCCGTCGAGCATAGCGCGCTGCTCAGTGCTCGCGGCGTAGGCCTGAAGCGCAACGGCAGGGTCATCCTCGACCACATCGACCTTGACATCCGCCCCGCCGAGATCGTCACGCTTATTGGGCCTAACGGCGCCGGCAAAACGACCCTGGTGCGCGTGCTGCTCGGGCTCATCACCCCTGATACTGGCACGGTGCGCCGGAGCGCGGAGATACGGATCGGCTACGCACCGCAGCGGTTTGACATCAATTCAGCAATCCCGATGACCGTACAGCGTTTTTTGCGTCTGGGCGGGCCGGCCAGCAATGATGACATCCAGCACGCACTGGACGAAGTGGGCGCGGGAGCAACGCTAGGTCGACAGGTATCGTCGCTCTCGGGCGGCGAATTTCAGCGCGTGGTGCTGGCCCGCGCCCTGATCCGCCATCCCGGTCTTCTTGTTCTGGATGAACCTGTCCGTGGCGTCGACTATGCCGGCGAGGCTGAACTCTACGATCTCATTGGCCGCTTGCGCAATTCACGCCGCTTCGCCGTGCTTCTCGTCAGCCATGATCTCCATGTCGTCATGGCAAAGAGCGATCGCGTTATCTGCATCAACCAGCACGTCTGCTGCTCCGGTGTGCCCGTCACCGTGGCCAAGGATCCCGAGTATGCACGGCTGTTCGGCCATGAGGCAGCTCGGGCCTTCGCCATCTATCAGCACGAGCACGACCACCGGCACGACCTTTCGGGCCGCCCTACCGCACCGGAACAATAATACCGCCACAGCTGCGGAATGCCGGCTGGATCCTGCGTCAGGCAATTCAGCGATCGAGCATCGCCGTGTCCGCCGGCTTCAATTCCACGCTCTCACCACAGCCGCACGCGCTGGTCTGGTTTGGATTATCGAACGTGAATTGGGACTGCAGCTTGTCCTCCCTCCAGTCCATCTTGGTGCCGAGCAGATAGAGCACGGCAGAGGGGTCAATGATGACACGCGCGCCATCCTGCTCGACCACCTCGTCGAACTTGGCCACCTGGTCGGCCCAGCTGAGCTGATACTCCATTCCAGCGCAGCCACCTTTCTTGAGGCTGATCTTGAGGCCCAACTCATCGGACTTGCCAGCGCTCAGGGCTTTCACGCGCGCGACTGCAGCCGCTGTCAGAGATATCACCTTGGGGCGGGCGCGAGGTATCGGTTTGGCTTCCATATCAGACTGTTCCCGGGTTGCAGATCCTGGTTAAAGGCCGAGGGTGCAAGACCTAATATAGCATGCAGCGCATGAATTGCGAGTTTGACAGTCCGCCACCCACAAGATGGATGCCACCTGCTCTCCGTCGGCACAGTCACCGCGCGGATGTCGGGCCGATCAGCTGAAGGCCCACTCGCCGCTGCTGAAGGCTTTGACGAGGCCTGCGCACGCCCCGGCGTCGTAGCGGGCATCTGTGCACAGCCTCATGAAATTATCCGCCTGGTCGCCCAGCCCCGCGACGCCCAGGGCACGCCGTACTTTCTGCTCCATGTCGCTGTCGGAAAACCGCATTTCCGGATCGCCGATCACATCGATCATGCTGCACGCGCGCGTTCCCGACGTCGTCCCGACCTCGATCACCGCCGGCCACTTCTGCGGAAACAGGGGATCAAGGTCCGGGTCGGCCGTCACCGTGACCTTCTGCGACAAGTCCCTGATACGCGGATCGTCGATGATGCGCTCCCGGCCGGTCTCGTTGAGATGCTCTGAATGAAACGCCGCAATGGCCATCATCGCACCCGCGTTGACGTAGCTCGTGGACGCCACAGCCGGTTCGAACGGTGTGCTGATCATGCCGGCATAAGCCGAAGGTACCCTGACCCGCACGTCGGTGATCGTGGTGGGATCGAGACCGTCTGCCAGCAATTGCCGCATGGCCTCCGTCGCGGCCAAGGCCTGCCGCGAGGTGCAGTAGGGCTTGAGGCTCATCTCCGGATAGATGCTGCCATTCCCCAGCTCCGCGGTAAGGCGCGCAATGTCGACCGGCACGCCCAGCATCTGCTCCAGCCACGCACCATCGAGCAGCGCCAGATCGGCACCAAATCCTTGCCACGCCGCATCCCGCGCCAGCAGGCCGCTGCGGATCGCATCCATGAACAGAATCCAGCGTCCGGACATCGGCCCGCTGATGCGCCCCATCCGGGGGGCTGTCATCATCAACGCGAAAGACAACGCCCGCGCCGTCAGCACCGTATTCGTATCCTGCCCCTTCCCCTTCCCCTTCCGGCCGCTATCGGCGACCATCCGGCACGCTGCGGCGGCAGCGCCGAGCGGCGCCGCAACGCGCGTCGGCCAGATGCCCTGGTACAGTACGCTGGCGCCATCGATCGCCCTACCGAGCCGGACCATCAGCTCGGTGCCGACCCAGATCGCGCTGGCAAGTTGTCCCGGATCGACGGGATATTCACCCGCCCCCTTGCCGTCCGCCCCCTTCCCGAGCCGCGCATTCGCAAGCCCCATCGCCACCGGCACCGTGACAGAGCTCGGCGTCACGCAAGTGGCGATGTGGATGTCATCCATCTCGGTGCAGCGAACCGTGGCGGCCCTGCTCGCCATCCGCGTATGCCAGCCCCCCAAATCCTGATCTTCCAGATCCGAAAACGCCGAAGTCTCGCACCCGCCGCCCAATCGTCCGGCCAACATCACATCCGTGACGTGGCGCCAGAGAATGTCCTGCTCGACCACCGGCAGCTTGCCGGCATCCGCCGTCAGGACGAACTCGGCCAATTCGGTCAGCACACTCATTTCCGGCCCCTATCCGTTTCGCTCGACAGTATGGCCTCCAGCCCGGCCCGGTCCGACTTGAATCTGGATAACAAGACCGGCTGCGCATTGCTGCACGCGACGCTGGCAGGCATGTCAACTGAGCCCGCCAGCAGCCATACTGCCTTCGTAGAACCTTGCGCGCTTGATATCGAGCAGCGGTGTGCCGTCCAGGCAGTCGAGACCGACCACATCGAGTTCGTCCTTGCGGATCGCCAGAATTTCGACCACCGCCGCAGCGATGGGGTTGGGCCGCGGCGGGGTACGAAGGGAAAAGACACCGATTGGCGTGTCGCGAACCCCGGCGCGTACAGGAAGTTCCACCATGTCGCGCCGCGCCATATGGAGCCAGTAAAGCACCAGCGCACGACCGCCGGCCTCCAGCCCGACGAGCCCCGGCGCGTACTCCGGCGCCAGCCTGATCGTGCCGGGGAGGTAATCGCGCTTGTTATGCCGCGACGGACAATCCTCCAACCGCTTGTAAGGCGTCGCGATGGTGCCGATGACGCGGCATTCGATCGTGTCGCCTGGTTGCGGCGCACCGCTTTCGGGCTGATAGATCGTATTCAAAGAGGGCTCGGACATTGTCGTTCCTTTTCTATCCGCGCAACGCGCATGGCCGTGCGCAAGAGAGCCAGCGGACAGTGGCCATCCGCACGCGGACACCACCTTCGGCATCCACGATGCCTCCCACCAGATCAATCCTCACCGCCGCCCCCACCCGACGCTTCGGATGCAACCGTCGCAATCACTCCCGATCAGCGATAGCCTTGACCGCTGTCAGCGCCGCGTGCGCATGACGGGCCGCCAGGTAGCCGAACGTCATCGCCGGCCCGAGTGTGATGCCGGGACCGGGATAGCTGCCGGCCATGATCGATGCCATGTCGTTGCCGCATGCATAAAGACCACGGATCGGTGCACCATCCGCATCCAGAACGCGGGCTTCCCCGTCACACGCCAGGCCCGCGCTGGCCCCGATATCGCCGGGATAAATCGCGAGTGCATAGAACGGCGGTTTCGCGATTCTGCCGATACACGGATTGGGGCCGTGCGAGGAATCACCCAGATTGCGCTGATAGGCATCCTCACCCTTGCCAAACTCCGTATCCTTGCCGGTCTCGGCAAACCGGTTGTGCCGTTCGACCGTGGCTCTCAAGGCGTCGCCGGCAATGCCGATCTTCGCTGCAAGGCCCTCCAGGCTGTCCGATGCCAGCAGATAACCATCCCGCAACGCCGCGCGCAGACCGAGCCGCCATGGCCGCACGATGCCGGCGCCGTACTTGGTAATGCAGACATCATCGCAGATCTGATAGCAGGTCCCGCCCGGATGCCTTTCGAGGGCACCAAACAGCGCCTCCCCGTACAGATGATACGATGTCGCCTCATTGACAAAGCGCTGCCCCGCAGGATCGACCGCAAGCATGCCGGGCTTGCCGCGATCGAGCACGAAGTGCGGAAACACCGCAACCGACCCATCGGCGCGACGGCGACGTGAGACCGGTGTCCAGAAACCATTGATGCCATGTTCGACAAGACGGCCGCCAGCCGGTGATGCCAGCCGCAGCCCGTCGCCAGTCGCGCTGTCGATAATGGGCGTTGCCGGACTGAGTGAGGCCGGAAGCAGGCGCCGCCGCAACTGTGGGTCATTCGATAGCCCGCCCGTCGCCAGCACGACGCCGGCACGCGCGTGGACATCGACGCTTCTGTCGAGGTGGCGAACACGGGCGCCGGTGACCGCACCATCGCCCAGCGTCAGTTCCTCGACCTCGGTCGACAGAAAAATAGGAACACGGCGTTGCAGCAGGCCGTGATAGAGCCGGCCGACCAGTGCATTGCCCATGACCAGGCGTGCGCCTCTGTCAAATCGCAGGCGGTCCCGCGCGTACGTGGTGAGTAGCCGTGCCGCATGGGCTAACGACCCGAGCCGTCGCGTGGCATTCATCAAATGAGCGATATCCGTGCGGTCGACCATCATGCCGCCAAGCAGTGTGAATTCCGGCAGCGGCGGCTGCAAGTCGCGAAAATGGCTGCCCAGAATGCCGGCATCGAAGGGGACGGGCTCGAGCGCGCGCCCGCTGACTGTCGCGCCATCATAGGTCGCCAGATAGTCCGGATGATGCGCATACGGCCGCAACCGTACCGGCGTGTTCTTTTCCAGGAACGCGACCATATCGGGCGCGGCTCGAAGAAAAGCCGTCACCCGCGCTTCATCGAAATGGTTTCCGATCGCCCTGCGCAAGTAGGTCAGCGCCTTATCGAAACTGTCCTCACCTTGTGTCCTGAGATGCGTGTTTGGAACCCAGACTGAGCCGGCCGACCGGGCCGAGGTGCCGCCAACGTGTGCCGTCTTCTCGATGACCGCCACGTCGAGCCCGAGCACTGACGCCGTCAGCGCAGCCGCCATGCCACCGGCGCCCGCCCCCACGACAAGAAGATCGACCTGATCGGGGAGTTGGTCGCAGCCAGATCCGGTAGTGGACATCGTCAGGAAACTCCCAGCCTGAGGGGTGCGTCTCGTCTCTCGCGCAGTTTAGCCGGCAAGCCGACACCTGCTTGCAGAGCAATGGTATGGCAGCCCTTCCAGCAGCAGCCCGTCCGTTCCGGCAGACTGCAGCCAGAATGGATCGAAAGCATGCTGATGACATGGTCTGCCGCGAATTGAACGGCGCCTTCATCGGAATTGGCCATGGCTGCTCTTAGGACGAACCGGTTCGCGACTTTGCCTTGCCTCGACGCACTTCACAACTGCAACGACGATTATCGCGGCTCGCCGCCTGATTGACCTCCATCAATCACGATACCGCTGGGGGGTATTATATGAATTGTCATTGGCGAGGCATTGCAGAGCAACCTTGACAAACGGCGTCGGCTACACATCGGCCACGAGACGTCACGGCGGCCGCGCAGTCTTTCTGCAACAGGCCTGTCGCCCTGCGCGGACTATGACAACTGACCGATAGGCGAGCTGCCACGTCCAGCGGCGAGCCTGGAGGAAATGGCCCAGCTGAAGGTGTCGAGGCGGCGGCAGACCTTGGTGCGCTGTCAGGTTTCAGAAGGCCCGTCTTTCAGTCAGCCCGTCGCCGCGCCCTTGCCGATGTCTCCGGCGGCATCGCCCATTCTGTCTGCAAACCTGAGTTGACAGGAGCGTGTCATGATCGCGAAGAAATACAAGTCGGCCCTCATCGCATCAGCAGCAATATTGGCTATTCCACTCCCCACCCAGGCACAACCTGGTCCCGCCATGGGCGGTCCGGGCATTATGGGTGACTATGGCCGCGGCGGTTTTGGTCCCGGCTGGCACATGTGGGGCGGTCCGGGCGCGATGTGGGGCGGGTCTGAGGCAATGGCCTCGCGCATCGACGGACGGCTGGCGTTCCTCAAGGCTGAACTCAAGATCACGTCTGCTCAGCAGGGGGCATGGGACAAAGTCGCTGTAGCCGTTCGCGCCTCTGCCAAGAGCATGACAGAGCGTATGCAGTCACTGTGGTCGACCGAGCAGAAGGCCAAGACGCTGCCGGAGCGGCTCGACATCCAGGAGAAGTTCATCAGCGCGCGGCTCGACGAAGTCAGAGCACTGAAGAGCGCACTGAAAGACCTCTATGAGGTGCTCGGCGAGGACCAGAAGAAAGAAGCCGACACGCTGGTCCTTCCGATGATGGGCATGGGAATGATGGCCGGCGGCGGGGGCATGGGGCCCGGCATGTGGCGAAGATAGCAACCCACAACCACGATGGCTCCGTCAGATCCCGCGCAGCATTGAAAGGCCAATCCCATGATGCACGACTGGTGGAGTTGGAGCCCCGGCGGCTGGGGCGGCATGTGGATTGGTCCGCTGTTCATGCTGCTCGTTCTGGTGGCGGTAATAGCCGTGGGCGTTGCGCTCGTGCGCTGGATGGCCAGAGCCGATACTGGAGCCGGTTCTGCGGCCTCCAGCGCCAGCCGCTCGACTTCAGCGCGTGAAATTCTCGATCGACGCTTCGCAAGCGGGGAGATCGATGCCGACGAATACGAGGCACGCAGGCGGGCACTTGATAAATAGAAAGATGCGATAATGGGTTTATCACGACGCGCGGCACTTGGCGGCTTGCTCACTCTGGGGGCACTCGCGACATTGCGCACTCCGGAGTTGACGGGCGCCGCACGCGGGCAAGCGCGCGAACGTTTTCCCAATCCGCTCAAGATACCTCCCGTTCTGACCGGCAGACAGCAGGCTGGCAGACGTGTCTTCGATCTTGATATCCAGCGCGGAACCACCGAGTTCATCAGGGGCCGGAAGACGCCGACGATCGGTGCCAACGGCTCGTTCCTCGGCCCGGTCGTGCGCGTCAAGGCCGGGGATCTGGTCACGCTGGATGTCGCCAACAGCCTGGACCAGACGACGACGCTGCATTGGCATGGTCTGCATGTCCCGGCACGCGCCGACGGCGGCCCCCACCAGACGATCCGGCCTGGCGCCACTTGGGCGCCGCAGTTCGAAATCAAGCAGAAGGCCGGTCTGTTCTGGTATCATTCGCACATGATGGGCCGAACCGGCGAGCAGGTGAATGCGGGACTGGCAGGTCCGATCATCGTCGACGACGACGAGAGCGCTGCACTGGCGCTCCCCGCCGACTACGGCATCGACGACATTCCGCTCGTGATCCAGGATCGGCGTTTCCTGCGCGATGGGCGTTTCGACTATTTGTCGGCGATGCCGGACATCATGATGGGGTTCAAGGGCGACGTGATCCTCGTCAATGGCACGGTCTCACCACACTTCGAGATAAAGCGCCGTCGCTCGCGCCTGCGCCTTCTCAACGGCTCGAACGCCCGCATCTACACGTTCGGCCTGTCGGACAATCGTCAGTTCACGCAAATCGCATCCGACGGCAGCCTGCTCGCCCGACCTGTTCGCATGCGCCGCCTTCGCCTGTCTCCGGGCGAGCGCGCAGAGATCCTTGTCGAGATGGAGCCGGACACAACCGTACGCCTCATGAGCTATCCCGATCGCGTCGGCAGCCGCGGCATGGGCATGATGATGGGCATGGCCGGCAACGATGAGACGTTCGCCGTGCTCGAATTGCGCGCCCGGCGCCTCGAAGGCGATACTCCGCCGCTGCCACAACAGCTGATCCAGGTCCCCGGCTGGGACCCGGCGCGCGCCGACCGCACCCGCACGTTTGTGCTCGAGATGGGCATGGGAATGGGCATGATGGGCGGAGGCATGGGACGCGGCATGATGGGTGGTCGCGGCCGCATGGGCATGATGGGCGGCGGCATGACGATCAACGGTCGCACGATGGACATGGAGCGCATCGATGAGCGCGTCCCCCTGGGCGCCACCGAGATATGGACCATCCGAAATGCCTCACCGATGGCCCACCCGTTCCACATCCACGACATACAGTTCAGGGTAATTGATCGCGACGGCAGCCCCGCTGGCGCCCACGAGCAGGGAGTGAAAGATACCGTGCTGGTCGATCCCGGCGAAACCGTGCGGGTCATAACGCAGTTCAACGATTACGCCGACCCGGCCCGACCCTACATGTACCACTGCCACATTCTCGAGCACGAGGACGCCGGCATGATGGGACAGTTCGTGGTGGTGTAGGCCGTTAGGACTGAAATGCAACGCCCATGGCATTCAAGCAGTGGCGCGGCTGCCCGGGTTGTTGACCTGCCTGCTATCCACACCTATTTTGACGGATGATTCTGGGCCAACTAGAGACCACGATGCCGTGCTTCTCTACAATCTGCTTGGTCGGCAAGCGGCTGATCGCATTGTTCGGCGCCGTTGCGGTGATGCTGATCATCGTGGCTGATGCCGGATTGGCCCATGGCTCGGCACACCATCATTCTCATGGCGCAATGGCTGCACAGGCAGAGGCGGAGGCGTTATCCTCGCCTCGTCGGAGTTCCGATCCTGCTACCTGTAGGGCGACCGGCACCGCGGCACTCGAGGCAACGCAATCTGCCTCGATGACTGGGCACGCGATAATACACTGCATTCATGCGTTCACCTCCTCCTGCGGCGCCAGCTTTGGTCACTGTTGCCCCGGCGTTGTTCCAGACAACGAGCGTCTGGTCCACGCAGCGCCGAACGCTGTCATAATGCCATCAGCCGAGCGACACCTCGCCTCGCTTGGCCGTGACGCTCCGGAACGTCCCCCACGAGTCTGACGACCAGCGCTAGGTAGTGCGTTCGCACCGCCGCGCCGCGGCGCGGCCTTCTTGCAATTGCCTGCGTTGCGCTCCCATTGCCAGTCGATAACGTCCAACGCATCGCGCCGCCGTCGGTTGCAACGACAGGCAGCGAGATACGATGCCGGCATCGACCTCGAGGCTCAACGGCACGACACAGCAGCGGGTGTTCTGATGAAATTCACCGTTATCGCGGCCGCAGCCGCACTCCTGTCACTGCAAGCGTGCCGGGAAGGGCCGCCGGTCACCACTGCCGGTGCGGATCCTGCCGACCCCAGCGCCGTCACCCGTCAGACGACATATCGCTCGGTGACCGGAGATGCCCGGAATTATCGCATCGTCGAGCCCAAGGCTTGGGATCAGCTTAATCGCGATGTAGCGCCTAAACAGAAGTGACACGAGCCATGCAACGTCTCACCGGAAGACCAAAGCACGGCGGTCCGTATTTGCGCGGTACTGCAGCCCTGATCGCTGGCTTCGGCCTGATGCTCGGCGGCTGTGCGCAATTCTCTGTCGACGAGGGGATGGGGCCGGTCGGCAGGCTTGCGCAAGTCAAGCTCGACAAGGATGTCGAAAAGATCCGCACTCCTGAAGATGTCGCGCGGGCAAAACGCCGGGTCGGTTTTCTGTTGTCGCGACAACTCACCGCAAATCAGCCGTACAGATTGCGCTTCTCAACAACCGAGGCTTGCAGGCCGCTTTCAACGCGCTGGGTGTCTCCGAAGCCCAGATGGTCGAGGCGAGCTTGCCGCCATCGCCTACTGTGTCGATTTCGCGTGCCGTTGTTTCAGGTGCGGTGCTCGAGATCGAGCGGCAGGTGCTGCAGAACATTCTGGGCCTCCTTACTTTACCTCGGCGGCGCGAGATCGCCGAGGCGCGCTTCCGCCAGGCCCAGCTCATGACCATGGAAGCGGTGGTGAAGCTGGCGATGGACACGCGCCGCGCTTACATCCGCGCGACAGCGGCTGGCCAGGCCGTCATTCTGCTCAAACGCGCGCAGAGTTCCGCCAATCGCTTTCCGATCTCGCCGAGAAGCTTGGTGAGACCGGCGCAATGAACAAGCTCAACCAGGCCCGTGAGCATGCTTTCTATGCCGACGTGACCCAGCAGTTGGCAGCCGCCAGGATCAGGCACCGGATAGAGCGCGAGCGCTTGGGTCGCTTGATGGGGCTGTGGGGCGCTGACGTTCGCTTCACATTGCCAGATGAGCTGATGCCGCTTCCCCGCCGGCCGCGTACGCTCACGGACGCGGAGCGCATTGCCGTCGCGACCCGCATGGATCTCCAGGCAATGCGGTTGGAGCTCGATGCGCTGGCCAAATCACTCGGCCTTGCCCAAGCCACGCGCCTCGTCAATGTTCTGGAGTTGCGCGCCATGAGCAGTACGGAGTGGACACGCAAGACCGATGTCGACTACGAGCTCGAAGGCGGTGCCTTGCGCAAGGTCGAGACCCCGGAAACAGAGAAAGAGCGCTGGCGCGGTATCGAGCTGGAATTCCAGATCCCGATTTTCGACTTCGGCAAGGCACGCACGCGCGGCGCGCGCCAAGCCTACCTGCAGGCCGCCAATCTGCTCGCAGACAAAGCCGTCTCGATTCGCAGTGAGGCACGTGAGGCGTATACATCCTATCGTGGTTCCTACGACATAGCGAAGCTCTACGACACGCGCATCCTGCCGCTGCGTAAGATCATCTCGGATGAAATGCTGTTGCGCTACAACGGCATGCTTTCCGATCTGTTCGAGCTGCTGCAGGACCAGCGCGCACGCATAGCCACCAATGTTGCAGCAATAGACGCCCGCCGCGAGTTCTGGCTCGCCGCCGCGGAGCTTGACGCTGCACTGCTCGGCGGTAGCGGCGGTGCGCCGGGTGCGGGACCATCCATCAAGACTGCGGCTGTGGAAGCCGGCGGCGCCGGACATTGACGGAACAAACCCATGAGCAAGACGCAAGCCACATCGAAACGGCAGCCCCCGGCCAAGGTTTCAAGACGCGGATTTCTCGGCGCTACGGGAGTGGTAGCGGCGGCCGTGACGGCTGAAGCCGTGAGCGGCAGGACAGCACTCGCCAGTGTGCCGGAGGCGCCGACGCAGACCTCCCCGCAGATGCAGCCACCTCTTCATCCAAATTCCGGACCGGATTACCAGCCCGTGGTGACGCTCAACGGCTGGACCTTGCCATGGCGAATGAAGGATGGCTGGAAGGAGTTTCACCTCGTCGCCGAACCCGTCGTGCGCCAGATCGCACCGGGCATGAGGGCTCACCTGTGGGGCTACAATGGACAATCTCCCGGCCCGACCATCGAGGCGGTAGAAGGCGACAAGGTTCGTATCTTCGTCACCAACAGATTGCCGGAGCACACGACGATCCACTGGCACGGCCAGATCCTGCCGTGCGGCATGGACGGCGTCGGCGGTTTGACGCAGCCGCACATCCCACCCGGAAAGACCTTCGTCTACGAGTTCGAGCTCAAGAAGAGCGGCACCTTCATGTATCATCCCCATGCGGACGAGATGGTGCAGATGGCAATGGGTATGATGGGTTTCTTCGTTGTCCATCCGAAGGACCCAGGCTTCATGCGAGCCGATCGCGACTTCGTGTTTCTGCTGAACGCCTTCGACATCGAGGCCGGAACCTACGTGCCGAAGGTCAATACGATGACCGAGTTCAACGTTTGGTGCTGGAACAGCCGCGTATTCCCCGGCATCGATCATTTGGTTTGCGCCAAGGGCGACAGGGTCCGCATCCGCTTCGGCAATCTCACGATGACCAATCATCCGATCCACATGCACGGCTACGATTTCGAAGTCACGTGCACGGACGGCGGCTGGACGCGCCCCGAATCGCGTTGGCCGGAGGTCACGGTCGACTGCGCGGTTGGCCAGATGCGGGCGTTCGAATTCAAGGCGGACCATGAGGGCGACTGGGCGATTCATTGCCACAAGTCGCATCACACGATGAATGCGATGGGACATGACGTGAAGACGTACATCGGCGTCGACAAGCGCGAGATCGCAAAAAAGATCCGGGCTCTGCAGCCGGAGTACATGCCGATGGGCAGCGCCGGCATGGCAGAGATGGGATCGATGGAGATGCCGTTGCCGGACAACACGTTGCCGATGATGACCGGCTTCGGTCAGTTCGGCCCGATCGAGATGGGCGGCATGTTCTCCGTGGTCAAGGTGCGCGCCGGTCTGTCCCGTAACGACTACAAGGATCCCGGTTGGTTCAAGCATCCCGAGCGGACCGTTGCCTACGAGTGGAGCGGCGACGTTCCCGCGGCCAAGACCGGTGCATCCAGAGAGCCGGCAACGGGAGCGGGGAATGTCGAGTTGAAAGCCGTCAAGCCCGCAGGGCGCCACCGGCACTGAAGGAATTACGAGGCCGCCGCCAGCCATGATGTGTGCGCCGGTGACCTCGCAATCGTCGCATCGCGGCTACAAAGCACCGACGCGCGACGCGTATCAACAGAAAGGAAGACGACAATGTTGCGCTACAAGAACCAACTGGCGGTGGCTGTCATTTCCGCAATGGCGGTAATATCGACTGCGCCTCCTGTCCTGGCTGCCGAGCTCATTGCTGGCGAGGTCAGGAAGGTCGACATGGATGCGGGCAAGATCACCATCAGGCACGGACCATGGAAGAAATTCGACATGGACCACGCCATGACGATGGTCTTCAAGGCTGGCGATCCGGCGATGCTGAAACAGGTCAAGGCCGGCGACAAGATCAGGTTCGATGCAGACAGCGTACAGGGACAGATGACGGTGACAAAGATCGAGAAAGCGAAGTGATCCGCGCACTGCACTGCTCCAGGACCATCGAGCGGGGCGTCGCCACCGGCCCCGCTCGACCAATGTGCATGATTGCGGAAGGAAAATGCGATGACTGACTGCGTACAGCCTTGGAACCGCCGATCCGTTCTTTCTGTTTTGGGTAGCGCAGTGGCTTTGGCGGCAGCGCCGTCCATCGCTCTGGCAAAACCAACCATGACGGTTTGGAAGGATCCCCACTGCGGCTGCTGTGGGCTCTGGGTCGAGCATCTCCGTCGCGCCGGCCTCCAGGTCACGGCGACCGATTCCAGCGATATGCGCGCCGTGAAGTCTCGCCTCGGCGTTCCCGGCGCGCTTGCGTCCTGTCATACGGCCGAGATCGGCGGATTTGTCATCGAAGGCCACGTGCCGGCGAGCGCAATCGCACGCCTGCTGAAGGAACGCCCCATCGGCCGCGGTCTCGCCGTGCCAGGCATGCCGATCGGTTCACCTGGCATGGAAGGCGGCACACCGGAGAAATATGACGTGATCCTGTTCGGCCAGGGACGACAAAGCGTATTCGAAAGCTATATCGGCACCGACCGCGTTTGACAGCGCGCAGCCCTGGCGCAGAAGTGGAGAGAGAGCACATGCCGCATGACAGCAGGATTTTATTTCTCATCATTGCCCTCATCGCCGGCGGAATTCCCACCACTGCATGGGCCCACAAAGGTGCCACAGGTATCGTCAAGGAGCGCATGGACGACATGGAGGTGCTCGCGGCGGAAATGAAGGTGCTCGGTCAGATGGCGAGTGGACGCATGAAGTACGACGCAGACCGCGTCAAGGATGCCGCGCGAAAGATCGGCAGCCATGCCGTTGCGCTGCCCGCGAAATTCCCAGACGGCAGTGACGGCCATCCCAGCCAGTCGACGCCAGAGGTGTGGTCAAGACGCGCCGAGTTCGACCGCTTGTTCAAGGAGCTTGCGGGCTATGCAGCCGCGCTGGAACAGGCAGCCGCCGGCGGAGCAAGCTCGCGTGCGGCCGCCGACAGGATAATCGGCGACATCTCCCGCAACTGCGGCGCCTGCCACAAGGTGTACCGTATGCGGAAGAAGTGATCGACGGGCGCCCTGACGCTTCTTGGGCATCCATTGACGAACCGTCATCCGGAACGGAGGTGCTGGTGTGGACAGCCCGAAACCATGAATGCAGCAGGGCGCGCAATGCGCAATCGCGCTATTCGGCAGCAAGCTTCCAGTAGCGGCCGCCTGTGCCCACGGCGGCCTTGAAGCCGGGATAGCGCGTATCGGGCGGTCGGCGGCCTGTGCTCAAGAGCGATTTGAGGTCGTCGAGGATGCGTGGCCGATCTGCATAAAGATTATGGTTGGCGGCGAGTATCGAGCGGCTGCCTGCGGCAGAAATATCGATCGTGTCGACGCCTTTGACGACGACCGGTCCGCTGCGTGGGACGTCGCCGGCGCGAGGCACGCCGTCGAGTTGTCGCGACAGGATCAGGGCCTTGTCACTGGCTGATGCATACAGGGTGCGGCCTGCTCCGATCCGCAAACCTGATGCGATCTCGACGAAAAGGTCGCGATCAACATCCGGTGCGGCGAACACGATCTGGCCGATCTTGCTCTTGACCGCGTAGTTGCCATTGCGTTGGAGCGCGCGCAGCGCTTCCAGCATCGCACGGTTGCCAAGGCTGTGCGCGATAAGGTGAATTCTATCGGCGCGCGTAGTGATGGCAAGGCGGTTGAGAAATTCGATGAAGTATGACTGGGCGCGGACCGCACTGTTGAGATCGTAAGAATAGTCGAGGCTCGTTGCCCTGGAAGGCCAGCTGTACATCGCGGGCAATCCATCGAACTCAATGTCGTGAGCAATCTGAGCGGTTCGGTATAGCGCCTCTTCGAACGAGGTGTTGTAGCCGTGGACAAAGACAAGCACCTGATCCTTGTATCGCTGCGAGCCCGCGAGTATCGCATTCGACTTTGCCGCGAACGTTTCCCGTCCCAGCTTTTCCAGATTGAGGATCGTGAAGTGCTTCGCCGGGTTCTCGCTTTCCCGGTAGAAGTCGACGTTGAGGATCGTATAGCGCCGTGGCCGTGCGATGGTGCCGCGCTGGCGGGCGGAGCGCGGTATTGTGACATCGGCCGAGCCGACGCTGAGTTCGGTGCTGCGGGTGGCGCCGAGGCGTAGCGGAGGTGGCTCCGGTCGTGCCGACGGTGGTACGAGCGAGGCGAGCAACGGCTGGCGGGCGGCGACTGCTGCCTCGGCCTGGGCGCCACCTTCCAATTCACGGTCCGTACCCCACAGTACGCTGACGACATCGTATTCGTTGTTGCTGGCTGGAAGTGGGGTGAAGTAGCGCGCGACGCGACCGATGAAGGCTTGCGAGAATGCCGTGGCCTGATTGGCCTCGGGTTGCTGCCTGGCCGGCGACATCCGCACCGTGTACGGGGCAGTGCCTGAATGCTCTACGCGTTCTCTGGAGGCGGCATTCGCTGTGGTGGGCTCGGCGCTGTCGGGTGGCACTGCCTGGTTGCCAGCCGATTCGTGCCTGAGCGCCGGGGACAGGGCAGTGGTCGGAGCCGAAGAGCAGCCGGCAACGGCCACAAGCGCGACGATCAGCACAAATGGCACGGCCATGCCGAGCAGCTGCGCCGAAAGGCTGATCTTATTGCGTGATATCTTGCGAATCCCATCCATGACGGGATGAGCATAGGTAAGGCCGCTTGGTCACCGTCAACAGGTACGCTCGCATGAGCTGTGGGTGAAAGCAGTTAAGTCCATCGGGCGACAGGCGCATGATGGTTGCGCAGCCTGACCTTGCACGAAAAACGAAACCGCCGGCCGAGGCCGGCGGTTCAAATCATCTGGCGGCGCGATCGCCCTAGAATTGGCAGGCGAGCAGGGTTTCCGCGCTCGATTTGTCGATGCCGGGGGCTTCCTCGATATTGAGCACCTTTACCACGCCGTTTTCGACGACCATGGAGTAGCGCTTGGAGCGGAGGCCGAGGCCTGGGCCTGACAGGTCCTGATCGAGACCGCACTTCTTGGCGAAGTCGCCGGCGCCGTCGGCCAGCATCGTGACCTTGCCGTCTGCGCCGGTTGCCTTGGCCCAGGCGTCCATCACGAAGGCGTCATTGATGGCGGTGCAATAGATTGCATCAAGCCCCTTGTTCTTGAGTGCCAGCTCATTGGCCATGAAGCCTGGCAGGTGGGTCTTGGTGCAGCCGGGCGTGAAGGCGCCAGGTACGGCGAACAGGGCAATCTTCTTGCCGCCGAACGCTTCGGCCGTGGTCATATCGGCGGGCTTGCCGTCGGCGCCCATCACCTTGAACTTAGCGTCGGGCAGCTTGTCACCAACCTTGATCGTCATGCGGGTTTCTCCAGCGTCGGTACGTTGAAACATTTGCCGGCAGCCTGCGCCGGGAAGTTCTTCCTATAGCGCGGAGGTGTGCCGGTCTGGAAGCAAAAGTTGAGCGCCGCGGTCGGCTTGAAGAGCCGCGGCGCCCGCAGATCAGGCTTTGCCGATCTTGGCCAGGTGGTTCTTGAGGCGCGGATAGACCTTCAGCGCGTTACCCTCGAAGATTTTCTGCTTGTCCGCATCCGCGATCGCCAGCTTGTCGACGTAGCGCTTGGTGTCGTCGTAATTGAAGCCTGTGGTCGGATCGATGCCCTTTACGGCGCCCACCATCTCGGAAGCGAACAGGATGTTGTCGACCGGGATCACCTCGGTCAGCAGGTCGATTCCGGGCTGATGGTAGACGCAGGTGTCGAAATAGACGTGCTTCAGCAGAAGCTCCTCCATCGTCGGCTTCTTCATATCCTGTGCGAGACCGCGATAGCGAC
Source organism: uncultured Alphaproteobacteria bacterium (assembly GCA_963825625.1). Classification (GTDB taxonomy): domain Bacteria; phylum Pseudomonadota; class Alphaproteobacteria; order Rhizobiales; family Hyphomicrobiaceae; genus CAMDPA01. The sequence continues at coordinate 215,931 of CAWGUF010000003.1, read as the reverse complement.
CCCAGTGGTAGGGCACCGCGCCGCCGCCGTGAGGAATGATGAAGCGCAGGGTGGGGAAGTCCTTGAACAGCTTGTCGCCGGCCTGGATGAATTGCATGAAGGCGGTGGTGTCGCCGTTCATGTAGTGGGCACCGGTAGCGTGGAAGCAGGGGTTGCACGACGAGGAGACGTGCACCATCGCCGGCACGTCGAGTTCAACCATTTTCTCGTAGATCGGGTACCAGAAGCGGTCGGTGAGCGGCGGATCCTGCCAGTAGCCTCCCGAGGGATCGGGTGAGAGATTGCAGCCGATGAAGCCGAGCTCGGTGACGCAGCGCTCCAGCTCGGCGACGCAGTTGGCGGGCGACACGCCGGGAAATTGCGGCAGCTGGCAGACGCCTACGAAATTTTCCGGATAGAGATTGACCACGCGATTGACGAGGTCGTTGCAGATTCGGGTCCACTGCTGGCTGACGGGTTCGGTGCCGACATGGTGCGCCATGCCGGAAGCGCGCGGCGAAAAGATCGTCAGATCCGTGCCGCGCTCCCGTTGCAGCTTGCGCTGGGCGTTGTCGACGGAAGCGCGGATCTCGTCGTCGCTGATGCCGAGGTTTTCCGAGGTCGGCTTCCTGGCGCCGTCGGCGAGGCCGGCGAGCTGCTGGTTGCGCCACAAACTCAGCTGAGCCGGCTCGGTGGTGTAGTGACCGTGGCAGTCGATGATCATTGGGCGGGACCTCTTCTCGGGCAGTCGATGACGACGGGCGGCTCGGCTCGGCGCGGGGTTCCGCCCGGCCGCCGGCTCATCTTCCGTATGTCGCGCGGCCGGGTGTGGTTCGTCAACCGCTCAAGAGGTCGTTTGGACCGAGAGGGCGGCAAACGGATCGCTGGATTTGACCGGTGAGCAGGCGTCTGCGACTGTCTGCTACCGTTGGCGCACCAATAGCGCAGACATAAGGCCAGGGAACGCGGGGAATGGAACGCGGGGAATGGAACGCGGGGAATGGAACGCGGGGAATGGAACCCCGGGCATGGCTCAGATCAGGCACATTGCGATACAGAGTGAAAATCCCTTTAAGACCGCTGAATTCTTCAAGCAGGCGTTCGGCATGAAGGAGGTGCGTCGCAATGGATTCGATCCAGAGCGGCCGGACGAGGCTCCCCGCCCTTGCGGCGTGGTGCTGACCGATGGCCATATCTCGATGGCTATCCTGAAGCTGGCGGAGGACCAGATCGGGGTGGGGCTGGATTATGAGGGGCTGCACCACATCGGTTTTGTGGTCAACGATGACATCGAGGGGTGGACCAGGCATCTCGAGGAGCTAGTGTAGCGCACCTGACGTTTGGTACCCGGTTGCTGCTGAGCTCGAAACCAAACGTCAGGTGCCAAAGCTACACTACAATAAAAGTGTTGCTAGTGTTCCTCATGGTTCTGACATTTGCTCGGAGCCTGGCCGCACAGGGAAGCAAATGCCAGAACCGGAACACTAGGGGCGCCCAATATCACAACGGCCGAGCAGATGCCGAAGTCGGCGCACTGGGAGATCAAGTTCCGGGCGCCTTCCAACGTGGTGCTCGACATTTCGCATACGACGTGGCCGGCGGCCGCAGCCGTCGATCCAACGACGCGGGAAATGCCGGCGAAGGATGCAGCCGAATAGAAGAAAGTCATCGCTTTAGGAGGGCGCCATGCGTGTCGGGGACTTCGAAATCGATATCATCGTGCAGGGCTATCCGGGCAAGTCGGTGTGCCACGGTGGGCTCGGCTGGAGCACGCTGACGCTGGTGCGCGGGCGGGAGCGCGTGATCGTGGTCGACACCGGGCCGTTCGGCTATCGCCAGTTCATTCGCGACGGGTTGGCCAAGTACGGGCTGAAGCCGGACGACGTTACGGACCTGCTGCTGACCCACTGCCATCACGATCATTCGGTCAACTGGGTGATGTTCCAGAAGGCACGGATCGCGATCGGCAAGACGGAGATGGACTGGGCGCGGGAGTTGCCGTGGGGCTCGTCCTCGGTGCCGGAGCTCTACGTGGCCGAGCTCGACCGGTGGAACATGACGCGCATGCTTGTCGACGGTGAGGCGGTGTTCCCTGGCTGCACGGCATTCGAGGCGCCGGGCCATACGCCTGGCTGCCTGTTCTTCGTGCTGGAGGGCGCCGAGCACGACCTCATCTTCACTGGTGATGCGGCCAAAAACCGGGCCGAGCTCGTCTCGCGCGATACCGACATGACCTACGACAAGTCGATCAGCGCGGCGTCTATCGAGCGAATCTGGAGCCATTGGCGCCGCAAGCCCGGGACCATCGTCGTGCCGGGACATGATGCGCCGATGATCCTGAAGGATGGTGCGCCGGTCTACATCGGTAAGCTGGAGGCCTCGATCAAGCGCTGGAGCGGCGACGACATGGAGACGACCACGCTCTACAGCCTGACGGCGTAAGGCCGCGGCCCGTCGATCAGTATTCATGTTGCCACATTCGGGCAGCAGCCTTGGCAGTGGCGGCGGGGACCCGATGTCCGCGCCGCGTCGAACGCTGCAATGGCCGGGTGGAGCATCCCATGCATTTTCTGTGCGCAGGCTGGCAACCAGTGTGTACGGCACTGATCGTTGCCGGATGTCTGCTCTGGGCAAGCTCCGCGCCCGTGTCGGCCGAACCTTCCGGATCTGGGGACAAGGCCGGCCCCGACCCAGGCCGGACAATCGTGGTGGCTCAGTCACGTAGCCGGAAGCCCCGACGCACAAGGGCGAGCCGCAAGGCACAGGCTCGCGCTGCCGCGACGGCTATCCAAAAAGAGCAACTCGATCCTGTCGATGCTGCGCGCTACGAGGCAGCCAGGAACGTTTGCCGCGCGATGCTGGCCGGAAAACCGATCGAGTATACGCTGGCGGAGCCTCACGAGCGCAGTCCATGTGTTATAGCTGCGCCGGTCCGCGTGACGAAGGTAGGCAGCGATGCGGTGAGGCTGAAGCCGGGTGTGCTGATCGACTGCCGGCTTGCGGTGGCGCTCGTCGAATGGGTTGACCGCGTCGTGCAACCGGCCGCGCGCGAGGTCTTCGGCTTGCCGGTCAAGGAGATCGTGTCGGCCTCTGGCTATGTCTGCCGCCCCCGAAACAACCAGACCGGTGCAAAGTTGAGCGAGCACGCCTTCGGCAAGGCCATCGATATTTCCGGCTTTGAGATCGGTGGTGGGCGCATGGTGACGGTTGCGGCGGACTGGAACGAACCGGCTTCGGCTATGGCGGCTGCAACTGTCGGGAAGTCGCCCGAGACAAGGAAGCACAAGTCCGGGCCAACAAAGCAGGTCGTGCGGGCAGGTGCGCCACTGGGGCCCGCGGCGCCAGATGCGTCAAAGTCCCAGCAGAAGAGACCTTCTCCATTGCCTTCGGAGGGAGCGCCTTCGGAGGGAGCGATCGCAGCCAAACCGTCGCAATTTCTGAAGACAGTGCACAAAGGCGCTTGCGGGCTGTTCTCCACCGTGCTCGGGCCGGAGGCGGACGCCTTTCACAGGGATCACTTCCACCTGGACCTGTCCGGCCGCAGTAGCGCTGCCATCTGTGAATAGCAACGCGGAGACGCGATGCGGGCCGGTACCTTGGAATGGCGACCGGCGCGCACGGCGAATTGGCATTATGGCAGAAGCCCAGCCTATTTGCCGGCCTTTGCCGCGCGGATGGCCTCCCAGATGCGCTGCGGTGTGGCAGGCATCGCGATGTCGCGCACGCCATAGACGGACAATGCATCCACCAGGGCGTTGCCGACCGCGGGCATGGCGCCAACGCAGCCCGCCTCACCCGCGCCCTTGACGCCCAACGGGTTGGTCTTGGTCATCGTCGGGTGGCTCTTGATCTCGAAATTCGGCAGATGATGGGCACGCGGCATCGCATAGTCCATGAACGAGCCGGTGAGCAGCTGGCCTGTCTCGTCCTCGAATTTGATGTCTTCCAGCAGCAGCTGGCCGATGCCTTGCGCGATGCCGCCCTTGATCTGGCCTTTCAGCAGCAGAGGGTTGATGACGGTGCCGACATCGTCGACGACGGTGTAGCGGGTGAGCTCGACGTTGCCGAGCTCCTCGTCGATTTCCAATTCCACCACGTGGCAGCCATTCGGGAAGTTCTCCTTGGGATGCTGGTAGACGGCGCTGCCGAGCAGGCCGGGCTCCATCCCCTTGGGAAGCTTCGCGGGGTTGGAGGCGGCCTTGGCAACCTCCTTGATGGTCAGCGTCTGGTTGGTCTTGCGGCTTGAGAAGACGCCCTCGTCGAAGTCGACGTCAGCGGTCTCTACCTCCATCATATGGGCGGCAATCTGCTTGGCCTTGTCGGCGACCTTCTCGGCCGCGTAGTGGACAGCGGAGCCGCCAATGGCAGCAGAGCGCGAGCCGCCCGTGCCTTCGCCGTAGGACACGGCGTCGGTGTCGCCGGAAATGTAGTGTACGTCCTTCGGGTCGACGCCGAGCCTGTCGCACAGGATCTGCGTGAACGTCGTCGCATGGCCCTGGCCCTGGTTGATGGCGCCGGTCAGCAGCGTCACCGTTCCGGCACGGTCGAAACGGATCTCAGCGCCTTCGAAGCCGGCGGCGGCCGATCGCTCGATCGAGAACGAAATTCCGATGCCGGCAAGCTTGCCCCGTTTCTTCGCCTCTTCGCGACGCTTCTCGAATCCAGCGTAGTCCGCCATCTTGAGGGTTTCATCCATGGCATTGACGAAGTCGCCGCAGTCATAGGTGAACACGAGACCGGTCTTGTAGGGCATCGCCTCCGGCGGGATCATGTTGATGCGCCGGATTTCAGCCGGATCGATGCCGAGCTCATCGGCTGCGAGGTCGACAATACGCTCGATGGCATAGGCCGCCTCGCCGCGGCCGTTGCCGCGATATGGCCGCATCGGGTTGGTGTGCGAGAAGACCGTCGTGACGTCGACATGAATCGCCGGGAAGATGTAGACACCGGCGAGGGTGCCGATGTTACCGATGGCCGAGGTTTCGCCGCCGGTTTGCAGGTAGGCGCCGACGTTGACGGTCGTCGTGGCTCTGAGACCGAGGAACTTGCCGTCCTTGGCGACTGCCAGCTCCATGTCGTAGACGTGGTCGCGCGCCTGCGCATCGCCGAGGAAGGCCTCCGAGCGCGTCGAGGTCCACTTCACCGGACGGCCTGTCAGCTTGGTGCCGAGGATGGTCAGCGCCACTTCGTTGAACAATGCCGATTTCATGCCGAAGCTGCCACCGATGTCCGTGCCCACGACCCGGATCTTGCTCTCCGGAACGTCGATCATCTCGGCGATCTGTGCGCGGTAGACGAAGGCGCGCTGCAGCGTGGTGTGGACGGTCTAGCGATCGGCGGCGGGATCGTAGTGGGCGAGCGCGGCGCGCGGCTCCATCGCTGCGGCCGTGACGCGGTTGACGACAGCCTTGTACTTTACGACCCGGTCTGCCTTGGCGAAGGCGGCGTCGGCGGCTGCCTTGTCGCCGCCCTGCCAGACGTAGCAGATGTTGTTCGGAGCGTCTGGCCACACCTGAACCTTGGAGTCCAGCGCCTTGGCGGTATCGGTGAGTGCCGGCAGCGGGTCGTAGTCGACCTCGATCAGCTCCGCTGCATCGGCAGCCTGGGCCGCGCTCTCGGCAATTACGAATGCCACCGGGTCACCGGCATAGCGCACGAGTCCACGGGCCATGGCGGGATAGGGCGGTTTGTAGATCGGCGATCCGTCGCGGCGCTTCAGCGCCATCTCGGCTGAGGGCAGATCCTTCCAGCCGAGCGCCAGCCAGTCCTCGTCGGTCAGAACGGCGATCACGCCGGGGGCCTTCTTCGCCGCATCTGCGTTGATCCGGTTGACCTTGGCATGGGCGTGTGCGGCACGCAGCACGACGCCATAGGCCGTGTTCGGAAGAGTGAGATCGTCGACATAGCGGCCGCCGCCTCTCAGCAGTCGGGGATCCTCGGTACGGGTTACGGCCTGGCCAATCGCGAATTCACCCATGGGGCACCACCTCGTGCTGGATGCTGGTCGGTACAGAAGTCCTGGGCGCCGGAGAGCGAGCCCCCCAAAAGTCTTGCCGCGGGCCATCGCCTTCGGCAAACTCATGACGCCCTGAGAATGCGGATGGCCTTTCGTAGCAGGGCATGCCCGCTTCGTCCACGCCCTACGTCACGCCGGCCGATGGTCCGGCACGCTGGACAAACGCCGGGATTTGTCGCATCGAGCATGCGGGCCGGCCATGGGCGGCCGGGTGAGCGGTCAGAACGAGCTTGGGAGACGTACGTTGGCACACGACATATCCATGACAGTGAACGGCAAACAGGTGTCGGGCCGCGTGGAATCGCGCACCTTGCTTGTCCAGTTCATCCGTGAGCATCTGAAGCTGACAGGAACTCACGTCGGATGTGACACCACGCAATGCGGCTGCTGTGTCGTGCATCTGGACGGCAAGGCGATTAAATCCTGCACGATGCTTGCGGTGCAGGCGAGCGGACGCTCGGTGACCACCATCGAGGGGCTGGCGGCGGCCGATGGCACGTTGCATCCGATGCAGGCAGCTTTTCAGGAGCACCACGGGCTGCAATGCGGCTTCTGCACGCCGGGTATGGTGATGATGGGCGTCGATATCGCCCGCCGCCTGCCTGGCGCGGACGAGAAGACGGTGCGCCATCAGCTCGAGGGCAACATCTGCCGCTGCACCGGGTATCAGGGCATCGTGGAAGCGATCATGGACGGCAGCACCAAGATGGCACAGGCCAAGGTATAAACGGGCGAGGACTAATCGATGCGTGATTTCAATTACTCCCGTCCTGCCGACGTGAATGCGGCAGCCGGTGCGGTCAAGGCAGGCGAGGATCCTCGGCTGCTGGCCGGTGGCATGTCGTTGCTGCCGTCATTGAAGCTCCGGCTGGCGGCGCCAAGCGATATGATCGATCTTGACGGGATCGACGGTCTGAGGGGCATCAAGGTCGAAGGCAACGAGGTCGTAATCGGCGCCATGACCTGCCATGCCGATGTTGCCGCCTCGGCCGAGGTCAAGGCGGCCATTCCGGCTCTGGCAGAGCTGGCGGAAGGTATCGCCGATCCGGCGGTGCGCAACCGCGGCACCATCGGCGGCTCCATCGCCAACGCAGATCCGGCCGCAGACTATCCGGCCGCCGTGGTCGGCCTCGATGCCGTGGTGGAGACGAACGTGCGCAAAATCGCGGCGGATGACTTCTTCGTCGGGTTGTTCACGACTGCGCTCGAGCCGGGCGAGATCGTGACGGCCGTACGCTTCAAGAAGCCGGACAAGGCGAAGTACATGAAGCTGCGTCATCCGGCATCGGGTTTTGCCGTGACGGGGGTGATGGTCGCCAGGTTCGGCTCCAACGTGCGCGTGGCCGTCACCGGCGCGGGGCCGAGCGCGTTCCGCGTGCCTGATTTCGAGAAGGCATTGGCCGCCGGCTTCAAGCCGGAGGCGATCCTGGGCATCCAGGTGCCGGCTGGCGACCTGATGACGGACATCCACTTCTCAGCCGAGTATCGCGCCAACGCGGTGAACGTGCTGGCTCGGCGTGCGGTCGCCGCGATCGCTTGATCGCCACGGGACGGTGCAATCGCACTGGTCTGAAGCGCATCATGTCATGCCGGGGGCATCCCCGGCATCCCACCCCCGAAAAAGGCAGCGCTCGTGGCGACTGGGACCCCGGCCAGCGAGGGCTGGGGTGACGAGAATGATCAAAGCCGTCCGCATGCATCAGAACGGCGGGCCTGAGGTGCTCGTCTGGGAGGATATGGAGCTCCCTCCGCCGTCGGCGGGGGAAGTGCGAATCCGGCATACTGCGGTCGCCTTCAACTACTCCGACGTGAACGTGCGGCGCGGCGGCTTCTACATCGCCAACCCGCTGGATTTTCCTGTCGTGCTTGGCAACGACGCGGTCGGCGTGGTGAGCGAGCTGGGCCCGGGCGTAACGAACGTGAAGGTGGGCGATCGGGTCGCCTACGTCGGGTCAGGTGGGCCGTTCTACGAGAATACCGGGAGCTATGCCGAGCAGCGGAATATCCGCGCGACATGTCTGATCCCACTTCCTGACAGCATAACGAGCGAGCAGGCGGCAGCCTTCATGCTGAAGGGGTTGACGGCCTCGCTGGTGATCAATCGCCACTACAAGCCGAATGCCGGCGATGCCGTGCTGATCCATGCCGCTGCAAGCGGCGTCGGACTGGTGCTGACTGAGTGGTGCAAGCATCTGGGCGCAGTTGTGATCGGAACGGTGGGCTCGCAAGAGAAGGCGGCGGTCGCCCGCGCGCATGGTTGCGACCATACCATTCTTTACCGTGAGCAGGATTTCGTCGCCGAGACGCGCCGGATCGTGCCCAAAGGCGTGGCGGCGGTGCTTGATGGTGTCGGCAAGGACGTATTCCTGGCATCCCTCGACTGCATCAGGCCGTTCGGCATCCTGGTGAACTACGGCAATGCGTCCGGTCATCCGCCGCCGCTCGACCTCATTTTGCTCGCCAAGAAGGGCTCGCTGACAGTCACGCGGCCCGGGATCAGCCCGCACATCGCTGATCCGACCGATATGAAGACTGCATGCGATGAACTGTTCGACCTCGTCGCCAAGGGCGCAATCAAGATCGAGATCGGGCGGACCTACCCGCTCAAGGACGCGGCGCAAGCGCATCGCGATTTGGAGGAGCGGGCAACGCGCGCGGGCTCGGTCGTGCTGCTGCCGTAACGGTTTGGAGGTGCGGATGGCGGACAGGAAAACCATTGCGATCGCAATAGGCGATCCCAACGGCATCGGGCCAGAGATCGCCCTGAGGGCGGCGGCCGAGCATGCAGGCAGCGCTATCGTGCCCGTGCTCGTGGGTGATGCGCATGTGCTGGATCACTATGCGCACCTTCTGGGATTGAAGGAAAAGCTGCGTCCGGCAGATGTGGCGGGTACGGATGGTATTGCGTTCGTCGATGCCGCTGCGCTCGCTGCTGCTGACTTCAAGCCCGGAAAAATGAGTCCTGCGGCAGGCCGCGCGACGATCGCGTATGCCACGAGAGCGGTGCGGCTGGCTGAGGCCGGCGCGGTCGACGCCGTGGTCGGCTGCCCGCAATCGGAAACGGCGATCAATGCAGCGGGCATCGCGTTTTCAGGCTATCCGCCTTTGATCGCCGACCTCACCGGAACGCCGCGCGACAAGGTGTTCATGATGCTGGCAGCCGGCGGGCTCAAGATTACGCATTGTACACTGCATGAAAGCGTTGCGAGCGCGCTGGGGCGGCTGACGACCGAGCTGGTCGTGACCGCAGCAAAGGCGGCGCACGATGCCCTGGTACGGCTGGGCTGCGAGCAGCCAAGGCTCGCTGTGGCCGGCATCAATCCGCATGCGGGTGAGGATGGATTGTTTGGCGACGACGACGAGCGGGTGACGAAGCCTGCCGTTGCGCGGCTGAGGGAGATGGGGCTCGACGTCACCGGGCCCGCTGGCGCCGACCTGCTGATCTCCGAGCGCAAGCATGACGGGTACGTTGTGCCGTTTCACGACCAAGGGCACATTCCGGTCAAGCTGCTGTCGCCACGGCGCGCATCTGCGATGGCGATCGGCACGCCGATCGTGTTCTCCAGCGTCGGGCACGGCTGCGCCTACGATATCGCCGGCAAGGGGGTGGCCGAGCACGCTTCGGTGATGGAGACGATGGCGCTGCTGGCAAGTGTGGGGCGGGCGATCTGATCGCTTTTGCGGAGCGACCGGCGGAAACGGTCTCACCGCTCCTTGAAGGTTCGCCCGATCTGGTCAGAGAGGGGTTTGATCAAATAAGAGAGCATCGTGCGCTCTCCCGTGAGCAGGTGGACCTCTGCCGGCATGCCAGGCAGGAGCTCCAGACCTGCAGCCCGTACCGCCGCCATATCGTCGGGCACAACCCGCGCCACATAGTAGGTCTGACCGGTTTGCGGGTCGCGCGTGAGATCGGCTGCGACGCGCTCGACGCGGCCGGCAAATTCCGGGGTTGCGCTCAGGTTGAAGGCAACGAAACGTATGAAGGCGGGCTGGCCCTTGCGGACCTGGTCGATGTGCTGCGGAGCCACCTTTGCCTCGATCACGCGGGCGTCGTTTTCGGGCACGATCAGCAAGATCGCCTCGCCCGGCGAGATCACGCCGCCGATCGTATGCACGGAGAGCTGGTGGACGATGCCGGCTATCGGTGCCCGGATCTCGATGCGGGCGAGATGGTCCTGAGCAGCGATGCGCCGCTCCTGCAGCTCGGCCAGACGTGCCTGCATCTCGCGCAATTCCTTGGACACCTCGGCTTTCATGTCCTGGTTGACCTGCAGGATCTGCAATTCGGTCTCTGCAATCCGTGCCTTGTTCTGAGCGTTTGCCGCAATCAACTGGCCTTTTTCGCCCTCCAGCCGCACCGCCTCGCGCCGGACCGCGGAGTATTTGGCGATCGATGTCAGCTTGCGTTCCCACATTGCTTTCTGCGCGGCGAGCTCGGTGGCGATCAGCTCAAGCTCGTCGGCCTTGGCCTTGAGTTGGGCATGCGTCCCCGCGACCTGCTCGCGGAGCTGGATCATCCGCTCGGAGAGCTGCGCCATCTGTCCATTGCGGGCATGCTTGCGATTGCGGAACAGTGTCTCCTCGGCACGCCTCGCTTCGTGATCGGGCCGGAAGCCTGCAACCAGTGGCGGCCAATCGATGCTTTCCTTGTCCTCGAGCTCCGCCCGGAGCCGGGCCTCCCGCACTGACAGCTGGGAGAGCTGGTTCGACACGATCTCCAGATTGGCGCGCGTCAACGTCTCGTCGAGCCGCACAAGGAGGTCGCCGCCGCTGACCCGATCGCCATCCTTGACGTGGATCGAGCCGACAATGCCGCCGCTTGGGTGCTGTACTTTCTTCAGGTTGGAGTCGACCGTGACCGTTCCAGTGGCGACCACCGCGCCTGCGATTCCCACGACTGCCGCCCAAACGCCGACGCAGCCCGCGAGCAGGATGACGACGCCGATCCCGGCCGTCAGCAGTCTGGAGATGCCGTCTGGCGACAGAGGCTTGGAGCTCGGGCCGCTCATGGCGAGCCACCCGCGATGCCGGCACCATCACCCTCGATCACGACTTTCAGCCGGCCCGTCGAGCCAGCGAGGCTGACCTGCGGCTGAGGTTTCGGCACAACGCGCCTTAGCACCTCGTCCCGCGGGCCGAACGCACGAACCTGTCCTTCATTCAGGGCCATCGCGAGGTTGAGATGCTCCGTCACGCTTGTTCGATGCGCGACGACGACAACGATTCCCCCGCGCTCGCGAACGGTCTTGATGGCCAGCGACAGGGCCCGGCAGCCGTCTCCGTCGAGGTTGGAATTCGGCTCGTCGAGCACCACCAGGAACGGGTCGCCATAGAGCGCGCGGGCGAGTGCCACACGCTGGCGCTGACCTGCGGCAAGCATTTGGCCGCCCGGCCCGATTTGTGTCTCGTATCCGGCAGGGAGGCGGAGAATCATCTCGTGGATCCCGGCAAGCCGGGCCGCGGCGATCACAGCCTCGCTGGTCGCCTGCGGGTCATATCGGGTGATGTTGTCGCGGATCGTGCCATCATGCAGCGCGACATCCTGGGGCAGGTAGCCGATATGGCGACCAAGCTCCTCCTCGTCCCACTGATCGGCCGATGCGCCGTCGATGCGGATGCTGCCGCGTTGCGCCGGCCAGGCGCCGACGAGGGCGCGCGCAAGTGTTGATTTGCCCGAGGCTGTCGGGCCGATGATTGCGAGACCGTCGCCTGCCTTCAGCGCAAAGGACACTTGCTGGATGAAGGGCGAGTGCATGCCGGGTGCTCCGGCCCATAGCGCTTCCACCTCGAGCTTGCCAGCTGGCGGCGGCAGCGCCATCACATCGGACCGCGGCGGGAATGCCGCCAGCAGCCGGCGGAGCCGTGAGAGACCCTGGCGGGCCGCGACGAAGTGCTTCCAGTGCCCGATTGCGATTTCGACCGGCGCCAGTGCGCGCGCTGTGATGATGGAGGCGGCAATCATCACGCCGGCGGTGATCTCGCCCTTGATCGTGAGGTAGGCGCCCAGGCCCAGCACGGCAGACTGCAACAGCAGACGCAGAACCTTCGATGACGATCCGTATAGAGAGCTGACGTTGGCGGACTTGAGGTGGTCGCCCAGGTTTGCCTCGCTGAGTTGCTGCCAGCGAGCGGCCATGCGCCGGCCCATGCCCATCGCGTGAATGGTCTCCGCGGTGGCCTCGGTGCGCGCGAGAAAAAGCTGACGCTGGCTGGTACTGGCAGCGGCGTCTCCTGCCGGGGACCGCGTCCGCCATTCGGTGACGAGGGTCAGCAGCAGGAGGCTCAGCGCACCGCAACCGGCAAGGAGCCCGAGCCAGGGGTGGAGGAGCCAGACAAAAGCTATGAAAAGCGGCATCCAAGGCATATCGAGCAGAGCGGTCGGGCCAGGGCTTGCGAGAAAGCCCTTTATCTGATCGAGATCGCGGACCGGCTGGCGCGCGTCGAAGCCGGCAGGCGCTGTCGAGGTGAGGCGCATGACGAGGCCGAAGATGCGGTCACGCAGTGTGCGATCGAGCCGAAGCGCCGATCGGGCAAGAAGCCGCGTGCGGATCAGGTCCAATGCACCGTATGCGGCATAGAGCACGAGCACGATCAGGCTCAGGCCGATAAGCGTCTCGACGCTGCGCGAAGGCAGGACGCGATCGTATAGCTGCAGCATGTATACCGCGCCGGTTAGCGCGAGAATATTGAGCAGGGCGGAAAACAGAGCGACACCTGCGATCGCCGGCGTTAGCCGGCGAGCCGCGGTCTGGAAACTGTTGTCGGTGGTCACGAGCTTTTACTTCTTCCGAGTGTCCTCATGCAAAGAAGGTGAAATCGTCGATCACGAGGTGCTGACCGGTTCCAAGCGTTCCTGCATCGGTTCCTCCGAACGGCCGGAACGTGATGCTGTCGAGGTCGGTCCAGTTCAATTCGATCCGGGCCGGTGCGTCGTCACTGATGACGATATTTTGCGAGAAGACCTGGGCGCCGCCACGGAAACCGCTGATGGCCACGTTCAGATTGTCGTTCCACGCTGCAGTCAGACTGGCGCCGACGAAATCGAATTGCCCGTTTGTCGCGCTTACGGTTATGGGCTGCTCAAGATTGGTGAAGGCAGCGAAGCTTCCCGATGTCGTGCCGCGGGCGTATCCGGAATCGCTGACGTTGCCGTATGCTCCGGTGTTCATCACCCACGTTGATGCGCTCCAGCTCAGGCCGCCATAGTTTGCGGGAAGCTGTGCTTCGATGGCGGCATGCCCGATTTCGAAATCCACGACGGTGGCGATCTCGCTCACGTCTCCGACGCTGACGTTGACCACCGCGGTGTCGGTAAATCCGCCCTCTGCGCGATCGCGAACGACGACGTCCAGCGTGAAGCTCGTCTGCGTCTCGAAATCGAGCGGTCCGGTCGTGGTGATGGTGCCGTTTGCGCGGTCGATTGCGAACGGCCCGCTGGTCTGGCTGCCGTCGGCAAATTCGAAGGCGAGGCTGTCCTCTGCATCGACGTCCTCCACCGTCACCTGACCGACCACCACGCCTGCGGCCTGGTTCTCGCTCACGGGCCCGAAGTCGAATACGCTATCCGTTTCGGTGAATTCGGGCGCGTCGTTGACGCCGGTTACCGTCACGGTCATGTCGACTACGTCGGAGCTCGCACCGTCGGCATCGGTGGCCTGCACCTGCACGATCACGTCGCGTGTCGCGTTCTCCGACAGGTCCTGGAATTCCGCTTCCGGATCGAAAGTCAGTATCGAGCCGGATATCGAGGCCAAGCCCTCGGCAGGGGCACCGATGATGGTGTAGGTGAGGCCAGAGCCTCCACCTTCGCTGTCAGGGTCGTCGCCAAGCTCGGCGAGGTCGAGAGTTACCGGTTCGCCGTCCTCTGCCGCCGCCAGCGTGCCAGCGGCCAGCGTGGGGGCGTCGTTGACGCCTGTCACCGCCACCGTCGTATCTGCGACGTTGGAGGCCGCGCCCAAGGAGTCCGTTGCCTGTACCTGAACGATGACGTTGCGGGTTGCACCCTCTGAAAGATCCTGGAAGTCATCGCCGGGGTCGAATGTGAGGGTCGATCCGGCGATGGCGGCGGAACCCTCGGCAGGGGGTGCGACGATGGCAAAGGTGAGGGTCGCGCCGTCGTCGTCGCTGTCGGGGTCGTCGGCAAGCTCGGCGAGGTCGAGATCGACGGGCGGTCCGTCCTCGACGGCGGCCAGCGCGCCAGGGGCAAGTGTGGGTGCGTCGTTGACGCCGGTTACCGTCACGGTGACGTCGGCGACCGCCGAGCCTGTCTCATCCTCGTTTGCCGGTGAATCCGTTGCCTGCACCTGGACGACGACGTTTCTCGTTTCGCCTTCTGCGAGGTCCTGAAAGTCCTCGCCGGGGTCGAATGTGAGGGTCGTTCCGGAAATTGTGGCTGAGCCTTCGGCAGGGGCACCGACGATGGCAAAGGTGAGGGTTGCGCCGTCGTCGTCGCTGTCGGGATCGTCGGCAAGATCGGCGAGGTCGAGATCGACGGGCGGTCCGTCCTCGACGGCGGCCAGCGCGCCAGGGGCGAGGGTCGGTGCGTCGTTGACGCCGGTTACCGTCACGGTGACATCGGCGACCGCCGAGCCTGTCTCATCCTCGTTTGCCAGCGAATCCGTTGCCTGCACCTGGACGACGACGTTTCTCGTTTCGCCTTCTGCGAGGTCCTGAAAGTCCTCGCCAGGATCGAATGTGAGGGTCGTTCCGGAAATGGTGGCTGAGCCTTCGGCAGGGGCACCGACGATGGCAAAGGTGAGGGTTGCGCCGTCGTCGTCGCTGTCGGGATCGTCGGCAAGATCGGCGAGGTCGAGATCGACGGGCGGCCCATCCTCGACGGCGGCCAGCGCGCCAGGGGCGAGGGTCGGTGCGTCGTTGACGCCGGTTACCGTCACGGTGACATCGGCGACCGCCGAGCCTGTCTCATCCTCGTTTGCCGGCGAATCCGTTGCCTGCACCTGGACGACGACGTCTCTCGTTTCACCTTCGGCGAGGTCCTGGAAATCCTCGCCCGGATCGAATGTGAGGGTCGTACCGGAAATCGAGGCGGATCCCTCGTCAGGGGCACCGACGATGGCAAAGGAGAGGGTTGCGCCGTCGTCGTCGCTGTCAATGTCGTCTCCAAGCGCCGCGAGGTCGAGATCGACGGGCGGCCCGTCCTCGACGGCGGCGAGAGCGCCAGGGGCCAGGGTCGGTGCGTCGTTGACGCCGTTGATCGTGATGACCACGTCGGCAGTGGCGACTGGCTCCGCCTCGGAGTCGCTAAATCGGGTCGAGGTATATGTAATCGTCAGCGTATCCGTTTCGCCCGACGCGAGGTCGTCGAACGAGTTGTCCGTGGCATCGAAGGTGACCGTGCCATCCGCTGCAATCGTCAGCGTGCCGGTGCGACCGCCGTCCGTGGTGACGGTTTGGGCGCTGTCGAGGACCAGTGGCTGGCCTCTGAGCTCGGCGCTCTCGACGAACAGCAGGACGTCAGAGTCGGTGTCGTTGGCGAGAATATTTCCCGTATTGCTTTGATCCTCGTTGACGAGGAGCTCGTCACTCTGGATGGCGGCCGGCGAGCTGCCAATCTCCGTCGTGAGGCTGCGCGGGCCGTCGCTACCGACGACAAAGTCGGAAAGGAGGCTTACGCCAACGTCTGCCGAGCTGACGAACTCGAGAGACAGTGGGCCGCCGGAGCTTCGCACCTCGAAGCTGGTCGAGCCGATATTGCCCGTGGAATTCTGTCCGCCAAAATCAACTTGAATATCGAATGAGCTGTCGCTGAGGCCGGGTGGAGAGATCTGGTTAGCTGAGCCCGAAAAATTCGTAACATCGGGGCCGACAATGGATAACCCGGCAATTCGGCTGTCGTCGTTGACATCGAGGTAAATGCTGCTGAGGTTGCGTTCGTCGCTGGCTGCGAGCGCCGCGTAATCCAGAACCTGAAGATCGTACCTGAGCGAGCCGTCGCTCTGCTCCGTGACTGTGATGCGCGTATCGACGACATCGCCGGAGACGACAAAGGTGATGGATCGGGCCATGTAACTCTCCCCAGAAGCAACAAACAGGGCCCTGCCAGGATGGGCCGCGATGTCGGGGGATTAGTGAGGTATTGTTGTCTTCAATATCAATGTTTTGTGACGATCCCCCAAGCGATCACTTTAACTTTCCGTGTCGGATCGGAGCTTGTCAAGAGCTAAGTGGCAGGGGCTTCCGCGCGAAGCTGCGCGTGCGCGGACGGTATTGTGCTGGCGGTCTGCTGCCGGCTTCCAGGCATGAAAATTCGAGCTGGTGCCAGATTGTGAGGGCGCGAACCGCGCTCGGGGCTGCGGTTGCATACGCTCTGTTGCGGGAGCGTAACAATCGATCAACACGAATCACTTTATTTCGGGGAACCGGCGTTTCTGCGTAATCCGCAATCTCATTGTTGTCAGGAGCCGAAATGCTTCGCATTGCACTAGCGATTGCTGCTTTAGCGATGACAGCGCTGCCGAATACCGCTCTCGCGCAGACGAATATCGCCACTGATCCGACCACGCTGTCATTCGACTTCGTTGCGGCGGGGCAAATTCCGACTGGCCAGACGGTCGCCGTCGAGACCCCGGCAGGCACCTTGTCGTGTGTCGGCGAGTCGTTGAACTCGGGAGCGCCACGGGTTTGCCAGTTCGTGAGTTTTGCCTCCGGCTCCACAGTCAGTGTCGCGCCGGCGGCGACAAACAATTCATTGACCAATGCGGTTAAATCGGTGTCGTGGCAGACGCTTCTGAAATACGCGATCAGCCCGCCAGCGAACAATGCCGACAATCTCGCCGTCGAGGTGACAGGCAGGCTGCAGAACGTTCGCAATGATGGCCTTGTCGACAAGCAGAACTGGCTGGCCGGTCGCAATCGGACACATGGGTTCGAGACCGATGAAGGGTCGTTGTTTCTTTCGGTGAGCTACCGGATGCCGGGCACGTTTTTCGGCGGCATCGCGCGCCTGGGAGGCGTCGTTGGCTACAACAAGCTCAATACGGAGCTGGTTCCCACGGAGAATCTCGGGGGTACGAAGGGGCGCATCGGCTCGATCGAGAACGAGTCGCTGCTGTATGGTGGCAGCCTGCTATGGGCGCGGGGAGGGCTCTACTCGCTGTGGGGCATCGTCGGACATACCGGCGATTCCGATCTGAAGAACAAGAACACCGCTGCAATCGAGACCTACAAGAACGATACGCACGGCTTCATCTACTCATCCGCGACCGGCTACCTGGTCCCGCTGGCGCCCTGGACTGGCGGCGCGATGCTTGATCTCAGACTGTCGAGCGGGTACTCCGCGACCTACGGGGGCAGGATTACAGGGTCAAGCTACCGCGATCCGACCGCGACGTCTCAGTTCGTGGCATTCCAGCCGATGCTTTTCCGGAACATCAACATAAACGGCGGGGTGTTCCGGCCCTATCTGCAGGGGACGGTCAGGCTCAAGCGCAGCGATGTCGATATCGATTTCATCGGGACGCCCGCGCGCAACGTGGAGTTCCACCAAGGGCAAACGCTCTTGGGGAGTGAGGTCGGCTTCAACTACAAGACCGGAAACTGGCACTTGGGCATGGCGATCTATGGGGAAGCCTCGAGGGTGGAACATACTCTCGGCGGGCGAATTGGCGCTTCCTACGTTTTCAATTGAGGTGAGGATCGTTTTTTTGGGGGTGCTCCGGCGCGGGACCTTCTGTTGGCAAGAGCTGTTGGCAAATTACCGAAACGGACGGCCGCATGTTCCAGCGGCCGTCCGTTTCGGCGTTTGGGCCTGAAGTGAAGATCGGTATTTGCCGCGTGCATGCCACAGGTGTTTTGGGGCCAGCTTCGGACGCGATCCGCGCGATGCGTTGGCTTTGCTTCATTCGTGAGGCGTTGGCCGGGCCGGGGGGCTCCGTTTACCGGACCATTCCGCGATCAGAGGCCGGCGCCGACGCCCATCCCCAGTGCAGGCGGCAGGGATGATCCGCCGCCACTACGACCACTACTCCTGCTGCGCTGGGCGCGCGGGGGGCTGGCACGCTTGGAGACGGACGCGGAGCGCTTTTGTGCGCTTGTGCTGGCCCGTGCGCGTGTCGTAGCCCGGCGCTTGGAAGGTGTGGTTTGCTTCGCAGACGGCGCTGTTCCCGGGGGCGAAATGCGGGGAACAGCCGGGACGGTGAGTGGCGTGCCAACGCCTAGTCCGGGTGGCACGATGTAGAAGTCACCGCCGAGCAGCGACGAGGACACCCATGGCCGTTGCAGGCCCTGGGTCGTGACATTGACCTCGGTTGCCACATCGCGCAGCACCTGGTCGATTAGACGGCCAGGCTTCGCGATGTATTTCAGCAGCGCGGACGTGAAGGGGCTGTGCTTGCCCGCGCCATCCTCGGCAATATCTCCCGGCGACGTGGCGTAGGCGATGACCATGCCTTGTGGTCCTTTGCGCGGCGTTACTGCGCGGCGTAGTCCGGTCGGGTTGGCAGAGCGGAAGGGGGTTGCTGCGGATAGGCCGCGGCTCACGACGGAACGGCTGGCGACGACGGCATTCGATTGCTGCTGCGCCTGGCTCGCGGCCATCTGCAATTCTTCCTTGGCGAACGGATTGTCGCGGCAGGCGTCCAGGAAGACGAGGCCAATGCGGGCCTTTTCGTGCAGCAGTTTGACGACGTCATCCATGGCGAGCGTGTGGGCTTGCACAAATCGGCTGCGCTCGACGCCGCGAATGTCCGGCACATCAAAGTCGCGGGGCAACAGCAGGTTGCTTGGCGTGACCTCGCCGGGCTGCACCATCTGCATCGCGTGACCGGCGTAGAAGAACAAGCCGACATCCGCTTTGTCCAGATCGTCTCCAAAGGCCTTCAGCGTGGTGCGGAATTCCTTCTCGCTGGGATCGAGCAGCATGCGCACGTCGAAGCCGATGTTCTTCAGCAGCTTGCCCAATGCCTCGGCGTCCCTGGCCGAGTTGCCGAGCCGGAGACGTGGCGCATCGTACTGCTGGATGCCGACCACCAGGGCGACCTTCTTGCCGGTCCCGGTCGCGGCGTTTGCTGGCGCGGCCACGCAAGCTGCCGAGAGCAGGATTGCTACCGTCGTCAGCGCCAATCGCTGCAAGAATGAACCGACCATATCAGTCCTCCGCGGGGATCCGTCCCAGGTCCGGGTTGTCGCCCGGGTGAGCGTCTCTATGCAAATGTGCCTGCTGAAGCGCTTTGCCATTCACCTTTATAACGTCGTCTGCCAGCAGACTGTATCATGCGTAACAAATCGTGGCCACAAAGCAGCAACCTCGTGGGCGCGAGCATTTGACTGCACCGCGGAGTGGAGCCGCTGTCGGGCGCTCGTGGAAGAGGAAAATCTCATCACTTTCCTGCGCCTGCGTCGGCCGGATCGAGGGTGCGCCCGACGCGGAAACCAATGTGATAGTAGCGCCGCAGCATCGGTACCCCTTCGCGATAGGCGGCCCTGACGTCGGTTGGCGTATATCCCCAGCTGCCGCCGCGCAATGCGCGGAGGTCACAGTCGCCGGACAGCCAGGCGCTGCCGTCCCGGGGCGCTCCCTTGTAGCTGGGGTTCCAGCAGTCCTGGACCCATTCGGCCACGTTGCCGTGCACCTGGTAAAGCCCCCAAGGGTTGGGCTTGAAGCTATCGACCGGCACCGTAGCCTTGCGGTACGTGCTGCGCCGGCCCCGGCCGTATGCAACGGTGCCATCGTAGTTGGCCTGCTCCGAGGTGATGGTATTGCCCCACCAGTAGGGCGTGGTCGTACCTGCACGGGCGACGTATTCGCGCTCCGCCTCGGTCAGCAGGCGGTACTTTTTCCCGCTCTTGCGGGCAAGCCAGGCGATATAGGCAGCCGCGTCATTCCAGTTGATGCAGACCGCGGGGTAGCTGTCGGCTTGAGCAAAACCCGGCTGCAGATAGGAACGATCGTCGCGCGCACGCCATTGTCCCTGCTCGTGCACGTAGCAGGGGCCATCGGGCGTGTATCCGGTATCGGCAGCAAAGTCGGAGAACTGTTTTACTGTTATGGCGTGGCGGCCCGCCGCGAACACCTGTGAAAAAGTGACGTCGCGCACGGGGGTTTCGTCGGCTGCGTTGCCGATCTCGGCTTTGTGCGAGCCCATCATGAAGCTGCCAGCAGGAATGACGATCATTTCTGGACAACCTGGGCAGTCAGAGAAAATTTCTCCGGGAGCGCTCGGCTGGACAGGTTTGGCCGCGGGGGGCTGTGACGGGGCGGCGTCTTCGGTAGGCTTGGCCGCCTCCTGCGATGCCTTTGCCGCCAATGCGGCGATCGCCGCGACGGATGGGGAAGGCGATGTGCCGGAGTGTGCGGGGAGCGAGGCCGGGGCTGACTTCGAAGCAGCGGCAGCGGAGACCTGAGCCGTGCCATCTTTTTCCGGAATTTGAGACGAAGGGACGCTGGCCTTTGTGGCCTCCATATCCTGCCGGGGCGAGGTGGAAGCGCCGTCGCTGCGCTGCTGCTGGGACAGTGCGTCGGCAACGGGGCTGGCGGCTGGCGCAGCGATATCCGAACCTGCGCGGCGAATCTGGCCGATCGCACATCTCGGATCGTCCCCGGCCTCGGCACGAGCAAGCTCGAATGCAGTGTCGCCGCTCAATTGCGTCAACCGGTAGTGACATATGCGGTGGGCGGCCCGAAAATGAACAATGATGTAAGCCGGATTATCATAGGTGACGTCACCATTTCCGAGGCTGGGCGAACGCAACGCGTTTGGCGGCGAAAATGATAGACGCTCGCCATTTTCCGCCCTGATCCAATCGCCGAGCAGCGTCTTCAGCGCCGGCGGCGGCATTTGCGATGGCGCGGCTGATGGGGTCTCAGGCAGAAGCGCGGGTTGTGTAGGGGGGCGAGCAGGCAATTGAGGCGCGATGGATGCCGCCGTTGCAGAGTCGGCTCCGTTTGATGGGGGTGGCAGGACGGAGTCGGCGGCGGGGCTGGGAGCTTCGGCATTGCTGGCAAGCCGACCAGGAGCCTGGTTGGCAGAGTTGGCGGCTTCGGCAGGCTTGGCAGCCGCCAGGCTTCCGGGACTGGTTGTCTTCCCCGCAGAACCGGCCGTCTCGGGACCGACGCGGGCGTTGTTGCCGGGATCGACCACAGCAGTTGTGCTGGTGCCAGTCTCCTTGCTCTTGGCAATGCCCGCCAACAAGTCGCGGCGATCGGGGGGCTCGTTCTTACCGATTCGCCCGAGAAGATTCTGCAGGCGGTTGTGTTCTGGGCCAGAGCCGCCCATTGCCGGCGCGGTTGGCTGAGCTCTGGCGATTTCGGTGCTCGCTCCCGATGTCTCGACGTTCTGCTGCGATAGTCTGCCGTTATCGCGTACGACGCCGATGACGTAGTAGGAGGCAAGCCCGATCCCCAGCACCGCCAGCAGCAGCGCTACCGTTACGCCCCGATTGCCAAATGCGATGACCTTGTCCCATTTCGTGGTTGGGAGTTGGATCAGGCGGACCGCTTTCTCATTGCTCAACGTCGCAGCAAACACGTGAATCGGCTCTGGAATGTTCTTGACCTGGCGGTGCCCCAGATCCTGGTACTTGACCGGCAGCTTGCCGTTGGTCTGCTCGTAGACCCAGCGGGAGACGCAGATGCCGCCCGGCTTGGCCAAACCCTCCAAACGGGCGGCGATGTTGACCCCATCACCGAGCAAGTCGCCGCTGTGGCTCACCACGTCCCCGATGTGGATGCCGATACGAAAGTGCATCTGTCGTTCGGGCGACAGGCCCTCATTGCGGCGGGCAAGCTCCTGCTGGATCTCGAGGGCGCAACTGACGGCTTCGACGGCGCTGGCGAACTCGACCAACACCGCATCACCGGCCGTGTTGAAAATCCGCCCCCCCTTCTTCGCCGCGCGTTCGATGAAGACGTCGCGATACGCCTCCAGGCGCCTGAGGGTGGCTTCCTCGTCCGCGGCGATCATGCGGCTGTAGCCGGCAATATCGGCTGCCAGAATTGCAGCAAGCTTCCGCTTCATGTCCACACCGCACCTCGCCATGTACCATCCGAAGCTATTGCCCCGCGGTGTCAAATTTCTGACGGCACCCCGTCCTCGGGCCGACTGCCAGCCATGGCCCGGTGGCTTCGCAGTCTGAAGCAAATTGGAAGGCGGACCATGTTTGAGCGGCCTCTGGCATAATACGGAGCATGATAGAGGATCATGCGCGTACCGGACAAGGCTTGCAGACAATGATATTTATTACTTGCGCCCGCCGGCTTACATTTGCTGTTACTTGGGTGACAGCGCGCGAGGCCGATAGCCTCTTAGATGGGGGCAAGATCAGAAATCGCACGACAGAGGTCCTGCCGGGGCGGTTGGTTTCATCGCGTGTCCTTGGGGCAGGCGCTCAACAGGAGCGAAAGACCGTGATTAGCTCTCCAGTCAAGATATCATCGATTGCCGGGATGGTGGCAGGCGTCATGCTTTCCGCGTTCGGAGCGGCGGCCGTGGCGCCGGTGGCTGCACAAGCCGTTACCGAGCAGCAGCTGATCGAAGCTCTTCGCGAGCGAGAGGCGCCGCGCCGCAACCGGGGCCGGACACGTGGCTTCACTGTAAATCCGTCCTCGGATGTGGCAGCGACCCCAACGCCTGAGGACAGGGCACGAGAAGCGGCGGATCAGGCCAAGATTGAGGCATTGACCGCCCTGCAGCGGCGAAGCGGCACGCGTGCTTTCACCTCAAAGCAACATCGTACCCAGCTGGCGGACTTGACCGTGGGAAAGCCTACGGAAGACATGGAGATCTATTTCGATTTCAACTCTTCGGTGATCACGCCGAAAGCTGAGCAGTCGCTCCAGGTGCTTGCACGTGCGATGCAGAACGAGGTGCTGGCTGATCGCGTGTTCGCGATTGCGGGGCATACCGATGCCAAAGGCAAGGCCTCGTTCAACCTTGGACTTTCGCAGCGGCGTGCCGCCGCGGTTCGCGACTACCTGGTCAAGAGGCACGGCATCGAGGCTGGCCGACTGCTGGCGGCCGGATATGGCGAGGAGCGGTTGAAACTCCCGAATGAGCCCCATTCAGGCGTCAACAGGCGTGTGCAGATCACCAATATCGGTAAGCGCAAGCTGATTGGATCAACCGACCAGATCAACACGTCACGACGTTGAGGCTTGGCCTTCGAGCCGGCAGACTGCTGTCGCGGTCTGCTGATGTATCGAGCCGGGACGAGGTCATCCAGTCCTTCGCACAGCGTCGATGACCAGTCAAAGCCGCTCCGGTTGTGAGAGCAGCCACCTTATACCGGCCCACCGAAAGCTCTAACCTTTCTGGGCGGCGCTGGGCTCTTCGCAGACCGAATGCGTCATCGGCTGCGGTCGCGCGCGCCCCCACGTCCCGGCTCGGGCATCGAGGCATCGATTCGCGCAACGCTTCCATCCGCGTACGTGATGTCGAGGCCGAACCAGTTGCGTCGGACCGCCAGATAGTTGATCTGCGGATCGTATGGGTCGGCGCCGAGCCCCAGGTTCCCCGCGTTGAGCCTGCCGATCAGATGGAGCAGCGTGAAGGCCTGCACGAGAAGCTCCCGCTGGGTCGTTATCTCGTCAACCTGCGAGGTGAAATATTCCTGTTCTGCATTGAGCACGTCGAGCAGTGTGCGCGTGCCGCGCTGGAATTCCAGACGCACGCCGGAGACCACGGTCTTGAACGCCTCCGTCTGTGTGCTCGCGGATCGTCGCTGGGCGTCGGCGGCTACATAGTTGGCCCAGGCCGATGTCGCCTGCCGCAGCTGATCGGCCTTTGCCTGGCGCAGCAATTCCAACTTGTTGACGTGCGCATGCTTGGCCTGGCGCACGCGCGCCTCCACCTCGCCGCCGGAATAGATCGGCACGCGCATGCTGAGCCGGGCTGAGCGTTCCTGCGAGGAATCGATAACTGGCGATTGCTCGTACTGTCGGGTGTAATTTGCGTCCAGCGCCACGGTGGGCAGCAGCTCGCCGCGGATCTGCAGGATTGTATAGCGGCCAGCCTCAGCGAGATAGTGCGCATTGAGGATGGTGCCGTTCTCGCTGGTCGTGATGGTTCTGGTCTCGGCCGGAGATCTCGGCAGCAGGCGGCGCGGCAACGCGGGGGCGGTGAGTTTTCGCGGAGCCGTGCCGATGACCTGTTCATAGCTCGCATGGCTCGCCGCAAGCCTTGCCTTGGCAGCTTCGAGTGTTGATCGGGCACGAGCAAGCCGCGCGGTCGCCTGGGCTACATCGGTGCGAGTGACGGCACCGCGATCGAACTGAATGCGCGTCGCATCGGACAATCGTGTGAGCGAAGCGACGATGTTCTGATTGGCTCCTACAGTGCCTTCGTCGCGGATAACGTCAGCGAATGCCGTCGCTGCCTGCAGCAGAACCTGGCCTTCGGCGACGCGCAGCTTCTCGCGCTCAGCGCGAACGGTGGCTTCGGCCACACGCAACTGGTTCACCGACCGGAACCCCCGGAAGATCGGCTGCGCCAGCGCCAGTCCGAGCGTGCGCGGATGGGTCGTGCCGGCGAGCGTCGAGCTTGGCGGATCGGTGTCAGTTCTGGTCCAGCCGGTCGTAGCGGTCCCGGACACCACTGGCCGGAAGGCGGCATGGGCCCGCGACACTTCCTCGTCGGTCGCCCGCAAGTTGGCGCGGGCGGCGGACAGCTCCGGATTGGTCCGATAGGCCTCGGAAAGCGCGTGCTGCAGCGTTTGTGCTGCCGCGTCCGGTGACAGGGCGATGGACAGGCTAGCCACAACAACAATCAGCAGCGCGGCTAGTGCCCCGCTGCTTGGCAAAAATGCATGTTGTTGCGGCGCACAAACACCGCACACCAAACGAAACACCCGCACACTGCCCTCGACGCAATACCCTTATCTCACCACTTAGCACCTGAACGCTCAGGTTGCTATTGCTCGCTCGACACACCCGGCGGCAGATGATGACGCGTCTCGCGGCTCACGCCCACAGCGAAGGCTCGGGCAATTTTCGCCAGCGCGCCAGATCGGAAGCGCGCCAGCAAGGTTCCAGCCGCGCGGCTCGCCTCACACGGAGCCAATGTGCTCCATCCGAGAGAGCAGCAGCGGATGGGCGGTGCAGCTGGGGTATCCGCCCGATGGCAGCGCGTCGCTCTCTTGCCCAGGACGAGTGCCAGCCTCGCTTCGAATTGAAGCGGCTCGAGATGCTGCTGATCCCATCGCTTTCCGGCAGTAGCGGCGCTGGTCGTCGGATGCCAGGCCGGCGTGAAGGTCATACGCAGCCGCTTCGGTGTAACAGGCGCGATCTGCATGCGTCATGAGACGGCGTTTCATCATCGATGTCCTGAATATTGCAGCTTGTAATTGGCCAAGCGGACGATCACACTTCGTCTTCGGCGTTTTTTGCGTTGTGGCCTGTCGCCGGCAGTAGCCTGTTTTGCGGGTCGGTTCTTGCTCAGGCTCATCGGTATGGAGAGCAAGGCTGACGTTGAGAGTAGTTAGGCCAGATTGCGTGCATTGCGCGCACAAGCGTCCGGAGCGGAGAGGAAACGCAAAAAAACATAGAGAAATACAACAAATAGAATCCTGGGAGAGGAGAGAGAATAATGAGACGCGCAGACCTGATGATTGGCTTGGGTGCCTTGGGCACCGTCTTCAGCACGATGCCGGGTGCCTTGGCCCAGACCGGGGATTTTTCAGGGCAAACGATATCGATCTACGTCGGCACCGGAGCAGGCAGCACCTACGACATCTACGCGCGGCTCGCCGCGGAGCATCTGGGCGCCCACTTGCCGGGCAAGCCGAAGGTCATTGTCCAGAACAAGCCCGGCGCCGGCGGTGCGGTTGCGGCAGCATTCGTGTACAACGTGGCGCCCAAGGACGGGACGGTGCTGGCGACGGTGCAGCAGAATGTGCCGCTGTTTCAGGTGCTGTCCCCCGACAAGGTGAAATTCGATCTCGGCAAGGCAAACTGGATCGGAACATTCACCGACATCACCAGCGTCATCGGGATTTATCACAATGCCGGCATCAAGTCCCTGGAGGACGCCAAGAAAAAAGAGGTGATCGTTGCCTCGACCGGCCAGGGCTCCGAAACGTTCCAGGTGCCGACGGTGCTGAACTCGACACTAGGGCACCAAGTTCAGGGTGGTGGTCGGCTTCAAGGGCGTGGGGGACATGGACGTCGCGATCGAGCGCGGGGAGGTCATGGGCCGGGGCGGCTCGCTGTTGAGCTGGACAGCGCGCAAGCCAAAGTGGGTCAGCGAAGGCAAGGTCGTGTTCCCGCTTCAGATCGGGCTGGTGAAGGACAAGATTATTCCAAATGTTCCGTTGCTGCTGGATTTGGCAAAGGATGACAAGACGCGGCAGATCTACGAGCTGATGTCGTCGGCGAGCGCTATCGGCCGATCACTGTTCGCGCCTCCCGGTGTACCGGCTGCGCGAGTGGCCATGTTGCGGACCGGCTTCGACAAGCTGATGGCGGATCCGAAATTCAAGGCCGATGCGGAGAAGCGGAAGGTTCCGATCAATCCCAGCAAAGGTGCGGAGATCCAGGCGGTGGTGCAGAAGACGATCGACACGCCGAAGGATGCGGTCGCCGCACTGAAAAAGATGCTCGGCATGTGAAATACGAGACGGCGGCGGCAATCTGTGCCGCTGCCGTGGGCTTCGGATTGCGCGGCATTTCAGGGAGCACAGGCATGGTTGGGAAGGACAACGTCGAAACGGGCGGCGGCGGGAAAGTCTGGCTCGACTATTCCCAGAAGGAGCTCGACGATCAGTACAACCAGCGCAAGCTGGTGCCGGACGCCGACGAGTACATGAAGCGGCACGGCGAGCTGAGCGCGAACATCCGAGGGCAGATGGAATGCCGGCTCGACGTGTCATACGGACCGAGCGACGACGAGAAAGTCGACATCTTTCCTGCCAGGCAATCCGGCGCGCCAGTTGTCGTCTACTATCATGGTGGTGCCTGGACCCGCTGGCACAAGGACAACAACAGCTATCAGGCGCCGGCGTTCGTCAACGCGGGCGCCACATTCGTACCTGTCAACTTCGCGCTGGTGCCGCAGGTGACGCTGGACGAGCTGGTTCGCCAGTGTCGCGCCGCGGTGGCCTGGGTCTACAATAACGCGAAGACTTTGGCGCTGATCCGGACAAGCTCTACGTCGCCGGGCATTCCTCCGGTGGTCACGTCGTCGGCCTGCTGGCGGTCACAGACTGGACGCAATGGGGTTTGCCTGCCGACGTCATCAAGGGGGCGGTAGCGGCCAGCGGGATGTACGAGCTGGAGCCGGTGCGGCTGTCGTCGCGCAATCAGTATCTCCATCTCGACGATGGGATGACGGCGCGCAACAGCGCCATGCGGCAGATACCGGAACGCATGCCGCCGATGGTCGTGGCATATGGCGGCGGCGAGCAACTGGAGTTTCGCCGGCATTCGCAGGACTGGGCGGCGGAGCTGCGCCGGCGTGGGCATGCCGTCACGGAGCTCGATCTGCCTGGACTGCATCATTTCGAGGTCGCCGAGCAGTTCGGTGATCCCGACAGCAGTCTGATGAGAGCAACTTTCAGCTTGATGGGGCTGCAGGCCGGTACGTAGCGGCTGCTGGTTTGGCGAGACAGGTAAAAGGGGGCGAGCGACATGGCGGGCGACAGATTGCGGCTGGCGATTGCCATCGCCTCTTATCCGCATACAGAAGCAATCCTATCGGGGCGGATTCCCATTGCAGGCATCGAGCCCCAATTCGTCAACGTGACGCCTCAGATCGCCGCCTACCGCCGTATGGTGCGTGAGGTGGAGTTCGATGTCTGCGAGATTGCGCCAACAACCTATATCATTGCGCGCAGCTTTGGTGCGCCGTTTGTCGCGTTGCCGATCTTCGTGTCTCGCGCATTTCATCATGCCGGCCTGCTGGTGCGACCCGATGCGGGCATTCGCACGCCAAAAGATCTGGAGGGCAAGAAGGTAGGCGTGAGGGCCTATTCGGTGACGACAGGTGTGTGGACGCGCGGCATTCTGATCGATGACTACGGTTTGGACAGCTCGAAAGTGACCTGGGTTGTCGACGATGAAGAGCATGTGCGCGAGTTGAAGCTGCCGTCGAACGTCATCAGTGCTCCGGCAGGCTCATCGCTGGTGGAGATGATGGCGAAGGGGGAGATTGCAGCCGGCTTTTCCGGGCCCGCTGGTCTGGGGCGGGCGGGCGCGCCGAGCGCCGGGTGGGAAGCGAAGCAGATCGACGACGCGGCCTATCCCGAGCTGTTCGAGAATGCGCGTGAGCTCGAGGCGGCCTGGTTCCAGCGTACAGGGATCTATCCCATGCACGGCACGATTGTGGTCAAGGATAGTGTTCTCAAGTCGTATCCCTGGGTTGCGCAAGCGTTGCACGAGGCGTTCTTCGCGGCCAAACAGGCCTGGCTGACCGAGTTGCGTTCCGGGAGAGCAGATGCGGCGACAGACCGGAAATATCGTGATCTGATCCCGGTGGTCGGGGCTGATCCGTTGCCGTTCGGAGTTGAACAAAATCGGCCGACAATCGAGGCGTTGGAGCGTTTCGCATTCAAGCAGCAGCTGATTGCACGCCGAATGGCCGTGAACGATCTATTCGTGGATGTGCAGTCCGAGCAGGGGTAAGCAAAATGGCGGGCGCAGTCGTCGACATACATCCGCATATCATTTCGAGCGATACGAAGCGATATCCGCTTGCACCGCTGTTCGGGGTCCAGTCCGACTGGTCGCGGGAGCGTCCAGCCAGTGAGACGCAGCTACTCGCCGCGATGGACGAAGCGGGCGTCAAGAAGGCTGCCATCGTGCATGCATCGACCTGCTACGGTTTCGATAATTCCTATGTCGCGGATGCCGTCGAGCAGTATCCGGAGCGATTCACCGCGGTCGGGTCCATCGACATGCTGGCGCCGGATGCCGCGTCCCAGGCAATGCGCTGGATCGATCGCGGGCTCACCGGGTTCAGGATATTCACCGGGGGCAGTACGAAGGAGGTCGACGCCAGTGCGCTGGATGATGTGCGGTCATTTCCGGTCTGGGAATTGCTCGACGATCGGGGGCTTTCGATGTGTATCCAGACTGATGCGTCTGGCCTTGCTGCATCGGCCGCGCTGGCTCACCGCTTTCCGAACGTTGCTGTCATCGTCGATCATCTCGCACGGCCCGATCTGACCGGCGGGCCACCTTTCGCGGCGGCAGCGCCTCTGTCCCGTCTGGCGCCGGTGGGCAATGTCTATCTCAAGCTGACGCCGGTCACGTTGAAGCGCGTGAGGGAGTGCGGAGCGGATGTACACGCTTTCATCCAGCACCTTGTCGGAGAATTCGGGGCGGATCGTATCGCCTGGGGCTCGAACTGGCCCAACTCACCCGGCTCGTTATCGGAGATACTGGCGGAAACGAGGGCTGCGATTTCCGTCCTGGATGCGGCCGATCAGGATGCGGTCTTGGGAGGCACGGCGCTGAGGCTTTACCCCGCTCTGGCGACGTAATTGTGCTGCGCAGGAGGTTGGTTGATTGGCGCGCCGGCCCTTAGAGGCTCAGTCCGACGCTGTTGGTGACCGCATCTGTCTGATCGACGCGCGCAGTTGCTGCGTGGCACCGAGATCCAGGCTGCGATCCGACCTCAAAACCACGCCGTAATCGCGCTCCGCCACTTCCGCCGAAATGTACTCTTCGATCACGTCGCTGCGTACGAGCTGAGGGTCTCGGTCCAGCGGATCGCCCCAGCCGCCGCCGCCGCCGGTGCGCACGATGGCCTGCGCGCCGACGGGCACCGGCACGAAGCTGCCGCGCATCGGCGTGAACTCCGTCTCCTCCGGCCGCTTCAGCAGGTAGCCGCCGAACTCTCCTGGCTGCCGCCCCACAGGCCCCATGGCGGACAATTCTGCCGCTTGGTCTGCTCGAAGTTCCAGCGGCCCTCGACGAGATTGCGCACGCGCATATCGATGCCGAGCCCGCCGCGATACTTGCCGGCGCCGGCAGAATCGGTGCGCAGCGCCCGCGCCTCGACCAGCACCGGACACTTCATCTCGATGCCCTCGATCGAGCCGTTGCGGACGTCGCCCTGGCACACCGAGACGGTCGCGGATTCGCCGTCCTCCATCGGCCGGCCGCCCCAGCCGCCACCTTCGATGCTCTGCACCACGAAGCGACGGCCTGTTTCGGGATGGTTGCCGAAGAACACGACCGCGCCGCCAAGCAGGCCGTGATGGCCGGCCGGGACGCTGTCCTTCATGGCGCCGGCCAGCGCGGCGAAGATCGTGTCGACCACGGTCGGTACGGCGACGCTCCAGCCGACATCGGCGCAGGGAACCGCGCCATCATCATGTTGCCTTCCGGAATGACCACCTCGAGCGCGCGGAACGAGCCTTCGTTCACCGGCTCGAGTCGGCGCGGTCAGCGCCTTGTAGGCGACGCGCGCGCCGGCGAGCGTGCGCGAATTGATCGCCGCCTTGCGCTCGGCCGAGCAGCCCGACAGGTCGATGGTCATGTGCCCGCCGGCGATCGTCACCTTGGCGTGGATCGGTACCGGCTCGCCCTGCACGATGCCGTCGTCGTCGAGCGCAGCGGAGGCTTCGTAGACGCCGTCGGGCAGCTGCGATGACGACATTGCGGCACTTCTGCTCGGTCTCGTCGAAGATCTGATCGATCGCCGACAGCACCGTCTCCTTGCCGTACTTGTCGAACAGCTCGTCGAGCCGGCGCGCCGCCAGCCGGCAGGCGGCCATCTGCGATTTCATGTCGCCGAGCGAGGTTTCCGGAAACCGGATGTTGTCCTTGATCACCCGGTAGAATTTCTCGTCGAGCTTGCCGTCCTCGTAGATCTTGAGCTGGTCGAGCTGCAGCCCTTCCTGCCATGGATCGATGACGCCGCGGACCGGCGCCGAAGCCGGTCGACATGCCGCCGACGTCGATCCAGTGCGCGCGCACCATCGCGAACATCAGCAGTTCGCCCTTGTAGAAATAGGGCATGTAGATGACGATGTTGTTGAGATGCTGGCCGGCGACGGCCTGGTGATTGGTGATGACGACGTCGCCGGGCCTGAAGCCGTCTGCGCCATAGCGCGCCATGCCATCGACGACGATGACGCCGAGATCGGCGACGAAGTGCGAGACGCCGCCGACGTTCTGCGAGACGAGGTCGCCGTTTGGACGACAGCAGCGCGGTGCAGAAGTCGCGCACCTCGTAGATCATCATGTTGTAGGACGTGCGCTGCAGGTCGGCGGCCATCTCGTTGGCAATCGCCGGCAGCGCATTGCGGATGACCTCGAGCGTAACCGGGTCCAGTGTCGTATCAGGCATTTCCGCTCTCCCAGACCGAATGATCGAGCTCGCCCGAGGGCGGCGACCGTGCACGTGTCGCCCGGGAACATCACGGTCGTCGTGCCGTGCTCCTGGACGAGCGCCGGGCCGGAGATCGTCGCGCCAGGGCCGAGTTGCTCGCGATCGTAGACCGGGCAAGCCACCGGTTGCGCCATGTCGTCGAGATAGACCTCCGCGCGTGCGAGCCGGGCGGGCGCTGCCGCTACCCGTTGACGCTCGGGAACTGAAGGCGGGCGCGCTTGCCGATTGCTGCGACGCGGATGTTGACCACCTCGACCGGCTCGTCCGGGGATGATGGGCGTAGCGATGCTCGTATAGAGCGTCGAACGCCTTGCGGATGGCGGCCGCGGTCTGCCCGTTCGATCATGCCTGCTCCGACGGGCACCGAAAGCGTGAACTCCTGGCCGACGTAGCGGATATCGAGCTGGGTCTCGAGCGACGGCGTTGCTCGCGGTAGCGCAGCTGCCCGATCGCCTCTGCCGCCATCTCCTCATGCGCGGCTTGACCAGCGGCGAAATCCACTGTCGTCGAGGTCGCCATAGAACGTGCGGATGAAGTCGTGCCGCTCGTCCGCCAGCAGCATGCCGAGCGCGGAGAAGTGCGACGGGAAAAGCGGTACGATCACCGTCGGGATATGCAGCTCGCGGGCAATCGCGACGACATGGAGCGGGCCCGCGCCGCCCGAGGCGACCAGCGCGAAGTCGCGCGGATCGTAGCCCTTCTCGACCGAGACCTCGCGCACGGCCAGCGACATCTTGGTGATCGCGATGTCGACGATGGCCTTTGCAGCGGTCTGCGGCGTCATGCCGAGCGGATCGGCGATCTGCTGCCTGATGCCGCGGTGGCGCGCGGCGCGATCGAGCTTCATCTGGCCGCCGAGGAAATTGTCCGGATCGAGACGGCCGAGCACGACATTGGCGTCGGTGATGGTCGGCTCCGTGCCGCCGATCGCGATAGCAGATCGGTCCGGCGCTGCGCCGGCGCTCTGCGGGCCGACCTTGAGCGCGCCGATATCGTCGATCCAGGCGATGGAGCCGCCGCCGGCGCCGACCTCGACCACGTCGATCATCGGCATCATGACCGGATGGCCGCTAGCATAGCCGCCGACATAATAGCCCGGTGCCAGTCGTCGGCTCGCCGTCTTTCGACGAGGCTCGCCTTTGCGGTGGTGCCGCCCATGTCGAAGGAGATGACGTTAGGCTGAGCCCAGCGTCTGGCCGAACCGCGCGGAGGCGATGATGCCGCCGACCGGACCGGATTCCATCATCGCGACCGGACGCTCCGTGGCGACCTCCGGCGTCATCACGCCGCCGTTGGACCGCATGATCGAAAGTTCGCCGTCGAAGCCGATCCCGCCCAGGCTCGTCTTCAGGCTCGATACGTATGCCACCGACCTTCGGGCCGATATAGGCGTTCACCACCGTGGTCGACATCCGTTCGTACTCGCGGTACTCGCGCAGGATGTCGTGGCTGAGCGATAGGTAGACAGCCGGGCATTGCCTTGCGCACAGCGGCGCCGACCGCCTGCTCGTGCTCGGGATTGATGTAGGAGTGCAGCAGGCATACAGCGACTGGCCTCGACACCTTCCTTGCGCAGGTCTTCAACCGCAGTCGCGATGCTGGCGGGATCGAGCGCCTCGATGACCTTGCCCGAGGCCAGCATGCGGCCGCTCGACCTCGCGCGTGAGCGAGCGCGGCACCAGCGGGCGATGGCGGTGGAAGAAGAGATTGTAGGCTTCCGGGCGGTTGCCGCGGCCGATGGCGTAGACGTCGCGGGTGCCGCGCGTGACGATGAGGCCGGTCTTCGCGCCCTTGCGTTCGATCAGCGTGTTGATCGCAGTCGTCGAGCCGTGAATCAGCTCGGTCGATGCGATTCGATCGTCGAGACCGCTCTTGTCCAGGCAGTCGATGATGCCCTGCACCAGATTGAAGCGGCGTCGTCAGGCTCTTGGCCTGCTGGAAGCGGCCGGTCTCGGTATCAAAGCCTATGAGGTCGGTAAATGTTCCGCCGATGTCGATGGCAACGACGATCACGCGCTTTTCCTCCGAATGGGTTGGGCCTGCCTGATTGCCAACGATGCATCTAGCCGGCGTCGCGCGCAATGGCGAGTTTGACTTCATTCTTATAGTTATTTAGCTATATGTTTGAGGGTCTCGCGGACACCCAGCAGCCTGGCAAGCGATCGAGATGGAACATCGTATGCTGACAAGCAGCACGAGGCGCCTGGAGGTGTTCAAGGCCGTGGTCGATCTTGGCGGGCTGAACGCGGCCGCGCAGCACATGGACATTGCCCAGCCTTCGGTCGGGGCCCATCTCAAGGCGCTGGAGGATGAGGTCGGCGAGATTCTGCTGCAACGCAGGCGCGGGATGCGGCCGACGCTCACGGAGGCTGGTCTTGTCGTGTACGAATTGGCCAGGGACATCATCGAGCGTGACGAGCGGGCCGCAACGCGGCTCGCCGGCCTGAAGGCAAGGCAGTCCAGCCAAATTCGTTTTGCCGCCCAGCGTGATCTCGCGTTGGACTACCTGCCGAGGCGGTTGAGCGCCTTCGCGGGATTGTCGCCGCATGCCCATGTTGTCACGTATATCGGGACCATCGAGGATGTTCTGGGGCTCGTCCGTAACGGTGCCGTGCAGGTTGGTGTGATGCTGTCGGCCGGTAGAATGCGCGGCATGAATGCGGAACCGATAGGGCGTGTGCGGCTTGAGGTCGTGGCTGCCAGCGATCATCCGCTGGCAGCACAGTCGGATATCGCGTCGCAGGATTTGGCGCAGTACCGGTTCATCATGGGTCTCAAAGGCTCGGTCTACCATCGGATCGTGCAGCGGGCGCTGAAGGGCATCGGACTGGAAGACTGTCAGATCGCGCTCGAGTTGCAGGAATCATCCGCGATCAAGCAGGCACTGCGGTATGGCAAGAGCTTAGCGTGCCTGCCGGACTGTACCATTCGCGAGGAGGTCAAGACGGGTGCGCTGAGTGCACTGCGGTTGCGAAGAGATCTGCAGACACTGCAGATTTATTGCGTCTACTCGAGCCCGCCGACCAAAGCGGTACGGCGACTGATCGATACCTTGCGGTACGCTGAATGAAAGCATTGCCGTCGAGCAGGGCGGCTGATGCTGCAGTCGTCGAGCACGCGGGCGGCGTCGTTCAGTCTGGTGCGGCGGGCGAATGCGGTGACATCGGTGACCGCCCTGCGCGCGCTGATGCCGGCCAGGGAGCCGACTGGGGCGCCAGTAGGAATGCTATTCCACGAACAACTCGTCGATCGACCAATCACGGCTGATGAGGCCCTGCATTCTGGTGTACTTGACGATCTTTTCCAACGTCTTGCGATTGGCCGGAGTGAGGCCGTACTGCCAGGGGTCCTTGCCCATCAGGTGCTGCTGCTCGAACCAGGCATGGGCCCAGAACGCCAGCGGGTTCACGCGTGGATTTTCGACACGGCGCATGGCGATCGCCTTGGCCTCGTTGAACGCCTTCATCAGAGAGCCGACGACCCACGGGTTCTTGTCGACCACCTCCTGCTTGACGACGGTGACGTGCATGATGGGGAAGATGCCGGTCCGCTTGTAATAGTCGGTCTCGACCTGCTTGGGATCGGCGAACAGCTGAACGCAGCGCGGGTCGCCGTCGAGGAACGGCTGGGGATATTCCGGCTCCAGACGAGCGTCGAGCTCGCCCGACAGCAGCATGGCATCAAGCGTCTGGTCGTCACGAATAAGGTGGATATTCAATCCCGGATGGGGCTCGAAATCGATGTCCTCGCCGCGCTCGGTGAACCAGGTTATCGAATCATGCGGCACGCCATACTCCTCCTCCAGCAGGCCGCGCATGAAGACGTTGCCAGCCGGCTGGAAATTGGTGCCGCCAATGCGCTTGCCGATCAGGTCCCTGGGCTCGTGGATGCCGCTGCCGGGGTTCACGAATATGAAACCGTGGCGGAAGCGGCGGTGAGCGAACACTGGTATCGCGGTCCAGGCGCGTCCGCGGTCTTTTGCCATGACATAAGCGGGGGCATTGAACTCGCAGACATCGTAGGCGTCGTCCCTGGCCATCGCCCAGTGACGCTCCTTGGCGCCGTAGCGGGTATCGGAGACGAACTCGATGCCCTCCGCCTGCACGGTGCCGTCGGTCAACGGGCGTGTGATTTCGTAGTCGCCGCAGGCAAGCGTGAGTTTTAGCTTGGGCATCAGGGGCTCCGTCATTCTGCAATTCGCCTGAGGCTAACCCGCACCAGCGCGGCACACCAGCCAAGAAATCGCCGGTTAGCTTCCGTCGGAGGGCGTTTGGAGGCGGTTGTCTCCGATCGATCCCCAAGCGGTGTTGCAGGATGCGGGCCGGCCTCTTGCTAACCGGCCGACGTTAAGCAGAATGGACGCCATCAAGAGTGGCCCGGCAGTATCTGGCGCAGGGCTCTGGAATGAGAAGGTGTTCCATATGACCGCGACCGACTTCACCGCACGCTCCAGACTGTTCGGCGGAAATCGCATGAAGCTCGGCGTGATGGCATTCAATTGCAGTCATGGCTCGACGATCACGACCGTGCCCGAGGCCTGGAAACTGAATTGGCCGGATACCGTCGAGATTGCACAGATGGTCGACCGGTCCGGAATGGAGACGTTGCTGCCGGTCGGCCGCTGGCGCGGCTACGGCGGACCGTCCGACTTCAACAACTGTACCTACGAGAGCTTTACCTGGGGGGCTGCTCTTGGCGCACTGACGCGCCATGTGACGCTTCTGGCTACGGTGCATGTTCCGCTCGTTCATCCGTTGATGGTGGCGAAAATGGCGGCGACGAACGACCATGTCACCAATGGCCGGTTCGCCCTCAACATCGTGTGCGGTTGGTTCAAGAACGAGTTCGACATGTTCGGTGCCCAGATGCGGCCGCATGACGACCGCTACAAGTATGCCGAGGAATGGCTAAATTTTCTGCGCAGGGCCTGGACAGAGGACGCAGAATTCGACTTTGACAGCGAGAGCTTCCACGCCAAGAACGTGTGGAGCCAGCCGAAACCGGTCCAGAAGCCGATGCCGCCGGTGATGAATGCTGGCGGCTCGCCAGCGGCGCAGGCGTTCACGACCAAGCATTGCGATATGAATTTCGTGATTCTCAAGGACCGCACGCACTTGCCGGGTGCCAAGGCACAGATCGATCATCTCAAGGCGATGGCGCGTGCCAATGGCCGGGAGACGCGGATCTGGATCCACGTCTATGTCGTTTGCCGGGACACCGAGAAGGAAGCCAAGGACTACCTCCACCGTTACGTCTACGAGCAGGGCGACTGGGAGGCCGCGAGCAATCTTCTGCGCATTTTCGGAATGCACAACGAGACGCTCGATAAAGCGACGCTCGACGACCACAAGGCGCACTTCATCGCCGGCCACGGCGGCTATCCGCTTGTCGGCACGGCCGAGCAGATCGTCGACGAACTCGGCAAGCTCGCCGACATCGGCGTCGACGGCTGTCTCATCTCCTGGGTCGACTACAAGGCCGAGCTCAAGCAGTGGATCGACGAGGTTCTGCCGTTGACCGAGCAGGCAGGCCTCAGACAGCCGTTCCGGCCTGCAGCCGCCTGAGGCCAGAGTTTCTTCTGGCCACTACTTGGCCCCCTCGAATCGGTAGTAGCGGGCGAACCGCATGAGGAATTCGTCCGTCATCGTGAACAGGATCGTGTCCGTGAGCGCTTCGTGCTCGATCCAGTTCCAGATCGGTGCGCAGAACGTGTCGCCGCGCTCCCAGCGGAA
The DNA here is from genome assembly GCA_963825625.1 of uncultured Alphaproteobacteria bacterium. GTDB lineage: Bacteria > Pseudomonadota > Alphaproteobacteria > Rhizobiales > Hyphomicrobiaceae > CAMDPA01. Next base: position 178,918 of record CAWGUF010000003.1, on the reverse strand, counting down.
GGTGTCGTTGCCGATGCGCGAGATACCGCTGCCGATGATCGGCGAGAAAACATGGTTGGCGCTGGCGCGATAGCGCCGTGTCTTCTGGCCGGCCTCAAGGCGCTCCACGAAGATGCCGATGGTCGGCATGGTTGGCGCCTCGAGGCGGACGCGACGGCCGAAATACCCTTCCCGATCCGCAGCGGCCTTCTCGGTCCGTGCCTGGATGCTGGACCATGTGAATCGCATCGGCGAGTCCATGGTCAGCGTATCGACCTCCTGGAAGCCATCGGGGTGCAGCTCGAAGAACATCGGTTCCAATAGCTGTGTCAGCGGGACGTCCAGGCCGTCGAGCCAATAAGCCGGCTCGTCACCGTCGTGGCCGTGGCCGTGCCAGGACCACCCCGGGGTCAGCACGACGTCGCCGGTTTCCATCAGCGTCTTCTCGCCATCGACAGTCGAATAGGACCCCTTCGCGTCGATGATGACGCGCAGGGCATGCGGGGCGTGACGATGCGAGCGCGCTTTCTCGCCCGGCAGGATCATCTGGTAGGCGTTGACCAGCGTTGCGGTGGTGGCGAAGTTGTTGCCGGCGATGTCGTTGCGCAGAATGAGGTTGCGGCGTTCGGCCAGGTCGGTGCCGATCAGCCGGCCGGCGGCATCGAGCGCCCGCTTGCAATCGGCATAGCTCCAGTGTCTGGGCAGGAAGGCGCCGCGAGGCTCTCGGCTCAGGATCGGCGGGTCGTAGTCGAGCCAACCGGCCTTCAGGTCGAGGTCGGCGAGTGGCGCATAGATGTCGTCGATGGTTCCTGCCTTGTCGAGCGCGGCAAGAGCGGCGGTTCTGCTATCGGAGTGAGGTCCATCCATCATATCGAAAACTCCTTGGGGGCGCCGAATTGTGCGACTGTGCGCTGAAGATGGCCGGCAGGCAACATCTCCAGCGATTAAGCCTCAGCTCCTGCCGCCGGCTCTGATCTTCTCGTTGGCGGCGGCACGGAAGCGGGCATAGGTCCGCTCCAGCATATCGACGCAGATCGGATCGAAGTCGCGCACGGGCTCCGGGTCGGGCAGCCAGTGACCAAAGGTGTCCCGGCCTCTCAGCAGCATTGCGGTTGCTCCCTCGAAGCGGGTTTCGCGGACATGAGGCGGGCAGTAGTGGATCGACAGGCCGATGCGTGGTTGATCCGACAGGTTGGGGCTCGAGCCGTGCACAACGCTTTCGTGATGCAATGAGAACTGTCCTGGTGCGAGGATCGCGCATTCGGCTTGGCTTTCGTCGACGCCAACCACGGTCTGGCCGTTGCTTGCCATGTTATTCGGGTCCGGCCGAAACTCGTGCGTGGTTATGGCCTTGTGGCTTCCCGGCACGAACTTGATGCAGCCGGAGACGAGGTCCGAGCGATTGAATGAGACCCAGGCCGTCAGCGTCTCGGCCGGGCGTGTGCCATAGAAAAAACTGTCTGTGTGCCAGGAAATAAAGCGCTGATCGCCGGGGTTCTTTATGAAGAAGGAGGACCCCCAGCACAGAATGTCAGGGCCGATGATGTCCTCGACGATATCCAGCAGCCGAGGATGGCGGACGAGCGCGCAAAGCCAGGGAAACGGGAGATGCGCCTTGATGCGAAATCGGCTCGAGACATCGCCATCGCATTTGCCCTCAAGTGCGCCAAAGTCTGCATTCAGCTTGCGTGTCTGTGCTGCGTCCAGAAGGTCGAGAGGCGCGAGGTAGCCCTTGCCGTGATAGTGCGCGATCTGGTCCGCAGTCAGCTGCTTGGGCATGGCGTGTCTCTTGATCGGGGAACCAGCATTTCGAACGGCCGCAGGTATCACCGGCCATTGTGCTTATTCGTTTGCCGGACGCAACTGCCCCGTCTTCTGCCGCTTTGAGTGCCGCCGACTGCCGGCAACCGCCGACGGGTCTAGCCGGGGTGCACTATCGATGGCACGATGCCACTGGCTGATTGCGGAAGTTGGACCGGATCGGCTGGCTCGTGCGGCAAGCGAAGTCGAGCGGGATGACAATTGGGCAACAAGCCGCGGTCTATGAGCAAAGGCTTGTCCTGGCGCGGCAAGATGCGGGCAAGGTTATCGATCGTGTGCGTGGCATCTGAAAGCCGCAACGCGGTGGGTCGGAGGATGAGATGAAGATCGTGATATTCGGGCCGGAGCGGCGAGTGGGTGCGATGATCGGCGACGATGAGATCGTCGATCTCTCGCGGGCTTGTGCCAAGCTGTTGGCCTCGCGAGATGGTGAGGCGCATGCGCGTGAGCTTGCCGCGGTCCTGGTGCCTGCGGATCTGCAGCGGTTCATCGAGCGCGGGGATGCGGGGCTTGATCTGGCGCGGCAAGCGCTCGAGCATATTCAGCAGTGTGCGCCTGATCATGCGGAGCCTAACGGCGAGAGGGTCATCCATTCCGCTGCCGCCGTCCGCCTGCATGCCCCCAGGCCACGTGAGGCACGCATCGCCTGTGCGGGGGGCAATTTCGCCGATCATCACCTCGCGATGGCACAGCGTCGGCCCGGTGGCGGCAAGGAAGCGCAAGAGCTGACATTGCAGGGCGTCGCCAATTCCATACGCTCGGCCGGCCTATGGGGTTTCTGGAAGGTTGACCGGGACTGCCTTGGGCCAGAGCAGGAGCTTCAATATCCGGCGCGCGCCAACCGCCTCGACTATGAGGGAGAGATAGCGGTGGTGATCGGCAAGGCGGGCAAGGACATCAAGGCCGAGGATGCGGCGTCGCATATCTGGGGGGTGACGCTGTTGTGCGATTGGAGCATCCGTCAGCAGCCGGATTCCGGCAGGCTCAACTTCGCGATGGTGAAGAATTTCGACGGCTCGTGCTCGCTGGGTCCGTGCATCGTTGCCGGAGAGCAGAATGCAGGAAATCTCGATGTGACAACGCACGTCAACGGCGAATGCCGGCAGAGCTTCAATACCCGTGACATGGTGTTCTCGTTCGCAGAATGCATCGCCTTTTTGTCACGAGATTTCACGCTCTATCCGGGCGACATTGTCAGTGGAGGAACCGCGGCGGGGACGGCTCAGGATTCAAGTCCGTTGATCGGCGACGGAAAATTGTCGCCAGAGCGGTTCCTGAAGCCGGGCGATGTGGTGGCGGTGGCTTCGCCCGGTATTGGCGTGCTGCGAAACAAGGTTGTTGCGGCCTGAGACTTGAGCGGATTGGCATTCAATTCTGCGCAGGCGTCTTGCAGATGTTGAGCCGCCGTCGCATGCTGGTGTAGCGCACGGGCAAATTTCGGGATCGGAATGAAACGCCGGTTCATCATGAGCAAGGGAGGACGATATGGAAGCCTCAACCAACCTGCCGCTGGCCGAACGATTGAGGCTGCTGCCGCTGATCGGGCCAGGCACGGAAATGGGTGGTTTTCTGCGCCGTTTCTGGCAACCAGTGGCGCGCTCCCACAAGGTTCCGACCGGGACGGCATATGGCATCCGAATCTTCGACGAGGAGCTTACAGTGTACCGCGGCGAGAGCGGCACGCCCCACCTGGTATCCGGGCGCTGTCCGCACAGGCGGACCTTGCTCCATACGGGATGGGTCGAGGGCGAGGACATCCGCTGCATGTACCACGGATGGAAATTTGCCGCGGATGGCATCTGCCTGGAGCGGCCGCCGGAGCAGGAGGCGAACCCTCCGCCACATATCTGCATCAAGAGCTATCCCGTACACGAGTACAGTGGTCTGATCTTTGCCTTTATGGGCGAAGGCGAGCCGCCTGCGTTCCATTTGCCGCGCAAGGATGCCCTGGAGGAGGCCGGTCGCGTCACGGTCGTGCGCGAGGAGACGTGGCCGTGCAACTGGCTGCAGACGGTGGAGAATTCGCTCGATGCCGCGCACGTCAGTTTTGCGCACCAGCAGGGAACGGTCGGCACCTTCGGGGCGACGGTGACGCGCAAAATTCCGAAACTCGAGTACCTGGAGACCGAAGCCGGCATTCGCCAGATTGCGACGAGGGGCCCCAATAATGTCCGCGTCAGCGACTGGACGTTCCCGAACAACAACCACATCCTGCAACCGACGACGGGACCTGATGCGCCATGGATGGACGTCGTACTCTGGCTGGTGCCGGTCAACGATACGGTCACGAAGCGCTTCACCATATATTGCCGCCCCTCGGCCGGTACGGAGGCGGACGCAGAGTTTCTAAGCTATTTCGACGAAATGGTGGAGAACTACTGCTCTTCGCAGTTCCATCACGAGTTGTTCGAGGAGCACAAGTATCCCGATGACACGTTCATGCAACTCACCAGCGCTCAGGACTATGTGGCGCAGGTGGGACAGGGGGCCATCGTAGACCGGACGGAAGAGAACCTGGGAACGTCGGATGCCGGCATCGTGCTGCTGCGGCGGATCTTGTGGCGCGAGCTTCTGGCGATCCGCGAGGGGCGCCCGACCAAGGTCTGGAACAAGCTCTCAGAGGCTGCCCATCTGCCCAAGCAGAGCCCTGTAGAAGCCGCGACCTGATCCTAGCTGGCTGGGCATCGCGTCGAACCTGGTGGCGCCGGTAGGCAGCCGACGTCGCAAGGGGTCCGCTGCAGTCTCGACGTCGCGCGTGGTCTAGGGCAGGATGCCCCTGACGGGCGCAGCAACAGGGAAGATGCGATGGCCAGGAATACGATTACCGGACGCTCGGCGTTCCTTGCGCTGCTGAAACAGGAAGGGGTCACGCATCTGTTCGGCAATCCGGGTACGACCGAGTTGCCGATCATGCATGCTCTGACGGATCACCCCGATCTGACCTACGTGATGTCGATGCATGAGAGCCTGGTCGTGGGCATGGCCGATGGCTATGCGCGCGCATCGGGCCGCCTGGGCGCCTGCAACGTGCATGTCGCCCCAGGTCTCGGCAACGCCATGGGCTCGCTGTTCAATGCCAAGTTCACGCGGACGCCGTTGATCCTCACAGCCGGGCAGCAGGAGCAGGGCCACGGCCTTACCGAGCCGCTGTTGTTCGATAATCTCGCACGCATGGCCGAGCCGCTGGTGAAGTGGGCGGTGGAGGTCACGCGGCTGGAGGACCTGCCGCGCATCGTTCGGCGCGCTGCCAAGGTCGCGATGACACCGCCGACGGGACCGGTGTTCATCTCGTTGCCTGGTGACATCCTGAATGCCGAGGGTGCCATAGATCTCGGTGTGCCAACCCGTATCGATAGCCGGGTGCGTCCTGCTGACGACGTGCTCGCGTCACTGGCGGATCGGATACTGCAAGCGCAGCGTCCGCTGATTATCGTGTGTGACGAGATGGTGCGCAGCGACGCCCTGGCGGTGGGGGGGCAGTTTGCCCAGATGATCGGTGCTCCCGTAATGCAGCAGGGGTTCGCATCCGGGTCCTGCTTCCTGTCAGAGCATCCCTGTTATGCCGGTTTGTTTCCGAAGAACCAGCCGGCCATGCGCAAGACGCTGTCCAATCACGATCTGCTGATTGCTCTCGGCGGGGACCCGCTGCGAACCTCCGTCGCCAGCGACGTCGATCCGATGCCGGATGATATCGCTGTCATTCAGATCGGATCGGACGACTGGGAGATTGCCAAGAACTATCCGGTCGAGTTGGCAGTGCGGGCGGACGTCGGCGAAACGCTGAGGGCGCTCTGCGTGGTGCTGGCGGCCAAGGGCGGAAACGCGCTGGGGAGCCGCGCTGCGCGAAATCTCGGAGCACTTGCGCAGAGCAATTGGAGTGCGAACCGCGACAGGCTGAAGGCGAAGATCGCGCAGATGCCGGCGGCACGTCCGATCAGTGCCGATCAATTCTGCCTCCACTTCGCTGAGGCCATGCCCCGCGATGCCATTGTCGTTCATGAGGGCTTCACCACGACGCATCATCTGCCGGAACTCTATCCGTTTCGGGATCGGGGCAGCTACCAGAATGGCGGCTCCGGTGGTATCGGGTGGAGCATTCCGGCTTCGATCGGCGTGGCAATGGCGCAACCGGAGCGCCCAGTGGTCACAGTCGTAGGTGACGGCAGCGCGATGTTCTCGATCCAGGCTCTATGGACGATGGCGCATCACAGGCTGCCGATCACGACCGTGATCTGCAACAATGGCGGGTATCGCATCATCAAGCAGCGATTGAAGTCGTTTCATGGTGGGGCGCATTTCGTCGGCATGGATTTCGTGGAGCCTGCCGTCGATTTCGTCGGGCTTGCGGCCGCGATGGGCGTAGAGGCGCAGCGCATCTCGGATATCGATGCATTGCGGCCGGCGCTTGCTGGCGCGATCGAGAGCCGGCGTCCGGTGTTGCTCGACGTTGTTGTCGAGAACCGGGTTTAAGCCGTGACTGGTTGGCTTCAGCGTGGTGTTCTCCTCGGCGGATTTCTGTGCTGGAATGCACTTAATGCGCACACGGATAGCTATTTGCTTTCGTCCGTCGGAAAACCAACAGGGAGGGTTCAGGTGTGACTGCTGCCATGAAGGGGAGCCTGCGGCCCCAGGTCTATCGCTTCAAGCTCGGTGCGTTCGAGGTAACGACGATTCTTGACGGCGCCATCGTCCGTGAGCCTGTCAGCCCGCCTTATGGGGTGGGTGCGGGAAGCGGGGAGTTGAAAGCGCTCGCCAATGCCAACAATCTGCCTGCGGATTTGTTCGAGCATACATTTGCGCCGACACTCGTCAATACGGGCAAGCATCTTGTGTTGTTCGATACTGGCAATGGCGCGGAACGAAGAGGCGGTGGCATCGGGCATCTGCGCGATCTTCTACCCATGGCCGGCTACAGGCCCGAGGACATCGATGTCGTGGCCTTTACGCACTGCCATCCCGACCACATCCTGGGTGTGCGCGAGGGGGATGCTCTGGCCTTTGCGAATGCGCGATATGCGGTGGGACAGCTCGAATACGACGAATGGACGAGCGGGGCCAGGATACCGAAGCAGCGGGAGGAAAACCGTGAGCTGTTCCTCAAGCTGATGCCGCCTCTTGCGCCTAATATGACCTTCCTGCAACCGGGGCAGGAGGTTGTGCCCGGCATCCGTGCGGTTGAGGCGTTCGGACATTCACTGGGGCACCTTGCCTTCAGCGTGGAAAGCGAGGGCAAGGCCGTTCTCATCTGGGGCGATGTCGCCAATCACTTCGTTTTCTCGTTGCAGCGCCCGGATTGGGTTGTCGGCTTCGACGACGACAAAGAGGCTGCGCGGGTGACGCGCAATCGCATTCTGGATATGGTCGCCACTGACCGCATGACCGTCGTCGGCTTCCATATGCCATTTCCCGGCGTGGGTTTCGTAGAGAGAGCCGAAGGCTCGTACAGGTGGGTTCCGCACAGCTATCAGCTCAGCGTTTAGCGCGGCTCCTATCGGAAAACCTGAGGTTTGCAGGTCTCTGCGCGCAGGGTTGGTGTGGCGGCTGCGCGCAAGAAAACCGCGCGCAGGGTTGGTGTGGCGGCTGCGCGCAAGAAAACCGCGCGCAGGGTTGGTGTGGCGGCTGCGCGCAAGAAAACCGCGCGCAGGGTTGGTGTGGCGGCTGCGCGCAAATAATAAGCATGCGGATTGTCCGTGAGGCCGGCGCGCAATAGCTGGCCGGCCATTCAGAAAAACGGTTGCGCCGGATCGCGGCCGAGTCCGAGCTGCATGCGGCTGTAGTGAACGAAGTTTGATTCTGGCGTCAAGACTCACGTGCTTGGCAGCCAGATGCAGGTCCCGCCACGCTCGTTGAATGGGGTTTCCCTCGGTAAACCCGGCGGTGCCACACGCATCGACCAGGGCGTCGACCGCGCCAACCGACAGCTCCACGGCGCGGGAGTAGTCGCGCACCGAGCGGGCGAGGACAAGAGGCGAAAGCGGCTCGTTTCCATCAGGAACGCGGGCAGCCCGCCTGACAAGGAACTCTGCCGCGTCGAGATCTGCCGAAGCGCGGCCGAACGCGATCTGGACGCTTTGCAATTCGGACGCAGCTATGCCGCGTCCAACCTTTCGCGTCATGATCCACGATCTGAAATAGTCACAAGCGCCTTGCGCAGCCCCGAGGATCGGGGTCGAAAGCGTCAGTGGTCCGTAATACGAAAACGGCGTGCGGTAGATTGGCGGCTTGTGGCTTTTGGCGCCGGGGCCGCTGCCGTTCCTCAAATCGGACAGTGGCAGCGCTCTGGCCCGAGGTACGAGCACGTTGTCGGTTACGATGGTCTTGCTGCCGGTGGCGCGCATGCCGGTTGTGAACCACGTGTCGCGGATCGTGAAGTCGCTGGCCGGGAGCAGGAACAGGTACCATTCCGGCGCGTTGCCATCGCCATTGTCCACCATGCCGCCGATTATCGCCCAGGCGCTGTGGTCGATGCCACTGGAAAATGCGTTGGTTCCGCTGACACGGTAGCCGTCGCGGGTCAGGATCGCTTGTGTGCTTGGGATAACCGAGGCGGTGATTGCAAGGTCCGGCCCGTTGCTCCAGACCGCTTGCTGCGCTTCCTCTGTGAACTGTGTAAGGACGTGGGTGTGATTGCAGATGAGACTGGCGCACCAGCCGTGAGAGCAGTCGGCCTTGCTGATCTCGCGCACGACATCGAACCAGGTCTCGAAGCCGAGCTCATGGCCGCCATAGCGCTTGGGCGTCAATATGCGCGCAAGTCCGGCGTCGAGAAACTCCTGTGCCGATGCTGGTGGCAGGCGGCGGATCGCCTCGCCCTCGTCGGCGCGGGCTGCAAAGCGCGGAGCGGCCGAGCGTGCCCATTCGATAATCCCGGCTCTGTCCATCTTGTGCCCTGTTCGAATAAAGGGGCCCTGGATCAAGCGTGTACGTCATGCACCGCCGAACTGTTGCAACACGGTCCGTAGCCAGCTCATCGGCTTGGCACAACGGCGGTGGCTTCAATCTCGACGCGTGCGCGGTCCTCGACGAGAGCGCCGACCTGAACGAGTGTCATCGCAGGGTAATGCCGGCCCAGCACGCGGCGATAGGCGGGGCCAAGCTCGGGCAGACTTGCGAGATATTCCTTCTTGTCGAGGACATACCAGGTCAGCCGGACGATATGCTCAGGCTTGGCGCCGCCTTCGTCTAGGACCGCCACGATATTCCGCAGCGCCTGCTCGACCTGGCCGACGAAGTCATCCGTCTCGAACTTGCAATCGCCGTTCCAGCCGACCTGGCCGGCAACGTAGATCTGGCGTCCCTCCGCCGAAATGCCATTGGAATAGCCCTTTGCCTGCGTCCAGGATTTGGGGTGGAGGATGTCGTGCATAGTTCTTTCCTTAAGTGCTGGCGCGCTGGCGCAGGACGAACCGCTGGATCTTGCCTGTCTGCGTTTTCGGCAGCGCGTCGGTGAATTTCACGGAGCGCGGATACTTATAGGGCGCAATGGTCGCCTTGACGTGGTCCTGCAGTCGCTGTGCGCAGGCCTGGTCGGCGGTCACGCCTGCTGCCAATACGACATGGGCCTCCACGATCTGGCCACGCTCCTGATCAGCAACGCCGATAACGGCACATTCGGCGACGTCCGGATGTGCGAGCAGTGCTGCCTCCACCTCCGGCCCGGCTATGTTGTAGCCGGCGGAAATAATCATGTCGTCGGTTCGGGCCGCAAAGTGATAAAGGCCGCTCTCGTCCCTGGTGAACGTATCGCCGGTCAGGTTCCAGCCATCGCTGACATAGGATTTCTGACGCGGGTCGGACAGATAGCGGCAGCCGGTTGGTCCGCGTACGGCAAGACGTCCGATGGTGCCCGGGGGCAGCTCGTTCATGTCATCGTCCACGATCCTCGCTTCGTAGCCGGCCACCGGGCGCCCGGTGGCGCCGGGATGGGCGTCGCCGACGCGGTTGGTGATGAAGATGTGGAGCATTTCGGTGGAGCCGATGCCGTCCAGGATCGGTACGCCCATCTTGCGGGTCCAATCATCGAACACCGGCGCGGGCAGTGTCTCGCCGGCTGACACGGCGAGGCGAAGAGACGACAGGTTTGCGCCTTCGTCCTTTGCCGCGAGCATCGCGCGGTAGGCCGTCGGAGCAGTGAACACGATCGTTGCCTTGTAGGTCTCGATGATCTGGATCATGTTCTGCGGAGAGGCGTTTTCCAGCAGCGTTGCCGTCGCGCCAAACCGGAGCGGGAAGATCGCCAGACCTCCAAGCCCGAAGGTGAAGGCGAGTGGTGGCGAGCCCACGAAGATGTCTTGTGGCGTGATGCCCAGCACCTCCTTTGCATAGCCGTCCGCGATGATCAGAAGATCGCGGTGGAAGTGCATGGTGGCCTTGGGCTCGCCGGTCGTGCCTGATGTGAAGCCAAGCAGCGCGACATCGTCCCTGCCCGTTTTCACCGCGTCGAAACGTACCGGCTTGTCCAGCGCCACCCGGTCGAGCTCGGCATCATGGTTTGCGCTGCCGTCGAAGGCGACGACACGCTTGAGAAAGCGGCTGGTGGCCGCGGTCTTCTCGATTTCCTCCATCAGCCGGCTGTCGCACAGCGCCAGCGAGATCTCGGCCTTGTCGACGATTTTTGTGAGTTCGACGGCACGCAGCATCGGCATGGTGTTGACGACCACCGCGCCGGCCTTCGTTGCCGCCAGCCAGGCTGCAACCAGTGCCGGATTGTTGCCGGAGCGAATGAGGACGCGGTTGCCCGGCTTGACGCCGTAATCTTCGACGAGCGCATGGGCCAGACGGTTGGTCCAGTCGGCAAGCTCCTTGTAGGTGCGCCGGCGTCCATTGCCGATCAGCGCAGTGTGATCGCCAAAGCCTTTCTCGACCATGCGGTCGGTGAGCTCGACCCCGACATTGATATAGTCCGGATACTGGAATTCCGGCCGCGTGAGTTCGATCACCGGCCATTGTTCGGCTGGAGGTAGATTGTCTCGCGCGAAGCTATCGACATGGCCACTGGGGCCGAGTGTGACGAGCGGTGAAGACAATGGACTATCTCCGTCGGCCTGGATTGGCTGCGGCGTCGGCAAGGGCTTGACGCGCGATAACCACTTTCTGAACATCGGACGCTCCTTCATAGATTCTGAGTGCCCTGATTTCCCGATAAAGCGTTTCGACAGGATGGCCGGACCTGACGCCGTCGCCACCATGAAGTTGCACGGACTGGTCGATGATGCGTTGGGCTGCCTCGGTAGCGAACAGCTTGGCCATCGCAGCCTCGCGGGTCACGCGGGCTGCGCCTTGATCCTTGGTCCAGGCGGCGCGATAGACGAGAAGTGCCGCGGCGTCGACCTCGAGCGCCATATCGGCCAGGTGCCCCTGGACCATTTGCAGCTCCGCCATCGGTGATCCGAACAGCTCGCGCTGCGCGGCACGCTCGAGAGCCAGACCGAGGGCCTTGCGAGCAAAGCCAAGGGCCGCCGCGCCGACGGTGCAGCGGAAGACATCGAGGGTTGCCATCGCGATCCGGAAGCCGTCGCCGTCGTTGCCGAGGCGTGCGCTTTCCGGCACGCGAAGACCATCGCACCGGAGGCGGGCGAGAGGGTGTGGGGCTATGACATGCAGCCGTTCGGCGATGCTCAGCCCCGGCGAATTGGCAGGCACTATGAATGCGGACAGTCCTTTGGCCCCCGGCCCGCCGGTTCGAGCAAACAGGACGTAGACGTCTGCGATTTCCTCCGTTCGAAATCCAGGTCTTCTCCCCGTCTATGACGTACTGGGTGCCGTCGCGCCGCGCAGTTGTGGCGATGTTGGCGACATCGGATCCGGAAGCAGGTTCGGTCAGCGCGAACGCCGCTATTGCCGCGCCACTCCGCGTCCTGGGCAGCCAGTCTGCGCGCTGCTCGGGCGAGCCGTACAGCGATATCGGGCCCGCGCCCAGGCCCTGCATGGCGAAGGCGAAGTCTGCGAGGCCGTTGTAGCGCGCCAAAGTCTCACGGCAAATGGCGAGCGTGCGCACGTCGAGTTGTGCGGTCGGATTGCCAACATCCGGGGCGGTGTGCTGCAGCCATCCGGCGGCGCCGAGGCTGCTCACCAGGGTTTTGCACGTGGTATCGACATCGTGGTGGTCGATATCCGCCAGCTCGCGCTCGCACCATGCTTCCAGATCCCCGGCGAGCGCGCGGTGCCGATCCTCGAAGAACGGCCAGGATAGGAAACTGCTATTGCTCAGCGGCATGGCTTAGTCTCCCGCGAACACGGGCTTCTGCTTGGCCACGAAAGCATCATATGCCCGTTTGAAGTCTCGTGTCTGCATACAAATCGCCTGAGCTTGTGCCTCCGACTCGATAGCCTGCTCCAGGCTCATCGACCATTCCTGGTTGAGCATTGTCTTGGTTATCATGTGGGCGAATGTCGGCCCGTCGGCGAGGCGCTTGGCCTGAGTGATGGCCTCGGCCTCGAGCGTTTCCGCGTCGACGAGGCGGTTGAAAAAGCCCCAGCGCTCTCCTTCGTCGGCGGACATCGTGCGGCCGGTGAACAGCAGCTCGGCCGCGCGGCCCTGGCCGATCACGCGGGGCAGCATCGCGCATGCGCCCATGTCGCATCCTGCGAGGCCGACGCGGGTAAAGAGGAACGCTGTCTTGGCGTTGGGGGTGCCGAAGCGCATGTCGGAGAACAGGGCTATCATCGCTCCGGCGCCGACGCACACGCCATCGACAGCGGAAATCACCGGCTGCGGTGCGGCTTTGATGGCCTTGACCAGATCACCGGTCATGCGCGTGAATTGCAGGAGCCCCGACATGTCACGCGCGATCAGTGGTCCGATGATGTCGTGCACATCGCCCCCGGAGCAGAAGTTGCCGCCATTGGAGCCGAACACCACGGCCTTCACGTCATCGACCTGCGTGAGCAGTCGGAAAGTATCGCGCAATTCGGCATAGGAGTTGAAGGTCAGTGGGTTCTTGCGGTCCGGCCGGTCCAGGGTAATGACGGCGATGTTGCCGTCGAGCCGCCAGTTGAAGTGCTTCGGTCGAATGTCGCTGGCCTTCATGATGCAGGTCCCTCCTGATACGGCTTCGGCCGCAATCTTGCGAGTGTGTTCATTGTCGATGCGACGTCGTCCATCTCGAGTTCCGCGAACATGTCCTCGATCCATCCCGCATGCGTCGCAGCCATCGCCTCGAATTGGCGTGTACCGGTTGGCGTGAGGCGGACGAATGTGGCGCGGCGGTCGTCTGGAGCGGGGATGCGCATGACAAGGCGATCGGCAACGAGACCGTCGATGATGCCTGTGACATTGCCGTTGGAGACGACAAGCACGCGGGAAAGCTCAGTCATGGTCATGCCGCCGGGGCTGCGTGCCAGGGCGGCCATGACATCGAACCTCGGCATAGTGATGCCGAACTGGGTGCGAAGGCGGCGGCGCAGCTCGGCCTCGATGCTGCGGGTCGTGCGCAACAGTCGTAGCCACAATCTGAGTTTCTCGCGGGTGCCGGGCGATGAACTCAGCGAGCGCGAGCGTTTGGTCTTGAGGCGGGTCGCCAGCGTCATACTTCGCCTCCGGCGATGGCGATCGCTTGTCCATTGATGGCCTGCGACGATGGTTGGCAGAGCCAGGCGACTGTTGCGGCGACCTCCAGGGGGTCGACAAAACGGCCTTGCGGATTGGCGCGAACGAGGGCCTTTCGAGCGTCGTCCTCGGCACGCCCGGTTTTGGCGACGATCGTCTTGATCGAGGCATCGAGCAACGGCGTATCGGTGAAGCCTGGGCATACGGCGTTGACGGTCACGGAGTTCCGCGCCAGCTCCTGCGCGAGCGCGCGCGCCAGCCCGACAACGCCATGCTTGGCTGCCACATAGGGAGCAACGTAGGCGTATCCCTTGAGCCCCGCAGTCGAGGAGACGAGGACGATGCGGCGCGTGCCTGCTCCGACCTCCAACGGACGCGTGATGTCGGGCAAGGCGCACTTGATGGTCAGGAACGTACCGGTGAGATTGACGTCGATCATGCGTTGCCAGTGGGCGAGGTCGACGGAGGAAATGGCTGCGCTTTCGGCTGCTCCGGCATTGGCGACAACGATGTCTATCGGGCCATGGGCTTCGCGGGCGGCGGCGGCCATTGCCGTGCAGTCCGCTTCGCTGGTGACGTTGGCTGTCACGACGGCGGCAGCCGTGCCGATCTCGCGTGCGACCTCCTCAAGCGGCTCGCGGCGGCGTCCAGCCAGCGTTACCCGTGCACCTTCGGCAGCGAGCAGGCGCGCGATTGCTGCGCCTACGCCCGTTCCACCGCCGGTGACCAGCGCATGGCAGTTATCGAGCTTGCCCATCATACTTTTCCCGTCATGACGTCATGTCGCGCTGCAAGCCGATGCAGCTGATCGCGGCCGGCGCGATAGGGCAGAGGCCAGGACGACCCATCATGGCCGAGCTTTGCCGCGGCGTGCAGCGTCCAGTACGGGTCGGCAAGATGCGGCCGGGCCAGGCAGACAAGGTCGGCGCGCCCTGCCATCAGGATGGAGTTGACGTGGTCGGGCTCGTAGATGTTGCCGACGGCCATGGTTGCAATGGCGGCCTCGTTTCGGATCTGATCGGAGAACGGTGTCTGGAACATGCGGCCGTAGACCGGCTCGGCCCGAATTGAGGTTTGGCCGGCGGAGACATCGATGACCTCGGCGCCTGCATGCTTCAGTATGCGTGCGATTTCGACCGAGTCCTCCGCTGTGATGCCGTCTGCGTCGACCCAGTCCGTCGCGGAGATGCGCACAGAGATCGGCTTGTGTTGCGGCCAGACAGCGCGCACGGCATGGAACAGCTCGAGTGGATAACGCATCCGGTTGTCGAGGCTGCCGCCGTATTCATCGGTGCGGGTATTCGTCAGCGGCGTGATGAAACCGGAAAGCAGATAGCCATGCGCAAAGTGCAGCTCCAGCCAGTCGAAACCGGACCGCTCGGCCATTCGGGCGGAGGCGACGAACTGGTCACGGACGATGTCCATGTCGGAACGCGTCATGGCCCGCGGGGTCTGATTGGCAGGAGACCATGCGACCGGCGAGGCAGCGACCAGATCCCAGTTTCCGTTGGCAAGCGGCGCATCGATCTCGTCCCAGCCCAGCTGGGTGGAGCCCTTGGCACCCGAGTGGCCGAGCTGGATGCCGATCTTGGCTTGCGTCTCGCGATGAACGAATTGGACGATCCTCGACCACGCGGCTTCATGCTCGGGGGTGTACAACCCGGCGCAGCCTGGCGTAATGCGGCCGTCCGGAGAAACGCAGGTCATCTCGGTCATGACGAGACCGGCGCCGCCCTTTGCGCGCTCCGCATAATGCACGAAATGCCACTCGCCAGGTGTTCCTTCGACGGCGCGGTACTGGGCCATCGGCGAGACGACAACCCTGTTGGCCAGCGTAATCTCGCGCGCCTTGAACGGAACGAACATGGGCGGGCGGGGTTTGACCGGCCGCTGACCTGTCGCCTGCTGCTCGAACCAGGCCTCCGCGCGGGCCAGCCAGACCGGATCGCGCATGCGCAGATTTTCGTGGTCAATGCGTTGCGAACGCGTCAGCAGGGCATAGTTGAACTGGACCGGGTCCAAGGCGAGGTAGCGCTCGACCTGCTCGAACCACTCGGTCGAATTGCGCGCGGCGCTCTGCAGTCTGAGGACCTCGACGCGCCGCTCGTTCTCGTAGCGCTGAAAGGCGGCCTCCCGCGTGGGCTCGGTGTGCAGATATTCGGCAAGGGCGATCGCGCTCTCCATCGCAAGCTTGCTGCCCGAGCCGATCGAGAAATGGGCCGTCGCAGCGGCGTCGCCCATCAGCACGATATTGTCGTGCGACCAGCGTTCGCACAGCACACGGTTGAAATTGAGCCAGGCCGAGCCGCGCAGGTGCCTGGCATTGCTCATGAGGCGATGGCCGCCCAGATGGCGGGCGAACAGCTGCTCGCACTTGGCGATCGTCTGGTCCTGATCCAACGTGTCGAAACCAAGACCACGCCAGGTCGCCTCACTGCATTCGACGATGAACGTGGCATTGTTCGCGTCGAACTGGTAGGCGTGGACCCAGATCCAGCCATGGTCCGTCTGCTCGAATATGAAGGTAAAGGCGTTGTCGAAACGCTGGTGGGTGCCGAGCCAGATGTACTTGCAGGCGCGCACGTCGATGTTGGGGCGGAAGATGTGCTCGAATTCGCGACGGATGATGGAGTTCACGCCATCAGCAGCGATGACGACGTCGAAGTCGGTGTAGTCCGCACTCGATGTGACCTCCGTTTCGAGGCGCAACTCGATGCCCAATTCGCGGGCGCGGTCCTGAAGGATGTTGAGCAGCCGCTTGCGGCCGATGCCGCAGAAGCCGTGCCCTGTCGTGCGTTCGACCGTACCGCGGTAATGCACGGCGATGTCGTCCCAGTAGGCGAAGTCCTGCCGGATCGTCTCAGCGCTCTGCGGGTCGTTGGCGCGCAGGTTCGACAGCGTTTCCTCTGACAGGACTACACCCCAGCCGAAGGTGTCGTCCGCGCGGTTGCGCTCGACGACAACGATCTCATGCGATCGATCACGAAGCTTCATGGAAATGGCGAAGTACAGGCCTGCCGGTCCGCCGCCAATGCATGCTACGCGCATATTCGCCTCCGCTCGCTGCATATGAAAGGTTGCCACAGTCCAGCCAGTTTATTTCAAACACGAATTGTTTAGATATAAAATATCTTTGCGGGCATCGGTTTGCCGGGGTGTGGCAGTCCGTCGCCGCAGGTTGGCGGAGATCAGTCGGCCGTCAGCCTTGCGTATCGCCGCCGCTGGACCGCGGCATTGCCCATCCAGGCGGACAGCCACATGGCGCGCTTCAGATAGAGGCCGGCATCATGCTCATGCGTGAAGCCGATCGCGCCATGCATCTGGATGGCGGATTTGGTGACGGCAAGCGCTGTCTCCGCCGCATGGGCCTTCAATGCCGCCGCCGTGGCGGGCAGAAGACCTTCACCCTGCGCGGCGGCCTGGAACAGCAATGACCTGACACTGATGATCTGTGTGAAGTCGTCGACGGCGCGATGCTGGAGTGCCTGGAAGCTTCCTATCGGCTTGCCGAACTGCCGCCGGGTCTTGAGATAGTCGACCGTCATATCGAGCGCTGCAGTCATGACGCCGAGCAGCTCAGCGGCGCAAGCCACCATGAGTTGGTCGCGCAGGCGTTGGACAATGGCGGTGGCTGTGCTGCCCCGCGCGAGAACCTCAGTCGGTTCGACATCGCAGAATGTCGTGTTGCCATAAGTCCTGCCGTCGACGGTTTGGCGCGTGTCGATTGCCAGGCCGCTTGCCCCCGCGGGCACGGCACACAGCAGATCCTCAGCCCCGTGGCGAGCCGATACCAGCAGGAGATCGGCTGCATCTGCCGCGACAACGCCGCAGCGGCGGCCACTTATACGGATGCGGTCGGCGCTATCGCGCTCGGCCAGCAGCGTAGGGGCTGTATGCCCGTCTGCGGCACTCTCGTCATCGATCGCAGGCAGGACGACAAGGCCACCCGCCATCGCGCGTCCTGCCATTGCCTGCACATCAGAGGTTTGTGCCGTGCGGGCAAGCGTCGCGCCCGCCAATGCTGCGGCACCGACAGGCTCCGGCGCGAGTGTCCGGCCGGCCTGCTCGAGGATCAGCGCTAGCTCGGTCATGCCAAGCTCGAGGCCGCCATGCTCGGCCGGAGTAAGGAGGCCGAGCCAGCCTTCATTGCCCATTGCCGCCAGGACCTCGCGATCGAAGCCGGGTCTGGTATTGCGCAATCCCCGTGCTCGCTTCACGCCGCCCTGCCGCTCGAAGAACTTTGCGGCACTGTCCTGCAGCATGCGTTGCTCGTCTGTGAGCAGAAGTTCCATCGTGCAGTCCTCCTCAGCTCGGCAGTCCAAGAACGCGTTTGGCAATTACGCCGCGCTGGATCTCGCTTGAGCCGCCGTAGATCGTTGCTCTTCGCGACTGCAGAAAGATGCGGGTCGCGTCCACGTCGCCGCCGTCGACATCGATGCGCTGCGCGTCTGCGCCCTGAAAGCCGGCCGTCTCGATCAGCAGGTCTGTTGCAGCCTGAAGGTTGTCGGTGGCGAAAAGCTTCATGGTCGAGCCTTCCGGGCCCAGCTCACGACCATTGGATATGAGATCGACAGCATGCCAGAACATGGCCGCTTGCGCGGTTATGCGGATTCTGAGAGCGGCGAGGCGGTCCTGGAAAGCGGGGTCTGCGGCCAGGCCGTTGGACCGGGCGACCGCAACGATGCGTTGCTCCACGTCCTGGACGTATTGCGGGGTCGAGGTAAACAGTCGCTCGTTGGCGAGCAGGGCGGTGGCGACCTTCCAGCCGCCGTGCAGCGGGCCGATGAGATTTGCAAGGGGCACCTTCACGTTCTCGAGCAAAACCTCGGAGAACTCGTCGTCGTCGGCAATGTTGACGATCGGCCGTATCTCGATGCCGGGAGACTTCAGGTCGATCAGCACGAATGAGATGCCTGCGTGCTTGGGCGTGGCATTCTTGTCGGAGCGTACGAGCGTGAACATCCAGTCCGCATAATGCGCCCACGTCTGCCAGATCTTGCGGCCGTTGACGATGAAGTGGTCGCCGTCGACTTGCGCGGAGGTCGTGAGGCTTGCAAGGTCGGAGCCGGCGCCCGGCTCGGAGTAGCCTTGTGCCCATATCACGTCGCCGGAGATGATGGGCGGCAGGTGCTTTGCGTTCTGCTCCGGTGTCCCGTAGCGCATCAGGATGGGGCCGAGATGGTTCAGGCCCTGCACCGGCAGGTGAGGTGCGGACAGGCGGGCGAGCTCCTCGCTCAGAATAATCTGTTGCGCCAGGCTTGCACCCATGCCGCCGAATTGTTTCGGCCAGTGCGGGGCGATCCATCCACGCCGCGACAGCGTCTTGTACCATGGCATCAGCTCGGCTGGCGGTGGCCTAACGGTGAGGCCGCGCAGATCGTGCGGGAGGTTGGCCTCCAGCCAGCTGCGCACGTCATGGCGAAATGCGGCGTCTTCCGGCAAATCCTCACGGAACATGAGCGGTCTCTCCCGACTTTCTCGCGTATACGTCGTCCTTGGAGGACCGGCGAAGCGCTTTTTCTCCGCTTCAAACTGCTGCCGAACATTGCGCCAATGCAAGCCCCTTGTTGGCTTGGGCCGCAAGCCAGGTGGCTTTCAAGGCAGTGCTGTCATGCTGGCGCCAGGTGCTCTCGGACGCTGTCTGGAGTTCCGGAAATTGGTGTAATAGAGTTGCGGGCTGGTCATCGTTTCACGGCGGTCGGGATGGTGCCGTTAGACGTGCGAGGAAGCCGGGGGCTGATGCCGGGTCCAGCGACGACGGAGGGTGCAGCACGCGACCTTGCCGTCATGGCCTTTGATGCCGGACTGCCAATCCAGGAGGATGAGTTTTTATGAGCGATGCCGAAAAGCAGCCAGTGCGCCTGGAGATCGTGGATGGCGTGGGTCTGGTGCTGATCGATAGTCCTCCGGTCAATGCCACAAGCCAGGCTGTCCGGGCCGGCATATTGCGGTCCATCCTCTCGGCTCAGGCCGATCCACGTGTCGAGGCAGTGGTCATCGCTTGCGAAGGGCGGACGTTCATCGCGGGCGGCGACATTCGCGAATTCGGAAAGCCGCCGCTGGAGCCGCAGCTCCCGCACGTGTGCAATTCGATCGAGGCGTTGACCAAGCCGGTGGTCGCTGCAGTGCATGGGACGGCGCTGGGAGGCGGCTTTGAAATCGCATTGTCGTGCCATGCGCGTGTCATCGACAAGAAGGCGCGGATCGGGTTGCCGGAGGTGAAGCTTGGTCTCGCTCCAGGCGCCGGGGGCACACAGCGCTTGCCGCGAATAGCAGGCATGCTCTGGGCGCTGGACGTGATTACATCGGGGCGGCAGGTGTCCGCCGAGGAGGCCGTGCGGATCGGCGTCGTCGATAGGCTGGCGCAGGACAATTTGCGCGAGGAAGCGAAGCTGCTGGCGCGGTCGCTGGTCGGTAAGCCTTTGCGGCGGACGGGAGCGTTGCCGGTACCGGCAGTCGACAAGGACGCCTTGCGCGTTGCGGTCGAGGCCGTCAAGCACGAGGCGCGCGGCCAGCGTTCGCCCGTCAAGGCGGCTGAGATGACGCTGGCGGCTGCCGAGCTTCCGCTCGAGGAAGGCATGCGCCGCGAACGTGCGCTGTTCTTCGATCTGACAAAGGATGTCCAGTCGAAGGCGCTGCGGTACGCGTTTTTCGCCGAGCGTGAGCTTTTGCGCGTTCCTGGGCTGGATGGGGTGAAATCCCGAGCGTTGGAATCGGTCAGCGTGATCGGTGACGACGAGACCAGTGCAGAGCTTGCGCTGATGCTGGCAGCAAGCGATCTGCCGGTAACGCTCATTGCCGCGGAGCCGGCTGCGGAAGTCAACGTACGCGCTTGCCTGGAAACGCTGCGCGGGCGTGTGCAAGCGGCTGGTTCCGTTTCGCCCAAGGTGTCGGCGCTGTTGGCATCGCCGCTCTCGTTCGAGGCGAGCCAGACAGCTATCGAGCAGGCCGATCTCGTGATCGGGGTGATCGGTGGGGACCAGAATGTATGGCAAGACATGTTCGGCCGGGTTGGCAGCCTGGCCAAGCGTGGCGCCGTTTTGGCCATCGGTACGGCGGTTGCCGACGTCGACCGGCTCGCGGCGGCTAGCGGGCGGCCAGGCGATGTAATTGGCGTGCATGTGCCGGGGCCAGTCACACCAGGCAGGCTCATCGAGATCGTCAGGCATGCCGGTAGCGAGCCTACGGCGCTTGCGACTGGTATTGCCCTGGCGAGGCGCTTGGCAAAGCTCCCGATCGTGTGCAGGGCCTGCGACGGTCTGGTGGTGGGGCGGTTGTCGTCGGCCTATCGGCGTCAGGCAGAAGCCATGGTGAGGGACGGGGCGCGGCCTCAGGTCATCGATGCCGCGATGCTCGAGTTTGGCGTTCCCCAAGGACCTTTCGCGGCCATGCAAGCGCCTGGTCTTGGACGTGCGGACCGATCGGCCGATCCGGCCGAAGCAGGCGCCGAGCGCCGCGGGCCTGGCGATGAACTGATCCAACAGCGATTGCGTGCGGCACTGGTCGACGAGGGCGCACGCTTGCTGGGTGATGGGATCGTGGCGCGTGCTCTCGACATCGACATGGCGATGATCCATGGCCTCGGCTATCCGGCCTGGCGCGGCGGCGCGATGTTCGAGGCAGACGAGATCGGACTGGAAAAGGTATTGCTGGACGTCGAGGAAATGCTGGCCGCAAGCGGAGACGGTCGCAGACCAGCGCCTCTGCTGGCGGAGCTGGCTGCGGGCGGCAAGCGTTTCTCCGGTTTCGGCCAGTCCAATTGAGGATGCGCAACGCGCGCGGCGCCTATCGCTGCGGCTACAGCTTGTAACCGAGCACCCCAGGCAGCCACAGCGCCAGAGCGGGGAAGAGAATGATGAAAATGATCCGCACGACGTCGGCATAGAAGAAGGGGAATATCCCCTTGAAGATCGTGTTCAGCGGTATGTTCTTGGCGACGCCGTGCAGCACGAACACGTTCATGCCGATCGGCGGCGTGATCATGCCCACCTCGATCGTCATGACCAGGATGATGCCCCACCAGATCGGGTGGTAGCCGAGGTCGACGATCAGCGGGAAAATGAACGGCAGCGTGATCACCATGGCAGCGATCGTGTCGAAAATGCTGCCGAGGATCAGGAACAGGACGAACAGCGCGAAAATGATGGCGAGGGGGGGCAGTCCGAGGCTGCTGATCTGCTCCACGACGGCCGATGGCATCTTGGTGATCGAGATGAACGTGGCGAAGATCGATGCGCCAATGATGATGATGTAGATCATCGCGGTGTTGGCGGCCGTCTCGCGCATGACAAGCAGCAGGTTCTCCATGTTGAGCTTGCCGCGCCATACGGTGAAGGCGAACGCCACGAATGCACCGAGCGCGGCTGCCTCGTTGACGGTGAAAACGCCGCCGTAAATGCCGCCGATGACAATCAGCATCATGAACATGACGCCGCCGGCATTGCGAATCGCTGCCCACCGCTCCTGCCAGTCCGCTCGCTCGCCTGCAGGCCCTGCTGCGGGATTCAGCCTTACGACGACTGCGATCGCGATGAAATGGAACAGAACGGCAAGCAGCCCCGGGATGATCGCGGCCACGAACATCGTGATCACGAACTGCTCCGTCAGGAACGCGTAGATCACCATGATGACCGATGGTGGGATCAGCATGCCGAGCGTGCCGCCAGCAGCGATACAGCCGGTCGCGAGCGAGGCATCGTAGTTGCGCTTCAGCATCTCCGGCAGTGCCACCCTGCCCATGGTTGCCGCGGTTGCGATCGAAGACCCGCAAACGGCGCCGAAGCCGGCGCAGCCGCCAATGGTGGCAAGCGCAAGGCCACCCTTGCGGTGGCCGATGAATGCGTAGGCGAGCCGATAGATGTCGGCGGCCAGACCGCTGATATTGGCGAAGCTCCCCATGACGAGGAACAGCGGGATGACGGCCAGCTCCTCGCTCGACAGCGTTCCCACGCCCTTGCTGGCAATGAGCGAGAACGCGGCGTTCCAGCCTGAAAGCAGGCCGAATCCGATCACTCCGGCGATTGCCATGGAGATGCCGATCGGGATCTGCAGCGCGATCAGCGCGAACATCCCGAGAATGCCGAGCATGGCAACGGAGATCGGATCCATTAGCTGCCTTGGCCTCCGTCCGAAGCGGACTGATCGGAATCGACAGCATGACCCGAATGATGGGAAGCCTCGCTGGTGCCGGTCGCCTCGGACAGCACCACGATCAGCTGGATCGGAATGCACAGCAGCAGCAGGGCAGTGGCTATGATCCACCAGGGGGTTACGCTCAGTCCGAGCAGCCACGTCGTTTCGCCAGCGGCATAAACCTCCAGGCAATACAGTATGAACTGCCAGCCAAGGACGATCGTGAAGCCAAGCGTTACGAGGGCGGCCAGCACGGTCAATCCGCGACGCCCGGCTCGTGGCAGCACGGCGCTGAGGAAATGGATGGAGATGTGGCCCCGTTCAGCGAACGATGCGGGGAAGAACGAGGCGACCACGACTGCGATCAGCAGCCGGTAGATGTCGGAGACACCGTCGATCGGACTGGCGAACAGCCAGCGCATCATCACGTCAGCGATTGTGATGCCTGCAAGCGCCACCAGCCCGAGAAGGCCGATGAGCGCCAGCCATTTGCAGAACGCGCGTGCGCTGCGCTCCAGGGCGACAAGCATGATTTTACGATCCGCGCTACTTGCCGGCCCGGAGTTTCTTCGTCTCTGCCAGCACGACCGCGAGAATATTCTTTCGCCGGTCGTTGCCCTCGGCCCATTTGTCGATCACGGCCTGCATCGTCTTCTCATAGGCGGCCGTGTCGGCGGCATCCGGATAGACGATGGTGTGGCCTGGCGTCTTCTTTGTCTTGGCCAGCCAGTCGTCCTGGATCTCACCCGTTACCTTGACGTACAGGTTATCCACGGCGCGGCCGCTATGCTTCTTGATGATCTCCTGCGCCTTGGGTGGCAATTCGGCAAACCGCTTCTTGGTCATCAGCATGCCGATCGGCACGGTGCTGAACAGCTGCATGTAGTGGTACTTGGCGACCTCGTTGATACGGAACGAGTACATCACATTCCAGTCGACGGCGGTGCCGTCGAGAACGCCCTTCGAGATATTCTCGGCCACAGCGGGAATCGGCATTCCGACCGGTGCGACGCCGAGCGCACGCATTGCCGCTCCGGCGACCGGGCCGCCCGCACGCAGCTTCATGCCCTTGAGGTCGCTCATCTTGTTGACCGGCTTGGCGGTGTGGAAATTGTAAGGGAAGGTAGTCACCAGGAAGGGCACATAGAACTGCTCGTAGCCACGCAGCAGATCCTTCTCGTACAGGGTACGGATGGCATGCGCCGATTCCTTGACGTTCTTGTAGAGGGTCGGCAACTCCAGAACGTCATTGTCGGGGAAGCGGCCCGGCGTATATGAGAACACCACGAACGCGATATCGGTGACGCCGTCCATAACGGCTTTTACCTGGGCTCGCGGATTGGGCACGAGGGCGCCCGCGGGGTAGCCCTCGATCTTGACGATGCCCTTGCCTTCCTTGTTGATGCCTTCAAACCAGGGCTTCATCACCTTGGAGTAGGTCGAATCGTTGGCTCCGCCAAAATGCGACAGCCTCAATACGACCTCGGCGGCGCCGACCTGTGTTGCGAAAGATGCCAAAGCCACCGCCGTCAACGGCAGGGACAGCAAACGCCTCATTTTTTCCTCCCGCGCGTACTGCGCCAGTTGCATATTTTGTTAGGTTTTTATCGGTCCGGAATTCAGAGCGGACTTTCCCTCCAGGAATTGAGAAGGACACGATGGTCCAACCAAGGCCTTATACGCTAGTCGATTTCTCAGTGAGTGTCTATTTCGACTAACGTTGGCGGAGAGGCTTGGCGCTGGCTATGGGCTGACCGTTACTATCAACGCATCGAGCGCTGTTACGCCCTGACCTTCAGGATGTGCAATCAACGGGTTGACGTCTATTTCGGCGATCTCTGGGACGCCGCGGATCAGGTTGCCGATCTTCATCACGGTTACGGCGACGGCCGCGACATCGGCTGGTGGAGCGCCACGGAAGCCGCCGAGCAGCTTGGCCGCCTTGAGTTGCCGGATCTCGTCGAGGATCGCTTGCTCGGTGAGATCGGGCGGCAGCAGCCGGACGTCACCGATGGCCTCCACAAGTGTGCCGCCCATGCCGACAAGCACGACCGGCCCCCAGCGCGGATCGCGCCTTGCACCCACTAGCATCTCGATGCCCTTGGGCGACATCTGCTCGACAAGAATGCCATCAAGCTTCAGATCGGCCTGGTATCGGGAAACATTGTCGTTCAGCCGTTGCCAGCCGGCTCGTACCGCGTCGGCATCGCGGATGCCTAGCAGCACGCCGCCAGCTTCGGTCTTGTGAGCCAATGCGGCGGCTTGGGCCTTCATTGCCACCGGGTATCCGATCCTGGAGGCAATCTTGGCGGCTTCGTCCGGGGTGCGCGCAAGCTCGCCTTCCGGCACGCGAATTCCGAGCTGCCGGAAGATCTGCTTGCCCAGCCACTCCGGCTGGGGCCCGTTGCCCATTGCGGGCAGTCCCGTAACCGGCTGCGCCGATTTCACCATGTTCGCGCGAATGAGGTTCTTGCCATATTGCGCATAGTGGCCGAGTGCGCGCAGCGAGCGGTCCGCGGAGCGTGAGACGATGACCTTGTTCTGGCGTGCAATCGTATAGAATTGCTCCGGCAATGGCGATTTCTCTCCGAGTGCGGAGAATATCATGGGTTTGTCGGGCTGCTTGGCCGTTGCCTCCAGCGTGTGCTCCAGATACTTCACACCGACGACCGGATTGCTCATCGGGATCGAGATCAGCAGGCTGCCGATCTTGGGGTCGTCGAGGAGGGCGCTGACGCCGGTGCGCATCAGCTCGGGCTGCCACACGGGTTGCGTCGTCAGATCGAGCGGGTTGCGAGGCGTGGCAAAGCCGGGCAGGGCGTCTCGTAAGGTTTTTTCCGCCGCCTCGCTCAGCGGCGGCAGCTCCAGTCCGATTTCGTCGCAGAAATCGTGAGCGATGGCGCAGTAGGCGCCGGAAAATGTAAGAATGCCCGGGCCATGAGGGTTTGGTTTCGGGTAGCGCGCCAGGATCTCGGCGGTGTCGATCAGCTCGTCGAGCTTATCGATCATCATGATGCCGGCGTGGGTTGCCAGCGTGCGCATGACGGCGTGGTCGCCGGCAAGGGCGCCGGTGTGAGAGCTGACCGCTGCCTGGGCGTGGTCGGTGCGGCCGGGATGGATCATCACGACGGGCTTGCCCTTTAATCGCGCATGCTGGGCGGCGGCAAGGAATGCGGCGGGGTCGCGGACCTGCTCGACATAGACGATGATCATGCTGGTGATGGGATCGTCGGCGAAATACTTGACGAAATCCGGTAGGCCGATGCCGGCCTCGTTGCCGGTGGAGATGGTGTATGCGGCCGGTACGTCACGTTGCTCCAGCCCCTGGCGGATGTGCGACATCAATCCGCCGCTGGCCGATATGATGGCGACTTTCGGGTCGTCCGAATTCGGCGTGCGCACGATCTTGGTCGCAGCGACGAAGCCGGCGTGAACGCCATTCGTCAGGTTGGTATAGCCGAGGCAATTGGGTCCAAGCAGAGCCACGCCGCCGTCGCTTGCGATCGCTGCCAGCTCGTCCTGGCTTTCTCGTTGGCCGACCTCGGCGAAGCCGGAAGCGAAAATCGTGACTGCCTTGACCTTGCGGCGGGCACAGGCCCGCATCGCATCATGCGCGCCTGCGGCTGGCAGCGTGAAGATCGCCAGGTCGACGCCTTCGGGCAATTCGTCGATTTCTTTCAGCACGGGACGGCCGTCGATCTCGCCGCCGCTGCGGCCGACAAGGTGAATAGTGCCTTCGTATTCGTTGAGCTTGAAATTGGTGTAGGCATTCATGCCCGCCGATCCCGGGCGTGACGAGATACCGATGATGGCCACGGACTTGGGACGCAGGAACGGCTCGACAGCGGCAGGGCCTTGGGGGGGACGGCGAGTTTCATTCGGCATGGACGTTTCCCTTCGGGTGTTTCTCCCGACTTTAAGCGATGTGGAGGAATTGTCACCGGTCTTGTCCCCGGCTGTGGCCGCCGGTTTAGCTTGCAGGTGGGGCATGGCCGATAGGGTTGTTGACAAACCTGCCGCCCAGGGCCTCTGTTAACCGGGATGTGATGCAGGCTTCACACGATCCGGGAGGAACCATGGCCGACGAAGTTGTGACGTACGAGCTGGATGGCGAGATTGCCCTCATCGGATTGAACCGGCCCGACAAGCGCAATTGCATGAACGAGGACATGAACCAGGCCTTCGCCCGCGCGGTTGCGCGCGCGCAGGAAGAGGCCAAGTGCGGTGTCATTTTCGGTCACGGAGAGCATTTTTGTGCGGGGTTGGATCTGGCCGAGGCCGTGCAATGGATCAACGCCGAGCCGGATGTGAGGCTGAGAAAGCGCGGGCGCTGGCATCCCACGCTCGATTCCATGGCGCGTGGTTTCATTCCGTTCCTGGCCGCGCTGAAAGGGGCGACGATCGGTGGCGGCCTGGAGATCGCCTCGGCGGTGCATGTGCGGGTCGCGGATGAGACGACCTTCTTCGCGCTGCCCGAGGGGCAACGGGGGATCTTCGTTGGCGGCGGTGGCTCGGTCCGCATACAGCGGTTGATGGGCTATGCGAGGATGGCGGATCTGATGCTCACCGGGCGTGTGCTGACCGCGGAGGAAGGCGAACGCTTCAATCTGTGCCAGTATCTGACGCCGAAGGGAGAGTCGCTGGAGCGCGCCAAATCTCTCGCAAAACGAATTGCCAAGAATGCACCGCTGACGAACTGGGCAGTCGCATCCTGCCTGAACCGTATCAACGACATGTCGCACAATGACGGGTTGTTCATGGAAATGCTCGTGACCCAGGCGGTGAGCAGCAAGCGCAGCGAGGACGGGTTGAAGGCGTTCGTGGAGCACCGCGCGGAGCGGCTGGTCGAACCCGGCAAGTCCGGAGACGGCGGCTCCACGGTTTGATGGCTCTGAGCGGCGCATGAAGCCCAAGTTTATCTGCTCTGCACCTATAATCCAGTTCTTGTCGGGGAGACGTTCATGGCGATGCGGGACACGGCAGTCGTCGCTTATGCCGAAACAAAGATCGTGACGAAAAGCGACAAGGATGTCTGGTCGCTTGGAGCTGAGGTCCTGGAACAGCTGCTCGCAAAGACCGGGATCGACAAGGGCGAGATCGACGGCCTGATCCTCTCCGGGTCGCAGACAGGGGCGGGCAATCCGTTCTGGTCGCAATCGACGTCGGACCAGTTGGCGCTCGAGGTCGATTTCTGTCAGACAGTAGATATCGGTGGCTGCTCGCCGGTGGGGGCGTTGGCGCGCGCGGCCATCGCCATCGATGCAGGCATGTGCGAGACGGTGTTCTGCCTCTTTGCCGATACGCAGGCGCGGGAGAACAATACGCGCCAGCGCCACTATCAGGCAGAATGGACGGTGCCGTTGGGTCTGCTGGGACCGCCGACGTCATTCGGTTTCATCACCAACCGGTATGAGCATCAGTTCGGGCTCGATTATCGGATGCTGGGCAAGCTTGCGGTGGCGCAGCGAAACGGCGCGGTTCTGAACGATCTTGCTTGCGAAAAGCTGCGTGTGCCGATCACGATCGACGACTATGTCAACTCGCGCATGATTGCCGATCCCATTCGCCTGCTCGACAGCGTGTTGGTCTGCGACGGTGCCAGCGGGCTGATCGTGATGAGCCGCAAGGCGGCTCAGAAGCGTGGGTTCACCAAGATCGCTGTTCCGGTCGGGTACGGAGAGAAGACGAGCTATCAGTTTTCGGAGAATATCGTCGACGTCACGGACACCGGGCACATGCCGGCCGGACAGAAGGCATTCAAGCAGGCGGGCATCGGAGCCAAGGATGTAGCCTCTTTCCATCCCTATGACGACTTCATCATCGCGATGATGCTGCAGATGGAGATGCTTGGCTTCTGTAAGAAGGGGCAGGGATGCGATTTCATCCGTGAGCACGACTTCAACTGGAACGGCGACCTTCCGCTCAATACCGGAGGCGGACAGATCTCTGCCGGTCAGGTGGGGCTGGCGGGTGGTGGCACCAATCTCGTCGAGGCCATTCGCCAGCTGTTTGGCGAAGCAGGCAAGCGGCAGGTCAAGAATACATCGAATGTATTGGTGACGGGGATCGGCGGAATTCCGTATGCCCGCAACTGGAATACGTCGGCGGTGATGGTCCTCACGCCCAATGGATGACGTGGACGTCGAGTGAATGTCACACGCAGGATCAATCGGCCCGCATATCGAGGCATTGGCATGGCTACTATAAACGATACCCTGGATATCGAGCGGTCAGCGCCCGCTTTCCGCAGCTACTCCGAGCCGTTCTGGAACGGCACCAAGGACAAGAAGCTCGTCATTCAATATGACAGCGAGGCTGGCAAGTACCAGTGGCTGCCGCGTGCAACGTCGCGTTTCACGGGGAAAAGCAGCAAGCTGGAGTGGCGCGAGGTCAAGGGCGAAGGCGAAGTCTACTCGTTCACCGTCGTGCAGCGCGCCCGGCCGCCGTTCCGCGGGCATGAGCCGTTCTTTCTGGCAGTAGTTACCCTGCCCGAGGGCGTACAGATCATGGGCAATACGACCGGAATCAGGCGGGACGAAATGAAGATCGGACTGAAGGTGAAACCATACTGGCATCCCCTGCCCGACGGTTTTCATTTGCTGATGTGGCAGAAGGCGTGAGGCTGCCGACGTTGCGATCGCACCGCGCGAGGCGGCGACGTTGTGCTGACTGGCCGGAACCGATCAGGGCGCTGCGTACCGCTCCAGGTGGAAACTCGCATCCCCGAACATCTTTTCCAGCGCCGTAAGGCGACGGAAATAGTGGCCGGCAGCGTATTCGATTGTCATCCCCATGCCGCCGTGGAGCTGGATGGCACCTCTGCCGACAGTCCGGGCTGCATCGGAAATGGCAACCTTGGCCGCCGATACGGCCTTGGCTCGCCGCTCCGGGCCCCAGGCTACGACCGCATCGACGGCAAGCAGCGTCATCGAGCGGGCCTGCTGCTCGGCCATCATCATGTCGGCCATGCGGTGCTGAAGGACTTGGAACTTGCCGATGGGGCGGCCGAACTGTTGGCGTGTCTTGATGTAGTCGAGCGTCAAGGCGTTGACAGCCGTCATTGCTCCCAGTGCATCGCAACAGACCGCGGCGGCGCCCCGGTCGACGGCTTCCTGCAGCAAGGCAAAGCCTTCGTTTTCCTTCCCCAGAACGTTGGCTGCTGGTACCTTTACACCTTCGAGAATGACTTCCCCTGCGCCGCGATCGTCCATTGTCCGGTAGCCCTGGACTGTGAGACCCTCGGTTGCAGCCGGAACGAGGAACAGCGTGATGCCGCTATTGTCGCCGGGGGCGCCGCTTGTCCGTGCCGCGACGATCATGAGGTCCGAGTCGAGTGCATCGAGCACGACGGACTTGACGCCATTGAGTACGTATCCGTCGCCGGCCCGGTGCGCGCTCGCGGCAATACGTTCCAGTCGGTACCTTGTCTCGCGCTCTTCGTAGGCGGCCGTCACACGCAGATCGCCAGTGGCGACTTTCGCAAGATATTCCGCCTTCTGGTTTTCACGTCCGCCCGACTTGAGGATGCCGGCGCCGAGCACCACGGTCGACAGCAACGGCTCGACGACCAGGCCGCTGCCGAAGGCTTCCAGCACAACGGACAGGTCGCGGAAATCGCCATCCGTCCCACCTTGGTCCTCGCCGATCTCGACACCCAGAAGTCCGAGCTCTGCAAAGTCCTGCCAGACCTTTCGGTCCCAGCCACCCGGCTGAGCCATGATCTGCTTTCGCCTCTCGAAGCTGTAGCGATCGCGAACCAGGCGTTCGGCCGTCGACTTCAGGAGCTGCTGGGTGTCGTTGAGTGAAAATTCCATGACGGTCACAGCCCCAGCGATTTTGCGATGATGCCTCGCTGGATCTCGTTCGATCCGCCGTAGATCGTCACCACGCGTGTGTTGAGGTAGTTGGGACCGAACGAGGCGACGTCGTCGGGGCCGGGCAGCGGCACGTTGGTCTCCTGCAGACCATATTCGGGATCGAACGGGACCGCGAACGGGCCGGCAATGTCCATCATCGCCTCGGTCAGCCGCTGCTGCAGCTCCGAGCCCTTTATTTTGAGCAGGTTGGCTTCGATTCCCGGACCGTGGCCTTCAGTCGAGCTGATCACGCGCAACGCCGTAATCTCCAGGCTCAGCAGATCGATCTCTATTCTGGCGATCTCGTCCCGGACGGCGTCCTTCTCGATCAGAGGCCGGCCATTGTCCGTCATGGCCGCCGCCAGCTCCTTCAACCGGCGCAGCTCGCGGCGCGACTGTCCGATGCGCGCAATGCTGGTGCGCTCGTGGCCGAGCAGCAATTTCGCATAGGTCCAGCCCTTGTTGACCTCGCCTATCAGGCTGTCGGCCGGGATGCGGACGGCGTCGAAGAATGTCTCGTTGGTATGATGATCCCCTGCCATGGTGATGATCGGCCTTACCGTGATGCCCGGCAGCGTCATCGGGAACACGAACATCGAGATGCCTTCCTGCAGTTTTGCTGCCGGATCGGTTCGGGCCAGCAGGAAGATCATGTTGGCGTGGTGGGCGAAGGAGGTCCACATCTTCTGGCCCTCGATGACCCAGCTGTCGCCATCCCTGGTGGCACGCGTCTTGAGCGATGCAAGATCGGATCCGGAGCCGGGTTCGGAGAAGCCCTGGCAGAACCAGTATTCCAGAGTGCGGATCTTCGGCAGATAGTGCGTCTGCTGCTGCGGCGTGCCGACGGCGAATAGCACGGGGGCGAGCATGCTTTCGCCAAATGCCAGGGCGAGGGGCGCGCCTTCTTCTGACGTCACGCAATCATAGACATGGCGCTGCAGTGGATCCCAACCGGGGCCGCCGAATCTGGCGGGCCAGCCGGGGCACGCCCAGCCGCGCTCGCATATCTTGCTCTGCCATAGCCGCTGCTCATGCGGCTCCAGACGCTTGTGGGCAAGCACCTTGGCTTTGATATCTGCCGGCAGCTGGGCACGGACGAACGCGCGGACCTCGTTGGCGAAGTCTCGCACGTGTTGGGGATATTCGAGCTCCATCGCTGCTTTTCTCCACGCGATTGGCGGCACGGGCACCCAGGCGCGCGGGACTCAAAGAGGGGGCGGGGTGCCGACTGGCGATGATCGTATCCGACCGCCAGCGGGCGAAGCAAGTGACTGTCTGCGGGATGATGCACAGCCGGGGCTCATGTTGCCGCCTTGCCGGCGGCGTTTTGGGGGCGGGTCGGCAGCGCGCACCGTTCCAGTCGACGAAACGCCGTTTTGATGTAACCTGGGCCGTCCTGTGGCGAGCTGCTCAAAAGGATTGCGATCATGGCCAGGAACTTCCTCGAAAAGAAGGATGTCTGTATTGTCGCTTATGGCGAGACCAAGATCGACCGGGCGACCGGCAAGACGGCCTATGAGCTTGCCGCGGAGGTTGCGGGGGAATTGTTCGCAAAAACCGGATTGAAGCCGGCAGACATCGACGGTGCGGCCTTCTGCGGACCCATGAGCGAGAGTGCGACGCCGTTCTGGTCGAATTATTGCACCGACTACCTCGGACTTCAGACCCGCTGGCTGCAGACCACAGACCTCGGTGGGGCTTCTGCTGCCGGCAATGTTGCGCGCGCCGCGATGGCGCTGCAGTGCGACCTGTGCGAGACGGTGATGCTGATCGGGGCCGATGCGCCTTCGACCAAATGGTCCGCGGTCTATGACGGGTACCGCAACGAGTTCTGGGATCCGACCGGCATCCAGGGGCCGCCGGGTGCATTCGGCTTGCTCTATCAGCGGTATGCGGCCGAGCACGACTTGGATTTTCGCGGCTTGGGCGCGCTCGCGGTGGCACAGCGAAACGGTGCGGTGGTCAACGACCTTGCCTATGAGAAATTCCGCAAGCCGATCACGATCGATGACTACCTGAACTCCAGGGTGGTGTCCTCGCCGCTGCGACTGTTCGATTCGGTGATGTTCTGCGACGGTGCCAACGGCCTCGTCATGATGAAAACGGAGCGGGCGAAAAAGCTTGGCTTCGACAAGCTCGTCTATCCGATTGCCTATTCGGAAATGAACAACTTCGAGGTTGCCAACCAGACGCCCGATATCACGCTCTCGGGCTTTTCGAAGGCGGGACCGGAGGCGCTGGCGAAGGCCGGCCTGAAGCCCTCTGACATCTCGATGTTCCATCCGTATGACGATTTCCTGATCGCGGTGATGCTGAAGCTGGAGCAGATAGGCTTCTGCAAGCGGGGTGAGGGCTCGCAGTTTCTTCGTGATACGGACATATCTCCAACAGGTGTGCTGCCGATCAACACCGGGGGTGGACAGATCGGTTGCGGTCAACCCGGCCTCGCGAGTGGCGGCCTCAATCTGGTCGAAGCGGTGCGCCAACTGATGGGCGAAGCAAAGGGGCGGCAAGTACCGGAGCCCAGGAACGCCATGGTGACCGGGATCGGCGTCATTCCCTACGGCCGCAACTGGGGCACAAGCAACGTGTTGATTCTCGATAAATAACGCTGCATGCGACAATCGACGACAGGAGGAAGCCAATGAGTACGAGGACTGCGCGTTCGCGTCCGATCCCGAAGCCAACTCAGACAACGTCTTATTTCTGGGAGGCGGCCAGGCGTGGCAAGCTCGCGCTGCAATACGATCCGGAGGCGCGTCGATATCAGTTCTGGCCCAAGCCGATCTCCAGCGCGACCGGCAAGCGGAACCTGGAATGGCAGGAGACTTCGGGCCGCGGCTTCATCTATTCGTTTACGATCACGTACGTGCCGGCCGCGGGGTTCGAGGATCAGGTTCCATACATCATCGGTCTCGTCGAGCTCGACGAGAAGGTGCGCATCATTGCCAACGTGCACAACGTCAAACCATCTGAGATGAGGATTGGCATGCGGGTAAAGGTCATGTTCGAGAGGATTTCGGACGATATCGATTATTTCGCTTTCGAGCCGGACAACGGTTGAGGGCGCGCCGCCATGAAGCTCGGTAACGTTCTTGCCCTTAATGCCCGCCGCTACGCCGACGAGATCGCCGTCGTCTGCCAGGATCGCAGACTGACCTTCGCGATGCTCGATGAGCGGGCCAACCGTTTCGCCAATGCGCTGCTTGCCCGCGGTGTCAAGCCGGGTGACCGTGTTGTGATCTCGCTACCCAACGGCATCGAGCTGGTCGAGGCGATGGCGGGCGTCCTGAAGATGGGTGCGCTCATCGTACCGCTGACGACGCGGCTGACCGCGGCTGAGCTCGCCTACATCGTTGCGGACAGCGAGCCGGCGGCATTCGTCTATGGTGAGGAGCAGCGGCCGCAGGCTGCGGCGGCAGTGGCCGATGCTGCGCATGTGCTGCGCCTCGTCGTCGGCGCTCCGGTGGCTGACGAAATGTCGTTCACGGCCTTCCTGGACCAGGGCGCGCCAAGTCCGCCGCCGCCGCTGCTGGCCACCGAGGACGATTGCGTCGTCGGCTATACGTCTGGCACCACAGGACGGCCGAAAGGGGCGGTGAGCACACACGCCAACATCATCGTGGGGCACGGTTTCATAAATGCACTGGAATGGGGCCTTACGCAGAACGACGTTGTCTTTGCGACGACCCCGATGGCACACCGGACAGGCCTGGGCCGCCTCGCAAACATGTTCTATCTGGGATGCCGTCTGGTCATACAGCCGCGCTTCGATGCCGCCGCTGCCGTATCCATCATCGAACGCGAAAAGGTGACGGTGATCGGCAGCGTGCCGACCGTGGTTCGTATGCTGATGCCAGAGCTGGAGAAGCGGCCGTCTGCAGCCCACTCCGTGCGCCTGGTGGTCGCCACCGGCGAGGCGTTTCCCGTGCAGCTGAAGGAGAGGCTGCGCACCGCGCTGCCGCATGTCGGGCTCTACAGCTTTCTGTCGCAGACCGAGTCGGGGATGGTGGCCGGTCTCCGGCCGGAGGAGCAGCTGGAGAAGCCTGATGCCCTTGGCCGCCCGGTTGCCGGCGTCGACGTGCGGCTGATCGACGACGAGGGCCGCGACGTGCCGACCGGCGAGGTTGGTGAAATCGTTGTGCGTTGCGGATTGCCCGGTCACGGCACGGTGATGCGGGCCTATTTTCGAAACGAGGAGGCGACCAGGGCCGCTTTCGTCGGCGAATGGTTCCGGACCGGAGATATCGGCTACTTCGACGACGACGGTTTTCTCTACTTTGCCGATCGGGCCAAGGACATGATCGTGACGGGCGGCCTCAACGTCTACTCGAAAGAGGTGGAGGCCGCGCTCGCGGAGCATGCGGCCGTCGATGAGGCTGCGGTGATCGGCGTGCCGGATCCGGAATTCGGAGAAGCCGTCGTTGCCTGCGTGGTGCTGAGGAAGGGCACGGTCGTCAGCGTCGAAGAGCTGGTCGAGCATTGCCGCCAACGCATCGCAAGCTACAAGAAACCCAAGCACATCCACTTCGTGGCCGATCTGCCGCGCAACGGCACCGGCAAGGTCATGAAGCCGGAACTGAAACGTCAGTTTTATGCATCTGCAACCTGAGGTCGGGGGTGTAGCCTCGCCAACGTGGTATCGTAACGGGCCATGTTGGTTGGACGGAGACCCCGTCATGATCCAGGTCAAGCGCATTTATGCGCCATTCGAGCGTTCCGACGGGCATCGCGTGCTTGTAGACCGGTTGTGGCCGCGCGGACTGAAGAAGGTGGATGCGCGGTTGGACGCCTGGTTGAAGGATCTCGCCCCCAGTCGCGACCTCAGGGCGTGGTTTGCACATGACGTGACGCGCTGGGACGAGTTCGCTCGACGCTATGTGGAGGAACTTTCAGATCCGCGGGTGGCGGAGTTGCTCGAACGGCTGCAGGAGATCGCTGAATCAGGCACGCTGACACTGTTGTTTGCAGCGCGCGACGAACAACGCAATAATGCAATTGTGCTCAAGGATGTGCTGGAGAGTCGTCTTGCCCGCGACTGAGGGCATTTCTGAGATAGGCAGCGATGGCTGGTTCCCGCAGGATAATTGGTGCGATTGGAATTGCGCTGCTGGTGCTTTTTGTTGCGGCAGTAACAGCGGCCGTTCGTCCGGATGACGATAGCCCGTTTCGCAGAAAGTTCGACGAATGGTACCGGCTCAATCCACCAGCCGAGGCGCCGCCGGCCGCCTCCGATCGGCGTCTTTTGGAGCGGCACAGGCCGATTTATCATCTCGGGGAAAAGGCAGAGCTGCCGATCGATTTTTATGAGGACTATGTTGCCGGCAGCGACCTGTTCGATGGCAGCGGGCGGCTGGTTGCGGCGGCTCCCACCCGCGACATCTTGAATCGTTGGCGTAGCGATCCTGCAATGCCGCTGGTTCACAAGGGCAGGCCGGTTGGTCGTACAGCCGCTCCGGTGGTCTACGGCAAAGTCGAGCGTGACGTCGCTGCTTTTGCCAGTGGTGCCAGGAGGATGGTGTTTCTCACATACACTTTGGCATTTCGCACATCAGGCCTGATCAAAGGCCTTGCCGCCTGGAAAGAGGCTGCGCTCGGTATCGTTGCAGCCTCCGACGACTGGCATCAGCTCGATCATTATATCAATGTGACGCTGGCGATGGATGAAACGCACGGCGATCCAATGCCGATTGCCGTCATTTTCCAGCATCACAACTATATGCGGACCTGGCGTGTGATCGGGCCATCCGGGCCTGGGCGTCTGACATTGCCAGCCGATGGCAGAGTGCGGGTCGATATCGCGCTGCGGTCGAACGAGGCCTATCCTCACTTGGGCGGCGCCAGGCGCTGGCGGGCCGTTTCTTTTCTCACGGAGCAAACAGCGCGCTACCTAATCGATGGTACAGATCCTCCCCTGATGTCCGGTCGCGATCATACAGAGCCGGCCCGTATACTCGGCGAGTTACGGCTCATCACGCTGCCGCCGGCGGATGCGTTCTACACGTTTCGTGGTTCGCTCGGGCAATCGCGATGGTTGCCGGGCCGCTCCGGGCCACCAGGTGCGGACTTCAATACTCTGCCGGCATTCAAGAAGCCGGTGGCCCAGATGCTGGTGTTCTACTGGCACGAGCAAGCGTCGGAGTATTCGAACCGGTTGGGGGCGATCAGGGCGAAGGCATGGCGCGGGGAACAATTCGATATTGGTCCGATGCTGGCCGCGTTCGAACGGGAGGCAGGACTGTCGCGCTGAGCAGCGGCGGAGCCCCTTTACCGGAGCCGCGCGACCATTGCAGCTATGTCACGCCACCGTGCCAGCAAGATGAGACGGATCATCTGCGTGGGCTCAGGCATGCCAGCCCGGTTCCTCATGTACGATGCTGCCTCCGACCATGGTCATCTTCGCCTTGATATCGCGGAGCTTCGTCTCTTCAACAGTGAGCGGATCGTCAGTCAGCACGGTGAGATCCGCAAGCTTGCCAGTCTCGAGTGTACCCTTCTTGGTCTCATCGAACGTCAGGTAGGCGCCATGCTCGGTAGCGCACCTGAGTGCCTGCTCGCGCGAGATCGCCTGTTCCGGCACGACCGGTGCATTGGTGAACCTGTTCATGCGCGAGACGGTTTGCCAGATCGGCCAGAACAGCGAGACGGGAACATTGTCGGTGGCCAGCGAGACTTTCACGCCGGCATCGAGAAGATCCTTGATCGGAGCGACTTCGCCGTGTCGCTCCGGCGGCAGGGACTGCTGCACGGAATGTCCGTCCTTGTAGATGTAGCGGTTTGTATGCGTGGAGACGACGAGGCCCATGCTCGCTGCGCGGTCGATGTCGCGCGGCGAGGCTACGCCGATGTGACCCAGCACCCAGCGTCGGCCATTGAGCGGGATCTCGCGGTGCACCTCCTCGAACAGGTCGAGCATGTTAGGCCAGATGGCGACGGCGCGGATGTCGTTGCGCGCGCACGCAAGCAACACCTCTTTGACCTCTGAGCGTGTGCGGCCTGTGTCGTAATTGAAGCCGGCCCAACCCGTGTATGGCGAGGCCTCGCCGCGCAAAACGTTGGCTTCCTGCGGGCCGAGATCCACGAAAACGCCCGATAACTTGAACATGTCGTCGCCGAGCGCCGGCTCTCCCAGCCAGCCGGCCCAGGCTTCGATGAACGGACCTATCGGTGCGTCGGCTGCCGTCTTCCAGTTGGGGCTGAGAGCAAGCGTCGTGCGCATCGTCAATTTGCCTGCGCCGTGCACATCCTTGTAGGCGCGGACCAGCTCGGTTGCTGCGCCGTGCTCCTCATAGATGCTGGTGGTGCCGACAGCGTGATAGGCTGCAGCGGCGGCGGGCAGCGTGCTTGCGCGGTCCGCGCGGGAGAAACCTGGCGCCTTGCGAAAATACCGCAGCTCGGCGAGCGGCATCAGCTCGTGCTCGTAGAATATGCCATTGGGATCGCCTGTCTCGTCGCGACCGATTTCCAGGGCATTGGTCGGCGAGATCGTGTCGCGTGAGATGCCTGCACGCTCGAGCGCCATCGTATTGGCGCAGGCGACCAGCGGAGTCGTGTGGCGCCAGAAGCCCCAGATCGACCGGATGAACACCGGATTGTCCGGGGCGGCTGCGTCGAGCTCCTGGCGTGTCGGCCAGCGCTGCTCCATAAGCAGCTCCGGCATGTCGTAATAATAGGGCGGGTCACCGATCGGCATCGTGACGACCCAGTCTCCCGGCCGCTTGCCGCGCACGAGGTCGGCAATGCGATCCTGGATGTCCTTGATCGAGCGTACCGTGCCCAGCGACGGGAAAATCGCGCGAAGCCCCTCGCGATCCATGTGTGCATGGCCGTCGATCAGGCCCGGCATCACTGTGCGGCCGCCCAAGTCGAAAGTGCGCGTCCAAGGTGCCGCGTGCGTTTCGACTTCGGCGTGTGTGCCGACGGCGAGGATGCGGTCTCCCGCAATTGCGATGGCGTCGGCGATTCGAAACGCGGCATCGACAGTGATGATCTTGGCGTTCTTCAGGATGATGTCAGCGGGGCGGTTCATTGGTCGGGTATCGCTCTTTGCCTTGTCTCCCCGTCAGCGATGGCTCCGCCCGGGGATCGGTTGCTTCAACGTGTTCTTTCCACAAAGCGCTGCATCGGCAGGGGAATCGACCACACCTTTTCATGGGCCTCGCGCAGGTAGGGGAGTGCTACAGCGCGCTCCTTCACGATCGCCTCGTACTCCGGAACAAAATGCTTCATGATATCCGCGACCTCGGCGCGCAACGCCGCTTCGTCGATGGTCTTGAGCTCGCGGTCGCGGATCACAACGCGGCCGTCGATGATGACGGTGTCGATCGAGCGTCCCGTCTCGGTGTAGACGATCTGGCGCGCGGCACTGTTGTAGGGCAGATAGGCCGTATCCTTCATGTCGAGCAGAACGAGATCGGCCTTGTAGCCCGGCTTGATGGCACCCAGCCTGTCGTCGAGAAGAGCGGTTCGCGCGCTGCCGAGGGTGGCGTACCTGAGCGCTTTGTGAGCCAGCCCGTCGCCTGGCATGGGATCGGAGACGGCGCCGAGCATGCAGTAGGCCTTCATCGACTGGAACATGTTCTGGACATCGGTGCCGGAGCAGTTGTCGCAGCCCAAGCCGACGCGCATGCCGGCCTCGGCCATGTCGAGTGCCGGCGGGATACCGCTTTTCAATTTCATGTTGGAGTTGTGGTTCAGAACCGCTCCGGCGTCAGCCTCGGCCATCCAGTCCATTTCCTGGCGCGAGATCCAGACCGAATGCGCGATCGTGAGGCGCCGATTGAGCAACCCGCAGCTTTTCAGGTATTTCAGGAACGAGCCGTCGTATTGCTTGTACTGCTCGCGTGCCATGACGGCTTGGCCGCGCGTCTCGTAGACGTGGGTGTAGACACCCAAATCGTGGCGCTCGGCGAAATCAGCACACATCTGCAACAGCTCGGGCGTGCAGCGCTGGGGCGCGAACGGTGCGCAGGCCCAATGCACGTTACCGCCGGCCGGGCGTCGTTTCATTTGGGCATCGAGAAAGTCGATCTGCTCCTTCGCAGGTGCTGCGATGTTGCCCATCATGGCCTGAATGTTCTCCGGCAGCATCTCGCGATGTCGCACCATGGCGACGGCCGGAATGTCGAAGACCATGGGTGAGAACACGACGCGCTGGCCGATCTCCTCGTAGGCCGCCAGCACCGTATCGATATTGCCCTCGTTGAGTGGAATGAGGCCCAGCATGTCCTGCAGCGTGGTGATGCCGCAGCGCATCGCCTCCAGTGCGCCCACGAGCGTCCTGAGGCGGATCTCCGCCTTGGAACGGTTGGCGCCCATCGGTAGCGTATAGAGCAGCCAGTATTCCAGCGGCAGCTCCTCGAACATGCCACGGCACAGTGTGTCATGCGAATGGTAGTGGGCGTTGATCATGCCGGGCAGAACCAGATGGTCCGTCGCGTCGATGACTTGCGCGGTCGCGGTTTGCTCGGGCGGCAGCGCACGTCCGACCGCGACGATGTTGCTGCCTTCGATCAGAATATCTGCGGCAGCGGGTTTGTGTACGTCGCCGTCGTGATCGTAAACCAAGCCACCTTTAACCAGTAGTCTTCCGCTGTCCGCCATGCCGTTCCCCTAGATCCCGATTCGCCGTCCACTCCCGGCCGGCGCACGATTGCTGGCGAAGAGCCTAGGACGAGTTGTGCGGTTGGTTCAACTGTGGCGGTGTTCGCTGTGGCGGCGTGCACAATTTTGATCTCACGCGCAGCTTCGCTTCACTTGCGCGGTCCGCTGGGACGGCGCTTGCGCCAGGGTGCCAAGCGTCCTGATCGCCGTCGGCGAAGGATACGGCGTGGATGCAGCCAGCTGGACCGCCAGTTCACGCCCCGCGATTGCGCAAATCGTCCAGATCTCGGTGGCGCCGGTTCGTTTGGCGATATTTGCGTTGGCGTTGCCATGATGAATGCCAGATCAGGGCGGCAATCGAGGCAAAAGCGATAAAAACGAACCAGAGGGGATCGAAATCTTCCATGACCGTCGTTCCGGGCGTGGCAGGGCTGTGGCTGAGGACTTCGCGCTCAATTGACGCAAGAAGGATGCCAATTGGGCCCCGTTGTCGGCAGCGTGTTCACCAACGTTCTCTTTCAGTTGGTCTTGCCTTGCGGTAGGAGGGTGTGGATTTAATCCGAAATGGGGAGGCTCACCAGTGCCTGTGACGGTTGATCGCCGCGCCGGTCGTGGCTGTTGGATCCTGAGCTTGTTGTGTGCTGGAGCGATGCTTGCTGCGACCCACGGGGCATGGGCGCAGGTTCGCGAGAAGCCTTATGACGACAAGCTCTTCCGGCTTGCGGAGGTGTTGGGCGCGGTGCACTACCTGCGTGAGTTGTGTGGCGCCAACGAAGGTCAAGCTTGGCGTGATCGGATGCGCGAGCTGTTGGAGGCCGAAGGCGCTTCGCCGCTGCGCCGCGCACGGCTTACGA
This sequence comes from uncultured Alphaproteobacteria bacterium, assembly GCA_963825625.1. GTDB lineage: Bacteria > Pseudomonadota > Alphaproteobacteria > Rhizobiales > Hyphomicrobiaceae > CAMDPA01. Next base: position 138,125 of record CAWGUF010000003.1, on the reverse strand, counting down.
AAAGCTTCAATCAGGGTTATCAAAGCTACAATAGTACCTATAAGGTCTGCACCCCCACCGCGAAGACGGCGATCGAGCGATTTATGGCCGAAGGTGTGCAGCTAGCCGAGGCTATGGTTCGGTCGGTGCCTTGAGCGTCTCGCCACGTTGCCGGCGGTTTACCGTGAATTGTTGCAGGGCGGACGCGGCACGAATCGCGTGCTATTGGCCGATGCCGCGATTCGATGTCGACGCGCGGGACCGTCGTAATGTTTGCTGCTGCAGACCGCGCGGGACCGGCGAGAGCATATTCGCCGCTGACACATGGGGATTGAACCGTGTCAGACCAGTGTAAGGCTTTGAAAGAAAAAGTGTACGTTCACACTGCATATCGGAGGGGGTAGAAGTGGATACGAACATGCTTGCCCGTCAGGACGATGAGACGCTACGGGCGCTCGGAATCATTCTGGAAGCGTGGGAAGAGGGCACGGAGAGCGGTGTTGCACCGGAAATCATGGCTTATGCGGCCATATATGCCGCTTTGACCGATCTGGTTGCCGCATTTGGCGAGGAGTTGGTTGCCGACCTCGCTACGGGGCTGGCGAAGAGGGTCCACGACGGCGAGTTCACAATCTGCAAGGCGACGCATTAGAGTATTTCCGATTTAGACAGAAGCGCTCCAGGCCGCGAATTGCGGCCCGGCGCCAGTGCGCCGCCCCCGCGGAGGGCCAGGCCGCAGACCGGTGCGGCCCGTGAGCGAAAAGGACAGATCGATTCCGCCTAAGGCGGAAACGAGCTAGTCGAATCCGTCCCGCATGGAGCAGCGATCGGCTGCAGTCGCGCGATCAAGCCTGAAAGGGAAATAGCCGGCCAAGTCGCGCGGCCTTCACGAGCAACTCGACAATCAGCAGACAACCAAACAGGACCAGCAGCGCACCAGCCGCGAGATTGATTGCGCGAAGCCTGTCCTGGGTCACGTAATGTCGAATACGACCGATCAGCGTCGAGAGAAATATCCACCACAACAGGCTGCCGGCCATGATGGAAGCCACCATCAACATGGCTTCCAGCGTCGAGCTGACTTCCACGAAGCTGGAAATGCCCCCGAAAATCGCGAACAGTCCCAATACCGCTCCGGGGTTCGTTATCGTCAGGACGAAGGTCTTGGGAACGTCCCAGAGATAATCCACGACGGTCGTCCATTCCTTCAGCCCGCCCGACGGCGGTTCCAGGCGCGGTGCGGTAAAGCAAAGCTTGAGCCCAAACCCCACCAGAGCCAACCCGCCGACCAGTTGGATCAATTCGCGATAACGCTGCACTGCGCCGGATATGGCGCCGACCCCCAACGCGGCCAGCAGCGCGATCAGTCCATCACCCAGCACCGCACCCAGCCCGGCGGCAATTCCACCCATCACGCCACGCTCGATCGCGCGCTGGATGCACAACACGTTGACCGGCCCGACAGGAGCTGCCACCAAAACACCGACAGCGATGCCGACAGGAACGATCAGCGGGTGTGGAATGAAATCGATCAACCGCCGTTGCCTCCACGCACGGTCGAGTTCAGCCGCCGCAACTGGGACAGAACCAGGCGTCGGGGGCAAGCAGGTGTGACCTTGTATGCAGGTCTGCTGCAGCCGGGCCATCGCGGCTGCGGCACGCTCCAAGGATTGCTCTCTTCCGTACGGCAAGCACGCCCCCCATGTCGTCTTGCTTGGAACTCCCGCAGACCTGTCGATCCGCGCCCGGGACTGAACAGACTCGGCGCCGGTTATTGGTACTGGGGCTTGCCGGTGTTGTCCATGCCGCATGGTCAATCGTGGCGCCCGCACAGGAGCATCGTCGGCAGTCCGGAGGGGCCAGGCTCGGGGCAGGGGCTGGGATAGGTCGTGCCCGGAAGGTCCCTGCGCAGGTCATTACTGGTCATGATCCAGCAACTCTACCCCCAGCGGTGGCCGATATGCGCTCAACTATCCTTGGAGCTGTCGAAACCGGAGATATCGCGGAGTTGCGCTATGCGGTCGATCTCAACGAGTTGAAGCCGGATCTCGGGGCTCCCAACGGAATTGACGGGATCGCTCATCTGACGGCGATCTCCGGCGATGGCAAGGGCCGCGAGGTGCTCGCGGTGCTTGGTCGATTACTCGAGGCCGGTTATGCATCCATCCCAGGGGGGCGCGACATCGAGAACAACCGCCTCTACGTATGGCCGTATTTTGCGGAGGTACCGCTGAACTCGCTGACACCGGCGCAGGAGGTTGCACTCTACAAGCTGGTCAGTCCCGCTCAGGTCCGGGCGATGACGGCGGACGGCAAGTGGCAGTGGTGGCGACTGGTGATCGGCGCAGATGGGGTTTGGCACAGCTTCGTGAAGCAACGGTAAGCACTGGCGCAAAGGTGAGACGTCGCGTGATCCGGCGATTTCAGCCGTCGATTTGATCAGAATGCGGGAAGTACGAGCTGCGGTGTTAACGATGTTTTGTATGCATGTTGGCAATTGTGCGGGCGTGATCCTAGATCGCGAGTAGACAGCGGAGTTGCGCGTCGAGAGGGTGAATCATGATCAGGATGGCTTGTGCGGCGCTGGTCGCCGTATTCGCGGCCTCATTCGGAGGTCCGAAAGCGAGCGCACAGTTCTTCTTTTTCGAGAACGACAGTAATACGCGCCAATACCGGCCTGGAGCATTCCAGCGCTACCGGTACAGCGAGCCGCCGCGTCGTTCGTCGCGTCGTTCGACCAACTGGTGGGAGGATGATGACGATGATGATGATCGCCGTCGGGCAAAGGGGCCTGAAAAACTTGACGGAGGCCCGCGCCCGGATATCGCGGCTGCCGCGCCGCCAACGGTGAAGTTCGCTTCCTCCTACGCTCCCGGTACGATCGTGATCGATACCAGCAGCCGCTCGCTCTATTACGTGCTTTCATCTGATCGGGCCTACCGTTACCGCATTGCAGTCGGCCGTGAGGGGTTTGCCTGGACAGGTACGCAGAAGATCTCGCGCAAGGTGGCCTGGCCGAATTGGCATCCGCCCGAGGAAATGCGCGAGCGCGATCCGCGCCTGCCCAAGATGATGACGGGAGGGGTGCGCAACCCGCTCGGGGCCAAGGCGTTGTATCTGGGCAGCACCTTGTACCGTATTCATGGCACCAATAATGCCCGCAGCATCGGTACGGCATCCTCATCCGGTTGCTTTCGGATGACCAACGCCAACGTCATGCACCTTGCGTCGATCGCAAAGGTCGGCGCGGCAGTTCACGTCATGAACAGGCTGCCAGCTTCGTTGCGGCGCAGCGTTGCTTCTTCTGAAGGACGGTCCTCGCGCCGGCCGAAATCCGGCGGGTGAGCAACGGCGCTCTTGTGCGCCGGCACATCACGACCTAGGTTCTCTGTCAGCCAGTCGGCTGGACGGTCGCTGTTCTGCATGTTGCCGCAAGGCGCGTGCCGGGTGGAGGAAAGTCCGGGCTCCATGGAAACACGGTGGCGGCTAACGGCCGCCGGGGGCGACCCCAGGGAAAGTGCCACAGAGAAGCAGACCGCCACAAAGTCGCATGACTTCTGCGGTAAGGGTGAAACGGTGCGGTAAGAGCGCACCGCGCGCGCCGGCGACGGCCGCGGCACGGCAAACCCCACCGGGAGCAAGACCAAATAGGGATGGCCGCGTGCGGGGCAACCCGGCACGAAGGCGCGTTTCCACACCCGTCATCCGGGTTGGTTGCTCGAGGTTTCGCGCAAGCGAAGCCCCAGACGAATGACCGTCGCGGAGAGATCTTCTCCAGACAGAACCCGGCTTACAGGCCGGCTGGCCTACTCTCATTCGAAGACCATTCGCAGGCCAGGCCGAAGAGGCCGGCCTGCGAAGCTGCGTGTGCTGCATGTGGGGCGAGCCTGTGAGGCGAGTTGACGCACAGTAGGCGCCGTAAGACAATGCCGAGACGCATGCGATGGACCTTGGCCAACCATCAGGTTGTGCCGTCGCAATGAGGTCATCGGTGTGAGGGAGGAAAAAATGCAGAAACTCAAGACTGCGCCCGCGATCCTGACGGGGCTTGTCGTCTCGCTCGGTCTTGCCGGGACTGCGTCCCACGCGCAGACGCCCGAGGAATTCTACAAGGGCAAGACCATATCGATCGTGATGGGAACGGGCACCGGCGGCAGCTATGACGCCTACGGGCGTACATTTGCAGCGCATATCGCCAAGCACATCCCTGGCAAGCCGACCATAATCGTGGAGCATATGCCGGGGGCCGGTGGTGTCGTTGCCGGCAACTTCATATATGGGCCGGCTCCGCAGGACGGCAGCAAGATACTCCTGTCTCATGCGCTGCCTTTGTCGGAAATTCTCACCCCGAACCGCGGCGTACGCTACAAGTCGCGCGATTTCCAATGGCTGGGTGCGTTCGACCAATTGGCTCAGGTCATGACGATCTGGCATTCGGCGGGGGTCAGGTCGGTACAGGATCTCAAGACCAAGGACATCGTCGTCGGGTCGATGGGGACGCAGCATCTGACGCACCAGTGGGCATTGCTCCTCAAGGAGGCTATCGGAGCCAAGTATCGAGTGATTTCCGGTTACAAAGGGGGTGGCGCACTCAACCTGGCGATGGAGAAAGGCGAGATACAGTCCTGGACCGCATCGTGGGAAAATCTCAGTTCGACCAGGCCGCAATGGCTGAAGGACAAGCAGGTGTCGATACCGGTGGTGTTCACACTGACGCGCCTGAAGGACTTGCCCGATGTGCCGACCTTGATCGAGGTCTCGAGCGGCGAGGTGAAGGAAATGGCCGAGTTGCTCGCTGCTGGAACGCCAACCGCGCGCGGCATGCTGGTTGGGCCCAAGGTGCCCAAGGACCGGGTTGCCGCGCTGCGCAAGGCGCTGGCTGATACGTGCAAGGATCCAGCTTTTCTGGCTGATACTGAAAAGCGCAAACTGGCGATCAGCTACCGTACGGCGGAGGAGGTGACCGGGTTGGTGGAGAAGATCGTCGGCGCGTCTCCGGCCATCCTCGAGAAGGTGCGGAAAGTGGTCGGCGCCACGAAATAGCGCCGGGCGCCACTGCCGAGAAAATGTCCGCCACGGCCCGCCGAGCAGCGAGCCGTGGCAGGGTGCTGAGATCGCGCAATCAGCCGAGCTTCGCGCCTGTTCCGAACCTGGCTGAAAAAACGAACTGCTCGAGCGGCTTGCGGACTCGGGTCTCACGCTCACGGCCGGGGAGGTCCTCGATCAGCGAGTCCGGGTCACCCTGATAGCCCATCGCGACGCCGGCGCAGATGTCGAACTCGTCAGGCACGGCGTAGGTCTCGCGAATCTTGGCATGCTCGATCCCAGCGGCTTGATGCACGCGAAGACCGTGCGCCTCTGCCTGCATCGTCAATTGGGCGAGGCAGGCGCCGGTATCGTACCAGCAATGGACGTTGGGATTGCCGTTATCGAAGATTTTTCGCGCACAGGAAAACATCAGCACCGGTACGTTACGGGTCCAGCGCTGGTTGCGGGCGTTGAAGCACGAAACTGCGACGGCGTGCGCGGCGGGATCGTCGATAGTCGCCAGGATCAGTCGCCAGGGCTGACCATTGTTGGAGGAAGCGGCCCATCTGCCGGCTTCCAGTACCGAACGCAAGATCTCTTGCGGGACGGGCTTGGGCAGGAATGCGCGCGGGCTCCAGCGCTCGCGCAGCAGGTCGAGGATTGGCGCGGAGGTCTCCGCCGGCTTCTTCAGCACTGTCATGTTCGGCACCTTTAGGGCTATATTTTCGATCCGAGCAACCGAATGCGCCCGGACATTAGTAGCCAAGGTCACTCCATGCCAGCCCCTCGAATTGTTTCACTGATCGCCGATCTTCCTTCCGTCACGCCGTTCGTTGGGCCAGAGGCGCTCGAACGACGAATGGGCAAGCCGTTTCGCGTGCGGATAGGGGCGAACGAAAGCGTGTTTGGTCCCTCGCCCAAGGCGGTCGAGGCGATGTGTGCCGCGGCTGCGGAAAGCTGGATGTATGGCGATCCAGAGCAGCATGAGTTGAAGACGGCGCTCGCACAGCATCATGGTGTCGGGGTCGAGAACATTGCCATTGATTCCGGCGTCGATGCGCTTTTGGGGCTCGCCGTGCGTATGACGGTGGAGCCGGGCGATCCGGTGGTAGTGTCGCTCGGGGGATATCCGACCTTCATTTTCCACGTCGACGGCCATGGTGGGCGGCGTGTGCATGTACCCTACACGCAGGACCGCGAGGATGCTGGAGGCCTGATCGAGGCCGCGCGGCGCGAACGGGCCCCGCTCCTCTACATAGCCAACCCCAACAACCCAATGGGCACGTGGTGGGGCGCCACAGACATGCAGCGCATGATTGCTGCGGTGCCGGACGGCGCACTTCTGATCCTTGACGAGGCTTATATCGACATGGCGCCGCCTGGCACCGCGCCTCCGCTCGACGTGAACAATCCATGCGTGTTGCGGATGCGGACATTCTCGAAGGCCTATGGCATGGCCGGCGTGCGCGTGGGTTATTGTATCGGTGAGGCCGGCCTGATCGCCATGTTCGACAAGATCCGCAATCATTTCGATGTGTCGCGCATGGCGCAGGCCGGAGCGGTAGCCGCGCTTGCCGACCAGGATTACCTGCGCGAGGTGCTGGGCCGGATCGCGCATGCGCGGGAGGAGATCGGGCGGATCGCGCAGGCAAACCAGCTTGCTGCTCTGCCATCGGCAACAAACTTCGTTGCGGTGGACCTGCGGCGCGATGGCGCCTTCGCGCGCCGCGTCTTGGAGGAGTTGGGCAAGCGTGGTGTCTTCGTGCGCATGCCGGGCGTGGCGCCGCTCGATCGGTGCATACGGATCAGTGCCGGTACGGACGCCGATCTTGCAGTACTCGAAGAGATGCTTCCGCAGGCGCTGGCTGCTGCATCAGGCTGAAGGCAGCTCGTGTGGTGCGCCTGACGTTTGTTACCCCCGTATTGCAGGTCGCGAAACCAAACGTCAGGGGCAAAAGTTGCAGTATGGCTTGTTCTGACATTTGCTCGGAAACTGGCCGCATCGTGAAGCAGTTGTCAGAACCGGACCACTAGGAGAACGAGAGTGCTGAATACGCCGCGTGCGCGCCGAGGCATGGTCACCTCGCCTCACCATCTGGCCAGCGAGGCCGGCCTGCGTGTGCTGCGCGAAGGCGGCACTGCGATCGAGGCGACACTTGCAATGGCCGCGACGCTCGCTGTTGTCTACCCGCACATGACGTCGATCGGCGGCGACGGATTCTGGCTCATTGCCCCGCCTGGAAAGCCGGTTATCGGCATCGACGCGTGTGGCGCCGCCGCGCGGCAGGCGTCGCCGGATCTATATCTCGGCAACGGTCATGCGACGATCCCCTGGCGCGGGCCGTTGGCGGCCAACACGGTGGCTGGAACCATATCGGGCTGGGGGCTGGCGATCGAGCAGAGCGAAGTGATGGGCGGGCGGCTGCCGTTGTCGCGGCTGGTCGAAGACGCGGTCTGGCACGGGCTCAACGGGTTTGCAGTGACCGCGAGCCAGGCTGAGCTGACGGCGGCGAAGCTGGCGGAGTTGAAGGACGCGCCGGGGTTCGCCGACGTATTTCTGAAGGCAGGCAGGGCTCCGCGCGAAGGCGATGTGATGAGGTTGCCGGCGTTGGCGGAGACGCTGCGCAGATTGGGTGAGGCGGGCCCGGAGGATTTCTATTCCGGCGATCTGTCGCGCGACATTGCCGCCGATCTTGCGGTTTTTGGCTCGCCGGTTGACGCCGCGGATCTGGAAGCACATGCCGCCTCGGTGGGGGCACCGCTGTCGGTGCGTGTGGGAAGCGCCGATCTATACAACATGCCGCCTCCGACCCAGGGATTGGCGTCGTTGATGATCCTGGCCCTGTTTGATCGCCTTGGGGTGCAGAAGGCGGAAGGTTTCGATCATGTTCATGGGTTGATCGAGTCGACCAAGCAGGCGTTTCTGGTCCGTGACCGGATCATCGGCGATCCGGCGGCAATGACTGAGCTTGCAGAGGACCATCTGCGGCCGGAGGTTCTGTCGATGCTGGCGGACCGGATCGACCGCTCGCGCGCCCTTCCCTGGCCGCAGCTGCAAGAGGCCGGAGATACCGTCTGGATGGGAGCGATCGATGGCAATGGCCTGGCGGTGAGTTTCATCCAGAGCATCTATTTCGAGTTCGGATCGGGTTGTGTGCTGCCTGCCACCGGGATCGTTTGGCAGAACCGCGGGTCGAGCTTCGTGCTCGCCGGGGCCGGGCCCCGGTTGCTGGCGCCGGGCCGCAAACCGTTCCACACACTGAATCCTGCGCTTGCGCGTTTCGATGACGGCCGCACGATGGTATACGGAACGATGGGCGGCGAGGGACAGCCGCAGACGCAATCGGCGATATTCACCCGCTATGCGATGTTCGGTCAGGCGTTGCAGTCAGCAATAACGGCGCCACGCTGGCTGCTCGGTCGCACCTGGGGCGAGGAGAGCGTGACACTGAAGCTTGAGGCGAGGTTCGATCCTCAGCTGGTGGATAGGCTGCGTGAGGCCGGTCATGACGTGGAGATGCTGGCGGATTTCACCTCTACGATGGGGCACGCTGGCGCCATCGTGCGCAATGGCAACGGCACCTGCGAAGGCGCCACAGATCCGCGCAGCGACGGCGCGGCCATGGGGTTCTAGATGACGACACTGGCAATCGACCGTTACGATCGGCACCTTCCGTTTTTTGATGGCACTGTGAAGGTGCCAGAGGGCCTCGATCTCTCTGTTCTGCAGGTCGGTCAGGAGGGAAGCCTGCGTGATGGGGCGCATCGCCATGAGCGCATGCTGCAGGAGGAGGAGTTCGATGCAGCGGAGGTCTCGCTGTCGTCATTCGTGGCGGCGTGTGCGCGGGGGCTTCCGTTCACGGCCATTCCGGTTTTTCCGCGCCGGCTGTTCAGCGTCGGTCAGGTGTTCGTGAACAACGCGGCGGGCATCCGTCATCCGCGTGAGCTTGCCGGCAGAAACGTGGGGCTGCAGTCGTTTCAGACGACGCTTGCGGTGCTGGCAAAAGGCGACATGGCCAGCGAATATGGCCTCGATCTGAAAAGCGTGAACTGGCATGTGCGCGGCGCCGATACGGTCGCGGCCGAGTTGGCGCCGGGCTTCCGCGTCAAGCAGCTGGAGACGGGCGGGAGCCTTGTCGGGGCGCTCGCTTCAGGCAAAATCAATGCGATGTTCTACTCCCGGCTGCCATGGACCGACTTGCCGCACGCAATGCCGATCCGCCGGCTGTTCGATGATCCGAAGTCGGAGGAGATACGCTACTATTCGAATAACGGCTACTGGCCGATCATGCATCTCATCGCCATCAGGCATGCCGCGATCGAGCGGCAGCCGGAGTTGCCGTTCCTGCTGTTTTCGGCCTTTGAGAGTGCGGCAGAGATCCATCGGCAGTACATGACCGACCCGGGCTGGTCGCAACTGGCGTGGTCAAAGTATGCGCGCGAGGCGGAGGCCCTGGCCATGACGGCCGATCCATGGACGCTGGGGCTCGCAGCAAACCGCGCCAACCTGGAGCGCTTCATCGGCTATTCGTTCGACCAGGGCATCATCGGCAGGCGGCCGCAGGTGGAAGAGCTCTTTCATCCGTCGGTGCATGGGACGTGATCAGATAGATAGTCCCAGCATCTTGGCTGCGTTTGCTCCCAGGATGCCGTCCTGCGCCTCTTTGGACAGGCGCGTTGCGCTGCGTACGTACTCGACCGGTCGCTGCTCGGCGAACGGGTAATCGGAGGCCAGCATCAGGCATTCCGTCGGCACCCGGGTTGCGAGGTATTCCAGCATGTCGGGATTGAACAGAACCGTGTCGTAATAGAATCGGGGAAGGTAGCTGGAGAAGTCCGTTTTCATGTGTTCGGGGCGATGGCCGTTGCGCCAGTCGTTGTCGTGGCGGCCTGTGTAGAACGGCAGGTAGCCGCCGCCGTGGGCGATGAGAATTCTTGAGCTTCGGAAATGCGTCCATCACTCCGTCGTAGATCAGGGACGCCTGCGCCAGCGCCTCCTCCAGCGGCTGGCCGACGGTGATCAGCATGCGATGTTTTCGCAGTCGTGGATCGTTGCTGCCGGCAGGGTGGATGAAGATGACGGCGCCCAGTGCTTCTGCCTTCGCCCAGAATGGTCGCAGCTTCTCGTCGCCGAGTTCGATGCCGTTGACATTGGACGAGATGATCACGCCCTTCAGTCCCAATTCAGCCGTCAGGCGCTCGAGCTCCCGGCATGCGAGGCCGACGTCCTGTAGCGGCAATGACCCCAGGCCGACGAGGCGGTCAGGGTGCTCGGATACGGCCTCGGCGACACGCTCGTTCGCCAGCCGCTCCATTTCGAGTGCGGCTTCAGGCTCGGCGAAGTAGGTGCACTGCTGCAGAATGCTTGGGCTGATGAGCTGGATGTCGACGCCCATTTCGTCCATGTGGCGCAAGCGTACGGCATTGTCGGTCATGCAACGCATGAGCTCGTCGGGCAATCCCTGTGGTCGGCCACCTGCTCCTTTTTTAGCCACGGCCTGCGCAAATTGGGATTTGGAATAGGCGAAATCGAGCACTTCCGGCACGATGATGTGGGCGTGTGCGTCGATGACGATGGGCTTGCGGGTGGCTGGCATGGGCTTGCTCTCCAGGCAGCTTCTTGTAACGGGCTGCGGACGTACTTTACCATGACATGGTATGGCAAGTGTCCTGGTTCTGACATCTGCTCGGAACCTGGCAGCACACGGAAGCAAATATAAGAACCGGAACACGAGGGGGCCGATGATGCAACGGCACGATCGCACCAGCGTACTCATCGTCGGCGGTGGTCCGGCAGGTCTTGCGCTGGCCGCCGAGCTGGGATGGCGTGGCGTTCGCTGCATTCTCGTCGAGCAAGGCGATGGCGTCATCGCCACGCCGAAGATGAACGAAGTCAATGCGCGATCAATGGAGCACTGCCGGCGGTGGGGGATCGCCGACCATGTTCTCAATTGTCCGTTTCCGGCCGATCATCCGCTTGATGCGGCGTTCGTCACCTCGATGTTCGGGTTCGAGATCGGCCGCGTGCCTCGCGCGGCTCGCAACGCTCAGACGACGCAGGCCGCGAGCCCCTACAATCTGCAGGCCTGCTCGCAGCATTGGTTCGATCCGATGCTGCAGCGCCTGGCCCGCTCATTCGATTGTGTCGAGCTGCGCTATTTCACGCGCTTCGAAGGTTTCGAGCAATCCGCCGACGGTGTCACGGCAAGTGTCATAGACGTTGCTACCGGCACGGCTCATATCATGGAGGCGGACTACGTCGTCGGTTGTGACGGCGTGAACTCGACCGTGCGGCGCGCACTTGGCATCGAGCTGGAGGGCAGGGGCACGATCGGGCACCCGGTGCACACGTTCTTTCTGGCTCCTCGCTTGCTGGAGGAGTGCGGCAAGGATCTCGCTACGTTCTTCATGCTTGTCGATAGCGGCGGCATGTGGGGCAACATGCGTATCATCGATCCGGCGATCGGGCTGTGGCGGTTGATGATCGACAAGACCGACGGCGAGCAGACCGAGGACAAGGTCGACCGGGATGGTTTGCTGCGGCGGGCGCTCGGTCGGCCCTATCCGGTGCAATGGCTCAATGTCAGCATCTGGCATCGCCGCAGTCTGGTGGCTGAGCGCTATGGCAGCGGGCGCGTGTTCCTGTCGGGAGACTGTGTGCACCAATTGTCGCCAACAGGGGCGCTGGGCATGAATTCCGGCATCGGCGATTCAGTCGATCTGGGCTGGAAGCTGGCGGCGGTTCTGGACGGATGGGGTGGTGCGCGATTGCTGGACAGCTATGACGTGGAGCGCCGGATGGTCGGCAAGCGCAACGTCGGCATGGCGACGCAGTTCTACGAGCTTAATGAGGAAGTGGATCGCATAGAGGGTGACCTGGAGGCGGATAGCACAGCGGGGCGTGAGCTGCGCGAGCGGATCGGGACGGCGCTGGTCGAACGCCAGGGGCGCGAGTCCGTCACCATCGGCAGCCAGCTCGGCTATCGCTACGATCCTTCGCCGATCGTGGTTCCGGAATGGATCGCCGCCGCCACCGGACAGTCCGCATGCCTACGTCGCCACCGCTCGTCCGGGGTCGCGGGCGCCGCATGTCTGGCTGGGCGGCGGTTGGACGATACTCGATCATTTCGGCCGCGGTTTCGTGTTGCTCCGTTTCTCGGGCGAGAGCGGTGGTGAGAAATTGGTGGCGGCTGCAGGACAAAGGGGAATGCCGTTCCGCGTCGTCGACATCACGGCTGAAGATGCTGCGGCTGGTTACGAACGGCGCCTCGTGCTGGTGCGCCCGGATGGTCACGTCGCCTGGCGGTCCGATGTTGCGCCAGACGCAGCTACAGCAGCCACGATCATCGATCGGGTTCGCGGGGCAGGTTGACCTGGAGTGCGTTTCGGCTCCGGTTGCGAGATGCCATTTAACAAATGCAGATTGCATGAGCCATCGCCGCGCTTGCGATGTTAGGCCTGTTTGCGGGAGAAAAGGCCCCGACCGGCAATCATCCAGGGGCGGGGCCGGTTTTGCTTGACGTTAGCAGCTTGGCGTCCAAACCTCGACAGTGACGTTTGGTCGAACAGAGCGGAGGCGATCGTGTTGGAGGGAATGCGAGCCGGCGTTGCCACGGAGGACATTTTGTGTCCGGGCGGAATGCCAGCCCTGCTCGCGATGCCGCGTGAGGCCGAAGGGCGCCTGCCCATCGTGGTGCTTATGCACGAGCGCTATGGCCTCGTGCAGCATACGCGCGATCTGGCCATCCGCTGTGCGCAGGATGGCTTTCTCACGATCGCACCGGATTTCTTCTTCAAGCATCCGGACCCGGTCGCTCTGGCGCACGGCGATGCCCGCTATGACATGGGCGATGTCGAAGCCACGACGTTATTGCGCGGTGTCCTTGCGATGATAGCCGAACACCCCAATGCCGATCCGTCGCGGGTGGCAGTTGCCGGCTATTGCCAGACAGGTCGTTTTCCGCTGGTCTTCGGTGCGCAGGAGAATATCGCGGCTGCGGTGGTATGGTACGGCGCTGCATACGATCGGGAGTGGAGCGCCTCGCCGCCGCTCAGGCCACGGGCACTTGACGCGATCATTGCCGACATCCGCTGTCCGGTATTTGCTGCGTTCGGCGCACGGGACCACATGATCTCGCTGCAGGACGTGCGCCGTTTCCGCGACGCATTCGAATTGTCCGCCAAAAGCTATGAGATCCGTGTCTACGCCGATGCCCCGCATGGCTGGCTGAACGACACGATGCCCGGCCGCTACAGGAAGGCAGAAGCGCAAGCTGCCTGGGCGGCGCAACAGGCGTTTCTGGCACGCGTGCTCGCGCGCGGTTACCGGCAGGAGGCGACGGAGTGGCGCTTCATCTGCGACCGGCCGGCTGATTACGATTTCTCAAAGAATGTCAGGCTTGAATAGCGACGTCGGGGTTGGCCCCAATGGGACCGCCCCCTGATGCGCTCACAGGATCGATTTCAGTGTTGCTTCAAACGCCTCGTCATCCCAGCCGAACGGGCCTTTCTTGCCGGCGAATGCGATCTTGCCGTCGGCGTCGATGAGGAACATGCGCATCGGCAGGCCGACGTATTTTTTGTCGACGTCGTTGTCGATGCGATCAATCAGCATCGGCATGTGAAGATCGAGATCGCGTCTGACATGCGGAGGCGACTTCGGTGCGCTCCTCGTCAGTCGTCGGCTCGTAATAGTTGATGTTCTCGATCAGGTTGTTCGGCACGCGCCACCCGTCGTGCGGATGCGCTTCCCGGATGTACACGATGTAGAACTGGACCTTGTCCTTGTACTTGGCGTAAAGTTCGTTAAGGCGCACGGCCTTTTTACGGAACGGCGGTCAAGTATAAGAGCCGAAGATGATGCCGACAGGCGTGCCGCGCAGATCCGACAGTCGGACCTGCTCGCCCGTGCGCTTTCTCTGGCGTCGAGAACGTCGGCGACGAAATCCGGCGCCATGGTGCCGATCTGCGGCACGATGGCCTCGCGCGCCTTTTCCTCCGCCATGTGGGCTTCGAATTCCTCCTCCGTGATATCGGAAATCTCCACCCAGATCTTTCGTCGCGCCGCCATATCCATGGCGGAATACTCCTCGAGTGTGATTGGACTGGCCGGCACCTGTTCCGGCACAATGTCTCTCATTCCAACTGTCCTCCCTGTTATTGTTGGATCAACCGACAGTAATTCTGGCTGCTCGCATCCACAACCCGGCTTCAATATCTTGTGATGGATGGGGCGGGCGGGGCAGCAGCCGGCTCGCTCATTAACGCTGACGAGCGGGCGCCTCGTGGATTGCTGATCCTGGGATCTGTAACGTATCGCTATCGGGATGTAAGCTGCGATCATGAACCAGATGTCCTCAAAGCCGCTTATGGGCCGGTTGCCATCAGTCGATCGACTGTTGAATTGCGAGACGGCCAGCACTCTCATCGCCGCGTATGGTCGGGCAGAGGTGACGCGCGCCATCCGCGAGGCCTTGGAGCATGTCCGCTCGGCCATCAAGCGCGGCGAGCCGGCAGCGATCGGGGCGGAGGAAATCGTCGACATCGCCGCCCGCGCGCTGGCCCGAGCAGCCGTGCCGCCGCTGCGTGCGGTGTTCAATCTCAGCGGTACGGTGCTGCATACCAACCTAGGGCGAGCTGCGTTGCCGGAAGAGGCGATTGCGGCCGTGGCGGATGTGGCGCGCGGCGCATCGAATCTCGAATACGACCTTGCCGATGGCCGGCGGGGTGATCGGGACAGCCATCTGGAGGAGGATCTGTGCCGCCTCACCGGTGCTGAAGCGGCGACTGTCGTCAACAACAATGCCGCGGCCGTCATGCTGGTCCTGAACACGCTGGCTCTCGGCGGCAAGGTGCCCGTCTCTCGCGGTGAGCTGGTCGAGATCGGCGGCTCGTTCCGGATTCCGGAGATCATGGCGCGGTCGGGCTGCACGCTGGTCGAGGTAGGAACCACAAATCGCACCCACCTAAAGGATTTCGAGCAGGCGATCGAGCCAGACACCGCGCTGGTCATGAAGGTGCACACGTCGAACTATGTGATCGAGGGTTTCACGGCCACGGTGCCTGAGGCTCAGCTCGCCGGCTTGTGCCGGCGGCACGGTATTCCATTCGTCAACGATCTGGGCGCGGGGACGTTGATTGATCTGCGGCGGTGGCGCTTGCCGCACGAGCCGACGCCGATGGAGGCGTTGAAGGCGGGTGCAGACGTCGTCACCTTCTCCGGTGATAAACTGCTGGGCGGCCCGCAGGCCGGCATCATCGTCGGTCGCAAGGAGCTGGTGGCGAGGATCAAGTCGAATCCCATGAAGCGGGCGTTGCGTTGCGACAAGATGACGATAGCGGCTCTGTCCGCGGTTCTTCGTTTGTATGCGGATCCTGACCGGTTGGCGTTGAGATTGCCGACACTGCGGCTGCTCGCGCGATCGCAGGGGAATATCAGGGATGCCGCAGAGCGGCTGGTGCCGCATATCCGCGACGCCCTCAACGGCACTGCAACGGTAGCCGCGATCGACTGCGACAGCACGGTGGGCTCGGGCGCTTTGCCGACGAGCATTGTTCCCAGTGCGGGTATCGCGATCAGGCCAGTGGTTGCACCAGTGGTTGCACCTGGGGCGAACGGCGGCGGCGAGGGCACCGCGCTGGCCCGTATTGCCAGGGCATTTCGATCGCTGCCGTGCCCGGTGGTCGGCCGTATCCACGATGGCGCGTTCGTTCTCGACCTTCGATGTCTCGAGGACGAGAAGCGCTTCATCGACCAGTTGAGCCGGCTCGAATTGACGTCATGATCATCGCCACCGCCGGACATGTCGATCATGGCAAGACGCTGCTGGTGAGGGCGCTCACGGGCATCGATACAGATCGGTTGCCCGACGAGAAGAAGCGGGGGATGACCATCGACCTGGGCTTTGCGTACCTTCCCATCGCCGGCCATGACGACCATCGGATTCATCGACGTACCCGGACACGAGCGCTTCATCCGCAATGCGCTGTGCGGGCTGGCCGGTACGGACTTCGTTCTGCTGATCGTTGCTGCCGACGACGGGCCGATGCCGCAGACACGGGAGCATCTTGCGATTGTCGATCTGCTGGGGATCGGCAACGGCGCTGTGGCTTTGACCAAGGTCGACCGGGTCTCGCCGGATCGCATCGCGCAAGTTCGCAGCGAAATCGGCGCCATGCTTGCCGGCACCTCGTTGCAGGATGCACCAGTGCTCCCGGTCTCGGCAGTGACGGGTGATGGTATTGCTGCGCTCAAGGATCATCTGGTCGGCACGGGGGCCGAACTGCCGGCGCGCAGTGCGGATCACAATTTCCGCATGGCGGTAGATCGCACCTTCGATGTCGTCGGGGTCGGCTTTGTGGCAACGGGGACGGTGTTTTCCGGAACGGTGTCGGCTGGCGATCGCGTGGTCGTTGCTGGGCCGGGCACGCAGTTGCGGGTGCGTGGCATCCATGCGCAGAACGCAGCCGCGACGACGGGGCGGTCAGGGCAGCGTTGTGCTCTCAACCTGACCGGACAGGGATTGCGCAAGGAGATGATCCAGCGCGGCATGTGGGTGTCGGACGAGCGGGTGCCGGCTCCCGTAGCAAAGCTCGATTGCCAGCTGCGCGTGCTGCCGTCGATGGCACATCCACTGCAGCACTGGACGCCGGTACACGTGCACCTGGGCGCTGCCGAAGCGACTGGGCGCGTGGCGGTTCTGGAGGGGCTACGCGTGGAGGCCGGGCAAAGCGGACTGGTGCAACTCGTGCTGGACAAGCCGATCGGCGCTGTCGCCGGGGATCGCTTCATCATCCGCGATCAGTCCGCCCGCTACACGATCGGCGGCGGCCAGGTTGTCGACATATTCCCGCCTGCGCGTGGTCGCGCTCGTCCGGAGCGGCTGGCCTGGCTCGCTCACATGCGGCAATCGGATGCTGGTGAAGCGCTTGCTGGGTTATTGCAGGTCGCGCCAAGCGGGGTTGATCTCGACCGCTTTGCGGCGTGTCGCAATCTGACTGCTGAGGAGATGGCGGCGGTTGAATGCGTCACGGCTACGAAGCTGGTCGCGGGCTACGGTGTGCGGCTCGCCTTTGCGCCAGCTGCCTGGGACGGGGTGGGCGAGCGTGTGCGGGCCAGGCTCGAGGCGTGGCACGAAGCCTATCCGGGAGCCATAGGTCTGGGCGAGAACAAGGTCCTTGCCGGCACCGGCATCCATGTGCCGGCGACCGCCGCTGTGGCGATCGTGTCTGCGCTGATCGCCGAGGGGCAGATTGTAAAGGAGGACATGGGGGTTCGCCTGCCCACGCATCAGGCGCGGCTTGATCCGGCTGATGCCAAGCTTTGGGCGGCGATCGGACCTGTGATTGCCGGCAACGGTGTGTTCCCGATTTCCGTGCGTGAGATCGCTGCGGCGACTGACATCGAGTGGCGCAGGGTTGAAGCCTTCCTGGTCCGCGCCGGCCGGCTGGGGCTTGTGTACCGGATATCGAAGAACCGCTATCTCAGGCCGCCGGCGGTGCGCGCGCTTGCGGCCATGGCCGAACGGCTCGCGGCCGAAGCGGCGGACGGGCTCGTGGCGGTCGCGGAGTTCCGGGATGCGGCCGAGGTCGGGCGTAACCGCAGTGTCGAGATCATGGAGTTTTTCGATGCCAAGCACTTCACCCAGCGCGTGGGGGACCGTCGCCGGATCATGGTGCCGGCGGCTGCAGTATTTGGCACGGACTGAAATTCGGTTAGGTTGTTTGCCGGCTGGAAAGGAATCGCACCCCGGTGGGGCGCCCGGTCTTCAAAACCGGTGAGGGGCGTCAGACGTCTCTGGTGGGTTCAACTCCCACTCTTTTCCGCCAATTCCTGTCGGCGCGGTCTCGCGGCCGTCCCGGCAATACAAACCAAGCGGAGTATTCATGGCAGACAAACTGGGGATAGGCGCATCGTTTCCGTCGCTGAGGCTCAATGCCGTTGGCGGCGGTAGTCTCGATGTGCCGGGCGGCCTTGGCGACAAGTACAAGGTCGTGCTGTTTTACCGTGGTCACTGGTGACCCTACTGCCGCCGACAGTTGGTCGGATTTGAGCAGAACAAGGCCGAGCTTGAACGCCTCGGCATCAAGGTCGTCGCCGCAAGTGTCGATCCCATCGATAAAGCGCAGGAAGTGGCCAACGAGGTCTCTTTCCCGGTCGGCTATGGCGTGACGCGCGACATTGCCGACAAGCTCGGCTCGTGGTGGGAGGAGCGGCGGCAGATCATTCAGCCGTCGGAGTTCTTGCTGAACTCTGACAACAAGGTGGTTGCGTCGAGCTACTCGGATGGTCCGGTGGCGCGCATGCTGGCAGACGACGTCGTCAGGCTGGTGACGTTCCTGGAATCGCGCAAGTAGGGCCCGGGCCAGGCTTGCGGGCCAGGCTTGCGGGCCAGGCTAGCGGGACTGGTCGGTTGGTTTGGCCTTTCAGTCCAGACGTTGCTGCGCCAAGCGCTTCACCAGCTCATACTGGAAGCGCTTGGCGGCCATCACATCCTCGACCCGCACCTGCTCGTTGAGGCCGTGCACGCCGCTTTTTCCCTGCTCGGTGAAAATGCCGGATACGCCGTATGCCGGTATGCCGTATCGCCGGAGCCAGCGACTGTCCGTATAGCCGCGCGACTGGGTGGGGATCACCGGCACGCCGGGCCAAAGTCCGGCGGCGACGCTCTCGACCGTCTTGATGATGACGGGCGACATCGGGGAAACCGGACTGACGACCGTCGTGCCGAGGCGTTTGACGGTAATTTTCTGGTCGGCGATGACGGTGTTCAGGGTCTTTTCCACGACATCGGGGTTTTCGTCCGGCAACAGACGGCAATTCACGGTGGCGCGAGCGGTCTGGGGTAGAGCGTTCTCTGCATGGCCCGCGTCCAGCAAGGTTGCGACGCACGTCGTGCGGATCAGGGCATTGTATGTCGGGCGTGCGGTAAGCGGAGCGATTGCCGCCTCGCTCGCGTCGCCGGATTTCAATGCCTCAACCGCTGTCTTGATCTCCGGTCGCTCCAGGCGCGTTGCCAGCGTCAGATACTGGCGGGTGACGGGATTGAGCCGTGCCGGAAAGGCATGGTCGCGCAGCTTCAGCAGGCCTTCTGCCAGCCGGTAAATAGCAGTGTCCTTGCGCGGCGTGGCGCTGTGGCCGCCCCGATCCCTCACCTCCAGTTGGAAGCTCAGATAGACCTTCTCTGCGAGCTGCAGGGACAGGCTCACCTTGCTGCCGCCCCGCATGATGCCGCCACCGCCCTCGTTGATGGCGAATTCTGCATCGACCAGCGCGAAATGGCTCTCCAGCAGCCAGCGCATGCCGTTGTGCTTCAATTCTGCAACCTCCTCGTCGGTGGTCAGAGCGAGGATGATATCGCGCTGCGGCCGGAACGCCTCGTTTCGGTAGCGGATCAGATTGTTCACGAAAATCGCGGCCATCGCCTTGTCGTCGACAGTCCCGCGGCCGCGGAAATAGCCATCCTGCTCCTGCAGCACGAATGGATCGAACCGCCAGTCCGAACGCTTGGCCTCGACGACATCGATGTGGGCCGCCAGCAGTATCGGCTTCAAGGCGCCGCTGCCGCGCAGGCGGGCGACGAGATTTCCTTTGCGCGGTCCCGACGAGAGGACGCGGACGTCCTGTTCCGGCAGGCCACCGTCGATGAGGTGCTTTGCCATGAGACGGGCAGCCTTGAGGGTATCGCCGGCTGATTGTGTCGTGTTGGTCTCGACAAGCTCGCGGTAGATCGTGCGAAACCGGGCTTCGTCGTGCCCGAGGTCGGCAGCGCGGCCTGGCGAGGCGAGTGTGGCCAGCACCGCAAGCGCGAGCGTTATCACCGTACCGATGATCCTAGTGTTCCGGTTCTGACATTTGCTTGCCCTTGCGGCCAGGCTCCGAGCAAATGTCAGAACCATGAGGAACACTAGGATCAATTTGTTTCCAGTGTAGCTTTTGCACCTGATGTTTGGTTTCGAGCCCAGCAGCAACCGGGGTCCAAACGTCAGGTGCGCTACACTAGCCGGGGGAAAGCACGCCATGGAAATTAGCCTCGATGAGCTTCGTTCGAGCGCCCAGGGTGCAACTTAGCAGGCAGCAGGACAAGTGGAGGCAATTCCACGTCGAGGCAGGTTCAAGGCAGGGTAGCGGTTGCGAGCTGCTGAAGAGGCCGAGGCAGCGGCGCATAGGTCCATTCAAGCGCGATGCGCTGCCAATTGCCATTACCTTGCAGGCCTTGAGGCGCGGCAGCATGAGCGGATTGGCGCTCCGGACCGTTGCCAATGAAACCTGGCGGAAGCCACCGGTTGGCGTGTTGACCGCGATGCTGCCGTAAGGTTTGCTGCATGCAGCCTGTCCGGAGGTAGAGCCATGGCCAAAGTTGCTGCTGATCCCGTCGTCATCGTCGCCGTCGCACGCACCGCCATGGGTGGGTTCCAGGGCGCGCTCGCACCGCTTGCTGCGCCGGATTTGGGGGCGGCGGCCATTGCGGCAGCCGTGGCGCGCTGCGGTATCGCCGCCGCGGACGTTTCCGAAGTTCTCATGGGCTGCGTACTGCCCGCCGGTCAGGGGCAGGCGCCAGCCCGCCAGGCCGCGCGCAAGGCTGGGTTGCCCGACCACGTCCCCTGCACCACCGTCAACAAGATGTGCGGCTCGGGCATGAAGACGGTGATGATGGCCTATGAAGCCCTGCACGTGCGGCCGCGCGATATCATCGTGGCCGGCGGCATGGAAAGCATGACCAACGCGCCCTACCTGGTTCCGAAGATGCGCGCCGGCGCCCGTCTCGGCCACGCCGAGATGAAAGACCATATGTTCCTGGACGGACTGGAGGATGCCTACGACAAGGGCAGGCTGATGGGCACGTTTGCCGAGGACACGGCACAGCATTATCAGTTCACGCGCGACGCGCAGGATGATTTTGCAATTTGCAGTCTTGGCCGGGCAAAGACTGCCAACGAGGATGGTTCGTTTGCCGCCGAGATCGTGCCGATCACGGTGAAGGGCCGCAAGGGCAATATCGAGGTTGGACGCGATGAGCAGCCGTTCACCGCGGATGCCGCCCGTATCCCCGCGCTCAAGCCGGCGTTTCGCGACGGCGGAACGGTAACCGCGGCCAACGCGAGCTCGATCTCCGATGGCGCTGCCGCGCTCGTGCTGATGCGCCAGTCGGAAGCCAGGAGGCGCAAGCTCGGGCCGATCGCCCGTATTGTCGCCGTAGCGACGCACGCGCAGGCACCGGCCTGGTTCACGACGGCGCCGGTGGGGGCGATCAGGAAGGCGCTCGATGCGGCCGGATGGGAGGCCCGCGACGTCGGACTTTACGAGATCAACGAAGCATTTGCGGTTGTGGCGATGGCGGCCATGCATGATCTCGGACTGCCGCACGACAAAGTCAACGTGCACGGAGGAGCATGCGCACTGGGACATCCGATCGGGGCGTCCGGCGCGCGCATCATTGTCACGCTGTTGGCCGCCCTGGAAAAGTATGGTGAAACGCGCGGGCTGGCGTCGCTGTGTATCGGGGGCGGGGAGGCAACTGCGGTCGCAGTCGAGCGCGTCGAGCCCTGATGGGAGGGCGGTTCCTGGAGTGCACGGAGACGTATGACGTTCTCAATCTACAAGGCAATGGCAGGCTTGCTGTTGCCGTCAAGTGCGATCGTGGTCGTGCTGGCAGCCGGTGCGGTGCTTCTCGTGCTGGGCCGGGCAAAGCTGTGGGCGCGTCGCCTTGTCGTCGGCGGGATGACGCTTCTGGTTGTGGGCGGAATTCTGCCAGCGAGCGACGTTCTGGTGCTGCCTCTGGAGCAACGCTTCACGAGGCCGGACAGCCCACCGCAGGCGACAGCGATCATCATGCTTGGCGGCTTCGAGGTTACCTCGGTCGGCAGAGCGCGCGGGCACCTGCAGCTGAACGAGGCTGCCGAGCGGTTCACCGAGGCGGCACTGCTCGCGCGAAAACTGCCGCAGGCACGGCTGATCTTCGCGGGCGGAGACGGCGGTTGGATGCAGGCGGATGGCAGCGCCGCGCACGATGTTGCGGCCAATCTCGAGGCTTTTGAAATCGTACCGGATCGTCACGTCATGGAAGGGCGGTCGCGGACCACTTTTGAGAATGCCGTGGAGTTGCGACGATTATTGAAACCGAAGCCGGACGATCGCTTCATTCTCGTCACATCCGCCTATCACATGCCGCGTGCGGTCGGCGTGTTCCGTGCGCAAGGCTTCGATGTGGTGCCCTGGCCAACGGATTATCGCACTGCGGGATGGAAGCACCTGCGTCTGAAGCCGATACCGGCGGCAGAGGGGCTCGCTCGCCTCGATATGGCATTCAAGGAGTGGGCCGGCCTCGTCGTCTATCGCCTTCTTGGGCGGACCAAAGAGCTTTGGCCTGGACCGGGAGTGTAGGGTTGGATTCGCCGCTGCGGTTGCTATCGGCGGGGCCGGATGGCGGCGTATGCCGTCGATTGCTCAGTCTCGTATATGGCGGGCGCTGTGGCCGTTGCCATGATGCCCTTGCGATCGTCGTTTGGACTGCGCCAGGTTGCGGGTGGCAATTGCGATGTCGAGGACTGCGCGGAAAAGCTGGCCGAAAAGCATCATGGCCAGGCCGATGAGCAGCAAAGCGATGCCGGCGCCAGGCGATGTGACATAGCCGCCGGCAATTGGAATATTCGACAGCAGCCTGGGCATGACCATCGCAATGGGAATAGCGGCCGTCCCGGTGAGCGCGAGCGCGCCACCCGACCAACTCATCAGCCGGGCAATTGCGCGTCCGGTCCGATAATCCCGAACTGCTGGCGCTTCGGTCTCGCCGTGATGGCGACGGCGCTCGCTGTCGTTGCCTTGGGCCATGTGAGCTGGCCGGCGGTGTGCGGCCGGACCGGGAGGGCTGGGTGCGAAATGTGTCGGCGGCGGAGGTGGCTGTAGCGCTGCGGCCATCGGGTCTTGCGGGTGAGGCTCTCCTTGCGCCAGACGCATCAGCCCTTCGCGTGCGGCCAAGGCCTCCTGGGAACCGGGATAGTAGTCGAGAAGGTGGCGGTAGAACTGGTTGGCAAAATCCCGCCGTCCCTCGGCCTCGGCCCGACGGGCAGCGTCGAGGATCTGGTGCGGAGAAAAGTTTTGCGGCGGTTGCACTGTCACCGCGGTGCCTCGCTGGTAGCGCCATTCGGGTTATAATCTACCCGAGCCCAACGGCTTTGTCAGCACAAGTTGGAAGATGAGAAACTGAAACCCGATTTCAATGGGTATTGGGTGATGGCGGTGGCACAACCCGACCTGTCCATCGGGCTACCCGTCGGAGGTCTTCGCCGTCGTCGACGTCCTGCTGCACGGCAATCTCGGCCGTGCGTTGCAGACTGAGATTGTTGCGCGTGTCCGACAGCGCGAACGGGCTCGACCATCTGACGCCTGCGAAGGGTTTCGGGACCCGTGGGCAGCGTCGCAATCCTACGAGCCAGTAGCCACCGTCAGTCGCCGGTCCAAACACTGCATCGTGGTTGCCCAATGCTTTGAAGGCCGCGGCAATATGATGGGAACAGATGCCCGGTATATCGGTGCCCACGATGACGATGGGCCCATGAACCGGCCAATCCATGATCCGCTGCATGCGTTGGGCAAGATCGCCCTTGCCCTGGGCTTTGAGTGGAATATTGCGTGGCCACCAGCGGCGTGTGGCCGACAGACCGGGGTCGACGGCCAGCCAGGTCTGCCAGCGTTTGGTTCGAGACAGCCGCAGCAAGACGGTCTGCGATGCGTGGCGGTAGAAGCGGGTGGCTTCGACGATCCCGATCTGGCGCGCAAGCCGCGATTTTACCCGTCCAGCGACAGGCTCGCGGGCCATCACGACAAGGTGCATGGAAAAGGGCGCCACGCGGTGTCGTGGCGCCCTTGATCTTTTGCGTGGCGGGCGTCGTGCCTTCAAGCGACCGGCTTCAGAACGTATGAATTGCCGTCCTTGGCCAGCGTGCCGGCGCCGGGCATACCCCAGTGATAGCCCGTGCAAACGAGCTTGTCGGCGATGGCGCGATCAAAAAGCTTCCGGCGGTTGGCCTCAGCCAGGTTGGCATCCTGATCGAACATGATGTGCCAGCCGGGGTTGACCAGATTGAACGCAGGCACGTTGGTGACGTCGCCCATCACCATCAACTGGCCGCCACCGCCGCTGACCAGGTAGCTGGTGTGGCCCGGTGTGTGACCGGCTGTGTCGACAGCGGTGACGCCGGGCACGATTTCCTTGCCGCTCGAGCCCTTCGCCAGGTTCTTCCAGGACGTCATCGTGGCCTGAACTCGTTTGGCAATGCCCTGGCGGTTCTTCGGCAGCTTGGCTATCACGCCGGGGTCTGCCCAGAACTTGTACTCGTTCTCCGGCACGATGATCTGCGTATTGGCATAGATCTGGCCGTTCTCCTTCGTCATCAGGCCAAAGATGTGGTCTGGGTGGAAGTGCGTGACCGCGATGGCGTCGAGCTTCGCCAGGTCGATGCCAGCTGCCTTGGCATTTTCCCTCAGCTTGCCGACGTCTGGCCGTCCGGCCGCGTTGCCGGCGTCGAACATCACCGTCTTGCCGCCGACCTTGACAATCGTCACGGTGTAGGTGTTGGGCAGCTTGTCGTCGGGCATTCCGGCCTTCTTGAGAGCGGCCTTGACGTCGTCAACCGACGCGTTCTTGACGAATGCTGGGTTGTGGTCCCGGAGGATGCCGCCGTCATATACGGTCGTTACCTCGATGCTCCCGACTTTGAATTTATGAGAAGTCAATCCTTTCGGATTGAGTGGATGCGCGGCAGCCTGGGCGAAGGCTGAGGGGATGATTTCGAGCTTTCGGTCGAGGCCGAAAGCAATGCCTGCGGCAGTTGCCGACAGAATGACACTGCGACGTGAGATCGTAGGCATTTAATTCTCCAAATCGACAGGGCGAGGTGGAATTAGCATAAGCAAGAAGGCTTATGCCGGACAGCGGGCCGAGAGTACATTTCCCGAGGCTGCTCGCAACGATTAGCTCCACAACATCACGTCAACGTGATGGCTACAATCATGCGGTCTGACCGCCGCTGCCGGGGCGACGGGAGCCACCGTCATAGAGCCGCGAGATCAGTGGCAGCGGCACGCGAAAATAGTAGAGGGTCAGGCAGGTGGCGTTACGCAGAATTCGTTTGCAATAGCCATCACGCCGATAGCGGGTGGCACTCGTTATCGCCGGGGTCTTTAGCATGGCGATACGCTTGCGTCCGAGCCTGCGAATGAGGTCGACGTCCTCCATCAGAGGCAACGGCCGAAAGCCGCCGATTGCCGCGTAGAGGTCGCGTGGTATCAACAGACCCTGGTCGCCATATGGTAGTCGCAAAACCGCGCATCTGAACGCAACGCCGGCCTCGAGCAGACGAGGCTTTGGTCCGCTGTCGTCAAGGGCGAACCGGAAAGCGGCGGCGCTCGATCGACGATGTCCGGATTCGACCTGATCGATGAACTTGCCGGCTTCTCGAACCCAGTGGTCGGCAAGGATCGTGTCGGCGTGCAGAAACAGCAGCCATGGAAAGCGCGCCACGTCTGCTCCGGATCTCAGCTGCTGGCCCCGGCCTCGCTCCGTATTCAAGATATCCGCGCCGGCGTCTTCGGCAATGGCCAGGGTCCGGTCTGTCGAACCGCCGTCAACGACGACGACCTGACGCACCAGTCCTGCAACCGCGGCGGGCACCAGCGCGGTTAGTGTGTCGGCGAGGCCGGGCTCGGCGTTCAGTGTGGGAATGACGACACTGATCATGGTAGCTGTGTAGCCCTTGTGTGTGCTGCTGGCCAGTATCTCGAAGACCAATGTGGGACGCAGGGCAGGACGGGAGGATTGCCGAGAATGTCGATTAAATCTCCTTTTTTGTTCTTGTTTTGTTTTTAACGTTGGCCTATAATTGACGGAAGCAGGATCACAGTCACGCGGCATAGGGTGATGGCAGCCCGGGCGTTGGAAATTGCCGGCCGGCAAGTTGGGGCTCTGGTCGATCAGGGCTTGCGGCGGGGCCGCGGCTCGCGATCCAATCGAACCGGGAGGTTCGAAGCTGAAGAGCGAGAAGCGTTCGATGACGGCTGGGGAACGCAGGAGGAGAGCCTCGACGAGGCCAAGCCATTGGCAACCCAGGTGCGCACGGAAATCGCGCGTTTGATCATCACACGCAATGACAGCCCGGATATAAGCTTCGACCAGTCGATCAACCCCTATCGTGGTTGTGAGCATGGCTGCACGTACTGCTATGCCAGACCAACACACTGTTTCATCGGGCTGTCAGCGGGACTCGACTTCGAGACAACGCTGTTTGCGAAGGCGAATGCTGCAGAGTTGCTTGCAGGCGAGTTGTCAAAGCCGGGTTATGTGCCAAAGACCATCGCACTGGGAACGGCGACGGACCCTTACCAGCCGATCGAGCGGCAGCACCGCATTACGCGGCAGATACTCCAGGTTCTTGCAGATGCGCGTCATCCCGTGGGGATTGTCACGAAGTCGGCATTGGTGCTTCGTGACATTGACATCCTGTCACACATGGCGCGCGACGGCCTTGTGAAAGTAGCGTTGTCGGTCACGACACTGGACCGGGGGCTTGCCCGCTCCATGGAGCCACGGGCTTCCACGCCAGCGCGAAGGCTGGAGGCTATTGGCCAATTGGCCGCGGCAGGAGTTCCAGCTCAGGTCATGGTGGCGCCGATCATTCCCGGTCTCAACGACCACGAGATCGAGAGCATTCTGCAGCGCGCTGCGGCGGCCGGGGCACGCGATGCGGGCTATGTGCTGCTGCGTTTGCCATCGGAGCTGAAGGACCTTTTCAGGGAATGGCTGGCGACCGATTTCCCTGATCGGGCCAACCGCATTCTGCACCTGACGCAGTCGATGCATGGCGGGCGTGATTACCGCAGCGAATTCGGTCTGAGGCAGACAGGCGGCGGGCCGTATGCGCGCCAGATTGCGCACCGGTTTCACCTCACCCTGAAACGCCTGGGGCTCAATCAGCGGCGGCTGCCTTTGCGGACGGATTTGTTCCAGCGCCCAGGCGGGGGTGGCCGCCGGGGCGGGGCGCGCGATGCGCGTCAGTTGGAATTGTTCTGATGCGGGATATGATTTGGCCGCGGCGGCATTTGCGCATGACAGCTGCATCTTTCGCACATGCGGCCGTGCGCAGCATCGACATGCACACGCAGGCACGGCATGACATGGGCCATGGGGTGCGATCGAAAAACTGCTAGCCCGGCCGTGACCGGTTCCGGCGCTGACCTGAGAGGTCGACGACCGTTGGCGGGGTTGCCGTGCTGGATCATCACCGACGGCAAGGCGGGTATGGATGTGCAAGCCCGCGGTGTCGCCGATGCGCTGGGCGTGGACTACGAGATGAAGCATGTGGCGCCATCCGGTATCTACAGGGCCGCAGCGCCATGGGGCCCTGTGTCGCCGGCGGAGCGCTTCGGGCAGGCAGGGAGCTCGTTCGCGCCGCCCTGGCCGGCGGTTGCGATTGCTACGGGGCGGGCCAGCATTCCCTACATCAGGCGACTGAAAAAGCTGGCAGGTGTCAGGACTTACTGTGTGGTGCTGCAGGATCCGAAAGTCGGGGCGGGTTGCGCCGACCTGATCTGGGTGCCGGAGCACGATCGCCGGCGCGGCGCGAACGTGCTTGCGACTGTTACTGCGCCGCATAGCTTCACGGCGGAGCGTCTGGCGGCGCGCCGTGCTGTTCCGCCTGCAGCAATAGCTGCGCTTCCCCATCCCCGAATCGCTGTCGTGCTCGGCGGAAAGAACGGGATCTACCGTTTCACCGAGGCAGATGACGATCACCTTGCAGCAGCATTGGCGGCGCTGGGCCGACTGGGTGCCAGCTTCATGATCACGCCTTCGCGTCGCACCCATCAGCGGCTTGTGCGCGTCGCTGATGCCGCGACACGACAGTTTCCGCGTATCCTCTGGGATATGACCGGGGAAAACCCTTACCCGGATTTCCTCGCCAACGCCGACTATCTGGTCGTCACTGGCGACTCGGTCAACATGACGGGTGAGGCCTGTGCGACGGGGCGGCCTGTCTGGGTGTTCGAGCCATCCGGCGGAAGCGCAAAATTCCGCCGGTTTCATGAGGCCTTGCGTCAGTGCGGCGCGACCCGTCCGTTGCCGCAAGAGCCACGAGCTTTGGAACAGTGGTCATACCAGCCGCTGCAGGCGGCCAGCCTGATCGCGGCGGAAATCGAGCGGCGCTGGCAGCGACGACAGGCAGCCTTGCCGGGGTTGGTATCATATTCGGCGAAGCCTTCTGGCGGGATACGGGGCGAGTTGGATTAGTCGGGCGGGGCGTTAAGGCAAAAAGGCTGGGTCTCAATGACATACCTGGATCTGGACAGGCTGCGGCAGGCACCGCTTCACACCGACCCTTACCTCTACGCCATCGTTCCCGGGTTCATCGACCCGGATACAGTGGCTCGGGTCAATGCCACTTTTCCGCAAATCAGCTCGGGGGGCTCGTTTCCGATCGAAAGCCTGGCCACCGACATGGCTATCAGGGATGTGATCGAGGAATTGGACGGGCCGGCATTTCAGGCTGCGATCGAGCAGAAATTCGGGGTTGAACTGCAGGGCCGGCCGAAGATGTACTCGTTGCGCGGCTACACACGGGCCAGGGACGGACAGATCCATACCGACAGCAAGGACAAGATCATCACAGTGCTGCTCTATCTCAATGAGCGGTGGGCTGAGCCCGGCGGTCGCCTGCGCATTCTGCGCAATGGCAGGGATGTCGACGACTATGCGGCGGAAGTGCCGCCCGACAACGGTACATTGCTGGTATTCAAGCGCTCCGACAGCTCTTGGCACGGTCATCATCCGTTCGAGGGGCCAAGGCGCTCGTTGCAGATGAACTGGATGACGAGCGAGGGATCGCGTGGCTGGCACAAGGTCCGGCACACGGTTTCTGCGGCAATCAAGAAGTTGCGGCCGGCGGGATAGCCACAGTCGCTGGCATCGCAATATCGGGACAACGGTCATGAGCCTGCAGGGTGGTAGTCCGGTCGCGGTATTGTCGGCAGCCGGCACGCGGGCAAGACCACAGGTTGTTGCCAGCCCTGGGCCCGGCAGACGGGCACGGCTCTTGGTGGAGATTGGCCTCCTCTTCATCGCCGCGCCGCTGCTGGTGAAGTTTGCGGTGTTCTCCTTCCGCCTTCCGCTATTTGCGGTGCTGCCGCCGGTGCTGGGGCTGCTGATTCTGTATCTTTTGTGGGACGATACGTTTCATCTGGCCACCGAGCTGGGCAAGGGCTTTCGGCTTGTCGAGTTGGGCTGGATGCTGGCGCTTTTCGTGCTCGTCGGCGGCGCTTTGGCTTGGTTCGTGGCCTCGTCTTTGCCTGAACGCTTTCTTGGCATGCCGCGCTGGCGACCCGAGATCTGGCGCATGGTCATGCTGCTGTATCCGCTGCTGTCGGTGTTGCCGCAGGAGCTTATCTATCGCTCGTTTTTCTTCCATCGCTACGGCCCGCTCTTCGGCAGTGCGCGCTGGCTTGCGATCATCGTCAACGGCGTGCTGTTCGGGTTTGGCCATATCATGTTCGGCAGCTACGTCGCCGTCGCCCTGACCATGCTGTTGGGCGCGCTGCTCGCGTGGCGCTATGAGCGCACCCGGTCGTTCTGGGCGGTGTGGGTCGAGCATTCGCTTTACGGCTGTCTGGTTTTCACGGTCGGCATCGGCTTTCTGTTCTTCACCGGAGTAGCCAGCGTCGGCTGAGCTGTCTGTCCCGGCAGGCCAGACAACAAGCTCTGCTTGGCTTCAGATGCGATTGCAAGATCGATTGCGCCTGGCAACACATGTTGGTACAAACGATTGCATAGCGGGCGTGGCACGAAATCGCCAGCTGGCGCATGAAGGCGTTGGTACGACCTGCAGGAAGGGACCGGAAGAGTCTCGTGGGTAGGGGATTGAGGATTGCCGATGGGCGACGCGTATGGGACCGTTAAAGTCGCTGCGGTACAGGCGGCCTCTGTATTCCTCGATCGCGAGGGGTCCACTGCCAAGGCCTGCAGCCTGATCCGCGAGGCCGGCCGTCACGGTGCCCGCGTGATCGGTTTTCCGGAAGGTTTCATTCCAGCGCATCCGGTCTGGTACCATCATCATGCCGCTACAGGTGCGCTGGCCAACAAGCTGTCCGTGGAGCTGTTCAAGAACGCGGTCGAAATTCCTGGCCCCGAGATCGAGGCGCTATGCCGGGCCGCGCGAGAGGCCGCGGCCTATGTCGTTATCGGCGTGTGCGAGAAGCTGCCGAACACCATCGGGACCATGTTCAACACGCAGGTCTATATCGGACCGGACGGTGCGCTGATCGGTAAGCATCAGAAGATCATGCCGACAGTCGGCGAGCGGCTGGTCCATATGGGCGGCTACGGTGATACGTTCGGAGCGTTTCAGACCGAATTCGGGCCGATGTCCGGATTGATCTGCGGCGAGAACTCCAATCCGCTCGCGGTATTCGCCCTGACGGCGGAGGGGACGCGCATTCATGTGATGAGCTGGCCGAACCATTTCCCCGTCAGCGGTGACCCGCTGCGCAACCGGGTCGCGATCGACAGCCAGGCCTTCGCGCAGATGTCGAAGGCATTCGTAATCTCGGCCTGCGGCACGGTCGACGAGCACATGATCGGGATGCTGGAGCCTTCCGCCGAGGCAGAGGCTTTCCTGCGCAATCCGGACTGTGCAGGCGGCAGCGTGATCGTAGCGCCGAACAGCCGGATCCTGGCTGGTCCGATGGCGGCAGAAGAGGGTATTCTCTATGCCGACTGCAACCTGGAGCTCGGCATCCAGATGAAGCTTCGCCACGACTTCGCCGGCCACTACAATCGGCCGGACATCTTCAATCTCAGGATCAACAGAGCCGCGCCGCAACTGTACACCGAGGTCGGTGCGGATCAGCCCCCGGCTGTGTCACGCGAGCCGACGCGCGCCTCGTTGGAGCCCGCCCCGCGCCCCAGAGCACTGATTACATCACGTTCGGATGCGGATGAGCCCCAAGGTGCCAGTCACTCGAGCAATCCTGGTCACTCGAGCAATCCTGGAAAGGCAGCCGATGAGCACGACCGGCACTGAGCCAACTGCCGCATCACGCGCTACAGGTGCAGCCGCCAGTGCGGCGTCAGCCGGGAGTATCGTCGTCTCTGGCCTCGGCAAGCATTACGGAACGCTGGAGGTGTTTCGCGGCATCGATTTTGCGGTCGGCGCGCACGAGATCGTCTCGATCGTGGGGCCGTCCGGGTGCGGAAAAACCACGCTGCTGCGCTGCATCGATGGACTCATTCCTTACGACACCGGTGAAGTAAGGGTGGCGGATCAGGTCGTGCGCGAGCCTGTGGAGCGGCTGGCGATGGTCTTCCAGCACTTCGGCTTGTTTCCCTGGAAGACAGTCTACAAGAACGTCGCCTATGGGCTGGAGCTGGCACGCGTGCCAAAGGCCGTCATCAAGGAGCGGGTGCCGCATTACATCGAGATGGTTGGCCTCAAGGGCTTCGAGGATCGCTATCCCTACGAGCTGTCCGGCGGCATGCAGCAGCGCTGCGGTTTTGCGCGCGCGCTCGCGACCGAGCCTGACGTGCTGCTCATGGACGAGCCGTTCGGCGCGATCGATGCGCAGACACGCGAGATCCTTCAATTCGAGCTGCTGCGAATCTGGGGGATGCGCCGCACGGCGATGATCTTCGTCACGCATTCGATCGAGGAAGCGGTGCTGATGGGGGATCGCGTGCTGATCCTCAAGGGCAGGCCAAGCACGGTAAGCGATATCATCGACATCGATCTGGAGCGGCCACGCTCGCGGGAAACGCTGCTGTTGCCGCGGTTCTCCGAGCTCAAGGAGCAGGTTTGGAATACGTTGGTGGAAGACGTGAAGCGAGCCGAGTACGTGCTCAATCCGGCCTGATGCGGCAGCGTAGCCGGTCGGAGAAGTTTTCTGATTGTCCAATGGGAGGAGAAACAACATGACGATGCAGAAACTGTTTGCCGCGGCCACTCTGTCGGCGGCCATGATCGCGAGCGCGGGGTCGGGCGCATTTGCGGCCGACAAGATGACGCTGGCGTTGCCGGGCGTGCCACCGGTGTTTTCCGGCGTCTCGGCGCTGGTCGCACGGGATGCGGGCATTTTCAAGAAGTACGGGCTGGACGTCGACGTGAAATTCATGGATTCGGGCGCGGCCGCGGCCAAGGCCGTTGTTTCCGGCAATATCGATGCGTCCATGTCACCAAGCCAGTTCGTCGTCGCACTGGCCTCGAACGCTGGTGCACCTGTCAGCGCGATCTGGGGGCTTGATAATCCGGACTGGGTGCTGGCTTCGATGGACCCCAAGAAGGGCAGCTGCGACGGCATGAAGGGGCAAGGTGTCGGCGTCGACTCCAAGGGCGGGGCACGCTGGATTCAGCTCAACACCATCCTGGTGCGTCAATGCAAGCTCAAGATCGACGCCGATGTGAAGACGGTGCCGCTGTCCTCGAATGTGGGCACGGCCATGGCCGCGGGGCAGATCAATTTTGGAATTCTGCATCTCGATGACATTCCGGCCATCGAGAAAAAGGGTGGCAAGAAGGTCCATGTGTTCTTCGAGGTGGACAAGATTTCTCCCAACATCCACTACCTCATGCTGATCGCCCGCAAGGACAACATAGCCAAGAAGAAAGACCAGTATGTGCGCCTGGTTGCGGCACTGCGTGACGCGGCGGGGATGTTGCACGACCCCAAGCAGCGGTCCAAGGTTGCCGCAATGGCGAAGGATACCTCGCGGCCTGCCGATGAGGCTGCCGATGCGATCGGGAAGCTGACGGCAATCAAATTCTGGCCGACTTCCGACGAGCCTGGCCTTGCCAGGAAGCGCATTGAGGGGGCGATCGCGAACCAGGTGCGCGTCGGGAAAATCTCCAAAGGCAAGAGCGGCATCAACCCGAGCAAGACGGCGATCACGTATGAGCAGCTGGTCGATCTTTCTCTGTTCGAGGCGGCCAAAAAGCTGAAATAGGTGCAGATCGCGTCAGGTGGTGCGGGGCGGCTTCAGTCCGGCCCGCATCAGCATCCTTGCCGAGACTCCGGATCTCTCGAACATGACTTCAGGGCGAAACGCCGGGCAAACGCTGCTCAGCCTGCTGACCGGGCTTGTGATCTGGGAAATCGCAGGCTGGAATTTCAACAGCGCGTTCTTCGCGCCCGTGCTGGGCTCGGACGTGGCGGTCACCAACTGGTTGGCCAATACAATCGCTTCGTTTTTTGGCATCGCCATCAGCGAGCCCCATCCCGGCGCGCTGCCGAAGCTCGTCGCGCTGTTCGGTGCCGGGGAAATGCTCACTGCTTTTGCCGATAGCAGATCGGAAGGGGCGGGTATTGTTTCCAGTCTGATCGCGGCAGTCAGTGCCTCGGAGCTGTTGTCGGCACTCGGGCAGTCGCTCGGCATCTTTCTGACCGGACTTGTGCTCGCCACTCTTCTTGGTCTCGCTCTCGGGATGGCGATGGCCCGCTACACGTGGCTGCGGATCGGCCTGGAGCATTATATCCTGGCGCTCTACTCGACGCCGATGGCGGCACTGATTCCGTTCATCCTCGCCATCTTCGGCTTCGAGTTCTGGCCGAAGGTGCTGGTGGTGTTTTTGTTCGCGCTGTTTCCCGTGCTCTACAATACGCTCGAGGGTGCGCGCAGCCTGAAGCCGGAATATGTGGAGGTGGCCCGATCGTTCAGAACGTCGGAGCTCAGGCTTTGGTCCGACATAATCATTCCGTTTACGCTTCCATTCGCTCTGACCGGCCTGAGGCAGGGGCTTGCGCGTGCACTAGTGGGTATGGTCGCGGCCGAGATCCTTCTCAATCCGACGGGCATCGGCGATCTCCTGGTTTCTGCCTCGCGCGCGTTCGACATGGCAGGCGTACTCGCGTCCATAGTGGTCGTCACCGTGCTTGGTGCGGTGCTGATGGCGCTCGTCCGCAGCTTCGAAGACAGGTATCTGAAATGGCGGAACGCGGCACGATAGCAACGACGGTGCCCGCGCGGGGCGTTGCCGGCACGGCGAGAATGCCGTGGGTGGAGGCTTTGACCGGGCCATTGGCGATCAAGGTCCTTGCCGGAATTTTCCTGTTTGGCCTGTGGGAGCTGTCGGTGCGCATGTTTGCGGCGCCGTTTGTGACCAAGCCGACGGGCGTCGTCCTGACGCTGCCGACCGTAATGCAGGACGCGAAACTTTGGAGCATGGCTTGGTCGAGCCTTTCCTCCGTGCTGCTCGGCCTGATCATCTCGCTCGTCCTCGGCACACTGCTCGGTATCGCCATGGGACGGGTGGGATGGGTCAACCGGATCTCCGAATTGTGGGTCAACAGCTTCTATGCGATGCCGATGGTGGCGGTGCTGCCGCTGCTGACCATGTGGTTCGGCTATGGCGAGGCTGCGCGATTTGCCATCATCATCTTCGCGGCGCTGTTTTCCATCGTCATCAATGTTGCCGATGGCGTGCGGGCGACGCCGCGCGAGTACGTCGAGGTTGCCCGTGCGTTTCGGGCCAGGGCCTCCGATATCTGGTTTGGCATCGCCCTCTATTCCTCGCTTCCCTATCTGATAGCCGGCATCCGGCTGGCGATCGGGCGGGCGCTGGTCGGTACCGTCCTGGCCGAGATTTATGCCTCGATCCACGGCGTCGGCTTCTTCATTCTGGCGAACGCGCGGGCGTTGGAACAGGACAGGGCGATGTGCGCGGTGCTCATACTCGCCGCATTCGGCATTTGCATGGACGTGTTGATGAGCTGGGTGCTGAAGCACTACTTCCCCTGGTACCGCCGCGAGGGTAGGCAATGAGTGCTGATAATCAGGTTGCCGCCGCCTTGCATCATTGGGCGGCGCGGTTGGTTGCCAATGGCGTGGTGCTGACCGACTTCGAGGAGGTTACGGCGGCAATTTCGACCTGGGACGATTGGTGCCGGGAATGGTCGAAGCGTGCCGGCGTGCATGAGGCCATGGGGCGGGACGCTTTGGCTCGTGGCAAGCTGCTGTCGGCTGGCGAGCATTTGCAGCGGGCCGGCGTCTATTACCACTTCGCCAAGTTCCTGTTCGTGCACGACCCCGCGCAGATGAGCACTGCGCACGCCAAGGCCGTCGAATGTCGGACCATGGCGCTGCCGCATCTGATGCCGGCGGGCGAGCGGGTGAGGATACCGTTCGAAGGCAAGGCGCTGTTCGGCATCCTGCGCAAGCCAGCCGGCGTTACGAGGCCGCCGGTCATGATCATGTGCTGCGGGCTCGATTCCTGCAAAGAGGAGACGGACGCCTACGAGCAACCCTTTCTCGCGCGCGGCATTGCCACGCTCGTTTTCGATGGCCCGGGCCAGGGTGAGGGCGAGGCGGATTGGCCGATCCGGGGCAACTACGAGACTGCGGTGAAGGCGGTGTGCGACGTGGTGGAGACGCGGAGCGATCTCGACACGACACGTATCGGGCTGTGGGGGGTGAGCCTCGGCGGCTACTACGCGCCGCGCTCGGCAGCCTACGAGCCTCGCGTCAAGGCATGCATCGCGCTGTCGGGGCCCTACGACTGGGGCAAGGCATGGGACACGCTGCCCGAGCTGACGCGCGAGGCGTTCCGGGTGCGGAGCAAGTGCGCCACTCAGGAGGCCGCGCGCGCCAATGCCGCCACACTGTCGCTGGCTGGCGTGGCCGGAGAGATTACCTGTCCGATGTTCATCGTCACCGGCAAGCAGGACCGCGTGGTGCCGTGGCGGGATGCCGAGCGACTGGCGCGCGAGGTCAAGGGGCCAGTCGAGCTTCTCGTCATCGAGGACGGCAACCATGTCGCCAACAATCGTGGCTACAAATGGCGGCTGCAGTCTGCGGACTGGATGGCCGGGCAGCTCGGCGCGGCGTAACGCGCGGCCGGTTTGTGATCCCGTCGTTGGTCGAGGTGCATCGGCTTTTGCGACACCGAGCGAGCCGCTAGAGACCATGCGACGATGGCCAATCGGCGGGATGTCTCTATTCGGGGACCCGTAAGTCACCACTTGCCTGCAGTTCTGCGCGAAATCGGCGGCTGCGCGAATCCGCTCGCCGCTGTCATTGAACCGACACCCAAGTTTGTTACCAGCAGACCC
The DNA here is from genome assembly GCA_963825625.1 of uncultured Alphaproteobacteria bacterium. Classification (GTDB taxonomy): domain Bacteria; phylum Pseudomonadota; class Alphaproteobacteria; order Rhizobiales; family Hyphomicrobiaceae; genus CAMDPA01. The sequence goes on along the minus strand of CAWGUF010000003.1, from coordinate 102,037 downwards.
GAACGAAGGCCTTGAATGTTCGGAATGACCGAACAGTCCGGGCCATCCGAGGGGCGATCACCATGCTTGCCGTTTCGAATATCGAAGTCACGTATCAGAATGGCGTCAAGGCACTCGCCAAGACGAGCACTGACTTCGAGCGCGGCAAGTTCATCGTGCTGCTGGGCACATCGGGGGCCGGAAAATCGACATTGCTGCGTTGCCTCAACGGGCTTGTCCTTCCGTCCAAGGGTGACGTTGTCGTGGAGGGCAGGGGATCCATCTTCCGCAACGGCCGAATGCTGAGAGAGCACCGCCGCAGCACCGGGATGGTGTTTCAGCAGCATCATCTGATCGGGCGTCTGACTGCGCTCGATAATGTGCTCACGGGCCGGCTCGCGGCGCACGGCACGCTGCGCACATTGCTGCCATTACCCAAGTCGGACCGGCTGCTGGCACTTGAGGCGCTGGATCGGGTCGGGCTTGCCGACCGCGCGTTGCATCGCGCCGACCAGTTGTCGGGAGGGCAACAGCAGCGGGTCGGAATCGCCCGCGCCATCGTGCAGCGCCCTGATATCATTCTGGCCGACGAGCCGGTGGCCAGCCTTGATCCCGAGACCTCGGTGCGCGTTCTCTCCGACCTGCACCGGATCTGCAGGGAGGATGGCATCACGACGATCGTCAGCCTGCACCAGCTTGAGCTTGCGCGACAGTTCGCGGACCGGATCATCGGTCTGGCGCACGGTCATATCGTTTTCGAGGGCACGTCCTCCGAGCTTGGATCGAGCGCCCTCGACAAAATCTACAAGGTCAGCACGCCGGAACTACTGGCGGCGGCCGAGTAGGCCTCCGAAACCAAATCGAGAGATGAAACCATGAAGCGTCGTAGTTTCCTGGCGGCCGCGTTTGCGGCAGGCCTGATGCTTGTTGGCGGTGCCGAAGCCGCGGACAAGACCAATCCAAACAAGATTCGCGTGGCGTTGCTGCCGGACGAGAACGCGGCCACGATCATCCAGAATGCGCAGCCGCTGAAGGCCTACCTCGAGAAGGCCCTGAAGAAACAGATCGATATCATCGTGACCACGGACTATTCCTCGATGATCGAGGCAATGCGGTTCGGTCGTATCGAGGTCGCCTATTTCGGGCCGTTCTCCTATGTGCTGGCCAAGTCGAAGGCGCCGGAGATCGAGCCGTTCGCGGTCGGCGTGGAGAAAGGCAAGCCGAACTATCGCTCTATCCTGATCGCGAATGCAGCGGGCCCGGTGAAGACGCTCGCGGACGTGAAGGGCAAGCCGTTCGCCTTCGGCGACCAGGCCTCGACCTCGAGCCATCTGGCGCCGCGGACCCATCTGGCCAAGGCGGGCCTGATCGGTGACGTCGACTACAAGGTCGTGCATCTGGGCAAACACGATGCCGTGGCGCGTGCGGTTGCCGCTGGCCAGGTGCCGGCGGGCGCACTTTCGGAGCCGATATTCCGTGCGCTGGTCGAGCGCAATAAGATCGATGCGTCCAAGGTGAAGCAACTGGCCCTGACGGTGGCAATTCCCAACTATCCGATGACGCTGCAGGGCTATCTGGCGCCCGCGCTCAAGGCCGAGATCAGAAAGGCTTTCCTGGGACTGAAGGACCCGCTGATCCTCAAGCTGTTCCGTGTCGAAGCGCTGGCCCCGGCCACCGACAAGGACTACGACGTGCTGCGTGACATGGCGACCACGCTGAAGCTGAATCTGGCAAAACTCTGAGGTCATCATGTCTGCATCGGCCTCATTCGATGCGATCCTCACCGAAGAGCGCCGCTCCGCACTACGCGGGGCGGGGCTCGTCGGTCTGGTCGTGCTCGCCTGCCTGGCCTCGTTGTGGGTGACAGGCTTCTTCGACGCGCAGCGCTTTGCCGACAGCGGCCCGGCGATCCGCCAGCTCTCCTCCGAGATGGTGCCTCCGGACTTCGCGCGCTGGCGGACCTGGCTGAAGCCGTTGGGCGATACGTTGGCGATGTCGATTGCGGGAACGGCTCTGGCAGTCTTTCTGTCACTACCGCTCGCAATACTTGCGGCGCCGAACACCAGTCCACACCCGAGCGTCTATTTCGTCGTGCGCACGCTGCTCGCCTTTCTGCGCTCCGTGCCGGAGCTGATCCTCGGTGTACTGTTTGTCGCGGCTGTCGGGTTCGGTGCGCTTCCCGGCGTGCTGGCACTGGCTCTGCATTCCGTGGGCATGGTGGGCAAGTTCTATGCAGAAGCCATCGAGCACGTCGATCCCAAGCCGCTCGAGGCAGCGCGTGCAGCCGGCGCCAGCCATATGCAGGTCATTCTGCACGCTGTGCTCCCTCAGGTGCTGCCGCAGCTGACGGATGTCACGATCTATCGCTGGGAATACCACTTTCGCGCATCGGCCGTATTGGGCATCGTCGGCGCGGGCGGGATCGGCTTCGAGCTCATGGCTGCGCTGCGGCTGTTGGAATATGCCCAGGTCTCGGCGATCCTGCTTGCCATTCTGGCCTGTGTGGTCGTCGTGGACAGCGTCGGCGCCAACCTGCGCAAAGCATTGAAGTGACGCGGCGGGAACCTGGAAAAAGACCATGTCGAAACTGCCGCTCGTCGTTCTGACAAACGCCACGTTCCCGCAAACCCGCGCGATGTTCGATGGGTTCGCGCGGGTGATTGCCAACGATCGTCCCGAGCCGTGGCCGCAGGACGTGTTACGCGAGAATTGCCGCGATGCCACCGGCATCATGGCGTTCATGACCGACCGCATCGATGGCGAGTTGCTGTCGGCTTGTCCAGGCCTTCGGGTCGTCGGTGCAGCGCTAAAAGGGTATGACAACATCGATGTCGCAGCCGCCAGTGCCCGGGGCGTGTGGATCACGATCTGCGAGGATCTGCTGACCGTGCCGACCGCGGAGCTTGCTATCGGGCTGATGCTTTCGCTTGGGCGGCACATGGTGCATGGAGATCGAGAGATCCGGGAGAATGGCTTCAAGGGCTGGCGTCCAAACCATTACGGCAGGGGCGTGCTCGGCGCCCGTGTCGGAATTGTCGGCTTCGGGAAGGTCGGTCAAGCCATTGCCGAGCGGCTTGCCGGTTTCGGTTGTCAGATCTCGGCATGCGATTCTCTGAGTCAGCCATTTCCGTCCCGTTTCGACGGACTGGTGGCTCGGCGGGAGCTGGGCGATCTGCTACAGCACTCGGATTATCTCGTGCTCGCCCTGCCGCTCGTTCCAGCCACCATGCATCTGATCGACGCGGAAGCGATCGCTGCGATGCAGCCGGGGGCGTTGCTGATAAATCCTGCGCGGGGCTCTCTCGTCGACGAGCGGGCCGTCGCCGACGCTCTGGCTGCGGGAAAGCTGTCTGGATATGCAGCGGACGTGTTCGAGTGCGAGGACTGGGCACGGTCGGACCGGCCGAAGACCGTCGATCCGCGCCTCTGCCAGCCGATGGCTCCTACCGTGCTCACCCCTCATATCGGCTCTGCGGTCACAAGCGTCAGGCAAGAAATCGAAGCATCCGCCGCACGCAGCATCATCGATGTCTTGTGCGGACGGCGGCCAGCCGGCGCAGTCAACGAGCCCATCGTGCCTTTAGGCTAGTCCTCGCTTGTTAGATTGCCCGAGCCGACCTCAAGACATGCTCAACCTCGCGCACGTTCTTACCTTCTTGGCAGTACTTGACGAGGGGGGCGTCCGAGCCGCTGCGAAGTCGCTCCGCGTGTCACCGTCGACAGTCGTTGAGCATCTCAAACAGCTCGAAGCGGATCTGTCGGTATCGCTGGTGGTTCGAAGTCGCGGCGCGACTCGTGCAACGCCCCAGGGCGAGCGGTTCTTGCCGTATGCGCGCGGTTTGATGGCTACGGCTGTGCGGGCGCGGGAGCTGATAGGAACGCCGCACATCAGGTTGGCCGCGGCCAGCAATGTAGGAACATATCTACTACAGCAGCCACTGGCGGCGTTTCAGCAGCTGACCGGCATCGAGGTCGAGCTGTGGATAGGCTCCAATCCGGCGGTGGCAGAGCGCCTTGCCGCGGGAGTTGCCGACATCGCCGCCATGGAGTGGTGGGCTGGCAAGCGAGGCTATCAGGCCACGGTATGGGCGCGCGAGTCACTCGTCGTCATCGCCTCCCCCGGCCATCGCTGGGCCGGACGTGACAGCATCGAGCCGAAGGAGCTTGCCGAGGAGGCAGTGCTCGGAGGGGAGGCTGGGAGTGGTACGGGAACATTGCTTGGCGAACGGTTGGGTCCGATAGCCGGCCAGTTGCGGATCGTTTCCGGGTTTGGCAACACAGAGGCGGTGAAGCGCGCCGTGCGTGCCGGGCGAGGCATATCGATCGTACTGGCGGCAGCCGTTGTCGACGAGGTCGCCTCGGGCCAGTTGCTGGCTCTCGATATCTCGGGTGTCGAGCTCAACAAGGAGATTTGGCTCGTCGTGCCGCAGCATGCTCCAGCGAGTTCCCCCGCATTGGCTCTTATGATGGCGCTGCAAGCTTCGGTCTGACCGTTCGGCGGATCCTGCTGAGGATCGTGCGCTGAACTCGCCGTTGGCATCGGCTCATGCCTTGAGCGTCGCCATGATCTCGAGCACCCTTTTCGTACTCGCCTGACATGCCGGCTCGTCGTAGGCCTTCGGGTGGCCCTTGAACATGTAGCCATGCTTGGCGCCGGGATAAATATTGAGGGCGAGATTCGGCATGCGATCTGCTGCGGCGCGGTAGCCTTCCAGTACCTCCGGCGGAGCGGCATGGTCCTGGTCGCCAAAATTGATGCTGATCGGTTTTGTCACGCCGTCCAGCTCGGCAAGATAGTTCGCCATGACCGAGCCGTGGCAGGAGATGCCAGCGTCGAAGCCGAGCCGTTTCGGGCCGATGATGGCGTAGGGACCGCCATAGCAGAAGCCGATGATGGCTGCCCGGCCGTTGAACCGCGGCAGCGCCCGGACGTAGGCCATCGTGTCCAGGAAATCGGCTTCGCCGGTCCTGATGATGTCGGCGCGCGGCTGGGAGCGCACCTTGGTGCGTTCGTCGTCCAGCCCGAGCGGGCCGGGGATCGAGCGCCAGAACAGATCGGGTGCAACGGCAACATAGCCATTGGCTGCCATCAGGTCAGCGAACGCGCGGTGATCGTCGGTGACGCCATGGACCGCGGAGGCGAGTACGATTGCAGGCACCTTGCCGCTGCCATCGGGCTCGGCAATGTAAGCATCGAATGCGCCGCCTTCGCTTGCGGAAATCCTGATATCGCGTCCTGGCATTGCCATCTCCTGGGGTCGCGCTGAGTTGTCGTGCCTAACTATGCACGATTGTCGGCGGTGGCCAACATCCACGCTTCGGTTGAAAATCGCTTCCGCGCGAATACACTTGGGGGTAAATCACTTCGCAGCCCAGCCTCCTTGAGGGAGAACGCCCATGTTCCTCAGAAATCAGTGGTACGTCGCCGCCCAGGATACGGAGATCGGCCGCAAGCCGGTCGGTCGCGTGCTGCTAGGCGATCCGGTCGTGATGTATCGGTTGGAAGATGGCACGCCGGTTGCCTTGGAGGATCGATGTGTCCATCGGCATCTGCCGTTGTCTATGGGCAAGCTGGTTGGCGATGTGATCCAGTGCCACTATCACGGCCTGCAGTACGATTGTGCAGGCACGTGTGTGAAGGTGCCCGGTCAGGCAGCGATTCCGCCCGGCGCGAAAGTCAGGTCGTATCCGATGGTGGAGCGCTACAAGTGGCTGTGGATCTGGATGGGAGACCCGGCGGCGGCGGATCCCGACACGATCCCGGACTTTCACGAGTTCGACAGCCCGAATTGGGGTGCCCGGCAGCGGTATCTGCATGTCAAGGCGAACTGGCAACTGATCGTCGACAACCTCATGGACCTGACGCACCTCGCTTTCGTGCACGAGACGACGATAGGCAACGCGCATCTGGTCAACGCCGAGGTCAAGGTCACGCGGACGCCCAGCACGGTGCAGGTCACGCGGTGGACGATCGACAGGCCGGCGCCGCCGACATTCGTCAGGGCTGGCGGGTTCACCGGCAACGTCGATCGCTGGCAGATCATCAATTACACACCGCCGGCTTATCTGAAGCTTGACGTCGGGGCGACACCGACTGGCACCGGCGCGCCGGAAGGCAAGCGTATCGGTGGCATCGAGATGCGCAACATGAACCTGATCACGCCGGAAACGGAGACCACCACCCATTATTTCTATGGGCAAGCGCACAGCTGGGACGTCGACAATCCGGTGGTCAGCGACATGGTGATCAACGAGATCCGTACCGCGTTCCTCGAGGACGTCGCGGTATTCGAGAACCAGCAGGTTTCGCTGCAACGCATCCCCAATCCCAAGCAGATCGACATTAATGCCGACACCGGTGTGATCCAGGCGCGCCGGATCATTGATCGGCTGCACCAGGATGAGCTGGTGGCGACGGCGCCGCCTGCAGCGGCTGAGTAGCTGCGCTGATGGCTATCGAGGAAAGAGACGGCTGGCGCCGGGTCGCTTCGCGCGCCGATATCGCGGCGGGGGAGGCGGTTGCTGTCAGCCACGGTGATGTGCCCGTTGTGCTGGTGGAGCTTGCGGGCGAGATCCATGCTCTCAACAACGTTTGTCCACACGCATTTGCGCTGATGTCGGATGGATTTCTCGACGGGGAGCAGATCGAGTGTCCACTGCACGGCGCAGTCTTCGACGTGCGCTCGGGCAAATGCCTCGGTGGGCCGGTGGAGGAGGATCTGCCGGCATACGACGTCCGGCTGGAGGGGGACGACGTCTGGGTCAGGGTGGGCGTGTGAGCCGGTCGGCACGGCGCTCGCATGCCAGCCCGCTCGGGTCGGACGTCTCCTCCGGCGGCGGTTGTGAATCATGACCGCTATGGATTGGCTTGTTGTCGCGGTATATGCCGCCGCGGTGCTTGCCATCGGTCTTGCGTCCAGCGGTCGGACCGAAACGCACGATGACTATTTCCTGGCCGGAAGGAAAGAAGGCTGGGCGTCTGTAGCGGCGTCCACCTGGGCGACCAAGCTGTCGGCATTGACTTTCATCGGTGTGCCCGGCGCGGCGATTTCCGGAAATTTTGCGTACGCGCAGCTTTGGGTTGGCTCGTTTCTGGCCGCTTACGCAGTCGCGGCGATCTTCATTCCCGCTTATTATCGGCTGCGTGTCTCGACAGTGTACGAGTTCCTCGAGATTGGTCTCGGCCGGCGCTCGAGATTGAGCGGGACCGCGATTTTCATTGTGAGCCGGTGCCTTGCCAGCGCTGTCAGGCTGGCTGGATGTGCTATCGCGGTGTCGGTTTTCTTCGATGTTGAGTTGAACACAGCGATCGCACTGATCGCCGCGGTGGCAGCCGCTTATGTCCTTACAGGCGGTTTGCGGGCCGTGATCTGGACCGACGTGTTTCAGCTGGTGCTGTTCCTCTTTGGCGCTGCGGCCGCCATCGTATACGTGGGGGGCCAGTTGCCCGGGGGCTTTGCGCAGATCGTTGAGGCGGGGAGTGCCGCCGACAAGTTCCGCGTTTTCGATTTCAAGCTCGATGCGACGAGCGCCACGACATTCTGGACCGGCAATCTGTTTGCATTCGTGCTGGGCCTTGCCACCGGGGCTGCCGATCAGGATATCGCGCAACGCGCGCTGGCTTGCACCGACCAGGCCAAGGCTCGGCAGGCCGTGATCTCGGCCGGGGTTGCCGATCTCGTGAGTACACTGCTGTTTCTCTGCGTGGGGGTCGCGGTGTTTTCATATTATCAGGCGAACGCCAGCGAAGCGGTGGCCGGTCTGGCTGCTTCCGGAAAGTTCGACTACATATTTCCATATTTCATCCGGCACGAGCTTCCTGCCGGTCTGCGCGGCCTGCTGGTGGTCGCATTGTTGGCGGCGGCGATGTCCTCGCTCGATTCGGCACTGAGTGGTCTGGCCTCGTCAGCCTATTTCGATCTTGGATTGACGCGCAACACGGACACGGATCGAATTCTTGCAGGACCGCGACTTCTCGTCATTGCGTTTGCCGCCGTGCTGGCTGCGATTGCCGCCTGGTTCGGTGCTCAACCATCGATCCTGTGGTTCGGGCTCAAGATCATGGGCTATACTTATGGGGGGCTATTGGGTCTGTTCCTGATTGCAGCCTTTCTGCGCTCATATGCGCAGGATGCGGCCAGCGCGATTGCCGCCATCAGCAGTATTCCCCTTGTGGTGCTCGCAACGCATTTGGAGTGGGCAATCTTCCCCTTCCCATGGCCATGGGCGGTCGTCACCGGCGTGACATGGACGTGCGCATCTGCCGTCCTGCTGTCGGCCTGGATGCGAGGCGGGGCAAACGCTGCGCAGAGCTGATGGATGCGCAGATATCCGCGCAGCGTTGGTATGGCGGCGCGCGCAAGGAAAAGCCGCGCGCAGGGTTGGTGTGGCGACTGCGCGAAGGCCGCGAATTGCGGCCCGGCGCCAGTGCGCCGCCCCCGCGGAGGGCCAGGCCGAAGGCCGGTGCGGTCCGTGAGCGAAAAGCTTATAGGGCGAGTGCGAATTATCGCACGAAACTCTAGCTGTGACCGGTGCCGGAGTTACGATAGGTGGCGAGGAATTCGTCCAGCGCCTTGACGCTCGCCGGAGACATCTCGAATTCGGGATAGGGTTCCTGCTGCCAATGCAGCGGTGAACCGCGAACGGCAATTGCCGTGGCGTTCTCGAAGCGGACCTGGCGAACGCTCGAGGCAGCGAAGTGGATCGCGACGCCGATCCGCGGCCAGTCGGCGTTGTTGGGCTCCGACGAATGGATCGTCTTGTTGTGGTGGATCGACATCTGACCCGCCGCCAGCGGCATCTCCACCGCCTCATCGTTATCAAGGCCACGGATCGTCTGCCCGCGCGACAGCATGTTGTTGGGGTCGCGCGTCTCCTCATGCGCGCGGATCGCTTCGCCAAGATGCGAGCCGGGAATGATCTTCATACAGCCGGACAGGCTGGTGGCATCGGTAAGCGCAATCCAGGCGGTGATCAATTCTGGCGGCTCCAGACCGTAATAGGTCGAATCCTGGTGCCACGAGATGAAGCGCGGGTCGTGCGCGTTCTTTGCGAAGAAGGAGGAGCCCCAGCAGACGACGTCCGGGCCCAGCAGATCCTCGACCGCATCGACGAGGCGCGGTGTCTGGATCAGATCCCACAGCCATGGGAACGGCAGATGCGCCTTCATGCGGAAGCGGCCCTGGGCGCCGCCCGAGGTCGCGGCGTCGATCGCCGCGTACCTGGCGCGGTAGTGCGTCGTTTGCTCGGGAGTAAGCAGCTCGATCGGCCAGACCGCGCCAACGGCATGCCACTGATCGAGATGCTGCTGACTGAGAACCTTTCCCATGGTGCTCATCCTCCAACCAATCGCTAATTCAGCTCAAACCCAGCGATAGCCATAGCTTTGAATATCGCGTACGGCATCGCGCGAACCGTTTGCCTGCGGGGTGGCCAGCTGTACATTCCTGAGCCAGGTGCGGCCATGAACTTCCACTTCGCGAAAGTCGGCGCGGGATGCGAATTGCGCGCCCTCGCACCACAGGCCACCCAGCATTTGTGTGCCCTGCAGCGTAACGGGGGCCATGAATTGAGTGGCCGCCATGGAGACGTTGCCGAAGCAAACCAGCCGGTCCAGATCCGCGCGGTCTTCGAAGCGTACCCCGTCAAGGTCGAGCACACCATGAAACTCCGAGCGCGACAGCAATGTGGGGCCGTTCAGGATGGCCCCTTGCATCCGCAGGTCGTTGGCAAACAAGGCGTGCGACATATCGAGTGCAAAATCGAAGCGGCAGCCCTTGAACCATGCCAGTCCGGCGAAGTGCGACCCTCGAAAGCTTACCGGGGCCTGGAACACGCTGCCTGAGAAATCCAGGTTGGCGAGGGAGACACCCGAGAGATCCAAAGGCTCGACGATGCGTAGGCGGGTAAGGTCGATCGTGACGCCCTTCGTCAGCGGACCAGTCGCCAGCCGTCTGACCTCGTCGAGCGAAACGATTTGCATGTCCGGCGTTCGTCCCTCGGCCATCAGATGGCAACTGGCGCGATGCGGTTCAGTATTTCGCGCGCAACCGTATAGGCGGTCGACATCGACGTCTTGGGATTGGCTGGTGACGGCTTCCCTACGATGCGAACCTCCATGTCCGCGGCAGCTGAGGACAGCTTGAACTCGTGGACATTTCCCGGTGCGGCTGGATCGGCGATGAGACGCACGTTTGTCTTGTCGAGACCCAGGCTGGCGATCGCGATGGTCGCGGCGGAATTGGCGTTCTGCGGATAGTCACGTGCGGCCGCTCTTGCCGAGCCCTCGTAGAACACGGTTTCTGTCGTCACGGCATCGAGATCGAGAAGTTTTTCGGCAGGTGTTCCCTTCCAGGCCTTGGGTGGCTTGCGCGACGAATACGTGATGCTGGTGATTCCGGAAAGCGATGCGGCAGAAAGCAGGTCGATGCCACCGATGGCACCGGAGCATAGGATGAGACGGGCGCCCGATGTCTTTGCCGCCGACCTCAGGCTTTCGCGCAGGGTGTCGTCGGTCAGTGCACCGATCGATACCACCAGCAGGTCGACGCCGTGCGTCAGCACCTCGACCCCATACGCTTTCACCGCGGCGTGGCCGGCACATTCGACCACGAGGTCGAAGGGCTCAGAGAGGAAGGCCTTTCCGTCGGTCACGATGTCGACCTGTCGTGCGATCGATGGCCCGATGCGTCCGACGAGATCGCGAGCGGCAGCCTCGACCTCGGGCAGGGTGAGGATTGTCAGCCGGTCGATGGGAGCGCCGATGTTGGCGGCGAGTGCTTCGAGCATAGGCGTTGCGATGGCGCCGCTGCCGATCACGCCGAGTGAGCCAAGCTTCATGTCACGCTTCCCTCTTTCCTCATGCCGCCGTCCGGATGATCACGGCCGCAACATCGCTCGATAGTCAGATGAACCGGGATACACCGCCGGATACTTCCAGCGAAGCGCCAGTGATATAGCTTGCCGCAGGTGAGCCGAGAAACACAATGGCTCGTGCGGCTTCTTCCGGCCTGCCCCAACGTGCCAGCGGGATCGCCTTGCCGGTTGCCTGCTCGCGGACCCATTCCTCCAGCGTCTGGCCTGGTTTGCCGTGGGCGGCAAACCGGCGCTCGACTTGACCGGTCACGATCACGCCGAGCAGGATGGTGTTGACGCGAATCTGGGGTGCCAGCTCGGTGGCCAGCGATTTCAGAAGGTTCTGTACACCTGCGCGTGCAGCGGAGGTGGCGACCAGGTGCGGCTCCGGCTGCAGTGCCAGCAGGGAGTTGACGCCCACGATCGCGGCAGATTGCGATCTCCGCAGCATCGGCTCGAATGCGCGTATCGGGAGGACCTGGCTGAAGAATTTGAGCTCGAGTTCGGCCCGCCAGGCGGCATCGTCGGTGGATGCGAAGGTGGACACGCGTGCCTGCCCGGCGTTGGTGACGAGCAGATCCAGGCTGCCGAATTCGCGTGCCACCAACGCGCCAAAGCGGGCAACGTCGTCCCTGTTCGTGACATCGCAAGCGCTTGTGACGAGACGGCCCTGTCCGTGCTGGGCTTCCAGCTCGGCGCGTGCGTGTCCAAGCCGGGCTTCGTCGCGTCCGCAAATCGCGACCCGGGCGCCTTCCGCCAACAGCAGGTCTGCGGTTGCCAGTCCGATTCCCGAGCTTCCCCCGGTTATGACGGCCGTCGTTTCTTGCAGGCGCAGATCCATGTTGCGTCTCATTTCCCGGCGTTGCTGGTGGGAGGGGGCGTCCTTTCGACGTGTCCCAGCCGCCTGCCGATCTCGCGGGCGGCCTCCATGACCGCCTCGGCGATTTCGGCGCGGTGGCCAGGCACTGCGGCAAATGCTCGTTCTGGTCCCGATACGTTGATTGCAGCAATCACGCGTCCGGAGTGGTCGAAGATGGGCGCGGCTATGGCGTCGATCCCGACCTCGAAGCTGGAGCGGGCATCTGCGTAGCCGGCAGCTCGTGCCTGTTCCAGCTGTTTGCCGAGCGCCGCGATCGAGGTCGGTGTCTTTACCGTTACAGCGAATAGCGTCGCCGTTTCGAACAGGGCTTCAACATCTGCGAACGGCAGGTGTGCCAGGATGGCCCGGCCCATGGTGGAGGCGTGCGCGGGCAGGCGGGTGCCAACATGCACATTGGAGACGAGATGGCGATTAGGGGTGCAGCGCAGCAGATAAAGAACCTCTCGGTCATCGAGGATTCCAAGATGGCTGGAAAGGCCCAGTGCGGCTGTAAGTCGTTCGAGAACCGGACGCGCGGCCTGTGCGACATCAAGCGAAAATATCTTGTGGGCGGCCAGTTCTATTACGCCCGTGCCTAGCGTGTAATCGTCACCATTGGCGATCTTCTCGATGAACCCTTCCAATTCCAGTGTGCACAGCAGGCGCAGCAGTGTGGTGCGATTGATGCCGATCGCTCGTGCGGCCTGGCTTTGGTTTGCGACCGAGTTTCCCGCAGCAATATAGCGCAGCACCTTGATGGCGCGGACGACTGGCGGCACCGAATAGTCCGGGCGCGTTAGGCCGTGCGATGGTTTGTCGTCGAGCATCGTTCAGCTGTCTCGTGCCAACGCCAGCCGCTTGATAAGCTCTCCGACGGCCGTGGGGTCCTCCTGCACCACGGCATGGCCACAGTCGGACACGAGCTCGAAGCCGTGCGCGAGGTCAGGCGTGGCGGCCATCAGGGCATCGTAGACGCGTCTGCAATTCTCCGGCGGTGTGATCTCGTCCTTGTCGCCGACCAGTACGAGGGTGGGCGTGCGGATACGGGCGGCATCAGCGACAAGGTCAGCGCACGAGAGCATGCGCGAGGAGTGACGATAACCCGGCAGCCGGACCTCGCTCATGGCTGCAATCACGTCGGCGACCACTTGCGGTCGCATCTTGTTGTTCCATACCAGGCGCGGCCCGCGCGTGGCGGCAAATTGCGGGGCTCCCTCGGCGATCATCGCCTCCAGGCGATTGGCGGCCGGCGCGGCCAGGGTTGCTCCTGGTGCGGTGCCGTAGCCAAGTGCCGGCGAGGCCAATGTCAGGGACGCCAGCCTGTCGGCATGGCGAACGGCAAAGCGCCCCGCGATCAGGGCGCCCATGGAATGCCCGAGCAGATGCAGTCGCGCGATGCCCAGCCCGTCGAGGAACGCGGCCAAAGCGGCCACGTAATCATCTGCGTTCGGCCAATCCAGGGCGAGCGGCGCGGAGGCGCCATAACCGGGCGCATCCCACGCCAATGCGTGCAGCTCCGCCGGCAGTGCCGACATCAGCGGAGCAAACGAGTTTGCGTTGGAGCCGATGCCGTGCAGCAGGACGAGGGGGGCGGCCTGGTCGCCGCCCGCCTCCAGGTAGCCGATGCTGCCACTGACACCGCGGTGCATGTGAGGGGATGAGGACATGCCGTGCTGATTTATCCTACCGCCGATTGCAGGCGGACTGCGTCTTCCGCTTCGAGCTGATCGCGGGCCATCTGTTTCAGGACCAGACGGATGCGGGATACGCCGACATCATGCTGGTAGAGCATCTCACGCTTTCTGGCGTCTTCGGGCATGGCGGAAAGCATCTCGCGATCCTGCTCGAGCACGTTCCAGTGCCTTTCCTCCAGCAGCGCGCGATACATGAATCGCCATGACTGGCGCTCCAGGCCGGTGCACTTTCTCAGACGCCAGAAGAAGACCGTGCAGGTGTGCTCGTCGACAGGCAGCACGTAGCCGATGATGCGGAACACGCCGCCCGGTCCGGCAGCGGCCGGATAGGGCAGGTCCAGCCTGCAATAGGTGCTCGCCCCGAAGACCATCTCGGTCCAGTCAAAATTCTCGCCAGCTTGCTCGACGCGGGACACGACGAATCCCGTCTCGGTCTTTTCGAGCTTCATGATGTCTTGCTTGGAGCCATATGCCAGCGTGAATGACTGGGCATGCAGGTAGCAGCCGTGCATCGGATCGGCGAGGTTGTCGAGCGCATATCGGTAATTGCATTGCCACGGTGAAACGCAGAGGAAGCCGGTCCATTCCGGGCCGGTCAACTCGGCCGGCAGATCGAGCGGTGGGGCTTCGGGTTGCTGGGCGCTCGGCATGTACACGAAAACAGCATCCGCAGCCTCGGTCACGGTATATGACCTGACAGCCGAGCGGCCCTCCAGCGAGCATTCCGGCATGGCAGGAACGCGCGCGATCCTGCCATCGGCGTCGACGGCGACGCCGTGGTAGCGGCAGGCGATCAGCCCCTCCTTGACCTCTCCGCGCGACAAGGGGGCGCCGCGATGGGGGCAATAATCCTCGATGCAGGCAAGCTTACCGGCATCGTCGCGCCACAGAACGAGGCCCTGGCCGAGAGCCTTTACGGCGTGCGGTCTACCTGGCTGAACCTGTACGGATTTACAGACTGCGTACCACTGGCCGGGCAGGCCGGTGTTCACACGCTCCTCGATACGTTGGGTCATGTCGGTCATCTGGACCTCCTGGGATGGCCAACTCTCGGCCGGCAAGCTATTGCTTGCTGCGCTTGATGGATGCGAGAGGGTGATCGGGGGGATATGTCGGAGTGACCGGCTTCGGATTGCCGATCATGACGCACATCAGCGCCTCCTCGATGCCCTCGTTGACGAGCCCGCGATACACGCCCGGCGGCACTGATAGCAGGTCCCGCTCGCCGAGAACGGTCTCCCAGCGCTTGCCCTCGTGCTCGATCATGAAGCGCACTTTGTGGCCCTTGAGGATGAAGAAAACCTCCTCTGCATCCGTGTGCAGATGCAGCGGTCCCTCGCAGCCGGCCGGCAGGATCATGGTCGAGAACGTGAAATGTCCCGCTGGCACGACGTTCTCGTCCGACTCCACGCCGGTGCCGCCGGTGCCGACGTAGCGCAGTTGGGCGCGCCTGTACTTCGGATCGTAGTCGGACTGGAACTTGAGGGCGTCCCAGTCCGGCGTGCGCGTGGAGTAGCGCACGATGCACGACTTCATCCAATTGTCGAACGACGTGCCGCTCGGGACCTCGACGTTCTCCGGCCGGATCTCCGGAAACTTCGGCAGCTCGGTCATGGTTATCTCCTTTGTGCGTCCGTAGTGCTATCCGTCTGCCTATCGGCCGGCCTTGGGCAGGTAGTGCAGGATGCGTTCCTCCGCGATGGCAACCAGCCCATAGAGGACGATGCCGATCGCCGTCAGTAGAAGGATTGCATTGAAGACCATCGCCGCGTTGGCCTGGCCTTCGCCATAAGTAATTAGAAAACCCAGTCCCGTGTTGCCGCCGACAAGCTCGCCGACCGTGACGCCGATGACCGCGAGCGTTGCCCCGATCCGCAGCCCGGCCATCAGCGAGGGCAAGGAGGACGGGAACTCGATCTTCCAGAAGATCTGTGATCGGCTCATCGAATACGCGCGCGCCAGGTTGACCATATCGCGGTCCACCGTCTTCATGGCTTGCAGGACGTTGACCAGGATCGGGAAGAACACGATCAGGATCGTCACCAGCAGCTTGGGCCAGAACGTGTAGCCGAACCACATGATGAACAGCGGCGCGAACGCCACTTTCGGCGCGATCTGCAGGCCGAGAATATAGGGGGAAAGGACGCGCTCCCAGAAGCTGGACATGCCAAGGAGGTAACCGCCGACGGCGCCCAGTACGCTGCCGACGACGAAACCTATCGTTGTCATCGCTGCAGTTGAGAGCGTGTGGTGCAGCAGGTTCTCGCTGTTCGCCATCCGCCACAGCTCCGTGAGCGTTTGGGAGAATGTCGGAATGATGTAGCGCGGCACGCCGGCGAGCGGGGGAATGAACTCCCACGCCGCCGCCGCTGCCACTGCCACAAGGGCCATTGCGATCGCGTCGCGCATAGTCATTGCGATGCGGACCTACTTGCCGACGAACTGGTTGGTGTACAGTTCCTTCACCGGCACCGCCTTCTGGATGATACCGTTGTCGAGATAGAACTTCTGTACTCGTGCCATGCGGGTCTCGTCGATCTTTCCAAGGCTGGCCGCATCGTCGGTCTTGTAGACCATGCGGCCATAGTCCTTCATGATGCCTTCGATGAACTTCTCCTTGCCCCTGTGCTGCGGCACGGCAGCGACAAAATCCTTCGCGGCCTGCTCCGGATTGTTCATCACCTCCTTGAAGGCCTTCATGGTGGCCGAGACCACCTTGCGCACCATGTCGGGCCGCTCATTGATGACCTTGTCGGACGCCAGGATGACCTGGGCCATGGCGGGGAACACCGGTTCGATCTCATGCACGTCGACCTTGACGCCGGCCGCGCGGATCGCTGCGGCCCATTCGGGCACGCCGGAGATCGCATTGACGTCGCCGGAGATCATCAGTTTGACAACGCCGGCCGGTCCGACGGCCTGGATCGAGGCATCGGACTTGGTGAGGCCGGCGCTGCTCAGCACGGCGAGTAGGTTGTAGTAGGTAGTGTCCTGGAACGAGAGGACGCCGACTTTCTTGCCCTTCAGGTCCTTGAACGACTTCACGCCGGCGTCCTGGCGCACGACGATCTGGGTGAGGCCGCGGCCGCCGAGCAATGCCACGGCACGCACGTTGACGCCATTTGAGCGCACGATGATGGGGGTGTCACCAATGCCGCCGCCGATATCGACGTTGCCGACGCCGATCTGTTTGGCGGCATCGGCGCCGCCCTTGGCGGTCTGGAACGTGATGTCGAGGCCCTCGGCCTTGTAATAGCCCTTGTGTCGCGCAATCTGCCACGGCGAGAACGCGGGCAGGAAGCCCGGCGCCGGGAACAGGTAGGTGATCTTGGTTTGCGCTTGCGCGCCCGTCATGGCGGCTGCGGCAGCCAGCGCAGCAGTCGCGATGGCGGTCAACTTTACGGCTTTCAGCATGTTCTCGTCTCCCTTTGACACACTTTGAATGCTGACTATTCAACCCGCTCGTCGAGCTTGAGCAGCTCGAACAGACGGGCAATGAACTGGCCGGTGCGCGGGTGGGCGCGTCTGGCGATCGGGTTGTGGCGGTCGGGCAGGTCGACGTCGATCTCCTCGATGATGCGACCCGGGCGTTCCGACATCACCAGGATGCGGTCGGACATGGCGACAGCTTCGGCGAGGTCGTGGGTGATGAGGAGTGTGGTGACGCCGGAACTCGCTATCGTTTCGCCGAAACTTTTTTGCAGCAGCATCTTCGTTTGCGCATCGAGGGCGGAGAACGGCTCATCGAGCAGGACGATATCGGGGCGGATTGCGAGGGTGCGGGCCAGGGCGGCGCGTTGGCGCATGCCACCGGATAATTGATAGGGATAGTGATGGGCGAAGTCCGTAAGCTTGCAGCGCGACAGCTCGGCCATGGCGCGTTCCCGCCGCTCCTTCCGTGAAACGTCGCGTGCCTCCAGGCCGAATTCGACGTTGCGGATGATCGACCGCCACGGCAACAACAGATCCTTCTGCAGCATGAAGCCGACGTGTGCATTGGGCCCCGTGACCTGGTCGCCACTGACCGCGACGCTGCCGCGGCTGGGTTTGTCGAGACCGGCGGTGAGGTTCAGGATCGTCGATTTCCCACAGCCGGACGGTCCGACGATCGCCACGAACTCCTGTGGCTTGACGCGAAACGAGACGTCTGTGATGGCGAGAAGCTCATTGCCGTCGCGGGCGGGAAAGGCGCGCGAGACGGTGTCGAACTCAAGCGCCGATGCCGTGGCGAGCATATGCGTCGTCCAGAGATGCGTTGATGGTCGCCAACTCTTGCTCGAGCAGCGCGAGGGTCCATTGCGTTGTGCCGGAGTTCGGAGCGACGATGCCGGCATCGGTGAGGCGACGCGCGACCTGCTCGAAGTCGTCGATACCGTCCCTGTAGGCTGCCTCAAGGGCTTGGGCGAAGGCCAGTTCTGCGTCGGTAACCGGGCGGGCACGGGACTG
Organism: uncultured Alphaproteobacteria bacterium; assembly: GCA_963825625.1. GTDB lineage: Bacteria > Pseudomonadota > Alphaproteobacteria > Rhizobiales > Hyphomicrobiaceae > CAMDPA01. The sequence continues at coordinate 84,205 of CAWGUF010000003.1, read as the reverse complement.
GTTCTGCAAGCTGATCCACGGCTCGTCCATTCTGGTCGATGCGGTATAGCCGCTACGCTTGATGTTCTCGCCCATCCGCGCCTCCCAGGCCATCGAAAGTGAACTGTGCATATTTGAACATGGAATTTTATATTGAACGATACGGGTGCTGAGCCTGACGTGTCAAGAAGTGCGATTACGGGCAGCAGCAGGATCCTAAATGAGGCCGGTAACCGGCAACTTGCGTGCGGCCAATGCGGGGGGCTGGTCCTGGCAGATGGACAGATGCACCAGGATTTGCTGCCGCTTGATTCCTGCCTGCGGTTCCTGTCAGGTGGCGTCGGCCGGACACGTTCACCGGCAATTCAAGCCTCAAGGATCAACCATGGCTCTCACGACAAAGCCGTCGCCTTTTGCACCTGCGCGCCTTCCAGAGTTGCCACCCATAGACGGGGTGCGATTTGCGGTTGCCGAGGCCGGCGTTCGTTACAGGAACCGCGTGGATGTCATGCTTGCCGTCCTCGACGAAGGGACGATCGCCGGCGGTGTGACGACGCGGTCGAAGACCTGTTCGGCGCCGGTGCTGTGGTGCCGGTCGCAACTTGTTCATGGCGCTGCGCGCGCACTGGTCGTCAACTCGGGCAATGCCAACGCATTCACCGGCCGCAAGGGAGAGCATGCCGTCAAAGTCACGGTGGATGCTGCCGCGAAGGTGATCGGTTGCCGGGCTGAGGACGTCTACGTCGCCTCCACCGGCGTGATCGGCGAGCCAATGGATGCGAGCCGCATCGCGGATGCGCTGCCGAAGCTTGCTGACGCAGTCGAAGGCGGAAGGCTGGGAGCCTGCCGCCCGCGCAATCATGACGACCGACACATATCCCAAGTTGGCAGTCGCGCGGGTGGAGATCGGCGGCAAGCAGGTCACCATCGGCGGTTTCTGCAAAGGCGCAGGCATGATCGCGCCGGACATGGCGACGATGTTGTGTTTCATCTTCACCGACGCGCCGGTGGCCCAGCCGCTGCTGCAGCGTCTGGTCAGCGACATCGCGGACCGCACCTACAACTGCATCACGGTCGATGGCGATACCTCCACCTCGGACACGGTGCTGGTGTTTGCGACGGGCAAGGCCGCGGCGCGGGGCGTTCCCAAGATCAGCGACGCCGCGGACCCGAACTGCAAGGCTTTCGCCGCCGCTCTGCACGAAGTGATGCACGATCTGGCACTGCAGGTGGTGCGAGATGGCGAAGGGCTGTCCAAATTCGTCACCATCGAAGTGACGGGTGCCGAGGACGACCGCGCCGCCCGGCGCATTGCAATGGCGATCGCGAACTCGCCGATCACCAAGACAGCAATTGCGGGCGAGGATCCGAACTGGGGACGGGTCGTTATGGCGGTCGGCAAGTCCGGCGAGGCCGCCGACCGCGACCGGCTTGCGATCTGGTTTGGTCCCTATCTCGTGGCCTCGGAAGGCGAGCGGGCGCCCGGTTACGACGAGAGGACCGTCGCCGCCTACATGAAGAATGCCGAGCTTTCGCTGCGCGTCGATGTCGGCGTTGGCGCCGGACAGTCGACGGTGTGGACGTGCGACCTGACCCACGACTACGTGTCTATCAACGCCGACTACCGCAGCTGACCAACATACGGGCAAGGCCGATCGGGCCGAGACCGTCCGGGAACGGAGACCTACCCATGGAAGAGATCGCAGTTGCCAAGCGCCGGACGCGTACCGCCGCAGCCACCCGATCGCAGGGCAAGTTGCCGGTCGGTCGGCTGGTCCAGCTCTGCGCGAATGGGTGGAGCTGCATCGAGCGCAACGGTCAGCTGAAGCGGATCGATGCGGAAGTGGACCCGGACGAGGAATTGTCGGCCATCACCTATATGGCGACGCGGCGGGAGGATGCTCCTGCCCTGCTGTTCGAAAATGTGAAGGGTGATCGCGCGAACTCGACTGTGCTTGCCAACATGCTGGGGGCCAGCAAGGAGCGCTACGCGCTTGCCGTCGGCCTCGATCCATCCCTCGATACCAGCCAGATGATCGAGGCCAGCCGCCGAATCTTGCGCCGCGAGGTGAACCCGTCGAGGTGGCGAAATCGAAGGCCCCGGTCAACGAGGTGGTGTTGCGGGCGGGCCAGTTCGACCTGACGGAGTTTCCAGCGCCGATGTTCTGGCCGGGTGATGGCGGACGCTACATCGGCACAGGCAACATCGTGTTCACGCGCGATCCGGAAGTTGGGCGGATCAATGTCGGCTGCTATCGTCAGATGCTGCATGGACCCAATCGCATCGGCTTCTACACTTCGCCGGGTAAGCACGGCCAACTCGACCGCGACGCGTGGTGGGCTCAAGGCAAGCCGCTCGAGGTGGTGGCGGCCTATGGGGTCGATCCGTGCTCTTCATGCTTGCTGGCGCAGGTGTTCGGCTCGGAGGAATTGGAGCTGGAGGTGGCGGGCGGCATCATGGGCCGCGGCATCGAATTGACGGAGGCGGAGACCGTCAGCCTGCCGATCCCGGCGCAGGCAGAACTGGTGATAGAGGGCCTGGTGCATCCCGAGCAGCGCGAGCAGGAAGGTCCGCTCGGCGAGTTCACAGGCTATTACGGACGGGAGCGATCAGCCGCAGCCGCTGATCGACGTCACTGCCATTCACCACCGCCGCTCGCCGATCCTGACGGCGGCACTGATGGCGAAGTATCCGTCCTGCGAGATCGGCGCTTATTACGCGATCATGCGGTCCGCCCGCATCATCGAGGATCTTTCCCGCATCGGCGTGCCGGGCGTGGTCGGAGCATATGCCCATCCGGCGGCCGCCTCGGGTTGGGGTATGGTCGTTGTCTCGATGCAGCAGAAGTATGCCGGCCATGCGGCCCAGGTGCTGGCGCTCACGGCCCAGTGCCCGGCTGCGGCCTATTATACGAAATGGGTCATCGTGGTCGACGACGACGTCGATCCAACTGACATGAACGACGTGCTGTGGGCCCTGTGCACACGCTGTCACCCGGTCGAGGATCTCGATCTGTTGCGCAATACATGGTCGACCGGGCTCGATCCCAGCCGCTTTCCGGCCGAGGTGCGTCCGTATGGATCGAAGGTGCTGATCAACGCCTGCAAGCCGCACCGGCATCTGGCCGAGTTCCCGCAGGCGACGATGCTGAGAAAATCGGTATACGATAAAGTGTCGGGCCGGTGGGCCGAGCTGGGCTTTGACGGTCCTCCCCCGAAGATCACGTCATTCCACAAGGAGCAGAAGCGGAAGGGCGGAAAATAGGGCAGCCCTGCTGCGCTGCTGCAGTTGCGCGGCGCTAAAATCCGTCTTTAACGGCGCCAACCGCCATGGACCTCTTCCGCATTGCAGGCGGCAAACCGGAACGGCGACTGCAAGTGACATGATACGCGTTCTGTGAACGAATTGTTGTTGAGACGTCACGGTGTTCTGGCCTACTGGCGCGCAGCGCGTGATTTTTGGGGCAAGCACGATGGGCAATTCATCCAGCAGCGGGATCGGAAAATTCATTCTCGGCGTCGTGGCGGGAGCAGCGCTCAGCTACGGCTACGTGCGCTGGGGTGTGGAGTTGCCTGCCTTTCTGCAGTTGCCAGGACAGGTTCGCGACAACATCGTCGCGACAGCCGTCGACGATCGACTTTATGACTTGTCACTGCCGTTGGACGAACGGGTCCGCGCTCTGGAGGTCCTGTTCCAGAGCCAGCCCGAAAGCTCGCGGTGCAGGTCGACACGCAGACCGGCCATCCTTTCCTGGAGGCGCTCTACCGCAGGCGTGCGGCGCGCGATGCGAGGCGTCTGCGCGCGGCGTGGTCGGCATTCGATGAGGCGCTCGGCAAGCCAGCACTGCGCCGGGCGCTGGAACGCAAGCACGGCACCAGCGACACGCTGCAGCTCAAGCAGGAAATGCTCTTGGAGCAGATGAACAAGGCCGCTTTTCTTAAGGCCTATCTTGCGCGGCAACCGACCCCGGTAGGGCGCGACAAGCTGCTGGACAAGCTGGCCGAGCTCAGCCGGCTGCCGGGACCGGCCGGGGCGCTGGCGCCGACCGCGCGGTGAGCCAACCCCGCCGGCAGGCAATCAGTATGGTGACTGCCAGGGCAACTGGAATGAAGGTGGCGGGCGAGCCGAGCAGCGCCAGCACGACGGCTACCGCCGACAGCATGGACAGCATGTGCTCGATCATCGCGACCAGTTTCGACTGCGCATGGCGCCGGAGCATGCCGCGCCGCTTGCCGGGCATCGGATGCCAGAAATTCAGCAGGGCGCCGGAGGCGCCGCCGGCCACCGTGAACAACGCCGCGATTGCCGCGGCCGGGAGCGAGATGATGGCAAGTGCCAGCATCGGACCTGCGACGAGCAATCCGACCGGCAATGCGATCGCCGACAGCTTGGCCCGGTCCACGGCATCTGGGTCGACCGGCGCAGCAGCAATCAACTCCGGGGCTTCTTCCGCAGAGACGGCAATCCAGGCGAGAGAGGCGGAAACCTGCGTTGCGATGACGACGATCACGGGGGCCAGGCCAATGGCCGTGGGGACATTCGATCCGCTCCGCAGCAGCACGACGGCGACGGGCAACGTATAAATGATCTGCAGTGAAAGCTGGGCGAACAGGTTCGGGTCGCGGATGAGCAGCCGCCATTCCTTGCGACGAAGCGAGGCTGCCAGGCCAGGCCTGAATCTCGTTTTCCTGCGGGCCTCCGTGCGGCCAGCGCGGTCCTCGCTGGATGCTTCGACGGCGCGTGCGCTGGCGTGAGCGAACGCGGAGCCCATTGCATGTACCGCGATGGCGAAGAGGGTGGCCGCCAGGGCGATCAGCGCCGCCGTTGCCAGCCAATCACCACCCGCTGCGGCGGCGGGCAGCCAGAGAATCGTACCGGTCGGCAGCGCGTCTAAGTGCACACCGGCGGCCTCCCGCCATGCCTCCGGCAACATGGCGGCGACCTGGATCGACAGCACGAAGGCACCTGCCAGCACTGCGGCGGAGATCGAAGAAACCATCCGCGCGCGTCGCGGTCCCACGGCGAAGAACAGCGAGAGCGCAATTGCCGAGCCTAGTGTTGTACCGATCAGGGCAAGCGCGGCGAGCGTCGGATAAATCGATAGCCAATGCGGACTGTCGACGATGGCGCCCATGTTGGCTATGGGCAGCAGCAATATGCCGACGGAGCCGAACGAGCTGGCGGCCAGTGACACAGCGCGTGCGGCGAATATGCGAGCGCCGGGAAGCGGCGAGCCGAGCAGAAGGTCCAGGTCCCCGCGGTCGTACATGATGCGTGATGTACCCAGGAGGCCCTGCGAGATCATCCAGGCCATGATGCAGGTGATCGCAATCTGCATCGGCGTGGAGGCGCGCCCGGCAGTTGCGGCGGCTTCGAGCAGCGGCTTGGTATCGTTCACGGCCAATGATGCGAGCGCGTGTAATGCCGCGATCGCTGCGATGCCGACAGCCCAGGACACGCGCGACGAGGACTTCGCGAACATTGCCGCGAATTGCCGCCAGTTGAGGCGCATATCGTGTGCCAGGAGCCACGCGAAGGAACCGGGCCAGAGGTATCTCATGATGGCAGACGCCCCGGCACGTGAAGGGCGTCAACCGATGTCAGTGCCAGGAATGCGTCCTCGAGCGTTGCGCTGCCGTGGCCGGCGACGGCCTTCAGCTCATCAACTGTTCCCTCGGCTCTCAGGCGTCCCTGCGCGACAATGCCGATACGATCGGCCAGTCTTTCCGCAACTTCCAGAATGTGCGTCGTCAGAATGATGGTTGCGCCGTCGCGGACGCGAGCCATCAACAGATCCTTGACCTGCCGTGCGATGGCCGCATCGAGGCCTGTGAGCGGCTCGTCCAGCATGATCAGGCGCGGGTCGTGAATGAGCGCGCCGGCCAATGCCACCTTCTGCTTCATACCGCGCGAGAAACCTTCGCACCGCGCGTGCCGGTGCTGCCATAGCTCCAGAACCTCCAGGAGCCGGGTCGCGCTTTTCTCCGCGGCTTCACGCTCCAGCCCCCACAGCCCGGCGACGAATTCCAGATATTCAAGCGGCGACAGCTTGTCATAGAGCATCGGCTCGTCGGGCAGCCATGCAGTGATGCGCTTGGCGGAGGTCGGATCGGCCAGGACGTCGATGCCGAACACGCTGATCGAGCCGGAATCCGGCTTCAACAGTCCCGCCAGCATGCGCAGCGTCGTAGTCTTTCCCGCGCCATTGGGGCCCAGCAGGGCGTAGAATTCACCGGCACGGACCTCCAGATCCAGGTCATCGACTGCGAGCTTGGTGAACGACTTGCGGATGCGATCGAGCCGGATGGCAGCCGGCACGGGATGTGCCGGGGTGGCTGGCTGCTGGTAGTGGGCGGGGATGCTGCTGGTCACGCGAAACGGCCCTCCGGAGCGGCCAAGAACACAAGGCTGAAGCAGCCTAGCTGTCCGGGCTTGATCTTCCGTTAAGCAACCGCTCGGGCGACACCCCTTTCGGGCAACACCCCTTTCGGACGCCCCCCCCTCTTCGGGCGACATCCCCTGGGGCGACTGGTGGCGCGATGGCCCGGCAGATCCCGAAAAGCTGGCATGCGATTGCAGGGCTTGGCCGAAGACAGCGACCTGATACAGTAAATACCACAAGGTAAAATCCTTGTTTTACTCAGTGTTGGCCTAAGGCGAGTGAGGAACCAATGACCAGACCGTCAAATCTGTTGAAGTGCGTATCTCTTGCGGCCGTGATGATGTTCGGCTGCGGCACGGCATCCGCGGCCGGGGTCTCCGGACAGCTGACGCCGCTGCTGCAGCTCCAGGAAACCCACACCTCCTCGCTCGTCGAGAAGGCTCACTGCCGACGCTATCGTCACAGTCATCGAAGCTGCTTCGTTACACGCCGCGGCCGCCGCGTCTGCCGTATCGTGCGTCACCGCTGCGGGTAAGCCCGCTGGCGCATAGCAAGCTTGTCCGCGCCCGTCGCCTCTGACATCGTTGTGGGGGTGCGGACAAGCAGGAGTGCGATATGGCCGACAGCGACAAGGGTGGCAGCGGCAGGCCGTCGCCCATCAGCCTGAATGCAGATGCAGTGCGCCGTCTGGTGACGGCGATGTTCCAGGCGGCAGGGTGGAGTGCGCAGCACGGTGCCATTGCCGCGGAGCAACTGACCGCTTCGGATCAGGCAGGTCATGCATCGCACGGCATCGGGCTGCTACCGGGCTATGCGGAGACGATCGCGGCGGGCAAGCTGTCGCCGCACAGCCGCCCTGTCACGTTGAAAGACGATGGTGCTTTTCTCGTCGTCGACGGGCGAATAAGTCTGGGTCAGGTTGCAGCGCTCGATCTGACGCAGCGCGCCATTGCGATCGCGCGTGAGCATGGTATCGCCGTTGCCAATCTCATCAACTCGCATCACGTGGGCCGGATCGGTTATTTCGGCGAGATGGTCGCAAATGAAGGTTTCGTCGGTCTCTTCTGGGTGAACGTGCATGGCCGCAAACCAACCGTCGTGCCGTTCGGTGCGCGCGAGCCACGGTTTTCCACCAACCCGCATTGCGTGGCGTTTCCACGCAAGAATGCGCCGCCGTTCCTGCTCGACTTCGCGACAGCGGAGATCCCCGTCAACAAGGCTCGGGTCGCTGCCGCGGAGGGCCGCAAGGTGCGGGCCGGCATGCTCGTCGATTCCGACGGGCGCCCGACCGACGATCCTGGCGTGCTGTTCCGCGAGCCGCGCGGTTCGATTGCCGCCTTTGGACTTCACAAGGGGTCGGGGCTGGCAATTGCGTGCGAATTGATGTCATCGGTGCTGGGTGGAGGACCAACGGTCGCTGCGGCCGCCGGCGGCGAGCCGTATGGAGCGATCCTCAACAACATGATGGCGATCGTGATCGATCCACAGCGGCTTGGTGCGGGAGATCAGGGTGCTGAGGATGCCACCGGGGAATTCGTCGAGTGGGTCAAGAGTGCTGCCGCCGCCGAGGGAACATCCGAGGTGCTGACGCCTGGGGAACCGGAGCGAGCCGCGCGGGCGCGGCTCGGCTCGCAGCTGGAAATCGATGCCGCGACCTGGGGCAGGATCGTCGACGCGGCGTGGGCACTGGGTGTGGCGGAAGACGATATCCCGGCTTGAGGCACTGCTAAGCGGCCCGGGCCTTGCCTGCCGGCAACATTCCGGCTGCCTCCAGGGCGGCCTTGATGCGGGCGATTTCCTCGTCGCGGATCTTGACCAGAGGCGGCCGCACAACGGCGCGTGGAATGCGGCCCAAGAGCACGAGCGCCTCCTTCATGCGGTTGTGCATGTCGACGAACGGATCGGCATAGAACACCTGTGACAGCGGTCGGATGCGGTCGTTGATCGTGCGTGCCCGGGCCAGATCATTCGCCTGGACGGCCTTGAACAGCTCCGCCTGGAGGTCCGCGATCACGCTGCCGGAGCCCGAAAGGATGCCGTTGCAGCCCAAGACCAGCGAGGAGAACAGCCATGACGAATGCGTTGTCAGCACATTGACCGGGCGGCTCAGCGCCTGCAACTCAATGACCTGGCGCTCATGCTGGGGCACGTTGTTGCACCAGTCCTTGATCGCGCGGATCGTCGGCACCTCGTCGCACAAGCGCAGCAGCGTGTCGCGCGGATAGCCTTGGCCGGTTGCGAGCGGATATTGGAAAACGATCAGCGGCAGGTCGCTCGCGTCGGCGATATGCTTGTAGTGCGCGATCACCATCTCGGGCCTCTGGCCGAGGGTGAATGGCCCGGGCGGAAATACGAGCAGGGCTGAGGCGCCGCCGGCAGTCGCCTGGCGGGCAATGCGTGCGGCCTCGAGGCTTCCTTCCGCATACACGCCATGAACCAACGGCAGCTTGTCCGCGATGGCATCGCTCGCAGCGTCCATGATGCGGGCCTGCTCCTCGAGCGTGCAGGAGGAGACTTCGGTGGAGTGCGCGTTGACGGTTATGGCGGATAGCCCTTCGACCTTGGCCGTGTCCTGCAGGTGGCGGGCGAACGATTTCAGATCGGGGCTGAAGTCGTCGTGGAAGGGCAGGATGCAGGCAGGAATGACGCCACTCGGCACGTCGTCGCGAAAGCGGGGCATGGCGGAATTCTCCAGGGCCGTTGATGGCATTCGGCATGTTGCGCCAGGATCGGTTCATGCCGATCAGACACCGGTTGCCGTGTTGTTGGCAAGTAAACCGTGTGGAATGCGCACTCGTTCAATCGTGCGTCATGGCGACGGAGACTGCGCCGATCGTATCCAGCTCGAGGGCAACAAGCGTGTCCTCGCCCGTCAACATCATTGGAGGGGTGAGCGAGCCGGCGATAATCACGTCGCCGGCGTGGAGGCGCTCGTCGCAGACCGCCAGTGTATTGGCGAGGTGGGCGACGATGTCCAGCAGCCTGCCTGTATTGGCCTCCAGGTCTGTGACGGCCGACTTTGCGCCGCCGCGTGTGATGCGTGCCGTCAGGCCGCTCAGGTTTGCGCCGGCGCAGCGTTCGTCGCGGGCGCCAAGGATCACATGGCGGTGATAGATGTTGCCGGCCAGGATGGCTTCGACGTCCTCCGGCGGAAACTCCAGGTCCGCAAGCTCGATGGCGGGGCCGAGTGCGGCGATGGCCCGGGAGGCGCCATCGGCTTCGGTGCCGGCGCCGAGATCGGCTCCCAGATAGATTGCGATTTCCGGCTCGGCGACGGGCTTGACCCAGCGGCGGAGAGCTACGGACGCGCCCGAGGCAATGAGCGAGGACTGCAGCATGTAGCCCATCAGGGGACCGTCGAGGCCGAAATTAACGAGGGCCGCAGGCGCGCCGAAGCCAGCCTTCCAGCCCAGCCGGCCGTCGCCGGCCTCGATCTTTGCCGCGCGCGCAGCGAGCTGCCGGCGCATACCGGATAGAATTCGCGGGTCGGTGACGGGCTTGCCGGACATATGAATGCCTCCTGTTGATTGCGAGTTTCGACGAGGCGTGGGCAAGTCGCCATTCACGCAATGCTTGAAACATGGCCGGCATTGATCGGATAGTGCTTGGGCGACTTCGGCTTGGAGAAGCATCTGGGGAGAATCGCGCATGGCGCAGGTCAGTGGCGGGATTGGGGTTCCGCACACGCCGTACTTTCCGAAGTTTGCGGCGGATCAGGGGCCGAACGGCGAGATCAATCGCTATTTCGGGCGGGTCAGGGCCGAGTTGGAGGCCGACCGCCCGGATGTGATCGTCCTGATCGATACCGACCACTTTTCGGCGTTCTATTTCGACAATTTCCCGACGTTCGGCATCGGCGTGGACAAATCGTTCTACGGCCCGGTCGATGATGTTGCGTTGTGTGCTCCGCGGGATATTCCGTCAAACGAGACGCTGGCCATGCATCTGCACACCACGCTGGTGCGCAACGACTTCGACAGCTCTTTTGTCACGCATTACAAGGTCGGCCACTCTATAGGGGTGCCGCTCTATTTCCTGACACCCAAGTTCGATGTGCCGACAATTCCTGTGTTTCTCAATGGGCATCTGCCGCCGATGCCGTCCGCGCGGCGCGCCTATCAGTTCGGCAGGGGGCTTAGAAAGGGCATCGAAAGTTTCGGCGAGGACCTGCGCGTCGAGGTGATCGGCACCGGCAGCTTCTCGCTCGACGTGGCCGGCCCCTTCATGTCGCCGGGCGAGAATTTCGGCGTGCCGGACTTGGCGTGGGCGGAGCATGTCCACCAGCTCATGGAGGCGGGCGCCATCGATCAACTGATCGAAGAGGCGACTGAGGAGCGGATGCTGGCGGCGGGCAACGTCGGCGGCGAGTTGCTCAACTGGCTGGCTATGATCGGTGCGGTGGGCACGCACAAGGCGAAATGGATGATGTCGCAGCCGGAGCGTGGACACGCCTACGGCGCATGGGAGGCGGGAGTCGTGTCATGAGCACTTACGCCATCAACCGCATGTGCCATCAACTCATGCACGACAAGAATTGGCGCCATGCGATGCAGGTCGATCCCGAACGCGCCATCGCCACGCTCGATCTCACCGATGAGGAGCGGCGGCTGGTCTTGGCCGGCGAGGTGGGCGAGCTGTACCTGCGCGGCGCCAACGCGTTCCTGCTGGGGTACCTGACGCGGTTCGGGATTCTCGGGCTGACGCTGCCGGTCTACAACGCGCGCATGCGCGCTGTCCGTGACCGGATCGATGTGCAGGGGCGGCCGTTGCACACGACAGCAGGTTGATGCCGGGCGGGAGCCGGTATGATCGGTCGAAGTCGAATGAGCCTCACAACAGCTCGAATATCTTGTCTGTTCCAAATGAAAACGGCGACCTGCATCGATAAAGATGAGGTCGCCGAGGCTGAATGCCGTATTGCTGGTGGCCCGGCTCGCTATTTCAACCCGAGTTCCTTGAAGGCCTTAACGGCACCCGGGTGGTGCTTGACGCCTGCATTCTTGAACTCGGCAAAGCCCGGTGTCGGATCCCAGGTCTTATAGACGGTTTTCATATAGGCTTTGTTCTTGTCCGTGAAAACGTGCTTCACGATCTTGTAGACGACATCCTCCGGGACGCTGTCCTGCACCATCAGCGTGCTTGGCACACCATAGGACTGGGCATCGCCGACAACGCCCTTGCCGTAGGCCGATCCCTTGATGACGTAGGGCGCGAAGGCAGGGTTGATGCCGATGATTTTCTTCAGCTCGGCCTGGCTCAGCGGGATAAGCCGTACCTTTCGCGTCGCGGCCAGTGCGGTAACCACGGGCACGGGAACGGCTGATGAGACCGCGAAGGCGTCGATATTGCCATCACGCAGGGCGTCTCCTGCCTCGCTGAAGCCGAGGAAATGCGGCTTGATGGAATCCCGCACACCAACTGTCTTGAGCACGAGTTCAGCATTGGCGGCCGTGCCGCTGCCTGCCTTGGCGAGCGACACGCGCTTGCCCTTGAGGTCGGAGAACGTCTTGATGTTGGCGTTCTCCAGTGTCACCCAATGGAGTGGCGAGATTTCCAGCGAGAACATGGCGCTGACGTCGGTCGCAGGCTTCTGCCCCTTGAACTTGCCCTTTGCGTGGACGGCATCGTAGACCGCGCCGAGATTTGCCAGGCCAAGCTGCATACCGCCATCTTTTTGGCCGAGCAGTCGCATGTTCGTCGTGGAGCCTGCCGTTGTGCGGGTCGAAACGCTGATCCCGGGCACATCGCGCGTGATCGTGGTCGACAGTCCGCCACCCATCAGGAAGTAGCTGCCGCCGGGCGAGCTGGTCCCGATTACGAGATCCGCCGCCGCCGCAGGCGCCGCAATGGCAAACGCCAGTCCTGTGCCGGCAGCAAGTGCCTTTAGACGTGTTCCTAGTCTCATGTATGTCTCCCATTTTTGGACTTAGGTTGCCGGTGATTGTGATCGTTTTGCCCACGCGTGATCGATGACGATGCAATTATGCTCCCGCTCGAGCCAGGTTCTCGCTGCGACGGAGTGCGAATTGCCAAGCCCACAGACCTGCGAACACAACGGCTAGGATTGCCGCGGTGACGCCCTGGGTGAGGATGAGTGCTGCCCCCAGACAGAGGAATACGATCCGCATAGTGAGCGACAATCGTGTGAGGAAGAATCCTTCTGCTCCTGCCGAGATTGCAAGCCCGCCCAGTACAAGGGTGCCTATGGTGATGCCGATATCCAAAATCGAGCCCCTGAGCAGCAGGCCCGGCTGGTAGACGAAAAGCACCGGCAGATAGAAGATCGCCATCCCCTTGATCATCGCCACATTGCACACCTGCCACAGTGATGCCCGCGCGATGCCCGCTGCGACATACGAAGCTAGGGCAACCGGCGGCGTCAGGTTCGAGGCCTGACCCCACCAGAGGACGAGAAGATGGGCTGCCATTGTCGGAACGCCGAGCTGGATCAGCGCCGGTGCCGCCAGCGTTGCCAGAATGACGTAGGCCGGGATCACAGACAGCCCCATACCGAGTATGTAGCCGATGATAAACACGAACAGGATGGTCATCGGCAGGTTGTTGGCGCCCAGATCGATGATCAGTCCGGTGATGCGCAATCCGGTGCCCGGCAACAGCACGGCGCCTGCGATGATCGACACCGGACCAGCGATCGCAATCACGGGCAGGGAGGCGCGCGCACCCTCCGCCATGGTGTCGAGGATCTGGCGCGGTCCCAGCTTGTTGGCAGTGAACCAGCTGGCCACGATGGCACTGACGATTGCGAGCAGTCCGACGCGACGAAGCGAGTAGTCCATGTAAACGAGCGATATCACGACCACGATGGGCAGCAGATGGACCCAGCCCGATCGCAGGGTGGCCAGGAATGGCGGACACTCCGCAGCCGGAAGGCCGCGCAGGTCGTGGCGCATCGCATAGAAGTGGGCCTGCATGTAGACGTTTAGAAAAAACAGCAGCGCCGGGATTGTCGAATAAAGGACGATCTCGCCATAGGAGAAGCCGGTCAGCGCGACCATGATGAAGGCCGAGGCGCCCATCACCGGTGGCATGATCGTGCCGCCCGTCGACGCCGCAGCCTCAATGCCGCCGGCTGCCGCGGGCGCATAGCCCGTGCGGACCATCAGCGGGATCGTGATGTTGCCGGTGATCGCGACATTTGCGGAAGCCGAGCCGGAGATGCTCGCTGTGATGAAGCTGGATCCGACCGCCGCCTTGGCACCGCCGCCTGCGCGTGTGCCCAGAAAGGCCAGGCAGATGTTGGTGAAGAAGTCCGAGGCTCCGCTGCGGATGAGGAAGATGCCGAACACGAGGAACAGGAACAGTGTGGAGGCCAGCACGTATGTGATCGAGCCGAACAAGCCGTCGGTCTGTGCATAGAGCGCCGTCGCGATCTGGCGCAGGTTGAAGCCGCCATGTGTGAACGGCCACGGCACCATGTTCCCCAGATAAAGGAACAGGAGGAACGAGATCGAGATCACGGCCATCGACAAGCCGAGAACGCGCCTTCCGGCCTCGATCACGGCAAGGATCATGATCCATCCCATTGCCATGTCGAAGTCGCCGATAGGAAAGCCCTCGTTCTCGGCGAACGTAAGGTAGTTCTGGTTGAAGCGGATGATGGCAACCGTCACTGCGGCCAGCAGCACGGCGTCGAACATGCGCGCAGCTACAGACCTTGCAAGCGGGTATTGGCAGATCGTGATCGCGACGCCCGCATAGATGAAAAGGCTCCGGTCGAGCGGTGGACTGAAAGTCCCGAACACTGCGACGTACATATAATAGGCGGTTGTCCCGAGCGCGATGAGATAGCCCAGAGTACCCCATACCCCGGCAAATCCCTCGTTCACGGACTCGGCGCTCTGCGCGGATTGATTGCTCATGGGATCGTGTTGCCGTGACCGTATAGATGCGTTGTTGAGGTGATCCTAAGCCTTGCCCCATGCTCGTCGCAATTGGCAATCCTCAACACGAGCGCAATGTGCTGCAAATGTACGCACGTAGCCAGGAAATCAGGCACGCACGTCGCCACTCGGTCGACTCGCAGGCCGAGCTGGAACGCGCCCGATGTTGGCCCGCTCCTCGGCCGTGGCACCCGGTTGCAGGCCTTCATCTGCCACCACCTCGAATCCTTGCGCGGCAAGCCATTCGGTAGCGCAGCGGTTGCCGAAGTCGGTGCTCGGCATGGCGAGCGCGATCCCTCTGACGCCGACCGCCTCGAGCGCTGCCTTGACGGCATCCGCAGTCGGCACTGCCGGCGCGCCGGAACGAGCCGTCATGGTCGACCTGATCGCCTCGGGTGGTACGAAATAGGCGCAGGCCGGCATCCAAGGCTGCTTCCGATATTGCCTCGATTGAGTATTGGCGGCCATATTGCCAGGGGCAGCGTCACAGATTCCATCATCCAGCGGGCCTGACCCAGCCGCCTCAACAAAGGACCCGAACACGACGCATGACGCACGACGTTGTTTTTCTTTCGGATCAGGATGTCCAAAGTATGCTGACCATCGCTGCGGCGATGCGTTCGGTGGAACATGACCTGATGCGGCAGGCCGAGACCGGCGGCGTTGTCAATGGGCGGCCGCTTGCCTGGGAGACGGATGACCGCGCGCTCGGCTTCCGCTGGCGGCTGAAGACAGTCGTTATCCGCGGCGTGCCGGTCGCCGGCGTGCGGATCGCCGGCTACAAGGTCGACGGCGACGGTAACGGCAGCGGCGGGGAGAGGGAGGCAACGCGCTACATCATGCTCTCCGATCCCGGCACGGGCTCGCCGTTGGCGATCATCGACGAGCATTCCAGCTTCGGCATGCGAGCAGCCGCTTCCCTGCTCGTCGCCGCCCGTCATCTGGCCCGCGAGGATGCGCGGGTCGCCGGCATCATTGGTGTCGGCAACATAGGCCGTATGGCGATTGCCGGTCTCGCCGGCCTGTTTCAACTTCAAGAGGTACGCGTCATGTCTGCGCGGCCGGAGACACGGCAGCAGGCGGCAGCCGCCATGACTGCTGAAACCGGCCTGCCGGTGCGTGCCTGCGCCACGCACGAGGAGGCGATCCGCGACGCGGACATCGTAATCTGCGCCACACCGTCCACGGTACCCTATCTCGACTTCGAATGGCTGAAGGAGGGGGTGTTCGTGGGAGCCGTCGGCCATGACGAGGTCCGCCACGACGTCTATGCGCGGTGCAACCGTTTCTATGTCGACTACGACCTCGCCGGCGGCGGACATCCCGCACATATCCGTGCGGCGATAGCGGAGGGTGCGTTGCGTCCCGCAGACATATCCGGCGAGTTGTGGGAGGTGATTTCGGGGCGGCAGCCGGGCCGGCGCGATCGCGCGGAGCGAATTCTGGTAGCAACCGTCGGATTGACCAGCCAGGATATCGCGATTGCCTATGATCTCTACCAGCAGGCCCGCGCAGAAGGTCGCGGAATGCGCCTGCCGTTCATGTAGACGCGGTGTCGGTTTCGCTGATGCCAGAAGCCTGAGCACTGATGCAGGAGCACTGACGCAGGATGTACGGATGGCGCGGCCGGGTCGGACTGATGATCCCCTATGATAATGCGGTTATCGAACCGGAGTTCAACCGCACGCTGCCGCGCGGGGTATCTGCGCACGTCGTGCGCTCCACCAGGACTGATCGAAAGGACCTGGCGGAGGAATCGATCGGTCTCGCCAAGGCGATGGTGCACTTGCGTCTTTCGATCGCCCTCTATGCCTGCAACGCGTCGAGCTTCATGCAGGGGCGGGCCTGGCACGATGAATTCCTGCAGCGGTTCGAGGCGGCGGCCGGTGTGCCGTCGGAGACGGCGAGCGCTGCCATGATCAAGCTGTTGCAGCATCGCAATGCCGACAAGGTGGCGCTTGTGAGCCCCTATCCCAAGTGGCTGCTCGATCCTCTCGTCGGCTTCGTGGAGGATTGCGGGATCAGCGTCGCAAATGCCGTTGCACTCGGCCTAGAGCCGCCCGAGATCAACCTGCTGGGCCCGGAGTACACCTATCGCGTCGCCAGGGAGGCCAACGTCGCGGAGGCGGAAGGCGTGCTGATCCTTGCCACAAACTTCCGCTCGCTGGAGATCGTCGGCCTTCTCGAGCAGGAGTTGCGCAAGCCGGTCGTTTCCACGAACCAAGCCTTGATGTGGTCCGCCAAGCGCATGCTGGGCTTGCCGCAGTGCGATGCCGACGATCCGGCCGAGCCGCGCTTCGACTGGCCGCGCATCGCCGATTGACGATGCGGCGCGCCATGCAGATCGCGATCGATCTCGACACCGCCGCGCACGTCCACGTGTGCGAAACCAACGGTCAGTTTCTGCAGGGACGCAAACTGTTCGGTACAAGCGTGGTCGCACACCTCGACGAGAACGGCATCTCCATCACCGACGTGATGATCGATGGCCGCTGGGTGATCCGCGACCGCGGGCTCACCACCATCGACGAGCCGCGCCTCTATGCTGAAGCCCGCGATTTGCGCGCCGAAATGGTCGAGCGGCTGGAGCGGCAATCTGCCGGCACGCACGCGATAGTACCCTCGTAGCGAGAGGCTTATCCCCAGTCCTCCCGCACGCCCTGGTCGAAGCAGAATGAATAGCAAGCCCTCGGAGCCCCCATGTTCGACCTCGTCATAAGCGGTGGCCTGATCGTCGATGACACCGCGTCCACGATCGGTTCCATATGCGTCACCGACGGCAAGGTCGCCGCACTGGCGGGCCCCGGCGAGACCCCGCCGGCGCGCGAGATCATCGATGCCGCGGGCCTTATCGTTCTCCCTGGTTTCGTCGACGCGCACGTGCATTTCCGCGAGCCGGGCCTGACCCATAAGGAGGACTTCGCCTCCGGCAGCGCAGCCGCCGCGGCAGGCGGCGTCACCACCGTCATGGTGATGCCGACCGACGACCCGCTGACGACGACGCCGGAGACCTTTGCCGCCAAGCGCGCGCTTGGCGAGGGAAAATGTCATGTCGACTTCGCCCTGCAGGCCGGACTTGGCGTCGACACCACGCATGTCGCCGAGCTCTCTCGCCTCGGCGCCATCTCCTTCGAGCTGTTCCAGACCGGCGCGCCTGCAGCCCTGAACGTCGACGATCCCGCCGACCTGCTGCGCTGCCTGGAGGCCGTGCGCGATGCCGGTCGCGTGACCGGCGTGACGCCCGGCAGCGCCAGCCTGCTGTCACTCTTCGCCGATCGCGCCCGCCTCCGCTTCGGCGGTACCCCGGAGGCTTTCGGTGCGGCTTGGCCGGCGCTGGTCGAAGCCATCGGCATCGCCCAGGCCTGCCTTGCCGCCCGCCTCGCCGACGCCCGCATTCATCTGCGTCAGGTGAGCTCCATCGACGGCGTCATGGCGCTGTCCACTCATGGTGACCGGCGCACGAGCGCCGAGGTGACGCCGCACAACCTCGTTCTCGATGATAGCGATCTTGCGCGCCTCGGACCCGTCGCCAAGGTCGCCCCGCCGTTGCGCACGCGACGCGACGTCGAGCATGTCAGGAACGCTCTTGCCAACCGAACGATCGACATAGTCGCAACCGATCATGCTCCGCACACGCCAGAAGAAAAAGCTGCAGGAAACGGCGATATCTGGGTGCCGCCCGGCGGCTTTCCCGGTGTGCAGACCTGGCTGCCTGTGATGCTGCGCCTGTTCGCCGAGGACGTGCTCGGCTATCCTGGCATCGTGCACGCCTGCGCCAGGAGACCGGCGGAGATCTTCGGCCTCTATCCGCGCAAGGGCGCATTACAGGTTGGCTCGGACGCCGACATGGTCCTGATCGATCCCGCGCGCCCGATGACGATCCGCGACGAGGACCAGTTGAGCAAGGCCCGGCGTTCTCCGTTCCACGGGCTGGAAGCACCTGCCGCACCCGTCTGCACCATCCTGCGCGGCCGAACGATCATGCGCGATGGCCACATCGAAGGCAGCGCCGGCGGGCAGTTCCTATGCCCGTGAGCCGCTGGCTCAAGCTTCGAACAGCCGCCCCAGCCGCACGCCTTCACGCCGGTCAATGACGCCGAGTGCAGACCACAGCAGCGTCTGGTTCGAGGTCAGCACCGGCAGTCCGGTGACGTGCTCGATCTCCTTTATCGAGCCGAGCGTAGGCAGGTCCGTGGCCAGCAGTACCACGGCATCGCAACCCGAGCCGTCGAGCGAGCCGACCAGCCCCATAAGCCGCGCATGGTTGACGGTCGGCACCTCCCGCATAGCCATGATATCGAGCGTCGCTTCGCTGGCCACCTCGATGCCGCGTTCTCTGAAGAATGGCGCGGCCAGCGCGTGGATCGCGCGCGGGTAGGGTGTGCCGAGCGCGATACGTTGCGCCCCGACGGCTGCAAGCGCATCTCTCAGCGCGGTCCATGCCGAGATCACCGGCGTCGCGGTCCGGGCAGCGAACCGCTCGATCGCAGCCTCGTTCCAGCCTGGCTCCATGATGAACGTCGTCACCATGTCGCAGTATGCGATGATGTCGACGCCGGTCGCAGCGATCTGGTCGACTGCTTTGTCGACGTCCGCTTCCATGGCGCGGATCGCATCGCTCGTCAGGTCCCCTTTGGCCATCACCCGCGTGGCATAGAGGGCGACTCCCGCTGGCAGAACCGAGGCCAGCTCGGGCTCGATCACAGAGTTGTTCGCCGGCACGATGAGTCCAAGCTTGCCGCGCCGCCCGAAGACCGCGGATTCACAACTGGCCATGGGTGCTCCTCGTGACGTGCCAGCGACGATGAGGCAGAGTGTGTCGATGAGGCACCGTCGTGTCGCCGGCCAGGGCTTGTCAAGGCCTGCGCCTGCCGTCTCGAAGCCGCTTGCGCTGTCAATTGCGCCTCGTCGCACCGGCGTCCTATAGTCGTGACGTCAGAGCAGGATCGGACCCATGAAACGGTCGCCAACGCACGTCGCGTGGCATGCATGCCGCGTCCGCTGCCGTCGTGCCGCCCCCGTCGGTTTATCGATCCCTTAGAGTATCTCGAGCGCTTGAAGCGAGGCCTGCCGGACATGAAGCAAAGTTCCATCGCCAGGAAGCTGTCGCAGCGCGCCGACCGGATCCCGCGCTCCGCTATCCGCGAAATCATGGCGATGGCCGCCGGCCGGGACGACGTCATCCATTTGGAGGTCGGCGAGCCCGACTTCATCACCCCTTCGCACATCATGGAGAGGTCTTTCGATGCCGTGCGCGGTGGAGCAACACGATATACGGGCAATGCTGGTCTGCCCTCCCTGCGGGCTGCTATTGCCGCGCGTGTCACCAACCGCAGCGGTGTCGACGTGGCGCCGGGGCAGGTCGTCGTCACCGTCGGCGCGATCGGCGCCCTCTATGCCTCCCTGATGGCGGTGCTCGATCCAGGCGATGAGGTGCTGATTCCAGATCCGGGCTGGCCGAACTATGAGGCGATAGCCGTGCTCGCCGGCGCTTCTGCGGTTCGCTACAAGCTGCATCCCGATCGCGGCTTCGCGCCGGATCCCGACGAGATCGCGTCTTTGATCGGCCCCAGAACGAAAGCGATAGTGGTGAACTCGCCGGGCAATCCGACCGGCAGCGTGTTTCCGGCCGACGTCGTCGCCGCAATTGGCCGGATCGCCAGCCGGACAGGCGTGTTCATCATCAGCGATGAAGTCTACGAGGACATCGTCTTCGATGGCGCACGGCATGTCTCGTTTGCCGAGCACACGCCAGCGGATCGCCTGTTCCTGGTGTCCGGTGCCTCGAAATCCTATGCCATGACGGGCTGGCGATTGGGGTGGGTCGTGTGCCCGGCCGATGCAGTTTCAATTGCGGAGAAGCTGCAGGAGCCGGTGGTCTCGTGCGCGCCGACGCCGTCGCAAGTGGCGGCCGAGGCGGCTCTGACTGGTCCACAAGACGAGGTCGCCAAGGGGTGCGCCCTGTTCCAGCGACGTCGCGATATTTTTGTCGAAGAGATCGGCTCGACCGGAAGGATGGCGGCTGTGCCGCGGGGCGCATTCTACGGCCTGGTTGATATCGGCCAAGCCCGAGACACAGCAGGAGGCGGTGTACTTGGCTTCGCCAAGCGGCTGCTCGTCGAGCACGGGGTCGCGGTCGTGCCTGGCGATACGTTCGGGCCCAGCACGGCGGGCATGGTGCGTGTCGCCTTCACCATAGAAGACGAGCGATTGCGCGACGGTCTCAAGCGGCTTGCGTCCGCCCTGAAGTAAGGGAGCGGCCGCGTGCGGCTGCCGCTATCCGGTTCCGGTTTGTTGTCGGCGGCAAGGCCGGGTCGATTGCGCTCAATGCGATCCCGGCAGCACCTCGTAGCCGGAGTCATCGATCGAGCCGGCGCCCATCCAGCCCCAGACCAGCAGCACGTCCTCCTCGGAGGTGTTGGCAAAGCCGTGGTAGACGCCGCGAGGCGAGAACACGACGTCGCCTTCGACCGAGGGCTCGTCGCCATGCTCGGTCCGGATATGGCCCTTGCCTTTCAGCACGATGAAGAACTCGTCGCAATTGCGGTGCAGGTGCGCCTCATGGCTGGCGCCGGGCTTCAGCAGCGTCCAGCCGACGACATTGTCAGTACCCACTGTTTTCTTGTCGATCAGGAACTGGACCTGCATGTCGATCCAGCCATCCTTGCGCTGCAAACCCTCGACTTTCGGCACGTCCTTGATGTTGGTGCGGTACATCTTGCTCATGTCGATTGGCCTCCCAGCCGGCGATAGACCTGGTGCGCGGTCACGAAATCGTTGTGGTCGATGCCGAGTCCGCGGCATGCGTTCATCATTTCATTGGCGGTTGCCGCGAGCGGCACGGGCGAGCCGAGCTTGCGGCCCAGATCGAGCGCCAGCAGCATGTCCTTCTGCTGCAGCGTGACGTCGGCGAGCGGCTTTTCTGGCATTTGTCCTTCGAGGATGAACGGCCCGCGATAGCCGAGCACAGGCGACGCCGCCACGCTCTTCAGCACGGCATCGACAGCGACCTGCCGCTCCACGCCGCCTTTCTCCGCCAGTGCGATCGCTTCGCCGAAGCAGATGACCTCGACCATCAGCAGAAGGTTGACGGAGATCTTCATGGTGGTCGCCATGCCGGACGGGCCGATGTAGGAGACCTTGGGCCCGATCGCTGTCAGCATGTCGGCGACGCGGTCGAAGCCCGCCTTGTCGCCGCCGATCATCAGTGAGGCCTGGCCTGCTTTCACCGTCACGGGACTGCCGGAGATGGGGCCGTCGAGAAAAATGCGGCCGGCAGACTGGAACACGGCCGCGCATTCGCGCGTCACGTCCGGGCTGATCGTCGACATGTCGATGTGGATTGCGCCTTTGGCCAGGCCTTCGAGGACGCCATCTTTTCCGACCGTGCACGTCTTCACGGCGGCGCCATCGGTCAGGCACGAGAACACCACCTCGCTCGCCTGCGCCACCTTGGCCGGCGTATCCGCCCAAGCCATGCCGCCGGCGATCAGCGGCTCGGCCTTGGCCTTCGTGCGGTTCCAGCCTGTCACGGAATGTCCGGCCGCCATCAGGCGCGGCACGATCAGCGAGCCCATGTCGCCGAGGCCGATGAATCCGAGGTTCATGTGGTTGTTCCTGTTCTAGATCCGGCCTTCATTTACAGCCGCCAGATCGTAGGCCGCGGTTCTCTTGTAGTCTTCGATGATACGGTCGAGCTCAGCCTTCGGTATCACGTCGTCGAGCCTGTCGAAGGGCTTGTAGCCGGACCGCTCCTCGGTCACCTCTATGATGTGGTCGGGTGGCGTGACCCGGTTCGCCAATACAACCCCGGTCGTCTTCGGCCGGCGGTCGCCATCGTATGCGGCAAGCGCGGCGGCGGGATCGTCATGGCGGGCCAGCATGGCATCGAGACATTCCGCATCCAGAATGGATTGCGCCGCGCCGTTGCCGCCGCGCGGATACATCGGGTGCGCTGCATCGCCCAGCAACGTGACGCGGCCAAAGCTCCAGCGCGGCAGCGGGTCGCGGTCCACCATCGGGTATTCGAGCAGGATCTCGCTGCGGCGAAGCAGATCGGGTATGTCGAGCCAGTCGAACGTCCAGCCCTCGTAGGCGGGCAGCATGTCCTCCAATCGTCCCGGCATGCTCCAGTCGTTGGGCGTGTCGACATGCCGGCGGATCTCCGCGACCCAGTTGATGAGCTGGTCGCCGCCTTCGAGGTTGCGGATCGGGTAGATGACCAGCTTGCCGGTCTTGATGGGCCCCACGCGGGTGACCGTGGCGCCGTCCAGGAACGGCCGTCCGGTGGTGACACCGCGCCACATGTTGATGCCGCCGAACACCGGTTTGCCTTCAGCGGGGTAGAATTGCCTGCGGATCGCGGAATGTATTCCATCGCAGCCAATGGCGATATCGGCGCGAACCGCCGGCAGCGAAATGCCGGATCGCAATTCAGCCAGTTGCAGTGTGACGCCGTCATCCGTCTCGGTCGTGCCGGTACAGCTGTGCCCGGTGAGAATGCGTCCGTCTCCCAGCCGTGCGCGGACGGCCCGCAGCAGCACCTCGTGCAGGTCGGCGCGGTGAATGGAGATGTGCGGCCATCGATAGCCTGCCGCCAGTCCCGCCGGGTCGCGGTAGATCTCCTGGCCGTGCTGGGTGTAGAAGGCGAAGGCGCTGGCGCGAATGCCAACCTTCGACAATCCGTCTTCCAGGCCCAGCTCGTAGAGCCGGCGGACCGCATGGGGAAACAGGTTGAGGCCGACGCCGAGGGCCTTTATCTCAGCTGCCTGCTCGTATACGCGCACGTCGTGGCCGCTGCGATGCAGGTAGAGCGCCGCTGTCAGGCCGCCAATGCCGCCTCCGACGATGGCGATATCCAGCGGCCGGGTGGGGTGGTGCATCGGCATGTCCTGCATCGGAGGCCCCGTCGGGCGTTGCGGGCAATCTAGTCCAGGAACAGGCGTGGGCAAGACGATCGGTCGGCGTGGGCGCTCACCCCGCGAGCGGCGTGCGGCGTTCGACGAACATCTTGGAGACAAGCGAGAAAACGAGCTCCCCGTCCTGGTTCGTGCCTTCATTCTGGAAAATCGCAAGGCCCACCTGCGGGCGCGATTTGGAATCACGCTTCTCGATGATCCGTGTGGTGTAGCGGATGCCGTCACCGACAAACACCGGCTTCAGCCATCTGAGCTGCTCGAAGCCGGGCGATGGACCGTATCGCGCCGGGCGCTCGCCGCAGAAGCGCATGTAGTCGCCCTCACGATTGCGATCGTCGATCAGATGGCGGAGCCATACCGAGGTGGTGTGCCAGCCACTGGCGGTGAGGCCGCCGTAGATCGATTTCTTTGCCGCCTCCTCGTCGAGGTGGAAAAGCTGCGGGTCGAACTTACTTGCAAATGCAATGATCTCGTTGCGGTCGAAAACATGCACGCCAAGATCGCGGACGACATCGACCTCCAGATCCTCGAAATAGCGTCCCATCAGTCAACCTCTCCGGTCGTCGAAGCGTTGCGCATTCGCCTGAATACGTTGGTCTGCCACGTGATGACGTCCTCTCCCCGGTCATTCACCAGTGCCAGTGCGCACTTCATGAGCCCAATGCCGGGCCGCGATTTCAAGGGCCGTTTCGACAGGCACTCGAAGCGGCCTGTCAGCACGTCGCCGGGCTCGACGGGTTTCAGGAAGCGCACATCGTCCACGCCCGGAGAGCCCGAGCCCATCTCGCCGCCGAGCATGGCGTCGGCCGACATGCGCATCAGTATGGAGCACGTATGGTAGCCGGAGGCGATCAGCCTGCCGATGTTGGTGTCCTTGGCCGTTTCCTCCGAGATATGGAACGGCTGGGGATCGAACGTGCGGCCGTACTCCGTGATATCTTCGGCGGTGACGGCCCAGCGTCCGAATGTGAGGACCTCGCCGACGACGAAATCCTCGTAGGGCCAAGCGTCGGGCCTGGTAGAGGGCTCCACGTATCGCATGCGCATGCTTCTCCGGTTGACGGTTGCTTGTAACCAGCACCTGCTCGGCCTGTCCACCGGGATAGCCGTGGCTCGACAAGTGGCCCGTCGCGCCAAAATCGCATCATGGCCACGACCGGGTTCGATTTTGGCGCGACATAAGGGCCACTTCCTGCATCAGTGACTTAGTGAGGTGTTCATCGCGCCTGAATTGACACCTATCTCGCCGCACCGTAGGTCAATTCAGGCGCGACGCCTCACTAGGCAGGCAGCGCCATGCCTTTGTCCCACCATCGCCAGAAAACGCTCGTAAGCGAAGATCGACCGCTAGGTCGATTATTGCAACTGGGCAGGCTGCAGTGACGATTGCCTCACCTCTCATGAGTTTGACACATGCCGGTAACTGACATTGAAAGAGGTCTCATCGCCCGCTATGCGGCCCGCGTTCTGGGCAGTGGTGCGTTGCCGGCGCGCGGCACCCGGCACGTCATGTGGTGGCTTCACGACCGGGCCGACCAGATGGGCTTTCCGGTCCCGAAGCAGATTTCCGATCTGATCAACGCGGCCTATTCGGACGGCCTGAAGCTTGTCCAATTCGAGCAGGCCTGGCTGCGCACAGGTGGAGACTTCCTGGCGGCGCTCGACCGGATCGCCAGCGAATGCCCGCGCCCAGATCCGATCGCGGCGAATCTGGAGGCCATGGTGCTGGCGCTCAACATCGCGCATCCCGATGCAGCCTGGAAGGTCGTCGGCCTCGTGGCATGCGGGACACGCTACGAGCTGGTGCAGTACTTTGCGAATGCGGTGCAGGAGGCGGCGAGCCCCATTGCGCGAACCGTCGCGCTGCTGGCGGGCGAGCCGGTGCGCGTCGTCGAAGAGCTGCTGTCTCCTGCCGGAGACCTGATCGGTTCCGGCCTCCTGCAGCTCAGGGATGGGGAATACGTGACGGGCCACAACGCGCGCTTTGCGGTACCGTTTCGCATCGACGCCTGCCTCGACCGGACTTTTTCCGATTTTGCCGAGATGCGTAACGCCCTGCTGAGCCAGCCGCTGGTATCGGGCGTTGGGCCTGATGACTACGAGCACGTTGCCGCCGACCGCGATCTCATCACTGCAGTTCTGAAGGGTGGTGCGGAGGCGCAGGCAGCCGGCATCAACATCCTGCTTTATGGTCCGCCCGGCTCCGGCAAGACCGAGCTTGCCAAGGTCGCCTCGAAGGCGGCGGGGCTGTGGCTCTACGCGGCGGGCGAGGAGGGGGCGCAGGGTGAGGAGGCAGACCGATCAAGCCGGTTGTCCGATCTGGTGTTCTCCGAGCGGCTGCTGGCCGGCGAGAAAGGCAGCGCGATCCTGTTCGACGAAATGGAGGACGTCGCGGTTCATCTTATCCGGCGCGGCGGATCCAAAGTTTATCTGAACCGGCTGCTCGAGAGCAATCCGGTGCCTGTGATCTGGACCTCCAATGAGCTTGGCAATATCGATCCGGCCTTGCTGCGGCGGATGACGCTTGCCATCGAGCTGAAGCGGCCGCCGGCCCAGCAGCGCCGGCGGATCATGGCCGGGCTCCTCAAGCGCAACAACGTCGATATTGCGGAAGCCGAGCTCGATCGGCTGTCGCATCATCTCGATGCGACGCCGGCGATCATCGAGAACGCCATACGTGCCGCGCGGTTCGCTGGCGGCGGGGCGGAGACGATCGAGCGGGCGGCGCGCGGCATCATGCGGGCGGTCACGGGCGTTGCGGCGCGGCGCGTGGTTGCGATCCCGGCATTCGATCCTGCCCTCACGACGGCGAACCGCGATCTGATTGAGCTGGCTGATCAGCTTGTCGGCGGTCAGGCCCGAGCGTTCTCACTGTGCCTCTATGGCCCGCCGGGCACGGGCAAGACAGCGTTCGCACGCTATCTCGCGAGCCGGCTGGGGCTGCAGATCATCCAGGTGCGCGCCTCCGATATTCTCGGCATGTATGTCGGCCAGTCGGAGAAGAACATTGCCGCCGCCTTCGAGGAGGCGCG
Source organism: uncultured Alphaproteobacteria bacterium (assembly GCA_963825625.1). Classification (GTDB taxonomy): domain Bacteria; phylum Pseudomonadota; class Alphaproteobacteria; order Rhizobiales; family Hyphomicrobiaceae; genus CAMDPA01. The sequence continues at coordinate 57,992 of CAWGUF010000003.1, read as the reverse complement.
GGAGGCCGGTGCGCTGCTGGTATTCGACGAGGCCGACAGCCTGCTGCTCGACCGGCGCGATGCGCGCGCGTCCTGGGAGATCAGCCAGGTCAATGAGATGCTGACCTGGATGGAGGATCACCCGCTGCCGGTATGTTTTACGACCAACTTGATGGAGCGCATAGACCAGGCCTCGCTGCGCCGCTTCACCTTCAACGTCCGTTTCGACCATCTCGACAAGTCCGGACTGGAGCGGGCATGGCGGGTGTTCTTCAGTCTGGACCCGGCGCCAGCCAGCGGCCTCGCATTCACGAACCTCGCTCCGGGGGATTTCGCCAAGGCCCGCAAGCAGGCGGAAATGCTGGGCATCCTGGGCCGGCCGGCTGAGCTGGTCGAGCTCATCACCGACATCAGCCGCGGCAAGCCGGGCGCGGCCGGCGCCCTGGGGTTCATGGGGTAGCCCGGATCGATTGGCTTATCACCGGGGTCTGCGATCACTGGGGTTTGCTATCGGTCGCCCCCTGGACTTCTCGCGGGCGTGCGGTAAAGTCCGCGGCAATTGCCGGTGCCGGCAACGATTTTGATTTCGATTCAGGCGCAAAGACTGCGGAGGCTCACCCTTGACCAGAATTACGGCCACGTTCCACGGCGCGCTGGGCGCGCTTGAGGGTGATGTCGAAATCAAGCAGGCGGTGATTGCCGGTTGGACCGGGCGGGACAAGGCTGCGGTCGAGAAACACATCAAGGAGCTGGAGGCCGTCGGCGTGAAGCGGCCGGCCACAACGCCGATATTCTACCGGGTGTCGGCCAGCCGCATCACCACTGCGACAGAGATCGAGGCTACAGGTACGGCATCGAGCGGCGAGGTGGAGTTCGTGCTGCTGCAGGCCAACGGCCGGTTGTGGGTCGGTGTCGGGTCCGACCACACGGACCGCGAGGTGGAGGCCTATGGCGTTACTGTTTCCAAGCAGATGTGCGACAAGCCCATCGCTACGGCGTTCTGGCCTTTCGACGATGCCGCCGGCCACTGGGACAAGCTGATGCTGCGCTCCTACATCCAGGAGAAGGGTGGGCGCGTGCTCTACCAGGAGGGCGCAGTGAGCGGCATGATCGCGCCGCTCGATCTGATCCGTCTGCATACGGGAACGGATAGCCTGCCTGAGAATACCATCATGTTCTGCGGGACGTTTGCCGCCAAAGGCGGGATTCGGGCCTCGGAGCGGTTCGACTACGAGATCGAGGACCCGGTACTCGGGCGCAAGATTGCGAGCGGCTACTCGATCAAGTCCCTGCCGGTGCTGGGTTGAGGCAGAAGCCGCTGCTCCAACTGGCGCTGCCGCGAGGGTGCGGCAGCTCGAAACCAAAGACGAGACATGAGCGACGATAAACGCATCCTGATCGCCGGTGGCGGTCCCGTCGGGCTTTTCTGCGGCCTGCTGCTGGGCCGGGCCGGATTGCCGGTTCGCATATTCGATGCCAACCCGTGCCTGCAAGATGATCCACGCGCGGCGACGACGCATCCGGCAACGCTCGACATGCTGTCACGCGTGCCGGGGCTGGTGGAGGACATGGCGCGCGTCGGCCTCGTCACGCCGATCTTCCAGTTCTGGGACCGGCCGAGCAACACCATGGTGGCCGAGTTCGACCATGCACTGCTCAAGGATGATACGGCGCACCCGTTTGTCATCCAGTGCGAGCAGTTCAAGACGGCCAATCTGCTTCTGGAGCGGATCGAGAAGCTCGACAATGTCGAGATCCTTTTCAACCACACGGTGCGTGAGGTCGAGCAGGACGAGACGTCGGTGGCGGTCGAGGCCGACACGCCGAATGGCGTGGTGCGGCACACTGGTGCCTATCTCATCGGCGCTGATGGCGGGCGCTCTACAGTGCGTAAGCAGAGCGGTATTGCTTTTGAAGGTTTCACCTACGAGGAACGCTTTCTCGTGCTCACCACGCCGTTCGATTTCGCGGCAAACCGCGGCTACTGCGAGCGCACCTACATCGCGGACCCGGAGGAGTGGTGCAACTGCTTCAAGGTGTCCGCCAGTGGTCCGCCGGGCTTGTGGCGCACGGTGTTTCCGGCCGATGCCACCGAGGCCGAGGAGAAGACGCTGAGCGATGCCGACGTGCATCGGCGGATGCAGAAGTTCTTTCCCCTCGATCGCAGGCACGACATCGTGCACCGCAACCTCTATTCGATCCACCAGCGTGTGGCCGCCACCTTCACGCAGGGGCCGGGTGCTGCTTGCCGGCGACAGCGCGCATGTCAACAATTCGATTGGCGGCATGGGACTCAACGGGGGGCTTCAGGATGCCGCCAACGTCAGCGAGAAGCTGGCCGAGGTGCTGCTGAACGACGGCCCGCAGAAGTTGCTGGATCTTTACTCGCTGCAGCGGCGTACGGTCACCACCGAGTTCGTCCAGGCGCAGACAATAGCCAACAAGAAGCGGCTGGAGGCGCGCGATCCGGAAGTCCGGGCCCGCAATTTCGACGAGTTGCGTGCCAACGCAGCCGATCCGGCAAAGGCGCGTCAATTCTTACTCGGCACATCGATGATCTCGATGCAGAAACGTGCCGATTCGATCACGCTGGAGGAATTGCAATGAGTGGGACCGCAACCAATAAGGCCCGGCCTTTTCTTGCCGCATCCGCTGCTTTCAAGGCTGGGACGGACACGCCGCGGGCGTTTCTGGACAGGTGCCTTGAGACCATCGACGCTCGGGAGAAAGACGTCCAGGCCTTCGTCTGTCTGGACCGCGAAGGTGCGGTGAAGCAAGCCGATGCCGCCACGGCGCGCTGGCGTGCGGGTAATCCGCTGTCGCCCATCGATGGCATGCCGATCGGCGTCAAGGATGTGATCGAGACCGCGGACATGCCGACGCAGATGGGGTCTGCCATCTATCAGGGCTGGAAGGGCGGGCGGGAGTCCGCCAGCGTCTACGCCCTGAAGGAGGCAGGCGCGGTGATCGTCGGCAAGACGGTAACCACGGAGTTTGCCGCGACAGAGCCCGGACCGACCCGCAACCCATGGGATCTGACGCGAACGCCGGGCGGCTCGTCCTCGGGCTCGTGTGCTGGTGCCGCCGCCGGCTTCTTCAGCGTTGCGCTGGGAACCCAGGTCGTGGGATCGATTCTGCGCCCCTCCAGCTACTGCGGTGTGATCGGCTTCAAGCCAACCGTCGGCGCCATCAACCGGGGCGGCACGCATGACACCATGAGCCAGAGCGCACAGGGCGCCATCGGCTCGACGCTGGCCGACGTGTGGGCGGTGATGCGGGCAATCGCGGACCGTTGCGGCGGTGATCCCGGACATCCAGGCCTCTATGGTCCGGACCAGATGCCGGCGGCGCAAAAGCCTGCCGCGCTTGTGCTGCTGGAAACGCCCGGCTGGGCAAATGCATCGGACGCGGCCAAGGCCGCGCTCGAAGGTGCGGTGCAGCGGCTCAAGGATGCCGGCGTCGCAATTCGTACGCGCAAGGACGACCCAGCAGCGGAGGCCGTTGAGAAGGCGCTGGAGCGGGCGATGCTCCTGACCCGGAAGATCAATGCCTGGGAATCGCGCTGGCCGCTCAACACGTATCGCGACATCTACGGCGGCAAGCTGTCGAAACTGCTGACCGACCGGGCGGCTGAGGCCGAAGCGATGACGCTGGAGGAATACCGCGGCTTTGTCGCCGAGCGCGAGCAGGTGCGCCAGACCTTCGCCAGGCTCTCGGCCTCCGGTGCGGCTGCCATCACGCTGTCTGCGGACGGAGAGGCGCCGGTCGGTCTGCGCTCGACAGGCAATGCCACGTTCGTTGTGCCCGGCTCTCTGCTCGGCGTTCCGGCCGTTTCATTGCCGGTGCTTGCCGCAGCCGGCTTGCCGCTAGGGCTGCAGGTGCTCGGCTTCCAGCACAAAGACGCTGAGCTGATGGCGACGTCGGCGGCGATCGAGGAGATTGTCGGCAACGCCTCAGCGGTCAGGGCCTAAGATCAAGAGGGCCTGAGATCACGATCGGCGCCGTTGTGGAGTGGTGCAGATGGTGGATTGGGGGATCGGGCGCGGCCTCGCTGGTTTCGTTATCGGCCCGTTCGCCGCCGGCGTGTTGCTCGTCTCGGGGCTGACGAGCGCACGGGCGCAACCACAATCGGATGTCAACGTCGAGCGGGTCGAGATTCTCGGCTACGGCATCTATCGTTTGGGTAACCGGCGGAAAGTGGATGCGGCCGAAACGCCATCAGGCAAATTCACCATCACGTCATCGTCTACGCTGGAGACCGCAACGGATGTGATCTGCGCCAGGCTGGGGGTGAGCTTCGGTCTGGAGTTCAAGGTCATCGGTGCGCCGGAGGGCCGGATGGTGGAACTGGAGTGGGTGACGCACTTTCCCGACCCGGGCCTGGTCAATCCCACAGGCAAGCACTTCAGCCGCAGCCGTTTTCGGCGCCAAGCCGGAATCGGCCGCACCCAACGGCGCTTTTATACCTTCGATGATGGCTGGGAGATCGTACCGGGCCAGTGGGTGCTGGAGTTCCGTCACGATGGCCGCACGCTCGGCAGTAAACGGTTCCTGATCAAGGCGATGTGTGAAATATCGTAGCGTCGGTCCGCGGTTGGCGCGCGCGCCCGGCCGGTTGGACAAGCCCAGCCTTGATGCGTAATAGTTCACCGTATGCCGTTCTCGAGGCAGCAACATCCATCCAGGAGGAGAAAGACGCGAGATGCCAGTCAATAAAGCCCATGACGAGTTCTATACGATCGACCTGGAGACGGGATGGGAGACACCACCAGGCTATCCGGCCGGCATCCAGCAGAAGATTCTGGCTGGTGGGCTGGACGAGACGGGCCAACGCGGCACGCGCACCCGCCTTTTGCGTTTCGCACCCGGCGTCTACACCACCGAGCCATTCGTGCACGACTACTGGGAAGAGGTGTTCCTGGTGACCGGCGATCTGACTGTCGGCAATGACAAGGAAGGCAAAGGCGGCGAAGCCTTTCCGCCGTTCACCTATGCCTGCCGTCCGCCGGGCGCCGCCCATGGGCCGTTCCGCTCCGACAAGGGCTGCATTCTCTACGAGATCCACTATTACGATCCGGTCTGACGACCGGCCCGGGCTGTGACCTGGAAAAGAGGGGCGGCGCGACAGCCGCCCCTTTTCTATTTGGCTAAAGCTTGAACTCCACCAGCTTCTGCGTCTGCTCGCCGAGCCCCTGGATGCCCAGGTGGACGACGTCACCGGCCTTCAGGAACACCGGCGTCGGCTTCATGCCGAGCGCCACGCCGGGCGGCGTGCCGGTCGTGACGACGTCGCCGGGCTCCAGCACCATGAACTGCGAGATGTAGTGCACGAGGTGCGTGATGCCGAAGATCATGGTCTTCGTGTTGCCAGTCTGCCGGCGCTCACCATTGACGTCGAGGAACATCTCGAGGTTCTGCTCGTCGGCGATCTCGTCGGGTGTGACGAGCCACGGCCCGAGCGGTCCGAACGTCTCGGCGCACTTGCCCTTCATCCACTGTCCTGAGCGCTCGGCCTGGAAATGCGCTCCGACACGTCGTTGCAGATGGTGTAGCCGGCGATGTACTTCAGCGCGTCGGCCTCCTCGACATAGCGGCAGCGCGTGCCGATGACGAAGGCGATCTCGCACTCGTAATCCATCTTCGTCGAGCCCTTGGGGATCATCACGTCGTCGTTCGGGCCGACGATGCAGTTGCCGAGCTTGTTGAACAGGATCGGCTCCTTCGGGATCGGCGAGCCGGTCTCCTTGGCGTGGTCGGCGTAGTTGAGGCCGACCGCGATGAAATTGCGCACGTTCGCCGACCGGCGGACCGATGCGAACGCCGGCCGGCGCTGCGGGCAGGCTGGCCGGATCGATCTTGCGCATCTTGTCCAGGCTCGCCGGCGACAGCGCCGTCACCGTCGAAATCCTTCACGTGAGCCGGACAGATCGCGGATCTGGCCCTGGGCATCGACGATGCCCGGCTTTTCCTGTCCCGGCAGTTCCGAACCGGACGAGCTTCATGGGGTCCTCCCTGGTATCGTAGCCTGATGGATGTGGCGTATGGGTAGGACGGCAGGCGCGCGCGGTAAAGGCCTTGTTTGGCCGCCAGAGATTGCGACATCCTCAGGAGTTGGCGCTGTGGCGCCGGATCGCTTAGAAGTCTGCGTGAACGTATCGATCCGTGCCGTGAGGGCACCGGGGCATGGGAGGGCGCATGGACGCGATCTTGTTCGAATGGGGCAGCCTGCTGCTGCGCTGGCTGCACATCATCGCCGGCATGGCGTGGATCGGATCCTCGTTCTACTTCATGCACATAGATGCCAGCATCAAGCCCACGTCCGAGATTCCACCCGGCAAGGGCGGGGAAAGTTGGGAAGTGCACGGCGGCGGCTTCTACAATGTGCGCAAGTGGCTGGTGGCGCCGGATAAGCTGCCGCCCCAACTGATCTGGCACAAGTGGGAGGCCTACACGACTTGGGTCTCCGGTTTCGCTTTGCTTGTCTGGGTCTACTACTTCGCTGCCGACCTCTATTTGATCGATCCGGCCGTTCGGCAATTGTCGCCCTGGGCGGCGGCCGGCATCGGCATCGGTGGCTTGGTGCTCGGCTGGGTGGTCTACGATTTTCTGTGCAAGTCGCCGCTGGCGAAGAACGAACTGGCGCTGGGCGCGGTCGGCTTTGTCATGATCATGTTCATGGCCTGGTTCTTCCAGCAGGTGTTCTCCGGCCGCGGTGCTCTGGTGCACACCGGCGCGTTGATGGCGACGCTGATGAGCGGAAACGTCGCCATGAACATCATTCCGAACCAGAAGAAGGTGATCGCGGATCTGGTGGCGGGGCGCGAGCCGAACCCCGACTACGGCAAACAGGCCAAGACGCGGTCAACGCACAACAACTACCTGACGCTGCCCGTCGTCTTCCTGATGATTACCAACCATTATCCGCTGGTGTCGCAGTCGCCATATGCGTGGGTGATGGTCGGCTTCATCCTGGTCGGCGGCGCTGCGATCCGGCATTTCTACAACGAGCGGCATGCAGGGCGCGGCGATCCGTGGTGGACGTGGGGGCTGGCGGCAGGGTGTGTTGTCGTGACGATCCTGCTGGGCATGCTGACGGTTCCGGCCGGCCGCCAGGCACTAGGCCTCGCGGCGATGCAGCCGGCCAGGGTGGTGGCCAGCACAGCCACGCTGCCGAAGGCGGTCGACGACATCATCCTGACGCGCTGCTCGATGTGTCATGCGACAGAGCCGGTCTGGGCCGGAATTGCGGTGGCGCCAAAAGGCGTGCTGCTCGACACGCCGGAGCGCATTCTGCGCCAGGCCCACGCCATCAGGCTGCACACTGTGACGACCCGCGACATGCCGCCCAACAACATCACCGGCATGACGTTCGCCGAGCGCCATACGCTGGCGGTGTGGCTCACCGGCAAGTGAGTGCGGCGCAGGCAAGACTGGCATCCAGGCGCACGGGGCTGGGGCGGAGTGGGTCAGGATGTGGGAATGGTGCGGCCGCCATGTCGGCATAGTGATGCTGGCCGGGCTGGCACTCGGCCTCGTCATGCCCGCCGGACCAGTAGCCGCCGATAAAGTCGCGCTGGCTCTGACCGGCCTGCTGGTGTTCTTTGCCTGCCCGAACCTCGACTTTGCGGAAGTCAGAACCGTCAGGCTGCGCCCGGTCTTGTCGTTCCTGCTGTTCCGCTTCGCGTTCCTGCCGCTCGTCATCTACGTCGCCGCATTGCATCTGGGGGCGGCCAGGTTCGCCGAGGGGGCATTGCTGCTGGCGGCAATGCCTGCCGGCGTTGCGGTCGCTTCGCTGTGCGCCTTGCACAAGGGCAACGTCACGCTGGGGCTGATGCTGACCGTGCTCTCGAGCCTGGCCGCGCCGGTCGTGGTTCCCTTGCTCTTCCTCGCGGCGGGCCGGCAGGTGCAGATCGACGCAATCGGGCTTGGGGTGACACTGCTGTCGACGATACTGGGGCCGGCCCTGATATACGGCGCAATGGTCGCGCGCTGGCCGGCGAGCCGGCATTGGCTGCGCCCGCGCAGCGGCGGGCTGTGTGCCGCCACCATCGCGGTCATACTCGCCGTGGTCGTTGCCGCAGCCAGGTCCGAGCTTGCCGGCCAGCCCCTGCTGATCGTGGAGGGGTTGGTTGTCATGGCGCTGATGTTCGCGCTGCTATATGCCGTCGGCGTGGTCGTGGCGCTGGGTGCTTCGCCGCGCGACCGGGTGACCTATTTCTTCGCATCCGGAGCAATGAACAACACGTTGGCCGTCGGCGTCGGCTTCTTCCATTTCGATGCGACCACGGCGCTGTTCCTGGCGCTCAGCGAATTGATCTGGGCCTTGTGCGTGGCACTGAGCCCGTGGCTGCTGAACGCCATCGGCCAGTCATCCGCTCGCGCATGAGATGGCGGGCACGGCTCAATAGATCACCACGCTGCGGATGCTCTCGCCTTTGTGCATCAGGTCGAAGGCGTCGTTGATGCTCTCCAGCGGCATGGTGTGGGTGATGAGATCGTCGATGTTGATCTTGCCGTCCATGTACCAGTCGACGATCTTGGGCACGTCGCGCCGCCCCTTGGCGCCGCCGAACGCAGTGCCTTTCCAGACGCGGCCGGTGACGAGCTGGAAAGGCCGGGTGCGGATTTCCTGGCCCGAGCCTGCGACACCGATGATGATCGACTGGCCCCAGCCGCGATGGCAGCATTCCAGTGCCTGACGCATCAGGTCGACGTTGCCGACGCATTCGAACGAGTAGTCGGCGCCGCCGTCGGTCAACTCGACGAGATGCGCGACGAGATCGCCCTGCACCGCCTTCGGGTTGACGAAGTGGGTCATGCCGAATTTGCGCGCCAACGCTTCACGTGCCGGATTGATGTCGACACCGACGATTCTGTCGGCGCCGGCCATGCGCGCGCCCTGGATCACGTTGAGGCCGATGCCGCCGAGCCCGAATACGACGACGTTGGCCCCCGGCTCCACCTGCGCTGTATTGATGACGGCGCCGATGCCGGTCGTCACGCCGCAGCCGATGTAGCAGACCTTGTCGAACGGCGCGTCCTGACGGATTTTCGCCACGGCGATTTCCGGCAGCACGGTATAGTTCGAAAACGTCGAGCAACCCATGTAGTGGAACACCGGCTTTCCGTTCAGTGAAAAGCGGGACGTACCATCCGGCATCAGGCCCTGGCCTTGCGTGGCGCGGATCGCGGTGCACAGGTTGGTCTTGCCCGACAGGCACGATTTGCACTGCCGGCATTCGGGGGTGTAGAGCGGAATGACGTGGTCGCCTTTCCTGACGCTCGATACGCCCGGCCCGACGTCGACCACCACGCCTGCGCCCTCGTGGCCGAGCACGGACGGAAACAGTCCCTCCGGGTCGCCGCCGGAACGGGTGAACTCGTCGGTGTGGCAGATGCCAGTCGCCTTGATCTCGACCAGAACCTCGCCGGCCTTGGGGCCTTCAAGATCCAGCGTCTCGATCTGCAGCGGCTTGCCGGCCTCGAATGCGACCGCGGCTTTGACCTTCATGTGATGTATCCCGTGGCGATAGAGCAATTGGCGACAGCCGCCAAATGCCGGATGTGACCGGTGCCCCGCAAACAGCGTTTCGGGAAACAGGTGGCTGTCCCCAATTTCCCAATTGTCTTCTCGGAGCCATGCGTCAAGCAATGCCAGCCCGGGCGGCGGAACTCAAGTCCGCGCCAAGTGTCAATCGCTGAAGCTGGCCTCGGCAAGGACCGCGATGTCGCGCTTGGAGTTGATTGTCCAGAAGCGGGCGATCTTGCCCTGCGGCTGGCCTACGATCTCGAAGTCGCCCTCGTCATATAGCCGTTTGACGGAGCTGAACCAGAAGCTTTCGAGGCGTTTTCCGGCCATCTGCTGCCGGCACAACTCGAGCATCAGGCTCGAGGCCAGGGTGACCGGCACGACGAGGCCGGGGTGCCCCTCCTTCTTCGTTGTGTAATCGCGGTCGTAGTGCACGCGGTGGCTGTTGAAGCTCGCCGCGGACATGCGAAACATCATCACCGGAGTGGGACGTATGCTGCGTCGCCATTGCGGGGTCGCGGGCACTGGCGGCACGTCCCGTTTCGCGCCCTTGCCGCCAGGTGTGAAGAACTCGAAGTCGCGCTCGCTGACGATGGCCGTGCCCGCCGCGGTCTCGATCGTTTCCCGCACCTGTACACGGACGATACGATCGGGGCCTTCGCCGTCGATGCTGACCTCGGAAATCTCGCTTGTCTTGGTGGCGCTATCGCCGATGCGCAGGGGGGCGAGGAAGCGGCTGGAGACCCGCGACAGGCGGCGGCTGGGCAACGGCACCTTCGGCATGATCGAGCCGCCGGCCGGCTGGCCGTCCTCGCGCAGCTCGGCGAGCGGCGTCAGCACCGGAAAGAATGCGATCTGCCATCCCCCAGGCACCTCGTCGCCGATGTTCTGGGCAAGGTTCGGCACGCCTAGCGCGGCTGCCAGCCGGCCGGTCTGGGAAGCCGTGATGACATCGTGCTGGGTGGAGCTGCGGCCGATGCTCTCGTGCAGGCTTTCGAATGCGTCTGCCATGTCGGCGTCTCCTGTTTGTCTTCGCGCAAGCCCGTCTTCGTAAAAGCGACGTCGCACAAGCCTAGACGGCATCGGTTCGACTGCCTACCCTTGCCGCCTGTTCGATTTTCCCATGACGAGGCTGACCATGACCATCGTATCCCTTGCACAGGCCGAGGCCATCATCGACGCCATCATCGAGAAGGGCCGGCAGGAGAAGCTGCGTCCGCTCAGCGTGGTCGTGGTGGAGCCGGGCTGTATTCCGAAGGCGTTCAAGAAAGAGGACGGCTCGGCCATGATGCGGTTCGAGATGGCGATGGGCAAGGCCTATGCCTCGCTGGCACTGGGCCGCTCGTCCGACCTGGTGCGCCAGCGCGCCGAGCACAGGCCGATGTTCATGGCGTTCATGCTGCAGGCGTCCGAGCACAAGATCTTTCCCGAGGGCGGCGGCCAGCTGATCCGGGATGGCGATGGCGAGGTGATCGGTGCTGTCGGCGTGACGGGCGATACGCAGGAGAAGGATGACGAGCTGGCCGCCTATGGCATCCGTGCGTCAGGTCTGAAGACCGACGACGATTGTGCGGGCCAGGGCAAGCAGGTGCGCCTGACGCGGGATTGAGCGGGGGCGCGGTGGGCGAGGCTTCACTCCATGCACTCGCCGGCGAAAGCCGCGGGGCTTGGAGCGGTGGTGCTTATATTCTTGCCGACCTCTAGCAAACGTCACGCTGGCCGTCATGGCCGCGCTGGACAGAGGCGACAGCCGAGGTCCGGGACCAGGCGGCCATCCATGACAACCATCCGCATGCGTGGCTGTCGAGCCCCGCGTGGATGGCCGACATGTCCCTCGGTCCCGCGTCATGAGGCCTCGGATCGGCCATGACAACGTACACGGAGAGGTTCGCTCCCTCCGCATACCCGCCCAACATGCAGGATGTGTCGGGTGCGGCTGCTTCAGTCATCCATCTCGAACAGGATGAAATCCTTGCGGTCGATGATCCAGCGGTTGGGGTTGCCGTCGCGCTCGCCGGCATGCAGCGAGTTGCGGTTCTTGCGCACCTGCTGCGCTCCGGCACGGCTGTCGGCGAACATGATGCGAGAGCCATCGCGGCTCGCGACGATCCAGTGGCAGGACGGCCGGTTGAGGCCGATGATCGCGCATATCGCGTTGCTGTCAGGCCGGAAGAATTGGTTGAACTCCTGCCAATACTGCTTGCTCGTCGACGGCGGCGCCTTCAGGAACGGGTAGGTGATGGTGATGGCTTCCATCTCAGGGATCTCGGCCTTGCAGCGTTTCAGCATGCGCTGCAGATCGCCAAGCGTCGTCCCTTCCCATAGGACGTCGGGCCAGCGTCGATCGGACAGGGCAAGGCAGGCGAAACGGAACGCGTCCTCGAAGACGTGCAGACCGCACAGCTCCAATGCGTTGGCGATGGCATAGGGGCCGCACAGGCCGTCGAGCTCTCCCTGATATTTCGGCATGATCTGTCCTACCACGTGGCCGTCATTGTGCAGTTGCGCCTGATGCGACCTAGTGTTCCTTTCCCTCGATATCCCTGACCGGCGAATTGGGCTCGACGCCGGACCGACGTCGCTGTCGATAACGTTCTGAACGCTCCATCCATTCACTGCGCGTGGCTTGCATCGCGTAGGAGTCCCATTGCTCGGTCCAGTCGCCGAGCGAGTAGCCATGCCAGGGGCTCTCGGGACGCAGTGCAGGCAGGCCGAGCCGCTCCCAGATCGCCCTGGCGTTTTCCATGAACTCGCGTTTGGGCAGCGCGACGGGCGGCATGTCGCCCTTCATGGTGGCATCGATCAGCATCGCCGAATCCGGCCTCGGGTTGGCCTCCGTACGGGGGCCGTGACCGCGCACGCGATAGGGAATGACCTTGGTGTCCTCGATCGGATTGCAGCGATAGGACATCGCCCAGAACACGGCGTCGGGGTTGTCAGGGTCGATGTCGTCGTCCACCGCGATCACGAACTTGCCGACGTAGGCCTGCAGCGTCAGCGTGCCCTGCAGCGCACGCCAGACCTCCTCCTTCGGCGTGCCGCGCTCGAACTGCAGGAACACGAAGCGGCGGAGATTGGTGAGCGGCTCGTGCAGGGCGACGCGCTTGACCTGCTTGATGCCGAGCTGGTCGCGCAGGTGCATCAGAAAAAGGGGCTCGAAGGCCAGCCGCTTCACTACGCTCGATTCGGATGGCGTCACCTGCGAGATGATCGACGTCATGACCGGGTTGTTCCGGTGCGTGATGGCGCTGACAGTGATGACGACATTGTAGTCCTCCAGAGCGACGTAGCCGTGGCTCTCTCCGAACGGTCCTTCCGGCTCCAGGTATTCCGGGTCGATGTAGCCTTCGATCACGCATTCGGCCTCGGCGGGGACGAGCAGATCGACCGTTTTCGCTTTCACGACATTGATCGGCCCGCCGGCCAATCCGCCGGCCACACCCAGCTCATCGACGCCGACACGCAGCTTCTGCGGCCCCAGAAATCCGACGATAGGCGGAGCCCCCAGAACGATGGCAACCGGCATCTGTCGCTTGCCGGAGTGATACTCTTTCCAGTGCTCGATGCCGCCGGCGCGATTGGAGATCAGCATCATCATGCCGAGCCGGTCGTAGCTCTTCAGCATACCCCTGTACGTGCCCATGTTCTGCACGCCTGTCGCGGGATCTTTGGTAATGACGCATGTGGCGGTGAGATAGGGCGCGGCATCGAATCCGGGCGTGGAGATGGGCACCGGCAGCGCCTCCAGGCCTTTGCCCGCTCCCTTGATGGCCTCGCCAGTGAGCACGACGTCGTGCACGGGGCCGGTCTCGACCAGACGCGGTGCGATAGGGTTGGACATCGCCCGCTCCCAGGCCGGGCCGATGTCCTCCACGCGCGGCACATTCATCCCGATACGGTAGATCTCGGCATTGGTCGCGATGCCGCCGACGATGACCTGCATGTTGTCGAAGCGGCGACCCTTGGAGTCGACGATATTGGAGAACAGGAACGCCTTGCGCTGCGCCTCCGGAATACCGCCGCGGAACTGCCAGCGCACCAGCGGGTGCATCTCGGTGTCCTTGTTGATCGGCACGTCGATGCGTTGGAGCAAACCGGCCGCATCCAGCGTCTCGATATGCTCGTGCAGATCAGCATAGGTGCGCGTAGTCATGAAGATGTCCTCAGGCGCCCGGCGACTCCCCTGCGGGGAGCCGGCCGCCGGGCGCGTTGACCCAGCCTATTTCTTCTGCGACGCCAGGATCGTGGCGATGGTGTTGGCCGCCAGCCGCGCGGATGAGGCTGTGTCCAGCGTCAGAGCGTTGATCAGATATTCCTTCACTGCGCATACGGCCGAACGGTCCCGGTCGGTGAGCAGGCCGATGGTCGCCATTGCTGCCGTATCGAGGCCGGCGCGCGGCGCGACCTGACTGACGATGCCATACTCACGTGCGCGTTCAGCACCGATCTCCTCGCGTGTCAGAACCATATGCAGGAGGTGCTTGGCCGGCATTTTGTCGATCGCCGCCGACATCGCCAGCGTCGGCGGCAGGTCGTGCGCCATCTCGGTGAAGGCGAACTTCGCTGTCTCCGCAGCGGCGATGGCCATGTCGCACACCGCCACGAACGCCGTGCCGAAGCCGAGCGCGGGCCCTTGCACAATGGCGATCACCGGCACCTCGGTCGCACGGATGTTGGCATAAAGCGACAGGATCGGCTCGGCCACCGCCTGACGGATGCCGAGCGCCGTCGTGGGGGCTGGGCCGTTGCCAGGTGCTCGGCCCAGACAGAAGGCATCGCCCTTCGCACGAACTGCGACGGCCTTCACATCCTGGGCAGCGCCAGCCTTGCGGATGGCTTCGCCGAGCGCCTGGACTTCAGGTGCCGTGAGTTTGTTGCCGATTTCGGGCTGAGAGAGCTCGATTGTGGCTAGACCGCCTGCGGCGGAAACGGTGAATGCTGTGGCGGCCATATTGGGCAGGTCCCCTTTTTTTCGGGCTACTTCGGTCGAATCCCTATTAGAGCGGAAACGGGGCAGGGCCAAGCCTCGGTGCCAAGCGCCTTGCCCGACTTGTCGTCCCGCCTTATGTGTGCGCCCATGACCGACACCCCTACAATCGTGATCGTTGGCCGGCCAAACGTCGGCAAGTCGACGCTATTCAACCGGCTGACCGGCAGGCGCCAGGCGCTGGTTTCGGATATGCCGGGCCTCACGCGCGACCGCCGGGTTGGCGATGCGGAGATCGAGGAGAGGCGGGTCAGGATCGTCGATACCGCTGGTCTGGAGGAAGGCAAGCCCGGCACGATCCCGGCACGCATGCGCCAGCAGACCGAAGCAGCGATGGCCGAGGCCGATCTCATCCTGTTCGTGTTCGATGCTCGGGAGGGGGTCATACCCGCCGACGAGGTGTTTGCCCGTTTGGTGCATGCAACTGGCAAGCCGACGGTGCTCGTCGCCAACAAGTGCGAGGGGCGGCGGGGGCACGATTCGATCTACGAGGCCTTCGCGCTGGGGCTGGGGGATCCCGTGCCGATCTCGGCCGAGCACGGCGAGGGGCTGGGCGAACTACATGACGAGGCAGCGGCTGCGCTGGGGATCGCCCCCGTGCGGCGAGCCAAGAAGGGCAAACGGGGCGCGGCAGATGCGCCGGCCGCTGATGCCGGGGCAGAAGACGGGTCAATGCCCCCCGAAGAGCCACAGGTGGCCTCTGCACGCCCGATCCGGGTCGCTATCGTGGGGCGGCCGAATGTCGGAAAGTCGACGCTCGTCAACGCGCTTCTGGGCGAGGACCGGATGATAACGGGGCCGGAGCCGGGACTGACACGTGATGCCATCGCCGTCGATTTAGACTGGCAGGGGCGGTCCATCCGGCTGTTCGACACGGCCGGATTGCGGCGCAAGGCGCGGGTTACGGAATTGGCGGAAAAGCTGGGCACGGGAGATACCATCCGGGCCATCCGGTTCGCGGAGGTCGTTGTGCTCGTGGTCGACGCCGAGCGCCCGTTCGAGCATCAGGACCTTACGATCGGCGATCTCGTCACGACGGAAGGCCGTGCCATCGTGGTCGCGGTCAACAAGTGGGATCTCGTCGCCAACAAGCAGCAGATGCTGAAGGAGTTGCGCGAGACTGTCGCCGAGAAGCTCGCGCAGGTGCAAGGGGTCGCGCTGGTGCCGATATCGGCGCTCGGTGAGCGCGGGCTCGACCAGCTCATGGCCGGGGTGCTGTCGGCCTACGATATCTGGAACAAGCGGGTGCCTACCGGCGACCTCAATCGCTGGCTCAGCGTTGCACTGGCCCGGCACGCGCCACCGGCCTCGCGTGGCCGGCGCATCAAGATCCGCTTCATGACGCAGCCCTCGACACGGCCGCCGACATTTGTCGGCTTTTGCCAGCGGGCCGACGCAATGCCCGAGGATTACAAGCGGTACCTGGTCAATAGCCTGCGCAAAGCCTTCGGGCTGCCTGGCACACCGATTCGCATCAATCTGCGCAAAGGCGACAACCCGTTCGCGCGGCGCTGACATCGTCACAAAACTTTAACCATTCCTGTTTGCCAGCCGCGCGGAAACTTGCGGGGTTGGGCATAACGGTCAAACTATCAAAGGGTTGAGGTATCCGCATCATGCTGTTGAGACCTGCAAGAGTAAGGCCTCGTATCATCCTGACCGCGTTGGCAGCCGCATGTCTTGCGGGCCTAGCCACCATCGGAACGACAGTGCCGGCCGATGCCTACGGCCGCAAGGTCACCCGCGCCTGCAAGTACGACTACAAGCGCTTGTGCCCCCGTTATCCGGTGGGCAGCAGCAAGATGCGCGCGTGCATGGAAGCCAAGGTGAGCGAAATCTCGTCTCGCTGCTACGAAGCTTTGCTCGATAGCGGCGAGGGTAGCCGCAGAGGCCGCCGCAGACGCTGAAGCGTCGCGAACGACGCCTGGTCCCCCTGGCGGAGCCCCATTGGGGGGAGCCGCATGGGCGGCTCATCGGAGCGGCCGCCCGCCCATGTTGCTGGCCAAACAAGCAGCGGGCGGGAGCAGCGGCAGCGAACCAAGAAGAAGGCTGCCGTGCTCTCCGCCCGCACGGGCGTCAGCCGTGACTGGCGCCGCTCCGGATTGGCTGATTTGGTGGCTGCTGCCTGCTGTTCAAGGGGTGGGGTCGAAAAAAAATTGACGGGGCCGGTCTTCCCCGCTTGATGTGGCGCCATGACCGATCAGGCGCCCGAAGCTTTATTCTATCACCTGGAGCACCAGCCGCTGGAGCGCGCGTTGCCGCTCCTGCTCGAGAAGACCCTCGAGCGGGGCTGGCGAGCCGTGGTGCAGGCCGGCAGCCAGGAGCGGCTGGACGTTCTCGATCAGCATCTTTGGACCTGGCGGGAGGACAGTTTTCTCCCCCATGGCAGCGCCAAGGACGGGCATCCGGAGCGACAGCCGGTCTGGTTGACGACGGGCGAGGACAACCCGAACGGTGCCACCGTGCGCTTTCTCGTCGATGGGGCTGAGCCGCCTGCGGAGGTTGCGGGGCTGACCCGCATCGTCGTGATGTTCGACGGGCGGGAGCCGGACGCCGTAGAGGCGGCGCGCGAGCACTGGAAAGTGCTCAAGAACGCCGGTTGCGCGGTAACCTATTGGCAGCAGTCGCAGGCCGGCGGCTGGATGCGCAAAGCATGAAGCACGCCGATGACGCCAACCGCCGCACCGTCGTTGCGTAGCGCGCCACCCGCAGCTACGTTGGTGGTGTCAGTTACGCACATGAACGAAATGAGGAAGCCATGAGCGTTGCCCGCCATCCCCGTCCGCCCCATCTGGAGGGCGTGTCACTGGAAGACATCATGAAGCGCTATGTCGGCCGCTTCAAAGAGAAGACACCGGACTGGAACGCTTTCGAGGACGCCAAGATCGAAGGCTGGAAACGCGCTCAACACCGGTTCATTGGAGCCGGTGGATCGGGCAAGCACGAAGACCCGACCGTGATTCCGGCCGGCAACTTCACCCTTTCGATCATGTACGTGGAGCCCGGCCAGGGCAATGCGCCGCATACGCACGAGGTCGAGGAATGCTTTTTCGTGCTGCAAGGCTATCTTGACGTGTTTGTCGAGGACGAGGACGGCCGTCGTCTGACGACCAGGCTGGGGCCGTGGGAGTGCGTATCCTGCCCCGCCGGCGTGATCCATGGCTACGACAACAATTCTCTTGAGCCGGTGTATTTCCAGGTCATGCTGGGGCGCGGGCGGCCGGAGACCATGGGCTACGCCGACGATAGGCTGTTCCAGAGGCGCGATTTGCATCTGAACGACTGATCGCTACTGGGCGGTCTGTCAGGACCGCCCCACCTCGCTCGGCGCTGCTCCGTATGTCCCCGATCCCGATCACCGTTTTGACCGGCTATCTCGGCGCCGGCAAGACGACCCTGCTCAACCGTATCCTGTCCGAGGATCACGGTCGGCGATACGCTGTGCTGGTCAACGAGTTCGGCGAGGTCGGCATAGATGCGGCGCTGCTGGCCGGGGCGAGCCAGAACATTCTCGAAATGGCCAACGGATGCGTGTGCTGCACGGTGCGCGGCGATCTGTTGCGGACCCTTCACTCGCTCTTGGAGGGCGACAGCAGTTTCGATGCCATCGTGCTGGAGACAACCGGGCTCGCTGATCCAGCGCCCGTTGCCCAGGCGCTGCTGACCGACGATCTTGTGCAGGCGAACTGTGCTCTCGATTCGATCACGACCGTCGTCGATGCTGCGCACGTGCTGCAACGCCTGGAGGACAGCGCGGAGGCTGCGCGCCAAATCGCCTTTGCGGACATCCTTGTGCTCAACAAGGCGGAGCTCGCCGGAGAGGAAGCGTTGGCGGCCATCGAGGCACGACTGCGCGGGCTCAATCCGCTGGCCCCGATCTACCGCGCAACGCGTGCGGTGGTGCCGTTGGATGAGGTGCTGGGCCGCGGCGGCTTCGACCTGGATCGTATCGTTTCGCTGGAGCCTGCCGCTGGCCAGCCCGGGGCGGCTTCACCGGCGCATGCGCAGGATGAGCAGTGCGGACACGGCGCCCACTGCGATCACGGTCACACCCACGATCATGGCCACAGCCACGCCCACAGCCACGATCACGACCACATCGCAGCTGGCGGTATTTCCAGCGTATCGCTGGTCGCCCACCGACCGCTCGACTACGAGAAGCTCTCCGGCTGGGTGGAAGGTCTGGTGGTCTCGCGCGGTCAGGATCTTCTGCGCACGAAGGGTATTCTCGAGATTGCCGGCGACGACAGGCGCCTTGTCATACAGGCCGTCCACCACCTGCTCGAGGGCGATTGGCAGCAGCCGTGGCGCGCGGACGAGGCACGCTGCAGCCGCCTGGTGTTCATCGGCCGCAACCTGAATTGAGCGGAGCTTCAGGCGGAATTCGCCGCCTGCGCCGCCTGACCTTGGAGAAGGCCAAGGGGCGCAACAAGGGGCGCAACTGGAGGCTCGGGCGGCGGCTCAAGCAGCGGCTGCCTTGATGCGGGCCAGGATCTGATGCGGTGCGACGGGCACCGCATTGACGCGTACGTTGAACGGCGAGAGTGCATCCTCGATCGCGGACGCAACCGCTGCAGCCATGGGAAGCACGCCGGTCTCGCCAACGCCCTTGACGCCGAGTTCGTTGAGCGGCGTTTTGGTCGGATTATCGATCAGCTGGATGCGGTCGGGCATCTCGGATGAGCCGACCAGCAGGTATTCGGCCAGGTTCGTCGAAACCGGTTGGGCGCTGTCGTCATAGGCCATTCGTTCATACAACGCATTGCCGAGCCCGTGTGCCAGACCGCCCCAGATCTGGCCGGCGACCAGGCGCGGATTGATCGAGGTTCCGCAATCGTGCACCATTACGACATTCAGAATGCGGACGAGCCCGGTGTCGATATCGACCTCGACCTCGACCGTCGCGCTGCCGTTCGAGTACGTCATATCGTTGATGATGACCGTCTCCGTGGCCGACAGGCCGGGCTTGTCGACGCCCGGCAGATAGTAGCCGGGCAGGCCCGCCGCCTCTCTGGCAAGCTGGCCAAGCGTGATTGATTTCTCATCGCTGCCGCGCAATCTGACCCGGTCGCTCTCGATCGTCAGTGCCTGCTCGCCGACACCGAAAAGATGAGCGGCGACCTTCAGGGCCTTGTCGCGCACCTTGATGGCCGCCGCATGCGCCGAGGGGCCCGCGATGGCGGCGTGCCGGCTGTTGAATGTGCCAAGCCCGAGCTCTGTTGCGGCAGTGTCTCCGGTAACCACGGTGATGTTGGACATGTCGGCGCCCAGCTGCTCGGCGACGATCTGTGCCAGCATCGTCTTCGTTCCCTGGCCGATCGCGGAGGCGCCGCAGGCGACGTGGATGCGGCCGTTGTCGCCGATCTTGACTGAAACGGGCTCGTAGGGACCGCGGCCGGTGCCTTCCACGTAATTGGCCAAGCCGATGCCGATGTAACGACCCTGCGCCCGCGCTGCGGCTTGCTTTTCTGCAAAGCCATGCCAACCGCTCGCCGTCAGCGCCTGTTCCAGACAGCCGCCGTAGTCGCCGGCATCCAGCGTTATCGGCATGCCGCCACGGGTTTTCATCGGCGTCGCATAAGGGATCTGCTCACGCAGAATGATATTGCGGCGGCGCACCTCGGCACGGTCTATGCCGGTCGTCTCCGCGATCCGATCCATCAGGCGCTCCATGACGAACACGCCCTGCGGCTTACCGGCGCCGCGGATGGGGGTCACCGGCACCTTGTTGGTGGCGACCACGACGGTATCGAGATCGAGCGCCGGCACACGATAGGCCAGCGTCAGGGTGGAGGCGGCTCCGAGTGCGACGTTGACGCCGCGCACCATATAGGCACCGTTGTCGTGAATGAGGCGGCCGCGAATGCCCAGGATGCGGGCCTCGCTGTCAACCGCGACCTCCATCTCCCAGATCTCGTCGCGCTCCTGCGTGGTGGAGATGAAGTGCTCGCGCCGGTCTTCGATCCACTTCATCGGCCGCTGGAAGCGGACGGCAGCAAGCGCGGTCACCAACTCCTCGGAGTAGAACACCAGCTTCGGGCCGAAACCGCCGCCGATCTCGGGCGTTGCCACGCGCACCGACTTGTCGTCGCGTGCGAGCAGGTCGCAGATCAGACGCCGGGCCACGTGCGGTGTCTGCGTCGAGGAGAATACGGTCAGCTTGCCGTCCATCAGGTCGACAGTGGCGACAACCCCGCGGCATTCCATGGAGTGGGCCACGCCGCGGTGCATGGAGCAGGTGGCGCTGGCGACGTGCGCGGCATTGGCAAATGCCGCCTCGATGTCACCGAAGTCGGTCCCGAAGCGGGCGGCAATGTTGTGGGCTGCCTCGCTGTGGTAGCGCGGAGCGCCTGCGTCCAGCGCCGGCAGGCAGTCGCCTACGGCAGCCAAAGTCTCGTAGTCAACGAACACGAGGGCGGCCGCATCCTCCGCGATGTAGCGGTCGTCGGCGATTACCGCTGCCACGGGCTCGCCGACGTAAAGCACCTCGCCGTCGGCCAGCACCGGCCGGTGACGAGATTCCTGGAAGCTCGGGGAGGGCAGCGCGGTGCGGATGAGGTGGTCGGTCAGATCGCCGCGGACGTCATCGAGGGTCAACACGGCATGCACACCGGGCATTTCGAGCGCAGCCGTCTTGTCGATGGAGAGGAGTTCTGGCGTGGGCGTGAGGGCTTCTGACAAAGGCGATATGCATCATGTCCGGAAATGCGATATCGTCCACGAACCGCGCCTTACCGAGCAGAAGTGGCTCGTCCTCGAGCCGCGCCACGCTCCGCCCGAAAATCTTGCTCGCCGTCGTCTCCAAGCCGAAGCCTCCGTCATTGTCGGTGAAAGGAGCCAGTATTCCGGCGCCGGTCCCATGGTTTTGCAGCACAGACCTTAAAGCAGAATGCCGGCCCGACGCCAACGGGGCTTCTCCAAGCCCTGACGGTCGGCTATCGTCTGTTCTTCGTTCCGCCAACTGGAGGCCAGAGGGCCATGCCGACCATTCGTTCCGCTGACGCCGACATCTATTACGAGACACAAGGCAGCGGCACGCCGGTGATGCTGATTGCGGGCCTGGCCGGCACGGGCGCGACCTGGGGACCCCAGGCGGCCCTGTTTGCGCAAAAGCACATGGTGATCGTGCCCGACCATCGTGGTACCGGGCGCTCGACGCATACCAAAGAAGGGCTCACGATCGCGCAGCATGCCGCCGATTTTGCCGCGATCGTCAAGGAATTGGGATGCGGACCGGTGCACGCCATCGGGTCCTCTACCGGTGGCGCCATCGCCCAGTTGCTGGCGCTGCAGCATGCGGACGTTGTGAAGACCATCACGATCGCCTCGTCGTGGGCGCGGGGGGATGCCTTTTTCCGGCGGCAGTTCACGTCGCGCTCGGAGATGCTAGGGACGGCCGGTGTAAGGGCGGCCACGGAGCTCAGCGCGCTGTTCCTGTTCGATCCCCGGTTCCAGTCTTCCAATTCCAAGTTGGTGGAGGACTGGGTCGACAAGGCGGCCGCGGGCGCGTCAGCGCCGGAGATCGGCAGGGCGCGCATGCAGATGATCCTCAATCATGATCGTCTCGACGAGCTGCCGGGCATCAAATGCCCGACGATGATCATCGTCGGCGAGTTCGACTTCTGCACGCCGCCGCACCTGTCCGAGCAGATGGCCGAGAAGATTTCCGGTGCCGAGCTCGTCAAGCTGCCTGGCGGCCATTTCTTCTATATGGAGAACCCCGCTCCGTTCCATCAGCGGGTCGAGGCATTCATCGCCAAGCACGGCGGTTAAGTCTATCGTCAGGGTCAAGCTGCCTGTCGCCCGGTGTGGCCGGCTGCCAGACGGCCGGCACCCCGTGGTGAGCCGCCGCGCGCACTCAGGAAGAGACCCATCGATGCCCGACAACAAGCCGCTTCTGGGCATCGCCCTGATGGTCATCGGCTCCGGCCTGCTCGCCATCAAGGACGGTCTTGCGAAGGCGCTGCTGGAGCAGATCTCTCCGCTCCAGATGCTCACCATCCAGTTCACCTGCACGTTTTTGATCGTGGCGCTGATCGCCCTGCCGTGGCATGGCAAGCGCGTTCTGCGGCCGGTTCCACTGGGTCTGCAGTTCGTCCGCGGCACGCTCAACATGGTCGCGGTGTCCATGCTCTACTGGGCGCTGATCTACATCCCGCTGGCCGACGCGGAGGCGATGTTCATGTTATCGCCGATCGTCGTCACGGTGCTGTCGCCGTTCCTGCTTGGCGAGCGGCTCGGCACGCGCCGCAAGATTGCGGCTTTCGTTGGCTTTGCGGGTGTGCTGGTGATCTTGCGCCCTGGCTTTCACGGTGATCCGATGGGCTACTACATCGGTGCCGTCGCAGGCTTCCTGATGGGGCTGTTCCTGATTGCGAACAGGCGTCTGGCGGGCGCGCAGCCACCGATCCTGAACGTTGCTCACAATGCTTTGCTTGGCGCGGTAGCGATTGCCCCGTTCACCCCGTTTTTCATGGAGGCGCCGCCGATGTCGACGGTGCCTCAACTTGTCGTTCTGGTCGCGCTTGCAGTGGTCGGCCAGGGGCTGATGATCACCTCGTTCAAGTATGCCGCGGCAAGCACGCTGGCTCCCTACACCTATTCGATGCTGGTGTTCGCTGTTCTGGTCGGGCTTATCGCCTTCGGTCATCTCCCCGACGTAGCAACTTGGACCGGCATGGCGCTGATCGTCGGCGCCGGAATCTACATCGCCAACCGCGAGCGCCAGCTTGCGGCGGCACGGCAACAGGCCTGATCCCGGCGTCGGTTCGTGGCGTCGGGTCGAGGCGATTGCGTCATGCAGGATCGCGCTAAACAGGCACGGTTAGACGGGCACGCTTTCACCCTCGATCGTCGTGCGCAGCAGGAGGCGGCGCTCGCCGGCGGGGAAGTCGGTGCGGGCGTGCATCGAGCAGCGATTGTCCCATAGCAGGAGATCGTGCGGCTGCCAGACGTGCTCGTAGACCCATTCGGGGTTCTCCGAGTGGTCGCACACCGCCTGGATGAGGCGGTCGCTTTCGGCCTCGTCCATGTCGATGATCGCCTGGGTCATGAGCCGGTTGATGAACACCGCCTTGCGGCCCGTCTCCTCGTGGGTGCGGAAGACGGGGTGGGTTGCCTGCCGCACGTGCTTGATGCCCTTGCCGTCGCCGCGCTTCTGCTCGCCGAGCGTGTAGGTGTGCCAGGCACGCCGGCCTTCAAGCTTCTGCTTCAGCGCATCGGGCATCGTCTCATACGCGGCATAGCAGTTGGCGAACAGGGTATTGCCGCCATGCGATGGCACCTCGACCGCATACAGGCATGTCCCTTTGTGGGGGATATCCGCATGCAGCATATCGTGGTGAAACCACATCTCGCCGTCGGGCAGCGCGCCGATCGGCTCGCCATTCTCGCGGATGTTGGAGATCAGCATGATGTTGTCGAGCAGCCGGGCATAGCCGGGCGGCCGGAACTCGGCCGGGCGCGCCAGGTGGGCCATGCGGCCGAACACGTTGGTGGCGGCGACCAGCTGCTCCTGGGTCAGTTCCTGGCCACGAAAGAGCAGCACGAGGTGCTTCTTCCACAGCTCGTTGAGCTCTTGTCGTGTGGCCTCGTCGATGGGCTGCCTGAGGTCGACGCCCTTGATTTCGGCCCCGATGTGCTTGGAGAGTGGGATTGCGGTGATGGGCATGGCGGCTTCCAACCCTGGTTGCGTGTCGTCCCTGAAACGGCGTTACAGAATATCATGCCGTTTGACACGAGGCGGGGCAAGGGCCCGTATCGGACGTATCCGCATCGGGAGGAGCCATGTGGGCAAGCGATGTGGGCATGCCCGATGACAGCGAGCGGCCCTGCTCATATAATCGGAGTCTCGATTGATTATGGCGGAGCGGTGCGCCGGCTGTGACCTCGGCGGCCCGACGCTTCCCAAGGAGGGCGCATGTCACTCACGATCACACCTGTCCATCCCGAGATTGGCGCAGAGATCGATGGCGTCGATCTGTCGAAGCCGGTTGATGCACAAACCGCCGCGGCCATCCGCAAGGCGTTCGACGATCATGTGGTGCTTGTATTTCGCGGGCAAGACCTGGACGAGCCGGCACAACTACGGGCCGCTGAGATGTTCGGCAAGGTTGCTATCCGCAAGCGACCGGTAGCCGGGCCCGGTCCAGGCGGCGACTACGACACGCCGTTCATGCTGGTGACCAACATCGTAGAAGACGGCAAGTCGATTGGCGCGTTCGGCGACGGCGAGATGTGGTTCCACCACGACACCAGCTATTATCCCGAGCCTCATCGTGCCACGCTGCTTTATGCGGTCAAGCTCACCAGCTGGGGCGGTGAGACCTGTTTCTCCAATATGTACAAGGCCTACGACCTGATCCCGCGCGATCTCCGCGACAGGCTCGAAGGCCGCAAGGTGCTGCAGATGCACGACTACAAGCGTCGCGAGCGGCTCGACCTGGATAGCGTCGACATGTCCAGGATCCGGCATCACGAGCAGCCGATCTTCGTCACGCATCCGGCCACGGGTCGCAAGGCGCTGTACGTCTCTCGACTTATGTCGGCGCGCGTCGAGGGCCTGTCGCGGGAGGAGAGCGAGGCGGCTCTAGAGACGCTGTTCGATATTTCCGAGCGCCCCGACATCGTCTACGAGCACACGTGGCGGCTGGGCGATCTGGTTATCTGGGATAACTGGGCCTCTATTCATGCCCGCAAGGATTTTCCGCGCGAGGAGCCCCGCCTGATGCGCCGCCTGACGATCGAAGGGCAGGCGTTGGCGTTCTGAGGCGCACTTTCTTCAGGTCATGCTTGACAGCGCCCATCCCGGGATTAAGGTCCCGGCAACGCAGTTCATGCATGAGATCGGCAACGGCCCGCATCGGGTCAAGCCGATCCCAGCTTTCGGAGACAAGCCATGGCCAAGCCGGTCGTCCAGAAGATCAAGCTCCTGTCCACCGCGGGCACGGGCTATTTCTATGTCACCAAGAAAAACCCTCGGACATCGACCGAGAAGTTGTCGTTCAAGAAATATGACCCGGTGGCGCGCAAGCACGTCGAGTTCAAGGAAACGAAGATCAAGTAGCGTTGCTGAAGCAAGCAGATCCGCCGCGCCGAGGCTGCGGTTGACGTCAGCTGGGGCGGATGGGTTTTAGGGCGTAGTGTTCCAACCAGGATTGCACGCCCAGAGTTGCACGCGTCGTGAATGTCGGCAGCGCTGAACGCTGCAGCGGCCTTTTGGGCGCGGCGCCGGCTTGCGCGATCCTGCGGCGGCTCAGTGGTTGGAACTCAATATTTTTTGCAGCCTGTATTGCACCCGCCGGCTGGTGCGCGCGTGGACATAGGCCGCCGTCGACAAGTGCACTTATCGGCAGTGCTTCATTGCAGATTTTGGCGGCTGCTGGTGGCTGGCGCTGCTTGGTGCTGGCGTTGCTTGGTGCTGGTAGCGGCGGAATGGCGAGGAACCTCGGTCAGGGTCCGTAGCGATCCTGTCCCCCCAACCTCTTTGCCTTTATGACTCCCCGCGCACGCGAAGCGGCCAATTTCTGGCGCCGGGTGGAAAGTCAGCGCAAAAAACCGCTCAGAGTTGTTGCCGTGCTCGGAGTGATGGTGGTACTGCGCTATCTTTTTGGCATTCTGACCCTCGATGAGGCCCTGGCGAGGCTTTCCCGGCGCCTGGATATGGATATCGGTGCGGTCAAAATGCCGTTTGCCGAGGCGGCGGTGGATGTGGACACCCCGGCCGACTGGAAACTCGTCGATGACATCGCCACCGGCAAATATGCCGGTGCCGCCAAACGATAGAAATGTGGGTTTTTCCTCAACGTGATTATCAATCGCTATCTAACTAAAGAAATCCTGACCCCCATGCTGGCTATTTTAGCTGTTCTGGTGAGCATATTCGCCAGCTACCTGGCGGCAACTTTCCTGGTCGATGCCGTCATAGGGAACCTGCCGCTGGCTGCCGTCGCCCTGTTAATTGCCATCAAAATAGGGATATCTCTTGAAATCCTGCTCCCGGTCACCCTGCTGCTCTCGGTGGTGATCGCGTTCGGGCGGCTTTACAAAGATTCGGAAATGACCGCTTTCTCATCCTGCGGGGTCAGCACCGGGCAGACGCTGAAACCGGTTTTTTATCTGGCGGCGGCGGTCGCTCTGGTGGGTGCCTGCGCTTCGCTGTTCATCCGGCCGGCCGCGTATGATCAAATCTACCGCATGAAAGCCCGCGCCGAGAAAGATATGGATATCGGCTTAATGGAGGGCGGCCACTTCTACGAGCTTCAATCGGGGACCATGGTGTTTTTTGCGGAACGGATCCGCGCGGACCCCCAGCGCGCGCAGCAGGTGTTCATCCGCTCCCAGACCGGTGACAATATTAAAATTATCCGTGCCGAACAGGTCCGCCAGCGATTCGATAAGAAAAGCGGCCGGCGTTTTCTCCTTTTTGACACGGGTCAAATGGTCGAATTCGGCAGCCGGGAAAGCGGCGGTAAGATAACGCATTTTCAGGAGGCGACCTATTTTCTGGATCCGCCCCAAAATACCTTGAGAAATTATAAACGCAAAGCAGCCTCAACGGCCCAGCTGATTCGATCGGACAAACTGGAGGACATCGCGGAATTGCAGTGGCGGTTGACCACCCCGCTGTCAACCCTGCTGTTGGCCCTCATCGGTGTGCCTTTGAGCCGTACCAACCCGCGCAAAGGCAAATACGCGCGTGTGGGCCTGGCGGTGATCGTCTTCGCGGTCTATTATAACCTTTTCGTTGTGGCCAAAACATGGGTCGAGAAAGGGCAGGTGGCGCCTTTTCCGGGGATCTGGTGGGTGCCGGCGTCGCTGGCGCTGATAGTTTTTGTTCTGCTCTGGCGCACCAGCCGGCAATAGAAATGCCACCGCCCGTGCGTCTCTTGCAGTTTATGTGCGCGATCTATAAGTTTTCTTTGTTTAGCGACTTAATATCCTATGAAAACCATGACCGCGCCCTGAGCTTGCAAACCATAAGCAACGTCGAATGGGCGAAGGGCTGATTGTTTTTCATTTGCCGCCCTCTCAGCGGCAAATGAAAATATCTTTATCTCTGCGGGCCTGCGCTCGAGCGACGCGGCCGGTGGAATTTGATTAGAGAAAAACAGAAAACCGATGAAACGACCGCTGTGGCGACAATATCTGACCATTCTGGACCGGCATGTGGGTCTTACCACGATCAACGGATTCTTGCTGGTGCTGGGGGTGTTGCTGGCCTTGTTCAGCTTTCTGGAACTGCTGGGCCAGATCAATGACATCGGCAAGGGCGGCTATCAAATCG
The DNA here is from genome assembly GCA_963825625.1 of uncultured Alphaproteobacteria bacterium. Classification (GTDB taxonomy): domain Bacteria; phylum Pseudomonadota; class Alphaproteobacteria; order Rhizobiales; family Hyphomicrobiaceae; genus CAMDPA01. Next base: position 30,212 of record CAWGUF010000003.1, on the reverse strand, counting down.
GCGACGCATTCCTGTTTGTGGCCCTGACGCTTCCCAAGCGCGCTGTCGAATTGATGCCGGTCAGCATGCTGCTGGGCAGCATTGTGGCCCTGGGAATGCTGGCAGATCACAACGAACTTTTAGCGATGCAGGCCGGGGGTGTCTCGGCGCGCCGGATCTGTTTCACGGTTCTCGGCGCCGGGGTGCTGATGATGGTATTATCGCTGGTGCTGGCGGAGTTCGTGGCGCCGCCAATGGACCAGCATGCCCGCATTAAGCGCTCCCGGGCGATGTACGGCAAAGGGGTGATGCTGTCAAAGCAAGGTTTTTGGATTCGGTCCGGCAAAGACTTTGTGCATGTCGGCAAAACCCTCAGCAAATCAGAGGCGGCGGATATCGAGGTTTTCGAGTTGGACGGCAGTGGAAATTTGCAGCGCTACATCTATGCCCGCAACGCCGATATCAGCGCCGGGCACCAGTGGCAGCTTTCCGCCATCACGGAAAGGGTTGTTACCGAACAGGGTGTGCAGAACCGGCAAATAGACAAGCTCAGCATACCGGCGCCGTTAAAGCCTGAGCAGATCAGCATTCTGGAGTTGCCCCCCGACAGTTTATCCCTTTCCGATCTGGCGGGCTATATTGCCGGCCTGCGGCAGCGGCGCCAGAATGCCGACCGCCATGCCCTGGCTTTGTGGCAGAAACTGACGCTACCGTTGGTCAACGGCGTCATGGTATTGGTTGCCCTGACATTTATTTTCGGCCCGACGCGCTCGCGTTCCGCCGGTCAACGCATCTTTCTGGGGACCATCGTCGGCATTCTTTTCTACCTGGTCAATCAAATATGCGGACACCTGGGGTTGATTTTGAACCTGCATCCCGCGGCGACCACCCTGGTTCCGGTAACCGCTGTGCTTTGGGTTGCGCTTTATCTGCTTCGCCGCATCAGTTGACCGGGGCCGGTCGCCGGTGGCCAGTGATTAAGTTGACCGAGTTGATTGAGTTAATCCGGTCAAAGGCTAAAGGATAAAGGTAAAAGGTAAAACCAAAGGGGTAAAGATCGTTGAAAAGAGGTTCAGATCGTTAAGATCGTTTGGATGGCTTAGATCGTTTTGCTTTTTCTAATTCCCTTTTAAGAGAATCCGATGCTAGGATTCTCTTAAAACCTTTTTCTGCCGTTTTTGTCTGTGTGGTCTGCAACTTCAGTTTTTTGTCTGTGTCCTCAAGCGCAGCCCCGCCAAGGCGGGTCGAAACCTTGGTCTATGATTATTTATCATTATACGCCCGGCCAACTATACTTCGGACGGGATCGAGAGCAGGCGGGTTTCAGCCTCAACGAAGGCCGCTTGCGAAAGGCAATAGCGATAGACCGTCGTTTCAACCCGCCAACCGCTGCCGGCGGCCTGGATGCGGCAGAGGCGGAACCCTGCGCGGCGGCGGTTACTGCCGGACAGAGCCGTCAAAGAAGGGACTCCCAAAACCGGTATTTTACCCCAGGGGCCATCAATGGCGGCTTCTGCGAAGCTGTGGGTATGGCCGTGCAAGATCAATTCGGCACCGGATCGGCGGATGATATCGGCAAAAGCGGCCTGATCGGTCAGGCGCTTTCGGCGGCCAATCTGGCCGGGGACCGGGGGATGGTGAATCAGTATCAGGCGGAACAATGCTTCGTCGGCCGTTTGGTGCAGTATGTTGTTGAGATTTTCCAACTGGCGGCGGCCAACGGTTCCGGTGGCCAAAAAGGGCGGGGTCGGGCAGGCCGATGAGACACCGATCAGAGCTATTTTTTGGCGCCTGCGCAAAATAGGGGCCGAGTGCAGGGCGTGACTGTCCGGTGCGGTGTGCGTTTTTTCTCCGGAGACCGGCTCGGACGATAAATAGCCTTTCAGGCGGTCAACTTTATCGCGCCACGGTTCTTCGATGTACGCGTCATGATTGCCCGGGATCAAGGTAAGCCGATCCGGCCCTGCGAGCTGTCGAAGAATTCGCGCGGCCGCATCGAAATCTGCCCCATGGCCGAGATGGGTCAGATCACCGGTGACCGCGATATGATCGACCCCGGCGGCGGCCAGGGTTTTGCGCAGAGCCGGCATGAAATCGGTCCGATGTTCACTCTGGCGGTGCAGCCGCCAGCTGAGATACCCCAGCACCCGTTTGCTGAGAAAATCGCGCGGTTTCATGTTGCGCGGATCGAATAGATGCAGATCGGAAAGCTGGGCGATGCAGAAGCCCCGTGAGGAAGCTCGCGGTGAGGCAATTGCAGTCGAATCCTTATCTTCAGGCCCACCGGACTTTACAAATATCATGGATCGATATATACAACAGCCGGTTTTTTTTTGCAATATTTCGACCGACCAAAGGGATGCATGCCTGCTTACAGCAACAGTGACAATGATCGACCGAACCCCGGAAACGACTCGAGGCTGAAATGGCCAAACGGGCGACCACCGCGGGTCGGCGTGCTCAGCAATCCACTGAGCGGCAGCAACAGCGATGGTCTGGGGCGCATCCATCAGGTGGTCAGGCAATACCCGGGGCTGGTTCACCAGGAGGCCAGAACGCCCGGTGAAGTTTTGACCGCTTTGGAGCGCTTTGCGGCCCAGAATGTCGGGTTAATTGCGATAAATGGCGGTGACGGAACCATTCAGGCGGTTCTCACCGGCCTTTTCGGTCAGCGGCCGTTTGACACGATACCGGCGTTGGCGCTGTTATACGGGGGTACATCCAACATGCTGGCCAAAGATTTCGGTTTGAAAGGGCCGCAGCATCGTACCCTCGATAAACTGTTGCGATTGATCGCCTCCGGCGGCAAAAAGCTTCCTTTGGTTCGGCGCCCGGTTTTGAGGGTGGAATCGGACGGGCAGGGGCCGCTTTTCGGTATGTTTTTCGGGGCGGCCTGCATATACCGCGGGATTGAGTTTTTTCACAGCAAGGTGCACACTCTGGGATTGCGCGGCGAACTGGCGCACGGCCTCATCCTGGCCCGCTTTTTAAGCGCCCTGATCTCACGAAAATCGAAACTGGTGGCGCCCTCGTCGATAAAAGTCCAGTTGGAAAATGGCGAACCGCTGCCGGAAAGCTATCTGGTGCTTCTGATCAGCAGTCTTGAAAAATTGATCCTCGGTCTGCGGCCTTACTGGGGCAAGGGACCCGGTCCCCTCCATATGACTGCTGTGGCGGACGGACCGAAACACCTGCTCAAAGCCATAGCGGGTTTTGTGCGCGGTACGCCGAACCGTTATCTGAACACGAACAACGGCTACCACAGTCTTGAAGTCGAAACCGTGGGACTGAAGCTTCAGGGCGGGTTCACCCTGGACGGTGAACTCTACCGGACAAGCGCGCCGCATTTTTCCCTGAGGGTCTCCACCGGCGGCTATGCTTCTTTTGTGTGCCAACATGGATGAAAACAATCAGTTAAACGATCTGGTCGGGAACATGGCGCGGCGGCCGGTATCCCCGGCGGTGCATGCTCTGGCTGAACATATCCGCGGCCTGTTCAGCGACACCGCCCAGGCCGTTCTGTTTTACGGTTCCTGCCTGCGCTCAGGGGATGACCGCGACGGGATTGTCGACCTGTATGTTCTGGTGGACAGTTATCAGCGCTCATATTCAAAGCATATATGGGCGACGCTTAACAAACTCATGCCGCCCAACGTTTACTACCTGGAAATTCCCTTCGAAGGCAGAAAGGTCAGGGCCAAGTATGCCGTGCTGTCCCTGACGGATTTTCGCAACGGCGTCACCCGTGACTGGTTTCACAGTTATATCTGGGGGCGATTTGCCCAACCCACCGCTCTGGTTTACTCTCGCAACGATCAAGTGGCCGATCAGGTCAACCGCTCTCTTGCGCAGGCCGTGCTGACCTTTGTCGGTAATGTCGCGCCCCAAACGCCACCCCGATTTTCGGGACGGGATCTGTGGTATCGCGGCTTGTCCCTCAGCTACAAGGCGGAACTGCGGGCTGAGCGATCCGACAAACTGGCCCGGCTCTACGATGCCGCCCCCGATTATTACACCGCTCTGACCGCCGCCGCTTTGCATGAGCTCAAATCCGCAGGCCTGCCCATCGATGTCACAGAAGAAGGAAAGTTCCATCTCCGCCTGTCGCCCTCTGAGCGCCGGCGCAGCGCCAATGCGTGGCGACTTCGCTTTTTCCAGGGAAAACTGCTTTCGGCTCTCAGGCTTTTGAAAGGGTGGGCCACCTTTGCCGGGGGAACCGAATACATCTTGTGGAAAATCAAGCGTCACACCGGTGTTTCAGTCGAACTCACGCCCCACTTGCGCCGCCACCCGCTGCTGGCGATTTTTGTTATCGGGTGGCGGCTCTACCGCAGAGGCGGCTTCCGGTAGTTTACGCCCAGAGGCGGCATCTTTTGGTCCCAGACGGCGTTATCTGTCGTTTTAAACCCTCGACGTACTGAAAGTACGCCTCCAATTTAAAACTCCCGCTAAAGCTTTCCGCCCCGATGACCGATACATTATCTGATACCCCTCCCTTATTTAATAGTTCACCTTAGGGGGCGATTTTTTTACGACGGACAGAATATGGCGGATCTATGGGAATGGAATTGAGCAAAATCGACATTGGGGAAGACGATCGGGTGGATATCGAACAAATCATCGCATCGATTGATATGCTGGCGCCGGTGCCGGCGATTGCCACCCAGATTCTATCCCTTGCCGAAGGTGAGGCGCATTCGATGCGCAAGATCGCCGAACTGATCCGGCACGATCCGTCTACGACGGCCAGCATTCTGAAGGTTTGCAATTCCGCCTACTTCGGCCTGGTACAAAAAGTCGAATCCATCCAGGACGCCCTCACTTTGCTGGGTCTCGACAGGGTGACTGAACTGGTGCTTTTGAACTGCCTATCGGGCAGTCTGGGAGGGTCACAGGCCGGCTACGGCATGAGCGAGGGCCAGCTTTGGCGCCACGCCGTCACTTCCGCCCATGTGTCCGTGGCGCTGGCCCAGAAAATCGGCGGGAACTACAATAAACACCTGCTGTATACGGCCGCGCTCCTCAAAGACATCGGCAAGCTGGTGCTGAGCCGTTATGTCGCCTTTGCCCTGGACCGGATCAGCGTTCTGGTCAATTTCAAGGGCTTCAGTTTTAATGAGGCCGAGGTTGCAGTCATCGGCATCAGCCACGAAGAACTGGGGGCCCGGATTGCCCGGCGCTGGTCTTTCAGCGATAAAATGATCGCTATAATTCGCAATCATCACCTGCTGTTAGACGCGACTGCCGCTGATTTTGAAACCCGGCTGGTTCATCTTTCCGACCTGATATGCCTGATGATGGGTGTTGGAACGGGCGCAGACGGTCTCGCTTACCGATACTACAATGAGGTGTTGGAGCAAACCGGTATGGATGAACAAATCGTCGAAAATATCATGCTTGAAACAACCACCCTGCAGCATCGGATCGATGAGCTCATCTCTCTGGTGTAGTACGCCTGAACTGCCAAACCATTTTGTGCGGCCAGTGAATAGAACCGTATTTAGGGATTTAGGGATTGAGGAATTAGAAAACCGTCTTTTGGGGGACTGTTTTTTAATTTATTAACATTTTAAGAGAATCCGTATTCAAAGGATTCTTATAAAAAGAGAGTTAATCAGTTTCGCAGAAACGCTGAATGGCCTCGAACTGTTCGGTGCTCAAACCCTCAAATCGAACACCGATCCCAGTCGGCGCGCTTCGGACGATTTTACCTTCAATTGAAAACGGGATTTTGGAGTCGGGCAATACAAAAGCCAGGTGAATGTTTTTTCCGTTTGCGTGCCGCGTGTGCGACTGAATAAATACCCCGAAAATGCTGATGTCGACGATAGTGCCATTATGGGTGTTTTCGGTGGTTTTAACGCGAACCGGTATGCGGCATGCCTGGCGCTGATTACTGCGCATCAAGTTATTGGAATCGTCCAGACTGATGGTAGTGACCGCTGCCGTTTCATCTTGCCCTTCATCCAGGGCTTTGAGCAACTCGACCCGGCCGGCTTCGGTCATATCCAGAACCGATTGCATGAGATGAGCCGGCAGATTCAATCCCAGCAGTTGCTTCAACAAAATGAACTGCTTTTCGGTAGGTAAGTCGTCTATCAGCGCAAACAACTGTGATGTGATTTCGAATTTGCCTAAGGATGATTTGTCGGTTTGTCTGTTCATCACTGACCCTTGCCTATTAGCCTCTCAAGATCCAATTTATTCATCATGTCCGAAACCAGTTCACCCACCAGCTTTTCAGCCTCCTTGCTGCCCAACAGCTTGACTCGTTCGGCGCTGCCGTTGACCATCTGACGGCGGGTGCTGCCGTCGGGGCTGAAGGCGATCGCCTCATAACTCATGTTCGCCGCCCATTTGCGGTCGGCATAATCCAGGGCAAAGTCCTTCAAAACAATTTCAAACCGGGTGGCGTTGGCTGTCGGGCTATCGGACACTGCCACCATCGATGCCAGCAACCGCCGCTTGCCCAGTGCTTGCATGAGCGGAATTATCTCATAGGCCCCCACGAGGTCGCCGATCCCGTCGCTTTTGAGGACGACCAGCGAAAAGAGCCCGGAAAAATCCTCCAGTTCTTTGGCGGCGCCCGGTTTTAAAAAGTCTGCCGTGCTGCGGCCGTCGGTGGCGGTTACATAGACCTGTTTAGCCTCATAGGACGCCGCTGATTGCGGCAGCAGGTAATTGACTTGAAAAACGGGTTTCTGGCTGCAGGCGCAAATCGCCACGACCAAACTCACCATCAGCCCCCACATTGTTATTGCTTTATACCGTCTTGGCATGTGCAGCTCCTCCGAAGCCAATTAGAAAAGGTTGAAACTCAAAACTCAATGTTTAAAGATTTTCACCATCTGACGAACGAAACGATCCAAACCCGGCCCGCAGCCGGGCGGACGAGGGCCTAAGACAGCTGCATGATTTCAAACTGGGCTGTATCGAAATCAGCGATCAGCAGTTTGCTGCGCAACAGGGAATCCTTCTTCAGTACGATTTTGACCACTTCGGCGCATTCAAGGGCCGCCAGCGAAGTAACCGCATATGGCAGGGTGCCCAGCGATGCCTCGGCACCCTTCAGCGGTACTTTGTGCGGATCGCCGTAAATTAACCGCAATCCGCCGTCCCCCGGGTATATCGTTGTCACATGTCCGGTTGCGCCGGCCACCGCCGCCGAGACAAACGGACAGCCGGTGTCCCGGCAGGCCGCTTCGAGCCAGAAGCGCGCCGGGAGATTGTCGAGGCAATCCACCGCCACACGGGCGCCGGTCAGAAACTCCTTCCCGTTTTCGGCGTCCAGAAACCGTTGATGGGCCACGACCTCGACAGAGTCATTGATGGCCTCGATTCGCCGGCGCGCAGCACCGGCTTTGCTCCGCCCCAGCCCATCGCCGGTGCTTAAAAACTGTCGATTCAGGTTGCTGTCCTCAAAGCTGTCGCCGTCAACCAGGATGAGGCGGCCGATGCCGATTCGGGCCAGAATTTCAGTCACCGCGCCCCCCAGCCCCCCCAGGCCGATGATGGTGACTTCGCTTTCCAATAATGCGGCCTGATCCCTGAGACGGAGGCTGCGCTGATTGCGGGCGTAGCGCTCCGGGACGATGTCTTCGGCGATTGCCGCCAGTTCGATATGCCGTCCGCTGAGTCCCATCCGGGTACTCAATCGCTTGACTTCGCCTACCGATATACTGCGGTAGGACACGGCGTCCGGATAGGCCGCTTTAGTTGATGCGCGCCGCACAGCCGCCGCCAGGTCCGTTGAAGTCATTATCCGCCTCCCACCGGTGGAAAAATCCCAATGCGTTCTCCACCCTTCAATGGCGTGTCCAGATCTGCCTTGATGCCGTTGATGAAGATCAGTCGAGCTTTTTCGGCCGGCAGGTCAATCAGCGCCAACAATTCACTGACGGAAATTCCGGAATCGATTTCAAAATGATCAGCGGATGGCGGACTAAACGACTGTAAACCGGCAAATAGCTTGATTTGAATTTGCGATTTCATCTTAATCCGTTTCCAACAGGGGGGTTTTGATGTATGAGTGAACATTTTGTTTACGATCTATCCGGTTAAAAGTCAAGCGAGACAAGAGGTTATGAGAACGGCATGCGCGGCATACCGACAACGGTACTGCCTATTTTCGCAGTCATCGCCGCCGGTTGGACGGCCAGGCGCAATGCGCTGGTGTCGGCTGAATTTCTTGAGTCCGCCAACCGGCTGGTCTTTTATCTGGCCATTCCCGCTATGGTTTTCAGGTCGATTTCCGGCGCGTCCATCAGCGGTCAGCTCAACCTTAAACACTTTGCCATGTGGTTTGGGATCCGCTATAATCAATCTTTTGGGCGATCATTTCCGAACAATTCCATTGGAGACAGGCATTGAAACTTCCGTTTGCAAGCGCACTGGTCACCGGCGGCGCCGGTTTTATCGGCTCGCATTTGGTTGATGAATTGCTCGCCGGCGGGTGCCGGGTGACAGTACTGGACGATCTCTCATCAGGCCGGATTGAAAACCTCGACCAGGCCGGCGGTAAGATAGATTTTATCCAGGGCGACATCAGAGACACGGATACGGTTCTGAAGGCTGCTCAGGAGTGCGAGGCGGTCTTTCACCTGGCCGCTATGGTCTCGGTTCCCCAAACGGTGGCAGACCCGCTGCTTTCAAGCACCGTTAACATCATGGGGACGGCAACCGTTTTGGAGGCAGCTCGCCGAAAAAACACCCGCTTTTTTGTATTGGCCTCTTCATGCGCCGCCTACGGAGATGACCCGCATCAACCCAAGACCGAGCAAATGCCTACCATACCCCTGAGCCCGTATGCGCTCCAGAAACTGACGGCCGAGCAGTACATGAGCCTGTACCACCGAATATACGGGATATCCGCCGTGAGCCTGCGGTTTTTCAATGTCTACGGCCCGCGCCAGGATCCGTCATCACCCTATTCGGGGGTCATTTCGATTTTCATGAACAAGGCGCTGGAAGGCAAACCGCCCACGATTTATGGCGATGGCGAACAGAGCCGGGATTTTATCTATGTGACCGATATTGTGCGGGCGCTCCTGCTGGCGGCCGATCCCGCTGCATCCGGACGGGTACTCAATATCGGCAGCGGGCGCAGTGTCACTGTCACGCAGCTCTGGGAAAAAATTGCCGCCCTGGCGGGCATCCAAATTAAAGCTCAATCTGCTGCCGCCAGAATCGGGGACATCCGGCACTCCAAGGCCGGCATCGATCTGGCCGAGCCAACTGCTGAAATTTGAACCCGTTGTTGGACTGGAGGCCGGGTTGGGGCAGACGCTGGACTGGTATAGGGAAAACCGAAAAGATCGTTAGAAGGAGATATAATGACATTTGAATTCGAAAACGTACTGGTTACCGGGAGTGCAGGGTTCATCGGCTACCACCTGAGCCGGAGACTGCTGTCCGACGGGTATCGAGTGACCGGACTGGATAATCTCAACGATTACTACGACGTAAATTTAAAAAAGGACCGCCTGGACCGGCTCAAGCCGCATCAGAATTTTAGCTTTGTCCAGGTCGATCTGTCCGATCGGTCTGAAATGGACCGGCTGTTCAGCCAAAAGCAATTCGATGTGGTGGTGAATCTTGCCGCGCAGGCGGGGGTGCGCTATTCGATTGAGAACCCGCACGCTTACGTTGCAGCCAATCTGGTTGGTTTTACCAACATACTGGAGGGCTGCCGGCATCATGGCGTCGGTCATCTCGTATTTGCCTCCTCCAGTTCGGTATACGGCGCGAACACCCGCATGCCTTTTTCCGTCCATCACAATGTCGATCATCCCGTTTCGCTGTATGCGGCCTCCAAGAAGGCCAATGAGTTGATGGCGCATACCTATAGCCATTTGTATCAACTTCCCCTCGACGGGTTTGCGGTTCTTTACGGTGTACGGCCCCTGGGGGAGGCCGGATATGGCTCTTTTCCTGTTCACCAAGGCCATCCTGGCCGATACGCCCATACAAGTGTTTAATCATGGGCGGATGCGGCGCGATTTTACTTATATCGACGATATTATTGAGGGGGTGGTGCGGGTAATGGGCCGGCTGCCCGTTGCGGATATCAGTTGGCGCGGCGAGGCGCCGGTTCCGGGAAGCTCCTACTGCCCTTACAAAATATACAACATCGGCAACAACCGGCCGGTGGAGCTGAATTATTTTATCGAAACCATCGAAAAGGCGTTAGGGCGCAAAGCCAAAAAGCAATATTTGGACTTGCAGCCCGGAGATGTGCCGGCCACCTATGCGGACGTGGAGGACCTTGCCCGTGATGTCGGTTTCAAGCCGGCAACCCCGGTTGAGGAGGGGATCGCCCGGTTTATTGACTGGTACAAGGAGTATTACAGAATTAAATAAATATATAAAAAAATTAATATATTTTAGTTACATAATTTTATTAAATTATTATATTTAGAAATAAAAATTTTTATTAATAATGATTTAATTAAATAATTAAATCATTATACTATTAAATAATTAAATTATTAAAGTGTTTTAAAACCGATAGCTGATTTGCGCACTGATGATATCGACAGAGGCGTCGTACTCGCCTTTCAGGGCGCCTCGGGTAATGTCTTCACCCAGACCGTCCTTATCGATTTTGGGTGTATCCACAAAGAGGTGCGCGTAGGCAAGATCGAAGACCCAGATGGGGGGTTATCTGCCAGCTTAGACCCGCCGTGGCCCAAATCCGGTCTTCTCCAGGGACCCTGGGGGTTCGGTCCTGTTTGTTTGGGATCGGTGTCTCATCGTAGGCGGCACCAATTCGAAAGGTCAACGCCGTGCTGTGATAATAACTCAGCGCCAGCTCCAATCGTTGGCCTCTAATTTTACGAATCCGTCCAGACTCTGGGGGGCGGTGCCGGCCCCCACCAGCGCACCGATGGTGCCGAAATCCACTGCGTTGGTCAATATGGAATGACAATTTGTGCGCCGAATTCAACCTGCGTGCCGCTGAGCCTTGTGATACCTGCCGGGTTAAAAAATACGGTGGATGCGTCCTCTGCGATCGCCGCTCCGCCAGCAAACCCATTACCGAGTCCTTTGACGCTCTGCTCAAACAACAGGAACCCGCCGCCAAATGCCACGCTCAAAAAAGGCCGAAGAACAATAGAAACCCACCCACTTTTAGAAACCGTCTCGAAAATTAAAAAAAAAGAGATGCCGAAACGGCATCTCTTTTTTATCTGGTACGCCCGGCTGGACTCGAACCAGCGGCTTTCAGCTCCGGAGGCTGACGCTCTATCCACTGAGCTACGGGCGCAGACGATTCGAACAATAGAAGAAGGATCGGGTAATGTCAAATGTCAAAATTCAAATATATCCAATAAAGACCTTTTTTTGGTACTGGGTATTGTTTTGACATTTTTTATCGCACCTTTTTCAAAGGCGTCTTTGGCTTCCCCGACAACGTAAAGCGAACCGGCGGCGCTGATCTTCAGCTCGACGCCGCTCTCGAAGATCTCCTTCACCTGGGCGGCGTCGACGAAAAGCTCGGTGCCGCCCCAATGGCCGGCTCCGATCACGAGCCCGTCGAAGATGTCGAGATCTGGAGCGGCGAGCACGCGCTCGACCTTGCCGAGCTTCTCGCCGTCGCTCGAGTAGACGGCCGTGCCAGTGGACAGGGTCAGGTAGGAGGTTGGCTCGCCGAGATCCATGTCGGCGGACCCTATCCGGTCAGGGTGGTCTGCCTGGGTTTCGGGTTGCCGCTGCGGAGCTCGATCAAACGCGAGACGTCCGTCATCGAGAGCAGGCCCGCGAGGCGGCCGTCGGCGTCGACCACGAGCGCTCGCCCGAGCCGGTCCGCCGCCAGCTCCATCGCCGCCAAGCCGAGATCGTCTTCGGGCGCCAGCACCAGCGTCGAATCGATTGAAGTCGCGATCTCGCCGACCGTGGTCCGCTCCCAGCTCGCCGGCGGCACGGCCGCCAGGCTGCGGAAGCCGAGGATGCCCGCCGGCCGCCCATCCTCGACCACTGGGTAGGCGGCGTGGCGGCTGCGCGAAAAGACCGTATCGCTGAACTCCGCAAGCGTCATCGCCGACTCCGCGACCAAGGGATGTGCGGCCATCGCCTCCTGGACGCGCATGTCGCCGAGCGCGGCGCGGATCGTCGCGAAGCGGGTCTCGGCGCTCGCCGCCGCGATCAGGAACCAGCCGATCAGGGCGAACCAGAGGCCGCCGATCGCGCCCGCCAGGAAGAGCCCGAGGATGCCGCCGAAGATCAGGACCTGGCCGAAGCCCTTGCCGAGCGCGCCCGCGATCGCCGTCGCCCGGGTGAAGTCCCCTGTGTAGTGCCAGAGGATCGCCCTCAGTACGCGGCCGCCATCGAGCGGCAGGGCGGGGAGCATGTTGAAAGCGAGCAGGAAGAGGTTGATGCTGCCGAGCCACCAGGTGACGCCGTCGATTGCCTCGGGCAGCGGCAGCACCGACGCGGCTGCGAGCAGGCCGAGGCCGATCGCGAGGCTGACAGCGGGGCCGGCGAGCGCGATCCTGAGCTCGGCTCCCGCCGACGGGAACAGGCCCTTGAACTGCGCAACCCCGCCGAACATCCAGAGCACGATCCCCTCGATCTCCATCCCCTCGCGCTTGGCCACGACCGCGTGCCCGAGCTCATGGAGCAGTAGCGAGGTGAAGAACAGGATCGCGGCGACGCCGGCCATCGCCGCGTAGACGCCGTCACCGAGGCCCGGGTTGCTGTCGGGGAAGACGGCGGCCCCGAGCGACCAGGTGATCAGCCCGAAGATCACGAGCCAGCTCCAGTTGATGCCGATCTCGACGCCGGCGACGCGGCCGAGGCTGAGGCTCGCGTGCATCGGCCCGCCGCGCTCGGTTGCCGGGTCGCGGCCGGAGGGACGGTTGTCTGCCGCGGGGCCCTGGTCGGTGGCGGTGGCGCTCACAGTCGGACGGTAGGCCGTGGGAACCGTCATCCCATCGGTGCGCGGCCGCCCCGGGCTGCGGAGAACTACTCGGCCCAGGGGCCGATGCCGCCGACCCGGTCGACGCTGATCCGCAGGCGGACGCCGGGAGGCGGCTCGTCCATCGGCGGGAACTTGACCTCGGGGCCGAGGTAGACGTGCGCGAGCTCCTGAAGCAGCTCCGGAGCGCCGCCCTCCTCGATCTCGGCGGTGCCGCGGACGACGAGGTACTGGCGCAGTCCGGGCGGCTGCACCTCGGTGCCCTCGAACGAGATCACGACCCGCGGATCGCGCCGCACGTTCTCGAGCTTGCGCTGGCCCGGGTTCAGGTGCGCGGTCAAGAGCGTCTCGCCGTCCACCGCGACCCAGACGCAGGTGACCTGGGGCGCGCCGTCGCTGCCGATCGTGACCAGGTGACCGAGCGGGCCGGAGCGGATCAGCTGCTTGGCGCTGTCGGGGAATGTCGCCATGTCCGAAACTCTACGCCTGCCATATGGTTCCGGTTCCTGTGAACGCGCTCGCGAAGTCGAAGTTCCTGGTCGCCCTGCTGATCTCGAGCGCAGCGGCGCTGCTGGCGACGGCGGGGCCGGCCGCAGCGGCGCCGCCCAACCCGGTCGAGGCGGCGGCGCTCGGCGAGCGGGCCTACGAATACGGATTCCCGCTGGTCGACCTGCTCCGGATCCGCAAGGAGCAGACCAGCGTTCCCTGTCCCGACGAGCGCGGCAACTCCCCGGTCAACTCGTTCTCGAATGCGAGGAACTTCGCGACCGCCGACGACCGCACCGTGGTCCTGCCGAACACCGACACCCTCTACTCGCTCGCCCACCTCGACCTGAAGAAGGGCCCGATCACGCTCAGCCACCCGGACATGGGCAAGCGCTACTACAGCTTCGAGATGGTCGATCCCTACACGAACGTGATCGCGATCCCGGGCAAGCGCGAGAACGGCCCCGACGCCGGCAGCTACGTGATCCGCTGGACCGGGGCGAAGGGCAAGTTCGACAAGCCGAAGGGCGCCGAGGTGATCAAGTCGGAGTACCGCCGCGTCTGGGTGATCGGCAGGACGCTCGCGAGCGATTCCAAGCAGGACCAGAAGAAGGCGCACAAGAAGATGGACAAGTACTCGCTGACCCTGCCGAACGGCAAGCAGCGCCACTTCCCGAAGGGCTGCAAGCCCGGCAAGCCCGCCACCTACCCGACGCCGACCGAGGGCAAGCCGTTCGTCCGCAAGCTCAACGACGCGCTCGCCAAGAACCCGCCGCCCTCGCGTGACGATCCGCTGCTCGACGAGCTCGCCCGGGTCGGAGTCGGCGCCGGGCTCTCGCCCGAGGACGCCGGGCTCTCACCCGATGCGCTCGACGCCTTCTACGACGCCGTCGCCGCCAAGGCCGCGTCGCTGCCGACCGAGACCCGCCTCTGGGCATACACGCAGGCGCTCGCCACCGACGGCTGGTTCCTGGCGCCGCCCAACATCGGCAAGTTCGGGACCGACTACGAGCTGAGAGCGTTCGTCGCCTCCGCCGGGATCGGCGCCAACACCCCCGACGAGGCGATCTACCCGGTTGCGATCGCCGACGCGGACGGCGCTCTCTTCAACGGTGCCAACAGCTACCGGTTCACGTTCGCGGCCGACGACCTGCCGCCGGCGCGGTTCTTCTGGTCGGTGACGATGTACGACACCGAGGGCTTCCTCGTCGCGAACCCGATCGACCGCTACTCGATCGGCCCGAGCCATGGCAAGCTGGCGACGAAGCCCGACGGCTCGATCGTGATCGCGATCCAGCCGACCGAGCCGACCGAGAAGGACGTCAACTGGCTGCCGGCCCCCGACGCGGGCTTCCGGCTCAACATGCGCCTCTACGGGCCCAGCAACGACGCGCAGACCGGGGTCTGGATGCCGCCGGGCGTAGTCAAGGTCACGGGCGCCTAGCGCTCGCTCAACCGAGGAAGGCGACCGTCTCGGCCACGCAGAGGTCCGGGGACGTCTCCCAGACGAAGTGCCCGGCATCCGGCACGACGACCAGCTTCGAGCCCTCGATCTCGCGCTCGAACCGGTGCGCGCCGCTGAGCGGGGCGAAGTTGTCCCTCTCGCCCCAGAGCAGCAGCGTCGGCACTCCGAGCGCGGCCGGCCCGGCTTCGTACGGCGCCAGCTTCTCGAAGTCCATCGAGCGGTAGAACTCGAGCGTCGCCTCGCGACCGCGGCCCTCCGCGAACGGGCGCCAGTAGGCCTCGAGGTCCTCGTCGTCGAAGCCGGCGCCGTCGGCGCGCAGCATCGCCCCGAAGGAGGCGAAGTCGAAGGCGGCGATCGCGTCCTCGCCCTGCTCGGAGCGGAGCAGCTCGGCGACGCCGTGCCAGCGGCCGTCGCTGAAGAAGCCCGTGTCGCTGATCACGAGCGCCTCGACCCGCTCGGCGTGGCGAGCGGCCCAGGTCAGCCCGATGAAGCCGCCCCAGTCGTGGACGACGAGCGCGACGCGCTCGAGGCCGAGCTCGTCGCAGAGGCTCTCGACGGCCTCGACGTTGCGCTCATAGGTCGCCGGCCCCGGATCCGCGGAGTCGCCGAGGCAGTAGAGGTCGGGGGCGATCGAGCGTCGTCCCGCGGCTGCGAGCCGCTCCATCAGGCCGGTCCACATCCGCGAGCTCTCGGGGAAGCCGTGCAGGAGCAGGACCGGGGCCGCGGTCTCCTCAGCCGGGTATGCCTCGCGATAGGCGAGGGGCCCGGACCGCTTCAGCTCGACGGCGCTCACACGACGACCCTACCGCCGCACCTGCCGGAGGCTGACGGATACGGGCCCTTGGGTTCGGGCCATCGAGGCCAGGGCGCCCCACCGGGGTGGCTCGCCACGCCCGCCGCGCGTCGCATCGCGCCGCTACGCTTGTCCGCCCCCGGCGCCTTGGCGGAGTGGTTACGCAGCGGCCTGCAAAGCCGTTTACACCGGTTCGATTCCGGTAGGCGCCTTTTGCTCATGTGGGGCTCGCGACCCCGAGAACACCTCGATCCGCGACGCTGACACCGTCGAGGACTTCGAGCACGCTCCCCGGGGCGTCAGTAGGACGCCCGGATGGCTTTGAAGGACAGCGTGGGGAAGATTGGGTGACCGATCCAGAGAGGCGCCGATGAGCACTCGACCCACAGAACCCTTCCGTGAGGAGCACGCAGCCTTGCTTCCGCACATTGAGCAACTGCGGACCGCGGCGCGCGATTTCCCCCGCCTCTCGCCGCAGGCGCGACGAGAGGCGATCGACACCGCCGGCCACTTCCTGCGAGGGACGCTGCTTCCGCACGCTCGTGCAGAGGAGGAGGTCCTGTATCCCGAGTGGGCGCGACTCGTCGGCTACCCGCAGGCCGCCGCGCCAATGGTCCACGACCACGAGGCGATCGTCTCGCGGATCGAGCGTCTCACCGAGACCTCGGCCGAAGACATAGAGACGGTCCAGGAGCTCCTCTAGGGGCTCCATGCGCTGATCACCGTCCACTTCGACAAGGAAGAGGCGATCCAGCTTCCGGCCTTCGACCGCCTGCCAGGCCAGGAGGTCCACGAAGTTCTCCACCGGATGCACCACGGGCACTCCGGCGATCGCGAGCATGGCGTTCCCGACTGACTACACAGTTCGATTCCGGTAGGCGCCGCCGGCGGGACGAGCGGTCCAGGCCCCCGGAACGTCCGGAATACAAGCCATGCACCTGAACCCTCTCCGTACGACCCGCAGGCGGTCAGCGGAGGACGGCGATCTTGCCGTCTTCGACCCGGGCGGCGATGCGGATCGCGCGGCTCTTGCGGTCGTAGCTCCACTTGCTCTTGGCGAGCTCGCGGCCGTCGACCTTGACCGTCCGGGGCCGAAACGGGTTCTTCAGCGTCGCCAGCGAGGCCTCGACGTCGAGC
The DNA here is from genome assembly GCA_963825625.1 of uncultured Alphaproteobacteria bacterium. GTDB lineage: Bacteria > Pseudomonadota > Alphaproteobacteria > Rhizobiales > Hyphomicrobiaceae > CAMDPA01. Next base: position 13,436 of record CAWGUF010000003.1, on the reverse strand, counting down.
CGTAGCCGGCGGTCGGCGCTGATCAGGAGCTTCCAGCCGCGCTCGGTCTCGGTCGAGCGCAGGCGGCCGCCGCCGTTGAAGCGGGCGGAGCTCTTGCCGCGGGGGAAGGCGAGTACGTGGAGGCGGTCGCGGCGGTCGTCGAGGCCGACGTGGCCCTTGTCGGCGTAGTCGGCGAGCGTCTCGACGTCGGCGGGGAGCAGTGGCAGCAGCGTGCCGGCCTTGGCGTAGGCAGGGATCTCGTTCAGCGGCGCATCGGCGGTGAGCTTGCGCGAGCCGTCGATCACCTTCGCGCGGCCCTCGACCCCGAACTCACCGCTCTTCTCGCGGAAGCTGACCGCGTCCCAGAGCTCGATCCACTCGCCGTGGGGCAGGTAGACCTGTCGTGAGGTGGCGCCCGGCTCGAGGATCGGCGCCACGAGCAGGCTCGGGCCGAACAGGTACTGGGCGTCGCGGCCGGTCGCGTGCGGGTCCTTCGGGTAGGCGAGTGCGAGCTGGCGCATGATCGGCATGCCGCGCTTCGCGTAGGCCCGGTCGGCCGCCTTCAGGTACGGGTAGAGCTGGGTGCGCAGCTTCGCGTAGCGGCGGTAGATCGGCAGCGTCTCCTCCTCCCAGACCTGCGGCCGGGCCGAGGCCGGCACGCCGATGCCTTCGGCCTTGGTCCGCATGACGCCGCTGAAGGCGCCGAACTGGAGCCAGCGCGCGAGCAGCTCCGCGTCCAGGGTCTGGCCGGAGAGCGTGAAGAAGCCGCCGATGTCCGAGCCCCACAGCGAGACGCCCGAGAGACCCATCGTCAGCGCCTCGCGCACCGACGAGCGGAGCCCGTCGAAGCCCCAGCCCGTGGTCGGGTCGCCGCCCCAGACGATCTGGGAGTGCTGCGCCGCGCCCGTGAAGCCGGAGCGGGTGAAGCGGATGATCGGCCGGCCCTTGGAGTCGGCGTAGCGCATGCCCTCGCGGTGGTAGAGGACGGGGTAGCGGTTGTGCATCTGCTTGCCGGTCTGGCCGTTGGCGGCGAGCGCGTCGGGCGGCGTGTACTCGCCGTAGTCCTCCATCCAGCCGTCGTAGCCGGCCCGGTAGGCGCGATCCAGGATCGAGCGGTAGATCGGCACCGCCGCCGGGTCGGAGAAGTCGAACATCCCGACCTGGGTGACGCCGGAGCCGACGAAGGCGGTGAACGTGTACGGGCTGCCGTCGGGCTTCTCGTAGAAGGCGCCGGCGGCGATCGCGCGGTCGTAGGGCTCCTCGTAGCTGGCGCAGATCGCCTCGCGCGTGTAGGTGAGCGCGGCAGCGCCGGTCGCGTGCAGGTCAGCGGCGCGCTTCCGTTCGTTCTCCTCTTCACCAAGGTCGGAGCCGCACGGCATGTAGCGCATGTGGGTCTCGACCGCCGAATACGGGGCGTCGGCGTCGCGCAGGACGCCGAGATTGTCGAGCTCGTCCGGCGCGGTGTTCTGGTGCCCGGTCTGGATCCAGGGCCCGAACAGCCACGGGGCAGCGGGCCGCGGCTGGCGGCCGATGTCGGCGGTCAACCGGCGCAGCGCGTCCTTCGGCTTTGGCCCCACGTAGAAGCTGAGCTGGAGCCGCTTCGCGTCAACCTCGAAGCTCCACTCGTCGGCGGCCTCGGTGCCGAGCCGGAAGCGGCTCGTCTCGAAGTTGCCGGAGAGGACGCCATAGCCGCGGGTGGAGAGCAACCAGGGCATCGGGAAGTAGGTGGCGTCGCTGCGCTCGCGGAAGCCCCAGGGCGGAACGGTGTTGCTGATCACCGCGTACTCGCTCTCCTGATACGGGCCTTCGCCGACGTAGTTCTCGACCACGCGGCCGCGCTGATCGACGTGGTCGGAGCGCTCCCCGAAGCCGAGCATCCGCTCCGAGCCGGTGGCGTCGAAGCCGATGCCGATCCGCTCGACGGGGTTGGGGCCTTCGCCTTCGACCTCGGCCTCGAGTGACTGGACGCCGCCGCCCGCCGGCCCGATCGTCACCGCGATGCGACGCCCGGAGGGATCGTCCGTATCGAGAACGACCAGGTGCTCGTCGCCGACGAACTTCTCGCTGAGGACCCTGGTCGCGTGGTGCCAGCCGCCGGCGAGATAGCCGATCCGACCGCCGGGCCCGGGCCGGGTGCCGCTCGCCTCGTTCAGCGCTCCGTCGGCGGCGACGCCGTGCACGGAGAGCGCGCCGGATTCCGGGTCGACGGTGATCGTTTGGCCTTCGGCGGCCGCAGCGCTCGCGGGCACCGTCAGCAGTGTCAGGGTCGACAGCCACAGGGCGGCCAGACCGCCGCGCCTGCGCCCCCCAGGGCGGGTCCTCTCAGGCATGCGCCGATTATGGCGTCCGGGACCGGCCCGGGCGGTATCGCCCGGGGGTTGCGATGCTCAGTAGCGGTCGCGAACCGGCGGCTCGCGGGTGACGACCTCGCGCTCGACGGGCTGGGTGGCGCGGCGACGCCACATGCTGAGGCGGAAAAACTCGAGGATCGCTCCGGCGATGCCGGCGATCATCAGGATCAAGCCGATCGTCTGCAGGTCGAGGCCTTCGATGCTGTCCGAGACGGCGTAACGAAGGATCGCGCCGATCGCGACGAGGAAGATTGCGGCTCCGATGGTCATCTAGGGCTCCTTGGTAGGTGGGGTGACCGGTATTACCCCGGCCCGGCCCGGGCCAATCGCGACGGCCGCAGCCGCTACGGTTTCCCGCGATGGACGGATCAGGCGGGATCCCGGTCGAGTTCGTACGCGAGGGCGAGGGCGACCCCGTGCTCGTCGTCCATGGCAGCCCCGGCGGCTCCGATCAGGGTGTTGCGCTCGGGCGCTTCCTGATTCGCGCCGGCTTCGAGGTGATCAGTCCGAGCCGTCCCGGATACCTCGGAACTCCGCTCGACGCCGGCCCGGGGATCGATGCGCAGGCGGATCGGCTTGCCGGGTTGCTCGAGCGCCTCGGCCTCGACCGGGTCAAGGTGCTCTGCTGGTCGGGCGGCGGCCCGTCGTCCTACCGCCTCGCCGCGCGTCACCCCGAGCGGGTCGAGCGCGGTCAGTGGCGCCTACGCGATGCACGAGGAGAGCTGGGCCGATCGGATGATGCTTTCCACGACGGCCGGGAACTGGACGATCGAAGTGCTGATGGAGCACCTGCCGGGTCAGGCGGTGCAGGCGACGCTCAGCGAAGAGGGCGACCTGACGAAGGAGGAGCTGCGCGAGCAGCGCGACTCGGTCCTGGCCGACGACAACGCGCTCGGGTTCATGCGGGAGCTCGCCGGCACGGTCGACTACCGGCCGGATCGCAAGGCCGGCTTCGAGAACGACAAGCGCTCGTTCGCCACGATCGCCTCCCTCGGGCTGGAGTCGATCGAGGCCCCGGTCCTGCTCGTGCACGGGGACGCGGACACGGACGTGCCGATCGAGCAGAGCGAGAACGCCGACGCCCGGCTCCCCGACAGCGAGCTGATACGGGTCGACAGGGGCACTCACCTGTGTGCCTGGGCGCATCCTGAAGACGCCGCGATCCAGGCCCGGATCGAATCCTTCATGCGGGTGTGAGCAAACCGGCCCATCCGGGTACGATCGAAGAAGAATGAGTCCGGTGTACGGCGAGACAAACTTCGAGTTGAACGTGACCCCGGCTGACTGCCGGGAGATCGCCCGCGAGGCCGTCCGGATCTGGAAGGAGAAGGTCGGCCGCGGTCCCAAATACGCGAAGGCCTTCGCGATCGAGGGCGCGATCGCGATGGTCTTTCGCGACGTGCTCACCCAGGTCGAGCGCGAGCTCGTCGCCACGGGCGGGGCGGACGCGGTGCGGCAGATGCGCCGCGAGGTCTTCGAGAACAACCGCGATCGCCTGATCGAGGCGGTCGAGAGCACCTCGGGCGGCACGGTCGATACCGTCCTCTACGACGTCTCGCCCGAGCACGACACGAGCGGCTTCCTCTTCCTGCTCGCCGACGCCGCGTCGCCGGCCGGCGACGAGGTCGGCGAGGACGAGGCCGCATAGCCCGCCCGAGAGCGGGCAGACCCCGGTCAACCTCGCGACCGCGGTTCTCGTGGGGCCGAGGGGCGGCGCGTCCTTGCCGGGGCGTGCCGCTTCTGCGACTGACGGCGCCGTTCCCCGTTCAGAGGGCGCTTGGGAAGGTCTCCGGCGGCTCGTTCCGCTGCCACTCCGCGCCCGGCTCGAGCGGCTCGACGGCGCGAGTGTGGTCGATGTGCAGGAGCCAGTCGAACTGCTCGCTGACCCGCGAGCCGAAGTAGTGGCTGGCACGCTCCGTCTCGGGCCGGTAGATGACGCCGATGGCGCGCTGCAACATTGGCTCCGAGAGCATCGAACGTCCGAGACTGGGCCGGCTGAGATCGATGATGAAGTCGGGGACGGCGAGGTCGTGGAAGAGCCGCTCGTAGCTCCCCGGCAGGCCGGGGCGTACCGTCTTGCGCTCGGCGGCCGCATCCCAGGTGGATGCGGCCGTCACCGTTCCCTCGTAGGTCGAGAAGCCGACAAGGGCACAGTCGTCGCCATGGATCTCGCGGGCGAGCTGCCCGAGGTTGAGCTCGCCGCGCCGTGACATCTCGGTCCGCCGAGCATCGCCGACGTGCGAGTTGTGGGCCCAGACGATCGCCTTCGCTGGGCCGCCCTCGCGCCGATCGAGGTGCCGCAGCAGCTGCTCGAGGGTCTCCGCCATGTGCCGGTCGCGGAGGTTCCAGGAGAGCTCGTGCCGACCCACGAACATCGCTCGGTAGTAGCGCTCGGCGTTGATCACGAGCCGGGCGTTCTGCTCGGCGTGAAACTGCTCGTCCTCGGCCGCGAACCCGTCGCGCCGCAGGTAAGCGTCCCCCGCCCGTTGCAGGGCGACGAGCTGATCCAGGACCTCGTCCTGACAGGCCTGGGTCATGTCGCGGATCGCCGCGTAGCCGTAGTCCTGGCTGCTTTCGAAGGGGTCGAAGCAGGCGTAACGCGCGCGGGCGGCCGCTGCCTGCTCAGGTGCGATCTTCTCCAGGTGCTCGAGCACGCAGGAGACGGATCTGTAGAGGCTGTACAGATCGAGGCCGAACAGGGAGGCGTCGAGCCCGCCGTCGTTGCCGTCGCGCAGCCAGCCGACGAAGTCGAGCATCTCGGCGTTGCGCCACATCCAGGTCGGGAAGCGCTCGAAGCCGCGCAGCGCCTGTTCGGCATCGGCGTCGTTGACGGCTCCGTGAACCCAACGGTTGACGCGGTGGGCATCGGGCCAGTCGCCCTCGATCGCGACGGCGCGAAACCCGTGCTCGGCGATCAGCCTCTTGCTGATCTCGGCGCGCCGCCGGTAGAACTCATGCGTCCCGTGGCTCGCCTCGCCGATCAGGACGACGCGCTTGTCCTTGACGGCTTCGACCAAGTCGTCGTAGTCGCCGGGTCCGCCGCTCAGCGGCCGCACGGCGGCGCGGAGGGCGCCGACTCGGTCGACGTCCGGCGGGATGAACGCCGCACGGGCGCTCATTGGGGCTGGAGCCGGGCGCCGTCGGGCTTCGGAGCGAGTCTCGCCTCGAACCACTCGATGGCATATCTGGCGACCAGCGCGAGGGCGCCGGTCTCCCCGAACAGGTGTCCGGCCCCCGGTACGACGGCGAGCTCAACAGGTCCAGCGATCAGCTCGGCCGCACTCTCGTTGAGGCCGAGAACGACCTTGTCGGCGCCCCCGACGATCAGTAGCGTCGGAGCCAGCACGTGGGTGAGGGCGCCTTCGGCGAGGTCGGGACGCCCGCCGCGCGAGACGACGGCCCCGATCCTTTCGCCGCCGACCGCCGCTGCAAGAAGGGCGGCGGCCGCACCCGTGGACGCGCCGAAGAGTCCGATCGGCATCCCCGAGACGGAGGGTTCCGTCTCGGCCCAGTCGACCGCGGCCAACAGTCGTTCCGCGAGCAACTCGATGTTGAAGACGTTCGCCCTGACGCGCTCCTCGCGCTCCGTCAGCAGATCCAGCAGCAGCGTCGCGAAGCCTGCGTCGTTGAGGGCCTCGGCGACTTGACCGGTTGCGCGGGCTGTTTCTCCGCCCAGAGCCCCGGAACCATGGGCGAAGATGATCAGGGCCTCGGGCGCCGGCGGGATACGCAGGTCGCCGCTCAGCGCGACTCGCCGCCCTGCCGGGATCCGGACCGCTACCTCGGTCGAGTCGCCGAAGAGCCACCGTCTCCCGCCCGCGTTCCGCCTCCTCGAGCAGGGCGATGACCTCGGCGTCAGTCGTCGGGCTGAAGTCGTCGTACCAACGTCCGACACCGCCGAAGTGACGTGGCTGTAGTGGGCAAATCACCTCGTCGAACTCGCCCGCGAGCGCAGAGTCGACCCCTTGCGGGCCGACCGGAACCGCGAGCGTGACCCGGCTCGCGCCGCGACTCCGCAGCGCGCGGGCAGCCGCGATCGCAGTGCTGCCCGTGGCGACGCCATACGTCTACGAGCAGGACCGGGCGGCCGGTGACGTCGAGGGGTTCGGATTCGCCCCGGTACTGATCCCGGCGGCGCTCGAGCTGACCCCGCTCGGCGTCGACCGTCTCGGTGAGTTCGGCTCGGCTGATGCCGAGATCGCTGATCGCGGCGCCGTCGAGGATCAGCTGCCCATCGTCAGCTATCGCTCCGACCGCGAGCTCGGGGTTGAGTGGGGCGCCAACCTTGCGAACGAGGGTGATGTCGAGGGGCGCACCGAACGCCCTCGCAACCTCGTGGCCGACGGGCACGCCGCCGCGCGGCAGGGCAATGACGACGGGGTCGCCGAGGTTGCGGCCGACGAGATCGGCGGCGAGCAGACGCCCCGCCTCGCGCCGGTTGGCGTAGGTCTGGGCGAACCGCGGATTCATGATGCCGCCCCGGTTCCTGCGCCGATTTCGTTCGCATCCGCTCGAGCTCCGCTTCAGGGAGCGATTCCGTCGTCGCGCAACGGCCAGTTCCTCGGTCGTCTCTCGCAGCGCGACCGCGAGCTCACCTGCCCGGGCCCACGCTCGCGCCAGCTGCCGGTCCTCCTCGGAGGGCGACGCGGGCGCGCTTGCCAGCGCCGCAACCGCCTCATCGGCGCGGACGTCGGGTGTTCTATACACGCTGGGACTCAACGTTTCACCGCTCTTCCAACCTCGCGCGTCGGCTCGGGATCGTCGATGGGTCAATCGGCTGATGACGGTCATCATTCCCGGATTCACGGCGGGCGCCATCGGTGCTGACCCCCTACGACCCGGGGTGGAGAACTACCGCCCCGCCGGCCGGCGCCGCGACCGCCTAGATTGTGGCCGATCGGAGGAGGTCGAAAGAGCGGATGCGGCGGTGCGAGCTCTATCGCGGCGACGACCCCGAGCTCAACGCGGAACTCGATGGTCGCCAGTCGCTGGTCCAGAAGCTCAACTCGATCCGATACGAGCGCACGAACGAGCGCTGGTGGGCGCTGCAGGAGCTGCTCGGCGAGCTCGGCGAGGACGCCAGGTCCGTTTCGCCGTTCTTCTGCGACTTCGGCGACGGGATCTCGATCGGGGAGAAGACCTTCGTCAATTCCAACTGCACGATGCTCGACTGCGCGACGATCACGATCGGGCGCAAGTGCCTGCTCGCATCGAGCGTCCAGCTGGTCACCCCGACCCACCCGATCGACCCCGTCGCCCGGCGCGACACCTGGGAGATGGCACACCCGATCGACCTCGCCGACGGCGTCTGGCTCGGCGCCGGCGTGATCGTCTGCCCCGGCGTCTCGATCGGCGAGAACACGGTCGTCGGCGCCGGAGCGGTCGTCACCCGGGACCTGCCCGCCGGCGTCGTCGCCCACGGCAGCCCGGCTCGCGTACAGCGCGAGATCGGCGAGGCGGATCGGATCGAGCCCCCCGAGCTCTGAGGCGCCGGAGCCGCGAGGCTCTCAGCTCGAGCGCGGTCGGGAGGCGCGCGATGCGAGGCGGTCGCCGGCGCGGTCGAGCGCCCAGCCAGAGCCGCAGCATCGGCGCGCTGAAGATCGGTGCCGGCAGGAACCTGGAAGTGTCACGCCACAGCGCTTCGAGGTCGTCGGAGCGCGGCTCGCCGGCGATCTCGTCGGCGATCAGGCTGCCGAGATACGGCGCCTGGGCGACGCCGTGCCCGTTGAAGCCGACGGCGTAGTGGGCGCCCTCGCTCGTACGGCCGGCAACCGGCAGCCAGGACGGGGTCATCGCGATCCAGCCGCCCCAGGCGCTCTGCAGCGCCACATCGCCGAGGCCCGGCAGGCGCTCGTGCAGGCCCCGCTCGAGATCGGCGACGACCGCCTCCCGCGGCGCTCGCGCGAGCAGGCGCCGGCGAGCGGGCTCGACGAGGCGGCTGCCGAACACGATCGACCCGCGGGCCGTGCGCCCAGGTAGCTCTCGAGCACGAGGTGCTGGGTGTAGATGCCGGCCCGGCTCGTCCATCCGGTCTTGGCGAGCCGCTCGGCCGCGATCGGCTCGGTCTCGGCCAGGGTCACCCACAGCGGCGCGACGACGCGGGGCGGCGCAAACGGCAGCTCGCCGCTGGTGAGGAGGATTCTGAATTCATTGATCCGAATAGGGGAGGCATGGCGCACAACCCCGATATATTTGGACTCGCCGATTCCCTCGAATTGGACTTCCCAATACATGTCTTCAGTAGAGATTTCTTCGTACGAGTTGCTGACCACAAGATCGTCAAAATCATTACCGATTAAACCGAACAAACTGGTATTAACTCGGAAGTAAAAAAATGCACCGATGATGATAATTATAAATAGAACAAAAAAACCACATGAAGTTGGCAGTGAGGAAGCCCATTCTGTGATTAATCTAAAAATACCTCCGACCCTGGAAACTTCCTGATCAGGTTTTTCGGATTGAGGAGGCTTGTCATAGGGTGATGGACCTGATGTTCCATCAGTTTGAGTATCTAATGATTGATCAAGTTTTTTTAAGTATTGCAGAGCGCCTTTATGGCTTGGATCAAGTGTTAGGATCCTGTTAAGGATAGACCTTTTTTCTTTTTCATTGTCTGCCACTTCCAGAGCCCATAACCAGGCTGTGAGGTTATTTGGGTCATCGCGAAGTTCAGCGAGGATCATTTCCCTGGCCTGGGCGCGATTTCCTTCGCGTAAGGCAGAAACTGCCAGTTTTAGTCTTGATGAGTGTGAATCTGCCATAACTTGATCGATCAGTTTATGATATGGATAAGGTGGTTTAAGGCTGCTGGATATTACATCATAACATGAAAGTCCAACAGAGTTTGCTCGCGTTCATACTGGGCTATATAAAGAACAGCAGGTAAAGAATTTCGACTAATTTGACCTGCTGACACTGCAACCATTATTATAGGTAATCGAGATGTTGTACCCGCCGGATGCGACTGTATTGAGAAAATAGAATGAGAGTTTATTTGATAAGTTCCCACCAAGGATAACAGAACCTGGGTTAATCACGATTGATGGAGGGGGACCTGTACCGTCCCAAATTTTACTCTGGCCAAAAAACACCTTGTCCAGATCGGTATTGGCTGCGGGCCATGAAAGTGTTATTCGATTTATTGTTACCGTGGATGGGGCATTGTTACTTACTGTCCAGGTAACTTTTTTCTCACCAGTAACAAAACTGCCAACAGATACAGAACCACATGAAGTTACAGTGTTTGTAGGGAGTGGTGGTGTTTTTGATGGTGTATTTGATGGTTGCGCACTGGTTGAAGAAGCTGTTGCGCTGGCTGCAAATCCAGGAGGTGTGACTGTCGGAGAAAATGATGGAGTCAATTCCATGGTTGCAGCGGGAGTACCCGGGGTCAACACAAGAGTGGAATCCGGATCAGAATTCGAAATTTCAGGGGTGTTGGTAAATGTCGGCTGAGGAGTGACAGAGGATACAGAAGCGATAAAGTTTTCATTCACCTGGGTCAATCGCATCGAAAGATTTTGTGAGTTTAGATTTAGATCCCATATGGCATCAATCACCAATTGGATATCCATGGGAGGGATCTGCATATAATCGGGATCTTTTTGATAATTGGCCTGTGAGGCAGAGTGCAAATCGATTGGAAAAGGAGTTGCCTTGGCCAACAATAAACCGAAGTTGCTGAAGATGCCCCAGATGAATACAGCGCCCAAAAGCAATACCACCAGAACGATCATTAAAACTCGCAAACTGGGCGAATTCTTCATCCTTGTATTAAGAGCTTTTTAACATATCCTATACTTTTCCACTGGTTTATGCTTGGCGCCCTTCAATAAAAACTTTGATGAAAAGATCGACTATCTGAGGATCAAAATGGGTGCCCTTTTTTTCGAGTAAATAATCAACGGCTTCGTTTTCTGTTCAGGCTTTGCGGTAAGGACGATTGGACAATAAAGCGTCGTATACGTCTACGACAGCGAAGATCCTGGCCTGAAGAGGGATCTTTTCCCCTGTAAGCCCGTAAGGATAGCCGCTTCCGTCCCATTGTTCATGGTGATAAAGAGGTATATCAAGGGCATTCTGTAAAAAAAGAACTGGTTTGAGCATCTCAACGGCATACAGTGGATGGCGCTTCATTAACGTCCATTCTTCGGGAGATAAGGGGCTTGGTTTGTTTAATATCTCGTCCGGAATACCAACTTTACCAATGTCATGAAGCAAGGCACCCCTGCGAATATCTTCCAGCTCTTGATCATCGAGCCCCAGTTCAGCAGCCAGAGCAACTGTGGTTTCTACTACTCTTTTACTGTGCTCGTCTGTTTTGTGGTCCCTTAGGGATAACGCCCTGGACCATCCTTCCAGGCTGTTGTCATAAGCTTGTATTAAATCTGCCCGAGAATTCTCTAGACTTTTTAACATATCATTGAATGAAGCATTTAATACGGAAACCTCTTTGCTGCCTGGAGATTCAAGTGTTATCAAGAAATTGCCTTTTGATACTTCTTCAGAAGCTTTGGCAAGACTCTCCAGCGGTTTTGAGATTTCGATTCGCAAGGCGGTAGCCAGATAATAAAACCAGAGTGATGAACAATCCCAAGACGATGAATATTTGTGTACGGGTTACCCAGCTGGTATGTACGAGGTAATTTTGGGGAAGTGCAACTCCTACTATACCTAGATCCAGATCATCCCGAACTTCCCAAGGGCCTAGTAATTCCGTGTACGGGATATCAGCGACGATTTTGTTGATTGTTTTTGAATTCTCGTCCTGTTCAATAAAAACCTTGGAAGTAAGGTCTGGTTCCAGATTAACTTCGCTAATGAATGAAGTAGAAAGAACCTGGCCGTTTAAATCATACAGAGTAGTTTGAGCCAGAGTGGTTTCGCGCATATCCTTAACGAGGCTGGGCAGTGATTTGCCGACCAGAGCAACTCCTACAAGTTCGCCTTCTAAGGTTATGGGTCCGGCAACATAAAACGTATTACCCCAGGGCGGGGCGACAGTGAAGGCGAATTTATCGCCATACTGATCTGACCTCTGCTGCAGAATGGAAGAGATCATTTCGATATTTGTAAAATAATCCCCGCCGGTCGTAGTTTGGTAATCCTCCATTGAACTGCCGGCTTGATGATGAAGTGAATAAATCGTGAATCCTTCAAGGTCCAGAATCTCAATATTTTCAACCCGGGCATTGACTGCCAGCGGGTAGATCATGCGATGCAAATTATCAGTTTGAACATTGGAGACCTCTTCGGGGAGGCCAATTGTATTGATCACTAGGCGCAGGGATTCCAATAGATTTTCTTCTTCGAGGACCATCCATTCAGCCGACAGTTTTCCAGCTTCCAGCAGCTGGTTCACAAACCGTTCCTCGGCAGAATCAAATACGATCCTGGTAGTTATATAGGTAGCTGCAAGTGAGAAGAAGATAGTCAAAATCAGGTAGGGCATACTGATCTGAAACCTGATCGGAAAAGTCAGTTTGGGTTTACTCTGGAGCGGTTCCAGGATATCAAATTTAGTCAGGTTCCCATCAAGCGCTTTTTCAATCCTTTTTTCGGTCACTGGCAGCGTGAGGACTTGCCAATTAACTAAATTTTCAGACTGTGGTTTTGGAAGATTGGTGTTTGACGAATAGGTGAAGATCACATTTGTTCTTTGGAATCTTTTCTTAAAGTTCGGAATCGCAGAGAACCACTTTGACCCTAATAAAGTAATATCAATTATCAGTATATCCGGAAGAGACAACTTCAATTGCTCTCCAGCAGCTTTGATAGACGGAGAAAATCAAACTCCATATCTCCCCAGCTTGTTGAACAACAGGAAAATTTCCGCAGCGATCTCAGGTTTCGGTTCGATGATTAATACAGATCGTTTCATAACTGCCTTTATTCCAGGAAACGAAATAAAGCTTAAGGTCCTGTATTTCCAGGAAATAAGCTCTTTGCTGCTGGTGAATTGCCTTCATTATAGGTTAACCAGGTACAGTTTTTCATTTACAATCGCCTAACAAAACGTATAATCAACTGGGATAATCACTAATTTGAATGAACTCCAATCATGGTTGGGGACTTCCTATGATAAAGATAAGTTCGATCAAACTGGCAGTCGATCATTCAGAGGAAGGTCTCAAGGGAGAAATTCTGAGAAGTCTTCGTATATCTGCTGCTGATCTGGTTTCATACAGGATCGCGAAGCGAAGTATTACGACGCCAGAAATAAGCAGGCCCATTCAAAAAGTGTACAGTGTTGTTGTAGAGGTAAAGAATCAAGATGCACTGGCAGAAGTCATTCGAAAATCTGGGAATATTGCCTGGTGGAAGATTTAAAGTATCAAATCCCATCCATAATAAAGGAGCCGCCAGGATACCGACCGCTTATCATAGAAGCGACCGGCTGGTATATTTGCAGGTTTGATACTTGCTGAAGCTGGTTTGAGGCCAATTTTGCTGGAACGGGGAAAGGAAGTCAAGGAGAGAACCAGCGATGTGAGTGTATTTTGGCGCAGCAGGACCTTAAAATACCAATCGAATGTTCAATTTGGGGAAGGCTCGGCGCAGGGGGACGCTTTCAGATGGGAAATTAAGGACCCGGGTAAAAGACAAATCCCAGAGAACTCAAAAAATACTCAGCGAACTGGTTCTGGCTGGCGCTCCTGAGGAAATCCTTTATGATCACAGACCGCATGTGGGTACTGCCAATCTTGTATTGGTGGTAAAGAAGATCAGAGACAAGATCCAATCTCTGGGCGGCGAATATCAGATTGAGTCCAAGGTTGTGCAGTTGCTGGTGGGACAAAACCAGATCAAGGGAGTGAAACTTCAATTCAGGAGAGGAATTATTCTCGGATACAGTGATTCTGGCTATTGGTCACAGCGCCAGGGATACATTCACAATGCTGCACAGGAAAGGAGTAAATTAGCTCCCAAACCATTCTCGGTGGGTTTTAGGATTGAACACCCGCAGGAATTGATAGACAGGAATCAATATGGTATTTATGCTGGTCATCCAAGCCTGGGAGCAGCTGAATACCAACTTGCATTCAAAACATCCTCTGGGCGGTCAGTCTACAGTTTTTGTATGTGTCCTGGCGGCTCGGTATG
>CAWGUF010000002.1:0-107442 GCA_963825625.1 uncultured Alphaproteobacteria bacterium | reverse complement strand
ACCAGAGCTGAAGTCCAGTGCTTCGCCCGGGGAGCGACTCGCCGCGATCTGTATCCTGCAGCAATTCCCGGCTTCGGGCGACCTCGATTGGATCGCTGAGCGGCTCGATCCAGACCGTGAAACCGCCTTCGTCGGCTACCAAGCTGCTATGGCGCTGGTCCAGGCGGTGCGGAGTCTCGAGCCAACGTTCAATGACCAGCTTGACGCTGCAATCCAAAAGGCACTAACGCTCGCCGAGCGGAATCCTAATGACCCGCCGCGCTTGAACCTCCTTCGATCCGCCAAGCTGGACATTGAGGTAAAGAAGCGCTCGGGACAATTGAAGGCTTCGGCGAACTAAGGCGCCACAGCGCATCATGGAGCTGCCGAACTGGATCAACAACTTTGCCAAGCGCTCGGCGCTCGCTCCTGGCCCGTCTCGAAATTGAGAACGGAAGCGGTCTCGGGGGTGAAGCGGCCGTCCGCGCTGAGCCACGGCAAAAGCATAGTTGTTGCGGTGCACGCGATCCATGTCACCGCGCTCGGCACTATTGCCACATGAGTGTTGGACCCGCGCACTTCGTCGGCAGTGGGTCGTGTGTCACGAGCATCGCGGGTCCACACCGGGATGCGCAACTCAACGAGAGATGAAGGAAGGCCCTTCGGGCTCGGCGATCAGGAGCTGAGCTCAAGCCACTGCAAGCTGCTGCGGTCAAAAGCCGTGGTGGTGAGCGTTGCAGTCAAGGTTCGGACTGAAGTCCGGCCGGCAAGATCGAGGAAGGCGAGCGCAAGCGAACCGCTGCAGAAGCGTCGAAAGCGGATTAGGCGATGTCAGAACCGCGGGGTGACCCTTCCTGCGGGATAAGCTCGGGCGATGTCCTGAGACGGACCGAGCGGCATCCGGCGTGTAGGCGGCGCGAGCCTCGATCAGGCTCTTGTTGGGAACGTGAGAACCTGTGTGCCGTCGTGCTGGCCGGCGTTGATGGTCAGTCCGAAGGGAGAAGCCGCAAGCGGCTGCAACCGCGAGGGCGAGAGTACCGATGCGGCGCACAGGGACGGAGCAGCCCGTAGTAGTGACGAAGGCCCTGTAATGGGGCTGGAGCGAAGGGGCTGCGTTGTTCAGCCTGGCCTGCGGGCCAACCATCCTGTCGGAGGCGTGCTTCTGGCAGAGCGGGAGGAGCCCGTGGATCAGGCAAAGCCGTTCAGAATCGCCAAGCGTGAGGTCTGGGAAGCCTTCAAGCGTGTGAAGGCCAACCAGGGGGCGGCTGGAGTGGACGGACAGTCGATTGCAGACTTCGAGGCCAACCTTTCGGCGAACCTCTACAAGCTCTGGAACCGGCTGTCGTCAGGGAGCTATTTTCCTCCGCCGGTGCGCCGCGTTGATATTCCGAAGGCGAGTGGCGGGACGCGACCGTTGGGTATTCCGACGGTTGCCGACCGCATTGCCCAGGAGGTCGTCCGGCGCGCGCTGGAGCCGAACCTGGAGCCGGCGTTCCACGCCAATTCCTATGGCTACAGGAAGGGCAAGTCTGCGATTGATGCCGTGGCCAAGGCTCGCGAGCGCTGCTGGCGCTTCGACTGGGTTCTTGATCTCGACATCAAGGGTTTCTTTGACAGCCTTGATTGGAAGCTGACGCTCGCGGCCGTTCGTCGTCATACGAACTCGCCATGGGTGCTGCTCTACATCGAGCGCTGGCTGAAGGCGCCCGTGCAGATGGAGGACGGCTCGATCGTCGCGCGCACGACGGGCACGCCACAGGGCGGGGTGATTTCACCACTGCTGGCGAACCTGTTCCTGCATCATGCGTTCGACACGTGGATGACGGAGAAGTTTCCGCACATTCCGTTCGAGCGGTATGCCGACGATGCGCTCTGTCATTGTCGAAGCGAGGCACAAGCGCGGTTCCTGCAGGACGCGCTCAAAGCCCGACTGGCCGAATGCAAGCTGGAACTGCATCCCGAGAAGACGCGTATCGTCTATTGCAAGGATGTGGCGCGAAAGGGCGATTACCCAAGCATCCACTTCGATTTCCTGGGCTTTCAATTCCGTGCCCGGAAGGTGAGGTGGGTCGTGAAGGGCAAAGAGGTCTTCGCACACAGCTTCCTGCCGGCGGTCAGCCCGAAGGCGCAAACGCGCATCGGCCGGGAGATCCGGCGATGGGCGCTGCACCACCGCAGTGACAAATCCCTGGAAGACCTGGCCCGGATGTACAATCCCGTCATCCGTGGCTGGATCAGCTACTACAGCCACTTCTACCGGACGCAGTTGCGTCCGACGCTGAAACGGATCGACGCCTATGTCATCAGGTGGGCCCGTCGCAAGTACAAGCGGATGGTGCACCAAACCAAGGGCGGCAGGGACTGGTTCGACCGGCTTCGCCGGAAGACGCCGAGGCTCTTCGCCCATTGGCCGCTATGTCATGGGAACGGCCGAACATCGGGAGCCGTGTGACTCGAGAGGGTCATGCACGGTTCTGGGAGCGCCCGGGGGTGAGATTCCCTCGGGCAACTCGACACGACTTGTGTTGGGGATAATGCTGGGGATTGGCGCTATCAGCGTTAAATTTTCTCAATGAAATCAATCGTATATGGCGGATGGGGAGGGATTCGAACCCCCGGTGAGCGTGAACCCACGCCGGTTTTCAAGACCGGTGCCTTAAACCACTCGGCCACCCATCCAGCGAATGCCGAGATATACCCGGATGGCCTCGGCGGCAAGGTGCACGGAGACGCGGCCGGCCTGGAGCATCGCCGTGCGGCCACATGGCTGTGACAAACGACCTGGCAGAGTGGGTGCCGGGCTGGCGTTAGCGTATTGTTAAGATTAGCACTCCATTAACTCGCACCGCGCACGTTGTTGTCGGCGTCCGGTGCCGGGTCTGGCGCACGGGGTTAGTGGGGGCGGTTTCGTGTATCCAATTCTGAGATCGGTCATAGCGCGGCTGCACGGCTGGCGCCCCGGTCGGTACATCGTCGCGCTGGGTGCGATGGCTGCTGTCGTTGCGGCTTGCTCCGGGTCTCCGCGTGAAGCCTCGCAGAAGCTGTCCTGGGATCCCCACAGGGTCGAGGTGCCCCGGAACGTACCGGGGAATGTACCGGGGCCTTCGCGGGGCGGTACGGTCGCGTACTCGAAGGTCCCGACGCCGGTGCAACCCATGCTGCAGCGCAGTGACAGGCCCGTGCCGCGCGTTCGCGGTGTTCGCAAGATCGGCAAGCCGTATGAGATCGCCGGGGTGACGTATGTGCCCGCCGAGGACCCCACCTACGACCGGGTCGGGGTCGGCTCCTGGTATGGGGACAGGTTCCATGGCAAGGCTACGGCGAACGGCGAGCTGTTCGACATGAATGCGCTGACGGCGGCGCATCCCACCCTGCCGATGCCGTCCTATATCTATGTGACCAATTTGCGGAACGGGCGTACCATCCTGCTCCGCCTCAACGACCGGGGTCCTTATAAGAAAGGTCGGATCGTCGATCTGTCGCGTGCTGCTGCGCGAGCGCTGGATTTCGAGACGTTCGGTACGACCCAGGTGCGCGTGAGATACGCGGGGCCGGCTCCGCTTGAGCCCGATGATGCCCGCGAGCGCCGCTACCTTGCGGCACAAGCCTGGGGACGGCGGTCGTCGCCGCCGTTCGGCCTGGGCATGGGGGCTCTCGTCGGCTGGAGATAAGACAATGGCGGCTGCGCTGTCTGGTTGGCGAGGATTGGTCTGATTGCTTTGCCCTATGAATTGGTCCACATGCTAGTGCTCGCAGCCGCGCGAATTCGGAAGCATGGAGGGCGAGCATGATCCAGGACGACGTTCGCGAGGCCCTGGCGAGAATGCCGGTTGGGACGGATCCAGCGCTGTCGGCAGAGACAAAGGGTCTTTATGCGCGTTTGCTAGGGGATGCGAACGCGGGTGTGTCAGCGGTGCTGGATCAGGCCTATGGGGAGGACGAGCGTCAGCGCCTCGACGTCTATCATGGCGCCGGGCTGAAGCATGATGCGATCGTGATCTATGTGCCGGGCGGTGGTTATACCGGTGGCGACAAGCGCTCGGATGACACGTTTTTTGCGAATGTCGGCGGCTACTTCGCGAAGCACGGGATACTTGGAATCACCATGAATTATCGCCTCGCCCCGGCCTCCAGATGGCCGGCGGGGGCAGAGGATGTTGCCGGCGCGGTGGCGTGGGCACGGTCAAGTGCCGCTCAATACGGCGCCAACGCAGGGCGCATTTTCGTGATGGGGCATTCGGCCGGCGCGTCACACGTGGCAAGCTTCCTGTTCGATCCGGTTATCCAGGGCGAGAAGTCGGTCGCTGGCGGTATTCTCGTCAGCGGTGGTGCCTATGCCGTGCGCGCAAGCGAGGCGCGAGGCAACGTGGTCGCCTATTTCGGTGCCGATCCAACGCTTTACGAGCGGCGTTCGGCGCTGTCCCACGTCGAGGGGACGACGGTTCCCGTGCTGCTCGCGTGTGCCGAGCATGATCCTGCATTCCTGGTTACGCCGACGCTCGAGATGGCTATTGCGATCACCAAGCGCGATGGCCGATGTCCCCCGCTCCTGCGCCTGGAGGGACACAACCATTTCTCGCCACCGCTCAGTTTGGGCACGTCGGACGACGAACTCGGCGCAGCCGTGCGCCGCTTTGTCGAAAGGCATTGACGGGCGCGGATTGGCGGCAGTCGCTGCTACGTGAAGGGCGAGCGGCGGAGGGTCAGCTGCCGTTGAATTTCGGTGGGCGCTTGGCGTGAAAGGCCTCCACACCCTCCTTGAAGTCGTCGGACTGGCGCAACCGCGAATAGTTGTATCCCTCAAGCTCGATGGCAATGGTGAGATTGGCGTCCTCGGTGTCGTTCAGAAGCTTCTTGGCGGTGCGTTGTGCCAGCGGGGAGAATGTTCGCAATTCCTCGACCAGCGAGTCGGTGGCCGAGTCCAGCAGCTCATCGGGTACGCATTCGGTGGCAACGCCCCAGTCGTAGGCCTGCTTACCCGAAATGCGCCGTGAGCGCATCACGATGTCCTTCGTGCGGGTGATGCCAACCATCTTCTGCAGACGGGCCGAGCCACCGGAGCCCGGAATCTGGCCAAGCCTCTGCTCGGGCAGAGCGTACTGGCATGTCTCAGACACGAGACGGAAATCGCAGGCGAGCGAAATCTCGAAGCCGACGCCGAAGCAGTAGCCGCGGTTGGCCGCGATGACCGGCTTCTCACAGCGTTGGGGGGCTGCAATGTTCCAGGCGAGCTTGGAGACGTGCTCGGGGCTTGCCTCCATGAAGCCCTTGATGTTGCCACCCGAGGAGAAGTGCTGACCGACGGCGCGCAGGACGATGACCCGGACGCGACTATCGGCGTCCAGGGCCTCGAACACGAGCCTGAGCTGGTCGCGCTGCGGCATTTCGATGACGTTGAGCGGCGGGCGGTCGAGGATGATGTCGGCGCGCTCGCGGGCCGTATCGATCTCCACCCGGAATCCGTCCAGCTTCGCGAGGCGCTGGTGGTCGAATGTCATGGGCTCGGCCATGGGCGTGTTTCCCTTTATGGTGGTCGGCAGCGTGCCCACCTATTAGATATCCCTCCCTGCCCGTGCAAGCGGCAAGCAACCACCGGCGTGGTGTGCACAACTCTCCCAGCTGGGGTGACGACCACATCAACGCGCCACATTCGTGGTGGATTGATCGACCGCGTTGGTTTGCGCATAAACTCGTCGAAAGAGAATTCGCTGCAAGGGCGTATGCCGTGATCCAGATGCGGAATGTCGGATTGAGGTATGGCCGCGGACCAGAAGTCCTGCGAGACATCAGCCTGCATCTGGTTCCAGGCTCGTTCCATTTTCTGACCGGGCCGTCAGGGGCCGGCAAGACATCGCTGCTGCGCCTGATGCTGCTGTCGCTGCAACCCACGCGAGGGCAGCTGCATATCTTTGGGCAGGACGTAACACGGCTGAAGACCGCGCGTCGGGCGCAATTGAGGCGGCGCATCGGGATCGTGTTCCAGGATTTCCGTCTGCTCGACCATCTGACGACCTGGGAGAATGTCGCCTTGCCGCTGAGGGTATTGGGCAAGGATATCGACGATTACCGGGAGGATGTAACGGATCTGCTGCAATGGGTGGGGCTGGGTGACCGTATGCACGCGGCACCTTCATTGCTGTCTGGTGGCGAAAAGCAGCGGGCGGCAATCGCCCGGGCGGTTATCGGCAAGCCGGAGCTGTTGCTCGCCGACGAGCCGACGGGTAACGTCGATCCGCAGATGGCGCGGCGTCTGCTCCGACTGTTCGTCGAACTCAACCGGCTGGGCACGTCCGTAGTGATAGCCACTCACGATCATCAGCTGATGCGGCACCATCGTGCGCCGCGTATGGAGCTTTACGACGGCCATGTCCGGATCGTTTGACAGACCCGGCTCGACCCGGCGGCCATACGTACCTGCGCATCCACGCCAGGAGCACGCCGAATACTATGCCGACGATCCGGTGACCGAGCCACCGTCCATGTTGGGGAGCCGGACAGCTGGGCATTCTGGGCAGCTGGCCGCGGACGAGCTCCAGGCGCCGGCTCGCGTCGATGCCCCGGCGCGGGATCAGGGCCGTACCTCGATCGTTCCGGCGGGGGCCGTGGCCGGCAATTCGCTGGTTCTCGTCGTCTCGATCATGTGCTTTCTGGCCTGCCTTACGGCCGGCGGCGTCTACATGGTGAACCAGTCCGCAACGGCCTGGCTGCAGGACATTGCCAGCGAGGTGACCGTGCAGGTGGAGCCGCGCGACAGGGCCGACGTCGACAAGACCGTGCGCGACGTCACGGCGTTCCTTCGCAGCCAGCCTGGTATCGTCAATGCCGAGCCGCTGGGGCTGGAGGCCTCTACCGCTCTGCTGGAGCCATGGCTGGGGCAATCTGAGGCGCTGAAGTCGTTGCCCGTGCCGCGGTTGATCGCTGTCGGCCTCGACCGTTCCTCACCGCCTGATCTCGGTGCGATCAAAGGTCAGCTCGATCGTCAGTTTCCGGCGGCGAAGCTCGACGATCACCGGCAATGGCAGCAGCAGATCAGGGCGGTGACGCGCTCGTTGGCGCTCGGTGGGATCGCCATTCTTTTTCTGGTCGGCGCGGCGACGACAGCGATCATCGTTTCGGCAACACGCAGCGCGATGGCCTCCAATCGCGAAATCGTCGAGGTGCTTCATTACGTCGGGGCGACAGACAAGTTCATCGCACGCGAATTCGAGCGCCAGTTTCTGCAGTTAGGGATTCGGGCAGGGCTGGTTGGTGCAGCAACAGCGATGCTTGTGTTTTTCGCGATGCCGCTGCTTACCCAGATGCTTGGTGGCGGCAGCGTGACGCAGGCAGAGATGAGCCGGCTGATTGGCAGCGGCACCCTGGATTTATATGGTTATGGAGTGTTGATTGCTGTCGTGGCAATCATTGCGTCGTTGTGCATGTTGACGTCACGGTTCGGTGTGTATCGAATTCTTCACAGTCAGTGAGCCAGCTTGACGGTACCGGCATCCGCACGCGGGGCAAGCCAGGGCCGAGTGATAAGCTGATCGACCCGATACGCGATGGTATTGGCGCAGCAGGGTCGGCGGTATTTATGGTGCAAGACGTGGCGGCAAAGCGGGAACCGGTTCTGCGGTCCCCGTCTCAGGGCCAAGGCAGGGTATGAACGCCAAGGTTGGCATGGCCAAATTCGCGATCCTGGCAGGTGCGGTGGTTGCCGTTCTGCTGGTGTTCGGCTTTCTTGTCTTCGCCAGTTTTGCGACCAGCTCGCCTGCAGGGCGGATTGCGCAAGCCGATGGGATCGTTGTGCTGACCGGGGGAAAGCTGCGGATCGACGAAGGCATGCGATTGTTGCGCGATGGGCGCGGCAAGCGGCTGCTCATTACTGGAGTCAATCCGCGCACAACGCCGAAGGACGTCCGGCGCCTCGCGAGCCCGGGCAAGCGGCTGTTCGAGTGTTGCGTAGATTTTGGCTATATGGCCCAGGACACGGTTGGAAATGCCCGGGAGACGCTCGACTGGGTGAAGCGGAACAAATTCCGCTCTCTGATCGTCGTGACCTCCAGCTACCACATGCCGCGCAGCATGACCGAGCTGGGACGGTACCTGCCTGCGGTGAAGCTGATCGCCAATCCAGTTGTGCCGGTGTCGTTCAGAGAGCGCGCATGGTGGCTGAACCATGCTGTAGCCAGAGTGCTGTTGGCGGAATACCTGAAGCTGATTCCGTCGGCGGCGAGATATCTCGTTACCCGAATGGTGCGTCCGCTCGTTTCTGAGGAGGCAGCGCAGGGAGCCGGCGCCCTTGCGGCATCGTGATTGCCGCGCCGGTCGAGTTGTGGCATCGCGATCGCTGTTGTCGACGGTCTGACGCAGCTGCTGGCGCAGCCTTGGGTGACACTACATGACGCTGTTGCGCTCGCTCCTATATCTGGTGGCCTTCTACATCGCTACGGCACTGTTTCTGATTGTCGGCAGTCCACTGCTGCTCGGGCCTAGAGCGTGGGCGATGGCCGGATTACGCGCGCATGCGAGGGCATGCCTGTGGCTGCTCAGATGGATTGTGGGAACGCGCGTGGAGGTGCGGGGCCGGCACCACCTTCCTGCAGGCGCCTGTCTCGTCGCGTCAAAGCACCAGTCCGCGTGGGATACCTTCGCGCTCATTCCGGTCTTCCACGACCCCGCGATCGTGCTGAAGGCGGAGTTGGGCCGGATCCCGTTCTACGGCTGGTTCTGCTACAAGTTCGAGCACATCCTGGTGAAGCGGGAGCGCGCGGCCGTGGCGCTGAAATCGATGCTTGGGGATGCCAGGCAACGTATTGCCCAAGGTCGTCAAGTGGTGATCTTTCCCGAAGGCACGCGCAAATCGCCCGGTGCGGCTGCTGACTACAAGCCAGGCGTTGTCGCGCTGTATGAAGGATTGGAGGTCGCGTGCGTTCCCGTGGCACTCAATTCCGGACTGTACTGGCCTCGCCGCAGTATCATGCGCTATCCGGGAACGATTATCGTCGAGATCCTGGAGCCGTTGCCGCCGGGGCTCGACCGGCGCCGTTTCAGAGCCGAGCTGGAGCAGCGCATCGAGCAGGCGAGTGCCCGGCTGATGGCCGAAGCTCTGGAAAGTGCGCAGCCGCCGCCGCAGCCAGCCGGCGTGACGGTGCCTGACGCAAATAAGAACAAAGTTAGAATAAACTAGGAACATAAATTGACTTCGGGGTGAGCGACTGCTATATTTCGTATAGGGCTGATGCAGTCGGTCCGCTGGAGCGAGGTGCCATGTTTCCGCATCCCTTTGATCAGGCGGAGATCGCGCGCGAGATCTGGGACCTGAAGTACCGGCTGAAGGCAGCGGACGGTGCACCCATCGACGCGACCATCGAGGATACGTGGTGGCGGGTGGCGCGCGCGGCGGCGGCGGCGGAAAAGGGCGGGAAGCGTGTGCGCGAGCGCTGGGCTTCGCGCTTCCATGCGATCCTGCAGGATTTCACGTTCCTTCCTGCGGGCCGGATTATCGCCGGGGCGGGCACCGGGCGGCGGGTCACGCTTTTCAATTGCTTCGTCATGGCGCGGATCGAGGACGATCTGGCTTCGATATTCGATAATGTGAAGGAAGCCGCGCTGACCATGCAGCAGGGCGGTGGCATAGGCCACGATTTCTCCTCGCTGCGGCCGCAGGGCGCGCCGGTCCGCAGCACGGGCTCGGACGCGTCGGGGCCCGTCAGCTTCATGGACGTGTGGGATTCGATGTGCCGTTCGATCATGTCGGCGGGTGCGCGGCGCGGCGCCATGATGGGGACCATGCGCTGCGATCATCCCGATATCGAGGCGTTCATCGATGCCAAGGCAGATGCCGGGCGGCTGCGCAATTTCAATCTGTCAGTACTGGTGACCGATGCGTTCGTCGCCGCGGTGAAGGCCGATGCGCTGTGGCAGCTGGTATTCGAGGGCAGGACTTTTCGGACCGTGCAGGCGCGGGCGCTTTGGGATCGGCTGATGCGGGCGACCTACGCCTATGCCGAGCCAGGTGTGATCTTTATCGATCGCATCAACGCGCTCAACAATCTGGGATATTGTGAGGATATCCGCGCCACCAATCCGTGCGGGGAACAGCCGCTGCCGCCATACGGGGCCTGTCTGCTCGGATCGATCAATCTGGCGCGGCTGATAGAGCGGCCATTCGAGGCAGGGGCCCGGCTGGACACGGGCAAGCTGGCCGAGCGCGTTCGATTGGCCGTGCGGTTGCTCGACAACTGTATCGAGATCTCGGGGTATCCACTGGAGCAGCAGCGGCTGGAGGCCAGGGCCAAACGGCGCATCGGATTGGGGATTACCGGCCTGGCGGATGCGCTGATCTTCGTCGGCGCAACGTACGGAACACCCGAGGCCGCTGATCTCGCCGCCAATTGGATGGCGCTTGTGGAACGGGAAGCCTATCTGGCAAGCGCGGAGCTGGCGGCGGAAAAGGGCAGCTTTCCATTGTTCGACGCCGATAGGTTTCTTGCCGCTGCAAACGTTGGGCGGCTCGATGCTGAGGTTCGCAGAGCGATCGAGGTCAACGGCATCCGTAACGGTTGCCTGACGTCCGTTGCTCCGACCGGGACGATCTCGTTGCTGGCCGGGAACGTATCGAGCGGGGTGGAGCCGGTGTTCGATTTCGAGTACGAGCGGCGCATTCGCAGGCCCGATGGCACCAGCGAGGAGGAGCGCGTCGAGGATTTTGCGTTCTCTGTCTATCGCGCGCGCTTCGGAGCCGAAGCTCCCTTGCCGGCAGCGTTCATCACGACGGCTGGCTTGGCGCCGCAGGCACATCTGAGGATGCAGGCCGCACTTCAGCGTCACGTCGACAGCTCGATCTCCAAGACCATAAACTGTCCGGCAGATATCGCATTCGAGACTTTTCAGGATATCTACCTGCAAGCCTATGACATGGGGCTCAAGGGGTGCACCACGTTCAGGCCCAATCCGGTTACCGGCTCGGTGCTGACAAGTTCTCCGGTCGGCGAGCCCGGTAGCGCGCCGGGGGCGATGGCGGGGGTAAAGCCCGGGGCGATGGCGGGCACTGGGCAAGACGCCGGGGCTTCGGGCAGGCGTGCGGTGGCTGCGGGAGCGGAATGGGGTGGTCGTGATGGCGTGGTCTACATGTCGAAGCCGCTCGAGCGGGAGCCGGCGTTGGCCGGCTACACCTACAAGCTCAGGTGGCCGGGCAGCGATAACGCGCTGTACCTGACGATCAACGATATCGAGCGTGACGGGCGACGGCGGCCGTTCGAGATCTTCATCAATACCAAGAATCTCGAGCATTATGCCTGGACAGTCGCGTTGACCCGCATGATCAGCGCGGTGTTCCGCCGTGGCGGCGATGTCAGTTTCGTTGTCGACGAGTTGAAGGCCATCTTCGATCCGCAGGGGGGGCATTGGATCGGCGGGCGGTACGTGCCAAGCCTGCTGGCCGCGATTGGCGAGGTCATCGAAGCGCATATGGTGCGGATCGGGTTCCTGGCGCCGCAGGAGGGGGTTGAACGGCAGCAATTCCAGGCTGTTCTGCCATTGAATGCGCCGGATATCGGTTCGCTGGACGACGGACCGGCAAAGCAAGCGGGGAGCGCCATGCACGGGCATGCCGGGAGTTCAGCAGGTCCGGGGGATGCTTTTGCACGAGAGCTGGCGGCTGGTGGTCCTGCTCACGGCAACGACAGGTTTTGTCCGCGTTGCATGCAGTCGGGACTGAAGCGGGAGGAAGGCTGTTGGATCTGCCGCTCCTGCGGCTTTTCGCGCTGCGGTTGAAGATCAGGGCGCGGCAGCGTGGCGGAAATATTCGGGCAGGTCGGCGAGCCGGGGATGGGTTGTGTCTTTCGCCGACAGGATGGGCGTGGCGCCGTCCAGCGGCCAGGGGATGCCGAGTGCCGGATCATCCCAGGCCAGTCCCCGGTCGGCGTCCGGCGCATAAAATGCCGTGACCTTGTAGATGACCTCGGTGTCCGGCTCCAGCGTGACGAAGCCATGGGCGAAGCCTTCCGGGATCCATAGCTGTGACCAGTTTGCAGAGCTCAGGATCGCTGAGACGTGGTGGCCGAAAGTCGGGGAGCCGATCCGGATATCGACAGCGACGTCGAACAGTGAGCCGTGTACGACGCGGATGAGTTTGCCCTGTGCGTGTGGCGGTGCCTGGAAATGCAGGCCGCGCAGGACGCCCTTCTGGGTGGACAACGAATGATTGTCCTGCACAAACGCGGAGCGGCTGCCGATCAGCTCCGAGACGAGACGGGCGTTGTAGGTCTCGGAGAAAAAGCCGCGCCCGTCGCGGAAGATTTGTGGCGTGATGAGTTTCACGTCCGGAAGCGCGAGTGGCTGACAGTGCATGTGGGTGGCCCGGCTCCGTGATCACAGCGGATAGGTCGCGGGTTTTCCGCGACTGAGATCAATTAGCGCATCATTGTGCGTCGGGCCAGCGGGCGCAAGGCAGCCCTGCGAAGCTGCCACGCCGCGAGGTGCGTCATGGCAGCTTCGCTCTGGCGGCTGGGGCGAGGGGCTCGCGAACTGGATACTGCTGCGCGGGACCGAACGTTGCCGTCAGGCCATGTGCTGGCCACCGTTGATCGCGATGTTTGCTCCGGTCACGAATGCGGCCTCCTCGGAGCACAAATAGATGATCAAGCCGGCGATCTCCTCGGGTTTGCCCAGCCGGCCTACCGGTATCTGCGGCAGGATCTTGCTGTCGAGGATCTCTTTCGGAATCGCGGTGACCATCTTGGTGCCGATATAGCCGGGCGAAATCGTGTTGACCGTCACGCCTTTGCGCGCCAATTCCAGGGCCAACGACTTGGTGAAGCCGTGCATGCCGGCTTTGGCGGCGGCATAGTTGGTCTGCCCGAATGCGCCCTTGGAACCGTTCACCGACGACACGTTGATGATGCGTCCCCAGCCGCGGTCCATCATGCCGTCGTAGACCTGCTTGGTCATGTTGAAGACGCTGTCGAGATTGGTACGGATCACGGCGTCCCAGGCCGCCTTGTCCATCTTGCGAAAGGTGACATCGCGCGTGATGCCGGCATTGTTGACGAGGATGTCGACCGGGCCGACGTCGGCCGCCACCTTGTCGACACAGGCCTTGCAGGAGTCGTAGTCGGTCACGTCGCAGGCGATGGCCTTGAAGTCATAGCCCTTGGCCTTCATGTCCGCGACCCACTGGTCGGCGGTCTTATTCGACGGCGAATAGGTGACGGCCACGCTATAGCCGGCATCCGCCATCTTCAGGGATATGGTCTCGCCGAGGCCGCCCATTCCGCCGGTGATCAATGCTGTCCGCTTTGTCATTGCGCGATGCTCCGAAGTCGTCGTGCTGTTTTCGAGGGCCGGTGCTGATTGGCAGACAAGCGCGTATCTCGTCCCGGCGCAAGTGGTCGGAGGGATGATTCATCGCCGCTAGGTCGGTGGCGTGTCGGGGCGGGGCCAAGCCGGGCTCGGGAGCGCGATGGGGCCTTCAGAGATCAGATGAACAGGTTGATGTGCGAAGCCAATGCTTTTTCCATGTAGGTTGCGGCGCCTGCAACCTGGATATCGTCGAGCAGGTCCTCTTTCTTGAACTCGAACAGGTCCATCGTCATCTGGCAGCCGATGAACTCGACCTCGGCCTCGATGGCGGCCTCGCGCAGCTCTTCGATCGATGCCACACCCTTCTGCTTGATCAGGTTCTTCATCATTGTGGTGGCTGCCATGTTGACGCCGGGCAGTGCTGCCACGAGGTTGGGCATTTTGACGTGCATGCCCATCATGGGCATCGCCATATCGGGCTTGCCGAGGGGCGAGATCTGCAGATCGAGCTTCTTCTTCAGCAAAGGCAGACCGTAGAACGTGAAAAACATCGATACTTTCACGTCCATCGCCGCAGCCGTGGTCGCCAGGATGAATGGCGGATAGGCCCAATCGAGCGTACCCTTGGTGACGATAATCGACATGCTGCGATTATTGGCGGGCTGTGAGGCAGTGTCGGACATAGTGAAACTCCACGCTTGCCGCATCGTGCGCACGTTGCAGCAGGCGTGGCATTGATCTTCAGCAAGTGTCCGCCTTACTCGTCGCCAGCGGTCGCCAGCGATCGGGGCAGGGGTATGGCTTGCGCGCCTTGGGCGGCACGGGCGGCGTCGGCATCGAGCTGGGGTGCGAGCGTTTCAACGTCCGTGACCTTGCGCGAGCGGCCTTCGAAGGTGGCGCCATCCTCGATCGACAGCGATGCTGCGTGGATATCGCCTTCGACCTGTGCGGAGGCGTGCAGCAGGACGCGGGCCCCGCGGATCGCTCCGCTGACTTGGCCCCAGACATCGATCTTGTCGGCGGTGATGGAGCCCTGGACAGTGCCGGAGTTTCCGACGACGAGTTCTCTGGAATGCAGTTCGGCCTCGATGTTGCCGTTGATGTGCAAGGCACCGCGGCAGCGGATGGTGATCGATTGGCCTTCGATGGTCAGGTCTTGTCCAATGACGGATTCGGCTTGACCTTGCGCGTGGGCCGCGGTGCTCCCCAATTCACCGGCGTCGTAGCCGGCCGCATCGGCGCCGCCATTGGCTGCGAATCCGTGTGCGGCTCCAGCGCCGGCTGACGTGCCGTTGCCGGTGGCTGGTCCGATCGGTGGCGGTGCGGTCCGCGGCGCATCCGACGGCGCAGCCGTGCCGGGCGGCGGTGGTGGTGGCGGAAAGCCGGTTTCAGCTCGTGGATCGGGTCGGTTGTCCTGCCTACGCGTGAACATGCTCTCTCCCCCCTGTTTGACGCGCAATCCGCAACTGGCTTCGGCCGCTCAGGTGGTGGAAATATGTCGAAAGGCGGGAAACGGTGTGGCGATGGGCCTGCCATGTTCGATGCCGTGCTGGACCGATGCTGTGGCAAATGAAAAAAATTCTCAGAATCTTGCCCAAGCATTTCCGGAATTGGCGCGTCTAAGGAGGCAGCTAGAGAAGATTCCACAGGCGGTGGCGTGCCGATGAACGATCCCGATGGAAGTGGCGAGGACCCGGACAGCGATGGCCAGCTCGCGGCCAAGGCTGCATCCGGAGATGCCGCGGCGTTCTCGCGGCTTATCGAGCGGCACTACGACCGCTTCTATCGTCTCGCCTGGCGCTGGTGCGGGCAGCGGGCGGAGGCGGAGGACATCGCGCAGGATGTCTGTGTAAAGATCGCCCGCGCCATTCGCGGGTGGCGGGGAGAGGCGGCGTTCACCACGTGGGCGTACCGCATCGTCTATACGACGTCGGTCGACCGGATGCGCGCGGGCAGACGGCTGAGGCTGGTGGAGCCGATGGGGATGATGGCTCTGCGGGAGACGCACGATATCGCCAGCGGGGTGGCACAAGAGCGGCCGGCTGCGGATGTGCACGTGCTTCACGGCGAGTTGTGGGCCGAGGTTCGTCGGCTGCCGGGCCAGCAGCGGGATGCGGTGCTGCTCGTCTATGGCGAGGACATGAGCCACGCCGAGGCCGGCGCGATCATGGGGTGCTCGGAAAAGACCGTTTCCTGGCATCTGCACGAGGCGAAAAAGCGCCTGCGGGCCGCTTTCGATGCGGTGGGCTGAAACCATGACAGATGACAAGCTCAATCGACTGAAGTCCCTTCCGGTGCCGCCCGCACGTGGCGAGGCGAGGGCCGCGGCTCTGGCAGCCGCGCAGGCAGCGTTCGCTGAAACAGCAGCCGGGCATTCGGGCAAGGCTGAAGAAAATTTCTTGGAGCCATCCCAAGGAGGCGCACAGCGGGATCGTCTGAAGAGCACAACTGGTGTTCAGATGAGGACGAAACGCATGCGTTATTCGCGCTACTACGCCATGGCAGCCTCTGTGGTTGCGATTGCCATTGCCGCTCCGGTGGCCTGGCATCTGCTGCAACCAAATACGGCTGTAAAGACCGCGGGCCTGGTTGAACTCTTTTCCATGCAGCCGAACCGAGGTGAGGAGAGCCGGATCGCGCTCAATGCACCGCCGCCTGCGGCGGGCGGCAACGGGTCAGTGGTGTCGGGTAAGGCGGCGTCCGGGGCCGACGCGGACAAGGCCGCGGTGGTTGCGCGGGACCAGCAAGTTGCGCTGCAAAAGCGGCAGGAAGAGGTGGCAAGACAGAAGGTCGCGGAGGCGGCGGGCAAGGCCAAGGTGGAATCGCAGCGGATGGGACTCGGGAGTCAGCAGTATGCGTTTCAAAGGAATGGACTGGGCGGTCAATTCTCGTTGTCTCAGGCTCCGGCCGATGCGCCGCAGATCGGCCCCGTTACCGTTGCTCCGTTTGCTGATTTCAACAGAGAGCGCAGCGCGGCCGCCGGCAGGCCGATGAATGGCTCCCGGCCGGCGATGACAGGGATCGGGCGGATAGCTAGTCATGCCCCGCCAAGCCCGGACGCTGTCGTTCGGCCCATACCGGAGCAGAACCGCGATCGGTTCGAGGCGAGGGATGCCAATCCTGTCAAATCGGTTGCGGTGGAGCCTGTCTCGACATTTTCCATCGATGTCGACACCGCGTCCTATGCGTTTGTGCGGCGGGCTCTGAATGCGGGGCGCCTGCCGCCCAAGGCCGCGGTCCGGGTGGAGGAGA
The DNA here is from genome assembly GCA_963825625.1 of uncultured Alphaproteobacteria bacterium. Classification (GTDB taxonomy): domain Bacteria; phylum Pseudomonadota; class Alphaproteobacteria; order Rhizobiales; family Hyphomicrobiaceae; genus CAMDPA01. The sequence goes on along the minus strand of CAWGUF010000002.1, from coordinate 90,927 downwards.
TGATCAACTATTTCCCCTACGACTATCCGCGACCAGACACGCGCGAGACGCCGTTCAAGCCTACGATCGAGGTGGTGCCGGCGCCGTGGAACGCGGCCAACAGGCTGGTGCATATCGCGATCAAGGGCTACGATCTGAAGTCCGCCGAGCGGCCGCGGGCGAACCTGGTCTTCCTTGTCGATGTATCCGGCTCGATGGCGCCTGCCGACAAGCTGCCGCTGGTGAAAAATTCGCTGCGTATGCTGCTCGATAATCTGCAACCGGATGATACGGTCGCGATTGTGACTTATGCCTCGGGTTCAGGTGTCGTGCTTGAGCGGACGAAAGTCTCGGACAAGACGAAGATCCTTTCCGCTATCGATGGTCTTCGGGCTGGCGGCTCGACGGCAGGTGCGCAGGGTATACAGGATGCCTATCGCATAGCGGAAGCTGGCTTCGAGACGGCTGCGGTCAATCGCGTGATCCTGGCGACCGACGGGGACTTCAATGTCGGCATCACGAATTGCGACGAGCTCAAGGGTTATGTCGAGAGGAAACGCAAGAGCGGCATCTTCCTGTCGATTCTGGGTGTCGGCCGTGGCAACTACAACGACGCGCTGATGCAGACGCTTGCTCAGAACGGCAACGGCGCTGCAGTCTATGTCGACACGCTCAACGAGGCGCGCAAGGTGCTGGTCGAAGAGGCGTCGTCGACGTTGTTCACGATCGCGAAAGACGTGAAGATCCAGATCGAGTTCAACCCGGCGCGGGTGTCCGAATACCGTCTGATCGGATACGAGACCCGGATGCTGAAGCGCGAGGACTTCAATAACGACAAGGTCGATGCCGGGGACGTCGGCTCTGGCCATGCGGTTACCGCCCTTTACGAGGTTACGCCGGTCGGCGCGCCGAAGCTGGTCGAGGACTTGCGATATCAGCCGTCGAAAGCGAGGCCCGCGCCGGCGTCTGGTGCGGAGAAGGGCGGCGAGCTTGGGTTCCTGAAGCTGCGCTACAAGCTGCCGGCGGAGGAGGCGAGCCGGCTGTCGACGCTGGCCATCGGTTCGGCGCAGGAGAAGCGGGAACTGGCAGAGGCCTCGCAAGAGACCCGGTTCTCGATCGCGGTTGCAGCATTCGGCCAGCTCTTGCGCGGCCTGCCCTACATGAAGGATTACAGCTACGACGACGTCATAGCGCTCGCATCCGGTGCGAGGGGCGAGGATCGTTTCGGGTATCGGGCGGAACTCGTGAATTTGGTCAGGCTGGCGAAGTCCGCCCGGCCGTGATGCGACACGGCTAGACTTCAAACAGCTTGCGCCTCGGATCGGTCCGAGGCACGTTGGTCACGTCGAGCCCCGATCACATGGTATATTCAATGTGGACGGGGCGGCTTGAGCATGAGAGGTGCGAGATGGGTGCAATCGATCGGTTCGTCGGGGCAGCCAGGGACGTGTTCGCGAATACGCGGGATGCGAGAGCGCAGGCACGAGAGATCGCCGGGCATATGAAGACGCTGCTGTCCGAGCCAAATCTGCTGGAGGAAATCAAGGAGAGAGGTGGCGGCAAGCCCGGCCGCATCGACCTTCATGTCGACGACACGTACGGTCATCCCGGCCCCGGTTTCTGCCTGATGACGTCGCTCACGCCCAAAGGCAAGGCGACCGGCGGCGCTCGAGCCCACGACCATGGCGCGTCATTCGTCGTGTATGGCGTCTACAAGGGCGCCATCGAGCAGACGAAGTATACATGGGGGTACAACGCGGACGGAGATTTGACCGCTCCCGAGCTCAAGGCGGGTGATCGCTTCGTGCAAAAAGTCGGCGAGGTTGCTTTTTTTCTGCCGGGGGAGATTCTATAAGACCTCTGCGGCAAGCGACGAGCCGCCCATCGTGCTCAGGCTCGAGGCGCAGTTGCTCGATCGCGTCACGAGGCATACGTACAATCTGGAGGGGCATGGCGCCCTGCTGCACGGCGGCTAGATCAATCCCGCCTTAAATCGGCAACGCTCTAACTGCGCGCGGCTGCGCGGCGGCGCGCAAGCACGCGGTGAATGATTTTACCGGAAGAGGCGCTGAGCGAACGTTCGTCGAGCAGTAGGTCCATGCCGGCAAGCTCGTTCAAGACGAGGTCGGGGCTGAACGATGCGTACAGGCGGCCTGCCTGATCCCTGGTGTCGCCGCCTTCGGTGACGCGCCAGGTGAGGTAGAGCACGCCGCTGGGCGCGAGCAGGGCGATCAGGCGTTGCACAGCGGCGGAGATGCGGGCAGCGTCCAGGTGCATGATTACGGTCTCGCAAAGCACATTGGCAAAGCTGCCAGCGGCGAGCGTGACGAGTTCCGGCAGCGTGTCGAGCTCGAAGCGGACGCCGGGATGGCGGCGACGGGCCTCCTCGATCAGGCCGTGAGAGCCGTCTACCCCGAACGCGTCGAAGCCGTTATCGACGAGCCAGGCCGTGTCGCGGCCGCTGCCGCAGCCGACGTCGACGGTCGGTCCGGGCGAGAAGTACGTGCGCACGGCGGCTCTCAGATCGTCCGGGGCGGACTGGGCTTCCTCCCAATCCGCCGCGAATGCTGGGGCGTGCTCGTCGTAGGCGCGGATGGTGGTGGGGTCCATCGGGACGCTCGATCAGTCGAAGCCGTATTCCTTCCAGCGCGACAGCACCAGGGCCTCATCGTCGGGGGCGGGCTGGACGGTCGGGGGGAAGCGCTCGTTGTTCCATTCCGGCTGGCGCTCGAAGGTCCAGTTGCGCGTCGCGTCGATCAGCACGCGGTTCCAGATGCCGCCGCCGAGCTGGCTGACGTCGCGCTCCTTCAGCGGGGTGGAGGGATCGAGCGCGTGGCCGAGCAGGCCGGGGAAGATGGTGACGCCGCCGTGGCCGGCATTGACGCGGTAGGCCATTGCCCAGTCCATCTGCTCGTAGTTGGTGACGTCGATGTCCTCCTCGAACACGAACACGTGCTTGTAGCGGCCCTGACCGGCGCTGGCGCCCCAGAGCGCGGCCGCGATCTGCTTGGGCTGGGCCTGGTGCTGCTTCTTGATCTTGATGTAGATGTTGATGCCGCAGGTGATCGGGGCGCAATAAACGTCGAGCACGCCGGGCACGCCGGATGCGTCCAGGATGTTCCAGGCGATGCCTGCGCGCTGGGCGGAGGAGATCACCGCGTTCTCACTGAAGGAGCCAGGCATGTTGCCTTCCTGCGTGCCGCGCAGGATAGGATCGTTGCGGTGTGTGATGCAGGTTACCTCGATGGTCGGGCGCGGTGTCGGCAGGTCGGAGACGTAGCCTGTGAATTCCGCAAACGGACCTTCGGTTTCGAAGCTGGATGGATCCGGATCGATCAAACCTTCGATGACGATCTCGGCGCTGGCCGGCACCTCCAGGTCGACGGTCTCGCAGCGGACCACCGGTAGTGGCTCGTCGCGGTAGGCGCCGAGCACCTCGAATTCGGACACGCCGGCGGGCAGCGGGCTGCCGGCGAGGAAGCCCATCAGCGGGTCCCAGCCGATGACGCAGGCGACGGGCATCTTCTGCTTGCGCTCGGCATACTTTGCGAAGTGCTGGCCCCAGTGCTGGCCACCCTGGATCAGCAGGGATGGAATCGAGTTCTTGCGTCCGACCATGCCTCGATAGATGCCGACATTCTGAATGCCGGTATCGGGGTCCTTGGTGACGATGCAGGCGTAGGTGTTGATATAGCGGCCACCCTCCAGGTAGTGCCACTTGGGCACCGGGAACTCGAGCAGGTCGATGGCATCGCCCTTGACGATGTTCTCCTTGACGGGGCCGGTTGCGACGCGCGTGGGCGGGATGCGCTCGCGGTTCTTTTTCATGACGTGCTGGACGATCTCGGCATTGCTGGTGCCCCTGGGGAAGCCCAATGCAAGTGCGAGGCGATGAGGCGTGCCGATGCCGCCGGTGAAGACACGTCGGCCGCGCGTGGTCTCGTAGCCGCTAATGTTTTCGAACAGCAACGCGGGGCCGTTGCGCTCCAGGACCTTGCGGGAAACGGTGCCAATTTCCCGATCCCAACTGACGGGCGCCTTGATGCGATGCAACTCGCCTTCCGCCTCCAGCAGATCGATCCACTGTCTGAGGTCCATGAAGCCTGGCTCGTTGCGCATATTGATGTCTCCGTCGATCGTGCCTGCCGCCACCTGTCGGGGCGGGATGCTACAGCCTTTGCCGATGAAGTCGAATCCGACCCGTTTGCCAAGTACGGCGAGGCGAAACGTCCCAGGGTGATGGCGAATGTTCGTCTATCGTCCGAGCGCCATGTCGATACGGGCACCTATGAGCTTCCCGAACAGCCTGAGCGGGAACCGCTTGTAGCTTGGCGCGTCGGGCGGGATTTCGGTTCGCGCCGTTCGGAATTGCGTTTGATTGCGCATCTCGACTGCCGGTGGCTCGTCATCCAGGCGCGCCGCATAGGCTGAAACCCAATGACCCGGGCCGAATTTTAGGTACATCCCGGTGTTGCAGCAGGACGCGACAAATCTACGCGTTAGAGCGCGTGGTCTGAGCTTGTGGGCGATCAGCAGATCGGGGCCCGCGATGCAACTGAAGCGATCGTCCCGATAGACGAGGTAGTGAGTTCCGCCGTCAGCATCCAGTACCCGCGCGGCGTCGTGCAATGCTTCGATCTGGCGTCCGCCTGCCTGGCAATCGTCGCAGTAGCATACGGCGCTCAGAATGGGTGTGCCGACGGCCTGGCATCGCACTCGGCCACAGGCGCAGGACATGGTCGTTACGATCTGGCTCGACATTGGCATATTTTCCCGCTGTTCATTCCCAGGACCTCAAGGCCCCCTCCGGGACGGGTGATTTGCTGGTTTGCCGCTCCAGTTCCGGCGCGCAACCTTGCCGGGCGGCGTCTCTCACCGCAGCGTATCGAACAGGACCCGACCGCCGCTCTTCACCTGCGACCACACGCGGTTCCAATCGTTTGTCCCCTGCGCTTCGCGCAGTGTGCGCACGAGCCGTGCGCGTTCGGCATCGGGAAGGCGCTCGTTGATGGCTGCCCAAACGGCGTCTACGTTATAGCTTTCCAGGCCAGTCGCGAGGCTGGCGGGGATCACTGCCTCGGTGGGAAACTCGAGATCGGCCGCAACCGCTTCGATCGCGGCGCGGATGGATGCGGCTTTGACGGACGCTGTGTCTCCCAGGTCGTATGGGGGTTGCCATTCCTGGAACGGGCGCAGACGGTCGATGTGCGTCAGGATGAGGAGTACCGGCGGCGGGCGCCGGTGCGGATTGCTGGCGAAGTGAGTGCGCAGGGCCGTGAGGGCGAGGCGATCGATCTCGCGATCGGCGCGGGTCGCGCTGACAACCCACAACACGAGATCGCTTGCAGCGGCCTGCTTGGTCGTTGCATCGCGCAGCTTCTCGTCAGGCGTCATGCCGGGACTGTCGATCAGTAGTGCAGCATCGAGGCCTTCGCGCGTCAGCCGGTACGGGGTGAATTGGTCGGTAGTCGGCAGCGCATCGACAGCGGCCTTCACCTCTCTTGCCAGCGCATTCACCAGGCTCGACTTGCCGGCGCTCGTCTGCCCGGCGACGAGGATGCGCAACGGCTCGGCAACACGTGTCTGCTCTGCGGCCTGATCGCGGGCCGATGTCGATGTCACGTAATCGGAGAGGCGGCGCGGGGCGATCTGCAACCGGCCGCCATAGAGGTCGATGGCGGCACGGCCAACTTCCTCGACGTATTTCGTAACGAGTTGCTTGAGCACGTGCGCCTTGCCCCAGGCCATCAACTCCTTCGACAACCGCTCGCGGATCTCGGATGTCGCGGCACTGGCGGGGTTCAGCATGCGGACGACACGCCAGATGTCGTAGGCCTTGTCGGCCACTTCCAGCAGGCCGCGGCTGCGCCATGCCGCCGTCAATTGCGCGATCGTCAGCCGGTCACCGAGTGGCACGCTGTCTGTCAGGAAGGTGTTCATGCGTGCCGAAACGCGCTCGACCAGCGCCAGGGCCTCGGGTGCGGTAAACTGCAACAATGGCTCGCGCTTGCCGGGATGCATGGCGTGAGCGACGGCTTCCACCGTTCGCTGGGCGAGCGCGACGACGTCCTCGCGGTTCTTGATGGCGTCCGGCTCCTGGCGCTCGGCGATGTCTCGCACCTGGCGCCAGGCAGCCAACTCTGCGGGTGTCCATCCCGCATCCGCACCAGCCTCCAGATCCGTGGCCTGCGTGGCGTCCGGGGGGGATTGCGAAACGGACGGCGCGACATGCGGTTTGAGCAGCCAGCGCTGAACGGCCCAGGCGGCAACAGTCGTGGCGCACGTGGCGGCCGCCCAATAGAGCAGCAAGCCGTTCTGCCACAGCCACAGCGAGCCAAGGGGGATCAGCGCCAGCATCGGCAACAGCAGACCGATTGCGATCAGTGACCAGCGCAATGTCCGGACGGCGGCGGTGTCGGGTTTCATCGTGGCTTTCGGTCTCCGGCCTCGCCAGGGCGTTCGGGGTTATGATCGCCAGCTTGATCGAGGCCGCGGTCCTTGGCCATTGAAAAGGCCTGACGTAGCGCATCTGCATAGGCTTCCGCCACGCCTTCGGTTCCGGTCATGCCGGCACGACTGCGGGCAAGGTAAGCACAGGCCGCCTTGCCCAAGGCGTATGTGGTGGCAAAGCTCATAGCTGCCGCGGCCGCCGCTCCTGCCGTCTGACCCCAGACCGGAATCAGCTTGCCGAGCTGGCGTGCGCCGAACGAACCCAGCATGCGCGCCATCACGCCTGCCCCCAGCGCTCCGGCGAACTCGGTTGTCATGCGACGGTCCCAGGACACCCCGTAGATCTCGCCGACGCTGTGCAGCATCTTGGCCTGGACGCCGGGCACCGCGATGGCGCCTGCGACCGGCAGGACGTCGGCGGCGGCAGCGGCGGTGGCATAGCCCAGAATATGCGGATGGGCGCGTGCCGCGCGCGCATCCTTGGCGGCGGCGCCGGGCGCGTGGAGGGCCGCAGACACCGCAGCAGGTGCGATTGACGTGATCGTCTCGCGCAGGGCTTCAATTCCGTACAGGCGCGGCTCGAAGCCATCGTCCGGCCGTGTGAAATCCAGGGCTACGAAGCGCAGCGGGCCGGTGCCAGGCATGCCGTCGAACAGGGTGCGTTGCCACGCAAGCGTGCGGCCGAGATCGCCCGGCAGGGCTTGCGTCGGGTTGCCATTCGTGTCGAACGGATAGGGCTGTAGGTGGCCGGCGCCGGGTGGATAGGCCTCATGCAGACTTGTCTGGGCGACGATGACAGGCCAGTCTGGGTGCCGCGAGCGGGCCTGGCGGACAGCGTCCAGAATGATGTCTTGCGCCGGATCGCTGGCCTTCATGACGACCAGCAGCAGATGAGCCTGCGCTTTCCGCGAACGCGATATCCGGCGCTGGATCATAGCTGGCTTCGCCCAATCCGCGCGTGTCGAGAAAGCGGATGACGGGGGCGTCAGGGGGGAAATCAAATACCGCGGCGGTGCGTGTGCAGGCTTTCAGCCCGTCGCCGACCTCGGCTGCGGTGGCTCCTGTCAGAGCCTGGACGATCGAGCTCTTGCCGGACTGAACCTTGCCGATCAGCCAGATCACCGGAGCATTGGCGGCGGCCTGGTCGGCAATGGCGGTGTCCAGGGCGGGGTCTCGAGGTGGCGAGACGACGGCAGTCCAGATACCCGAGAAGGTATCGGTGAGCCGGCGCCGCAGCGCCTCCGTATCGAGAGGAAGATTGGCCATGATGCCTTCAATATAGGAAATTCTTGGAACTCGACTACGGTGCTACAACTCGGCTTCCACCAGAAAAGGACCGGAGCTGATTGGCGCTTGCCTGCGCGCCGGCGCCTAGTTTGGACTTTGCATTTTGGTCTTTTCCGGCGTTGCCACTCTGCTACCCTTCATTGTGTGACGGCTGCAGGGTGGTTCTATGGCGCAAGATACTGATTCCACGTTCGATACGATTATTGTCGGTGGGGGGTCGGCTGGCTGCATCCTGGCCGGCCGTCTGTCGGAGGAACCGACCCGGCGCGTGCTGCTGCTGGAGGCCGGGGACTGGGACACAAACTGGCTGATTCATATTCCGCTCGGCGTCGGGAAGATCTGGAACAATCCGAAATACAACTGGTCCTATACGGGGGCGCCGGAGGCTGGGCTCGCAGGACGCAGCATCTACCATCCGCGCGGCAAGGTGATGGGTGGCTCGGCCTCGATCAACATCATGGCTTTCGTGCGCGGCGCGCCGGGCGACTACGACCTGTGGGCGCAGACGGGGCTGACGGATTGGTCCTACGAGAAGGTGCTGCCATACTTCAAGCGGTTGGAGAGCTATACGGGGCCGGACAGCGAGGTGCGCGGCAAGGACGGCCCTATTCGCGTGATGCGCTCGGACCCGGCCGACCCGCTTGTCGCTGCCTGGCTGGAGGCCGGCAGGCAGGCCGGTCACGGGATAAATGACGACTACAATGGCAGCGAGCAGGAAGGCGTTTCGCCGACCCAGGGCAACATGCATGGTGGCCGGCGGCAGTCGACGGCTTCGTGCTATCTCAGACCGGCGCGGTCCCGGCCCAATCTTTTAATCCAGGCACGCGCCCTTACCACGCGCATCCTGTTCGAGGGCAAGCGGGCGGTCGGTGTCGAATATCGTGTCGACGGCGAGACGCGACAGGCGCGTGCGCGGGGAGAGGTGGTGCTGTGCGCGGGAGCCTACAACTCGCCGCAGCTGATGATGCTGTCGGGTATCGGACCGGCGGCGCACCTGCAAGAGCATGGTATTGATGTCGTGCACGATCTGCGTGGCGTCGGTGACAACCTGCAGGATCACCTGTGTCTGCTGGTCGAATACAAGGCGGCGCGACCCACCCGTTTTACGCGCGATCTGCGCTACGACCGGCTGACGTTCAACATGGCGCGTGCGACGCTGCTAGGCAGCGGTCCGGCGGCTCGTCCGATGAGCCTGGGCATGGCCTATCTGAAGAGCAACGAGCGGATGGCGTTGCCGGATATCCAGATCATCTTTCGCCCGTTCGCGAAGGAGGCTCATCCATGGTTCCCAGGTATCAAGGCGCCGTTCGAGGACCGCCTTGGGTTCGTTGGCTGCCATTTGCGGCCGCAGTCACGTGGCTCGCTGCGGCTGAATTCTGCGGACCCGGCCGCGCAGCCGCTGATCCATAATCGTTTTCTCGATCACGAGGGCGATCTCGCCGCGCTGCGCACCTCGATCCGGATGATCCGCGACATCGCCGGGCAGCCCGCCTTCTCCGGCACGATCGGCGCGGAAGTGTTGCCGGGCGCTGCGGTGCAATCCGATGCCGAGCTCGATGACTATATCCGTTCCACCGTGGTTACGATTTTCCATCCGGTCGGCACGTGCCGCATGGGCAGCGATCCTGAGTTCGTGGTCGATGCCGAGCTGCGGGTGCGCGGTGTCGAGGGGCTGCGCGTGGCCGATGCCTCGGTGATGCCGCTTGTGGTCGGCGGCAATACCAATGCCTGCACCATGATGATTGCCGAAAAAGCTGCCGATCTCATCCGTTCGGCGTAAAGCGCGGCAGTTTGCAAGGTGCCTTTTCTACAATCCCAGTCGCTTGCGGGTTTCCTCCATACTGGCCAGCTCACCGCCCATCGCCTCGATAATCGATCGCGCCTTGGCGACCAGCTCGGCATTGCCGGTCGTCAGCTTGCCCTTGGCAATATGGACGGTGTCCTCCATGCCGATGCGGACATTGCCGCCCAGGATCCATGATTGCGCCAACATCGGAAACGCCATGCGACCGATACCGAACCCGGTCCATTCGATGTGCGGCGGCAGGATCGACTTCGCATACATCATGGTCTGGCCGTCGGCGGGGAAACCATACTTGACGCCGAGCACCAGGCAGGCCATCGCCGGGGTCTTGAGCGTGCCGTTGGCGATGAGGTCGGTGCAAAGTTGAATGTCGCCGGAATCGAACAGCTCCAACTCCGGCTTGACGCCCAGCTGGTAGATCGCATTGGCCATTTTCGTGACATTGGGCGGTATGTTGATTACCACCTCCTGTCCGAACGTCATGGTGTTGAGGTCGAGCGTGCAGATGTCCGGTTTCAAGGCGACGACGTGCTCGATGCGCTGCATGGGCGGCAGCAGGTTGGTTCGCGGGCCGGCGATGGCGGGATTATCGTCGCCGGGCTGGAAGCGGCCGCCGGGTCCGGTCGTCAGGTTGATGATGAGTTCGGTGTTTTTCGCACGGATGCGCTCGACAACTTCCTTGTAGTGGGCGAGCTCCATGGACGGTCGTCCGTCCTCGGGGTAACGCACGTGGATATGGCAAATCGTGGCACCCTGCTCCGCCGCCGCCAGACAATCCCGCGCAATGTGCTCAGGCGTGACCGGCAGGTTGGGGTTCATGTCCGGCCGGGTGAGGTTGCCGGTGACGGCGCAGGTCAGGATCGTTCGGCGGGATTGCGGAGTGGCCATGACGGATCGCTCTTTTTGCGGGACAACAGGACGGGCAGCCTTTTCTTCCGCTCCTGCCGATCAGCATAGATGCAATGCCTGGAATTGACGGCTGCGTGGTCCAAGCAGCGTAGTTGAGCGAAGACCGGGGTCAAGCGCGGCATCGCGTTTCCGCTTCATGCCGCGCGCTCTGCTGCCGCGCCGTCCTTGATCAGCTTGTAGGTTATGGAGTCGATCAGGGCCTCGAAACTGGCATCGACGATATTGGGCGAGACGCCGACCGTGAACCAGCGCTCGCCGGTGGACTTGGCCCGGCTTTCGATCAGGACGCGGGTGACGGCCTCGGTGCCGCCGGTCAGGATGCGGACCTTGTAGTCGACCAGCTCGAGGTCGTCGATGTTGCGTTGGTAGCGGCCGAGATCCTTGCGCAGCGCACCATCGAGGGCGTTGACGGGGCCGTTGCCCTCAGCGACCGACCACAGCGGCTCGCTGTCGCCGTCGATGAAGACTTTCACTGTCGCCTCGGAGACCGTGACCTTCTTGCCGACGGCGTTGTGGCGCTTCTCGACCATCACCCGGAAGCTGTCGACGGAGAAGAAGTGGGGCACCTCGCCCAGCAGGCGGCGGGCCAGCAACTCGAACGAGGCGTCGGCGCCCTCGTAGGCGTAGCCGACGGCCTCCCGCGCCTTGACTTCATCCAACAGCTCTCCCAGACGAGGGTCCGACTTGTCGAACGCAAGACCCAGGCGCTCCAGCTCGTATACGACATTCGACTTGCCGGCCTGGTCAGACACCAGCACCCGGCGACGATTGCCGACCGACTCGGGCGGTACGTGCTCGTAGGTCTGCGGCTCCTTGAGGATGGCAGATGCGTGGATGCCGGCCTTGGTCGCGAACGCGGCCTCGCCGACATAGGGCGCATGCCGGTTGGGGGCGCGATTGAGGACCTCGTCAAGCACACGGCTGGCGTGCGTGAGCCGTATCAGGCGTTCCGGCGTGACAGCGGTCGAGAAGTTCTCGGCGAATTCCGATTTCAGCAGCAGGGTGGGGATGATCGAGGTCAGGTTGGCGTTGCCGCAGCGCTCGCCGATGCCATTCAGCGTGCCCTGGATCTGGCGGCAGCCGGCCCTGACGGCTGCCAGGGTGTTGGCGACGGCGTTCTCCGTGTCGTTGTGGGTGTGAATGCCCAGATGCGTGCTTGGCACCACGCTCGTCACGTCGCGGACGATGGTCTCGATCTCGTGTGGCAGGGTGCCGCCGTTGGTGTCGCACAACACCACCCAGCGGGCGCCAGCGTCGTAGGCAGCGCGGGCGACGGCGAGGGCATAAGCGCGATTTCCCTTGTAGCCGTCGAAGAAGTGCTCGCAGTCGATCATCGCCTCGCGCTGGACGGCACGGACGGCCTTCACCGATTGCTCGACGCTTTCGAGGTTCTCCTCGTTGGTAATGCCGAGGGCGACGCGCACGTGATAGTCCCAGCTCTTGGCGACGAGACAGATGGCGTCGGCGGAGGACTGAATGATGGCCTGGAAGCCAGGGTCGTTGGAGACGGAGCGGCCAGCCCGTTTGGTCATGCCGAAGGCGGTGAAGGTGGCGCGCTTCAGGGGCGGGCGAGAGGCGAAGAATTCGGTGTCCGTTGGATTGGCGCCGGGATATCCGCCCTCGATATAGTCTATGCCGAGCTCGTCGAGGACGAGGGCAATACGCCGTTTGTCCTCGGCGGAGAAGTCCACGCCGGTCGTCTGCGCGCCGTCGCGCAGGGTGGTGTCGAACAGATAAAGGCGTTCCTTCGCCATCTTCTACCCCCTAAGACCCAGATAGCGCAGCAGCAGGAGCCCGCCAATGACCACGACTGTCACGAGCACGAACTGCAGGATGTAGTTGCCACCGCCGGTGCCGCCGGAACCCGGTTTATCTGAGTCGTTGTTCATTGGATCGGTGTCCCTGCCGGGGCCTTGAGCTGTTTCTTCATCGTCATGTTGGTGAGCCACTGGTCATCCATCGGCACGGCATTGCGTTGCATCGCGACGTAGCCGCGGCCCTCGAAGAACTCTGCGGCCGTATCACTGGCTTCGACGGTGATCTCGGCGGTACCACGCGCGTCGGCAATTTTTTCCAGCGCATCGATGAGTGCGGTGCCGACGCCTTCGCCTGCATGCCAAGGATGCACGTACAGCATGTCGATCACACTGTTATCCTTGAGAGAGGCAAAGCCTGCATACTCCCCATCGACCTGTACCACCAGCGTCAACATCGAGCCGAGACGCCTGGCAAATGCTTCGGCGTCAGCGGCAGCCGCGGCCCAGGCCAGACGCTGCTCCTCGTCGTAGTCGTCCTGCGTCAATTCCTCGATCGACTGGGCGAACAGTTCGCGCAGCGCCATGGTGTCGGCCGGCATGAAGGGCCTGAGGGGCCAGGAGCGGTCAGTCACGGTCGCCTGCCTCTTGCACGTATCGACTAGCTGATCACGAGCGGCGCCAGATAGCGCCATGAGAGGTAGATTGCGGCTGCCAGCACCGCGAGCTTCAGGATGATGTAGTACAGGCGATGGTTGGCAAATGGCGGCTGCTCAGGGTGCTCGGTCATCGCTTGACCTCCCAGGTTGTGACGATCTGGCCGGATGCGGGGTCCTTGGCGTCCTTGAGCTGGATGCCCTTGGCGGCGAGGACGTCGCGGATGCGGTCTGCTTCCTTGAAGTCCTTGGCATTGCGGGCGGCAAGGCGGGCGGCGATCATCTCATCGATCTCGGCTTCAGGGACCTCGAGTTGCGGGCTTCCGACAAAGAAGTCGTCGGCCGATTCGTTGTCGTAGAGGCCGAGGAACTGCAGCGCTGTCTTGAGCTCTGCAGCCGTCTCGGCATTGCCACGGCGGGCTGATTTGGCGAGACCGTGAATGATCGAGATGGCACTCGGGGTGTTCAGATCATCAGAAACGGCAGCAATGATATCGGGATTGGGCTGCGGCGCCGGCGCTACGTCGTAGAGCGTATCGGCCAGTTCAGCAAGGGTTGCGCGGCATTGCACCAGTCGTTCCGCGGTCCAATCGATCGGCTGGCGGTAGTGGGTCGACAGCATGGCGAGGCGCACCACGCGGCCGTGCCATGGTTGGCCTCCGAACGTGTCGGTCGCCAGCAGATCGTTGATGGTTATGAAGTTGCCGAGCGACTTCGACATCTTCTCGCCTTCCACCTGCAGGAAGCCGTTGTGCATCCACACGTTGGCCATGACGGGCGTGCCATGCGCGCAGCGGCTCTGGGCGATCTCGTTCTCGTGGTGAGGGAAGACGAGATCGATGCCGCCACCGTGGATGTCGAAGGTCTGGCCAAGGTGCTTCTCCGACATCGCCGAGCATTCGAGGTGCCAGCCGGGGCGGCCGCCGGAGGCGATGCCGCATGGCGACGGCCAGGCCGGCTCACCGTCCTTCGACGGCTTCCACAGCACGAAATCCATCGCCCCCTTCTTGTAGGGAGCAACCTCGACGCGGGCGCCGGCTTCCATCTCCTCCAGCGAGCGATTGGCGAGGCGGCCGTAATCCGGCATCGAGGCGACGTCGAACAGCACATGGCCGTCGGCGACATAGGCGTGGCCCTTCTTGACCAGGATCTCGATGATTGTCCGCATTTCGGCGATATGATCGGTGGCGCGGGGCTCGAATGTCGGCTCGAGCACGCCAAGGGCGGCGATGTCGGCGTGAAACTGCTTCGTGGTCCGCTCTGTCAGCTCTCGGATATCGATGCCGAGACCGGCTGCGCGGGCATTGATCTTGTCATCCACGTCGGTGATGTTGCGCGCGTAGGTCACGTGCTCCGGACCATAGACGTGGCGCAGGAGCCGGAACAGCACGTCGAACACGATCACCGGCCGGGCATTGCCGATGTGGGCGGAATCATAAACCGTGGGGCCGCACACATACATGCGCACGTTGGCCGGATCGATGGGCTCGAACGGCTCTTTGCGGCGTGTCAGCGTATTGTACAGTGTGATCGACATCGACAGTTCCATGAACACTCCCGCTCGGCTGGCGAGGACTGGTTCTCTGTCGCGAATGCAGGCAAAGAAGCGGGCCGCGCGCCAGCCGTCGGGCTAGCTCTTGATAATAATGCCGCAACACATGTTGACGGCAGGTTTCGGCGCTTCTCGGCTCATTGGCGGGTTATGCGGCAGGCGGCCGCAACGGTCAAGCGCCGGGTTTGGGGACATGCAGGTCCAGGCCGCGATTTCAGGGGTGTCAGCTTGTGCCGGCGGCGCCGGGGCCAATCTCGATCACAAGCGTGCCAAGATCGTCGACGGCAAGCCGCTGACCGCTCATCACCAATGTTGTGGCATCGAATTGGCTGATAACGGCTGGCCCAGCGATCTCGTCACCAGCACGCAATTGATCGCGCCAATAGACATTGGCTGTCACCAGCCGGCCAATCGAGGTGTCGAACAGCCGGCGGCTGCCGCGGTGTGCACGCCCGGGATCGCCGCTGCCCCGCTCGATACGATCGAGCCGGAGCCTTGGTACGTCGATTTCCGCCTGCAACCGGAAGGTGACGACCTCTGCGTCCTCTGCCGGGGCGGCCTGGCCATAGGTCTGATGGTGCAATTCGTCGAACGCGGACTTGAGCGGCAGGCGGGCGGCGTCGCTGAAGGGGTGCGGGCAGGGGACCAGCAGCTGATAGCCTTGTTTGAGGTATCGCATCTCAACGAACGTCGATATTGCAACGCGCTCAGGTGCGAAGCCCTCTGCTTCGGCATCCTTCAGTGCTTGTGTCTTCAGTTCATCGAGGACGGCGTTGAAGCTCTCAATCGGAAAGCTGGACAGGCGGCCGAGCATCGAGCGCAGGTAGGTGTGCCGGACAGCCGTCTGCAGCAAGCCCATGGCGCAGTTCAGGCCCGGCCGCAGCGGCACCAGGAGCCGGCGCAAACCGCAGGCCTGTGCGATTTCGGCGGCGTGCAGCGCGCCCGCGCCGCCGAAGGCCATCAGTGCGAATTTTCTGGGATCCTGGCCGGCTTCCTGCAGCGCCAGGCGCACGTCGACGGCCATCATGGTGTTGATGATGCGCCGGATACCGTCGGCGGCCTTGGTGGTGTCGAAGCCCAATGGCCGCGCGATCCGAGCCTCGATCGCGTGTTCGGCGGCGATGCGGTCGAGCTGCAGTCCACCGGCCAGTGCGGTTTCACCGAGAATGCCGAGGGCCAGATTGGCATCGGTCACGGTTGGCTCGGAGCCGCCGCGTCCATAGCATGCGGGTCCGGGGCTGGCACCGGCGCTGCCGGGGCCGACCTTCAACAGGCCGTCCTTGCCGATCCACGCGATGGTTCCACCGCCGGCGCTCAGTGTCCTGACGTTCAGCATGGGGGTGCCGATATCCTGGCCTGCGATCAGTCCGCCAGCGCTTTCGCGGACCTGACCGCCGATCACCAACCCGATGTCTGCTGAGGTACCCCCCATGTCGAAGGTTACGATGTTGTCGTGTCCGGTTGCCCGACCGAGCTCGGCTGCGGCGATCAGGCCTGCCGCGGGGCCGGACACCAGCAGTCGAACTCGCATGCCTGCCGACGGTGGCAACCGGTGCCAGCCCGCCGTTCGACTGCATCATGTAGATGCGGGGAGTGCTGACGCCCGCTTCCGTCAGACGTCGGGAGAGCCGGTCGAGATAGGTCTCGACCGCCGGGCCGACATAGGCTTCGACCGCCGTTGTGGAGAGCCGAACGTATTCGCGGACCACCGGCAGAACGTCGGACGACAGGGAGATGCGCACATGCTGCGCCGTTTCGGCGATGATCTCGGCAGCGCGCAGCTCATGCTGGGGGCGCAGGAAAGAATAGAGGAAGCAGACGGCGATCGAGGTTGCGCCCTGGGCGATGAGCTGCCGCGTGGCCTGTCGCACGTCATCTTCGCAGAGCGGGATCAGCACCTCGCCGTTGGCGTTCACCCGTTCGGTGACTTGTGCGGTGCGCCGCAGCGGTACGAGTGGACTGGGTTTGCGATAGAACGGATCGATCACGTCCGGGCCGGACGGCTGCGACCAGCCGCGTCCCTCATAAACGGCCGTGAAACCGCGGGTGACGATCAGTCCGCTGATGGCGCCTTTGGCTTCCAGAAGCGCATTGGTGGCCACCGTCGAGCCGTGCACGAAACTGTCGATCTCGCCTGGGCTGATATCGGATGCAAGTATCCCTTCGAGGGCAGCCATAACGGCGAGTGAAGGGTCGTCAGGTCGGGAGGGCACCTTGGCACAGCGAATCTCTCCGGTCCCGGTGTCGAAGGCGATGAGATCGGTGAATGTTCCCCCGGTATCGGCACCGATCAGCCATCTGGCCATGTCATCCCCACTCTTTTCTCGGAGCCGGGGCGCGGCGCTGTTGAGCTGCCCCCGGCGGCTCAGGCATGGCGGTCAGCTATCCGAAGCGCTCGCGTCCGGCTTCTATTCATGCCGAGCGCGAAGGCGCTAAAACCGATTGTCAGGGTGGCAGCCGATAGAACGAGCAGTTTGCTGTATTTATGGCTGAGACCGGTCAGAGGACCGATCAGGTTGGTGTAGCCGGACGACTCCGTGAAATAGAGCGTGGCGGCCAGCATGGCTGCAAAGAACGCGGTCAGGTAGCTCCACACCGGGATGTCGGTGCGTCCCATCCATAACGAGAAGAACACGACGGGGGCCAGGAACATCGAGGCGGTGCCAGACACGGCGACGGCCTCGAACAGGTCTTTGGAGCCAAGGAAAACCATTGCCAGGCCGCCCAGCAGGAACAGTGCCATGGCGAGGCGTCCGTTTGCGACGCTGGCACGGCCAAGCCGCATGTCGATCACCGTGAGCTTGGCTGTACTGGCAAACGTCGAATCCAGTGTGGACATGCAGGAGACCACCAGTGCCACGTTGAACCACAGCATGGTCCAGTCGCCGACCAGGCGTTGCAGCGTGGTGACGAACGTCTCGCCGGGGAGCTTGCTGGACCCGGCCCAGACGCCGATCAGCCCTAACACCATGATGCAGGCGAACGACAGCCAGGCCGCATGATAGAAGCTTGCCATTGTCGTGCGGCGATCTGCAATGAAGCCGCGGTCCATCATCACCGGATCATGAAGCGGGTAGCTCCAAACCTGCAGCAGGGCGATGGCGAGCAGCACCCAGCCGGGATTGTCCGCCGTGGGCGTTGAGGACATGATGCCGGCGGCACTGAAACCGCCGGCGCCAAGGGCGCTGGCGGTCAGCGCGGCCAGTACGACCAGGAACAGCGCCATCTGGAACACGTCGGTCCGGATCGAGGCGTTGAGCCCGCCCATCATCGAATAACCAAGCGTGACGAGGCCGACCATCAGAATGGATGTGACGTAGGCACTGGATCCATCGCTGCCAAATATGAGGCCGATCACCAGAAGGTTGGCGAAGACCTCCGACAGCAGGCGAATGCCGACGACGAAATTATAGGTTGCCGTTCCGGTGGTGCCGAAGCGTGCGAAAAGGAAGTCCTGGACGCTGCCGAAGCCGTGCCGGAAGCGAAGACTGGAGATGATCCATGCGCCAGTCAAAAACGATAGATAGTATGCCGAGTAGGCGAGCGCTCCGCCGATGCCGTAGAAGTAGCCAAGGATGGCTGCGTTCATGATCGAGCGTGCAAAGATCCACGTCGTCACCTGGGAGAAGGTCAGTGCCAGCACGCCAGGGGTGCGCCCCTCGGCGTCCTCGCCACGATAGAAAGAGCCAGGCGACGTTGCTCGCGGACTGAGCAGGATGCTACCTAGAGCCACGAACGCAGTGATCGCGGCCAGTGTAACGATTGTATCGGGCATTAGACGGCGAGGCCTCCCTGGCAAGGTTGCCTCTGATAGACCATGGTGAGCACCGGGCGCCATCCCCGCTGACTATTGGATGACGAATAGTTGATGATGGTTGAGACAGCTCGCAGTGTGGCTTTGGACAATACTGCTGGCGCGCGGCTCCGACTGCGAAACACGAGCGCTCTAACAGGAGGCCCAATGCAAGCCGAGACCCGCTCCGCGCCGCTTTTTCGCTTCGACAACAGCTATGCGAGCATGCCGGAGCGGTTCTATGCGCGCCTCGATCCGACACCGGTGGCAGCGCCTGGGCTCGTCCGCGTCAACGAGGCGCTGGCGCGGCAACTCGGTATCGATGCCGCGGCACTGATGAGCGAGGAAGGCGTTGCGGTTCTGGCGGGCAACTGCGTGCCAGAGGGAGCGGTGCCGATCGCCATGGCGTATGCGGGCCATCAGTTCGGTGGCTTCTCCCCGCAGCTCGGCGACGGGCGGGCGATCCTGCTGGGTGAGGTGATCGACCGGGACGGCGGGCGCTTCGATATTCAGCTGAAGGGCTCGGGGCCGACACCGTTCTCAAGGCGTGGCGATGGCCGGGCGGCGGTTGGGCCCGTGCTTCGAGAATACATCGTCGCCGAGGCGATGGCGGCGCTGGGTATTCCGACGACGCGCGCGCTGGCGGCCGTGGTTACGGGCGAGACGGTGTGGCGGGAGGCGGGGCTGCCCGGTGCGGTTCTGACCCGGGTCGCTTCGAGCCACATCCGTGTCGGCACGTTCCAGTATTTCGCGGCGCGCGGTGACTCGGAAGCGCTGAGACTGCTCGCCGACTACGTCATCGAACGGCACTATCCGGATGCGGCGGATGCTGCAAACCCATACCGTGCCTTGCTGGACAGCGTGATCGGCCGGCAAATGCGGCTCGTTGCTCAGTGGATGGGGATCGGCTTCATTCACGGTGTGATGAATACCGACAATATGGCGATCTCGGGCGAGACCATCGATTATGGTCCGTGTGCGTTCATGGATACGTATCATCCGGCGACTGTCTTCTCGTCGATTGATCGTGGTGGCAGATACGCCTACGCCAATCAGCCGCGGCTGGCGCGCTGGAACCTCGCCCGCTTCGCGGAAACCCTGCTGCCGCTGCTAGGGGATGATGAAACGTCGGCGCTGGCGCAAGCGCAGCCGGCCATCGATTCTGCGCAGGGAATTTATGAAGAGGCCTTGGCAGATGTGTTCCGGCGCAAGCTGGGACTGACGACGGCGCAAATCGGAGACCTTGAACTGGCCAACGCGCTGCTGGATTGCATGGCGGCGGGCGAGGCCGACTTCACATTGACATTCCGTGCACTGGCTGGTGTGGCGGACGGGAGCGGCTCGGACATGCAACTGGCGGGCCTGTTCAAGGGGGGTAGCAATCTCGAGGCGTGGCTCGCTGCATGGCGGCGGCGGCTTGCTGCGGAGGGCGAGGATCCGGGCTTGCGAGCGCAGACCATGCGCGTGGCCAATCCAGCGGTTATTCCGCGCAACCATCTGGTCGAGCAGGCGCTGGCAGCGGCGGCGATGGGGGATCTGGGTCCGTTCGAGGCGCTGCTTGGTGTCCTGGCGCGGCCGCATCAAGACCTTGCGGGGGGATCGCGATACGCGGCTCCGCCGCAGCAGCACGAGGTGGTGCAGCAGACGTTCTGCGGGACATAGAGTCTTTGCGACTTAGACAGAAGCGCTCCAGGCCGCGACTGCGGCCCGGCGCCGGTGCGCCGCCCCCGCGGGTTGCGCGGCCTTCAGGCCGGTGCGGCACGTGAGCGAGAAGGACAGTTCGATTCCGCCTGAGGCGGGTTCGAACTAGAAGTCCCGCAGGGTTGGCGGTGTGCTCCCAGCCTGCAGCGGATGGGCGCGATCAGTTCTGGAAAATGTGTGCGAACGGATTGCCGCCGCCCGAGCCGGAGTATGAGTACGAGGGCTGGCGGTAGCGCACGACTTCTCGTTCCGCACGTGGCTTGCGGCTTCTGGTGCTGCGGCGAGATGGTGACGGCGCCTGGCTGACCTGAGGTGCGGCAGGCGGCTCGGCCCAAGGCTCGTCAGGCAGCGGCTTGCCCGCCAGCGCGAGTGTCGTTCGACTGTCCATGCCGTAAATATCGGACACGTAATGCAGGCTTCCGTCCTGCTTTGCCACTGCGGTGAAATAAGCGACGTGCACCGGAATGGTGGTACTCAGCGTGACACGTTCGGTTTCTGTGTCTCGGGTAAGCTTGCGTACCTGGCTGGGGCTCCAGCCCTTGTCGTGGGCCAGTAGCACCTCGGCAAAGCGGAGCGGGTTCTCGACCCTGATGCAGCCGTGGCTATAGGCGCGCACGCTGCGCTTGAATAGATGGCGCTGGGGCGTATCGTGCATGTAGATGTCATGCTTGTTCGGAAACAGGAATTTCACCATCCCGAGCGCGTTGCTCCGGCCCGGCGGCTGCCTGAATGTGACTTTTGTGATGTCGACACGTGACCAGTCGAAGCTGTTGGGATCAACAACGCGGCCGCGATAGGACGCCTCCAATCCCTGCCGCGCCAGCACGTCGGCTGCACTGCGGCTGCCGCTGCCTAGCGCCCAGTAATCGTTATAGCGGCTGGACCGCACGAGCTTGGGCCGGAGCTCGTTCAGCTTGATGCTGTTTGGGATATACCAGGACGGCTGGAATTCCACATACTTCATTCCGGCCGTGAAATTGATCGTCGGGGTGTTTCGCTTGCCGATGATGATGCGCTCTTGAAATACGATCTTGCCGTTGTCCACGACCTTGGAGATCTGCTCGGGAATGTTATCCCATACGTGGAATGCGCCGAGGTTCTCGGGCATCCAGCGCCAGCGCTCCATGTTGGCGAGGATGATCGTGCGCTGCTCGGCAGTAGAGGTGCGCACAGTCACGTTAAAGGCGGCCCGCGTGTTGGAGCCGATGATGCCATCTGGCTTCAAGCCCGCTTGTTTCTGATAGGCCTTGACCGCGGCCAGCAGGTCCGCATCGAGGCGGTTGGCGTCGGCGGGGGCATTCGGCTTGATGCCAAGCCGCTTTCGGATGAGGGCAACGTGCTCGTGCGTGTCACCAGCCTTGATCAGCGGGCCGGCAGGAATTCTGACGTCCGTTGACGTTTCGGCGTCGGCGTCACGCAGCTTAATCAGCGCGGATCGCAGCAGCCGGAACTGTTCGTGGCGGGGGTGCTGGCTCAGCAGGTAGGCATCGGTAGCGGGGGCCGCCGCAGCTGCCTTCAGAATGGTGGTGGCCTCGGTCGGGCGCGGCTTGCGGTCGAACAGCTTGCTGACGGCCAATGGCTCCAGCCGCCCTCCGCGTGCGTGGGTCGTGTAGGCTACGACTGCACGGGCAATGGCGATCTCTACATCGGCAAGCTGCTCCGGACTGGCGCCAACCTGGGGTCTGGCCGGCAGCTTGTAGGCGTTTGCGTCGAGCCCCCAGTCGCCCGCCTTTGCGATTTCCTGAAGCGCCTGCCGGCCTTTTTCCGTCAGTCCGCCGGAATGGGTCCAGATCGGCGCATCGGCCTGCGCATAGTATACGGTTACATCGGAATTTCCCGTCTGCTTCGCGGTGCCCGCGGTGTCGAAGCGCGTGCGGATGGCAGCGATCACGGGATCGAGTGGCGTCGGCGCGGCGATGCTGGGTGGCGGCGTCAACGGCGGCGTCGGCAGTGGGGCCGTCGTGATCTGCGGGGCTGGTTGTTGTGCGTGCGCGGCACTCAGGGGCATCGCCAGCCCCAGTAGAACGGCCAGGATACGCTTCGACATGCTTTCGGACCCTTTGTCATTCAAGCACGCCGGTCATCTTTCCAGCGGCGTGCCTGCCCCCCTGTTCGTACGTGTAACACATAAAGGTGATGGGCGGCTGCCTTGCAACCCGGAAAACTCCGGGAGCAGCGCCCTTCACCGCATCGTGACCTGGCAGCGCATCGTGAGCTGGCGATCCGGTCAAGCCCCCTTGGGGAGTTGCTTGCCGAACTTGGCCCGGACCCGCTCTTCAAGTCCGGGCGAGTTGCGCGCCACTTTGGGGAAGGTCTTGATCCGGCTCCAGGGGATGCAGGCGTCGATGATCGTGCGGGTATTTCGGCGATCCGCGTCGTAGTCGTAACACATGGGGTCGAGTGCCGAACTCCAGCCACCCTTGATGATCTCGATGTCCTCGCGGGCATCGACGCGGGTGCACATGGCCCACAGCACGTCGTTGATGTTGCCCGGATCGACATCGTCGTCGACCACTACAACCCAGCGGTTGTTGAAGGCGCCGGCATGACATCCGGCAGCTACCATGCCGGCTTGCTTGGAATGACCGCCGTACATCTGCTTGATCGATACCGTCAGCCAGAACCGCGAACCTCCCGCCTCCAGCGCGCCCACTCCCGTCACGCCTGGAACGCCGGCAGCCTCGAGCTGGTTCCAGACCGCGCCGCAGCGGTAGGCGCCAAAATAGAAGGTGTTGTCGTTGGGCGGCACACCGGGAATGGCGCCGACCAGGATCGGGTTGGTGCGGTGCATCAGGGTGGCGATGCGGATCACCGGCTCGGGGCGTGCCTCGCCCGAGTAGTAGCCGGTCCACTCTCCCAGCGGGCCCTCCATCTGGGTGTCGCCGGGCGCGATGTAGCCCTCGAATGCGATTTCCGCGTGTGCCGGCACTGGCAGGCCGGTCTCAGGCATGTTGATGACCTCGATGCCGTCGCCGAGGATGCCGCCCGCCATGTCGTACTCGCTCTTGCCGTAGGGGACTTCCAGGCCGGCCAGCATGAAGATCGCCGGGTGCATGCCGGTGACGACGGCCACGGGGCATTTCTCGCCGCGCTCGTGGTATTTGGTCATGATCAGCCGGCCGTGTTTGCCGGGCGACATCATGAGGCCGGCGGTATTCGGGCTGTGGCTCTGGATGCGGTAGCAGCCGGCGTTGATCCAGCCGGAGTCGGGGTCTTTCATGATGACGAGGCAGGCGGTGCCGATGAACGGGCCGCCGTCCTCCTCGTGCCAGCGCGGCGTCGGGATTTTCGTGATGTCGACGTCGCCGTCCTTCATGATGTTTTCGAGCAGCGGTCCGCCATTGACTTGCTTCGGGGGGATTGATGGCTTGTCGGCGAAGTATTTGCGCCACCACTGCGTCAGGTCGGCATGCGTGCTCTTGGGGTCCTGGCCAAGAGCGATAGCGCAGCGCGGGTGCGAGGTCAGGATGTTGGACAGCACCCGGTGTCCCTTGGGGAAGCCGGGGATCTCATCGAACAGCACGGCGGGGTTGCCGGGCTTGCGCATGCAGATATCAACGATGCCGCCGATCTCCTCGGTGGTATTGGCGCCTTTGATCGCCGTCACCTCGCCGGCGGCTTCAACCTCTGCGATCCAGCTGCGCAAGTCCTTCACTGCCACGGTCAATCTCCTTGGTGGGGCATGGGGCAGTCACTTTGCCTCGTTCCGACCGGACGGTGGCGCCAGAACGGGGGCAAGGTCACTTCCCCCATTTATGCGGGGGCATGGCGCCTTAGTTCACATGGCTGTGGCCAAGAGGCAAGAGTTGGCGCTGTTTGTTGCGATTGACGCGCATCCTGCGACACCTGGAGCAGGTTGGGCCTGCACGGTAGCTCGCCAGCTTTCGGCAGGCATGATCGAGAGCGACCGGATCGAACGGCTCGGCGCGAGCGATGATGCTGCCGGGCTTATCCGCTTGCCTTCGCGCGCTTGTCGGTCAGCACCAGGTACAGCGACGAGGACACGATGAGCGCCATGCCGATATAGCTCCACAGACCCGGAATCTCGCCGAAAACCAGATAGGCGATGATTGCGGAATAGACGATCCGGGAATAATCCAGCGGGACCAGCGCGGTGGCTTCGCCCATCGTGTATCCCTGCGTCATCAGGGCTTGGCCGCCGATGCCGAGGATGCCGACGAGGATCAGAAGAGGCACCTCGTTCCAGGTCGGCGTCACCCACAGGTAGAGCGCAGGCGGCAAAGCGAATACGGCGTTCCAGAACGCGTAATAGAACATGATGACGCGTGTCGGCTCGGTCGTCGCCAGCTTCTTGACCCAGATCACGACCAGGCCGCCGGCGAGCGCGCCGAGCGCGCCGATGAAGGCACCGGGATCGAAACCATCGGTGAAGGGGCGGGCATAGGCCAGGATGCCGAGGAAGCCGACGAGCGAGATGGTCGTACGTCGCCAGCCGGCGATCTCGCCCAGGAACAGCGCCGCCAGGGGAATCATGAACAAGGGGCGGGAAAACTGCAGGGCCATGGCATCAGCCAGGAGCAGATGCGTGATGGTCCAGAAAAAACAGAAGTTGCCGACGGCGCCGGTCGAGCCGCGCAGCAGGTGCATCAGCGGCCGTTTTGTCCGCAACGGCTCCAGGGGATTGCGCATGAAGAACGGCAGCACGAGCAGGAAGCCGATGGCGGAGCGGAAGAACAGGATCTCGAAGCTGGAAAGGCGGGTGCCGAGATGTTTCACCAAAGTTGCCATTACCACGAGGGTCAGCGATCCCGCGGCGACCAGGAGGGCACCACGGGCTGCTGTAGGCAGTGCCGACCAGCTGCGGCGCAGAGCAGAGATCCTCGTCAGGATTGGTCCAGCTTCGTTCGCCATTCTGCCTTCCCCCGTCCGGCCGCCGTCATCACCGGTGGAGCTTAGCGCTAACGACGGTGTTGTGACAGCCGGTGGCAAGGCGCTCACAATACGGGGTTTCGTGCGCGGAGGGCTTGGCGGTAACATGGAGGGTCACCCGATTGTGACCGTTCGGTGAGCATCGATTCAGTGATTTGAGAGCCGAACGGGAATATATGCGTGGAGTGGACTTGAACGTACGGAGAAGGACATCGCATGCGGCGTGCAGCTGCATACTTGGCAGCAATGATGGCGCTCCTGTCGGGGCACGGAATGGCGTCGGCCGGTGGCACGCAGACGACTGTGCTGGAGTTATTCACCAGCCAGGGCTGCTCGTCATGCCCGCCGGCGGATGTCCTGTTTGCGACGTATGCGAAGCGGCGCGATCTGGTGGCCTTGTCGATGCCAGTCGATTACTGGGACTATCTTGGCTGGAAAGACACCTTGGCGAACCCGCGGTTCGCGGCGCGGCAGCGCGCCTATGCACGTTCGCTGGGCACCGGCAATGTTTATACACCTCAGATCGTGGCGGGTGGCATTGAGCAGGCGATCGGTTCCAAGCAAGACCAGGTTGACGCGGCCATCGCCGGTGCCCGCCGCGCAAGCGCGCTGCTTTCGGTAAATGTGATCGCACAGCTGACGCCGACCGGTATTGCTATTTCGGTCGGGTCGCTGGTGACCGGCGACGTGGGCGGATCGGATAACCTGGTTACGCTCGGGGTGAAGCAGGCGGTCGAACCATCGGGTGGGGCCAAAGATACGTCTGCTGCTGCGCATACGGCCAAACCGGCGTTTAAGGCAGCGACGGTCTGGTTTGCGGTCGTCTCGCCCAAGGTGGACGTCACCATTCGTCGCGGCGAGAACAAGGGGCGAAAGCTCGCGTATCACAATGTCGTCCGATCATTGACGCCGGTCGGGATGTATAACGGTCAGGCGATCAAGCTCGCGCTGCCCCCTACGGCGGCGGAAGGCGATGCAACGGAGTGCGCGGTCTTCATCCAGGAGGGCGAAGCAGGTCGCATTGTTGGTGCGGCCTGGATGAAGCGGTAGCGGGCACAGCCTGGTCACGCGGCCTCTCCGCGGCCGCTCTTCCCGAACACATACAAACTCGAAGTTCTATGGCGGTAATACAATAAAACGAAGGACTGGCGGGGGTCGCGCCAGTCCTTCGCCGGAGAGGGCTATTCAGAACTTCACTCTTGGCTGTCGCGGCAACGCCTGGGCGCAGCGCCGGGGGGCTTGGGGGGCTGACAGTGCCGGAGGTGCGCATCCAGAGTGTCGTGCCGTCGATCAGCTTGTGTACAATGGCCGCAGTTTCGGGCGGCAACGAGGCCGTGTTGTGTTCTGTTGGAGGATTTTTGACGACATGGAGGTGGTTGGGGACGAGGGCGTGGCTGCAGCAGTGTTCGGAATTGCGGCGGCCATTTTCGTTTTCGCACACTTGCAATCAGGCGTCGGCCACGCAACTATGACAGGCAGTTGACAGCAGTTGACATGGGGAGGCGCACTTGAGCGATAGCGATCCGATAGCGTTCCGGCCGCGCCAGGTTGGGGGCTCACCTGCACGCGGCACTACGGCGGTCGCCGGTGGCCAGACGCACACAGCGGCAGTCCAGGTCTGCTTCAACCGGGCCGAACTCAACGAGATCCTGCAGGTTTATGGCCGACAGGTCGCCGCCGGTGAATGGCGGGATTATGCGATCGACATGGGCCGCGACAAGGCGGTCTTCTCGATCTTTCGCCGCGCCAGCGAGTTTCCTCTCTATCGAATTGAGAAAAATCCCAAGCTGGCGCGCAAGCAGGGAGCCTACAGCGTGCTGGCGCCAGGGGGACAGATACTGCGGCGCGGGCACGACCTGAAACGTGTGCTGTCGGTGATCGACAAGCCGCTGGAGATCGTGCGCTGAAATGCCGTGCAGGCAGTAAGCGTGCGGCGTGCCGGAAGCCATCATGACCGGGCGCGGGCGCGGCTGGGTTTGGGCGGTGACGTCAGTTCAGCGTGATCGGTGAGAGCAGCGGGGCTGGCGCCGACCACATCGGTGCCGATGTCACCGGTGACGATGACATTGACGACGATGACATTGACGACGATGACATTGACGACGATGACATTGGCGACGATGACCCCGGCATCAGGCGGATTTCCGCTTTATCTTTTCCCAGCGGTCGAGCAAGTCTTTGGCTTCGTTGTCGGAGAGGTGGCGCAGAGCTTGTGCAACGTAGTCCAGGCCGATCAACTCGTTCCACGCGGTCATCAAGCGTAGTGTCATGGGGCCTGGTGGGCCGATGCTGAAGCGTTGGCCGTTGAGTGAGGCGACGGGAGCGATCGAGCCGCTGGTGCCGGACAGGAACGCCTCGTCCGCGGCATATATATCGAACGGCGTGAATTGTCCTTCCACCACCTCGATACCCAGTTGTTCTGCGATTTCCAGCAGAGCATCACGCGTTATGCCGCCAAGCACGGTGCGGGCGGCGGGCGTGCACAGCTTGCCGTCCTTGACGAAGAATACGTTTGTCGTGTCGGTCTCAGTCAGGTTTCCGTCAAGATCGAGCATCAGCGGAATGGCGTTGGGGTCGACCTGCTGCGCCTCGAACAACGCGATGTTGTGATTCATCTTGTTGGTGATCTTGGCCTTGGGGTCCAGCGATTGTGGTGGGGTGCGCCGTGTGGAGGGCGTGACGAGCACGGCGCCGTCAAGGTAGCTGCGGGCGTAGCGTGCGAAGTCGACCGGCATCGTGAACATGCAGACAGTAGGGCCAACCAGATTGCTGCTGCCCGGCAGCCGCACGCCACGGGAGATGACGTGCCAGAGGGTATATTCGTCGTCGGTATCCAGTAGCGGCAGATTGCGGCTCACCAACTCGGTGCTGATGCGCTGCATCTCGTCTGGCGTGATACCGCAGTCGATGCGGACGTAGCGCAGCGAATTGTAGAGCCGCCTGATGTGCTCGGGCAGCCGGAACAGTTTGTGCCCGAATGTGCGCGTCGCCTCGTAGATGCCGTCGCCGGAGGTAAACCCGCGATCGAAAACCGAGACGCTCGCCTGGCTTTCCGGCACGAAGCGACCGTTCAGGTATACCTGCCGTTCCATCGTTTGCACCCGCTCAAGACGCTGCATAGAGCGGCCAGACAAGATCGCCGCCGGTGGATGATAGCCGGCGGCGCTGAGAAGTCGATACGGAAGTCGAGGCAGCGTGGTGGTTTATTCCAAGCCCATCGCGGCCTTCATTTTGGCGACTTCCTCCTTCGTCGAGGCCATCACCTCGGCGACGAATTTCTGGATTTCCTCGCCGGGAATGGGGTCGATCTCGAACTTCAGCTTTGCGGCATCCTTCACGAATTCCGGATCGCGCAGCGTCTTATGAAACGCGTCGCGAAGCGCGGCAACGCGGTCTGCCGGAATGCCCGGCGCAACCGCCATCGCGCGGTCAGAGACGCCGCTTTGTACGATCCCGAACATCTTGCGCTGCTCGGGGGTGGTGGCAAAGGAGGTGAGCAGGGGCACGTGCTTGAGGTCAGTTGCCGGCTTGCTGGAGAGTTGCACCAGATGCACGAGCTTGTCGTCACGCACCCAGTCGGGTTTGCCGATCTTCCAGCCCTCCCATTGGCCGCTCCAGCCCTGAATCTCACCTTTCTCGATAGCCAGGCGAATGGGGGCGCCGCCGCGGTAGCCCGTTATGATCCTGAACTTTGTGCCAAGCGTATTGTTGATCATCGCCGGCACGAGATAGGGGTGGGAGGATTTGCCAATCGCACCCAGAATCACTTCCTTGTTGCGGGCGTCCAGAAGCTTGGTAACCGGTGCGATATCCTTGCGCAGCGAGAGCACGCTGACGGCTTCGCCCCAGCCACCGAGCCAGGTGAATTTGGCTGGGTCATAGATCGGCTTGTCGATGCCAAGCAGCACCCGAAGTGCTACGCCGGAGTTCGGTGTAATGACGGCCGTGCCATCTTTTGGCGCGACATTGTAGACGTAGGCGACAGCCCTGGATCCGCCGGCGCCCGGCATGTGCTGGACGACCATCGTCGGATTGCCCGGCATGTGCCTAGGCATATGTCTGACGAGTGTCATCGCGAAAGACGAGTAGAGGCCGCCGGCCGAGACGCCGACATAGACGTTGACGGTCTTGCCTTTGTAGAACTCGGCGGGGGATTGGGCGAACGCCAACGTACTGCCTGTTGCTGTCAGCAGCGTTGCTGCGGCTAGCTTTACGGCGAGCCATTTGCCTGGCTGCCAGGTTGTTTCGGTTCGTGACATTAGGGTCTCCCTGAGCAAGTCGGTTGTCGAGGTGCGGCGATGCGGCCTTCGGTTGTTCGGTGCCGGGACATGGTGCCCGCTGCCACATCTCCGGTCGATCAGGGCGTTGGCTCGTGCGTGTTCATCCTCCGCATGACTACTTCTGTTGCAGGTCGGCTGCAAGCTCGGCCGGCATTTCGTGGGCGCAGCTGATCGCGGGCCCGGGAGAGGCGGCTCGTTTTACACGATGCCCTCTTGGCATCGCCGATGCGATGCAGGACAGTCGAGCGCGCAGCAAAGTTTGATTCGTCTGCGTGGCAGCGGGAGAAACATGCAGACCAATTTCCGGGGGCGCGAGGCCGCGAAGCGGGTCGTGGGAGAGGTGTTTGCCTCGCCAGACAACGTGTATGCGATACACTATTCAGCACAGCGGTTGCGCCGCGATCAGACTGAATTGGCGCCGCCCGTGGCGGCCATCGCATTGCGCAACGTCGGAACCGGCCAGGGGCGGGTGTTCTCGATCCGCGCGGAAGCGGACATCACGGGGATCGATTTATCCGGGCGTGTCTCCGAGGCGACCATGCAGCGTCTCGAGTACAACGTTCTGTTCAACTACAACGAGTTTCTGAACCAGAATCGACACGCGTATTTCGCTCATTGGTACATGCGCGACGAAAAATTCGGGTTTGCTGCGCTGGAGCATCGCTGCCGGAAAGTGATGGCGGATCTCAATCAGGCTCTGCTCGGCCCGCGGGCCGTGGGGGTCGCTGCGGCATTTGGTTTTGGTCGCGGTCCTTCGCCATTTCCGATCCGGATCGATGAGACGCACAAGGTCGATCTGGCGCGCATCATCAGTCTGCTCTACGGGGTGGATTTCGTCGGGTTGAAGGAGCTTGCCGATCGCAATGGTCTGTCGCGCAACGATATGATCGAGGGCCGCAACGAGCCGGAGGTATTCGAAAGCGGCAACCATGCACGGTTGCAATGGTCGACGTCGGCAAAGGCCCGGTTGATTGCGGAGATCCTGCAGCGCATCCACAGTGGCCGGCTGGTTGCCCAGGCCGACCGGCCGCGTCCTTCGTCGAATGGTCGCATCTTCATAAACTATCGGCGCGAGGATACCGAGGCAGCGGCGGGCAGGCTGCACGATCATCTGTCTGCGGCGTTCGGCGGTGACAACGTGTTTATCGATACCGACGACATTCCCGCCGGCGTGGATTATGTCGAGCATCTGCGCGAGCAGATCGAGGCCTGTGATGTGTTTCTAGCCGTGATCGGTCGCCGTTGGGCGCAACTGACCGATGCCAGCGGAATAGCGCGGTTGATGGATCCTCGTGACCTGGTACGGCGTGAGATCAGATCCGCGCTGTCACGCGGTATTCCCGTCATTCCCGTCCTGGTAGACGGGGCCCAGCTGCCGCGCGAGGACCAATTGCCGGTCGATCTGGTTCCCTTCAGGCGGCGAAACTTCGTCGAGGTTCGCAACAGCCAGTTTGCCAACGATACAGAGCGTCTCGCCGGCAAGGTGCGCGAGACGATTGCGCATGCGCGCAGTCAGATCCGGCAGAGCATGTGACGGCGGGGTCAGTTGGGGGTTCAGCTGGCGGGAGCCTTGGCTGGTGCAATCAGGTTGGGAGCGACGGCGCGGGCCACGTCGTCGACAGCGCCGGTGGTCGACAGGTAGCCGATGCCGACAAGGATCAGCGCCGCCGCAAACCAGAAGATCGGCGTGTGCCGTCGCCAGAGTAGGGCCCAAGCGATAGCCAGCGCCGGCACTGCAAGAATGATCGAACCCAGAATATGGGCGGGCATCGGCGTCGGCTCCCATTGACCTGCCGGCGGTTGTCGTCTGCTGGCCGGCTGCGGTGGACGCCATACCTTATACCGCCGGGCCGCAACTCCCAAACCATTGTGGCATGCAAGCGCAACCTGGGACGGTTTAACCTGTTCGCAGGGCTGATTGCGTAGTCTTGCTAGTGAGGCGTCGCGCCTTAATTGATACCGACCTTGCCGCACCCATCGGTCAATTAATGCGCGATAAACGCCTCGCTAAGTCATTGATGTTGCTAGTGGCCTTCATGTCGTGCCTCAATCGTCAACGGTTACCGCTATTGTAGCGATTTGGGCGCGACAGGCCACTAGGTGCTTTGGCCGGCCTGGAGTTGCCTGGACAAGCACAGCCGGCAGATGCAAGTCGGGAGGTATTTTGGTGCTACGGGTTGTCTTTGCTCTCATCTGTGCGATCATCGCGGCGGCCGGTCTGGGTACCGACGCAGAGGCGAAGCGCAAGGGATTTGTAATTCCGCTTCCGGGCCTGAGCCGCGGCGACACCGTCGAGCGTGTCGTCGACCTGCCGGATGTGCCGGCACTGCAGCGGGCCGACGGCAGCTATATCGATCTCGGCTATCTGCATAAGCGCAACGGCGGGGGAAAGTGGGTCGGCTACATCGGCTCCAGCACCCGCTACCTGTCGTTTTCGCCCGAACAACTCGAGACACTGCTGTCGGCTGGCGGGATGAACGCTCTTCCGCCGGTGCCAACTCGTTCGGATATGGCCGGTACAATCTGGATGGTGTTGATGGGGCTCGGCGTTTTCGGGCTGGGCGTGCTCGCATGGCGACTGATTGGCAGCACAGGGGCCAAGTCGATCCGCTTGCCGCCGCCGCCGCCCAAAGCGGCCGCTGCCGGGGCTGCTCAGGGGACAGGCAAAGTCGTCAATACCACTGGCAACGGGGAAGGGGCCAAGCCTGCGCGCAGTCGCGGCAGCTTGCCGCCTCCGGCGTCCGGCGGTCGGGGCTTGAGGCCTGCCCTGGCGGCAGGCCGCGTTTCAGCGGGGTTTGCCGGCCGTCAGTGCAGCGCCGGGTTCGGCCGCAGGGGCTGACACGAAGCCCGCGGCCAGATCGTGAAGGTAATCGCGGACAGGGGCGCGGTCTTCTGGTATGTGCGGGCTATCAGGTTCAGCCCGCTGCGGTGCATGTCATGCCCACACTCTACGTCGCAAATTCACCAGCCGGAGCCGCGCCAGCGGCTCCACCGAAGCCATTGTTCTCCTATCGGAAACACTGGGCATCGCGGCTGGGTACCGCGCAACTGCTGCCGATGAGCCGGGAAGAGATGGATCTGCTGGGCTGGGACCAGTGCGATATCATCCTGGTGACGGGCGATGCCTATGTCGACCACCCCAGCTTCGGCATGGCGATCATCGGACGGTTGCTGGAGGCGCAAGGCTTTCGCGTCGGGATCCTGTCGCAACCCGATTGGCAGAGCCCGGAACCGTTCAAGGCGCTGGGCAGACCCACGCTGTTCTTCGGCGTCACTGGCGGCAATATGGATTCGATGGTCAACCGCTACACGGCTGACCGCCGATTGCGCCACAACGATGCCTACACACCCGGCGGCGAGGGCGGAAAGCGGCCGGATCGCTCGGTGATCGTCTATGCGCAGCGGTGCCGGGAAGCCTACAAGGATACGCCGATTGTCATCGGGGGGATCGAGGCTTCGCTACGCCGGATCGCGCACTACGATTATTGGTCCGACAAAGTGCGCCGATCCGTGCTGGTGGATTCGAAGGCCGACGTGCTGATCTACGGCAACGCCGAGCGGGCCGTCGTCGAGGTCGCGCACCGGATGGCTGCGGCACAACGCCGAAAAGGGGCGGCAAACTTCGATGATATGGCCGACATCCGCGGCCTGGCGTTGATGCGGGCTGCGGTTCCGGAGGGGTGGGTCGAGCTTCACGCTGACGACATCGACAGCCCGGATGAGGGGGCGCGCATGGCGCGCGGTGTCCAGGCGGTCGTGCGGCTGCCGTCGTTCGAGCAGGTCGCGGCCGATCCGGAGACTTATTCACGCGCCTCGCGGGTTCTGCACCGGGAAAGCAATCCCGGCAATGCGCGTGCTCTGGTGCAGCAGCACGGCGACCGTGAACTGTGGGTGACGCCGCCGCCGATCCCGCTGACCACCGAGGAGATGGACGCGGTCTATGAGCTGCCCTATGCGCGAGGGCCGCATCCCGCCTATGGCGATGCAAAGATACCCGCGTGGGATATGATCAAGCACTCGGTCACGATCATGCGCGGGTGCTTTGGCGGCTGTACATTCTGCTCTATAACCGAGCACGAGGGCCGCATCATCCAGAATCGCTCGGAAGGCTCGGTCCTCAAGGAGATCGAGGCGATCCGGGACAAGACGCCGGGCTTCACGGGGCACATCTCCGACATCGGCGGGCCGACCGCCAACATGTATCGCATGGCCTGCAAGGACCCGAAGATAGAGGCGTCGTGCCGCCGGCTGTCCTGCGTCTATCCGGGCATTTGCGAGAACCTGAATACCAGCCACGAGGCGCTGATCTCGCTCTACCGGAAGGCGCGGGAATTGCCGGGGATCAAGAAGGTGAACGTCGCCTCGGGCGTGCGCTACGACCTCGCGGTCAAGAGCCCGACGTATATCAAGGAGCTGGTGACGCATCACGTCGGCGGCTATCTGAAGATCGCTCCCGAGCATACCGAGGACGGGCCTTTATCGAAGATGATGAAGCCGGGCATCGGGACGTACGACCGCTTCAAGCAGCTGTTCGACGCCGCTGTCGCACAGGCAGGAAAGAAATACTTTCTCATCCCCTATTTCATCGCGGCGCATCCCGGCACCACCGACGATGACATGCTGCAGCTGGCGCTGTGGCTGAAGAAGAACAAGTATCGCGCCGATCAGGTGCAGACGTTCCTGCCCTCGCCAATGGCGCTGGCAACCGCGATGTACCACTCCGGCAAGAACCCGTTGAAGGCGGTGCGTCGCGGGGCGTCCGAGGAGCTGGAGACCGTGCGAGGCCTGAGGCAGCGCCGATTGCACAAGGCGTTCCTGCGCTACCACGATCCCGAAAACTGGCCCTTGTTGCGCGAGACGCTGAAGGCCATGGGGCGGGCTGACCTGATCGGGCCGGGCAAGCATCAGCTGGTGCCGGCCCACCAGCCCGCGGGCACCGGCCTCACCGGTGGCGAGGGCAAACGACTGGGACAGAAGCACGGCGGTCAGCGCTTCACGACCAAGGGCGTCGGGATGGGTACATCACGTGTCGCAAATCCAGGCACGCGACCAGCGGGCAAGGAGAAGGCGGGCAAGCGGCGGTGAGTTGCGTGCCTCTGCGCCCTTGAGCATCGCGGCGCACTGGTCTACTGCTGCTTTCCGGCAGGACACCGCGCAACCACAGACGGCCCGCACATGCTCGCTGACAAGGACCGCATCTTCACAAACATCTACGGCTTCCATGACTGGCGGCTTGAAGCAGCACGCCGCCGGGGGACGTGGGACGGCACGAAGACCCTGATTGAGCAGGGCCATGACTGGATCATCAACGAGGTGAAAGCGTCGGGGCTGCGCGGCCGTGGCGGGGCTGGCTTTCCTACCGGGCTCAAGTGGTCGTTCATGCCGAAGAACGATCCCCGGCCATCCTATCTTGTGGTCAATGCCGACGAATCGGAACCCGGCTCCTGCAAGGACCGCGAGATCATGCGGCATGATCCGCATATCTTCATCGAGGGGTGTCTCGTCGCGTCCTTCGCGATGCGGGCGCATACCTGCTACATTTATGTGCGCGGCGAGTTCATCCGGGAGCGTGAGCATCTGCAGGCGGCCATCGACGAGGCCTACGCGGCGAAGCTGATCGGCAAGAACAACATCCACGGTTGGGATTTCGACCTCCACGTCCACCACGGTGGCGGAGCCTACATCTGCGGCGAAGAGACTGCGCTGTTGGAAAGCCTGGAGGGCAAGAAGGGGCAGCCGCGCCTGAAACCGCCATTCCCG
The DNA here is from genome assembly GCA_963825625.1 of uncultured Alphaproteobacteria bacterium. Lineage (GTDB taxonomy): Bacteria > Pseudomonadota > Alphaproteobacteria > Rhizobiales > Hyphomicrobiaceae > CAMDPA01. Next base: position 56,112 of record CAWGUF010000002.1, on the reverse strand, counting down.
GCAGGTGTTGGTCTTTATGGGGCGCCGACGACGGTCAACAATGTCGAATCGATTGCCGTGGTGCCGACCATTCTGCGCCGCGGGGCGGCGTGGTTCGCAGGCATCGGCAAGCCCAACAACACCGGCACCAAGCTGTTCCAGATCTCCGGCCACGTCGAGCAGCCGTGCGTGGTCGAAGAGGAAATGGGGATTGGGCTGCGTGAACTCATCGAGCGGCATGCCGGTGGTGTCCGCGGCGGCTGGGACAACCTGCTGACGGTGATTCCGGGCGGCTCTTCGATGCCGTGCCTGCCGACGGACGTGTGCCAGGACCTGACGATGGACTTCGACAGCCTGTCGAAGCTCAAGAGCGGGCTGGGCACCGCCGCCATCATCGTGATGGACAAGTCGACCGACATCGTGAAGGCGATCGCGCGTATCGCCTATTTCTACAAGCACGAGAGCTGCGGGCAGTGCACGCCGTGCCGCGAGGGCACAGGCTGGATGTGGCGCGTTCTGGAGCGCATGGCCGAGGGGCGCGCCGACAAGAGCGAGATCGACAAGCTGTTCGATGTTTCCAAGCAGATCGAAGGGCATACGATCTGCGCGCTGGGCGATGCGGCGGCATGGCCGGTACAGGGGCTGATACGGAATTTCCGGCCCGTGATCGAGGCGCGGATCGATCAGTATCAGGCCGCGCACCAAGCAGGCAGCGGAATAGCGCCAGCATATCTGCATTTTACGAGCTTCTTCATCAGGCGGGTGGGCGCGGAAGGCGCTGCCCGGTCACCCCGGCGTACCGGTCGACTCGCGTATGAGCTGCCTCGGCCGGCGCATCGCGTTGCTTCGCGCGCGCGGACTGGCAAAAGCCAGCCTTGACCGGCATTCGGGTCAACGTCCAGCTCGAAGATGTCTGTTCGGACGATCTGCCGCGCTTTTTTGTGTGGATAACTCAGAGTACGATGCCGCGCGGCGGATCGAGCCGCACGGAGGTCGACTGGATTTTCGCGACTGGATTTGCTACGCGGCGATTGAACAAGAGGACTAAGGAGCGTCCAGCGCCGTTCCCTGTCAACAGGCAATCGCCGATAGGCAGAACACACCGAATCGAGCCGATCCATGATCCAAAGGCGGCGAGGGCCGCGACGACGGCGGATCACTTTCCAAAAGCACTCGAAAGGCAGCATGGTCACGGTGAGGTGTCGCTGAAAGTGGCGGGGCCTGCGGTGCAGGTTGCCGGAAGTCTTGCTGACATCAGTGCCGCTGAGCCCGGAGCATAACCTCCATCTCTCTAAAGCTTGCGGGCCCATCAGAGATCTCTTCAGTCAAACTGACCAAGACGACAAATCCAATTGCTGCGACGCGTTCGGGTCAGTCACCAGGTAACATGGTATGAGCACGAGTGGCTGGCAGCCAGTACGCCAACAGCAATCCGCGGTCGTTTCCGCAGAGCCACAGAGCTATTGGCAGCACCTTGGTGCGACGCGCAATGATCAGGTCGATGATGACCGGCATTGGCCGTCAAAAGCGGATGTCGTCATCGTCGGCGGCGGCTTTGCCGGTTTGATGACGGCAATCTGCCTCGCGCAAGCCGAGCCCGACGCCTACATCGTATTGCTGGAAGCAAAATTCGCCGGTTTCGGCGCCAGCGGGCGCAATGCCGGCATGCTTTCTCCATTGGCCGCCCCAATCTGGCTGGTAACCGCGGATGCAAACGCTGAGCACGCATGGGCGCTGAAATACCTCAATACGCGCACCCATGCCGTTGCTGAGTGGCTCAAAACGAAGGTTCCGATCAGTGAAACAGAACCGGCGCGGCTGCGGATCGAATCTGGCGGACGCCTGACTGCTTCGGCGCTGTCGCGTATTGCGACGACATTGGAGAAATGCGAGGTCGCTCACAGCCTGTCGGAGGCCAATCCCACTGCGTGCGAAGGACTGACGGTGCGTCCCGGCGCCAGCCGGGTCAGCCTGGAACTGTCAAGCAGCATCATCAATCCGTACGCGACCGTTCGTGCACTCGCCTTGGCAGCGCAGCAGATCGGCGTTGACGTGAGAGAGCACGCGGCCGTGGAGGCCGTCAGCGAAACACCCACGGGCGTGGAGATAAGGTCTGCCGGCGGCCAAACCATCGAGGCCAGGAAGGCGATCATCTGCACCAACGCCTATACGCGTTCGGTCAACCTGCCGACAAAGGCGCGTGCGAAGGTCGTGTCCAACTTCATGCTTGCAACACCGCGCCTTCGGCCGGAGCAACTGGGCGCTCTGCCGGCGGGAAATACTTTCACGGTTCAGCTCAACAGGGCCTACGTGTTCTATCGTCAGCACGACGACCATCTGGTGTTCGGCGGGATCGAGAAATTCTCGCAAGCAGGCGACAATGATTTTCATGTCCCCACTGACGTTCTGGCTGCGCTGGAACGTCACATGAAAGCGAGTTTTCCCTCTACCCAATTCGACGTCGCCGAATGCTGGGGTGGCCGGTTTCACATGACAAGCACCGATCTGCCGCAAATCGAACGGACCGGCAGCAACGGCTCCATCGTCATGAATGTCGGCTATGGCGGTACCGGAGTTGCCCTGTCGTTGGTGTGTGCACGGATCGCTGCAGCGCTCGCAACCCGCGCCGGGATCATCGATCCCGATGATTGCAGACTGCATGCTGCAATTGCGGCAACGCGCATTCCGGTTCTGGCCGGGATGCGGTTCGGTATCAACGTCGCGGCCAAGGCGCTGTCCGCCCCGTTCCGCACGGCACATTGAAGCTCGTGCGTTGCGGGTTCCGGCGGGTTCATGGCGGCCTCATGGCGGGCGCCTGACAGGGGTGAGCCGAGAGTGCGGGAGGGGCCAGAGCAGGCGTGCATCTGACGGCTCGACGGATCAGGCGGTCAGCACCTGGGCGGCCTGCACGGCGAAATAGGTCAGAATTCCTGCGCAACCTGCGCGCTTGAATGCCATCAGGCTCTCGATCATCACCTTGTCGTGGTCGAGCCAGCCGCGCTCGGCAGCACCGGCCAGCATCGCGTATTCGCCGGACACCTGGTAGGCGAAGGTCGGTACGCCGAACGTCTCGGACACACGGCGGCAGACGTCCAGATAGGGCATGCCGGGCTTGACCATCACCATGTCGGCGCCCTCCGCGATGTCGAGGGCGACCTCGCGCAGCGCCTCGTCCGTGTTCGCATAATCCATCTGGTAGGTGCGCTTGTCGCCTTTCAACGCGGCGGAAGAACCGACGGCATCGCGGAACGGGCCGTAGAAGGCGGAGGCGTACTTGGCCGAATACGCCATGATCTGCGTCGCCTGGTAGCCGTCAGCGTCGAGCGCCTGCCGGATGGCGCCGATGCGTCCGTCCATCATGTCGGAGGGCGCGATCACGTCGCAGCCTGCCTCGGCCTGCACCAGGGATTGCTTGACCAGGGCGTCGAGCGTCTTGTCGTTGACGATCTCGCCGCCTTCCATAAGGCCGTCGTGGCCGTGGCTGGTGTAGGGATCGAGGGCGACGTCGAGCATCACGCCGATGTCCAGGCCGGCGTCCTTGATCGCGCGGGTGGCACGGCAGACGAGGTTGTCGGGATTGAACGCCTCGCGTCCGTCCTCGGTTCTCAGCTTCGGGTCGGTATAGGGGAACAGCGCGATGGCCGGGATGCCGAGCGCGGCCGCCTTGCGCGCGGCCGCCACACACAGGTCGGCGGACAGGCGCTCGACGCCGGGCATCGAGTCGACCTTCACGCGCGTGTTGTTACCCTCCACCACGAAGATCGGCCAGATGAAGTCGGCCGGTGTGAGGACGTTCTCCGCGACCAGCCGGCGCGACCAGGAGGTGGCACGGTTGCGGCGCATTCGGGTGGTGGGGAAGGCGGGGCCAGTCACGGGCTCGACGGGGGCGTTCGAGAGGGTGGGAGGAGACGTCTGTGTGCGGCGCTGCATGGAGCCTATACCTGTAACAAGCCAGTCCGTTGTCATTCTCGGGGTTGTCCCGAAGAGCCGTACCGCCAGGGGCGTGTCGAGCAGTGGGTGGCCGAGACAAGCCAGACCATGCCACGGGGTGGGGTAACGGCGATGTGGACCACACTACTCGGGAGCGCGCGTCGATAGAAGAGCGACGCGTTGTCGGTCTCGCGGGATACCGGTAGAGTGCGTCGATTGGCGATCGCCCAAACACGCAAGCATGAGGTTCCCATGCCAAAGTATCCCGCCAGCGGCCCGGTTACGCTCAAGGCCAATATTGCCGAATACATCAACACCAGGGCGTTGCGGGCTGGGATCCCTTCCGACCTTTTGACGGTTGATTGCTGCGGGCCGGAAGTTGCCAATCAAGGCTTCAAGCCGATGATCCGCGAGGGCGCGTTCGACATCTCGGAGCTGGCGCTGGTGTCTTTCCTGCAGGCCCGGTCAGTGGGCAAGCCCCTGGTGCTGATGCCGGTGCCGATCATGTCGCGATTCCAACATCAATGTATTTCATACAACCTCGATACGTGCGGCGGAGAGATCACGCCGAAGCAAATTGAGGGCAAGCGGGTGGGTTTGCGCTCCTACTCGCAGACCACCGCGATGTGGGTGCGCGCCATCCTCAAGCATGAGTACGGCGTGGATCTGTCCAGGATAAAGTGGGTGAGCTATGACCCGCCGCATCCAGCGGAGGTCTCGGACCCTGATTTCGTCGAAAAATACACGCCTGATGATCGCTCGGTTGAGCAGATGCTGGTCGACGGTTTCTTCGATGCTGCCGTCATCGGCGGCGAGATCAAGGATGCGGCGAACGTCAAGACGCTGGTTCCGGATCCGCAGGCCCAGGCGCTGAAGTGGTACGAGAGGTTCGGCGTCGTTCCGGTCAACCATTATCTGGTTGTGAATGCGGATCTGTCGCGGGAGAGGCCGGACGTGATTGCCGAACTCTATCGGATGGTGGGGGAGTCGAAAAAGGCCAATCCGCTGGTGTCGGGCGGCGTCGACCTGTTGCCGATGGGCTATGCCGCCAACCGCAAGACGATCGAGGCCGTCATCATGTACGCCAACGAGCAGGGGCTGATAAACCGACGTTTCGAGGTCGACGAGCTGTTCGACGACACGACGCGGAAACTGGGGGCCTAACCCTGCTGCAGCCTGAGCGCTGCCGCTGCCGCCACCGGACCCAGCACCAGCGAGGCCAGCGAAATCGCGCAGAGGATCAGGAAGGCGCTCTCGAAGCTGCCGGGCGGGGTGATGACGGCGGCGATGGCCGAGATGCCGAATATCAGCGTGGGGATGTAAAGCGGCAGCACCAGGAGTGCGAGCAGCAGGCCGCCGCGGCGGGCGCGCAGCGTCAACGCCGCCCCGATCGCGCCGAGAAAGCTGACTGCCGGCGTGCCGGCCAGCAGCGTGGCCGCAAGCACTGGATAGGCTGCGATATCGAGGTTCAGCATAATTCCAAGCGCCGGTGCCGCGATGGCAAGGGGAATGCCGGTCGTCAGCCAGTGGGCAAGAGCCTTGGCGGCGGCAACTGCTTCCATCGGTAACGGCCCGGTCGCGAGCACGTCGAGCGAGCCATCCTCGTCGTCGGCTTCGAACAGTCGAGGCAGGGACAGCAGGGCAGCGAGCAGCAGCCCGATCCACAGGATACCGGGTGCGATGCGAGAGAGCAGGGCGAGGTCCGGCCCCAGGCCTAGCGGCATCAGGGTCACGACGACGAGATAGAAACCGAGCGCGGTGCCGAGCGTGCTGCCCTGGCGAACCGCCAGCGTCAGGTCGCGTTGCAGGAGGACGAGAAAGGTGCGCATCGGGCTTCTTGTCGGGCGGTCGGGTTGGTCAGGGCTGCCCGGCGATATGGACCGAAGCGGGTGGCTGAGGCAAACCCATTGTACCAGGTGCTGCCCCGCGACGGCGCGCGCGGTTGCCCTGGAGGGCGCAGCAGTGTAGCCCGTTGGCATGTCATTCGTCCGGAGGCCGCGCACGTGCCGTGCGGTCCGGATTGCTGCCTGTGCGCCGGCGCCGCCGGTGCCCTGCGAGGGACCATCGATGGGCTTCAAATGCGGTATCGTGGGACTGCCCAATGTCGGCAAGTCCACGCTGTTCAATGCGCTCACGCAGACAGCTGCGGCGGAGGCGGCCAACTATCCATTCTGCACGATCGAGCCCAATGTGGGCGAGGTGGGGGTGCCGGACGAGCGGCTCGATACCCTGGCGAAGATCGGCAAGTCGGCGGAGATCATCCCGACGCGGTTGACGTTCGTTGACATCGCCGGATTGGTGAGAGGCGCCTCAAAGGGCGAAGGCCTCGGCAACCAGTTCCTCGGCCATATCCGTGAGGTCGACGCGGTTGCTTATGTTCTGCGCTGCTTCGAGGACGGCGACATCACGCACGTGGAGGGCCGCATCGATCCTGTGGCTGATGCCGACACGGTCGAGACCGAGTTGATGCTGGCCGACCTGGACAGCCTGGAGAAGCGCCGCTTGCCACTGGAAAAAAAGGCCAAGAGCGGCGAGAAGGACGCAAAAGTGCAGATGGCGCTGATCGACAAGGCGCTGGTGCTGTTACGCGAGGGGATCCCGGCGCGGCGCGTCGAGCTGGAGCCGGAGGAGGTGCCGGCCTTCCGCATGCTGCAGCTGTTGACCGCCAAGCCGGTGGTCTACGTGTGCAACGTGGAGGAGGGATCGGCGGCACACGGTAATGCTTTCTCCAAGGCGGTGGAAGAGCGTGCGATGGCGGAAGGCGCGGGGTGCGTCGTGATTTCGGCCAAGATCGAGTCGGAGCTGGCGGGCCTGGAGGCGGACGAGCGGCAGGCCTACCTGGCCGAGCTGGGGCTCGAGGAGCCGGGGCTCAATCGGCTGATCCGGGAAGGCTATCGGTTGCTAGGCCTCATCACCTACTTCACGGTCGGGCCGAAGGAGGCGCGCGCCTGGACGATTCCGACTGGCACCAAAGCACCCAAGGCCGCCGGCGTGATCCATACCGATTTCGAGAAAGGCTTCATTCGCGCCGAGACCATCGCGTACGATGATTTCGTCGCGTTGGGCGGAGAGGCCGGGGCCAAGGATGCCGGCAAGATGCGGCTCGAAGGCAAGGAGTATTTCGTCCGCGACGGCGATGTCATGCATTTCCGCTTTGCGTGAGAGGGCGGGCGGGACATTCATCGCTTCAATTGCCGACGAGGAACGACATGCAAGGGCCAAGTCGTCGCTTCTGCGTTGCGCCCATGATGGATTGGACGGATCTGCATTGCCTGGATTGGACGGATCGGCATTGCCGGTATTTCCACCGTCAGCTCACGCGGGATGCGTTGCTCTATACCGAGATGGTGACCGCGCAGGCCGTGCTGCATGGCGATCGCGAGCGCTTGCTGGGTTTCGACGAGGCTGAGCATCCTGTCGCGCTGCAGCTGGGCGGCTCGGATCCGCTGCTGCTGGCCAAGGCCGCTTCGATCGGGGCCGGGTTCGGCTATGACGAGATCAATCTCAATTGTGGTTGCCCTTCTGATCGCGTGCAATCGGGCCGGTTCGGCGCCTGTCTGATGGCCGAGCCGGAGCTGGTGGCTACGCTGTTTGCGGCGATGCAGGAGGCGGTGGATGTCCCGGTGACGGTCAAGTGCAGGATCGGCATCGACGATCAGGATACGGAAGCAGATTTCGATCGTTTCATCGAGACCGTTGCGGCGGCCGGCTGCCGCACGTTCATCGTGCATGCGAGAAAGGCCTGGCTGAAGGGGCTGTCGCCAAAGGAGAACCGCGAGGTTCCGCCGCTCGATTGCGACAGGGTCGCGCGGCTGAAGGCACGACGTGCCGATCTGGAAATCGTGCTGAACGGCGGGATTGGCACAATGGACGAGGTGCGTACTCATCTGTCTACGTTCGACGGCGTCATGCTGGGACGTGCCGCCTATCAGACGCCCTATATTCTTTCCGGTGTGGATCGGGAGCTGTTCGAGGGCACGCGGGAGCTGCCGTCGCGTGCCGATGCGATCGAGGGTTTGTTGCCCCATGTGGACATGCACGTTGCCTCGGGCGGCCGGCTCAACAATATCGCTCGGCACATTCTGGGGCTTTATCACGGCAGGCCGCGGGGACGGGCGTTCCGGCGGCATCTGGCGGAGAATGCAGTACAGGACGGGGCGGGCAGCGCGGTTCTCCGCCAGGCGGTGGCGATTGCAGAGGGCGATGCGATGGGCGCGATGGTCTCGGCGGGCCAATAGCTGTTCGCGGGTTGGCAAGCCTTGCGGTGGTGCGGCGTTGTTCAGCCGCCGAGGTGCGTTTCCAGCGCGGCTTCGATCGTTGCAGCCAGGCGGAACAGGTGGTGATCGCGACCTGCTGTCGTTGCGAGCATGAGCCCGGTCGGCGGCTCGTCCTGGGCCTGCATCGGTATCGAGATGGCGCAGCCGTCTAGCATGTTGATGACGGTGGGATTGCGCAGGGCCAGCAGGTTGATGCGTGCATAGCCTTCGTCTGTTTCCAGCTCGACCAGGCGTGGTGCGATGATGGGAGCGGTTGGCATTGCCAAGGCATCGAAGTCCGCGATCCGGCGGCTGACGCGTTCGATAAGCGCGGCTCTGGCCGCGAGCAGATCAAGGTAGTCGAGTGCCGTTTGCTCTTGGCCACGGTTGATGCGCACGAGCACGCGCGGGTCGTAGGCGGCGGCGCCCGTTTCAATCAGAGGACGGTGCCAGGCGAGGGCCTCGGGCGGTGCGAAGCCACCCTTGGCGTTGATTTTCGGAATGTCGTCGAATTCAGGGATGGCGAGCTTCTCGATACGAACGCCGGCCTTCGACAAGGTGGACAGTGCACGCTCGAAGTGGCGGGCCACATGCTCATCCATATCCCCAAGCACGAGGTTCTGCGGCACGGCGACGGTCAGCCGGGCAGGTGATGCGGGGACGAGATCGCGTGCGGTCTCGCCTGCGAGGACAGCATCGACGGCAGCACAGCAGGCGACAGTGCGCGCCAGGGGGCCGACGGAGTCCAGCGTCGAGGAGAGTGGCACCGCACCGTCGGTCGGGACGCGGCGCGCCGTAGGCTTGTAGCCGACGATGCCGCAGAAGGCCGCCGGGATGCGGCAGGAGCCGCCGGTGTCGGTGCCCAGCCCGACGTGAGCCATGCCGTCGGCAACGGAGACTGCTCCGCCGGAGGATGAGCCGCCGGCGACGCGTCCGGCGCTGCGCTCATACGGGCTTCTGGGTGTGCCGTAATGCGGATTGACGCCGAGACCGCTGAAGGCGAACTCGGTCATGTTGGTGCGGCCTATGATGATGAAGCCGGCCTGACGGAGGCGGGCGACGGCGGTGGCGTCACGGGCTGCCGGGGCAGCACTTTGCAGCACCTTCGAGCCGGCTCGGGTGACGTCGCCGAGGATGTCGAACAGGTCCTTGATCGAGATAGGAATGCCGGCATACGGCGACGGCGCCGCGCCTGCGGCGCGTAGTTTGTCGATTGCGGTTGCCGCTTCGCGTGCCGCATCGCGATTTACGGTCAGAAACGCGGTGGCGCCTTCTCCGTTTGCATCGTCGATGCGGGCAAGGCACTGCTCGACGAGATCTGCGGCCGTGGTCGCGCCGTCGGCGAGTTGGCGGGCGAGCTGATCTAGCGAAGGCTGGCGCGGCATGTCACGTCCTTCCCGTAGTTTGGCTTGAGGCGGGCTCCGGCGATGGCTGGTCAGGCCCGGGCTGTGCCGGCAGTGGCCTGCCGTGGCTTGTACAAGGTCAGAATGGCGAGCATCAGAATGATCGCGATGAGATAGAATACCCATCCCGGCCGGCCAATATCGAGCAGATAGCCAAAGGGTATCGGCGCCAGTGCGGCACCGACCGCGATGCCGGACGTGACGAAGCCGAACACCTTGCCGACCGAGCCACTGGGAGCGGCTGCTCTCAGCATCATGTCGCGCGCGGGGCGGGTGATGCCCTGCCCTATGCCGATTACTGCCATGACTGCCATCAGCACAACGGCCTGCAGATCGACGACGGCAAGCAGGATGCACAATGCCGCGGTCAAGGTGAAGAACGCGACCGTCAGCGCATTATGGCGCGTGGTTCGGTCCGAGATCTCGCCGCCGAGAAGGATGCCGCCGGCATTGCAGAACAGGAAGACCGAGAGTGCCGTGGTGGCAGTCGTCAATGGCGTCGAATGCAAGGCGACGAGCGCCGTTGCGACGAACGTTTGCATGCCTCCCTGCATGATGGCGATCAGCGTGAAGAAGGCAAAGAAGAGCAGCATCTGGGGCGCGAAGATGACGCTCAGCCCGTCGGCGGATTTTGCCGCGGGGGTGGCGCGGTCTCCGGTGCGTTTTACCTTGGATGGCGCGGCGCCCTGCTCGCGCATCGTCGACCATTGGCTGAGGATGAAGATGAGCACGACAAAGCCGGCAGCGGCGGCCACCATCACTGCCGTGCGCCAGCCCAGCCATTGCGTGAGCGCGATCATCGTTACCGGGGCGGCTGCGGTGCCCAGGTGGCCGGCGAATGTGTGGATCGAGAACGCCCGCCCCATCCGATCGCCGCTGATCGATGAATTGAGAATGGCGTAGTCGGCAGGGTGGAAGACGGCATTGCCGACGCCGGCGACGAACGCCAGCAGGACGACCATCCAGAACTGGTCGGCCAGGCCAATGAGGCCGGTCGCGGTGGCACAGATCGCCAGTCCCAGGGCGAGCACGATGCGTGCCCCGTAGCGGTCGACCATGAAGCCAAGAGGGACCTGCACGACGGCGGAGGCGCCAGACATCACCGCGAGCATGAGGCCGAGCTCGGCATAGCTGGCGCCGAAGGCGTCGCGCAGGTGGATGAACAGCGGAACCAGGGCCATGTAGTAGAAATGGCTGATGAAGTGACCGACGCCGATCACACTCAGGATACGGTAATCACTGCGCCAGCCGCCAACGGCCGATATGCTGCTCATTCCTGCTTGTCCATCCATTTCCTGGGCCACGTGAAATCAGGTTCCACGCAAGCGTTTCCGGCTGCGTTTCTGCACCTGTTCCGGGCGGAAAACCAGGGTTTTGATTGTCACGGGGACGGTGCCGGAGGGGAGCCTGATCCGGCCGAGGTCGACGTAATCGAAATCGGCGAGGCGGACGCCATCGAGCACCAGCAGGTCGACGGCGAGTTTAAGCTCCTCGCTGATGATGGCGCCGAGCGATTGGGCGATGTCACCTTCGATCAAGATGTATATCGGCAGGCCGGTCGCAGTGCGGGGGGCAAGGCCAATGGCGATGCCTTCTGCCAAAGCTCTGAGCCGGTCGTAATCGGGTGGCCCGCGCCATGTGAAGGCGAAGGCGACCTCGGAGGCTGCGGGTGCGATATCGAAGGCTTGCAGGTGCTCTCGGATTGCTTCGGCGACTGTACCGGCGGCGAACTCACCCGACAGCTCAAGATCGGGGCAGAGGACCTGGAGATTGCGGCGAGGCAGCAGGGCTCCGGCATCGCTGATCCAGCCGGTGCGGCCGCTCAACTGTACGCTGTACTGGGAGGCGCCCAGCACAGTGGCGCGAATGCAGTGGGTTGCCGGCATCAACGGCCATGGGAAGTCCCCGGCGTCGATACGCGCGGCAACGGCCTGGCCGAGCGCCTGGCCGAGATCTCCGAAGTTGCGCGTTTCCCGACCGTACACGTATTCCCCGACTCCGCCTGAAACGATGAGGCCCGCGACGGGGCCGAGGCCGGCTATCGGAGCGGTGAGGTACAACTCGAGACTGTCGGGTGGCGGGGCATCGGAAACGGCGGCCAGCAGGGCGTCTGCCATGCTGTTGGCGACACGTGCGATGTCCGCCTGGGTGATCGCCTTGTCGGGCTCCCATGCGAGGCCGGCGCGGGCGGCATGGCGGATAGCGGCAGGGGTGAGGCGACTGATGCGTCCTTGCTGGGAGATCGTTGCGAGGCGGCCGCCGATCTCGAGTGCTGCGGTGGCGAGGATGCGACCGGCCTCGCATACAGCAAGCTTGGTGGTGCCGCCACCGATGTCGACGTTGAGGAAGCGCTTGCCGGTCGCGGCGGAGCGCGCCACCGCACCGGAGCCGTGTGCGGCGAGGCGGGCCTCCATGTGGTGTCCGGCCGACGCAGAGACGATGTCGCCGCAATCCTGCGCGAGGCGCCGGGCGATGGTCTCGGCGTTACCGCGTTCGCGGGCGAGGCCGGTCAAAATGACGACGCCGCAGTCGACATCGTCGGGATGAATGCCGGCGCTGTCGAATGCGTCGTCGAGGATGCGGCCGAGTTCGTCCTCGTCGATGGCATCGTCGTTGCCGAAGGGGGTCAGGGAGACGGGCGATTGATAAAGCGTTTGGCGCCGGGTGATCGCACGTTCGAGGCTTAGGCGGGAAAACGCGATCTGCGTTCCGGAGGAGCCGATGTCGATGCCGATGCTGGTGAGGGTAACGTGACCGTCCTCGCCGGGCTGCAGCAGGCCGTCCATCGCGTCGTGGTCATGGTCGTGATCGTGATCGCCGTGCTCGTCGTGGACGTGGTCGGCGAAGGCTCCGAGCAGGTGGTCGGCAAGCGTGTGCGGCTTCCTTGGCGGTTTTTGCGGAGGATTGCTCATTGGCCTTTCGTATCCCGCCGGCCGGCGGCACCTGCAAGCGGTGCCGCCACGTTGGGTGAGGTCTCAGTGTTTCATATTGTGATGCATGCCACCACTGGGTTTGCCGCCGGGCGAGGATGCGCCGAGCTTGGCAACGCCGTATTCGATCTCGATGTTGCCAGCCTTCTCGAACGTCAGCGAGCCCTTTACGCGCTGGCCTTCCTGCAACGGCGTTTTCAACTGCATGAACATGATGTGATAGGAGCCCGGCTTCAGCTCGACGGTGGCGCCAGGCGGGATTTCCAGGCCCTTGGGCAACATCCGCATGCGCATGATGTTGTTATCCATCTTCATCTCGTGGACCTCGACGACCCCGGCAAAAGGCACTGTGCCGCCGATCAGGCGATCGGGCTCCTTGCCGGTATTGGTGATGGTGACAAAGCCGCCGGCCACTTTGGCGCCGCCCGGTGTGGCGCGCGTCCAAGGTGTGGCGATCTTGATGTTGCCTTTGGTGAAGTCCGCGGCTGCGGCTGGAAACGTCGCGAGGGCAGCGGTCAGCGCTGCGGCTGCAAGGATGGTCTTCATGTCCGGTTGGTTCCATTGCTTCCGATTGCATTTCCGATCACGACACTGCGGCGACCCTGCCGTGCGGGCAGGGTTGTCGGAGGTCGAATGAACGTCGGGTGATCAGGCAGCAAGCGGAGGCCCGCGGCTTCTCGGCCGGGGTTTTGTCGTCGCGGTCGCCGATGCCGCGGCTGGCGGGTATCGGGCGGGCTGCGACCGGAAAGTCGGGACGACGCCGGCGGGGGAATTGGTTGTCAGCGCGCCTGCGCACAGCTGGGCCTGGCAGATCGGGCACTCGAGCCGCGGTTTGCCCTGGTTGTCGTCTGGTTTTTGTGTCTGGTTCACAGCGGCCGGGCGACCGCCGTGGCAGAGATAGGCAAGATCGGCGGCGAGTTGGCTGTGGGCGGATGGAGTTCGCAGCAGCAGACCACGCCAGCAGCACCTGCACGGTGGCGTGCAGCAGAACCGCGGCAAGCGCGAGGTGGCTTGCGAGGCGGCTGTGCCGGGTGTGGCGGCGGATGAACATGGCCGCATCAAACCTCAAAGTCCGATGCTGCACAATGGCCCGGTGAGTCATAAGTCGGCTTCAGGCCTGCGTCCCCTGTTCGCAGGCCGCCTTGAGCGAGGCTAGGTCAGCTGCCAGCATGCGCCGCAACATGCCCTTCATCAGCCAGCCGAGGGGCTGGAACAGCCAGGCGTAAAGCGACAGCGGACGTCCCTCGAAGGTGACCACGACGCGGGTGCCGGCGCCGTCGTGCTCGAATTCGTGGAGGGTGAAATAGGACGCGCCATGATTGGTCGCGGTCAGGGCGAAGCGGCGTGGTGGCTCCAGCTCGGCAACGGTCATTTCTTCGGTTGCCTCGCGGCCGAACATGATCCGCGTTTCGCGGAATACTGTTCCAATGCGCACGGGCCCCGGCGTCAGGACTTCGATGCGAAGAATGCCGGGGATGCGGTCCTGCCAATGCGTGATGTCGGTTGCGAGCCGGAAAACCGTCTCGGGTGGGGCGTTGATAAGGGTTTGGGTTCGTACCTTCATGGCGCTCGTTATTGCGTCCTGGGCGTCAGACCCTACCTGTGTGCAATAGGATAGTTCAACTTGTCCGGGAATGGGTCACGGCAGCAAGGAGATTTCGTGATGTCACAATTCAACGAGCCAGATCCCAAGTCGGATGATGCCGCCAGCTGTGCGGCGATCGAGCATATCATCGTGCCGCGGACGCGGGATCTGGGCGGGTTCGAGGTGCGCCGCGCGTTGCCGTCGACGGCGCGACAGATGGTGGGGCCGTTCATATTTCTCGACCAGATGGGGCCGTCAGACCTGATGATCGGGGCGGAGGGCGTGGACGTGCGGCCGCATCCCCACATCGGGCTCGCCACCGTCACATACCTGTTCGAGGGTGAGATCTATCACCGCGACAGCCTGGGCAGCGCGCTGGCGATCAGGCCGGGGGCCGTCAATCTGATGACGGCTGGGCGCGGTATCGTGCACTCGGAGCGGGAGACGCCACAAGCGCGGGCGACAGCGCGGCGGCTGTTCGGCATGCAGGCGTGGGTGGCGCTGCCGAAAGCGAATGAGGACGACGCGCCGGCGTTCATGCATCATGGCGAAGAGGAATTGCCGCGCATCGAGGGCGAGGGCAAGCGCGTGCGCGTCATCATGGGGCAGGCCTATGGGCAGCAGGCGCCGACGCTGTTTCCCCATCCCACGCTGTGCGCGGAGGCGGTGCTGGCGCCGGGCGCGGTGCTGCCGCTCGATGCCGACTACGACGAGCGGGCCGTCTACATCGCGAGCGGTGAGATCGACATTGCAGGGGATCGGTTCGAGGCGGGGCGGCTGCTGGTTTTTCGCCCGGGCGACAGGATCTCGATCCTGGCGCTGTCGAACGCGCGGCTGATGCTGCTGGGCGGCGAGGCGATGGATGGGCCACGGCATATCTGGTGGAACTTCGTGGCTTCCTCGAAGGACCGCATGGAGGCGGCCAAGGCCGACTGGAAGTCAGGTCGCTTTCCGCTGGTGCCGGGCGACACGGAGGAGTTCATTCCGCTGCCGGAGGGGTAGAAGGGCTCGATCGTCAGCCAGCAGAGAAATGGGCGGTCGTCCTCTAAATCTGAAGCACTCTAATTGGCTCCACCCGCAGCCTGGAAGATGGCCTTGACGTCCTTGAAGATGATGTCGGGGTTCTTGTCGATGGTCCAGTTCATATTGAAGCGTGATGCCCCCAGGAACACGTGATCGCCGTCGATGTCGGTGGCGATCGACGACTTGTTCCGCGCAATGAACTGCTTCAGCTTCTCCGGGTCGTCGGAGGAGATCCACCTTACCGTCTCACACGGTGCGCCCTCGAAGCCGGTCGGCAGGCTGTACTCGTTGTTGAGGCGGTCGGCGAGCACGTCGAGCTGCAGCGCGCCGATGACGCCGACAACCGGCTGGGTGCCGTCGAGCGGCTGGAACAACTGCACGACGCCTTCCTCGGCCATCTCGCGCAATGCTTCCTTCAGCTTCTTGGCGCGGATCGCATCGTCGAGACGGACACGGCGCAGGATCTCCGGCGCGAAGCTCGGGATGCCGAGGAAGGTGATGTCCTCACCTTCGGTCAGGGCGTCGCCGATACGGAGCTGGCCCTTGTTGGGAATGCCGACGACGTCGCCGGCGAAGGCTTCCTCCGCGAGCGCCCGGTCCTGGGCGAAGAAGAACTGAGGCGCCTGCAGGGCCATCGTCTTGCCGGTGCGAACGAGCTTGACCTTCATGCCGCGCGTCAGCTTGCCGGAGCAGACGCGCATGAAGGCGATGCGGTCGCGGTGCTTGGGGTCCATGTTGGCCTGGATCTTGAAGATGACGCCTGTCATCGCCTTCTCATCGGCCTTCACCTCGCGCGTGGATGCCTTCTGGTTACGCGGCGGCGGCGCATAGGCGACGAGGGCGTCGAGCAGGCTGCGGACGCCGAAATTCTTCAACGCGCTGCCGAAGAAGACAGGCGTCAACGTGCCGGCGCGGAACGCCTCGATGTCGAATGGGGGACAGGCATCGCGGGCGAGCTGGATCTCCTCGCGCCATTGCTCGCGGCGGACCTCCTCGACGAGCGAGGTCAGGGCGGGGTCGTCGAGACCGGCCACCGACGTGCCGTCATCGTCCTGGTCCACCTGCCGGACGCGGTTCGACGTGAGGTCGAAGGTCCCCTTGAACGAGCGGCCCTGGCCGATCGGCCAGACAATGGGGGTCGTATCGAGGGCCAGTTGCGCGGCGACCTCGTCGACGAGCTCCAACGGCTCGCGCGCCTCGCGGTCCATCTTGTTGACGAAGGTGATGATGGGGATGTCGCGCAGGCGGCAGATCTCGAACAGCTTCAGGGTGCGGGGCTCGATGCCCTTGGCGGCATCGATCACCATGATGGCGGAGTCGACGGCGGTCAGCGTGCGGTAGGTGTGATCGGAGAAGTCCTCGTGGCCCGGCGTGTCGAGCAGGTTGAACACCGTGCCGGCGTACTCGAATGTCATGACCGAGGTGGCGACCGAGATGCCGCGCGAGCGCTCGATCTCCATCCAGTCGGAGCGGGTGTTGCGCTTGTCCTTCTTGGCCTTGACCTGGCCGGCCAGCTGGATGGCCCCGCCGAACAGCAAGAGCTTCTCGGTCAGCGTGGTCTTGCCGGCGTCGGGGTGCGAAATGATGGCGAATGTACGCCGGCGCGCGATCTCGTCGGCGATACGGCCCGGCTGCGTCGGGGCGGCGGCGGGGGGCGCATCGGGCGCTTGTGATTCGGTATCAAGTCTCAGGTCGTCCACGGGGCTCTCTCCGGGCGAGTCGATGTCTTCGGCGCGCCGTATAGCACTGTTCGGGCGCCAGGGGTGCGGTGTTTGATTGGACTGGCAGCCAAGTGCAGCGCAGCCGACCTACAGGCAGGTCGCGGCAAGACGCTGGTAGAAATCAATGATCAGCGCAGTCCCGTTCGCTCCATTGGCATTGAGGGTTGCGAAGAACACGAACAGGGCAGCCGTCAGCATTGCCAGCGACAAGGCGCCAGTGGTCCATATCAGCACTGATCTGGCCCTATGCCCACGCTGCGGCGGTGTGGCGCCGTCAGGGGCAGTCTGGTCCGATGACGCAGTCGACATGCAAGAGCAACCTCAAATGCAGCGCAGCGAGATTCGTCGCGCCTGGGAGGAATATAACCTATTGTTGTGGAAATTTCGAGAGCAGCCTCGGTGCATTTTATCAGGGGCAGCACGTAGGAGCCGGCAGGAGGGGCAGGGGGATGGCTCCGGGTGATCGTTCTGGGTGAACCGTGGGCATCGGCAAATGGCGGGGTGACCGGTCCCGAGGCGGCATGCTATCAGGGCACGAATTCCTAAGTTGGGGAGCGCCAGAGAAATGACCAACCGCCTGCCCAAGGACTGCTCGGACATGTCGCACGTGCGCGTGGAGATCGACCGCATCGACAATGCCCTGGTCGACCTCATTGCTGAACGTTTCGGCTATGTGGAGCGCGCGTGGCAGATCAAGCTTGGCCTCAAGCAGGAGGCCAACGTGCCATGGCGGAACCAGCAAGTGGTCGACAAGGTGAGAGCACGGGCGCAGGAAAAGGGCCTGCCGCCCGATCTGGCCGAAGCGCTCTGGCGGCAGATGATCGGCTGGTTCATCCAGTACGAGGAGGAGAAGCTCAAGGACGAGATCGGCGCGGGTAAGGGCGAGGTGTGAAGCAGATGGCAACACATCGCGGCATAACCATGCACATTCTTGTCATTCTGATCGTGGCAGGCTTGGCGATAGGACTGGCGACCGGATTGTTCACGCCGATCGACGGGCAGCGATCAGCGCAGCGGGCCGCTCCGGTGCGCGATATCCTGACTGCGGAGCAGGCGCATGCCAAGGCGCTATCCGGGGAGGTGGTGCTGGTCGACATCCGCTCGCCGGAAGAATGGCGCGCGACGGGGGTGCCGGCGACCGCTCACGCCATCTCGATGCATCAGGACCCCGCCAAGTTCAGGTCGCTTCTGCTCGAGGCTACCGGAGGGGATACGGGACGCGCCTTGGCGCTGATCTGCCACTCTGGCAGTCGAAGTGTCTCGCTGCAAAAGGAGTTGGTCCGGGGAGGTTTCGAGCGCGTCTTCGACGTGTCCGAGGGGATGATCGGCGGCTGGGGAGCGGGGCCAGGCTGGCTGAAGCGCCAGCTGCCTTTGAGGCGCGGCGCGAAGGTGGAGCAGCGGCCTGATGTGCCCCGACACCACGCGCGTCCGGCGCTGTAGGGGAGGGCTGCCGGTGCCGGGATTGCAACCGTTCGACCCTTGGCCGTTGCTGCTGATCGCCGCGCTCAATCCAGTGGTCATCATCGTCGGGCTGCTGATGGGGCGTGCAGCTGATCAGCCGCAGAAAATCCTGGTGGCAGGGTTCGCGGCGGCCTGCGCAGGGGCCGTGCTGGTGTGGCTGGTCGCGTGGTTGAAGATCCTGCCGGCGCGTGGTGTCGGCGGGGAGGCCGGGCTTTTCGTGCTGCAGTTCGTGCTCGGAATGGTGTGGGCGGCGATCGCCTATCGCTGGCTGAGGCCAAGGCCAGGAGAATGATCGGTTTGGCCCTGTGCTTTGGCCGATGCTTTGGCCCGGTGCTGCTCTGCTTGCCGGCTCGCGCATGCGCGGGCTTGTGAGTTTCAGTCTTCCCGTTCGATCGTCTTGGCACAGATGTAGCCGGCGACGATGCCCCAGAACGGCGAGCCGATATTGAATATGGTGATGCCGGATACGGTGATGGCGAAGGTCAGCAAGGCAGCCAGAGTGTAGCGGTCCTTGAAGGCGACGATGAAAGCCGACTGCAGGATCTTCAGCATGGCGAGACCTGCCAGCGTGGCAATCAACTCCTTCGGCGCGGCCAGCGAAAGCCGGGTGACGAACGGGGCGGTCAATCCGAACAGGATGCAAAGCACACCCATGATGACGGCGCTCATGTACTGACGTTCGCGTTCCTCGCCGGTCACGAGAATGGCCGTGACCGGACCGGCAAGGCAGGACGTCACCGCGCCCATGGTGGCGGTCATCAGGGCGCTGATGCCGCATGTCACGGTGATCGGATTGATCGGCGGCTTGTGGCCGGCGGTGGTGAGCACGCCGATGCCCTGGCCGTTCTGCACAACCAGCACGGTGATCGCCACGGGGATCACAAGCTCGATGAGGGCCGGCAGCGCGAACACGGGCATCGTGAATTGGGGAAGCTGGATTTTCAGCTCGAGCGGCCCGACATCGTTGCCGGTTCCTGTCGCCCAGGCAATCAGAGCACCGACCAGCAGCGCGCCGATCAGCGGCGGGATACGCCGTGCCAAGCCCGGTGCCAGCATCAAGCCGAAGAACACCGCTGTCATCGGTGCCACGATCCAAACCTGCTTCTGGAAGGCGAGAAGCCAATCGAGGCAGAACTGCAGGAAAACACCGGCCACCATCGCCATCACGATGGGCATCGGGATGGCCTCCATGACGCGTCGCACCATGCCGGACAGGCCGAGCAGCAGCACCAGGACGGCAATCACCAGATAGGCGCCGACGGCCTCGGCAAGGGGTATGTGCGTGAGAGCCTGTCCCACCAGCACCGTGCCGGGCATAGTCCACAGAAAGATCAGCGGCTGGCGGTAATAGAGGCTGAAGGCGATCGAGATCAAGCCGTTGATGAAGAAGCCGCCAAACACCCAGGAGGCGATGTGAGCCTCGCCGAGACCGCCTTTGGCGGTGGAGGCTATGATGAGCGCGAACGGCGCGGTCGTGGAGAAGATGAAGGCAACCAGCGCCGTGGCCAATGTCGCAGGCGTAATGAGCTTGAGGTGACCCATGAGCGAAGTCGGCGGCATCGAAACGTCCTGCGGGTGCGGCTGATGATCTGGTGGCTGGCGATCATGCGCCCGTTTGTGCCGCGGCCCAACCCCCGATTTTCACTTGCATGGAGGGGGGGAGCGGATGCACAGACTGGGGGCAGTCTGTCAGAACCGTCGGGAGATCCCCGGGATGCAACTTTCTGCGAATGAAGCCGAATTCACGGCCCGGCTTGGCCGGGTGCGTCACGACTGGACACTGGAAGAAGCCGAGGCGGTCCATTCGGCTCCATTCAACGACCTGCTGTTCGCTGCGCAAACGGTGCATCGGCGGCATTTCGACGCCAATACGGTACAAATGTCCCGGCTGCTTTCGATCAAGACCGGGGGGTGTCCGGAGGACTGCGGATACTGCTCGCAGTCGGCTCATCACGCCACCGGGCTCAAAGCCTCCAAGCTGATGGAGGTCGAGGCCGTGCTGGCTGCCGCGCGGGAGGCGAAAGCGGCGGGAGCGACGCGTTACTGCATGGGCGCGGCGTGGCGCAGTCCAAAGGCTCGCGATCTCGATCAGGTCTGTGCGATGGTCGAAGGGGTCAAGGCGCTGGGCATGGAGACGTGCATGACGCTGGGCATGCTCGATCAGGCTGCGGCGCAGCGATTGGCGCAGGCCGGACTGGACTACTACAACCACAACCTCGATACGTCAGAAGCCTTCTACGACAAGGTGATCACCACGCGCAGTTTCGCCGACCGGCTGGAGACGCTCGACACCGTTCGGGCCGCCGGCATGAAGGTTTGTTGCGGCGGGATACTGGGGCTCGGCGAGGCGGCGGAAGACCGGGTCGTCGATGCTTGTGACCCTGGCCAATCTCGATCCGCAGCCCGAAAGCGTGCCGATCAATCTGCTGGTGCCGATCGAGGGTACGCCGATGGCCCAGGCGGAAAAGGTCGACGGCATCGACTTTGTTCGCGCGATCGCCACGCCCGGATCATGATGCCGCGCGCGTTGGTGCGGTTGTCGGCGGGCCGCACAGCGATGAGCGACGAGTTGCAGGCTTTGTGTTTTCTTGCCGGCGCGAACTCGATTTTCGTCGGTGACACGCTATTGACCGCTGGCAATCCGGGAGAAGATGCCGACAGCGTGCTGTTCGGCCGGCTCGGCCTGCGGCCAATGTCCGCGGAGACTGATCCAGTCTAGATCAACGAGCGAGGTCATGACCAGTGAGCATGCCAGTGCGCTGAGCGAATTGGCCGCGAAAGGCAGGCTTCGCGGGCTGGTGCCGCGCCGTGGGGTGGACTTCTCCTCGAACGACTACCTCGGGCTCGCCGGATCGGAGGAGTTGGCGGCGGCGGTGACCGACGGCGCTGGCGCGTGGGGTGCCGGTCGGTGCTGGCGGCTCGCGCCTGCTTGCGCGGCAACCACCCCGAGCACGAGGCGCTGGAGGCGGAGGCGGCGGCATTCTTCGGCAGCGAGGCCGCGCTGTATTTCGCCAGCGGCTTCATGGCCAACTACGCCTTGTATGCGTGCCTGCCGCAGCGCGGCGACATTGTCGTGTACGACGAGCTGATCCATGCCAGCGCGCATGACGGCATGCGCAATGGCCGCGCGGAAAGCGTCGCGGTGGCGCACAACGATACGAATGCGGTGGAGGACTCGATCCGGCGCTGGCGAGCCTCCGGGGGGACCGGTCGGCCGTGGATCGCGGTGGAAAGCCTCTACAGCATGGATGGCGACTGTGCGCCGATCGAGGAATTGGCCGGGCTTGCGGACCGTCACGAGGCAATGCTGATGATCGACGAGGCGCACGCGACGGGCGTCTTCGGGCCTGGCGGGCGCGGCATCGGCCATGCGCTGGAAGGTCGCCGCAACGTCGTAGCTTTGCATACGTGCGGCAAGGCGCTGGGGGTGGTCGGCGCCATTGTGACCTGTCCAGCCGTGATCCGCGACTTCATCGTCAATCGAGGGCGTCCGTTCGTGTTCGCAACGGCACCGTCGCCGCTGATGGCGGCCGTGGTGCGGGATGCGATCCGCCTGGTTGGAAGCGACGACGAACGCCGCAGTCGGCTGTGCCTGCGCTGACGGTGGAGACTGGCGATCTACTCGCGCGTCATTGCGGTATCACATGCCAGCGGATCGCAGATTCAGCCTGTCATCGTCGGGGCGACGATCAGGATGCCGTTGCGCTCGCCGCGGCGCTGCAGGCGAGGGGATTCGACGTGCGTGCCGTGCGCCCGCCGACGGTGCCGGAAGGCAGCGCGCGCCTGCGCCTTTCGATCACGCTGAATGCAGAGCCGCAATCCGTTCGTGCAATGGTCGAGGCACTCGGGTCTGAAATCGGAGAGCTGGGGCTGTCGGTGCAATGAGCGTCGCTTTCGTCGTGACGGGTACGGATACCGATGTCGGCAAGACCGTTTTTGCGGCCGCGCTCGTGGCCGCACTCGACGGCTACTACTGGAAGCCGGTGCAGGCGGGCATCGGCGGATGGCACCGATTCGGAGACGGTGCTGAAACTGAGCGGGCTGCCAAGGGCGCGGATATTGCCGGAGGCTCGCAAGCTGAAGATGGCGGCCTCGCCGCATCTGTCCGCAGCGGCAGAGAATACCGAGATCACGCGGCTCGGGCTCGACCTGCCGATCGTGGACCGGCCGCTGGTCGATCGAGGGGGCGGGCGGCGTCCTGGTGCCGCTGTCGGCACATCTCATGCAGATCAACCTGTTTGCCAGCTGGGAAGTGCCGGTGATCGTGTGTGCACGGACCTCGCTGGGCACGATAAACCACACGCTGCTGACCGTTGAAGCATTGCGTCGCCGCCGGGTGCCGGTGCATGGCGTGGCGTTCATCGGAGATGCGGAGCCGGACGTCGAAGCAACGATCTGCGAGCTTGGCCGGGTGCGTGCGCCTGGGCAGGCTGGAGCATGCTGAGGCCGCTCAATCGGAAGGCGCTGGCCAGTGCGTTTGCCGCCGGCTTCGACGTCGGCGACTTCCTGGGATAGGCTTCACTTCACGCGTCCCCGCTCAAGTCCGGTCTGGCATCCTTTCGCGCAGCACGCGCTGATCGACGATTTCCCGGTCGTCGAGCGGGCAGCCGGGGCGTGGCTGGAGACCGCGGATGGGCGGCGTATTCTCGATGCCATATCGTCGTGGTGGGTGGTCACGCACGGCCATTGTCATCCGCGTATCGTGGCGGCGGTGCAGCAGCAGGCGGAGCGTCTCGACCAGGTGATCTTCGCCAGCCTGACGCACGAGCCGGCCGAGACGGTCGCTGCCGATCTGATCTCGATGGCGCCGGCCGGTCTGGCACATGCGTTCTTCTCAGACAGCGGATCAACGGCCGTCGAGGTCGCGCTCAAGATGGCGCTGGGCTACTGGCGCAACCTGGGCGATCCCGCGGACCCGCATCCTGGCGCTCGAGCACGGCTATCACGGCGACACGATCGGGGCGATGTCGGCTGGTGCGCGTGGTGTCTTCAACCAGGCCTATGAGCCGCTGCTGTTCGACGTCGGTCGCATCCCGTTTCCCGATCGCGGGGCCGAGCAGCAGACCTACGATGCGCTGGAGGTCCAGTGCCGATGCGGTGACGTTGCGGCTTTTCTCGTCGAGCCGCTGATCCTGGGGGCGGGCGGCATGCTGGTCTACGATGCGGCTGTCCTGGCGGAGATGGCGCGAATCTGCAGACAGCACGGTGTACTGTTCATCGCGGATGAAGTGATGACGGGGTTCGGCCGCACGGGCACCTTGTTTGCCTGCGAGCAAGCCGGACTATCACCCGACATTCTGTGCGTGGCAAAAGGGATCACGGGCGGTCTCATTCCGCTGGCGGTCACGTTGTGTACGTCGCAGATTTTCGAGGCGCACTACTCGCAACGATCGTACGCGGACGTTCTTTCATTCTAGTTCGTATACGGCAAATCCGATCGCCTGCGCTGCGGCACGGGCCAATCTCGCGATCTGGCGCGAGGAGCCGGTGGCAGATCGTATCGCCAGCCTGGCGGCTGAGCAGTCAAAGCGCTTGATAGCGTTTCATTCCGACGCGCGATTTGGCAGTGTGCGTCAGGCAGGCACGATCACGGCGCTCGACGTCAGGGTGGCTGACGGCGGATATCTGGCGGACGTGGGGACGAAGCTCGGTGCGGGATTCGTAGAGCGTGGGCTTCTGCTTCGGCCGCTGGGCAACACCATCTATGTGATGCCGCCCTATTGCATAACAGGCGGCGAGCTGGATCTGGTTTACGGCGCGATCTCGGAGCTGGTCGGATAGGGCCAAGCGTTGGCGCGTTGCGGGTGCCGTGCGGGGAATGATATCGCAATCGTTTCGTTTTCGATGTTGGTGTCCATTTTTGGTCTCGATCGGCGGTCAGACAGATGGGTACGCCATTTCAAGGTGAGGGTTCCCAATGCGCGCTCCCAGCATCGTTACCGTTCTGATGTCGCTGCTGGCGCTATGCGTTTCCGGAATGAGCCTTTATGAGTTGACGCTGCGCTCTCCGCAGCTTGCGATCTATGTGCCGCCGCAGCTGGAATATACCGATCCGGACAGGCCGGAGTCGCCGTTCGAGGTGTTTATCGTGCCGCTGACGGTTGCGAATGGCGGAGCGCGGTCGGGTACTGTTCTGTCGATGACGCTCGAGGTGGAAAATCCCCGCACGAAGCAGAAGAAGCTCTTCTATTCCGCGCGGTTGGGGACGTGGGGGCAGAAGCCGCCAAGGCCGTTCGCGCCAGTGGCACTGGCCGGAAAGACCTCTTACACGGACGCGGTGCAGTTCTTCCCGCGCGTTGGCGAGGAGGTCGCGCGGATTCTGGACTTCGAGGGTGGTGATTTCCACTTCAAGCTCAGTATCGACACCGCTGGGGCGGGACGCACCGAATGGCTGCTGGCGCAGCCGGTCGAGCCGCTGGCGTTCGAGCGGCGGATCGGAAAGCTCGATTACCGCAACTTTCAGGGCGTCGGAACGATGGAAATGTGGGCCAAGGACTATCGGCCGTCGGCCAGCACGCGTTGAGGCGCCGGTCGGGCATTGAACCGGGCCAATTGCTGCTTACTGTCAGAAGTCCATTCGTCAGAAGTCCATCAGCAGGACCTCGACCTCCGTGCCGGCTGGCCAGGCAGGGGAGTGCGGGGGTTGCACGATGAGTGCGTTGGCATCAGCCAGCACAGACATCAGGGAGCTGTCCTGTGAACGGGCCGGTTGAACGAGCGTCTCGCCGTGCGGTCCGGTTTCCACTATCGCGCGTGCGTAGTGCTGGCGCGGTCCGTTGGCAGGCATGGCGGCTGTCAGCCTGGCTGTGCGTCGGGCGAAGGTGGTGTCATCCAGGCCGGCAAGCCGGCGGATGAGTGGCATCATGAAGACGCGTGTGCATATGAGGGATGAGACGGGGTTGCCTGGCAGGCCAAGAATGCGCTGCGTGCCCAAAGAGCCGTGCATGAGCGGTTTGCCGGGACGCATGGCAATCTTCCAGAAATCGAGGGCCATGCCGAGCTCGCCCAATACGGGGCCGACGAGATCGTGATCGCCGACCGAGGCGCCGCCAATGGTTACGACGACATCTGCGTCCTTGGCCAAGGTCAGCTTGTCCTTGAGGGCGGCCCGGGTATCAGCGGCGATGCCCAATTGCTGTGCCACGCCGCCGGCGCCGGCCACCATGGCCGCGATGCCAAACGGGTTGGCGCAAATGATCTGGTCCTGCGCCGGCGCGATGCCCGGCAAGACCAGCTCGTCGCCGGTCGCCAGCAGCGCAACGCGCGGCTGCCGGTGGACCGGCACCTCGCCATAACCCATCGCGGCAGCCAGCGTGATCTCGCGCGCATTGAGGCGGCGGCCTGGGTGGAGAAGCGTCTGGCCCTCGCGGAAATCAAAGCCCAATTTGCGGACGTAACCTGGATCGATGCTGCCGTCCTGGACGATGACGCTGTCGCCCTCCCGCTTGGTATCCTCCTGGATCACGATGGCGTCGGCGCCCTCGGGGACCGGTGCTCCTGTGAATATGCGGACGGCCTCGCCCTGGCCGACGCGGCCGCGAAACCCGCGACCGGCTGCGGACTCTCCTATCACGGTCAAGCGGGCAGGGACTTGAGCGACGTCGGCGGCCAGCACGGCGTAGCCATCCATCGCCGAGGCGTTGAAGGGGGGCTGTGTCAGGCGCGCGGACAGCGGTTCGGCCAGCGTGCGGCCGTGAGCTGCGCCAATGGGCACATGCTCCACCTCGAGCGGAGCCACGCCTTGGAGAATTCGCGACAGGGCTTCCCCAACGCTGAGCGGCTTGTCCGTCATCGGTTGGCGTCCTGATCGTCGGCCTGATAGTGGCCGGATCGGCCGCCGGTTTTCTCCAGCAACTTGATGTCGGAGATCGTCATGCCTTTCTCGGCCGCTTTCAGCATGTCGTAGATCGTGAGGCAGGCAACCGATACGGCCGTCAGGGCTTCCATCTCGACACCGGTCTGGCCCGTGCAGCGCACCTCCGCCGTGACACGGATGCCGACCGGCGCACGGCTGAGCTCGAAATCCACCGTCGCCTTGGTCACCGGCAGCGGATGGCACAGCGGGATCAGCTCGTGGCAGCGCTTGGCCGCCATGATGCCGGCGATGCGTGCGGTCGCGAGCACGTCGCCCTTCTTGGCTTCGCCCGTCTCCACCAGCGCCAGCGTCTCGGGGCGCATGCGCGACAAAGCCTTCGGCGACGGCGGTGCGATGCGTCACGGCCTTGTCGGAGACGTCGACCATGCGGGCTTCGCCGCGGTCGTTGAGATGGGACAGCTTTCCACTCAAGCCTTGTCTCCCAGTAGTTTGCGCGTGGCAGCAGCGACATCCGGCTGGCGCATCAGGCTTTCCCCGACGAGGAAGGCATTGACGCCGGCCTTGGACAGCCGTTTGCAGATCGTCGTGTCGTGAAGATGCCGCTCTCGCCGATGACGATGCGATCGTCGGGCACCTGCGGCGCCAGCTGCTCGGTGGTGGCAAGCGTCGTCTCGAATGTCTTCAGATTGCGATTGTTGATGCCGATCAGCCGGCACGGCAAGCGCAATGCACGCTCGAGCTCGGTCTCGTCATGGACCTCGACGATGGCGTCCATGCCCCAGCGTTGCGCCTCGGCGGCGAGGGTGCCAGCCAGTGCGTCGTCGATCTGTGCCATGATGATGAGGATGCAGTCGGCGCCCCAGCTGCGCGCCTCCGCCACCTGATAGGGGTCGATCATGAAATCCTTGCGCAGCGCCGGCAGCCGGCAGGCGGCGCGCGCCTTGGCGTCAGAAACTCGGGCGCGCCCTGGAACGAGGGGGCATCGGTGAGCACCGACAGGCAGGCCGCGCCGCCGTCCTCGTAGGCGGCGGCCAGCGCGGGCGGATCGAAATCGTCACGGATCAGCCCCTTGGAGGGCGATGCCTTCTTAATCTCGGCAATCAGCGCGAAGCGGCCTGCCGCGATGCGCGTGGCCAGGGCATCGGCGAAACCGCGGACCGGCGGCGCCTCGCGCGCGGCAGCCTCTGTGGAGGATTGGTTGCGGCGGGATTTGGCCAGCGCGATCTCGTCGCGTTTATAGGCGGTGATTTTGGCGAGGATGTCAGTCATTGCGGGAACATAAGCGGTCGCGGGGCATGGCGCCAGTGTTCCGGTTCTGACATTTGCCTGGCCGTGCGGCCAATCCGATAGCGAATGTCAGAACCATCAGGAACACTAGCAACACTTTGTTTCTAGTATAGCTTTTGCACCTGAGGTTTGGTTTCGAGCCCAGCAGAAACCGGGTGCCAAACGTCAGGCGCGACGCCTCACTAGTGCTCCGGTTCTGACATTTGATTCCCGGTTCCGCACCATTGAGAGCAAATGTCAGAACCATAAGGAGCACTAGCAAGATTATGTTTCTAGTGTAGCTTTTGCACCTGACGTTTGGTCTCGAGGCGAGCGCCAAGCGGGTACCAAACGTCGGGTGCGCTACACTAGCGTGACAGATGATGACCGTTTCCGCCATCCTGCTGTTAACCGTGCGCTGTCAGAGATCTCGGGCGCATCTGAAGCCAATGTTGTGGTGGCCGGCGCGCGGGTTGCGGGAGACGGTTGCGCCGCGCCAGGCCGCCCGCAATGTCGCAGCACCTGTATCGGCGGCGCCGCCGCGCGTGACGCGATCCGCTACTCGATCGGGGTGCTCGCGGCCGTCGTCGCTGCGATAGGGGTAGGGTTTGGCGATCGATGATGTCCATTGGTGCACATTGCCGGCCATGTCGAGCGCGCCCTCCGGTGTGGCCCCGTTGGGGAATGAGCCAACCGCGGCGAAATCGCTCCAACCGCCGCCGTATTTTGCCCGCGTATTGTCAGGCTTGTGCTCGCCCCAGGGATATGTGCGGCCGGCTGGTCCGCGTGCGGCAAACTCCCACTCGGCTTCCGTGGGCAATCGCTTGCCCGCCCACGCGCAGTAGTCGCGAGCGCCGTACCAGCTCATCTCGATGGCTGGCATGTGCTCCCAGCCTGGATCGGCACGCCAATTGCCGCCGTCGCGATGGATGCGGGCGTCGGTGTCGTCGTCATCGAAAAGACGCTGGTTGCGCGCATTCGACGTGCGTCCGCCAAGTGAATTGAGGAACGTTGCGAATTCCGCATTGGTCGCTGGACGTTGGTCGATTAGGAAGGGCTTGACCGTGACGGCATGGGCCGGGCGCTCGTCGGTGAGGCCAGCGCTCGAGCCCATCGTAAAGACACCGCCCCTCAGTTGGATCATCGCAACATCGGGGGCCGGCTGCGCCGCAAGCGGAAGGGCCAGGCACGCAGTCACTGCAACGGCCATTGAAACGGCGCCAAACAAGATGCGGAGGTGGGGCCGGCTGGACTTGCCGCGCCGCCGTTCAGCAATACGTGTCTGGATATCATTCATGACGGGGACCGGAGCGGAACGGCATCAGCCGGGCTGGTTGGATATTTCTACCAAGCGAGCCAGTGTCGCGTTTGCGGCGCCTTCGTCGATCGAGCGCCGGGCCATCGCGACGCCGTCGGTCCATGTTGCCACTCGACCGGCGATGATGAGGGAGGCCGCGGCGTTGAGCAGTACAGCATCCCGGAAGGCAACCACGTCCGGCGCGGTCTCAGCGGCGAGCAGCCGCCGGATCTTTGCGGTGTTCTCTTCCGGTGCGCCGCCAAGGATACGGCCGAGCGGGTGCTCGGGGAGCCCGGCGTCCTCCGGCTTGACCTCGAACTCGCGAACCTCGCCGTCTTCCAGGGCTGCGACATAGGTGGGGCCGGCAATGGATATCTCGTCAGTACGGTCCATCCCATGAACGACCCAGGCCTTCTCCGAGGCCGAGCGCGCGCAGGGTCTCAGCCAGCGGCCGCACCAGATGCTGGGTGAATACGCCGGTCAACTGGCGCTTGACGCTGGCGGGATTGGTGAGCGGTCCGAGAATATTGAATATTGTTCTGACGCCGAGCTCGACGCGTGCGGGCAGCACATGCCGCGTGGCCGAGTGATGATTTGGGGCGTTCATGTAGCCGATGCCGGCCTCGCGGATGCAGCGCTCGATGACGGGAACGGGCGCGTTGATGTTGACGCCAAGCATGCCGAGCGCATCGGCTGCGCCGGATTTGGAGGATTGCGCGCGATTGCCGTGCTTGGCGACAGGTACGCCGCAGCCGGCGACGACGAGGGCGCTGGCGGTGGAGATGTTGAGCGTTCCGCGGCCGTCGCCACCGGTCCCGACAATGTCGATGGCTCCGGGCGGGGCGGACACTTTCAGGGCCTTTGCCCGCATGATGGTGGCGGCGCCGGTAATTTCCTCTATGGATTCGCCGCGCAGGCGCAGGATCATCAGGAAGCCGCCGATCTGGGAGGCGGTTGCGCGACCCGACATGATGACCTCGAATGCCTCCTCGGCCTGCTTTTGCGTCAAGGCGGCATCGAGGGCCCGGGTGAGATAGGGCTTGAGTGCTTCGGCGTCAGTCTCGGTCGTCATCTCTCTGGCGGTCCTTCCGGGTCGGTGTCAGTCGGTTTTTTGAGGGGCGTGCCGGCTCTTTGGCTCGAGCCCGGCGAGCTCGAGAAAATTCGCGAGAAGGGGGTGGCCTGCCTCGGTGGCGATGCTCTCAGGGTGGAATTGCACGCCGTGAACCGGCTCCGACTTGTGCGCAACGGCCATGATGATGCCGTCGTCAGTGCGGGCGGTCACCTCCAGCGCGTCGGGCAGGCTATCGGGCTCGATGACAAGCGAGTGATAGCGCGTCACCTTGAGCGGGTCCGGAAGGCCATTGAACAAGCCGCTGCCGGAATGGCTGATGGCCGACACTTTTCCATGCATCGGTGACGGCGCGCGCACGATCCTGGCGCCGTAGGCCTGGCCGATCGACTGGTGGCCGAGGCAAACGCCGAGGATTGGTATGCGCCCGCCGGCGGCGGCGATGAGGTCGAGGCAGATGCCGGCTTCGTTGGGCGTACAGGGGCCAGGCGACAAGACGATCGCTTTGGGGCCTGCCGCTAAAATCTCTGCCGGCGAGATCGTGTCATTGCGATAGACCTCGCAGCTGTGGCCCAGCTCTCCCAGATAGTGGACGAGATTATAGGTGAAGCTGTCGTAATTATCGATCAGGATGAGCATCCAGATTTTAACTCTTTGATTTTTCGTTCTTATTGGTCGAGACTGCTCGATTATCGGTGCTTTGTACCCGCTATTGTACCCGCTTTGCGGGAGCTAACCGTCTGCTTCTTACATGGTGCTTGTTGATTACAGGCGCTGCGTTGTCAACGCAATGAGCGGCCCTGTGCCTCCACGAGCAGACTTGCTCACTAGTGTTCCGGTTCTGACATTTGATACCCGCGTGCGGCGAATCCGAAAGCAAATGTCAGAACCATGAGGAACACTAGCAAGTTTATGATTTTAGTGCAGCATCTGCACCTGACGTTTGGTTTCCAGGCCAGCCGCACGCGGGTACCAAACGTCAGGTGCGCTGCACTAGTCAATGTCGCGGAGGGCGGCGCATCTGCCAATGCGGTGAAATGGAAAGAGGGATTGCGGGAGGTCATCGGCCAGAACAAGTCGACCGATGGAAAGATCACCTATGGCGGGATTGCCCAGCAATCGTCAGGGTGGTTTGGGTCTCATTCCGTCTGGGTTCCGCCGACGATGCGCCCTGACAAGCTGGCTGACGTGATGAAGTCGCTTACCGTCGAGGATCTGCTTGCGCCGGGTGCCGTGCCGCCCGACACGCAATTAATGACGTCAGAAGATGTGAACGCAGCGGCTGTTCCCGCATCGCGCAATCAGCCGCAGGCGGTGCCGCTGGAAGGTGAAGTGCCGAAGGTCGGTGACGACTGGAAGCAATCGCCGCTTGTTGGTTCGCCAAAGGAATCCAAGCAGGACAAGGCAGACCGTCAGAATGCTGCCAACCCAGGCGACGAGACGGAATTTGACATGATCCGGCGGCAGTTCAACTACGGCCTGCCGATTGATAAGCACGGGCGTCAAGTACCGATGCCGCAACGAAGATCGGTCTGTCTCCAGATCGCAGCAGTTTTTGAACGAGCAGTGTTCCGCCAGCCCCGACTGCTATGCAGGCAAGGATAACGCCTATGCGTGCCCAAGTGATAACCATGCCGCCATTTCAAGAATGCTGAGCCGATTTGTAAAATCTAGCGCCGTACCCGATGTCCGCGAGGGTTCTCCCGGACGATCCCGACCATAGCGCCGACGTATGACCTCCGACAGGAACCGCCGGTTCTTGGGGAGTCAGCGGCGCAGCTGTACGTGATACCGAGCCAATCGCCCCCAATTGCCATCGCGTAATGAGCATCGGCTTTGATCCAAGATGCAAATTGATACGTCAGCAGAGTTTTTGGCGAAGAGCCGACTGGGCAAATCCTCATGCGCCATCAATCCTGGACGGGGCAGGCTGTCAATGCCAGACTGAAAACGAATTTCACTGCGCACCTCGGCACCAATGCCACAGGTGGCAGTAGCGCTTAAAGGGATAGCTAATGATGTTCAGCCATCACTCCATCGCAATCATCTCGGCTATTGGAGCCGTCTGCATACTCATCTCGCCACCTTCGGTATCGGCTCAAGAAGCAGAGGCCGTTGCTGGCACGTTAGTATGCAAGGGAAAAGGCTCTGTTGGCCTGATCCTGGGGTCAACGCAATCGCTGGACTGCACCTTCAAACCGACTGGCAAAAAACCTTCACAGGTTTATTCGGGCACCATCACCAAGATCGGGCTGGATGTCGGCGTAAAGGGCGCATCCACAATGATCTGGACTGTTTTGTTCGCTACGTCTGAACTCCCTGCAGGCGCTCTGGCCGGTCAGTACGCAGGCGTGTCCGCCGATGCCTCTGTCGGCGTGGGTGGCGGCGCTAACGTGCTCGTGGGCGGCTCAAACAAATCGGTCGCCCTCCAGCCGGTCAGTATCCAGGGCCAGACGGGCCTCAATCTTGCAGTCGGTGTCTCTGGTCTCACACTCAGGGCGGCAAGATGATACGAGGGGCACCCACCAACCGGTTACTCGTTTGCCTCAAGGTGTGCGCCGCGCACTGACCACCAAACTGTGTAAGGCGGCGCGGAGCAGCTCCGGTGCTGGTGCAACGCACATCAATGTCATGTCGATCAGTTGTGGTGTGCCCGATCCACCTGCGCCGAACAGGACACCGCGCCGGTGACGGATGTCGCACAGCCGGTCAGGGTGCGTCTGCTGTCAGGGGTCGAGCAGAGATGGCCGCGATCTCGGTTCTTGACCCGATGCGACCGTTTAGCCTGTGCTAGCTTTGCACGAGACGGCCGGTCGAGATGCGGAGATTGCTGCCATTGGCCAGGAGGTGCAGGCGGCCTTGTCGTGTGCTCAGGCTGATGGCAGAGGTGTCCCAAAGAGCGGAAGACGGGGCAATGTCGTGATGGGCCATTAGTGCCGCATTCTGCTGGCGGACGATCAGTGTCAGCGTGTCTATTGAGTAACATATCGGCGCCGTTAGACGCGTGAACTATCGTTGCAATGCAACGTAGCCAGTGGGACCTTGATCCTGCAACATTGCCAGCAGGTTTACCGCTACGTACCATCCGATTGGTCTTTCCCCATGGATGCGGCTGTCCTCAGCGACGTGAGCGGCGGAGGCCCGCAGGCGATATGTCCGGCGCCCATATGACCATGACCTCCCGTCCCAAGAGGAAGGAATCTATCGCATGACAAAGCGTGAGCAAGAGTTCCCCGAACTGCTCGATGAAGACGAGATTGAGATGAGCGTCGTGTTCACTGATCCCAATAAGCCCGATAACCCTATGATCTTCGTAAGCGAGGAGTTTGAGAAGCAGACCGGTTACACTGCTGCGGAAGCGATCGGTAGGAATTGTCGGTTTCTGCAAGGGCCCGATACGGACCCCAACGCAGTGCAAGCGATCCGTTCGGCGCTGAAGGCGCGGACGCGGTTTACGATCGATATATTGAATTACCGAAAAGATGGCACGTCCTTTGTCAACCGCCTGAGAATCAGACCGGTCTTCAACGATGCCGGTGGGCTCGAGTATTTTGTGGGGGCACAGAATCCGGTGTCGTGAAACATCAAGGCAACTTCTCTTTAAATCTCGACGTCACCGTCTGCGGAGCATGAGCCAACTTGCCGAGGGGATTTACGCTCGCATATCAAATAGGCCCGAAGCGTTTGTATCTAACCAACGCTTCGGGAAAAATCTTCAATACGTCGATGCCGGCAGATCTACAACCGCCGCGTCGCACGCAAGACGATCTGCCTTCATTCATGCTCACCATCGTGGCGCCGACCAAGACCAGTGACAAACATCGACGGTTTGGTCGCCGCAGCTGTATAGGTTGCCACCGTAATGGCAGCAGCAGCGATCAAAAACGCATGTCCGATCAGGCTGAAGCCGAGGACTACGTAGTTCCCGATGGCTAGGGAAAACGCAACCGCCCACATCCATCCTAAGATCTGTAGGATCATGTGCCTCGTCCCAATATCCGGGATGTGACGGAGCGGACTGACCTCATGATCGAAGATGTAGTTCCACGCGAATACCACAAAACGGCTCATGGCCTTTACTCCTTTCTTGACAATACAGCTAAATGCCAATTGCATTGAGATTGGCGTCGCAGACTGTCGGTTGGTATGATGAAGATGTTGTTTCTCACGCTTCCATCTGGTTGGTCGAGCAATGCGCCCCCCTAACACCGCTTGAGCATGGCTCGAAGCATCCATGCGTCCTTTTCATGCTGCGCCATCATACCTGTCAGCATGTCTGCGGTTACCACATCGGACACTTCGTCCGCCGCGGTCACGGCACTGCGCATGTGCCGGACAACAGTTTCATGCTGACAAAGCAAATCGACAAGCATCGACTCAGCAGTTTGGCTTTCAGAAAGGTTTGCGACGCCGGATGGGAAAACGTTGACGTTGACTGCCGGCTTCCCGTCGAGAGCACGAATTCGCTCGGCCAACTCGTCGACGTTGGCGAAGAGACGCGTGTACTGAGCCTCTGTCATCTTGTGAATGGGCTCGAACAATGAACCCTCGACATTCCAGTGGTATACGTGCGTCCTGATCATAAGGGAGTACACGTCATCCAAAATTCCAGACAACTGTAGAACCATGTTTTCGCGGGCCTCTTGGGAAAGCCCATTCTCGACCTGTAAAGCCATCGCGTGTGCCATCTCAAACCTCTTCTCGTCAGCGTGACGGCGACAAGATGTCGAACTCTTTTTTCTAGTCAGCGCTGTTCACTAGCTACCTACCTAACGGTGCGGCTTTACCGTTGGATCAAGTTGGCATGCGCCATACAGTCAGGAGTGGCCTGCAGTTCAAGGAGCGCCGCGTCTTCGGAAGTCGTTCGGCTCAGCGCCCGCCATGCATCCTGTACAGGGGCCACACGTGCGGCATTGAAAGCGTGTACGACGTGGAATTTTCCGTCCGTCTTCACCATTCTTCGGCCAGCACGTTGAAGCGCTCGATCTCGGCGGGATCTGCTGTGCTACGCAAGACCGACGATTGACGAATGACGTCTTTGTTTAGCATCCCGAACCAGCCTCGCTGTCCTGACATTACGGGGTTCGCACGCAAGTCAGTTCGGTCGTAATCAGGCGCGAGCGAAGCGCGACCATCGGTATGGACCCTGCGCGCTCGACAATGCCTCAATCATTCCCGCCGAATCAGGCATCGCGGACCCTGCGACGATGTAATAACCTTTCTGCCTTGGAAGCTGGGCTGACCACCGCTTGGTCACTGCGCGATCGGCAAGCGATGAGGCGTGCGAGGATTGGTCTGACGTGCAGAAAGGCACGGTAAGCGACTTCGAGCACGTTTAGCACTCCCGGCATGTGCGCAACCCGTGCTGCCCACCGCCAGCCGGTCAGTTGATCCCAGATCGCGACAAAGGCAGCGGCGCCGGAGATAAGTGCCCCCTGTTGATCTCGGACATGGAAGCGGGCCAGAGCAGTTTCTCGCGTAAGGCCGTCGCCAAGATCCGTTTCCGGATCGGTCACGTCAACGAAGAGAAGGCTTTCTGCTCCCTCTTGCGCCTTGTAGTGAGAGATTTCTAGGCGACAGAGGGGGCAGACACCGTCGAAATAGACAGTCATCGTCTTTCCTTCAGCGTCCATCGAAGCCCTCAAGCAAAAGAAGGATGGCGCGTCTTGATTCACGCCATCCTGGAAATCGAATTCTGCCCACGTTCGAGAACCAGCAGACCAACTGGAAACGAAGCTTGGTCGCCCGCGGATCATGGTGGTCGCTCGATTGGCGCCGGCCGAATTCGCTAACTCCAATTGGCGGGCACGCTGGCGCGAGACCCTGATTGCGGATTGGACTGAGCACAATACAGCCGGAATTGTCATGGCGGGATCGTTCTGCCATCCCAGGCAACCAGCTCCCCACTGCCGAGTCGCATCCAGGGCGTCGATGACGGCCAAGAGATGCTCCGCGGCGGACGTCGCAGTGAACAGCTGATCGGGGTCAACGCCGCTCTGGAAGGGGCGTGACAGGTCGCTGTCTACAGTACCGGGATGCAGCGCGACACAAACGGCATCCGGCCGCTGGCGGGCGAGCTCGATGCTGAGAGTTCGGATCAGTTGATTGAGAGCCGCTTTCGAGGCCCGATAGCCATACCAACCTCCAAGACGGTTGTCAGCGATACTGCCCACGCGAGCTGAAAGGGCAGCGAACACGGCCTTTCCGGTGCGGGGCAAGCGGGGCAAGACGTGCCTAGCAACGAGCGCTGGCCCGACAGCATTGATCCCGAAATTTTCCAAAAGCGCAGACGCTTCGAGCGATCGCCACGACTTCTCGGGCTGCATCCCGCCCTGCTCATGCAACCGGCCCGTCGCGACTATGGCTATGTCGATGCGATCAACGTCCGCCAAAGCCGCCTCAATACTGCGTTCATCGAGGATGTCGATAGGTCGCGGCTCGACTTTGCTGCTTTCGTGGCCGCTGGGTGTGCGTGAGCAGGCGAGGATGCGGTGCACATTCGCGCCCGCGGCGAGTTGATCGACGAGCGCCCCGCCGATGGCACCACTTGCGCCGATCACGACCGCTTGAACCAATTCGCCGAATGATGTCAGTGGTGTCACGACTTCTCCAGAAGGCTTGGGGACGCAGCAAGAAACGCGCTCCCCCAGTGATCCTGACGGGACTTATCGACGTTTTGAACGGCAGCGGTGACCTTTGAGATCAGTACATGCCAATGGGACCCACCTCCATAATCCCTCGCTCTGCCTTCGCGCTCGGATGGCTCGGCGTCCTGCCGTTCGTGGCGCTGTCATTGCTGGCAGTTACTGGGGGCGTGCTACCGGCTGGTGACGCCATGCGCGTGCTTGTCACGTACGGCTTGATCATCTTGTCATTCATGGGCGGGGCGCAATGGGGACTGGCCATGCAGGCGGCTGGCAGCCAGGATGGTGCTAACGGAGCGGGGCTCGGCATCAGTGTGCTGCCGGCGTTGGTTGCGTTCGGGCTTTCATTCCTGCCCGCAGGGCCGGGCCTGCTCGGATTGTCGGCGGCCTTCGTGGCCTTGTTGGGCTACGAGCTGTGGACCTCGCGGGCTGGCACAGCACCGGCTTGGTATCCGGCACTCCGTCTTCAACTGACCGGCGCCGTCGTCATCTGTTTGCTGACGACAGCGATGTTGGGACGTTCGTGATGCGAGACGCCAAGCTGAGAAGCATCGTCTGGTTGATGTGCGACTTCCGTCTCGTCGATCAGCACAATTCGCTCGAGTTCGACCTGTGATCCCACGCTCTCTTTCTAAAACACCTCGGGTTTGTGCGAAGGCGGATCTTCGCGATAAGACGTGTGCGACCTGTGGGCGCCCGTTCACGTGGCGCAAGAAATGGGCGCGCGATTGGGAAAGCGTGCGCTATTGCTCCGAGCGCTGCCGACGCGGAAAGGCGTCCCGCGCGAAGGAGGCTTCATGACCCGACGCCTCATTGTCGTGCTCGGTGATCAGCTCACCCCGGAGCTCTCGGCGTTGAACACCGCCGACAAGAAGCGCGACGTCGTGCTGATGTGCGAGGTGTGGTCGGAGGCAACATATGTCCGGCATCACAAGAAGAAGATCGCGTTCATCTTCGCCTGCATGCGGCACTTTGCGAAGGAGCTGAGCGCGCAAGGCTGGACGGTCGACTACCGCGACCTGGAGCAGACAGGCCGTTCCAGCAGCTTGACGAGCGAGGTTCGTTGCGCCGTCGAGCAATATGCGCCCCAGCGGGTCGAGGTGACGACGCCGGGCGAATGGCGTGTGCTGCAGGAGATGCGCGGCTGGCAACAGCAATTCAACATCCCCGTCAATATCCTGGAAGATGACCGCTTCATTTGCGCTCAGTCCGAGTTTGCCGCCTGGGCCGAGGGCCGCAATCAGCTGCGCATGGAATTTTTCTACCGTGAGATGCGCCGCAAGACCGGCCTGTTGATGGACGCCGGCGAGCCGGTCGGAGGACAGTGGAATTTCGATCGGGACAATCGCAAGGCAGCAAAACCCGATCTCCTGATGCCGAGGCCGCTACGTTTTGCGCCGGATGCCATTACGCAAGACGTGCTGGCTCTCGTCGCCGATAGGTTTGCCGATCACTTCGGCGACCTCGATCCCTTCTGGTTCGGCGTCACGCGAAAAGAAGCGGAGCAGGCGCTCGCGCACTTCGTTGCGACCACGCTCCCGCGCTTCGGCGATTATCAGGACGCAATGCTCGAAGGCGAGGCGTTCCTCTACCACTCGGTGCTGTCGATCTACATCAATGTCGGCCTGCTCGACCCGCTCGAGGTGTGTCACCTTATCGAGGCCGCTTATCGGGCGGGCGATGTGCCGCTCAACGCCGCCGAGGGCTACATCCGGCAGATCATCGGCTGGCGTGAGTTCGTCCGCGGCATCTATTGGCTGATGATGCCGGACTATGCCCTACAGAATTATTTCGGCCATACGCGTCCCGTTCCCGAATTCTTCTGGACCGGGGAGACGGACATGGCCTGTCTGCGTGCGGCGATCGGTCAGACCAAGCGAGAGGCCTACGCGCATCATATTCAGCGGCTGATGCTGACCGGCAACTTCGCACTTCTTGCCGGCGTGTCACCGCAGGCCCTGCATGATTGGTACCTGCTCGTCTACGCCGACGCGTTCGAATGGGTGGAATTGCCGAACACGCTTGGCATGAGCCAATTCGGCGACGGCGGCGTCCTTGCTTCCAAGCCCTACGTTGCCTCGGGAGCCTACATCAATCGGATGTCCAATCACTGTGCAGGCTGCAGGTATGACGTTTCGAAGCCTCACGGGCCCGACGCCTGCCCGTTCAACGCGCTCTATTGGGCCTTCCTCGACCGTCATCGCGACCAGCTTGCCGGCAATCCCCGCATGGCGCAGATGTATCGCACCTGGGACAGGCTCTCCGATGAGCGGCGCGACCTGACACTTGCAAGCGCCGAGGTCTTCCTCGGCAAGCTTGATGCTGTTGAATCACAACCACGAGAACACGAGCCAGCCGTCGATGGCGACGACATCGCCGAAACGATGATCCGCCTGTGCACCGAACGCGGATCGGGAAAGACAATCTGCCCGTCAGAGGTCGCGCGCGCCCAGGTGAAACATGGCGATGCTTGGCAGGACTTGATGTCCGATGTCCGTCGCGTTGCCGGGCGACTTGCCGATCGAGGCCGTATCAGAGTGACGCAGCGCGGAAAGGACGTCGACGCTGTTTCGGCGCGCGGTCCGATCAGGCTGTCTCTACCTATAAAGAAGAAGCCAAGGAGGCGAGTCCCGTGAATAGAGCCGTGTCCTTTACCCTCGGAGCATTGGCCGCAATATCTGCCACGGTGCCTGCCGAAGCGATGTCGGTCTACCGCTGGACGTATCGGCCTGTCGTCGTCTTCGCAGGTGCCGGAAGCGATTCCGCACTCGTCGAACAGCGACGGATATTTGACGGGAGCCGCTCCGGTCTTGCCGAGCGAGACATTGTCATCGTCTGGGTCATCGGCGACACGGTCCAGGCGGAGCTTGGCCCAGGGCCTGGATTGACGGCCAGCCAGCTTCGCTCACGGTTCGGTGCTGAAGGCTCTGGTTTTCGCGTGGTTCTTTTGGGCAAGGATGGCGGCACCAAGCTCACGAGATCAAGTACCATCGGCACAAGAACCTTGTTCGGCACCATCGATGCCATGCCGATGCGGCGGGACGAGATGCGTCGAAACAGGCCTTAACAGCCGTAAGCAGAATGACTGCACGCCCGTCCCGACGCGCAGAACCGGTGGGCGCCCAGTGTCGATAGAGAGCGGGGCAGGACCGTCTGGCGGTTCATTGTCCGGTCATCGACCGGGCCGCCGATGATGATGGCAGCGCAGATTGGTCCAGACGTCATCCCGCACTGATTTACACCATGCCGCGCGACTTCTTTTTAGACAAATGGCGGAAACCTATTTCAGCGCGGGTGCGAGCTTTTCGAGCTTGTCGAGCCAGCGTGCAATGCGGGCTCTGTTTGCACCCAAGTCGCTGTAGCCGAGTTGCGATCGGGAATAGATTGCGAGCGTGCTCCGTTCGCCCACCCCAAGGTCGACGTAACGCACCACGATCGTGTCCGGAAACTGCAGGACAGCAGTTCTCTGAACGTATCGATCGACAAGAGCAACATCATCGATCTGAGCAGTTGTGATATTCGGCTCCGAGGCTATTACCTTGGCCATGGCGGCACGCAAGTCTTGGGCGTTCACCGTGAAGGTTGGAGGAACGAGATCGCTATTGGCTTGGCAGAAGTCCGGCGGACACGCGAGTGAATCGTTTGGGCTCTTTCGTCTCTCGAGCGTTCTGAAATCAACCGGACCTAGATCGGCCTGTCCGATCATGGACCACAATCGTTTCGGCCCAACCAAGATCCATGCCGAACTCATCGCGAGCGCGATGACAGCCAAAACGATGATCGCAGACATCCCCTTCAACCCGTTC
Organism: uncultured Alphaproteobacteria bacterium; assembly: GCA_963825625.1. Classification (GTDB taxonomy): domain Bacteria; phylum Pseudomonadota; class Alphaproteobacteria; order Rhizobiales; family Hyphomicrobiaceae; genus CAMDPA01. The sequence goes on along the minus strand of CAWGUF010000002.1, from coordinate 15,926 downwards.
GCCCCTCGCGAGGTTGTGCCGGCTGGAGTTCCAGCATGATCTCGTTGCGCCGGAAGAAGGGTAGCGTCCACGGCGGATTGTAGAATGCGAGAACGGGTTCACCAGTGACAGGCAGCCGGTGGTCGGCGGCGTACTTTCTGAGGTCGGAGGTCTTGGCCGCGATCAACGTGTCATTCGCAGTTCCCGAAAAGCGGATTGCGAGCATTTTCTTTCCTGGCACAGGGACGAGTTTGATGCGACCATCGGTTGGAGTGGGCAGCGTCTCCATGGTCCAGCTCCCGGGCATGATGAATTGCACAGTCCAGCCATTATCGCGAGATTCCTGTGTGACCGGCGCCGTCATGGCAATCGTCTGCTTGGCTCGTTGTTCGACCGGAGCCGTCATGGCGATCTTCGCATTTGGCTTATTGGCGCCGAAGATGTAGGCGGCGATCAGCCGGAAACCTTCGTTGATTGCGACCGACCGCTCCCCGCCGACCTCGACCTCAGCCGCGATCAAAGGTCCATATTGGCGGATCTCGATTGCACCGTCTGTTCGGCTAACTGAATAGCTCGGTTGCTCTACCTTACTCATCAGCGGACCAACTGCTGCGCCAGCGGTCGCCACGACGGCGGCGAGGCCCAGGATGGCCCAAATGAGCACTCTGCGCTTATTGCGCATGGTTGCGATCCCATCTGGTCAGACGTTCTATGGCCGATCGGCGGCACGCTACGAGTGGTTGAGACCTGCCGCTGCATTGACGGCGACCTCGCGCCGGCGAAGCGTCAGTCATCGTCGTGGTGGTACGATGCAACACTTGGTTCGCCAATGCAGGTCGAAGAACTGCAAACGTCTCGCTCCAGCAGGCGTGCCGCGAGACGCATGCATCTCGCGGCCTTGAGGTTGCGGTGCGAACTCGCTCCTCATTATAGCTTCACCAAGCCGCGTCAGTGCTTCTTCTTCGGCGGCATGATCACGGCATCGATCACGTGGATGACGCCATTCGACGCAATGACATCGGTTGTCACCACATTGGCGCCGGAGACCTTCACGCCCTTTCTGATATCCACTTCGACGTTGGAGCCTTGAACCGACTTGATGCCGAACTGCTTCGCCTTGGCGCCGGTGATGCGCTTAGCATCATAGCGGCCGGGCAAGACGTGGTAGGTCAGGATCGAGGTCAGCTTCTTCTTGTTCTCAGGCTTCAGCAGCGACTCCAAGGTGCCCTTCGGCAACTTGGCGAACGCTTCGTCGGTTGGCGCAAATACCGTGAAGGGACCTTTGCCTTTCAGCGTATCGACGAGACCGGCCGCCTTCACGGCGGCAACGAGAGTGTTGAACGATCCGGCCTTGACCGCCGTATCGACGATGTCATCGGCCGCGCGGGCCGGCGCGCTCGCTGCCAGCAAGCCAGCCATCACAACGGCGCTGGTAATTGTCGATTTCAGTCGCAGCATGGGGTCATTCCTTCTTCTATCGTCACCGCTCATTTTGCACGCTGCAATCTCTGTAGCGCGTTCATTATGTTAACGATTGGTGAGTGGTCGCAGATCACCCCTGCCGTTCGAAACGCGCGCCGCGCTCGTTCTAAGGAGTAGTTGCGACAGTAGATCACGACGTCCAGCCAAGGGACACCGCCGCTGAAATGGCTCCAGTGGTTGGTGCTGACGACACCGCATGAACACGCGTAAGGCTGGTTGTTCGACTTGGCAGTCATGATCTCGAATGGCTTCTCGAGCGTTCAGCTAATGGGCATGTCAGACTTGGTAGGAATTCAATGGCTCACATTCTTGTCATCGGCGCCAGTCGCGGCATTGGCCAAGCGGTGACCGAAGCAGCCGTCTTGCGAGGCCACCGTGTACGGGCCATGTCACGCAGTGGCGCGGCGCAGCCTGACCACGCCGGACGCATCGAGGCATTCAAGGGCGATGCGCTCGCGCCTGATGACGTTGTCCGGGCGCTTGAGGGCATCGACGTCGTGGTCCAAGCGCTCGGCGTGCCCGCGTCCCTCGATCTCATCACTAAATCCGTCACCCTGTTCTCGGCGGCAACGCGGTTGCTTCTGCCGGCTATGTCAGCGGCCAATGTCAAGAAGCTCGTTGCCGTAACGGGCTTCGGGGCTGGTGACAGCAACGCAAGTATCAACCTGCTGCAGCGCCTCCCTTTCACCCTCGTCTTAGGGCGCGCCTATGATGACAAATCCGAGCAGGAGCGCCTGATCGAAGCGAGCGATCTTGACTGGCTGATCGTTCGACCTGGCGTGCTCACCAGTGGGCGGAAGAGCGGCGCCTACCGCGTTCTGACCGAGCCCAACTCCTGGCGCAACGGCATCGTGTCCAGGGCTGACGTGGCCGACTTCATCACCGAGCGCATCTCGGCTGACCGCTTCGGTCGTGAGAAGCCGGTCATCGTAAGATGTCCGTTCTAGCCCATTCTATTCGCCATGGTCAGCCGTTTGGCATCTGATCGGGCGCGGGCAGGCGGCGGCGGCCGGGTTGACGGCGGGGCGTTCTGCAGGACGCTTTGGGACGCGCTTGGGGTTGTCGATGGCGGGCTCTGGCGGCACCTGCCGCGCCGGTCACGGACCTTGTGCGGTGAGCCGACCGGTGATGAGTCCCAGGGCATCGGCGTGCGGCAGATGTCGCGGGAAGGCGAGCTTGATCTGGCGCTTTGTCTCGTCGACGCGGATAGCGATCTTGACGAACACGCAGCGAATGGTCGCGAACGTGGCGCCGCGCCAGCGCGACTTCTTGGGCGCGGCCATACGCAGTGAATGCAGCAGCCAGTAGGCGCCCATGTGCAGGAACAGGCGGAACTGGTTGGCCTGCCAGCGCGAGCAGGCGGTCTTGTCGGAGCGCGTGTCGCGCTTCATGTCCTTGATCTGGTTCTCGGCCGTGCCGCGCTGACAGTAGACCTTCTCGTAGAGGTGCTTGGCGCGCCCATCGAGGTTGGTGACGATGAAGCGCGCATCGGTGCCCATCGCGGTCGCCTCGACGCGGGCGATCACCTTTTCCTGTCGTGACCATGAGCCGGCTGCGTAATTGAACTGATGGAAGCGGCGCACACGACCAAGGCTCGGCCTCCAGCGCCACTGGCACTGGTCGCGCCAGGGTGCGGCGAGCGCATCGAGCGTCGTGTTGCGCGACAGGCCGAGGATGAAGTCGCAGCGCAGTTTACGCAGCAGATCCAGCACTTCCGGCGCGCAGTGTGACCGCCCAAGATTTCGTCGCCCCAAGATCCCGACTGCTCAGTCTTGATAACACCATAAATGGGGGCCGAATTTGGGGTGCTCAGGCCTCGTTCCAGCGCTCATCCTCCCCAAGATCTTTTTGGACCCGGAAGCGCATGAAATGATGCTTTGAACAGCCTTGTTTTCGAACTAATTTCGTCGCGGGTGCCATCCTGGCAACGTCATTGTTGTATTCTGCCACGATGTCTCACATCGGTAGCGCTCCCCGCCAATAGGGTCCACTCCTGACCGACGAAGTAGATCTGAAAGCAACCGGTTGCCGATGGAAGCCCCGCTCTCGATCAGATGCAATTGGAACAGGCGTACTTCGTCGGCCGTCGCTGTATCGGGCGAGCGCTTAAGGTAGGCCGCGAACCGTTTGCAGCTGGAGATATGGCTGCGCTGTGTGTGGCGGTTGAGATTGCGCGCAGCCATGTCCTCGATCATGCGCTGACGCAGGGTAGTGACAGGGCGAGGAGTGTAAGGGCAGTCGGTCATGAGACGTCTCCTGGTGAGGTTGAACGCCTCGATCTCAGGGCCGCCTTGCCGACGCCGATATCGCCTTCATCTCAAATGGTTACGTCCTCGCCGAAATACGCTGAGCGTGGCCGCGAGCCCCCGCGCAGCGGGCTGGAGCGCAGCGACTTCGTGCTTTGGCCCTCTTCGACGCTGCGCGTCGCACCATCTCGTTGGACGGTCTGCAATCCTTAAACGCTCCCTCAAGCCATACTCGTGTCTGGACCCGCCAAGGGCAATGGCATCTGGGTCTGGCGGCCCGCAACCAACTGGTCTCAGGCGGTCAATTACTTGTTTTATATAGAAAATACCAGCGCTTGAGTTCGTCGGACGTCGTAGCCCCATCGACTTGGTGATCCGGCGCGGCATGAAGACCGTAAATACATTGTCAACAAAAAACACGAGTGTTTCCGCACCTAACCTTATAGTACGTGTGGCCGTGTTGCTCACGGTGCAGTCAGCCGTACTCAAGTGGCTCGGCCTGAGTAGCCAGGCGGATGCGGGTTGAAACGATTCGTCGGTAGTGGAGATTGCCGGCGTCATTTGCGTCGATATCCGCAGAGAGTTCGTTCATGACGCAGCTCCGAATACCGAGAATCAAGGCTTTCAAACGGGCCACGATGATTTGTTCTACCGAAATTATGTTGTCGTCAGATGACTGGACTGGAGATGACGGCAGTAGTTCATTCAAGCATAAGGAGGCGATCCTTGATACTTAATTCCAATAACATGCGGATGCGGCCCGAAGCCTGGAATTCGTCGAAACTTCACAAGCAACCAAGATGCTGCTACCCCGCGACAAGTGAAATGGTTTTTGCGTGACGATTGCAATTCTCAGCGCCGCCGGGTTTCAGATTGGATGGCTGGCGTGCGCATATGGTTCGCTAAGCGGACTATCTTACGTTGGAACACTGACATGCCTGCTGATTCTTGGTCTGCATCTGTTGTGCCGGGGAGATCGCTTATCATTGGCGGCATTGTCGGCGTTGCTTGGTTTTTATGGTTTTCTTGCAGAAAGTATTGTCGTGTTTAGCGGGCTCATTGCGTATGCGTCGCCTGGACCATTTTCGTCGATCGCGCCGATCTGGATCGTCGCCCTTTGGATGGCATTCGCCACAATAGTAGGGCCTTCGCTGGCATGGCTTCGGGGCAGGCCCATCCTTGCATCTGTCCTTGGCGCGGTCATGGGACCATTATCATATTGGGCGGCCATGCGAATTGGCGCGCTGCAATTGGCCGAACCGCCCTGGATGGGATTGCTGGCCATCGGGGCGATGTGGGCAATCGCCATGCCAGTTTGTATAAGAGTCCAAGAGAGAATGACACTGCAGGCACCTTGAACGGCGCCAACTCATGGCTTTTGGGGCTCTGCCTGCGCTTTCCAAGGGCTGCAAATATTTGTTATTCTCGACACGGCCTCACACGCGGTCGGTCAGCCTTGGCGATCCTGTAATCCCCAATCCCGTTTCGCCAGTTCAGGTCGTAAAGAGTGGATTTCGCGCGCAGTTACTAGCTTGCCAGCCTCGAATTAGAATGCGGCAGTATTATGCTGGATCACCCACTTCTCGAAACATCTTTGTGATCAATTCCGCCAATCCAAAGTTCAGCGCGTGTCGTTGTGTTTGGTATCGGTCGTCACGCATCGGCGCCGACACGCAAACGCCGGGTGAATGCGTCGAATTTGACGCGATTCCTCCTAACCAGTTCTAAGCTTCCTATGGGAGATAATCATGAAGTTTCTGAAAATGGCGCTGGTCGCTGCTGTCATGGCTTTGCCGCTGTCGTCGGCTCGCGCTGAGTCGAAGGACATCGTAGATGTGGCAGCCGGCGCCGGCAAGTTCACTACGCTGGTGGCGGCAGTTAAGGCTGCCGGGCTCGTCGAGACCCTGAAAGGCAAGGGACCTTTCACGGTTTTCGCCCCGACCGATGAGGCGTTCGCCAAGCTGCCGAAGGGGACAGTCGAGGGCCTTCTGAAGCCGGAGAACAAGGCACAGCTCGTGAAAATCCTCACGTACCACGTCGTGCCGGGCAAGATCATGTCGAAGGACATTGCTGGACAGAAGGCGTCAGTCGCTTCCGTCGAGGGCACCAAGCTCTCAGTGGATGCCACAAACGGCGTAATGATCGACAACGCGAAGGTTGAGACGGCTGACGTCGAGGCGTCAAACGGCGTCATCCACATTATCGATACGGTTGTTCTCCCGAAGTCTTAATTCTCGGGTAGTCATGAGCGGTTCGGCCCGGCTGGAGAAATCCCGCCGGGTCGTTCTTTTGGAGGCCACGAACATCGATTTCTTTTATGTCGTGTGCTGTTGTTCCAGCCTTCACACGCCTCTATTTGGGGCAGGCTTCGTGACCAAATAACTGCGATGTCCTCCCTAGATTTCCGCAGTCTGCTCTGTCCGCTTCGCTTGGCGCCTGCTGGGAGGCCGCAGCCAGCACGAAGTCCTTGGTGCGGTGACTGCCGCGTAGGTATTGCTGTTAAGAACGATGGTTGGCGCAGACCTGACAAACAGATATGCTATTCAATGATCCGAACCGAAATCGCGTTCGTTTGACCCCATGAGAGCATCAGCCTACGGGTCTTCCAATGTTCGCGATACAGCCTGTCAGCCCCGATCTGCATCCAGTGGTTAGCTGGCCGGTTCCACACCTCCGCCAGTCGCATTGGTCGGCAAGAGTGGTGCAACTGAAATCCAATGGCCGAGCCTTATCCAGATGATGCTGCCGCCAAGCATGGCGTCCTTCTGCACGCTATCGTGGGCAAGGACCGTAGGGCGTTTTCTACCCTCTTTGAACACTACGCACCACGCATCAAAGCGATGATGATACGCGGGGGGCTAGCCGCCGGCCAAGCCGAGGAACTTGCCCAGGAAACCATGCTGACGGTGTGGCGTAAGGCGGATCTATACGATCCTGCCGCCGGCAGTGCAGCGGCCTGGATCTTTACAATCGCGCGCAACCGCCGGATTGACCTAGCCCGCAGCGCGAAGCGTGCGCCAACCGAAGGTAATCCATCAGAGGTCGAGCAAGTTGACGATCAACCCTTGCCGGACGCCATGCTGGCAGCGGCAGAGACGGAACGGCGCGTACGGACAGCGCTGACCCAACTGAGCGAAGCGCAGCAGACCGTCTTGAAGCTATCCTTCTTCGATAATCTATCTCATTCCGAGATTGCCGAAACGCTCAGCCTCCCGCTCGGTACCGTCAAATCGAGAATTCGGCTGGCGTTCCAGCGCCTCAGAGACTTGCTGGGGGATTTGAAATGAACATCAATCACCACCCTTCTATTGAAATGCTGTGTGAATTCGCGACGGGCCGAATAGACACTGGGTCAAGCATTTTGATTGCTGCGCATTTGGGAATGTGCAGTGCCTGCCAGCAGCACATTAGGATATTGAACGCGGTGGGCGGCGTATTCCTGAATGATGCCATTCCGGAGGTGATGTCGGACGATGCACTCGCGCATGTCCTCGCCCGAATAGATGTGATGTCGGAGCATGAGACGCGAAATACAACAACGCAGCCACACTACGACGGCAAGGCGCAGGAAATTCCGCCGTACCTACCGCAGCCTGCGCGACTACATCGCCTGAGCCGCTGGCAATGGATCGGCCCGGGCATTCACCGCCGTTCACTGGAACTGCCCGAAGCTTCCGGAGCGCGGGTTTTCCTGCTGAAGGCGGCGCCCGGCACGCGGATGCCTGATCACACCCACACTGGAACGGAACTGACCTTGGTGTTGAAAGGCGCCTTCCGTCATGCCGGCGGGCGATACGGTCCTGGCGATTTCGATGAGGCCGACGACACGGTTGATCATCAGCCCATTGTCGAAGCCGGTGAAGAATGCGTTTGCCTTGTTGCCATGCAGGGCAGCCTCGCCCTTAAGGGAAACCTTGGCCGCCTGCTGCAGCCATTAATCAGCGTGTAGCAGCTAGCAATTCGGTGCCAGACATGATGCCGGCGGCGACCTTGTCAGTGAAATATTGTTGTCTTTCTTTGGTCACGGCCGGGACCTGAACAGTGAAGCACAGCTTTTCCGATTGGGGATCGTTCAATGTTGCCCAAACGCATCACTTGGACGGAGCAATACTGACGGTTATTTCTGGTTATGCGCTTTGGCCCCAAGTGAAAACCAGAACGAAAAGGGTCTCGGTACTCAAGCGGAAATTCCAGCCGCCCTGCCAGTTGTGGAGGAAATGTTGCGACGCATCAAGTGCTCATCCACGTATTCGCTCTCGATGCAACACATGTGTTGAGCTCCTGCACTTCTTCCGGTAATGGAATGGTCCGGCCGTGCTCCTGCCCTACCAGCGGGCGACAGTGCCTGCCGGAGGGAGTGCATCGATAGGAGCACACCCATGGCCAAGTCGCAAAACGCCGTTGCCGCCACCACCGTCGCCGCCACCGCCGTCGCCGTGATCGGCATCGACATCGGCAAGAACACCTTTCACGTCGTCGGGCTCGATCGCAAGGGCGCGATCGTCATCCGCCAGAAGTGGTCGCGCGGGCAGATCGAGGCCCGCCTCGCCAACATGCCACCGTGCCTCGTCGGCATGGAAGCATGCGTTGGGGCGCATCATCTGGCGCGCAAGCTGGTCGCGCTGGGACACGACGCCCGGTTGATGCCGGCGAAGTACGTTCGTCCGTATGCGCGAGGCCAGAAGAACGACTTCAACGATGCCGAGGCGATTGCCGAGGCCGTGCAGCGGCCGCTGATGAAGTTCGTGGCCGTCAAGACGCCGGAGCAGTGCGATCTGCAGGCCCTGCACCGCGTGCGCGAGCGCCTGGTCTCGCAGCGCACCGGCGTCATCAACCAGATCCGGGCGTTCCTGCTGGAGCGCGGCATCGCCGTTCGCCAAGGTGCTCGCTCCGTGCGAACGGAATTGCCGCGCATCCTGGCGATGCGCGACGATGTTCTGTCGCTGCGCATGGTTCACTTGATCGAGGCGCTGGCCGAGGACTGGCGCCGGCTCGACGAGCGCATCGAGAACATCTCGGTCGAGATCCAGGCACTCGGCCAGGACGAGCCCGGATGCGAGCGATTGATGACGGTGCCTGGCATTGGACCGATCATCTCCAGCGCGATCGTCGCCAGCATCGGCTCCGGCGACATCTTCTCGAAGGGGCGCGACTTCGCCGCCTGGCTCGGGCTGGTGCCGAAGCAGATCTCGACTGGCGATCGCACGATCCTGGGCAAGATCTCCAAGCGCGGCAACCGCTACCTGAGAAAGCTGTTCGTGCAGGCGGCATGGGTTGTGCTGGTCAAGCCCCAGAGCTGGGAGCGACACGGGCTGAACGCCTGGATCGAGGCGGCGAAGAAACGCCTGCACCACAACGTGCTGGCAATCGCGCTGGCCAACAAGCTCGCCCGCATCTCCTGGGCGGTGCTGGCCAGGGGCCGCAACTTCGAGGTCGTGCCCCGGGAGGCGACGATGAGGCCCCAACCTGTGTAAGCTTGGCGCCGTGCTCGGCCTCGTCAAGGCCACGCCTGCGGCGGCGCGAGACACGCGCGCCGGCCTTGACCAGCCCTCGACACGGCGCCGAAAGCGAGGCGCACGGTCGGGACGGGGAAAGCCAGATCGGTCGAACAATGAAATGATGGGGACCGCGATGTCCGAGTGAGAAACCCGAGCTTCCCGCCGAGGTCTGCGAGAGAAACCAAGGAGATGGAGACCGGTCTTCCCGGCGCGATCGAAAACTGGTGACCCTAATGGCCCTCGAGGCCTGTCCGCTAATCAGGTCGATCGTGCGCTGATATCCATGATGGCCCGGAGCAATGAACCGCTCCAACCCAAGGCCGGATACATTGATGCAAGACCGCTACCCAGATCGAGGTTCCCTCTTGCGACGCACGGCCGGACCATACATTGGGTCACTTGCACGCATCACTCGCTCGCCAGCGGTTGCTGCACCACCCCCAGCTACGGACATCATCGGCAAGCTGGACCGCCTCGTCAACGCCCGACCGGCCGATGATGTGAGCCGGCATGCAAAATTGACCCCTTTGAGGGGGTAATCGGCGTCTAATTTTGACCACCTCTGCCCGATCGTCAACACTGGCCGCTCGATGCGTAGTTCGCGCGAGGGCCGAGCAGGGGATGATCACAGTGGATACGATTGGCCGGGTGCGGCATGCCTATTTCGTCCAGGGCCGGAAGATCAAGGAGATTGCGCGGGATCTGCGGCTGGCGCGGAACACGGTGCGCGACATCGTGCGCGCCGGGCCGACGGGCGAGGCGACCGAGCGCCGGTATGTTCGCGACAAGCAGCCGCTGCCGCGCCTGGGCGAGCTTCGTGCCGGTCAGCTTGAGACGATGCTTGCAGACAATCGTGAAGAAGCCCAAGCGCGAGCGCCTGACGTTCCAGCGGATGTTCGAGGAGCTGCGGCTGGCCGGCTACCGCGGCGGCTACGATAACGTGCGCCGCTACGCTCGCGTGTGGGCGATACGCGAGGGCGAGCGGACAGCGGCGGCGTTCGTGCCCCTGAGCTTTGCGCCGGGCGAAGCCTATCAGTTCGACTGGAGCCACGAGATCGTGGAGCTGGACGGTGTGACGGTGACGGTGAAGCTGGCGCACGTCCGGCTATGCCACAGCCGGATGCCGTTCGTGCGCGCCTACTGCGCGAAGCCCAGGAGATGGTGTTCGACGCGCACGAGAAGGCGTTCCAGTTCTTCAAAGGCGTTCCGAAGCGCGGCATCTACGACAACATGAAGACGGCTGTTGAGACGGTCTTCGTCGGCAAGGATCGCCGCTTCAACTGGCGCTTCGAGCAGTTGATGAGCCATCATCTGGTGGAGCCGACGGCGTGCACGCCGGCTGCCGGCTGGGAGAAGGGACAGGTCGAGAACCAGGTCGGCGTGGTGCGCAAGCGGTTCTTCGCGCCGCGCCCGTCGTTCACGACGCTTGCCGATCTGAACGGCTGGCTTGCCGACAAGTGCATCGCCTACGCCAAGGGGCAGGCCCATCCCGAGCAGAGCGACAAGACCGTGTTCGAGATGTTCGAGGCCGAGCGTGCGGCGCTCATGGACTATCGCGGCGCGTTCGACGGCTTCCACGCGACCAGTGCTTCGGTATCGAAGACGTGCCTCGTGCGGTTCGACCGCAACAAGTACTCGGTCAAGGCGAGCGCGGTCGGTCGTCCGGTCGACATCCATGCATATGCCGATCGCATCGTGATCAAGCAGGACGGCGTTGTCGTCGGCGAGCACGCGCGCAAGTTCGGCCGCAACCAGACAGAGTACGATCCATGGCACTATGTGCCGGTGCTGGCGAGGAAGCCCGGCGCGCTCCGCAACGGTGCGCCGTTCAAGGACTGGCTGCTGCCGGGAGCGCTGGAGATGGTGCGCCGCAAGTTGGCCGGCAGCGATGACGGTGACCGGCAGATGGTCAAGATCCTCGCGGCTGTGCTGAGCGACGGCCTGGCCGCAGTCGAGGCCGCGTGCGCAGAATCGCTCGACGCCAATATCGCCAGCGCCGACGTGATCCTCAATGCCCTGGCCCGACGGCAGCAACCGCCGCCGGTCGAGCCGCTCCAGACGCCGGAGCGGCTGGCACTGAGCCTGCCACCGATCGCCGACTGTGCCCGCTACGACGGGCTCCGAGCTAAGCCTGTGGCCTCGGCTATGGAGGCTTGCAATGGAGCGCTCTGAGATCCTCGACATGATGAGCACGTTGCAGCTCGCCGGCATGCGGGCGGCCTACGACGAGATCGTGTCGGTCGGGATCAAGCGGCAGCAGGGCGTCGAGAAGCTGATCGGCGCGCTGCTCAAGGCCGAGATCGTGGCCAAGAACGCGCGTTCCATCAACTATCAGATGGGCATCGCCAAGCTGCCGCTGGCCAAGGAACTGGCCGATCTGTCGTTCGATGGCACGCCGATCAACGCCGAGCTGATCGATAGCCTCAGCTCCGGCGCCTTCCTCGACAGCCGGCGCAATGTCGTGCTGATCGGGGGGACCGGCACGGGCAAAAGCCACATCGCGATCGGCATCGCGCGCAGCGTGATCCGGGCTGGCCGCAAGGCCCGCTTCTTCAACGCCGTCGACCTCGTCAACAAGCTCGAGGCCGAGAGCAAGCTCGGCCGTGGCGGCCGCATCGCCGATGCCATCACGCGCGTCGACCTGCTGGTGCTCGACGAACTCGGCTATCTGCCGTTCGCGCAATCGGGCGGCCAGCTGTTGTTCCACCTGATCAGCCGGCTGTACGAGCGCACCTCGATCATCGTCACCACGAACCTCGCGTTCGCCGAATGGCCAAGCGTGTTCGCCGACCCGAAGATGACAACCGCGCTGCTCGACCGGCTGACGCACCAATGCGACATCGTCGAGACCGGAAACGACAGCTGGCGCTTCAAGAACCGGGGTTGATCCCGGATCAAGTCCGGGGCCGCCCCGACTGATCGCCTTCAACATCCGAAACGATCATCCGCTGACACCACGCGCAACGGCTACAACCCCGGCCGCCCCTGCACGCTATTGCCCCTTGAAAAGCGAGCGCCCGCCGCCGAGCCCTGCGCTGTTCCGCTACGCTCCACAGCTTCGGGCTCAGCGGCGGAACCTGCGCGGATGGAAGGGGTCAAGATTGCAGTTCGATCCGGGGTCAAAGTTCGCCGCCGATTGACATGGATGAGGCCGGACATGAATGGGGCGCGTGGGTGAACGAGCCATATTGAGGCGTCTAAACACGTCTTGAGATTAGCTGACGTAAGCTGCCTATGTCTTCGAAGTAGCTTTGTGCTTCCCTCAGCGAGAGGAGGCTAGCGCGGGGCAGGTGCGGAACGACTGGCTTCCAATGTAGCCTATTGGAGCCCGCGAAGATGAATTGTTCGCATCCACTGACTGTGTGCCAACCAAGGAGCAAGACGTGTCGTCAGACAAACCAGCCCATAAGACGCGCGCGGCTTACGATGTTGTTGAGGACGTTCCGTTTCTGATGCGCGATGAGCTTAGGGGGCATCGCTTGGCGCTCGAATTCGAGCGAGCAGAGCTCGGGTTGCGCGATCACCGCATCCGGTCGACCATTGTGGTGTTTGGCAGTGCCCGCGTGGCGGCGTCGCCGCAGGATCCGGCCGGCCCTCAACTTTACCGCGATCTGAATGCTTGGTACGAGGAAGCCAGAAGGTTCGGCCACATTGTGTCGGAGAGAGGTGGTGCGCTGCATCCGATCGAGGGCTATCGAGAAAATGTCGTCACGACCGGAGGCGGGCCAGGCTTGATGGAGGCCGCGAACCGCGGTGCGAGCGAGGCAGGTGCCCCGACGATCGGCTTCAACATACAGCTTCCCGAGGAGCAACGGCCAAACCCCTACATCACGCCAGGACTGAGCTTTCACTTCCACTATTTTGCCGTTCGCAAAATGCATTTCGCGATGCGCGCCAACGCTCTTGCCGTCTTCCCTGGTGGACTCGGCACACTTGATGAGCTCTTCGAGATTCTTGCGCTAAAACAAACGCGCAAGACTCGTGGTATGCCCGTGCTACTTTTTTGCCGCGAATTCTGGCAGAGTGTCATCAACTTCGACGCCCTGGTTCAGTACGAGACCATTGGACCGGAAGATCGCAACCTCTTCAGCGTTGTCGACAGCGCCGAAGAGGGCTGGGAACGTATGCTGGCGAACGGGCTGACGGTGAGCACGCCATTGCGGGAAGAGTGAGCCCGGGTTGCGCTGATAATGCGGGCTTACCGATGCCATGCCAGCTGCCGGGAGCTCCCAAATGGGCATTGGCGCTCCGCGGCCCCGATACAGCATCTTTGCATCGACCCGAGGCAGCTGTGGCAGGGAGGGAGCCTGCGTGGTCCTTCACCTTGTAATCGGTTGGCGTCAGCTGGATCTGCTTGAGACCAGCCCCATCTTCCTCATCGGCTCCACGCTGCACTTCCCCCATGGTTGGGGTTGGAGGCCTGCGAAGCAGCTCAATTGGTACTACTTCCTGCAGCGAATGGGGGCATCCGGGCCAATATCCCGCGTCTTGCGCTGTCACTGCTGCCGAACGAGATTGGTCCGGCGCTGTCTCAGTGCGGTATACGGAATATGGGCGTTGCCGTGGACTGCGTGATCAAATCGTTGGCCCCTTAACAGTCACGTAGCGATCGGGTTTAGGGGCATAGTACCCAGTGATCTCGAACATTCTCTTGAAGCGTAAGACGTCTATGCCCCCCGCGCAGGAGCCTTCCAGGAACATCGATTTTGTGGTTGCGCAGCTCGATACGGCGGATGCCGACGCTACTCAATGGCAGATGAGATTGCATCCTCAAGCAGCGGCACATCGATCAGCGGTTCGAAATGGATTTGCATGTCAGGATCGATGGTGAATACGGTTCCGTTTGGTACACCGCGCCATGCCTCTTGCGTAATCGGTTCCGATGCCACCTCAGCAGCTCTATATCGCATTTTTGCCTCATGATGGATGTGCGGCTTCCTGCACATTGGACACTCGAACGCACCATCTCGCTCCAGGTACCAGAGTGACCTGTTGATCCGGGTTCCTACCATGTGCCGCCCATCGCTCCATAGGACGTTCAGGCCGAGCGTGCCGGATGGAACCAGCTCGCGCGTCCACGTAACAATGTTGGCGATGCCAAGCTTCATTGTCTCCATGAGCGGTCGTGCCGGGCAATGCTCCCAGAGTGTCAAAAGGTAACGGAAAACGTGCTCGCTATCGGTCGAGCCTTTGATCTCGCTCCGGTGAAGCTCGTCCATGGCGTCGAGCAGGCGCGGCCTGATGGCGTCGAAATTGGGGATAGTTCCATTGTGGGCAAAGGCCCATTGTCCGTGAGTGAAGGGATGAGTATTGCGTAGCCGGGGCGGGCCGACGGTGGCACGGCGGACATGGGCGATGATCGATTTGCCATAAGCGCGCGCGGCCGCTTTTCTGAAATGCTCCCCATGCCAAGCTGCCCAGGCCTTCTTCTCAACCTTGGGCCAGCCGTCAGGATAGGTCGCCAATCCCCATCCGTGCCCATGAGAGAGGCCTTCGGCGTCTCTGACGCCCTGCGAAATCAATGCGTTCTGCGCATGGACGAGACTGCACTCGACCCTGGTGGGCTCGTTCGCATGCAATCCGTAAAGACGGCACATGATATTTCCCTGTAGCGAGGTGGGCGTGCCAAGTGAATGTGCGCGGGACACTTCTTCATTGACGAAGGTCAAGCTGGGAATGAACGAGGGTCGGGCATTCTTGATCAATCAGGCGGGCGCAAGGTCATCATGGGACACGGAGAACAAGATCTGAAGGCGCAGGTGCACGTCGAAACACCGATCCGGGTGCTGCAGAAGTTCTGCGTGTCGATATCTCGGGGCTCAACAGCAAGGATTTAGTGACTTGCTGGGTTATGGTGCTCCCGCCCTGGACATGCCACGTGCCTTGATGTTTTTCCACAGGGCACGAGTTATACCGAGGAAATCAATCCCTTCGTGTTCAAAAAACCGGGAATCTTCTGCTGAGACAAAAGCTTCAATTAATATTTGTGGAATCTGCTCCAGGGGAATAACTATTCTCCGCTCCAGATAAAACTCTGCAATGAGGCTGTCGTCATCAGCATAAACTGTGGTGACTATAGACGGTTGATAGTCTCTCAGAGAAGTAATCTGGGGAAGATTACGAGTAATGCGGTAGAACCCGTAGGCACCACTCAGCAGAAGGACAGATATAAGTATCAAAGAGGTCCATAAAATAAATCGAACTCTCCCCCTCTTGCGCCTTCTCGGCAGTTGCGGTCGCCTAAAATGACCTCTCAAGGTTGTCAAGATTAAAATTCCCCTTCTAGATTGTTAAAAGACTGGATTTTAGAACACTAGGCTACTGATGTCAAAAGCATTTATCTGAAGATCTCTATATAGGCGCTGCCCCATATCTTTAAAATCTGTGCAGAAACCATGCCGAGCCCCAAGAAAGATAATGCCATCTTTTAAATCAATTCTACAAAACACTGCTGATAAAAGCTGCATGACCATGACATTTCCGCTAGAATTAAACAACGACTTTGCAGTTCACTTTTACTGGAGTTCAAACCCGGATATTTCATGAATTGCTGTCGCGAGACCATGAAGATGGTCGTGCCACCTGGCAACCGCAGGGTGTTGGTCCCGAGGCGCACCTGAATGGTACGTCGCAGGGGCAGAGAGTCCCGAGGACGCCAGGAAGGACGACCATATCCTTGGTCGCAGCAGGTGATTCATGAAATATCCGGGTTAAACCCTAT
>CAWGUF010000001.1:0-131136 GCA_963825625.1 uncultured Alphaproteobacteria bacterium | reverse complement strand
CCTCACGTCGCTGCCGCCGTATCCTGTTATCGTGCCGCCGATCGCCCGCGTGGCCAAAGTCACTGTGTCGGCAATCGGAAAATAGCCCCGGGCCTCCACAACGGTTCTGAGGTGCCGGGCATCGCCCCCGAAGCCGGCAAGGTCCTGCGTCGTCGCGATATAAACGCCGCTCATCGGAAAACGTGCGCGATCTCGCGTGTCGAAGGCGACCGTGTATCCTGCGGACGAGGTGTCATATGAGCCTGACGTCGCTCCCGGGGATCCCGTCACCTGCTGCCTGATCGCCGCGGAGGCATCGGCGCCGACGTCGTAAATCCGTGTACGCGCGAAGGTGTAGTTCAGCGTCGCGGTTGTGTTGGCCGCGATGTCGAAGCCCAGTCTCAGCCGGGCGCCAGCGCGCGAGCTGCGATAGGAGGACACCGATCTGTTATCGAAGTCTCGATAGAACAGGTCGAAGCCGGCGGCCAGTTTGCGACCGAGAAAATACGGCTCGGTAAACGAGAGCTCGCCTTCCGCGCGTTTCTGGCTTGCGGCAAGCTTGACGTTGAGAAACTGGCCACGCCCAAGCAGATTCCGTTCCGTGAACGAGATGTCGCCCGTCACGCCTTCTTGCGTCGAATAGCCGATGCCGAACCCGATCTCGCTGCTCGCCTGCTCCTCGACACGAACCGCTACGGCTGCGCGATCGTCCGGTTTTGCCTTCATCGTCTCGATGCTGACCGTCTTGAAGAGGCCAAGCCGCAACAGCCGCTGCCTGGCTTTCCTGAGTAGCAAGTCGTGCAGCACGTCGCCTTCCGCGAACCCCAGCTCGCGCCGGATCACCTCGTCACGTGTCTTGGCGTTGCCGCTTATCGCGATGCGGTCGATCAGGACACGCGGACGATGGCGCAGCTCGAATTCGAGTGCGCAATCGTGCGCGAGGCCGGCTTGCGATCCGGCACGGCAACGACGTCCACCAGCACATGGCCGCGTCCGATCAGGTCCTCGCTCAGGCGTTCTGTGGTCCGGTCGATAGCTTCGCTGTTCCAGACGTCGCCCGGCCGGATATCGATGAGCCGCGCTAGTCCGGCCGCCGCGTCGATGTTCTTGCCGGGCTTGAGCCCGACGCGACCGATGCGATAACGAGGCCCCTCGTCGATAGCGAAGTCAATTCGCCAATCGCCGCTGTCCGGATTGCGCGACGACTGCGCCTCTCCGACTTTCACGTCGACGAATCCGCGCTTGGTATAGTGGCGCCTGATGCGCTCGCGATCCAGTGCCAGCCGCGCCTGGTCGTAGGGTGTGCCGCCCGTGATGAAGTCGAAGACGCCCGCGACGCGCGTCGTGATCACATCGCGCAATTCCCGCGAGCTGATCGACACATTGCCCGAGAACGTCACCGACGCGATCTTCGCCACTGCGCCTTCTCGGATCACGAATGTTACTGCAACCCGGTTGCCCGGCAGGCTATCCGGTTCGCACCTCGATGACGGTGTCCGCATGTGCCTTCGCCCGATAGGCAGTGCGCAGGCGAAGAAGTGCGTCGTGCGAGACGAACCTCGAGAATGGCCGTCCAAGCTCGAGGCCGGCCGCCTTGCGCAGGGCCTTGTCGTCTATGGCCCTGTTGCCTTCGAATGCGACGTTGGCGATCAGCGGCCGCTCGACGACGCTGAGCCGCAGCTTTCCTGCGACCACATTTATGCGGACGTCATCGAACTGGCCGGTGGCGAACAGCTTCTTAATCGCGGTGTTGACCCGGTCCGCATCTGGCCGATCCCCGATTCGAAGGCCGGCGATATGGAGGATGCTGTCTTGTGAGATCCGCCTCGCACCGGTCAGTTCGACCGCATCAATGCGAGGGGCGGGCGGCGCATCGGCAAGCACTGTCGGACACTGCGTGACGAGGAACAGTGTTGCCAGCGCAGCCAACAGCCGCGCGCGGGGATCGTACTCGTTACATCTCGACAACGCGCTACGCTCACTCGATGCGCCAGGCCGCCACTCACGGCCAAGTCCTCCTTCATTTCCAGCCGCATAATCGTGGCCACAATAGGCCGTTGGGCTTGTGCTCGCGCAGCCTGAAAACAAGGACGCCGGCACCCTCTTTGGGCGCCGGCGTCGATCCTGTGCGTCGTATTCGAGACGATCGGGCTCGGGTGTCAGCGGGCGGCTGTGATGCTGCCTTCTGCGTCACGCTTGCCCAGAAGCTGCTGCACCAGCGCCTCTGCCTTGGCTTTCTGCTCGGCCTGGGCCACCGCCGCTGCGGCTGCGTCGCTGCTGCTGGCGCTGACCACCTGTGCCTCGGTACGGGGCGCCGCCTTTGGCTCGGACGACGCGGGTTTTTCTGTGGGCGCGGCCTTTGCTATCGCGATTGTCTTAGCGCGGGCCCGTGCTGCCTTGGCTGCCGCCGCCTTCTCCGCCGCACGCTTGGCGGCCAACGCTGCGTGCACCCTTGCCCTGGCTTGGGCTGCTTCGTGGGCGGCCTTGGCTCTGGCGATGGCCGCGCGCTTGGCTTTCACGGTCTCGTGCATCTCGCGGCGGGAGATGTCGCGGCGCGACCGCTCGCGGCTGTAGCGCCTGGACGACCACTCCGCATGTCCGCCGATCGTAAGGTCCGGCCCGCGCATATAGGCCTTATCGCCGTAATATTGCAGCCCCCCGCCGCATTCGACGCAGAAGCGGAAGCCTCCGGCCTGTGCCGGATTGGTGAGTTGGATGAGGGCAGCGGCAAAGCTTGCCGCCAGTGCGAAAGCGAAACGGATCATGGCGTGTCTCCTGCCGGGATTTGGATCATGGCCTGATCCTGCCAGAGGTGACGTCCGTCGGCTGTTCCGTATGACACATGTCCGCCGGCAAAGTGGCTGCTACCACCCGTGCAACAGCATGCCGTCCATTTCCGCGGCAACCGCCGAAGGGTGGGCAACGCCGCAATACCGCCCGCCGTAGAACACCAACGGCTCGGCCGTGGCCGCCGCGACGGCGCGGATCGACAGCACGCGGCCGACGAAGATGGCGTGATCTCCTCCGTCATGCACGGCGTAGCGCTCGCATTCGAATGCAGCCAGCGCGCCGGGGATCAGGGGCACGCCATGTTCGCCGAATTGCGGTCTGACGAGCGCCCATTTCTCTCCTTGGCTGCGGGAGAATCGGCTCGACAAGTCGTCCTGGCTGCGCGCCAGCACGCTCACGCCATACCGCTCAATTTCCTCCCACAGCGCGAAACTCGCGGCACTGCGAGCCACCGAGAACAACACGAGAGGCGGTTCGAGCGATACGGAATTGAAGGACGATACAGTCATCCCGAGCAGTTCGCCGTCCGGCGTCCGCGCGGAAATGATGGCCACACCTGTCGGAAACAGGCCGAGTGCCTTGCGGAAGTCATTGGCAGTGAAGGTCATGAAAATTCCCCGGTCTCGTTTGCGGCTGCGTTCCCCGGTGTACCGTGTACGCTGGCGGGCTTACTCGGACGTCACACGAGCACAGCTTCGCGGAAGCGATTGATCTGCGTTACGCCGTCAAAGGCGCTAGGGAACGCCATCGGCGGTCGTTCATTGGCGATGCGGGCGGTAGCGAATACAGGTCCGGGAGCGGTCACAACCAATTGGCGCAGCAGCTCGATATCGGCCTCCTCCTCAGCCCGGAACGTCGTGGCGATGCCGCAGCCGCGTGCCACCGCGACGAGGTCCGTTGTTCCCGCCGTCGCAGATGCCTGACCACCGGTCTCTTCGTAGGCGCCGTTGTCGAGCACCACGATGGCGAGGTTGCTGGGCGCTCGGTTCGCGATGGTGGCAAGTGCCCCCAGGCTCATGAGTATCTCGCCGTCACCGGCCAGCACCACGACGCGTTTGTCTGGTTGCGCAATGGCAAGTCCGAGTGCGAACGGCGCAGACTGCCCCATCGCGCCGATAAAGCAGAAGTTGCGCGCATCGTTGCCGGAGGCAGCGAGGTCCCAGGCTGGCGAACCCAGGCTTGCGACCGCAATCAGATTGGCAGGCCGATCCGAGACCAGCGCCGCCACCAGTGCTCGCCGTTTGAGCATCGTCTCATCCCTCCTTGAACTGCTTGGCGCCGATCATCTTCTGCGCCAGCAGCACGGCGACCGAGCGCCGGGTGTTGTTGGCTAGCCTGACCGCGGCCTCTACCGTGGGGCCGACCTCCTCGGGCCGGTCCACGCGCAGGACATCCACGTCCATGGCCTCCAGCACTTTTGGCGTGCCTTTGCCCATCGGCACCTGCCAGGGCACGAACTCACCCCACTCGCCGCGCATCGACACGATCATGACCAGCGGTACACGACAGATCGACGGTAAGGCCAAAGCATTGATGCAGTTGCCGACGCCGCTCGATTGCATCAGCAGCACGCCCTTCCGTCCACCCGCCCAGGCCCCGCAGATCAGGCCGATGCCATCCTGTTCGGTCGTAAGCGTGACGACGTCGATTTCGTTGTCGGAATTGCACATGCGGATCAGTGGCGCATGGCCGGCATCCGGCACATGCGCGACGAGTGAGATGCCCTCCGTACGGAGAACATCGAAGATTGCCTTGTGCCAGTCTATGGGGCCTGCAGTGCTCATGGGTCTGCCGTCGGTGATTGGAGATCGACGGAGAGCCTAATGGCCAGCGCCGGAGAAGTCCTGCGGTATGGTGCACTTCGCGACCCGCACCTTGCGCGTTGTGGCCGGCGTGTTGCGGCTGCGGCCGACGAACCGCGGCACGCCTCCCGATACGACCGCGCCGACCGCGGCGATATCACCGTGCTTGATGGCAGCCAATGCCGTGGCCTGGGTCCCGCCGTCCGGCGCATCGATCAGCACCACGTCTGCATCCTTGCCTTCAGCGAGCACGCCGCTGTCGAGCTTGTAGACGCGGGCATTGGAGCCTGTCGCCGCGCAGACCGCCAACTCCGGCGCGACATCTGTCAGGCTGGCGACGTGCGCCATCGTATAAAGCATGCCGAGCGGCATGATCCCGCTTCCCGTCGGCGTGTCGGTTGCGATGATGAAGCGGGCCCAGGCCCCATGCTGCATCGCAAGCCGCGCACAAAGCAGTGTCGTGCGCAGGTTGCCGGCCGTGCATACCTGCAGCGCAATGTCCGTTTCCGTGATGACGCGCTCGAAATCGGCATCCGGCATGGCCGTCGGCCCGCCATTGATATGGAACGAGACGTGCGGCCGCACGGCCAGCAGGTGATCGCCTGTAATCGCACCGGAGCCAGGGATAGACGAGCCGCCAGTGTGCATCGTCGTCACCATGCCGGCGGTCTTCGCCGCCGCCACCAGCGGGCCGTAGTCATAGGCAGTCTCCACCGCGCCGAAGCCGGCTTTTGCCAGCCACACGCCCTTGCGCGCGATCTCGGTCAGGTCCTGGCCGGTCAGGCCGGGCTCGAGAATGACCGAGCCAGCATGCACGCGCATGCCGCCGGGCCGATAGCTGGCAAAGCATCGCTGGGCAGCCACCGCGAGCGCTTTCACGCCCTCCGCATCGGTCGGCCGGCCCGGCACGTGCACCTCGGACGCCGAGATCGCGGTCGTCACCCCGCCGTGCAGGTAGCTTTCCAGATAGCCGACCGTTTTTTGCCTCGGCGTGTAGTCGCCAAACGTAATGTGCACGTGGCTGTCGATGAAGCCGGGCGCCGCCGTGACGCCGCCCGCATCGATCACGACATCGCACGCCTCCACCGCGGCAGCCGATGCCGTGCCCACGCTCTCGATCTTGCCTTCTGCCATGACGATGGTGTCGCCTGGCGTGATCGGTTTCTCCCAGTCGCCAGAAACGATGGTTCCGATATTGACGATGGCGGTTCGCATGAATCCCGTCTCCGCAGGCGCCGGAAAATCGGGACAGCTCGATTTTCCTTCTCAGTCTTGCGCAAAATCGAGCCGTCTGCGGTTCCTCAAATCGAGCTGTCCCGATTTTCGGTCCCGCATGCCTACTCCGCCGCCGTCTTCTTGAGCGCATCCTCCTTAGAGTAGGTCGACAGCAGATGATCCACCATCGCCGTGCCGCCAGCCCAGTCGAAGGTGCGGTACGAGTGGCCGGTCGTGACGAACCGCGCACCCGCATAGAACATCTCGTACTGTGTGTGGCGCGAGGCGAACTCCGAGCCGATCGCGTCCCATGCCGCCTTCAGTACCTTCACCTTGTCGTCCGGCGACATGCGCGGCGAGCGCTGCGTAAGCTGAATGATTTGGCTCAGGTCGTCGTTGGCCCAGTCGTGCACCGAGGACGGCAGCATGATGAGCGACCCGCCGGCCAGATCGCGGATCATGTTGATGAGCCGCGGATAGAGATCCTGTGTCAGCACCTGCGCCGAGTACAGAATATGGCGGTTCGGGCACCACCACTCGCCCCAGTGATAGCCCGACGCCTCCATGCCGGCCAGCATGCCATCGACCATGCCGACATGGGCGGCGATGTAGCCGAGCTGGTCGCGGACGGCGGAATATCCGTGGTGCCGATCGCCTCGGTGATCTTGCGGGCGAGTGCGACAAGGAACCGGATCTTCACCGACAGTCGGATCTGCGCCTGGTAGTTCTGATAGACGTGCCCCGGAGTGTCGTGGAACTGGTTGAAGCACATCTCGACGTTCTTGTACACGAACACGCGCTCCCACGGCACCTTCACGTCGTCGAAGTACATCAGCGCGTCGTTCTCGTCGAAGCGTGACGACAGCGGATTGTCGTACAGCGACACCGCACTTGCTTCGTAGGACTTGCGCGACAGCACCTTGAGGCCCTTGGCGTTCATCGGCAGCGCGCAGGAGAACGCCAGCTTTTCCTCGCCGGGCTTCAGCGGCTGCAGATTGGCGACGAACACCTCGTTCGCCATGATCGAGGATGTGCCGAGCATCTTGGCGCCGCGGACGGTGATGCCGTCGCTGTCCTCGTCGACGACCTGCGCGACGAGCTCTTCGACCTGGTCGCCCCAGTCCTTGGAGCGATCGGCCTGCGGATTGATGATCACGTAAGTGAGGAAGTGGTCGGCCTTCGATGCGTAGTCGAAATAGTCCTTGAACGCCTTGGCGCGCTTCGGGTCGTACTTGTTCCAGACGTCGATGCCGATGCTCTGGCCGACCAGCGCCGAGGCCAGATGATCCGGCGAGCGCCCCATGAAGCCGTAGCTGACGCCGGCCCAGGCCTGCAGCGCCTTGCGCCGCTGGACCATCTCGTCGTGATTGCGCGGCAATGACCAGGAGCGATTGATGCGCCGGGTCCCGCCGTCCGGCAGGAACGTCATCATCTCGATATTTTCCGGACGGGCCTGGAAATCGTAGAGCTCGGCGGCCGAAGCACAGGAATTGCGGAAGGCCGGATGCGTGGTGACGTCCTCCACCAGCTTGCCGTCGATATAGACCGTGCGGCCGTCGTGCAGCGACTTCAGGTGCTCGGCGCCGGTCTTGGCAGTGGTCATTGGCGTGTCCTCTCTTCTCTCCGTCCTGTATCAGAATTCACCGCCTTGGCGCCTCAGGCACACACGTTCCAGCGCCCCTGCGGGAGGTGGCCGGAACGTCAAGCTACACCAGCCCATCCTCGCCCTTGATCTCGCTGGCGGCAGGACCGCCGACCCGATGGTTGGGCTGGCCACGATTGGCATAGGCGCAGATGATCGCGATCTCGTCGGGCCGGGCGCGTCCGGCAGCGTGATCGTGATGCCGTCGTAGTGCGAGCGCACGTAGAGCGCGTCCTTGTGGGCGAACGGAATGTCGATCGTCGCGCCCGGTGCGGCGCGCTTGGTGAACGACGAAATCCACGCCTTGCCGCCGCCGGCCGCCTCGCGCATCACGTTGCCGAACACCGTGGTCAGCATGGCGAACCGTGCTCCTGCTCGCCATTGAGGCCGATGATGGCGGCCTTGCCGTAGCTCTCCGGCTTCAATGCGCCGAGCAGAGCATCGCGATGCCTGTGATCTCGCGGCCGATCGCTTCGCTGCGCGCGGTCAGCGGCGCGAGATCCTCCACGTAACGCCCAGCAAACGGGTTGGCGATGATGGCCGCCACGGCAACTTTGCGCAGCGGCGGATCGGCGGGGTGTCCGGATTCGCTGCGCACTTCTTCGACGAAACTCAGGATCTTGCGGACGTCCATCGGCGTTCACCCCTCCTGTTTGCAGCCTGCGCGACCGTGGCGCACCATATTTGCCTTTGGATATTACCTAAGCTACAAAGCTATTCAAGCTCGGAAATTTCGAGGAGCGGAAACAGCGATGGCGCGGGTACGAAATGGCGCGGACGGTGAGGCGGCAGTGGCTGCGCGGCGCCGGCCTCGGCCTGCGGGTCGCAGGTCACGTTCCAAGACGTCCGAATTTGCCGCTGCCCCGGGAGATTCAACTCGCGGCCTCTGCCGACAGCGCTGCGCTTACGGTGTCTCGCCCCGAGCTGCTCGTGGATGGCTCCGACAAGGAGTTCCGCGCCCTGGTGCATGGGCTGTTCTCGTTTCTGGCCAGTCACGAGACGATCCGCACCGGTCATGCCCGCTTCATCGGTCTCGCGGGCATCGAGTACACGGTGCTGATTTCGATCTCGCATCTGAGTCAGGAGGGCGACGTCGGCGTGTCGCAGGTTGCCCATCACCTTCACGTCTCTGGCGCTTTCGTGACGACCGTCTGTCAGCGCCTGTCCTTGCTGGGTCTCATCTCGAAGGCGGCGAACGTGCGGGACCGGCGGCGCGTGTCTCTTAAGGTGACCGCCAAGGGGCGGAAGCTTTTGCTCGCGCTCGCGCCAGTGCAGCGCCAGGTCAACGACGCCGAGTTCGCCTGCCTGTCGGCAGCAGAGTTCCGGCTGCTGCGCGACCTGCTTGATCGTCTCATTGCTTGCGGCGAGCAGGCCGTAGCGCTGCAGCAATATCTGCACGCGCGCGAAAATGCGGGCTGATCACTGGGGCCTGCTGCAGGTTGCGGAGCGTCGGTCAGTCAGAGGCCTAATGTAAGCCCGCGCTACTCCGCCGCTTCGCTCTCGGCCATCGGCATCTGGGAGATCGGGCACTCGGCCCACAGGGCGCTGAGCGAGGCCACCAGATGGTCGATGTCGGCGTCGGTATGCTGCGGCGTCGGCGTCAGGCGCAGCCGCTCGGTGCCGCGTCGGCACGGTCGGATAGTTGATCGGCTGCACGTAGATCGCCGAAGCGATCGAGCAGCGTGTCCGTGATCGTCTTGCAGTAGCACGGGATCGCCGACGAACACCGGCACGATGTGGCTCGGGTTGTCCATCACCGGAATACGCCGGCCGCGTTCAGACGCTGCTTCAGCGTCCGCGCGCGCTCCTGATGCCGCGCCCGCTCGAGCTGGCTCGGACTTCAGATGGCGGATGCTGGCCAGCGCGCCCGCGACGACGGCAGGAGCCAGCGACGTGGTGAAGATGAAGCCCGGTGCATACGAGCGGATCGCATCGCAGCATTCGCGGAGGCGGCGATGTAGCCACCCATCACGCCGAACCCCTTGGCCAGCGTGCCGTTGACGATGTCGATCCGCTCCATCTGAGCCGTCGCGCTCGGCGATGCCGCCGCCGCGCGGACCATACATGCCCACCGCATGCACCTCGTCGATGTAGGTCAGCGCGCCGTACGTCTCGGCCAGATCGCAGATCGCCGCGATCGGCGAGATTGCCCGTCCATCGAGTAAACGCTCTCGAAGGCAATCAGCTTCGGCGCAGTCCGGATCGAGCCCGCTGCAGCACGCGCTCGAGATCCTCGCGATGTCGTTGTGCCGGAAGATGTGCTTGGCGCCGCGCCATGGCGGATGCCCTCGATCATCGAGGCATGGTTCTTCTCGTCCGAAAAGATCACGAGCGCCCGGCAGCAGCTTCTGCCAGCGTCGACAGCGTCGCAGTCGTTCGCCACGTACGCCGACGTGAAAAGCAGCGCGGCCTCCTTGCCATGCAGGTCGGCCAGCTCGCCCTCCAGCTCCACGTGATAATGCGTCGTCCCGGAGATGTTGCGCGTGCCGCCCGATCCGGCGCCGGCCGTGTCGATCGCCTCATGCATCGCCGCGCGCACGACGTCGGACTGTCCCATGCCGAGATAATCGTTGGAGCACCACACCGTGACGGCGCGCGGCCATGCCGCGTTCCGCGAAGTCCTTGGCCGTCGGGAATGACACCGCACGTTGACGCTTTATGTCGGCGAACACACGATAGCGACCTTCCTGCCGCAGACTTGGAGAGCGCCTGCGCGAACCTTGCCTGATAGTCCATTACCCATCCTCTAAACCTCGGCCTTCGCATGGGCCGACGGAACAAGTCCAAGGATACGCCATGCGATGGCGCACTCGTGAGCCGCAATTGACAGGTGTCAACCATGTCCGCTCCAGCCCTCTGGGCGGGCGCCGCGCCGGCGTACCCTCGCTGCCTCGGCCGTTTGCAGAGAACCACTGTTCGCAGAGGGGTTACGACTTTTTCGTCAGCCCGAGCCAACACGTGGCGCGCCCGAAAATCCGCAGGGTTTCCGGGCACCAGGTGTCGTGTGTAGAAGCTTTGGCGACAGTCGGCAGGGCCAATGGTCAGGCCAGGTCTCAGTAGGCTGACGCGACCGAGCCAACGCCGTCCTTCTGGTAGAGGTCGCGCCGGAACTGCACAACGCCATCCTCGGTTGCCCACGCCGACACATAGGCGAAGAACAATGTCACCGGCCGTTTGACGCGAACATTGCTGCGCTCGCCCGTTTCTTTCATCTTCGTGACCCTGCTTACCGACCAATCGTCATTGCCGGCAGGATCCACGTCGCCAGCTTCTCGATGTCGCTGACCCGCACGCAACCGGAGCTTGCCGCCCGGAAATTGCGCCCGAACACGCTGTCGCGCGGCGTATCGTGCATGTAGACAGAATACTGGTTGTGGAAATTTATTTTCAGGAATCCCAATGGGTTGTCTTTGCCCGGCTGCTGTTTGTAGGTCAACCCGTTTGCGCCGCCCGAGCTCCAGTTGATCTTCCGCAGTCGAGCTTCCGCCCGCTGCCGTCGTAGGCATCGATGCCATATTTGGCGAGCACGTCCTGGCCAGCCTTCTGCATCTCCCGCCCCTTGGGGATCAGATCCTTGGAGATCACTGTCGGCGGCAGGTGCCATACTGGATTGAAATTCAGCTCATGGATCGTGGATTTCAGGATCGGCGTTTTGCGATCGATCTTGCCCACCACGCCGGCATGGCGTGTCACCACCTGGTTGTCTTCGATCGCCTCGATCTGCGCTGCCGGAATATTGACGACGACGTATTTTTTCGGCGTCTGGCGTGACAGTGCCTGCAAGCGGGGAAGATTGATCTGCAACTGTTTCAAGCGGGTCTTGGCCGTTACGTTGAGTGCCGCACGGGTTCGCTTGTCCACGATTCCGGTCGGGCTCAGGCCGTTCGAGGCCTGAAAGCGTTTGACCGCTTTCTCGACGTAGAAGTCGAAGCCAGTCGAAATGCCGGAGTTCTCCTTCAGGTCGCCGGATATCAGCAGCCGCTCACGCAGAGCCTGGACGGCAGCGCCGCTCGCGCCGCGCTGCGTGTCGATGTCCGGCACCGTCGGCCAGCCGCCTTTCTTGACGATATCTGTGTATTGCGAAATTGCCCTGCGGGTTGCCTCGATATTGGCCTGGGCGAGGGTCGGGAACCCTTTCGGGGGATTGGCCTCCCATTCGCGCACGAATTGTCGGTTCCAGACACCGCCCGCGCCTGGAACTGACGCTGTCGCATCGCGGAACGGGTTCCAGCTCTCCTGCGCGGAGGCGCCGCCACACAGCGCCACGAGAGCCCCTGCTCCAACGGCGGCGGCGACAAATGCGGATGCCGGGCGCATATCATTAAGGTGCGCTCGCGTCGTCCTGCTTGCGAGAAGCATATTTTCACCTGCCCCACTGAAGCTTTCGCCTGCTGAAGCTTGCGATCGTAACCGCTAAGCTTGCTTGCCCCGGCGCTTGCCATATTCGCCAGCAGTCAGGCTAGACAGCAGCCTGACTTGTCACCAATTGTCACTGCGCTGTACGGCGTTAATAAACCCCTAACGACCGGTTCAGGTCGGAGCCGTACCAAGTGTCGCGGCCGAGGCATCGCACTCCGGAATTTCCGCGGCAGGGAACCGACAGCGAGCCCCCGGCCCCCGACCACGACAATGAAACTGCCCTGCACGCAAGGGTTTGCAAAGCGAAATGGCTCAGCCGGCCAGTGACGCTGGGAGTGGTGGTGCGAGCAAGCAACAAGGGCGCCACGAAATGTGACGCCCTTGAGGGTGTGCCCGACATTTATTGTAGTTGGATCCGGCCAGCTTACCAGCGCGCCGCCCCGCGGAGTGCCCGGCCATCAGGCCGGAACGGCACTTGAGCGACAATGACAGATCGATTCCGCTTAAGGCGGAAACGATCTAGAGTTCTGTAGCGGATCTGATCCGACCAGAAGCGCTCCAGACGCACGAGCGCGCGGTTCAGTGCGATAACGTCGTCGGCGCTGACCTCGCCAACCGCCTCGATGGAGCCGAGTTGACGCTGATACAGCTTATGCAGCACGTCGCAGGCTTCCATGCCCTTATTGGTCAGGCTCACGCGAACGCTGCGCCGGTCGGTCTCCGACCTCTTGTAATGGATGTAGCCCATGTCGACGAGCTTCTTGAGATTGTACGACACGTTGGAGCCGAGGTAGTAGCCCCTGGTCTTCAGCTCTCCTGCCGTCAACTCGCTATCGCCGATATTGTACAGCAGAAGCGCTTGCACCGAGTTCAGATCGGCGCCGCCCTGTCTGTCGAATTCGTCTTTGATGACGTCGAGAAGGAGACGATGCAGGCGCTCGATCAGCCGCAGGGCCTGCAAATACTCGCCGCGGAATCCGTCCTCCGAATCCCCGGCTGCGCGCTGGCGCGCGATGTCCATAGCAACACTCATTTGGACTGCCTTTTTCTGGTTTGACGCTGTGCCGGGCTTTTCCCCGTGCTTCCCGTTTCCGGGTTGCAGCAAACCTAGGCGATCACTGCTAAAAGTTACCCTAATACACATAGTAAAAGATTAGTTCCGCTGGGGTCGGCTTCAGCATTGGCAAAGGTTTGGCGCTCTCGCAAACACCTAAGCAGCGCAAAATTGGCACTCCCGGCATCAACCTCGGGTCGGACCTGCCTCCATCTCCTGTCGGGTCGGCAGATTTAGGCCAGGTCCGTTAACTGGTTTCAACACTTCTGAGATCATCGACGCCGTCACGTCCCGGAGGGAGCGCGGCTGCCAGACGGCTTTGCCTGTCTTTGCAATAAGCTGCGATTTAACCCCCTCGGCAAAGTCCTGTCTCATTGCCAGCCTCGTGCCGATCCGGTGGTCCACCATCAGCGTCTGCCTGAGGTTCAGCGCCTTGGCCTGGCGGATGTGCCGCAGCGTGACTTCCAGCACCAGCGGCGATTTGGCCTCCAGCTCTGCTTTTGCTTGCAGACACCACTCGCGGTCGTCGCCGTGACGTCCGAGCCGGTCGACGATCTCCAGCACGGTGGGTGCCGAGAAGCAGTGCGCGATCGTGCCGCGCAGGGTCTCGAGTTGTCCCGGCCCTGGATCCGAATGGCGGCTGTCGAGCACTTGATCGATGGGTTGGGCGTCGGCCAGCTCGGCCTCGATCCCGCCGAATTCGCTTGCCGGGACGCAATGGGTGACAATGTCCAGCATGTAGGCGTCGGCCCGATTGATGGGGCGCCCGGTCAGACCAAGGTAGACGCCGAGCTCATCGGGCATGCGGGCGAAGACATGCGCCGTCCCAACGTCCGGAAAGAAGCCGATACCAGTCTCCGGCATCTGGAAAGAGAACTGCTCACCCGCCGCGCGGTGCGTCCCTGCCAGCGAAAGCCCTACACCCGTGCCGATGACAGACCCATCGATCAGCGAGACCATGGGCCTGGAGAAACAGTCGGCGAGCCAGATTAGGCTGCATTCCTCGCTGATCCAGTCAGCAGCGGCCTGCTGCCCTTGGCCCGCCGCGGCCAGCAGCTCGCGGACATCACCTCCGACCGAAAATACGCGCTCGTGCGCCGACTTCAGCACGGCGGCATAGATCTGCGGATCTCGACCGGAATTGACAAATGCCTCGACCAGACGAGCTCGCATCGCCCGGTTGACGGCATTGAGCCGCGCCACCCTGTCCAGCGTCAGCACCAGAGCGGCGCCCGAGGTCGCGACCCTTACGCCGCCGTCGCCCTCTGCCTCAATGTCGCCACGAGTTGACCGCTGCTCGTCCACGTCGTCTCTCCAAGCTACTGATTATACGAACGAATACGGTTGCCAAAGAGTCGTGATAGCGTCACATTTGGATCTATACATCCGCTCACAGTTACCTATCCTAGAACAAGTTGATTCGATTCGAGCACTGCGCTTTCGCGGCGGCAGGGGGATGGCGCTGCGCGTTGTTGTCTGGTGCGCAAGAAGGGGGACTGGCGGCCGATGGCTATCAACTCTGTGTTCGTTGCGACGCTATCTGGCGCAACCCTGGTCGTGTCCGCCCTGGCGGCGGCGGCACAAGCGCCCAAGTCCGAAACAAACAATAATGCAGCGCCGAACTCAATAACGGCGACTACACCTCCACCGTCTCCGGGCAATGGTGGCGGGTCCGCAACCAAGCCGGATGAATGGGCAAAGGCCCAGATCGACGCTGAGCTGGCTCAATGCAAACTGGCGCTCAAAGGCGTGCACGCGGTGATGGTGCCGGAGGCGCCGATCAAGGAAGGCGAGTGCGGCTCGCCAGTCGTCTACAAGGTCATGAGTATTGGCAAATCCCCCGCAGTCGCTGTTTCGCCGCCCGCCACGCTCTCCTGCGACATGATCGGCTCGCTGCATACGTGGATCAAGAAGGATCTGCAACCGCTCGCCCGCAAGCACTTGGGTGGACCGATCGTCAAGATCATCAACATGAGCTCGTATTCATGCCGCAACGCTTACGGGAGACGGACCGCGCGCTTGTCTGAGCACGGCCGGGCCAATGCCTTGGATATCGCCGGTTTCGAGACGGCAAAGGCTGGGCCTACGCTGGTGCTGAACACCTGGGGACCGACCGGTTATGAAATGCGCGCGCTCGCCGCCAAGGCTGAGAAGGAGCGCAAAGTTGCTGCCGAGAAGGCTGCACTCGAAAAGGCGAGGACGGCTGCCGGCACGGCTGGCACGGCGAAAACCGCTACGCCGGCACAGGGCAGCGGAGCAGGCACCGCGGTACAGTCAGCCAACACCTTGCTGCCAGCCGGCGCCCCGGGCCTCGTCATCCAGTTCCCTTCGCCCGGCAGCGCCGGGTCGACTGCCTTTGGCGAGCCGTTTCGGCTTGGCGGACCAGGTTCCAGGAAGGAAGGTCAGAAGAAGAATAGCCCTGACAGGATCGGCAAGGCCGAGCCTAGGGGGAAATCAACCGCCCCCGACCTTGTGTCGCGACAGACGATTTTCATCCGCAAGGCGCACGAGACTGCTTGCAATCGCTTTTTTACGGTGCTCGGTCCTGAAGCCAACCGTGCCCACAAGAACCACTTCCATGTCGATATGGCTGAGCGCCGCAACGGGTCCAGCTATTGCAGGTGACCACGCTTCTCCCACATAGCCACGGCTAGATAGATTGCCAGAGCGACGGCGAGAGCAATCAGGTAAGGCGTCTCCCAGCCGAGCAGGAAGCGCCCGCAGGCCCACACCAGCGCCCCGGACAAAATCGAGGCCGCCGCGCTGGCCGGACCGCCGATCGTCGTGAACAGGGCAAAGCACGCCGTCACGAACACACCGGCACTACCGAATGCTGATGCCGTTTCCACCAGCTCCTTGATACGGTCTGACGTCACCGCCAAGGCATATGTGACGACGGCAAGACCGAACGCTGTGGCGCGCACGGCGATCAGCCGGCCGCGGGCGTCCAGGCCTGGCATCGCGCGGGTGAGGATGTTGTGGGAGACCTGCGCAGCCGGTGCGTGCAGCGAGGCGTGCACGCTCGAGAGGATCGCGGCCACGACCGCCCCGATGAAGATCACATAGCCGAAGGTCGGCATGAAATGTCGTGCCATGGCGGCGACGATCTGTTCCTGATCCGAGACCAAGGCCGCCATTGCACTGTCCTGTGTCGCCAGCACACTGGCAGCGAGGCCCAGGAAAATGGGGATCGATCCCAGTGCCAGATAAATCATGCCGCCGGCGACCGTGCCGATTTTCGCAACCTGAGCGGACCGCGCGCCAAGATAGCGGGAGATCAATTCCACGGCGACGATGGAGCCGCATATCGGGACAACGATATGCTCGATCTTCTGCAATACCGTCTCGTTCCCGCCCGAAAACACCACAAGCCGGTGTGGCTCCACCGCGGACAGCACGGCGCCCACACCGCCCATATTTGATGCGACAACGCCAGCCAGCACGACGAGTCCGGCGATCAGGATCAAGCCCTGCAGAAAGTCTGTAACCGCGTCAGCCAGCAGTCCGCCGACAGTGATGTAGGCGGCGATGAAAATGGCTGCGAGGGTGATGGCCGTGCCAAGCTCGAGCTCCGACGCCGAGGCGACGAGCTGCCCGAACGCCCGCATCTGCGCCGCTGCCCAGAACAGCGAGCCAGGCAGCAGGATGAAAACCACGAGCTTCTCGACGGCTGGCGAATAGCGGCGA
The DNA here is from genome assembly GCA_963825625.1 of uncultured Alphaproteobacteria bacterium. Taxonomy (GTDB): domain Bacteria; phylum Pseudomonadota; class Alphaproteobacteria; order Rhizobiales; family Hyphomicrobiaceae; genus CAMDPA01. Next base: position 114,608 of record CAWGUF010000001.1, on the reverse strand, counting down.
GCGAACAGGTCGGCAAACGTCGTCAGTCCATTACGCCACAGCACCGCCGCGAATATCAGCCCCGACAGCATCACCGCCGTGCCATAGGCCAACGGATCGACCAATGCGCCGGCCAGCCCCCGGCTGTAGACTTCGCCCGTTGTCGCGACGATCGCCTCTGCCCCGAACCAGGTGGCGAACACCGAGAAGGCAACCAGCGTCGGTCCCAGCGTGCGGCCCGCGAGAATGTAATCGGTCTCCGAGGCCATCCGTCGCGAAACATAAACGCCGATGCAGAATTGGATCAGGACATAGCAGATCAGTCCGAACAGCAGCATCACCCCACCCGATTGTGCGCTCAGCCCCGCTTGCCAATCCGAGGCCTAACGGATCGACTGCTATCCCATCGTCGCACCGCGATCCAGATCACAACGTAACGTCCCGCGCGGCCGGCTCCCGTGAGGGAGTCGCGCGGGACGACGAAGACTCACACCCCGCGCGGCCGGCTCCCGTGAGGGAGTCGCGCGGGACGACGAAGACTCACACCCCGCGCGGCCGGCTCCCGTGAGGGAGTCGCGCGGGACGACGAAGACTCACACCCCGCGCGGCCGGCTCCCGTGAGGGAGTCGCGCGGGATGAGGCAGCTACGCCTTTCTTTCGGCCGCCGAATCAGCCAGCGCTATCAGCGTAGCAACTGCAACCGCAGTATTCGGGGAGAGTAAGATGGAGCGTCCAGCCCGCAATGGTCGGCGCACTGAGGCAGTAGCGCTGAAGCCTTCAGGTGGCGCGCGCAAGTCCGGCGCACCGGCACGCAAGTCCGCCGGGGCGAAGCCGAAAGCGAAGAAGCCCGCCTACGAGAAGAAGACCATAGCCCTCGTCTACGACTTCGACGGTACGCTGTCTCCGCGCCCGATGCAGGAGTACGCGTTCCTGCCGTCGATCGGCGTCGATGCCGGCAAATTCTGGATCGAGGCCAATCAGGTGGCGCGCCGCGAGGGCGCTGATCCGCTGATCACCTACATGCATCTCATTTACAAGAAGGCGAAAGCGGCCGGCGTACGGATCGATCGCGACGACCTGGTGGCCCAGGGCCGCGATGTCGAGTTGTTCCCCGGCGTCGAGGAATGGTTCGACGCCATCGAGGAATACACGAGGATACGGACGGAGAGCCAGGGCGTCTTGTTGCGCCACTATCTCGTGTCGTCCGGACTTACAGAGATTATCGAAGGCACCACGATCTACCATCGTTTCCACAATGTCTTCGCGTCCGAGTACTGGTTCGAGGCCTACGACCTGCCCTATCCCAAGCGCGTCATCACGGATACCGGCAAGACCCAGTACTTGTTCCGCATCAACAAGGGCGTGGAGGATCAGGGCGAGAGCATCAACCAGCACATGCCGGAAGGCACGCGTCCGATACCATTCGCCAATATGATCTATTTCGGAGACGGCGACACCGACGTGCCCTCGATGGCGGTGATGCGCAAGAACGGCGGTCACGCAATCGCCGTGCACCCGCCAGGCAAGCCGCGCGAAAAGTGCGTCGATTTGTTCAAGGCCGGACGCTGCGACTTCTACGCCCCGGCCGACTATCGGCGGGGATCCGAATTATTCAAGCGCACCTGCCTGCTCATCGATCGCATGCTGGCCAACATTCGCGTCGAAGAGGAGATGTGGCGACTGGACCGGGAGGTCGGCAGGTCGGCTTAGCCTTAGTGCGGCATCGCCACCGGCCCGCCATCGGACTGGAGTTTCGTTTCCCGCGAGGCAGTTGTATGGTGACCATCATAGGCTGACTGTGGAAGACGAACCGATGCCGCAACGAAACGATCAAGACCGGACGCCAACCCGGTCTACGGCGATCGAGGAGTTGGCGCTCGATGATATTTTGCCTTACGCGCGTGCTTCGGCGGCGTTGACCGGCCTCGATCTGGCAAACGAGGACCTGACCCTGACCGCGATGGAGTTTCAGCGCGGGATCGAGATCATTAAGCCGCTACTGGAATTCGATCTCCCTGATCGCTTGGACCTCGCAGGCGGCTACAAGCCATGACCTCCAATTGTCCATCGGCGACAGACACGGTCACACGCATCGAGCGTGGCGAGATCACCGCGGCGGATGCCACCAGAGCAGCGCTTTCCAGCATCGATGCAATGAACTCGCAGTACAATGCTTTCACGCGGGTCTGGCGTGAGGATGCGATGCGCGCGGCAGAGGCTGTTGACAGGCAAGTGACGGCGGGGCACAGCCCCGGCCCGCTCGCCGGTGTGCCGTTCGGCGTAAAGGACCTCTACGACGTAGCTGGTCGCATCACGACAGCAGGTGCGAAAATCCATGCGGAGCGCCCGCCGGCCACGACGACCGCCACGGTTGTCGACCGATTGCAGAAAGCCGGAGCGGTGCTGCTCGGCGGCCTCAATATGGAAGAGTATGCCTACGGCTTCTTCACCGACAATGCACACTTCGGGCGGACCCTCAATCCGCACGATCGCACGCGCACGGCGGGAGGCTCCTCGGGCGGCTCTGCGGCGGCAGTGGCCGCAGGTCTGGTGCCGTTTTCGCTTGGCTCTGACACCAATGGCTCCATTCGCGTGCCGGCCGCGTTCTGCGGCGTGTTCGGCCTGAAACCGACCTTCGGCCGCCTCAGTCGTGCGGGTACGGCCTTATTCGTTTCCAGCTTCGACCACGTCGGGCCTTTCGCGCGAACCGCCGAAGACCTCGCACTCGTCTACGACGTCATGCAAGGCTATGACGCGGCCGATCCCGTCTGCGCCGACGTTGCAGTCCAGCCAGCGTTGCCTGAGCTTCCCAAGGGCATCGAAGGCATACGCTTTGCGCTTCCCGGCGGCTATTTCTCGACGGTCCTTGATGAGCCGAGCCGGGCCGCGCTGAATCGTGTTGCCGGCGCGCTCGATGCGCAGCCATTGGAGATGCCCGATTGCATGGATGCCGCCCGGGCGGCGGCATACGTCATCACCTGCGTTGAAGCGATGAACGAACGACGCCTCGAGCTCGCGGCGCGGCCCTCCGACTTCGACCCCGCGACGCGATACCGGTTTCTGGCAGGCGCACTGATGCCGGGCGCCTGGTATGCGAAGGCGCAGGTATTTCGCCGCTGGTTCGCCGACCAGGCCGAACGGTGGTTCGAGCAGCATGATGTTCTCGTGCTGCCGGTCTCTCCCATCCGCGCCCCCCAGTTCGGCCAGAGCGAAGCGCAGATCGAGGGCTCCAATCTACCCATTCGCTTGCTCCTCGCCCGCTTCGTTCAGCCACTTGCACTGCTCGGCTATCCGATCGTTGTCGTCCCCGTCATGATGGAGGATGGCCTGCCCGCGGGCGTCCAGCTCATGGGGCGGCCGTACGAAGAGGACAAGGTTCTGCGCGCCGCGCACTGGCTGGAGCGCAATGGCATCGTCCGCTGTGTGTCGCCGGGTGCTGCCGGCACGTCGTGATCGGTTGAGAGAGACTGCAGATGAGTACGCGTCGAGCCGCAATAGGACAGCCGATAGAGCGGATCGAGGATCTCAGGCTGTTGCGCGGTCGGGGAACCTTCAGCGACGATGTGCGCGCTGCCGGCCAACTTCACGCCGCCATACTGCGCAGCCCGGTTGCACATGGCGTGATCCGCTCACTGGATACACGGGCCGCACAGGCGATCGCAGGTGTCCATCGCATAATCACGTCGACTGATATCGGGCAACCTGTCCCGACTGTCCCTGTGCGTCTTTTTCCGTTGCCTGAGCTGGAACCGCTTCAGGCCCCCGTGATCGCCGACGGCAAAGTGCGGTATGTTGGCGAGCCGGTGGCGCTGGTGCTGGCGGATGACGCAGCTATTGCGGAGGATGCGTGCGACGCGATCGCGCTGGAAATCGATGAGCTGCCGGTTGCCAGGGACCGCGATAGTCGAGCATCGGGCCCGGAGCTGCTGTTTCCGGAGCACGGCTCCAACGTGGCGATCACGTACACGTCATCTGTAGGCGATGCGGATCTGGCCTTCACGCAGGCAGATTATCAGCGTCGCGAGACATTCTACGTGCATCGCCATGCGGCAGTTCCGATGGAGTTGCGGGCGCTGCTGGCCGAGTGGGACGTCGGCAGCGGCCGCATGGTCGTCCATGGTGCCGCCAAAGCCCCTTTTGCCGCGCGGGCTATATTGGCCAGGCTCATGGGTCTCGCGGAAGACGCCGTGGACATGATCGAGGTCGACGTCGGCGGCAGCTACGGCGCACGCGGAGAGTTCTACACTGAGGATTTCCTGATTCCTTTCGCCGCCAGATTGTCGGGCCGACCTGTCAAGTGGCGCGAGGACAGGCGAGAGCACCTGTTGACCTCCAACCACTCCCGCGATGTGGCCTGCACGATCGAGATCGCTGCGCGCAAGGACGGAACCATTACCGCACTCAGGGCCGAGGCGCTGTCGGACGTCGGCGCGTACTTGAGAACCGCCGGCCTGATTGCGCCGCGCAACGTGTCGATGTTCATGGCCGGGCCCTACAAGATCGAGAATTATCACGTCACCTCCACCGTGCTGCTCAGCAACAAGACCCCATCTGGAACCTACCGCGGCCCCGGTCGCTTCGAGGTGGATTTCTTCAGGGAGCGGATGCTGGATCTGATGGCCGGCGATCTCGGCATCGACAGGATCGAATTGCGCAGGCGCAACCTGGTGGGCGAGGCGGACATGCCTTATCAGCTGCCACCGATTGCGCCTTCGCCGACGCCATCGGCGCTGGACAGCGGAGATTATCAGACCACGCTGGACCGCTGCCTTGCCGACTTTGGCTGGGCGGAGAAGAAGTCTGTGCAGGGACAATTGATCGATGGTGTTTATCACGGCATCGCTGCCGGTTGCTTCGTGGAGGGGGGCGCTGCGGGGCCGAAGGAGACCGCCAGACTTGCCATTGAGCCGGATGGCTCGCTCGAGCTCAGGGTCGGCTCGGCCAATGTCGGCCAGGGACTGGAGACCGTCTGCCTGCAGATTGCGGCCGACGCGCTGGATGTCCCGATGGACCGCCTTACAGTCCTCCACGGCTCGACAACGCTGCTGAAGGAGGGGTTCGGCTCATACCATTCGCGCTCCGTCGTGATGGGGGGGTCGGCAATCCTCGACGCGGCAGACAAGCTCAAGGCGGCTATAGCGCAGGCGGCAGGACGCTATCTGAACTGCCGGCCGGAGGACGTGACAATCGGCGGAGGCGTGGCAACCGGCCCAAGCGGGCGAACGATATCATGGGCCGAGCTGGCTCCGCTCTCGGCCGACGGCAGCTTCCTCAACTCGAGGCATACCTACGCGTTTGGCGCGCATGCCGCCCACGTCACGGTCGATGCCGGGACAGGCGAGGTGCGGGTGCTGGACTACGTGTCGATCGAGGATGTGGGCCGCATCATCAACCCCCTGACGCTGCACGGTCAGGCCGTCGGCTCGATCGTGCAGGGGCTCGGCGGAACCTTGATGGAGCATCTGGTCTACGATGCTCAGGGCCAGTTCCTCGCCGGATCTTTCGCCGATTATCTATTGCCGCTTGCAACGGACTTCCCCAACATTCGTAGCCACGCACTGGAGAACTATCCCTCGCCGATCAATCCGCTCGGTGCGAAAGGGGCGGGAGAGGGCGGTACCATTCCGGTCGGCGGCATCATTGCCAACGCGGTTGCAAACGCGCTTTCGGCGCAAGGCGTGCAGCCACAAGAGTTGCCGTTGTCACCCTCACGGGTCTGGGCATTGATTCAGGCAGGCAATCGTGCGGCCGAAGGGAGGCTTGCGTGAACAGTGCGACGTCAGCCGGGGCAGTGATGCGTATCGAGAAGGATGTGGGCATTGAGACCGGTGACGGAACCGTGCTCAGGGCCAATGTCTTCCTTCCTCCCGAGCCAGGCCGGTACCCGGTTCTGATGGCGCTGGGCATCTATGGCAAGGACGTGCACTTTGCTGATGCATATCCTCAGCAATTCGAAAAGCTCAAGGCGCTGCTGCCCGACATCGACCGCAACGGCTCGAGCGGCCGTTGGCTGAGATGGGAAATGATCGATCCGGAGCGCTGGGTGCCGCACGGCTACGCCGTCGTCGCGATAGATGGACGCGGTTCCGGCAAGTCGCCGGGCTATCTCGATCCGCTCAGCCCGCGCGAAACGCAGGACTACTGCGATGCCATCGCTTGGGCGGCGCGACAGCCGTGGTCGACAGGCAAGGTAGGCCTCATCGGAATCTCCTATTTCGCGATGAAGCAATGGCAAGTGGCAGCCATGCAACCGCCAGCGCTGGCCGCCATTGTGCCTTGGGAAGGCAACTCCGATGTCTATCGTGAATGGAGCCACCATGGCGGCATTTTCTCCAACTCGTTCGTGACCGCGTGGTGGCCCCGCCAGGTGCTGCCGAACCAGCATGGCAATGCCGCAACCCATCACCGGGACCGCGATACCGGCGAGCGCACCACGGGGCCGACTCTGACAGCGCTGGAGTTGGAGGGCAACCGCGCCACGCATCACGAGGATCTGGGCTCTCATCCGCTCGACGATGCCTGGTACCGGCAGCGCAGCGCGGACCTGGCGCGTATCGAAGTGCCGCTCCTGTCGGCCGGCAATTGGGGCGGGATCGGCCTGCATCTGCGCGGCAACATCGAAGGCTACCAGCGCGCATCGAGCCGAAACAAATGGCTTTCCGTGCACATCGGAACGCATTTCGAGAGCTTCTACACGCCGAGCTACATGGAGATGCAGCGGCGTTTTCTCGATCGCTTCCTGAAAGGCATGGACAACGGCTGGGATGACGAGCCCCCTATCAGGCTCGCCATTCGCCGGCCTGACGGTGCGACGACCAGAGCGGAAACCGAATGGCCGCTGGCACGCACACAGTGGACGAAACTCCATCTGGATACAGACGGCCGCGCGCTGTCATCCAGTCCGCCTCTTGCCGCGGGTCAGACCAGTTACGATGCCATGGGTTCGGGGGTGGATTTCTCGACGTCCGCCTTCGAGCAGGACACGGAATACACCGGTCCCGTCGTTGCACGCTTGTGGGTTGCCTCGGATACGGCGGACATGGACATCTTTGCGACGCTGCGGCTGTTCGATCCGTCGGGAGACGAGGTGATATTCACCGGCGCCAGTGAGCCCGTTCCCGTATCAAGAGGATGGCTGCGCGCCTCCCATCGCAGCGTGAATCCGCGGCAATCGACGTTCTACAGGCCTTGGCGCGATCATGCCGTCGTCGAGAAGCTGACGCCGGGCGAAGTCTACGAGGTCGACGTTGAAATATGGCCCACCAGCATCGTTGTGCCTCGGGGATATCGCCTAGTGTTGACGATAAAGGGCTGCGATTTCGAGTTTCCCGGCACGCCCGGTCGAATGCTTCACGACCATCCAGGCGACCGACCGCTCGATGAGTTTGGCGGCAGACATACGATTCACACTGGCGGATCCAGAGCGTCCTATCTGCTGATGCCGTTCATCCCGGGCTGAATTGCCCCGCACTTCTCCTGCGGCGTCGGTGTCCGCGCGCCTACATTGACTCGCGTGCGCCGGTGGCATTGGCGATCGCATGCGGTGGCAGCACCATCCGCTCGACAAGGCCGACGATGGCGAACATCGCAACGCCAAGCACCGTCAAAGCGACCATGCCGGCAAACAGCAGACCCGTATCCATGCTGCCGTTGGCGACCAGCAGCATATGACCCAGGCCTCCCTGCCCTCCGACGAACTCACCGACAACGGCGCCGACGACAGCCAGGGTGATCGAGATCTTCAGGCCGGCGAATATCGAAGGCAGCGCGTTGGGAAGGCGGATCTTGAAGAACGTCTGCAACGGCCCGAGCCCCATTGATTGGGCAAGGTAGATTTTCTCCCGCTCGATCGACGCCAGTCCGACCACCGTGTTGATCACGACAGGGAAGAACGCGATCAGGAATGCGATCAGCACCTTCGGCAACAGGCCAAAGCCGAACCAGACCAGAAACAAGGGTGCGACGGCGACTTTCGGGATCGCCTGCGAAGCGACGAGCAGTGGATAGACCGCCCGCGCGAAGGGCTGCCACAGGAATATGGCCAGCGCCAGCGGGATGCCGACGACGACGCTGAGCAGGAAGCCGAGTGCGGTCTCCACGGTGGTCAGCATGCTCTCGTGCAGAATGAGAGCGCTGTGGGTATGCATGGCGAGGGCGACAGTGCTTGGCGGCGGCAACAGGTAGGGTGGAACGCGAAACAGCCAGCACGCCGCCTCCCAGCCCGCGATGAGCACGACCATCACGGCAATCGGATAGACGATGCCGGTGATCCGTTCCCGTCTTTCACGGGTCTCGCGCCGTTGCTGCAGGTCCGCCTCGACCTCCTCGATCGAGGCGGCGAACGGCGCCTCTCGCAGTTTGACGGATTCGCTCATGCCTTGCCGCCTTGCCGATGCTCGTTCAACACGCCTCGTGCGAGGAAAAGTTCCAGGATCTGACGGCTGTAATCGCTGAACTCTTTGGTTTCCCGGATCGCAAGCGTGCGCGGTCGCGGCAGATCGATGTCGATGATGCGATCGATCTTGCCGGGACGCGGTGTCATCACAACCACTCTATCTGACAGGAATACCGCCTCCGCCACGCTATGTGTAATGAAGGTCACGGTCATCCTGCTCGCCATCCACAGATGCTGCAGATCGAGCACGAGTTGATCGCGCGTGAGCGAGTCGAGGGCGCCGAAGGGCTCATCCATGAGCAGGTGCTCCGGCTCGTGGATCAGTGCACGGCAGATTGACACGCGCTGGCGCATGCCGCCGCTGAGCTCATGCGGATACTTTTGCTCGAAACCGTCCAGGCCTACCGAGCCCAGCAGCTCGATGGCGCGCTTCTCCGAGCCCGTCCGGTCCATGCCGCGGGCCTCGGTCTGCAGCATGACATTGGCAAGCGCCGTCCTCCACTCCAGCAGCACGGGGCTCTGGAATACGATGCCGATGTCGGTCCGTGGCTTGTCGACGGCATTGTCGTTCACGCGAAGCCTGCCGCCCGACGCCGGAAGCAACCCGGCGGCAATCATCAACAGCGTGCTCTTTCCGCAGCCGCTCGGGCCAAGGATCGAGACGAACTCGCCGCGAGACTGAACGAGCGAGACATTGTCCAGCGCGCGGACGGCCCCGTCGCGCGTTGCATAGATCTTGCTGAGACCCTCGACCAGCATATAGGGATTGGAATCCGCTCCGGTACCCGAAGAAGGTGCACGCCCCTGGTCAAGCATTAGCACTGGCTCCAGCCGCCGTCGTTCCCGGCCTCAGGTATCACTGCGGCGGAACGAACTCACCGCCGCTCGGCACGAAGTCGTTCGTCATCAACTGGGCTACGGTCAACGGCGTCTTTACGCCGCCATACTGCTTGAGCACCGCGACCGTATCTTCCCAGTCCTTTTCGGAATTCCAGCCCAGCGGTTTGCCCTTCGTGTTGGGCGTCACCCAAGTGTTCCAGGACAGCTCCATCTCGCGTTTGGCGATCGCCGGATTGACCGTCGTGGAATATTTGCGGACGATCTCGACTGCTTCCTCCGGGTTCTTCCTCGCGTACAGAAAGCCGCGAATGGAGGGCGCAACGAACGCCTTGACCAGAGATGGATCGCTCTTCAGCAGATCGTTGTGCACGATCATGCCGTTGCTGACCGCCGACACGTTCTCGTCGGCATACCAGAACACGCGCGTTTTCTTGTTGGCCCTGATCTCCAGAGCGGGCACCGAGCCCTGCACGTAGCTCGCGATTGCCTGCACGCGACCGTTTGCAAGAGCCGGTATCATTCCGGCCGGATCGACGTTCACGACCGTGATCTTGGAGGCATCCAGCTTGGCGCCTTTCAGGAAGGCCGGCCATTGCTGGAACTGTGTGCCGCCAGGAGCAATGGCGATGCTCTTGCCTTCGAGATCCTTGACGCTCTTGATCGGGCCATCGTCCAGCACGATGACTGCCGTAGGGTTGCGCCGGTAGATGCTGCCGACATTGCGGATCGACATGCCCTTGGACACGCTGAGGCCGACGACGAACCCATCGGCGAAACCGAACTGCGAAGTCTTGTTGGCGATCAGCTGGGAGGTGCTGCCCGAGCCCTTGCCCGCCCCGATTTCAACGTCCAGACCCGCCTCCTTGTAGAAGCCTTTATCCTGGGCAACGACGAAGCCGGCATTCGGTCCCTGGAACAGCCAGTCCAGACGCATCGTCGTTTTGCGGATTCGGCCTTGCCCATGAACGTACGGCATCGGAAAAGCGAATGCGGCAGCACCGGCGCCGCCTGCGACGGCGGTCATGAAATGGCGCCGCGATAGTCGTTTCACGTCCATTTTTTTCACTCCCTCGCAATACAGGCCCAGGTGCGCGACAACGGAAAATCGGCTATGCCAGCCTACGGCGATGCCCATGGCAACCGCACGGTGTCACAGGCCCCACGCGGCCGTCAACCGGCTAATGCACCGTCCCCAACCGATGATCGATCATTTGGCAGGGTGCTGCAGGATCAGGCAGTGCCGCAGCGTGGAACCGCGTTTCATATGCTGCACCGCCGGCTGCGCGTTCGTGTCCATGAATAACGCGATTGCAGCGGGCTGGTGCGCTGCTATCCTTGCTCGAGTATCTCAACCGTCATCCTCGGCTCGGAGCATGTCATGGCGCAGTCCCAGAACATCCATTTGGCGGCGGACATCTCATTCCTTCATACGGACTACCTGTGGCGGCTGCCTGGCTCCTGGGTCGGCTATCCCTACTACGGCACGTCCGAATTCTACGAGGACCTGGCTCGCACGGCCGAGCGCGGCGTCATGGACATGCTGTTCTTCGGTGATACCGGCGGCACACCGGAGGACTATGGCGGCAATCACCATGCCGTGGTCAAGTTTGGCGCCAAATGGCCTCGCCATGACATGACGCCGATGATCCCGCTCATGGCAAAGGCCGCCCCGGGCGTCGGCTTCGCCCTCACGATGTCGACCACCTACCACCATCCGTTTCATTGCGCCCGCGTGTTCAACGCACTCGATCACGTCACGCGCGGCCGTGTCGCCTGGAATGCCGTCACGTCGGCCTACAAGAACGAGGCCGCCAACTACGGCTTCGACGTGATGATGGAGCATGACGAGCGCTACGTCAGGGCCGACGAGTTCCTGAAGGTCGCCTGCGCGCTTTGGGACAGCATCGAGCCCGACGCCGTGATACTCGACCGCGAGACCGGCGTTTATTGCGACCCCGAGAAGGTCCATCGCATCGATCACAAGGGCAAGTATTTCAGTGTGCGCGGACCGCTTCCGGCGTTGCCCTCGCCGCAGCGGCGCCCGGTCATCATCCAGGCGGGGCTCTCCGAGCCCGGCATGCAGCTTGCCGCCGATTTCGCCGAGCTTCAGTTCTCGACCCGGCGCACGTTGGAGAGCATGAAGCAGCATCGAGCCCGGCTCGACCAGAAGCTTGCGCAGGCGGGCCGGCAGTCGCGCGATATCGGGATTCTCTGGTCGATCCGGATCGAGGTTGCGGAGTCGGATGCAGCGTATGCGGAAAAAGAGCGGCGCTACCTGGAAGCCATTCCGCCGGAGGCGGGCCTGGTCGAGATGTCGTTCCAGTACAACGTCGACTTCTCAAAGGCGCGGCCGGACATGCGGCTGGCCGATTTCGCCGACGAGGTGGCCGCGCAGAAGGGCAATCTCGGAAGCTTCGAGGAGCTGCTGAAGACGGTCGACCCCAAACAGACGGTGCGCGACTTCTCCAAGCGCTTCCTGGTCGATCGCGTTCTTGCCGCGACCGGCACGCCCAAGTCGATTGCCGACAAGCTGGAGCAGATGCATTTCGAGAGCGGTGCCAACGGCGGCTTCATCCTGGCGCGCGGCTTCTCGGCGAGCGACAACCTGAAGGACTTCGTCGACTTTGTCGTCCCCGAGCTGCAGCGCCGAGGCTTGTCGAAAAAGAAGTATGCAGGGCCGACCCTGCGTGAAAATCTCAATGGATGAGTCGCATTTACCGTCTGGCGCGCTGCGCACGAATGCGGCCGGATTACCAAACGAGGCATAAGGGTTGCTCGATGTCCAAGCTCAAGATCAGTTTCGCCTCCTGCCCCTACGACAGACTGAACCCGATCATCAGCGGGCGGGTGCCGATCGAGGGCTGCGACTGCAATTTCTTTCCTCTGCGTCCGGAGGAGCTGTTCCCGCGCATCTACAGCACGCAGGACTTCGACATCACGGAAATCTCCGCGAGCTCGCATATCCTCACCTGCCTGCGCGGGGATGCGCACTATGTCGGCATCCCGGCATTCGTCTCCCGGGTATTTCGCCATGGCGACATCTACATTCGCACCGACCGCGGCATTCGATCGCCGCAGGACCTGCGCGGCAGGATTGTGGGCGTACCCGAGTACCAGATGACGGCGGCACTTTGGATCCGCGGCATTCTCGCCGACGAGTACGGAGTAAAGACGTCGGAGATCAAATGGCGCAGCGGCGGCCTCCAGAAGCCGGGCCGGTCGGAGCGAACCCCGATCACCCTGCCGCCGCATATCGAGCTTGAGAGCATTGCACCGGACAAGTCGCTGTCCCGGATGCTGGCAGACGGCGAGATCGACGCGCTTATCACGGCCGTTCAGCCGAATTGCTATGCCGAGAAGGCACCCAACGTCGATCGGCTGTTTGCCGACTATCGGTCGGTCGAGGAGGACTACTACCGCAAGACAGGCATGTTCCCGATCATGCACATGATGGCGGTCCGCAAGTCTCTGGCCGAGCAGTACCCTTGGCTGGCAGGCAATATTCTCAAGGCCTGCCTGCAGGCCCGCACCATCGTGCAGGAGGAGATGAAGTCGACGGGAATGTTCTATTCCATGCTCCCCTGGCTGACTAACGACCTGGCCAGGGCCCAGGCGGTGATGGGCCCGAACATGTGGCCGTACGGCGCTGGCGCGAACCGCAAGGAGCTGGAGGCCATGCTGCGCTGGTCATTTGAGCAGGGGCTGGCGCCGCGCATCGGCACGATTGAGGAGATCTTCGCTCCGGGCCTCACAGAACCCCGCTGGGACACCAATCATTCGCCGTAGCGCTTCATCGGTGGACCGGTATGACAGGTCTGGAACCGCGCCCACTCCTTGTTCAGCCCATTGCGGCGGCCCGCTGCCACGCCTAACATCTGCGCAAGATTGCTTCACCTCGCGGAGGAAGATCATGCCGATCACCGCACACCCGCTCTCAGCGCATATCGGCGCTGAGGTCCGCGGCGTCGACATGACCAAGCCTCTCGACGAGGCCTCGCGCAAGGCGGTCTACGACCTGTGGCTGAAGCATGTGGTGCTGGTATTCCGCGGTCAGGAGCTGACGCAGGAGCAGCTACTCCAGGCAACGACGATTTTCGGTCCTATGGCCCGCTCCAACCGCAAGCCGGAGTACAACCCACCCGGCTATTCTGATGTGCTGCCTGGAATCATGCTGATCTCCAACATCCGCGAGAATGGTGTGCCGATTGGCAACCTTCCGGACGGCGAGATGTGGTTCCATCACGATATGCTGCATGTCGCCATCCCTCATAGAGGCACATGCCTCTATTCGGTCGAAGTCCCGTCGACGGGCGGAAACACATGCTTCGCCAACTGCTACACCGCCTACGAGACGCTCGACGAGACGCTGAAAGCGAGGCTGGAGGGCCGGCGGGCCGAGCATAGCTACCGGCTTGGCGAGGCAAAGCGCGGCGACGGCACCGGTGTCGAGCAGGTCAACGAGTCCACGCACCCGGTATTTCGCACGCACGAGGAAACGGGCCGCAAGGCCGTATATGTCAATCGGCTCATGTCGGTGGGAATCGAAGGCATGGACAGGGACGAGGCAAGTGCTCTTCTCCAAGCCGTATTCGAGCACTCCGAGAACCGGGAGTGGGTCTATGAGCACGTATGGCAGCCTCACGACCTCGTCGTATGGGATAACAGGTGCTCCATGCACGCGCGGACCGACTTTTCACCGGGCGAGCGGCGGCTGATGCTCCGCACCACGATTGAGGGCAACGTGCGGCCCAGCTGAGCAGCCGCGGCAAAGGGGGAGGGGGCCGCATTGGCGCTACTGAACGACGGGCGCACGTACGGTGCGCTGACCAAACTGTTTCATTGGCTGATCGTGGCGCTGTTCGCGTTCCAGTATGTCGCCGCCGCGATCATGCTGAATCTCGCCGAGGGGCAGACGGCCCTGGGCCTCACAGCATCCAACTATTTCAACTGGCATAAGTCGATCGGGCTGATCGCCTTGCTGGTCGCGATCCTGCGCCTACTGAACAGGAAGGCGGGCTCCCTGCCGGATTGGGCGCCTACGCTCAGTCGACGAGAGCACAAGCTGATCCACATCTATGAGAACGCGCTTTATGCAGCCATGCTCGTCATGCCTTTGAGTGGCTTCGTTTACGTGATGGCCGGTGGCTATGGCGTGCACTTCATGGAGATGACACACCTTCCAAATCCGATCGGTGAGAACGAGACATTGGCTGGCATTGCCCGCTGGTGCCACATCGTCTGTGGTTGGGTGATCCTCGCCGCGCTTGTTGCCCACATCGGTCTGGTTTTGCGCCACCAGCTTATTCTCAAGGACGGATTATTGCGTCGCATGCTGCCATGAAAAAAGGGCCGGCCCCTGGAGGACCAGCCCTGTCAGTCTTGAACGGCAGGGCCGCAATGAAATTTCGCAGCCGGACCGCGATCTTCACGCCGCAATCTGCCCGGTTGGAACGCCCTTAAGGGGCGTCCTCATCTTCTTCACGCTTCTTGATGGCGGCCTTGAAGATGTCGCCAAGCGATGCGCCCGCATCCGACGAGCCGTATTGTGCCACAGCGTTCTTCTCATCGGAGATCTCGAGCTGTTTGATCGAGACTTGTATGCGGCGCGTCGCCTTGTCGATACCTAACACCGAGGCATCGACCTTCTGTCCGACACTGAAGCGCTCAGGCCGCTGTTCCGAGCGGTCCCGGGAAAGGTCGGATCTCTTGATGAAGGTTGTGATGTCGGAGCCGGCAATCTTCGCCTCGATGCCGTTTTCCTGCACCGCCACGACCTCGCAGGTCACCGCATCGCCCCTCTTGTACTTGCTGAGGGTGTCGATCGGATCTCCTGCGACCTGCTTGATACCAAGCGAGATGCGCTCCTTGCTGGAGTCCACGTCGAGCACGACGGCTTTCACCGTATCGCCCTTCTTGAACTCTTTGAGCACCTCGTCGCCCGGCCGGTTCCAGTCCAGATCCGACAGATGGACCATGCCGTCGATACCGTTGTCCAGACCGATGAACAATCCGAACTCTGTGATATTGCGGATCGGTCCCTCGACCGCCGTACCCTTCGGATGGGTGGCAAGGAAGTTGTCCCAGGGATTGTCTTGGGTCTGCTTGAGTCCGAGCGAGATGCGGCGCTTGTTGGGGTCCACCTCGAGGATCTGCACCTCGACTTCCTGGCTGGTCGAGACGATCTTCCCGGGATGGATGTTCTTCTTGGTCCAGCTCATCTCCGAAACGTGGATCAGGCCTTCCACGCCGGGCTCCAGCTCCACGAATGCACCGTAATCGGCGATATTCGTGACCGTGCCCTTGAACCGTGCCCCAACCGGATATTTCGCCTCGATCGATTGCCACGGGTCGGCCTGCAGCTGCTTCATGCCCAGGCTGATGCGCTGCGTGTCCGGGTTGATCCGGATGATGCGCACCTTGACCGTGTCTCCGACGTTGACGATCTCGGATGGATGACTGACACGGCGCCATGCCATGTCGGTGACATGCAGCAGGCCGTCGATGCCCCCCAGGTCGATGAACGCGCCGTAGTCGGTGATGTTCTTGACCACGCCCTCGATCTCCTGGCCTTCCTCCAGACGAGCCACGATGTCGGCGCGCTGCTCGGCCCGGGTCTCCTCCAGCACAGACCGGCGGGACACGACGATGTTGCCGCGCCGACGGTCCATCTTGAGGATCTGGAACGGCTGCGGCTGGTGCATCAGCGGTCCGATATCTCGCACCGGCCGGATATCCACCTGAGAGCCGGGCAGGAACGCCACGGCGCCGTCCAGGTCCACGGTGAAGCCGCCCTTCACCTTGTTGAAGATGACGCCGCTGACTTTCTCGCCGGCCTCGAACTGCTTCTCGAGCCGGGTCCAGCTCTCCTCGCGCCGCGCCTTGTCGCGTGACAGAACCGCTTCGCCGAGCGCGTTCTCGATACGCTCGAGGTAGACCTCGACCTCGTCCCCGACCTTGAGGTCGGCGGGCTTTCCGCCCAAACCGAACTCGCGCAGCGGCACCCGGCCTTCCATCTTGAGGCCGACGTCGATGACCGCGAGGTCTTTTTCGATCGCGACGATTTTGCCGCGCACCACGTTACCTTCATAGGCGACGTCCTCGGCCAGCGTCTCGTCCAGCATCGCAAGGAAGTCGTCCTTGCTCGGGTTGAGGTCTCGGTTGATTTCTGTAGTGCTCATTTAGGCTCCATGTAGGGGTAAGCCGCGAACGGGGCGCGCAAGGCGACCCGGGCGGCGAAGTCTTCCATGTCTGTGTGCGATCGGTCTAGCAGATCGGGCAGTCGCCTCGGCCGGTGCTCCCGGACGGCAACGCTGCTGCGACCCAAGAGGACAAGGCAAAAAGGCCGGTCCCCAAAAAGACGGTCATCGGTGCCGAGACCCGCGTCGAACGGGGCGAATGCCCGGCCAACTGGATTGAGGACGCACCCGCATGGGGCGCCCTATTGGCCATCTTCCTCACGATCGCTTCGACCGCAGCCTCGAATGGCACTGATATAGACAAATTGATGGCTGCGAGCAATGGGGATGGTGGCTGCCCCAGCCCGCCGCCTCTCAGGCTTCACCTGCGAAGCTCGCGGCACGACTGGGCCGTCCACCACCGCGCCTCAGCCGGATAGATGCCGCTCGATCAGCGCCACCACATCGGCCGTCTTCTCATAGACGACCATGTGCGCCGCCCCGGGCAGCACCTTGGCCTGGGCCCCCTTGATCCGCGTCGCAAACTCCTTCGCATAAATCGAAGGAACAAAAGCGTCGTCCTGCCCTGCAACAACCAGCGTGGCCGCTTTCACCCGGTGCAGTCTGCGGCCTAGGCCCTTGTCGGGGATCGGCCAGATGAACTTCGCGACCGTTGTCATCGCCTGCACGAGCGACACCGCTTTCTCGATCGGATCGTTGGGCAATCCAGCCGGATCCGCGAGCGCGCCAGCGGCCTTGCCTTCCTTCCACAGGATCTCGTCGACATTGGCATATGGTCGGCAGAACAGGTCCTCGACCGGGTGATCATCGAGCCAAAGACCGAATGGCGAGATCAGCACCAGCTTGCCGACGCGCCGGGGCACGTGCGCCGCAAGCTCCGCAGCCACCATTGCCCCGAACGAGGTGCCGACGACGTCCACGGTCCCGAGTCCCAGTGCCTCGAGCACATCGTCCGTGTGCAGCGCCAGATCGTGCACGTCGCGGATCTCGTCGAGTTCCGAGATCTCGTTGAAGCCTGGCGCCACTGGCGCAATAACCGTATACCGCTTTGCCAGCGCAGCGATGACCTCATCGCCCCGCCGGATGCCGTGCGGCCCATGCAACCACACAAGGTTCGGCCCCGATCCGAACCAGTGCACTTGAGCTTTGGCGCCGTTCGCCAGCGTCAGCGTTTCGCTGCGATTGCTTCCCACATTGACTTCCATCGCCACCACCTACTCCGCGGCCGCCAGCGGCGCCGGCTTCTGCAACTCCGCCAGTGTGTCCTTGGGCCACCAATGGTCCTCGTACTCGCTGAACCGGTTGCGCAGCTTCGGCATCACTTCCTTCGCGAACCTCTCCGTATTGTAGAGCGTCGTCTCGTGGCTCATGTTGCCGAAGTGCATGAGCAGCATGACATGCCCGACCTTCATACGATCGGCCATGTCGTTCAGGCGGTCGACGATGGTGGCGGGGCTGCCCGCGACGACGCAGCCGCGGTCGACGATCTCCTTCCACGACATGGTCTTGCCCTGCACCTGCTTGGCGGACTCGCGCACGGTGCTCTGCACGCCCTTGCGGATCGTGGCGACGCTCGCGTAGCCCGGCGGGCCGAGAAAACCCGGATGCAGGTGGAAGCAGCGGTTGTAGAAATACTGCGCCGGCCCGGAATAAAGCCGCTCTGCCTCAGCGTCGTTCTCCGCCACGCCGACGAATTGCAGGAAGCCCGCGCGATAGGGATTGAACGGCTTACCCATCTCGGCGACGCGCTCCCAGTAGCCGTCGATCACGCCGACACCGGCCATGTAGCCGAAGTAGGTGAGATAGGCGTACAGGAAGTCATGCTTGATGCAGAAATCCCAAGTCTCGATACTGCCGCCGCCGGGAATCCACACAGGTGGACGCGGTGTCTGGATCGGCACCGGCCACGGGTTGACGTAACGTAGCTGGGTGTATTTGCCGTTGTATGCAAACGGCTTGCGCTCGTTCCACGCGCGCACGATGAGCTCCACGCCCTCGTAGTATTTCTCCCGCAGTGTCGCCGGATTGGCGCCGTAGCAGAAGGTCGTGTCCATCGCCGTGCCGACCGGAAAACCTGCCACCAGCCGGCCGCCCGACATCACGTCGAGCATCGCCATCTCCTCGGCGACCCGTGTCGGGGGATCGTACAGCGCCACCGAGTTGCCGAGCACCACGAGCTTCGCTTTCGAGGTCCGCCGTGCCAGCGAGGCCGCGATCAAATTCGGCGACGGCATCAGCCCATAGCCGTTTTGATGATGCTCGTTGCAGCAGATCCCGTCGTAACCCATCTGCTCGGCGAACTCGAGCTGATCGAGATAGTCGTTGTAGATCTGGTGCCCCTTGACCGGGTCATACAGCTCTCCGGCCGGCGGATCGACCCACACCGAGCGGTATCGCTGCTGGAAATCATCCGGCAGGTAGGGATATGGCATCAGGTGAAACCAATGGAATTTCATAGGGCATCCTCCATCGCATGGACCTGACCCACGGATCTCCGCCCAGGGCGCGGGTCTGATCTCATGGCACGCCCTATCCTGCAATCCGGAAGGTGCCGGCGACAAGCACCTTTCGCGACAGCATGCTATTGCTGCTGGACAGTATTGGAGACGACCCGGAACAAGTGGACACTGGCCGGCGCCCGAATTTCTGCTTCGTTAAGGATGAGACTGGATGGATACGTTCGATCACAGCGCTGCGCAGCGTCATCGCAATGCAATGGGCAACGGCAATGCCTTCAAGGTCGGCTTTTTCGGCGGCAACCTGTCCTCTGCCCGCACGGCAACCATGGTGCCCGACCGCTGGTCCGCCAGCTGGCCGGACTGCATGGAAATGGCGCGCATCGCCGATGAGGGCGGCGTCGACTTCCTGCTGCCGGTGGGCCGCTGGAAAGGCTATGGCGGCGAGACCGACTTCCACGGCACCTCGCTGGAAACAATAACATGGGCGACCGGCCTGCTGGCCCTCACCAAGAGGATCGTCGTCTTCGGCACCGTGCATGCCCCGCTGTTTCACCCCGTCCTTGCCGCCAAGCAGATGGTCACCGCCGACCAGGTCGGCTCGGGCCGCTTCGGGCTCAATATCGTGGCCGGCTGGAACGAGAGCGAATTCGACATGTTCGGCGTCGAGCAGCGTGAGCACGAGGACCGTTATGCCTATGCCGAGGAATGGCTGCAGGTCATGATGCGGGCCTGGACCGACACCGAAGACTTCGATTTCGATGGCCGCTTCCTCAAGCTCAAGCAGGTGCGCGCCAAGCCCAAGCCATACGGCGGCACCCGCCCCATGATCATGAATGCCGGGGCCTCGCCTTCCGGCGTCCGCTTCGCACTGCGCAACTGCGACGCCTTCTTCACCTCCATGCGCGATGTCGTGATCGAGCAAACCGGCTATGCTACCGGGGTCGATGGCATCGATCTTCTGGAGCAGGCGGCCAGGAAAGTCGTCGCCATCAAGGCCGAGGCGAAAACATACGGCCGCGAGATCGAGGTCTTCACGCAAGGCCAGGTGATCTGCCGTCCCACGCAGAAGGAGGCGGAGGAGTACTACCATTGGGCCAACGTCGAGAATGCGGAGTGGCCGGCAATTGATCGCATGCTCGCGTTGAATAATGTCACTCCGGCGAACACCCGGCCCGAGGACTTTGCCGCCAAGCGGCGCATGATGGCGCTGACGGGCGTCGGTGGCCGGCCCTACGTCGGCACGCCGGACAAGGTGGCTGAGGACATGGCACGCCTTGCCCGCGCCGGCCTGCGTGGCATTGCCTTCTCGATGGTCAATTACGTCAAGGACGGCCCCTACTTCTGCGCCGAGGTGCTGCCGCGGCTGGCCAGGATGGGATTGCGCGCGGGATAGTGGGATAGGCGCCTCGCTGCTCCCGCCCGGAGATGACGATCAGCCGGCCGAGCTGGGCCGCATGCGTCATGGCACCCGGCGCCCCATCTTCTTCTCGATAAGACGCAACGCCTCTGCCAGCGCTGCCTCCACGCCCATGTTCGTCGTATCCAGTATCAGCGCATCGTCGGCGGCCTTCAGTGGCGCTTCCTTGCGGGCCATGTCGCGCGCATCCCGGTTCCGGATGGTCTCCAGCACGCGCTCGAAGGTGACGGGCTCGCCGCGCGCGAGTTGCTCCTCATAGCGCCGTCGCGCCCTGACCTCCACGTCCGCGGTCACGTAGATCTTCACGTCCGCATCCGGAAGCACGACGGTGCCGATATCGCGTCCATCCAGCACCGCCCCCGGCTCCTGCCGCGCGAAGTCTCGCTGGAAATCAAGTAGTGCCGCCCGCACCGCCGGGAACTTCGCCACCACCGATGCCGCATCGCCCATCGTCGCCAGCCTGAGGCTTGGATCCTCCAGTGTCGTGGCATCCATCGATCGAGCTGCCGCGGCCGCCGCCTCAACGTTCTCCAGCGATTTGCCTGCCGCCAGCACGTCGCGCCCCACTGCCCTGTAGAGCAGCCCCGTGTCGAGGCAGGCGAGCCCGAGCTTGCCCGCGATCAGCTTGGCAAGCGTGCCTTTTCCGGATGCTGCCGGCCCGTCGATGGCGATGATGAGCATGAATGTCGTCCGCGGCTTTGTGTTCGCGGCTAGCTATGCCACGTCGGGGGCGCAACTCAACCCGCTTGCCGACTAAAGGCGCTCTTGTCCAGAATTCGGTCTCTGGACCGCGCCCGCTGTTTCGTTTTCGCACCGGCGATCACGCCGACGCGAGCGGCCGGCTCCCCTCGGCAGCGATCCGGCGCGGCGCGCCGCAGTCGCCGAGCCAGCAACAACCGCAGTGGAGTCGACGGGCGCCGGCATGAGTATGGCGCAACCTAGGCTCCCCGCCTCGGGACCGCGCCCGCTGTTTCGTTTTCGCTCCGGCGAGCACGCCGACGCGAGCGGCCGGCTCCCCTCGGCAGCGATCCGGCGCGGAGCGCCGCAGTCGCCGAGCCAGCAACAACCGCAGGGGAGTCGACGGGCGCCGGCATGAGTATGGCGCAACCTAGGCTCCCCGCCTCGGGGCCGCGCCCGGCGGCCGGCTCCCCGCAGGGGAGTCGACGGGCGCCGGCATGAGTATGGCGCAACCTAGGCTCCCCGCCTCGGGATCGCGCCCGGCGGCCGGCTCCCCGCAGGGGAGTCGACGGGCGCCACTAAAAAAAGTGCTTCGAGAGCTTCAGGCCCTGCGCCTGATAATGCGAGCCGAGGTCCACGCCGTATAATGTCTCGGGTGTCTCCGTCAGCCGCTCGTACACCAGGCGCCCGACGATCTGCCCGTCTTCCAGCACGAATGGCACCTTGTGCGATCGCACCTCGAGCACGGCACGCGAGCCCCTGCCTCCTGCTGCCGCATGGCCGAATCCAGGATCGAAAAATCCGGCGTAGTGCACGCGGAATTCGCCCACCAGCGGATTGAACGGCACCATTTCGGCTGCGTGCGTCGGCGGAACGTGAACCGCTTCCTTTGACGCCAGAATGTAGAACTCGTCGGGGTCCAGCACCAATCGTCGGCTGACGTGGGCACGGATCGGCTCCCAGTAGTCGAGCACCGGGCAGGCACCCACTGCATCGACATCCACCAGCCCGGTGTGTCGCTTGGCGCGATAGCCCAGCAGCCCGTCTTGATCGCCGGCCAGATCGACGGACAGCGCGATCCCGTCGGCGATATCCGCATCCAACGCCACCGCCGATCCGGAAACCAGCTGTTCGCGCCGATGCAACTCCCGCAAGGCCACGTCGCCGCGCTCGACGTCTCCGCTGCGAAAGCGCAATTGCGAGAGCCGGCTGCCGGTGCGCACCAGCACCGGGAATGTCTGCGGGCAAATTTCTGCATAAAGCGGCCCGCGATAGCCCGCCGGAATCTGATCGAAGGCGCCAACGCCGTCTGCGATCACCCGCGTAAAGACGTCGAGCCGGCCTGTCGAGCTCTTCGGATTGGCAGCCGCGGACAGGTTCTCCGGCAGCGCCAGGCTCTCCAGCAGCGGGACCACGTAAACGCAGCCCGTCTCCAGCACGGCGCCGTTCTCCAGCGCGATCTCGTGCAGAGACAGGACGTCGAGGCGATCGGCAACCGAGTGCGAAGGCCCGGCCAGGAAGCTCGCACGCACCCGATACGCCTTGCGCCCCAGCCGTAGGTCGAGACTTGCCGGCTGCAGCTGGTTTGCCAGCGGCGGCTCTGCCAGCGTAACGGCGCCCTGCTCGATAAGGGCTCGGATCGCTTGCACGGGCAGAATGCCCCCGGTCGCCCGCCCGTCGCTGTCCTGGCCACTCGCAGCCGGTTCCAACCTGGCCTTGGCCTTCACGCCTGCCATTCTCTCACCCTCCGAGGCGACGGTTGGTAGCTCTCGCCAGCAACCAGTTTCAACGCGCAATCAGTAACTCTGGTCGCAGGCCCGGCGCGTCGACGGTGGCAAACTAACCTAGTTCGCGTTGTCTGGCCAAGCCGATGCCTGCGACAATCCCCGGCTATAGGTGATCGATAGGCTGCCGCACGGCATTCACGGTATTATGGTGCCGGAATTGGAGCGCGGCGCTAAGCTGAAACGAAAGCCGCACTTGACGCCCACGCTCAAGGTTGCTGGTGTCGGTGCGAGGGGTCTCCTGTCGGCGACCCGTGGCAGCAGCATTGGCCCTGGAACGCATGAGCGAAGACATTCTTCACGCTTTGGCCGCGACCATCAAGGCTCGGCGCGCCGAGTCCGCCGATCGCTCCTACACGCGCCAGCTTCTCGACGCAGGCCCGCAGCGCTGCGCACGAAAGTTCGGAGAGGAAGCGATTGAGACGGTCGTTGCTGCCCTCGGCGAGAACGACGAGGCGCTGACGGGCGAGGTGGCCGATCTGCTTTACCACCTGCTGGTGCTGCTTGAGAGCCGAAATGTATCCATCGCCGATGTGCTCACCCTGCTCGAGCAGCGGCAGGGCACATCTGGTCTGACTGAAAAGGCCGCCCGGAAGCCCAAATGACGCTTACAGTGACAATCTGGCATGGCGATCCGCGAGACCCGGACGAGGATAGCTCGAATGCGTGAGCCACAAGCTGACCGGGCCGTGCTGGCGCCACCTGATACCGCCAGCCCCGCCGTGTCCGCATCGCCGCGAAGCCTGATCACCGGCCTGGAGTTCTCGCCCTACCGGACCTTCAGCCGCCAGGAGTGGTCGCGACTGCGCGAGGACACGCCGATGACGCTGGTCCCGCGCGAGCTCGAGCAGCTGTCCGGTATGATCGAGGAGTTGTCGATGGCGGAGGTCGAGCAGATCTATCTGCCGCTGTCGCGATTGCTGAACTTGTACGTTGCAGCGACTTTGGAGCTGTACTCGGCCACTGACCGCTTCCTGGGGCACAAGGACACCAAGGTGCCGTTCATCATCGGCATTGCGGGCTCGGTCGCGGTCGGCAAGAGCACGACGGCGCGCGTTCTGCGTGCTCTCTTGGCGCGCTGGCCCGATCATCCGCGCGTCGATCTCATAACCACCGACGGCTTTCTGTACCCCAACGTCGAGCTCGAGCGGCGCGGCATCATGAACCGCAAGGGGTTCCCCGAGAGCTTCGACACGACACGGCTGCTGAACTTCCTCGCAGCCGTCAAATCCGGCGCCGAGCGGGTCGAGGCCCCCGTATACTCGCATTTTCACTACGACATCCTGGATACCCAGCGCGTTGCCGTCGAGCAGCCCGACATTCTGATCGTCGAAGGGCTCAACGTGCTGCAGCCGGCGGTGCCGCCCCGCCAGAGCAATGGCACGCCCTTCGTATCGGATTTTTTCGATTTCTCGATCTATCTCGATGCCGACACATCAATACTTGAGCGCTGGTATCTCAAGCGCTTCATGAAGCTGCGCGCGACAGCATTCCGGGACCCGGCTGCATATTTCCACCGCTATGCCGGCCTTTCGGCCGATGCCGCGCAGGAGCGCGCACTGGAAATATGGCGCACGATCAATTTGAGAAACCTGGAAGAGAATATTATCCCAACGCGCAAACGCGCCCGATTAATTCTGCGCAAGGACGAAACGCACAGGATCGAAAGCGTTGAGCTCAGAAAGCTCTGATTTTCTCATCCCCAAAAAAAACGGCCGCACTACGCGCGGCCGTCAGTTTTGCTCTTGGGTAATCGACGCGTCGCTTACGGCCTACAACTGACAACTCTCAAGACGACAACGGCCCGCTCGCCAGGCCTGCGCGGACGCAGACGCACAAAATCGTATGCGCCAGGTCCTAGAGTGCTTCCGTTGTTGATTGATCGGATCAGAACGCGCCCTATTGGAGCGCTTGGCCGCTGCTGCACATCACTTTGTGCTTGTCTCGCAGGCGGCGGATTGTGGACGGATTGTCGATGCCGAGCGCGCGAATTGCGGTCGTCGGCGTGGTTTGCGGGTTAAGACGCAAAAGGCGCGACATCTCCCTGAGCCAAATCCTGTCATCCTTGCCGGAGCCTTTCGGTCGGCCCCGCTTCGCCCTGGAGGCGGTCATGGCATCGCCCTCGATTCGCTCGTGGTCATTGCAAAATGAGGGTTTTCCACTGTTTTGTGAAGGGTAAATATTGCCAGGCGATATATTATCTTGAAGTTGCACAGAAAATTGTTGCCGGCGTGCGCCTATTCTCACGCCGGCAATTAGCCGAGTTTATCAGCGGCATGCGTTCATATCGCTGCAATCGCGGGCGCAGCTTGCTCGGCTCTTGTTTTGAAGTCCCGGAATTGTGGGGCGATCTCGCTGCAGAATTGGTGCATTTGCTCACGAACGAAGCTGTCCGGCCGATTGCCGAAATTGAAATATAGAATCACCTCGTCCACGCCGAGGCCTTCCACGCGCTTCAGGCTGTCAATGATGCGCTGCGGCGAGCCGAAGAGAAGCGAGTTGTCGTCGAAGTCGCCTTTCTTGGGATCGTTGAGGCGTTTTCCGATTTCCGAGAAATACGCCAGACTCGGCGGCAATGCCCCTCGTCCGCCCTGGCTCATCGTTTTTCGTAGCCCGGCCATCGAAATGTAGTTGACCATGCGCTCCAGCGCCGCGTCCTCTTCCGCTGGGCCGTCGCCGATGTGCAGGAAGTAGCTGCATTTCACTTTCCGCGCCGGCTTGCCTTTTTCAGCGCAGATATCGCGGTACGCTTGAATTGCGTTGCCCAGGTTCCCGAACAGAATGGTGGACGCGAACGGCGCAAGCAGCAGGTTCCAGTCCCAGTCGGCCGCCAGCGCCATCGAGAACTTGGAGAAAGAGCCCATATAGGGGCGGAACTCGCTCTGCAGCGGCTTGGGGAAGACCTCGACGTTCTCGAACTGGTAGAACTTGCCCTTGAAATCGAACGGCTCGGTCTCGCGCCAGCACCGCATCAGCAACTCGACACCTTCCGAGAAGTGCTCGGCCGACGCCTGGAAGTCGGCTCCGAACGGCGTGAACTCGTGGCTGTCGTAGCCGCGTCCAGCCGCGAAATCGACGCGGCCCCCTGACAGCTGGTCCAGCGTTGCCCATTCCTCCGCGACGTGGATCGGGTGATGGATCGGCAGCACCACGACAGCCGGAGCAAGCCTGATGCGCGTCGTTGCCGCCGCCACATTGGCCAGAACCACGGCCGGCACCGAGACGCAGCCGCGCCTGTTGAAGTGGTGCTCGCCGATCCAGGCCGAGTTGAGGCCCAGCTTTTCGGCCAGCACCGCCTGGTCCCGGATCTCGATCAGGAACTGCTCGGCCGAGCGCGGGTTGTTCGGATAACGGTTGTCGCTGAGCGTGAAATAGCCGAAGTCCATGGCTTGGCGCTCTCCCTGATGTCGTGTTTCTGGTTCCCGGCGGGCTTGCCGCACGTGCCGCTTGCGCGCACTCTAGCAGGACCGCATTGCCCGTCCAACTCGCACGGGAAGAAGTGTCAGGCGGTCGCGCGCGCCGGTCCGGCCAACGCTGCGGCAAGGCGCGCTCACGACGATCCTATTGGCTAGCCAGCACCTTCAGTGCAGCCTCATGCACCCGCGCGTCCCCGGAAGCGACGATGCGCCCGCCGCGATCCGCCGGTCCGCCATCCCAGGTGGTGACGATGCCGCCCGCGCGCTCCACGATCGGGATCAGCGCGGTGATGTCGAACGGTTTGAGACCGGCCTCGACCACCAGATCGAGGTGCCCTGCGGCGAGCAGGCAGTAGCTGTAGCAGTCGCCGCCATAGCGGCACGCACGCACCTGCTGCTTGACGGCTTGAAAGCCGGCCTGCTCCGCGCCGGCAGCAAACAAGTCGGGATGCGTCGTCATCATCATGGCCTCGGCGAGGCCCTCGCAGTCCCGCGCGGCCAGCCGGTCCTCCCGCCCGTCCGGCCCTCGCAGCCACGCGGACGTCTCGTCTGCGAAAAATCTCTCGCGGGTGAACGGCTGGTCCATGATCCCGAGCGTCGGTCTGCCGCCGTCGGTAAGTCCGATCAGCGTGCCCCAGATTGGCAGCCCCAACACGAAGGAACGCGTTCCATCGATCGGGTCGACCACCCAGCGATAACGCGCGTTGAGCTGCGCATCGCCGTACTCCTCGCCTTCGAAACCATGGTCCGGATATCTCTGTGCCACGAGCTTGCGCACCACCCGCTCTGCAGCCCTGTCGGCCTCGGTCACGGGGTCGTAGCCGCCGTCGCTATCCTTGTTGTCGACCACAAGCCGCCGCCGGAAATGCGGTAGGATCGCTGCGGCTGCCGCATCGGCAAGCTCGTGCGCGAAATCGAGCAGGTTCATGTGCGGCTGCGGGCTCGGCAAAATCGACTCCTGTTCGAGAGCGTGGCGCCTGGACATGACACCTGGACGTGGCGTGTCAAATCTGCCGCTCTATTGTTGCGCATATACTACAATGCGCGGCGGATTCGCCAACCCAATGTGTGCTCCACTTGCGGACTACGGCGAACACACACATATCAGGGGCGCGGTGCCGTTTGCTGCGATAGCCGGTACCGCCTCTGCCCATATTGGGCGTTTCCTCCCTAGACTTGGGCCGTCTTGAACGGCCCTTTTTTCTTTTCACCCCCAAGCCTGAATCCTGATCCCCCTAGCCTGATCCGGGGCAAGATGCGGCGCCGGTGTCGCACCTGCGCATATCGCATGGCGCAATGGGTCAGCCCTGCAAAATTCGCACTTGAACTTTGTGCGCTGCGTCCTTAAATGTTGCATTGCGACATCGACGAGCTCTGCTCGTCTGTCGTAGCCCTCCTTGGGCGTTTCCTCCCTAGACTTGGGCCGGTCGGCAACCCCGATCGGCCCATTTTTCTTGAGCGACTCCGCCCATTGGCGCAAGTCCGAGCATCTATTGCGATCACGGCCGCGACACTGCGCCGCTTTGGTATACCAGATACCCGCTTGATTTCTGCTGCGCCGCAACATATATTCGAGTTCATACAAGACGACGGACTTTTCCTCGTCTTGTAGCCCTTCTTGGGCGTTTCCTCCCTAGACTTGAGCCGCTCGGCAACCCCGAACGGCTCTTTTTCTTTATGATCACTGCCTCATCGGCTGAGCGGGCGAAGCTCACCCGAAAGTCTCTGCCCGTTGGGTCAATTCAGGGTGCGCTTGCCTGGCTGCTGTTGCGCGAATGCGACCACTTGGCCGGGCATGGCGTAACTTTCCTGCTGCAGATCCAGCTCGACCTGCTGCCAGTCGTCGGCATTTCGCCGGGCATTGGCGGCCAGCCTCGGCATGAGGCGCTTTACGAGCCTCAACAATTCCTGCTCGTCCGCTGTCAGGTTGTTCTCGCCGTTTTGCGTTTCGAGCTCCGCGATGAGCCGGTTCATCAAGACTTCGACGGCGCCACCCGGCAACAGGCTGATGATTGAAAGGTTGCGCAGCACATCCTCGTATGCGTTGCGCAGCGCGTCGGCCCCCTGCGGCGTTTGGGCCTCTGGCCGGTCTGCCAGTTGTTCGCGAACGCGGTCGACTTTTTCTTGAGCCTCACGCTCGCGCTCGTCGACCAGTCTGTCGAATACTCGGTTCGTCTGCTGCACCATCCCGAACGCTTCCGCCGCCGCAAGTGCAGCGCCGAACGTGTCTCCGAACACGTCCTCGTACGCGTTGGGGTCCACGCCGAGGGCTTCCACCATGTGTGCCGTGAAGGCCGACTGCAGATCGCGGCTAGTGGAGAGCGGGGACTGCAGCGCTTGCTGCGGTGCATCGGCCGGCGTCACGGATTTCCGCGCCGGTGGATACTCAGAGGTCGCTTGCCCAATCTGGCTGACGAAGCCGGGCAGCTGCCGTGTCTCGACCTGTCCGCTCGGCAGTGCAGGCCGTTGCGGCGTGATGTTGCCACCCAGCCGCGGCGCCCCGCCCGGACCTTCCAGCCGCGGTGCATAGCCGCGCTGGCCGGTGCGCGGATAAGCCGACGAGATCAGCAGCAGTGTCTTGTAGAGCTGCTTGTGCACGTAATAGCGCTGCAGCGCCGCCATATCCTTGTCCTCGTCGCGCTGCACGTAGCTCAGCGTAGCGCCGGCATTGAGAACGCGCTGCACGACGTACGCATCGTCGGCATTGATCTCGCCAAGCAGAACCTCGGCCGAGAAGCCCTTGCTCTCCGTGATCGGCCTGGCAGTGGTGCAGCACGATATCGGCATGGTCGCCCACATGGGGCTGCAACGCGACGGTTGCGACTTTGCGCAGCTCGGCAAGGCGCGCGTTCTCGTCATCCGCCTCGAACGAGCGCTTGGCCACGACCGACAGGAACTCGAACAGTTCCGCTCGCACCTCGTAGACGCGTCATCTCCGCCCGCATGGCGCACGGCGTCGATCGTGGCTGCCGCATTGAGCACGCGCCGGATATCGGGGGCATGAGGATCATCGGCAGAATCGCAACCCGCGCCGTGAAGCCGTCATGCGGCGTCATCGGATGCATGGCGTTGAGCACGGCGCGTGCAGACTTCGAACGTATCGGGCAACAGTGCATTCTCGATGATGGCCTCGAGCTGCCGGCCTGAGCGCGCGCGCGTGCTCGGCACGTCTGGACAGCGGCGAGCGCACCGCATTCGCACCGAACAGCCCGGACATGAACACCAGCATGTCCATCGCCACCGCGATGCCGAGCGCCAGATAGGCCAGCTTGTTGCCGTCCTGGAATGCATTCAGCGTCGCAACGAACGGATGCGCCCGGTCATCGCGCGAAAGCTCGGCCGTATTGATCTTGTTGCGCATCTGGTCGGTCTCGCGGCTCGGCAGGCCGCTGTCCGCGAGGCACTTGCGCGCAAAACCCCACAGCGCGTCCGTGGTCCGATGCGCATCGAGCTTGTCGCCGCCCGCGCAGTTCTCACCGAAATTTGCCCTGCCGACATTCAGCGCGAACATCACTGCCGAGGCTTCCGCGGCCTGCTTGGGATCGCAATCGATGCCGCGCACCAGCTCTCTGGTAGCCGTGGTGGCGGCAAGGGCTCCGCGCAGATCGGAGCACTGCTGCTGCAGCGCCACAAGCCGCTCCCGTGTCGGCCCCTGACGGAACTCGGTCCGCGCCTTCTCGAAGCCCTGGCGGACCCGCGCAGGGTCGACGCGCGGCAGATCGCTGTCCGCGCTCTGCCCCTCCGCCATCTTGATCCGGCTCTCCGCAGTCGATGTCTCCGCGCTGTACTTGGCAATGTCGCCGTCGATTTGCGCCAGCTCCGACTCGATGCGGGCGATGCGGCCGTTGATCGTGGAATTGCGCTCCTGTGCATCGGCGACGCGCTTCTGCTGGATCTTGTAGGCCGCCTCGAGCTGGCGCAGTTCTTCCGTGCGCTGGCGGTAGACGGGACCGCGTCCGACCTTGCCTGTGCCCTCCGCGCCGCCGGCCTCGGCTTGCGCCTCGACGCGCTTGGCGTCGACGCCGCGCGCGCGCGTTTCGAGCTCGGTCTTCTTCGCGGCAAGATCGCTGGCGAGACCGGGCCGTTCCGATTTCAGCCGGGCCAGTTCCTCGGTCAGCGAGATCTTCTTGGTGCGCAGTCCGGCCGCCCCGCCCTTGGCCGTGGCGATGCGCTCCTGTTGCTGGTGGATGGCCTGCTTGCGAGCCTCCATCTGCCGCTCGAAATGCTCCTCGATGGCGCGCTCGGCGCCTTGCGAGTTGCGATACAGCGAGCTCAGCTGGCCGTCGTAGGCCTTCCAGCCGCCCTGCTCGAACAGATTGCCCATCTCCTCCAGTCGCCGCCGCTCGACGGTGGAACCGATGTCGGCGACGATGCCGGCAACCTGGTTCTGCGCGCGCAGCTGGGCCGCGCGTGCGCGCTCCTCCTTCGGGAAGATGACGGTGAACAGCGCATCGTAGGAGAAGAAAACGGACGTGCCCATGCAGGCAATGAACATCACCCACAGCACCGCGTTCTTGACCATCACCCGCGTGCTTTGGATGTAGGGCACCGACAGCTCGCCGCCGCGCTTGAAGTTGAATGCGAGAACGCCGATGACCAGCAGTGCGACCGCGAAATAGGCCGAAACATTCGCAAATTGGTTCCACTCGATCGGCGACCCGCGGGCCC
This sequence comes from uncultured Alphaproteobacteria bacterium, assembly GCA_963825625.1. Classification (GTDB taxonomy): domain Bacteria; phylum Pseudomonadota; class Alphaproteobacteria; order Rhizobiales; family Hyphomicrobiaceae; genus CAMDPA01. The sequence goes on along the minus strand of CAWGUF010000001.1, from coordinate 83,776 downwards.
AGTTGATCGCGCCGTAGCTTTGCAGCACCCAGTAGAACAGGGCCGCGACGGCGGCGAACGCCAGCAGCATCCCGATGATAGCATCCCACCGGCCAGCGGGTCGCCCATCGGGCAGTCGCCGGTTCATCCCCGTCGCAAAGCTCTCCCCGATCAGCCAGGCCACGATCAGCATGACGCCCTGGATACCGAAGGTGACCATCAGCGACAGCACAGCTTCGCCGGTGAAGTTGGTCATGCCTTTCCAGGTCGTGTAGCCCGATGCCAGCGACAGCACCAAACCGGTCGCCGCCAGCAGCACCAGCTGCCAGGACGAGGAAGCATTCGCAAAGCTGCGGCCGCGCGGGACGCGTGCGCGCTGGGCTGACGGCCCACCGGCGAAGAACGTGAACATGTACACGAGCAGCGAGACGCCGATGATCACGCTGAGAGCGAGCAATAGATTGTTTGGCGCCGTCAACCAGGCGATCAGCTCGTATGGCGGTGCCGCGTTCATGCTTTAAACTCCTCCAGCGCCATCGCCTCGATCCGCATCGTGCACGAAGGGCGAGCCGGCTGCCCGCACGATCCGCCGGCTCCGACTGCGAAGATGCAATCGCCCCTCCCAGGCCTGCGGAAAAGGCACGCCGCCGCTCCACAATGTGACCTCAACGCTTGGCGTTCCAAAGGCCAGATTGGGGCGCTTTGCGGGCTTAGACTGTAACACAGCATATGTCTGAATTATAGCGCTCGGCCCTTGGTGCGCCCCCGCTGCTGCAAAACCCGGACCATTGCCTGAGGCAAGTAATTGTAGCAAAAGCAACTAATCAAACAGCCTCGAACAGCGCTGCCAGTCCGAGACCACCAATCGCACCTTGTGCCGCAACGCCGAACCGCGCGCCTTGCCTGTCTGCCGAACGGACCAGCAGCGAATACAACCGCACCACCAGCACCGCCCCCGAAGCGCCAAGCGGGTGCCCGCGGACGATGTCGCCGACATGCACGTTGAGTATGCTCTCGTCTATGCCCAGCTCTGACATGCAGGCAATGGCCTGAGCCGCTGAGGTCTCGCCAAGCTCGACGGCGCGGATCGTGGATCTATCGAAGCCGTTGAGCCGGCCGTAGAGCTTGCGCACGGCGGCAATCGGCGCCCCGGCTTCATCGGCAGGCGACACGCCCTGGGCAGCGCCGGCCACCAATCGCAGCGCTGGCGGCTGGCCAAGCTCCCGCCACAGCGGTTCCGACACCACGACCACGATGGCCGCCCCATCATGGGGCTGGCTGGTGTTGGCGGGGGTCAGCGTTCCTGATGGCGGCCAATAGGATGATTCAGCCTCGATATCCTCCATCGAAGGGCCGATGGCGCTTTCATCGCGCAACTCCTGGCGGTTGGCGCGCATCGGCACGATCTCGCCGACGAACAGCTTGGCGTCCCGTGCAGCCTCAGCCCTCAGGTGGGACTTGAGCGTGAAAGCATCCTGTGCCTGGCGGCTTATGCCCAGCCGTTGCGCCAATTCCTCCGAGGCCTCGATCGGATGCGAGAACTCCAGCTGCGGATCGAAAGCAGGTTCTTGCCCGATGAAATGCGGCAGTTGGTAGAGGCTTTTCGGTTTGGCAACACGCCAGGGCGCGGTCGATGGACTTTCGGCGCCGCCGGCGACGATGGCATCGGCTTCTCCCGCCGCGACTGTCCTGACGGCGTGCATGATGGCATCGAGCCCGGAGGTGCACTGCCGGTCCAGCGTCAATGCCGGTGCGGTCTCGGGCAATCCCGCCGCAAGTGCGATCAGGCGCGCGGGATTTCCGCCTTGGCTTGAGTTGCCGATTACGATTTCGTCGACCTGCGACGCCTTCAGCCCGGCATCTTTCAGGGCTGCCTCGATAACGGGCGCGGCCAGAGTCTCTAGCCTTCGACTCCGATGCAGGCCGCCGACGCGTCCGATCGCCGTGCGTCTTGCGGCTATGATATAGGCGGAAGCCGCCTCTGGTGAGCTCATACGCTGCCCTGCAATATGACAATGCTCGCACCTCCGCCCGTCGCCAGGGCGCGATCGGTCGAGTCATTGAAGCCACTTGACAATCAGACAACATAAGAACGTGGCGAAAACGCGTTTGGTCGTCAGCGACCCGCAAGCGTTGCCGCCGGCTGGCTTTGGCAGCAGCCGCAATGCCATCGGCGTTGACATGCCGGGCCGGCAGAGGCTCTAACTCGGCCGTCCTTCATCCCGCTGCAACCGCCAATCGATGGTTCTCGACTCGTGTCCCACGCCGCCTCCAGTCCCCGTCCGTTGACCAGTCATCGCTCCGGCCCGCTTCAGGGCTGTATCCGCGTGCCAGGCGACAAATCGATCTCGCATCGCGCGCTGATGCTGGGGGCGATCGCGACGGGCCGCACTCGCATCAAGGGGCTGCTCGAGGCTGAGGATGTCGTCAACACCGCTCGCGCCTGTACCGCGCTGGGCGCCAAGGCCACGAAGATTGGTGACACCTGGGAGGTCCTGGGCCGCGGGGTGGGCGGCTTGGATGAGCCCGAAGGCCCGCTCGATTTCGGCAATTCCGGCACCGGCACCCGCCTGATGATGGGCGTCATTGCCGGCCAACCGATCACCGCTCGCCTCACCGGTGACTCCTCTTTGTCCCGCCGCCCGATGGGCCGCATCCTGAAGCCGCTTCGCCAGATGGGCATAGAGGTTCTGGAGGGTGACAAGGATACGCTTCCCCTGACAATCCGGGGCTCCTCCGAACTGGTGCCGATCGTCTATGAGCTGCCGGTCGCTTCGGCCCAGTTGAAATCCGCCGTGCTCATCGCCGGGCTGGCCGCGGCCGGTGAAACGACAGTCATCACCGAGGAGACACGCGATCATACCGAGCGCATGTTGCGGTTCTTCGGTGCTCACCTGCGTACCGACCGCCATGACGGCAAGGTCGCAATCTCGGTCCAGGGTGATGCAGAGCTGTCAGGCGGTGACGTCACAGTGCCTGGCGACCCCTCCTCCGCCGCATTCCTGGTCGCCGCTGCGCTCATCACGCCTGGATCGGAGATCACCGTCGAGAACATCCTCACCAATCCGACCCGCACCGGCTTTTATGAGACCCTGCGCGAGATGGGAGCCGACGTTGAGTTCGTGAACCAGCGCTCGGAAGGTGGTGAGCCGGTCGCCGACGTGCGAGCCCGATATTCAAAGCTCAAGGGCGTGCGGGTGCCACCCGGCCGCGCGCCCTCGATGATCGACGAATATCCCATCTTGGGTGTGGTTGCTGCCTTCGCGGATGGTGAGACCAGAATGGAAGGCCTTGCCGAGCTGAAGGTGAAGGAAAGCGACCGTCTGGCGGCGACTGCCGCCGGCCTCGCTGTCAACGGCGTCTCGGCGAAGGTGGATGGCGACACGCTCATCGTTTCCGGCGGTGGCGGGCACGTGCAGGGCGGCGGCACTGTCGTGACCCATATGGATCACCGCATCGCCATGTCGTTCCTGGTGATGGGTTGCGCGTCCGATGCCCCCGTTGCCGTCGACGACACGACGTTCATCGCCACCAGTTTCGCCGAGTTTGAAGGTCTGATGAGCGGCGTTGGCGCGAAATTCCAGGGCTAGCTCGCAGCCGGACATCCGTTCTGCGATGCAGGCAACTCACGATGGAAAAGGCCGCAAGCGTTTCGCGGCCTCAGGACAACGGCGGGTCGGCAAAATCGCGACCCACCGTTTTCGGTTTTCGATCAAACGAGCAGACCCTCGTTCGCGGCGTACTGGAAGTAGCCCGTCGTGTGCAGCGTGTCGCCGCGGCCGAAGCCGTCGGCAATTCCGTCCGCCGGGGTCCAGGTGCCGGTCGAGAACGTGGTCGAGGCCTCGCTTTCGTAGGTCTGCCCGTCGATCACGACGTTGTCGACAATCAGGTTGTAGTCGGTGCCAGTCGCAGGGTTGTAGACGTCGTTGGTGAACGCGACGCGAACCTGTTCCGGTGTGACGGTGGCACTGGCTTGGTACGAGTAGGTCGCAGCGCCCGTAGCCACGCTGCTCCAAGTCGCGACCACCTGGCCGTCGATAAGCAGGTCCATGTTCTCGTTGCCGGTCTGGCCGGCGGCGTTGACCTGGATCAGCGAGCCGGATCCGGGTGGCGGCGGTGGCGGCGGCGGAGGTGGTGGGGGAGGACTTGGAGCGTCGCCATACTGGAAGTAGCCGGTTACGTGCAGTGTGTCGCCGCGGCCGAAGCCTTCGACAACGCCGTCGGCAGGCGTCCACGTGCCGGTAGAGAACGTTGTCGATGCCTCGCTCTCGTAGACAACGCTATCGATCACGATGCTGTCGACGATCAGATTGTAGTCGATGCCGTTCGCAGGGTCGTAGACGTCGTTGGTGAATGCAACGCGGATTTGGCCCGGTTCAATATCAGAGTCAGCTGCCCTGAATTGGAAGTTTCCGCCGGCGGTTGAGACGCTGCTCCACGACGCCGCGACCTGACCGTCGATAAGCAGGTTCATGTTCTCGTTGCCGGTCTGCCCTGCGGCGTTGATCTCGATCAGAGAGCCGGTCCCTGGCGGAGGCGGCGGTGGAGGTGGCGGCGGCGGGGTACCGGTATCCGCGTACTGGAAGTAGCCCGCGGTGTGCAGCGTCTGGCCACGGCCGAAGCCGTCAACCACGCCGTCTTCCGGCCGCCAGGTGCCGGTCGAGAATACGGATTCGTCTTCCGTCTGGTAGGTCGTGCCGTCGATCCTGATGAAGTCGACGTTCAGATTGGCATCGATCCCGTTCGCAGGATCATAAACGTCGGATGTAAAGACGATACGCACCTGATCGGCCGTCACGGTTGTTTCGGCGACGAACGTCAGCGTTTGACCGCTCGTTGGGATGTCGGAGAACCGAGCGACGGTGTTGCCATCGATAACAAGGTCGAAGTCCTCTGTACCTTCGTCGCCACTTGCAGCGATTTCGATCGTTGAGCCGCCCCCTTGACTTTCGCCGGTTATATCCAGGCGCACGATGCGGCCCGTAGCGATCTCGACGGCATAGACGTAGCCGTCCGGGCCTTGCGTGAAATGCACCGGACCGAAACCGCTGGACGTCGTGTAGAGGTAGTTGATCTGCGTCCGGTCATTCAGATCGATGGAGAAGACCTCGCCCTGCGCGACGTCGGAAAAGAAGTAGTCGTTCTCGAATACGGCCGGATATCGCCCGCCGTCATAGTCGACATCGCCGCCGGTAATGGCGTTGAACTGGAAACCGGGATCGCTGCCGTTGTGCGAGAAGCCCCGATATGGTGCGGCCACCACGATCGTGCCCGCCGCGACCGCATCGTAGAACGCCTGTGCCTGTGGCAGATCGCGATAGCCCTGCGCCTGACCCAGCACGCCCTGATCGATCCCCTCATACCACGGCCAGCCGAAATTCGCGCCTGCTGGACCCGTGTTGATCTCCTCGTAGGAGTTCCACCCCGTCTCGGTTATGAACAGACGGCCCGAGTCGTCGAAGCTCATCGAGAAGGGGTTGCGAAGCCCGATCTGGAACACTCGCGACTGATTTGTCGAAAGATCCGCCTCGGCAAAGGGATTGTCGGAAAGACCAAGGCCGGTATCGGGGTCAACGCGCAGGATTTTGCCTGACAGGCTTTGTAGATCTTGTACGCTCAACGTGCGCGGATCGACGGCGTTGAATGACGTGCCGTCGCCGATCGAGATGTAGAGTGCGCCGTCCGGGCCGAACGCCAGCGCGCCGCCTGCATGGGTGATGGAATCGACCTTGATGTAGTCTTTGATGTAGCCGCCGTTGGCGTCGCGACCTGATTCGGCAAGCGCGAAGTTGGACGTCGAGTCGATCGCGCCATTGCCGGAGATGTCGGATAGGGACTGCCCCGCCGCACCGACGATTATCGTCTCGCTGCCCGCGATCGCGGTCGTGTAGTTGGTCGCCGGGTCGGCTTCGAAGCGCACCACATGGGCATAGCGGTTGCCGGCACCGTCCATGCCCTGGTTGCCCGTCGGCAGCGGATCGTTCTCGTAGGTCTCAGGCGGGTCGACGACATAGAACGCATAGATATATGGATTTTCCGGAAAATCGGGGTGAAGTGCGATGTCGAGCAGGCCGCGATCCTGGTCATTGTTCACTTTTTCGGAGATGTCGATGAACTCCGAGATGATCGCCCCCGTCGACGTATCGACCACCAGGATCCGTCCGCCCTTTTCGGCGACATAGGCGCGGCCCGAGGTCGCTGATGGCTGCAGGCTTGCCGGCGCGAATTCCAGATCAATCGGCTGCACGAGCCCCGTGACGGCATCGACCTGGTTGACGACGTAGTCAGACTGCAGCGGCGGCTGCGGCGGATCGACGACCGGATTCTCGTCGTCGAGTATCGCGACGCGAGCCGTCCGCGGAGCCAGGATCGACCCGCTACTGACATTGATGAGTGATACGGAGACGAACTCGGTAGCTTCCGACTGGCCATCGTCCAGGATTGTCACTGGTATGAGGCCGCTCGCCTGGCCAGCCGCCAGAGTTATCGTTCCGGTTGTCGCGATGAAGTCCGAGCCAGGCGTCGCATCAATGCTGGTGATGCCGTACTCGATCGTGACCGCGCTCGACAGATCGCCGGTTCGCGCAACCGGGACCAGGGCTTCACCCTCTGTCTCCGAGACGCTGACCTCGATCGTATCGAGAAAGATATTTCCGGACATTCCTGCTATCCCCCTGATCCGCCGGACACAAAGCCGGTGGCGCGAACTCGCTGGTCGCTGCCAAGCCCCTTGAAAGCGTAAACGTGCGATGCGTTAACTTATCTGAAAGTTAAGCAAATAGTAACAAGACGCTACAATGGTGAGTTAAGAAAAAATTATAACGTTAATATTCCGCGATCACGTCTACGGATTGTCCGTTGACTGCGGCGACTCGGTATGTCGCATCGATTGGTCGCCTGCCGCCTTGCTGGTGCGAAGCGCGCATCATCAAGCACCCCGAAATCGATCATCAGCGTCGTGAGGGTCTTTGTTCGTGCAGCGGGCGAACGCCGCTCCGGGTTGGGCGTGCCCAAGGAAATCTTTGGCGCCGGTACATGCAGGAATGCAATGGAGGCAATTGTTCAGGGGGATTGCACACAGAAAGTCGGTCGTCCGCTTAGGTCTGCCGTTCCTTGCTGGACAAGGCGATGTCGTCAGTCTCCATCCATCTTCAGCGCTTCGATGAATGCCTCCTGCGGAATCTCCACCTTGCCGAACTCGCGCATCTTCTTCTTGCCGGCCTTCTGCTTTTCGAGCAGCTTGCGCTTGCGCGTGATGTCGCCGCCATAGCACTTGGCGAGCACGTCCTTGCGCAGCGCGGAAATCGTCTCACGGGCGATCACTTTCGCTCCGATGGCCGCTTGGATCGGGATCTTGAACAGGTGCTGAGGGATCAGCTCTTTCAGCTTCTCGCACATCGACCGGCCGCGGCTCTCTGCGCGCGTACGGTGGACGACGATCGACAGCGCATCGACCGGCTCGGCATTGACCAGGATCGACAGCTTGACGAGGTCGCCTTCCTCGTAGCTGCGCATCTGGTAGTCGAACGAGGCATAGCCGCGACTGACGCTCTTCAATCGATCGTAAAAGTCGAACACAACTTCGTTGAGCGGCAGCTCATAAACCAGCATGGCGCGTGAGCCCGCATAGGTCAGGTTCTTCTGACGTCCGCGCCGATCCTGGCACAGCTTGAGGACCGAGCCCAGATAGTCGTCTGGCACCAGGATGGTGGCCTCGATCCACGGTTCCTCGATGTGATCGATATAGACGGTATCCGGCATGTCGGCCGGATTGTGCATATCCACGACCGTGCCGTCATTCTTGTGGATGTGATAGATGACGGACGGCGCGGTGGTGATGAGGTCGAGGTTGAACTCGCGCTCGAGCCGTTCTGTGATGATCTCGAGGTGCAGCAGGCCCAGGAAGCCGCAGCGGAAGCCGAAGCCCAGTGCGGCAGAGCTCTCCATCTCGAATGAGAAGCTGGCGTCGTTCAGCCGCAGCCGTCCCATCGCCTCGCGCAGGTCCTCGAAATCGGCAGCATCGACCGGGAACAGTCCGCAGAACACTACCGGCTGGGCGGGCTTGAAGCCTGGCAGCATCTCCGCACAGGGACGCTTCTCGTCGGTGATCGTGTCGCCAACGCGGGTGTCTGCCACCTCCTTGATCGCGGCGGTGATGAAGCCGATCTCGCCCGGCCCGAGGCTATCCAGCATCTGCTGTTTCGGCCGGAAGATGCCGACGCGCTCCACCTGATGCACGGCATCCGTCGACATAAGCTTGATTCGCTGGCCCTTTTTCAGCACGCCGTCGATCACGCGCACCAGCACCACGACGCCCAGATAAGGGTCGTAGTAGCTGTCGACCAGCATCGCTTTCAGCGGCGCCTTGTCATCGCCCTTGGGCGGCGGCAGCTTCTCGACAATGGCATCGAGAACCGCGGCGACGTTGAGGCCTGTCTTTGCCGAGACCGGCACTGCCTCCGACGCGTCGATACCGATCACGTCCTCGATCTGGGTCTTGACGCGGTCGACGTCGGCGGCGGGTAGATCGACCTTGTTCAGGACCGGCAGGATCTCCAGGTTGTTGTCGATCGCCTGGTAGACGTTGGCGAGCGTCTGTGCCTCCACGCCCTGGGAGGCGTCCACGACCAGGATCGCGCCCTCACAGGCGGCGAGCGAGCGCGAGACCTCATAGGCGAAATCGACGTGGCCGGGTGTGTCCATCAGGTTGAGCTGATACTCCTGCCCGTCCTTGGCCTTGAAGTCGAGCCGCACGGTCTGCGCCTTGATGGTGATCCCGCGCTCCCGCTCGATATCCATGGAATCGAGGATCTGCTCCTTCATCTCCCGCTCGGAGACGTTGCCGCATAGCTGGATCAGCCGGTCGGACAGCGTCGACTTGCCATGGTCGATGTGGGCGATGATCGAAAAGTTGCGAATGTGCGATGTGTCGGTCATGTGCGGGAGATAGCATTGCCTGCGGGGTCGCAAAAGGGGCTCGATGCAGCTTTGGTACCGGGTTTGCGGTGCGGCCGCTGCGCAAATGTGATCCGCCAGCATCATCCGGGGCGATTTGACAGGTGGCATTCCTCCGCTGGCAGGCTAGAATTACGGCTGTTTTCCATAGTGGTTCGCCTGCCGAGGCAAAGAAGCGGAAGCCCGTGTGACCGTCTATCTCCCGATCGCCGGCCTTGCCGTGAACCTGTTCGTCATCACTGGCGTCGGGTTCGCGGTCGGCTTCCTTTCAGGGATGCTAGGGGTCGGCGGCGGTTTCCTCATCACGCCGCTGCTGGCTGTGCTTGGTATTCCCATAGACATCGCCGTGGCAACCGGCGCCAACCATGCGGTGGCGACCTCCGCGTCCGGGACTTTCGCACAGTGGCAGCGCGGCAACGTCGATCCCAAGATGGGCGTGTTGATGCTGGCTGGCGGCATCTTCGGATCAGTGATTGGAGTGTTTCTGCTTGGCTACCTGAAGCAGATCGGCCAGATGGATTTCGCGATTTCCGTCTGTTACGTCGTGCTGCTCGGTGTGCTCGGTTTCCTGATGCTGGTCGAAGGCACGCGCGCCATCCTGCGTTCGCGCAGCGGGGCCGCGCCGGTTTCCAGGCGCAGGCGCCATACCTGGATCCACACGCTTCCCATCAAGACCAGGTTTCCCCGCTCCAAGCTCTACATGAGCGTAATTCCGCCCGTCGCACTTGGTGCTTTCGTCGGCTTGCTGTCGGCCATCATGGGCGTCGGGGGCGGCTTTTTCGCAGTGCCGGTCATGGTCTATGTGCTGGGCATGCCGACCCGCGTTGTGGTCGGAACCTCGCTACTCCTCGTCTTGGCCACAGGTGCCATGACAACCATCGGTCAGGCCTGGATGAACTATTCGGTGGATATCATCCTCGCCCTGATGCTGATGATCGGCGGCGTGGCCGGTGCCCAGCTCGGCACCCAGGCCGGCGCCAATATGAAGGGCGAGCAGATCAGGGCGCTGCTTGGCCTGCTGGTGCTCGCCGTCAGCCTGCGCATCGCCTGGTCGCTGATCGTGACGCCGTCAGACCCCTACACGCTCGACGTGCCCCGCGTCAGGTAAGCAGACGTCGCTTGCGCCGCCGCCCTCAATTGCTCTGCCGTTCTACGCCGTCCTGCAGCGCCAGCACATGGCCTGCGAGGTAGAGCGAGCCGCAGATGAGCACTCTCTTCGCACCGTCAGCCGCCTCGATCAGATCAAGCGCCGCCTCGACGGAGGGCGCCGTTGCCGCCTCGAAGCCCATTTCCCGCGCCCTCAGAGCCAGCGCATCCGGCTCTTGCGGCGCTTCGTGCGCGCCCGGGATCGGCACCGCGACGATGCGATGCGCAAGGCCGCGGAAAGGTGCCAGGAAGCCAGCCGCGTCCTTCTGCCCCATCAGGCCCATGACCAGCACCAGAGGCTTCGGTGCCCGTTCCTCCAGCGCCGCCAGGGTATCCGCAATGGCCGCCGCACCAGCCGGATTATGCCCGCCGTCGAGCCACAGCTCTGATCCTGGACGCAATCTCGCGGCAAGCGGACCATTGCCCAGTCGCTGCATTCGCGCTGGCCACCGCACCGAAAGCAACCCGCGCTCCATGGCGGCCTCGTCGATGCCGAATTCCGATAGCTGCAACGCGGCGGCAACCGCCGTTCCGGCATTGACCACCTGATGCGACCCGATGAGTGCCGGCAATGGCAAATCGACCAGACGCTCGGCGGCCTGGAAGACGAGCCGCCCCCGCTGCTCGTAGGCATCGAAATCCCGGCCCCAGGCCACCAGCGGCGATCGCACCCGGTTGGCGGTCATCTCGATGACGGTCATCGCCTCGTCCGACTGGCGGGCAATGACTGCCGGAACGCCACGCTTCAGGATGCCGGCCTTTTCCGCGGCGATCGCCTCGACGGTTCCGCCAAGCCGCTCCGCATGGTCGATCGAGATCGGCGTGATGATCGAAAGTCTCGGCCGCGCCACGACGTTGGTCGCATCGAGCCGCCCGCCTAGCCCGACCTCCAGGATCAGGGCATCGGCGGGCTCGCGGGCAAAAGCCTCGAATGCCGCAGCCGTCGTGATCTCGAAGAACGTGATCGGATCGCCGGCGTTGACGGCCTCGACGTGCTCGAGCAGCTCGGCGAGCGCGGCGTTCGCGATCGGTCGTGTTATGCCGTGGGCTCCCGCCAGGGCGATCCGTTCGCCGAAGCGCACAAGATGCGGGGAGGTGTAGACATGTGCCCGCCGGCCAGCAGCTGCGAGGATGGCGTGCAGCATCGCCGCGACGGACCCCTTCCCGTTTGTCCCGGCAATGTGGACGACGGGAGGCAGCCGCAGGTGCGGATCACGAAGCTTGGCCAGCAGCCGCTCGATGCGCCCGAGCGAAAGATCGATCGATAATGGATGCAGACGCTTCAGGCGCTGCAGCACCTCTTCGATGTCCGCCGGCATGTGCTTGAGGTCCCGCTTCGGTTGGCGGCGTGGAAACGAACCAGATCGGCATCGGCAAGGTCCGCGGCCGCAGGTGCGGCTGTCGTCAGGTGCGTGGATCGTCCTTCGATGCGCCTTCCCGCCGCGCCTTGTCGCGTGAGCGTGAAGCGTCGAAGCGCTCCGCTGCGGTAACTGGCTCTGGGTCGACGGCAGTGGCCCCTGCGTGGCCGTTGGCATCCGCCCTGGACTTGGCATCTGGCCCGAGTCCATTCAAAGAGGCGTGGCCGTTGATGCCGTGATGGCCAGCGGCGACGACCAGCGCCCCGTCGTGGGACTTTTCGGCCGCCGCGCGCTCTTCCAGTGGTCGCATCATGATGTTGCACAGGCGCGACAGCGTTGCGCGCAACTCGTGCCGATGCACGACCATGTCGACCATGCCGTGATCGCGCAGGTATTCAGCCCGCTGAAAACCGTCCGGCAGCTGCTCTCGAATGGTCTGCTGGATGACGCGGGGCCCGGCAAAGCAGATCAGCGCCCCAGGCTCCGCGATGTGGACATCGCCCAGCATCGCATACGACGCAGTGACGCCGCCCGTGGTCGGATTGGTGAGCACGACGAGATAGGGCAGCCGGGCTTCCCGCAGCCGTTGCACGGCAATCGTCGTCCGCGGCATCTGCATCAGCGATAGGATGCCTTCTTGCATGCGCGCGCCGCCGGAGGTCGCAAACAGGATGAAGGGCGATTTTTTCTCGACGGCGCGCAGCATGCCGGCAATCACGGCTTCGCCCGCCGCCATGCCCAGTGAGCCGCCGACAAACCGGATATCATGTGCCGCAGTGACAACATCGCGACCGTCGAGCGTGCCCTCGCCGACCAGCACGCTATCGTCCATATCGGTCTCGGCGCGGGCATCCTTGAGGCGGTCGGCATAGCGCCGGGTGTCGCGGAAGCGCAGCGGATCGTGATTGACCTCGGGCACCGGCACGGCTTTGTACACGCCGCCATCGAACACGTGCTGCAGGCGCGCCTCCGCCGTCATGCGGTCATGATACCCGGAGCCCGGAAATACCCAGAGATTGGCTTCCAGGTCCTTTGCGAAAACCATCTGGCCGCTCTCCGGACACTTGGCCCAGAGGTTATCCGGCACCTCGCGCTTCGTGGTCAGGAAGCTGCGGATTTTGGGTCGGACGACGTTATTGATCCAGTTCACGCTCGTCGGGCTCCTAACAACCGGCTGCCGTGTTTACATAGGCATTGCCGGCACATAATTCTCGCAGATATGCCCTGATGGTTAGCCAGATGTGGCAGCGCAGCATCGACGAATAGGGCAACCGGCTCAGATGTCAACCGGAGGCGCCGGCGCGCGCAAGTTGCATGCACCAGCTCATCGTTTATTGGCCACCAGTCTACGCCGGTTCAAGGCCTTGCGCCAGTTCGCGCACAAGTTCCAGTACGCCGGGGACCGTATGGGGGCTCGGCGTGCCGTCCGGCTGAAGGCTCTTTCGCACGGTTTCAACCAGCGCCGAGCCGACCACCACCGCATCCGCTCCCGTCGAGAGGCTTCGCGCCTGCTCCGGCGTTCTGACGCCGAATCCCACGGCCACTGGCAGCGTTGTCGCCGCCTTGATGCGTTTGACCTGGGCATGGACGGCGGCAGTATCGGGCGCGGCAGAGCCCGTGATGCCGGTGATCGATACGTAGTAGACGAAGCCGGAGGTGTTGGCGAGCACGGCCGGCAGCCGCTTGGCGTCGGTGGTCGGTGTTGCGAGACGGATGAAGCTCAGCCCGTGCTTCATGGCCGGCAGACAGACCTCGTCGTCGGCTTCGGGCGGCACATCGACCACGATCAGGCCGTCGACGCCGGCGGCAGCCGCGTCGGCCAGGAACGCCTCCGTTGGATAGACGTAGATGGGATTATAATAACCCATTAGAATCAAGGGGGTATCATTGTCCTTGGCACGCAGCGCCCTGACCAGATCGAGTGTCTTCCTCATCGTTTGGCCGGCAGCCAGCGCCCGCTGCGAGGACGCCTGGATGGCGGGGCCATCCGCCATCGGGTCGGAGAACGGCATGCCCAGCTCGATGATATCGGCGCCGGCGCCCGGCAAGCCTTCCACGATGGCCTTCGCGGTCTCGAAGTTGGGATCGCCCGCCGTCACGAAGGTGACGAGTGCGGTTCGCCCTTCCTTTTTCAGGGCGGCGAAGCGGCGGTCGATACGGGAGGGGGAGGACATGTAGGCAGCCACCAGTTTCCCAGACGGTTTTATGAGCCAGACGGTTGTGTGAAGTCGAATGGCCTCATTACACGAAATTGGTGGCTGTCCCCAATGTCATTCTGTCCCCAATGTCATTCCGCCGCGCTGGCCTTCGACTTGAAGAACCGGTTCTCCGGCCGCGGCAGGCCGAGGCTTTCGCGCAGCGTCGTGCCCTCGTACTCCTTGCGGAACACATCGCGGGACTGCAGCTCGGGGATCACCTTGTCGCAGAAATCGTCCAGCCCGCCGGGCAGGTAGGGGAACTGGATGGTAAATCCGTCGATCGCGCGCTCCTCGAGCCACTTCTGCATCTCATCGGCGATCATCTTCGGCGTGCCGATGAAGGTCAGGCCGTTGTGGCCGGCCAGCCGTTGGGCGATCTGGCGCACGGTAAGGTTCTCTTCGGCGGCCAGCTTCAACACCCGCGCACGGCCGCTCTTTGAGGCCTCCGTCTCCGGAACCTCCGGCAGTGGCTTGTCGAGGTCGAACTTTGTGGCGTCGACCCCCAGCGCGATGGTCAGTGCGCCGAGTCCATTGGCGAAATTGGCCAGGCTGTCCAGCTTGTCGCGCTTGGCCTTGGCCTCGGACAGGCTGTCGCCGACCACAGGAAACACCGCCGGCTGAATCACCACGTGATCCGGGTTGCGGCCGAGCTTCTTCATGCGGCCTTTGACGTCGGAATAGAAATCCTTGGCGACATCGATGTTGGCCTGGGAGGTGAATACAGCCTCCGCCGTTTCCGCCGCGAGCTGGCGGCTGGCCTCGGACGCGCCGGCCTGCACGATCACCGGCCAGCCCTGCACGGGACGCGCGATGTTGACCGGACCCTTCACCGACAGGAACTCGCCCTTGTGCCCAAGTACGTGCATCTTGTCCGGATCGACGAACATGCCGCTCTCGACATCGCGCACGAAGGCGTCGTCGGCCCAGGAATCCCATAGGCCAGTGACCACGTCATAGAACTCCCTGGCGCGCTTGTAGCGCACCGCGTGCTCCATCTGCTTTTCCATCCCGAAGTTCTCCGCCGCGTCCGGGTTCGACGTGGTGACGATGTTCCAGCCGGCGCGGCCATCGGAGATGTGGTCGAGCGAGGCGAAGCGCCGGGCGATGTGATAGGGCGCGTCGAATGTCGTGGAGCCGGTCGCGACGAGACCGATGTGATGGGTGTGCTGGCTCAGCGCCGACAGCAGCGTGAACGGCTCGAAACTGGTCGTCGTGTGGCTGCGCTTCAAGGCGTCGATCGACATGTTGAGCACGGCCATGTGGTCGGCCATGAAGTAGGCGTCGAACTTCGCCGCCTCCAGCTTCTTGATCAGCTGGATGTGGTGCTTGAGGTTGAAGTTCGCATCCTTCCATGCCCCGGGATAGCGCCACGCGCCGGTGTGAATCGATGCGGGACGCATGAAGGCGTTGAAATGCAGGCGGCGTGGCTTGGACATGGGAGCCTCGTTGGCGTGAGCCGATGTGGGTGCTGGCCCGGATTGGAGCGCAGGCGCATGCTTCGGGTCAAGCAATCAGATTGGCAATCGGATTGGAGACTGAGATAGGAGACGTGTGCGCAGCCAACGTCCGCGTTGGCCCGCCGGCCCCTTATCCTCACGTCTTTTGCAACAAACTCTCACCATGTTCGCTGCCCATTCCATTCGCAGGGCGGCAGAGGCGTTGGCTTTTGTCAGATGCGGATGAGGGTGAATGTTGCATTCCACGCGTTGGCGTACTGCTGGGGCTGCCGGCCACGGTCGGAAACGTCCCTTGCTGTCCGGATCGGTTTGGCTGGGCCCGATCCTGGCCGTCGCGGCCTTGGCCGGCTGTGCCGGTCACGAGATGGCCGCCTCCGGAATAGCCGCGCCCGCCCGAACCGGCGTCCCTCTTCCGCCGTCTGCCCTGCTTCGCGCACAGGCGGCGCCCGACTGCAGATGGCGCGGCGAGCGGGCTGACAGCATGCCGCCGGATGCCGACGAGACCGCGCGGTTGCAGGCACGCATCCGCCAGTTGGAATACGAGCGCGCGTGCTATCGCCAGTACGAGATCCAGGCCCGGCACCGCCTTGCCGAGTTGCAGGCGGCGGCCCGCCGTACCAGCGGGGCACTGCGCAGAGAGCGTCTGGCGGCCCATGATCGCTGAACCCTCAAGCGCTGAAGTCAGATCGTTTCCGGCTTAGCCGGAAACGATATAGGCTGGCTCCAGCCAGTCCGTGGCAGTCGGCGTCCGGCTGGGATGCCACCACGACGCACCGCTGCTGGAGACCGCACATGAAGTCCTCACGTCCCCGCCCGGCCTTGCCCGCTGGATGGCCGACAGACAAGCCGCTCGCCGCCACCGTCAGCATCATGGTCGAGGGCTGGACGGACGACGCTGCGCCCGGCATCGGTCCGATGGGCAATCCGCTCAAGCCCGGCGTGTTCGATACGCAGGCCAAGGCCTGGGGCGAATACGGCGGCAAGACCGGCGCGTGGCATTTGCTGGAGGTGCTCGACCAGTGCGGCGTCAAGGGCACTTTCTATGTCAGCGGCGTGCTGGCCGAACGCTATCCAGAGCTGATGCGTGCAATCGTGGCCGAGGGCCACGCGATCGCCGCCCATGCCTGGTCGCAGCACATCATTCCCGCCTATCAGACGCGCGAGGAGGAGCTCGCTGATATCAAGCGGTGTGTGAAGGCATTGCAGACATACTCCGGCCAGCGTCCCGTCGGCTGGATAAGTCCGCGTGCCACGCCAAGCCTTTCCACTCCGGAGCTGCTGGCCGCCGAGGGCTTCCGCTGGTTCGCCGACGCATTCGATCAGGACACGCCTTACAAGGTCGCCACCCCTGCCGGGGAAATTCTGGCTGTGCCTTTTTCGATGGAGGTCAACGACTTCCCGCTATGCGTACGGTACGGCAACCAGCCGGAGGCATTCAATCAGGTGCTGGCGAGCATCCTGGACGGCTGGCGCGATATCGGTGCCCCGCCGGCCTGCCTCGATCTGACGGCCCACACGCACGTGTTCGGCCGCCCGCCTGGTGCTATCGTCTACAAGAAGGCTTTGGAGATGGTGGCACGATGCGAGTCGGCATGGCTTACGCATCACGCCGCGCTGGCATCGATCTACGACTGAACCACATCACTGGACGGCGGACCCCTATCGTGAAACTCGCAACCTACATCGTGAACGGAGCAACCCAGTTCGGCATCGTCACGCCCGAGGGCGTGATCGACGTGCGCCGCAGGATCGGCGTCGGCAGCATCCGCCACGCGCTGGCAGGTGGCCGGATGGCCGACATCGCGGCGCTGCAGCAGGCCACGCCCGATCATCGCCTGGATCAGATCGAATATCTGCCCGTCATTCCCGATCCGGCCCATTGCTATTGTGTCGGAACGAATTACGCCGACCATTTGCGCGAGGTGCAGGCGGCCGGCATCAACCGTCCGGCGCCCACGCATCCGCCGATGTTCATCCGCTATGCCGAGACGTTCGTGGCGCACGGCAAGCCGCTGATCATGCCGAAGGTGTCCACGCAACTGGATTTCGAGGCCGAGCTTGCCGTCATCATCGGCCGCGGTGGTCGCTACATCGACAAGGCCAAGGCGATGGGCTACGTCGCCGGTTATGCATGCTTCAACGATGCCAGCGTCCGCGACTGGCAGTTTCATTCCCAGCAGGTCACCTGCGGCAAGAACTTCCTCGGCACCGGCGGCTTCGGACCGTGGATGGTGACGCCGGACGAGGTCGGCGATCCGCACAGGCTGGCCATTTCGCTGACCATTAACGGCAAGACCTATCAGGACGGCACGACGGCCGACCTCATCTTCGATGTGCCGGCGATCATTTCATATGTGTCGGCGATGCTGCCGCTGCAGCCGGGAGATGTGATTGCCACCGGCACGCCTGCCGGTGTGGGCTTCTCGCGAAAGCCGCCGGTATTCCTCGAGCCAGGCGATGTATGCGAGGTGAGGATCGAGAAGATCGGCACCCTGACGAACACGGTTGCCGCCGCATAGCATTCCGCACCTGGCGCACTGGCCCAACCCGTCAATTCGCCAGACCGCGGCTGCCCCCGAGCGGTCAAGTCGAGGCATGGGTGGCGAACCACTCAATATTACATCATGGCGCATCATTCATTGCGCATATGCCTTGTGATCGTCGTCATTTGATCCAGTCACGGGACACGCGCTCGATTTGACGGGCTATAGTTGCAGGCATCCAAGCCATTGCAGACCACGCGGTCGTTGGTCTGGCCCTTGATAGAGGTCGTCATGGACAGCATGCAGCTAAGGACGCTGGTCGAACGACAACGAGCACACTTCAGATCCGGACAAACCCTGGACGTAGCGTTCCGCAGGCGCGTTCTGGCGTCCTTGCGCGCGGCCATCTCAGCGCAGCAGTCTGCCCTGCTCGCTGCGCTCAAAGAGGATCTGCGGCGGCCGACGGCCGAAGCCTTCGTCAGCGAGATCGCAGTCGTCTTGCACGAAATCGATACCGCCAGCAGGCATCTTCAGCGCTGGGCCAGACCCCGTCGCATTCATAGCCCGTTGATCGTACAGCCTGCCTCCAGCTGGATCTCGCCCGAGCCATTCGGAAGCGTGCTTGTCATCAGCCCCTGGAACTATCCCGTCCAGCTCTCGCTCTCGCCGCTGGTGGCCGCGCTCGCGGCGGGCAACTGCGTCGTCCTCAAGCCATCTGAACTTGCTCCGCACACATCTCGCGTGGTGGCCCAGCTCGTCGCTTCGGCTGTCGAGCCCGAAATCGCGACTGTCGTGGAAGGCGGCGTGGATGCAGCCAGCGAGCTTCTGGCTCAACGCTTCGACCACATCTTCTACACCGGCAGCACAGCGGTCGGCAGGGTAGTCATGCACGCGGCCGCCGCCCATCTCACCCCTGTGACGCTCGAGCTGGGCGGCAAGAACCCCTGTATCGTCGACGCCGACGCCAACATCGCGGTCGCTGCACGCAGGATTGCCTGGGGCAAGTTCGTGAATGCCGGGCAGACCTGCATCGCGCCGGATTTCGTTCTCGCTCATCGCGCGGTGAAAGATACGCTGCTTGCCGAGTTGCGCAAGGCGCTGACGGCCTTCTATGGCGACGAGCCACAAGCCAGCCCCGATTATGCCCGCATCATCAATATCCGCCATTTCAATAGACTGACGGCCCTGCTCGCGGGGTGTGAGCCCGCCACCGGCGGGCAGCACGACGCCTCGGACCTCTATATCGCGCCCACCGTTCTCGATGGCGTATCCTGGGCGCATCCTGCTATGCAGGACGAGATATTCGGCCCCATTCTTCCCATACTGACGTTCGATGATTTGGATACGGAGATAACCAGGCTGCAAGCGCGGCCCAAGCCGCTGGCGCTTTATGTATTCTCACGCAACCAGGCTCGTCAGCGTACGGTGTTGCAGCAATTGCCATCCGGCGGCGCCTGCATCAACGACGTTCTGTCGCAATGGCTGAACCTGCGGCTCCCTTTCGGCGGTATCGGCGAAAGCGGCATGGGAGCCTACCATGGCAAAGCGGGGTTCGACGTGTTCTCTCATCGGCGCAGTGTGCTGCGCAGGGGAACGTGGCTTGACCTGGGGTTGCGGTACCCGCCTTACAGGATACCGGTCACGATGTTGCAGCGCATTACCAAGTATGTCTTGTGACGCGGAGGGCCCAAACCAGGCTTCAAAGTGATTGCTGCCCGCGAGCTTTCCGCAGGTCTGCGAGAAACGCGATGAACCTGTCGCGAAAATTGGTGACGCTGGGATGGGCGTCCATATCTGTACGATACCACAACGCGATATCGCGGCGTTCCGCGCCAATTTTTGTTGGTAATCGGACGAAGCGCTTGCCCGACGGCAAATAGTGCATCAGGAAATCGGGAAATATGACGGCCAGCCGTCCGTGTTCCACAAGGCGCAAAGGCATAGACACGTCGCCCGAGAAATCGATGACCGTTCGCGGCCGCTTGAGGCCGAGTCTCTCCGCGACGACGGTGGTCGTATCGCGGGGCCCGAACATCTGGCCCGAGCTGATCCATTCCAGGTCTTCGAGATCGTCCGTACACACTGTCTGGCGTTTCGCCAGGCGGTGTCCGATGCCGACGTAAACGCCAACCGTATCCTCGATCACGACCTGACTTGCCAGTTCTTCGCCGGCATTCTTCATCCTGGCTGGCGCAAGCGCCAGGTCGAGTTCTGCGCTCTTGACCCTTGCCACGAGGGCATGCGCGCCCTCCGTATAGATGCGCAGCCCCGTATTCCACTTCTGTTCCAGGAGCTGGGCGATGAACGTCGGGATGATCGTCTGGGCGAGCATCGGGCCGACTCCGACCTTCAGTTGCCCGTCGATCCCCGCCCGCCACTGATCGAGCCCTTCCTGCGCATGAGCCAGTGCAGTTCTGATCGCACGTCCTTCGCGCGCCAGCACTTCGCCGACCTTGGTTGGGCTGACGCCGAAGCGGCCGCGTTTGAGCACTGGCGCGCCGACCAATGCCTCGAGCTGCTTGATGGACTGGCTGAGCGTGGGTTGAGTGACGTTCAGTGCGTCCGCTGCGCGCGAGAACGATCCCTGATCGACGATCTCGGCCAGTGCGCGCAGAGTTCTGGGATTCATGCTCGCCGTGTAAAGTTGAGATATAGGTTAAGCTAATAATACAGCCGGAAAATTCAATTTCCTTTATGGTCGCGATTTTGTCAAGGTGTGCGCAGTAAGGCGTATGACCTTGCATCACGAATGGCGCTGCGGCTTTCCGCTTCGCCTGAGGGAAGGAATGCCAGCCGATGTGGGTAGCGGGCCTTCTATACGTGCTTCCCGTGTGCGCGCTTCACGGCGCACCATCTTCGGCACGCTACTGTGCGCCAGTAGAATGCACCGGCGCCGATCGTGACTGCCCGAACAGTTCCCACAGCCGCCGCGAGCAATCGTCTGTGTCATGCCCGCTCGGCATGGCTGTGGGAGACGACCAGCAACGATAAACCAGCAAACGGAGGAGGACCCGGCAATGAATTCAATTCCACTCATGATTGCTCGGCCCGCAGGGGCGCTGCTCATGGCAGTCGCCACACTGGCGGCCGGTGCGACGAATTCTTCGGCGCAATCGCTGCGGGTTGAGACCGGCACCGCATTCGGCCTCACGACCGTCATCCCGCAGTTCATGGCCAAGAACGTCGCCAAGGATGGCGTCAAGCTGCAGATCAATGCCGATCAGACGCTGACCAAATCGACGCTGCTGCTCGCCGCCGGCAAGATCGACATGACGGTCACGCCGCCGCCAGCCTATGCCGTGATGAAGATCGGTAAAGGCCCATATGCCAAGAACGCCGAGCAGGCGCAAAAGCTCGCACCGAACTTGCGCTCGCTGTTTGGCTTTGTCGCCGGCTATTTCCATACCGTGGTGTGGGCCGACTCCCCCATCAAGTCGTACGCCGACCTCAAGGGTAAGCGGGTGTTCATCGGCCCGCCCGCCGGCGCCGCGAACCGCCAGATCAACGGCCTCATCCAATTTGCCAGCGGCCTCAAGCCTGATGCGGACTTCACACCCGTCAAGCTCGGCTGGGGCGCCGGCATACAGGCATTCCAAGACGGCCAGATCGATGTCCTGATCCAGCCCGCCCCACTCGGGTCTGCCGCCATCGAACAGATCGGCCTGCAGCGAAAAATCCGCATTATTTCGCTCACCAAGGGCATGCGAAGCGGCGCGAAATGGGATGAGTTCGAACGCACGATCGGCTCTTTCGAGGGCGATATCGTACCGAACACCTATTCCGGCCAGGTCAATAACAGCGAAACCATCGAGACCGTCGCCTACTCCATGCAGATCAGCGTGCACCAGAAGATGAGCGATGACCTCGCCTACAAGCTCACGGCCTCGTTCTGGAACAACATCAAAGAGGCCAAGAAGTCGGTCGCGATGCTCAAGCACATGTCCGAGAAGGATCCATTCATCGGCATGAACCTGCCCTTGCATCCGGGCGCGGCGAAGTATTTCACCGAAAAGGGTATCAAGATCCCGGCCAAGCTGCAGCCGAAAGGCTGAGGTCGTCCGGCCGCCACAGGATGATCGGGTCGGCGCAAGACCATGCGCCGGCCCGACGCGCCCTCCTCAATTCGATCGATCCCACCACCCGGAGCGCGGGCCCAATCGATGTCCGAAAATGCTCAACGCATGCCCTGGCCGCGCCGGATCGCGCTCAGCTTAGCTTTCGTGATGGTGCTGATCGGCCTCGGCAACATTTTGCCGGCGTTCTGGATCTTGCCACGCATCGGACCGTTCGATGCCGAACCCTTTCGCGGCGGCATGATGGCATTTGCCGTCGTCATCTCGATGATGGCCGCCTCTTTCGGTCTCGCGTGGCGCAAGCGCTCCGCAGCGCTCGGAATTCTCGGCTTCGTGCTCGATGCCCTGATGCTCGCCGTCATGCTGTATGCCTGCTGGCGCTTCTACGTCGACGGCAAGATCATGGCGGACAGCGTCATCTTCTTCGAGCCGTACCACGCCTGGACCGCACTCGGGGCCTGCGGCGTGCTGCTGGTCATGTGCTGGCGGATCTGGGGCGCGCCGCTCGCGATCGTGGGTGTGGTAACCCTGGGCTACCTCTATACGGGGCACCTCTGGCCCGGCATTTTCGAAGTCGGCCAAGGTCAACTTCATCGAAACGACGGCTGGCGACCTCTGGTTTGCCCTCGACGATGGCGTCCTTGGCAACCTGATGTCGATCATCCTGCTCACCGTGTTTCCGTTCATCATTCTTGGCGCACTGCTGGAAGGCACCGGCGCCGGCAATTCGATGATCAAGGTCGCCTTCAAGCTGATGCGCCGCTTCCGAGGCGGACCGGCTCATGCCGCAATTCTTGCCTCCGGCCTGTTCGGCACCGTGTCCGGCAGTGCGGTCGCCAACGTGGTGGGCACCGGCGTCATCACGATTCCGATGATCAAGAGGCGTGGCTTCACACCCGCCTTCGCTGGCGGCATCGAAGCTACCGCGTCGACCGGCGGTCAGATCATGCCGCCGATCATGGGGGCCGCGGCGCTCGTGATGGCCGACTTCATCGGCGTCAGCTACCTGACGATCTGCATCGCAGCCCTGACGCCGGCATTGTTGTACTACGTCAGCCTTTTTGCGGCAGTTGTGTTCGAGAGCCGTCGACTGGGGGTCGAGGTTTCCGACCAGACCGAGGAGGGCATGGAGGTGGTCGCACAGGACTATCTCAACCTGCTGTTGGTCTTTGTGCCGCTTGGGGTGGTCATCACGGCCCTGATCTATGGCGCCTCGCCCGCCGGTTCCGCATTGCTGGCCCTTGGTGTTCTGATCCCGCTCAGCGTGCTCAACCCCGACGTCCGGCGTCGGCCATTCGTTCTGGTTCAGGCGCTGGCCCAGGGTGGCGTGACTTTCGCGCAGCTTATGATGGCGGCAGGTGTCGTGGGAATCATCGTGGCGGTGTTCTCATCGACCGGGCTGCCGACCAAGTTCGCTTTGGTGTTCGCGGGCATGGCCGAGCAGTATCTGCTGCTGACGCTTGCGCTGGCTGCCCTCGCTTGCCTGATGCTGGGCATGGGTATGCCGACCCTGCCCGCCTATTTGACGATTATCGTGATCCTTGGCCCCGCTCTGGAGAAGTTCGAGCTGACGACGCTTACGGCGCACATGTTCGTCTTCTATTTCGGCGTCGCCTCCGCGATAACACCGCCCGTCGCAATCGCCGCCTATGCCGGCGCGGCCATCGCAGGCTCCAAGCCGATCGAGACCGCAGTGGAAGCCACGCGCATCGGGCTCGTCATTTTCGCGATACCCTTCGCGTTCGTCTACAACCCCGAGCTCCTGATCGTGAAGGAGGCGACTACGCATTTCAGCTGGGCGCTCTATATGTGGGCACTGCTGCGGATGCTGCTCTCGGTCTATCTGATCGCCAGCGCCTGCAGCCGCTTCGACCGCTGGCGCCTGTCGTGGCCCGAGGTCGTCACCCGGCTGATTATCGGCTTCTCGCTGCTTGCCACCCGGCCTGATGTCGAGGTCGTCGCGGTCGCCGCCGCTGCCCTCGTGCTCTTCTTGCACTTTTCCCGAAAGCCCGCCGCCGCGCAGTCATAGTTTCCTGGTTTCACAACCTCGGGTTCCCGGAAGCAAGCTTGCCAGCGCCACACTTTCCAGCGCCACACAGGCAACACGCGTGTCGAACGACTGTCACTGCTCATCTGTAGGCTGGCGCCTCGCACCGTCCTTTGCGACGGTATGCCCGCCACCGCTATGTCACCCATCCGCCAGACGATTCCCAGCGGCCGGATTTCCACGATGACGCGACCTATTTGTAGCGAGTCGTGGAAACAGTTAGTTGGGATGTGGTGTGCGCAGATAATCTAGCATGCGTGCGGTACGTCCGGCTACGAATCTTGTTGCAGTGCACGCGCGAGGGAGCTATAGGTCAGTCGGGTTCCGCCTGGAATTTTTGCCGTGATTGCAATGGATAGGCGGATTTTGCTCAGCGTATTTACGCACTTGGGGCGAGTCGCAAGCGGGGACGCTATGGTGGCGTATCGGGCACGTCGTTGGCTGCATGTCGGCAGCGATCGCAATGCCTCTTCTAAACAGAACATCCGCCATGTGATGATGGCGCTTGCCGCCACGGCGGCACTGCCAGGTCTCCTTATGCTGGCGGACGGTAGCATCGCGACGGCGCAGAACTCGAAGGGTGTCGCCGTGAGCCCAGTGGTCGGGCCCGTCGCGACGGCGGTCGCATCTGAAGTTGATCTGCCCGAGGCGCTCGACATCGCAACCGCGACGCGGACAGCGTCGCTATCGCCGCAGGCGCCCCTCCCTTCTCGCTCGCGACGTATTGGCGCCGCCAATGACAAAAGGTCGGTCGGCTCCCTGTTGATCAATATCGAGCGCGTGAAGATTAGGTTCCACAGCCATCCCACGTTCAGCGGCGAGTACAGCATAAGTGGCGACAACACGATCTCGCTTCCGATTATTGGCCGGTTCGATGTCGGTGGCCTGACACTTACTGGCCTCGAGGAAATGTTGGCTCAGGAGTACTTGCGCGCAACCGGTCGCGATGTCTATCCGACCGTCGACGTCGTAAGTTATCGCAACGTGGTTGTGACCGGTTTCGTCAACCAGCCCGGTGCGCATCCCTGGCAGCGCGGCATGACCGTGCTGCATCTGGAAGCGCTGGCTGGTGGTCGTTTCCGGCCGACATCGGTCGCTGGAGGTGGTCTCGTTGCCGACGTCGAGCGGACCAAGGCGCGCCGCGCGGCCGCCGACGTTGCCAGACTTCGGGTCCAGCTTGCTCGCCTGAACGCCGAGCGCAATGGCAGCAAGACATTAAAGCTGCCCGCTGGCCTCGAGCAGATCGTTTCCGAAAGTGAAGTGCGTTCCATTGTGACGGCGGAGCAGTCAGTGCTCGCCTCGCGCAGGGCCACTTATGAGGCGCAGATCCAGTCCTTGAGCGTGGTCAGCACTACCTCCGCGAGTGAGCTCGAGTTGCAGCGTGAGCAACTCAAGAAGTCGGCTCAGCTATTGGCTGCCCGCAGGAGCAAGCTGAACAAGCTGCGCCAGCTTTCGGGCCGGCGCGTCATTACCGAGCAGCGCTATCTGGAGGAGGAGGCTGCAATCGCCGCCATCGAGGAGCGCCTGCTGGCCCAGACCCTGACACTACAGCGTCTCGACACGAGCCGCCGGACAGCGGACCGCGATCTGGAGGTGGTCAAGCGGAAATACCAGGCCGAAGTCGACTCGCAGGCCCAGGAGACCGAGCGCGTGTTGGCGCAGCTCGAAATCGAGCTCGATGGGGCCTCGACGAGCTACCAGTCGCTTGCCGGCCGGAATGCCCTGACCCAGCGTCCCACACAGAGCGGCTCGCTTTCCTACCGCATCATCCGCAAGGTCGATGGCAAGCCGAGGTCGTTCAAGGCTGGTCGCGATGTGGAGCTCATTCCAGGCGATGTGCTGCTGATCGATAATAATGGGGCGCAATGAATGTCGACTGCCCCCGCAAAGCTGACACCCGCTCATTCTTTCGCCGTGGATCAGGTGCGCCTGATTTTGATGCGCAAGTTTGATCGCGGCGGCGGGGTGGTGGCGCTGCTGCCGATCCGCGCGCAGGGTGGTTTTGCCTTTCCTCAAGTCCTGTCGGACAATTTCGCGGCCTCCGGCCGGCGAACACTCCTTGTAGACTTTCGTGACAACGCAACCCGCAGCGACAGCGCGGATGAGGGGCGTGCCGCGAAGGTTCTGAAGAGCGCCGGCCTTCTGGAGCGGGAAGCCGGAGCATCAGGCGACACGGATCGGATCCGCGAGCGCTTGCGCGAGGTCGCGGACGGATACGACATCGTGATTTGTAGCGGCGCTGGCCTGTTTGGGACCGACCCCGCACCGCCGGTGAACCCGCTTGTCGTTGCTGCGGCGGCCGATGCCGTGATCTTGCTTTGCGACGCTTCGAGCGACCGCGCTGACGATGTCCGACGTGCCCTCCACCTGCTCGGAGAAGTCGGCGCCAACTGCATCGGCAGCGTTCTCGACCAGACGGCAAGCCGCCCCGTCGCAAGCATTGCGGCAGGCGCCATCGGAACTTTATCCCGCTTCGCTCCGGCCACCGCACGAAGATGGCAGCAGTCCGCATCCGATCTTCTGATCAACGAGTGAGGAAACCAGAGCCTTGGGCCTTCCGAAGATGCGCGTCGAGACAAGCGAGGGATACGGCGTTGTGGCCGGTGCGCCGGCAGCCGTGCCCGCTGTTGGCGATTTCGGCGGCCGCCGAATGTCGTCGGCACGCATTTGGCTGCTCCTGGATAGCCGGACGGTAGGTGGTGTCGAGCGCCACGTCGCGACGCTTGCCAAAGCACTCCAGCATGAAGGACATTCACCTGAGATCGTGCTGTTCAAGGATTACGGCCCCAGTCCATGGCACGAGCAGCTTTCCGATCTCGGCCTGCAGTATCGCGCCCTGGATGGTACTTTTGCTGGCCTCGCTTCTGCCATTCGCTCCGAAAAGCCCGCACTCTTGCACACGCATGGCTATAAGGCAGGCATCCTTGGCCGCGTTGCCGGACGGATGAGCGGCACGCCTATGGTGTCCACTTTCCATTCCGGAGAGCGGCCGTCGTGGCCATTGAACGCCTATTACTGGCTCGACCGCTGGTCATCCTTGGGTGCCGAGAGAATTGTTGTGACCAGCGACATCGGCCATCGCGTACCGTATCGCTCTGCGCTGATACCGAATTTCGTCGATACGCCGCCCCGCCCCAGTGCAGCGTCTTTGCCGCGCCGCATTGGGTTTGTCGGCAGGCTGAGCCAGGAAAAAGCTCCGGACTGGTTCTGCGAGCTGGCAGCTTCATCTGACCTCGACGTTGAATGGCACGTCTATGGCGACGGCCCGATGCGCGCCGATTTGGAGGCGCGTTACGGGAAGCATGTGACATTCCATGGCGTCGTGCCGAACATGGCGCCGGTCTGGCAGAAGCTGGGCCTGCTCCTCATTCCCTCGCGTTATGAAGGTCTTCCCTTTGTCGCACTCGAGGCCCATGCCGCAGGCGTGCCGGTAGCCGCCAGCCGTGTGGGCGGATTGCCGACCGTTGTTGCCCAGGACAGGACAGGTTGGCTCTTCGAGGCAGGAGACTTGCACGCCGCGGCCCGCGCAATGTCAACCTGGCACGGTCTCGAGGCCCGGGCGCAGGTTGCGATGCGTGAGGCCTGTTGGACGTCAGTTGTCCAGCAGTTTGCGACGGAATCCTTGCTGCCCGAAATAATCGACGTCTACGAGAAGGCCACCCGTAGCAATTTGCGCCGCCAGTTGTTCAGCCGGAATGAAGAGGAAGCGCGATGAAAGGTCGTGTGCTTCCGCTGCCAACGCAAATAGCGCCCAGCTGGGACCGAGACCTCGTGGTGGGTTCGTCGTTCTCGCCGGACCTTAAGTGTATGCGGGTTGGGCGATGCGCGTGACGATCATCGACGGCGACGTGTCCTACCCGCCCACATCGGGCAAGCGCATCCGTACGCTCAATTTGATGCTCGGTCTCGCCGACAGTTTCAAGATCACCTACATCGCTCGATCGGATTCGGCCTCCAACCTGGAAGCGGAGACATTCCTCCGCGATCACCGCATCAACCCGATATTGGTTCACGCTCCCTTGCCGAGAAAGTCGGGAGCGGAATTCTATGCGCGTCTCGCGGCAAATCTTGCCGAAGCGGTCCCGTACTCGGTCGCTACCCACGTGCACCAGAGCCTTCGCACAGCAGTGCTCCGAGATGCCAGCACAGCCGCACCTGATCTCTTCCAACTGGAATGGACCGGTTACGGCTATTGCGTGGATGGTTCGGACGTGCCGGTCGTCGTTCAGGCCCACAATATCGACGCGCTGATCTGGCAACGCTATCGCGACGTCGAGCGCAGCCCGATCAAGCGCGCCTATATCGCCACCCAGCTCAGGAAGATGCAGGCATTCGAGCGCAGCGCGTTTCGTCGTGCGTCCCGTGTCGTGGCGGTCAGTGCCGAGGATGCCGAACTCGCGCGGAGCCTCTACGGCGAGTTGCCACTTGAGGTCGTCGATAACGGCGTCGACATCGCATACTTTGAGCGTACGGGCCGCGAGCCGGGCGCCGGCTCCATCCTCTTTCTGGGAGCGCTGGATTGGCGCCCGAACCTGGATGCCGTCGATTTCCTGCTCGACGAGATCTGGCCGCTTGTTCGCATGCAGCGCCCGGACGCGACGCTCAACATCGTGGGACGACACGCCACCGCGGGCTTGCGACGGCGCATCGAGGAGGTGCCGGGTGCGGCGCTGTACGCCGACGTTCCGGACGTGCGCCCCTATATGCGCAGCGCCGCAGCCCTTGCCGTGCCGCTGCGCATCGGTGGCGGTTCGCGGCTGAAGATCCTGGAGGCCCTCGCGGCCGAGCTCCCGGTCATATCCAGCGCCGTGGGCGCCGAGGGACTTCGGCTGGCACACGGCGCACACATCACGTTAGCGGAACGGCCGCAGGCATTTGCCGACGCCCTGATCGACGCCATGCAGCGCCCGGACCATCACCAGCGTCTGGCTGCTTCGGGCCGTGCCCACGTCGAGGCACACAACGATTGGCGCGTGTTGTCGAAAAGGCTTGGTCAGATCTGGCTGTCGGCTGCGAAGAAGAAGGCGGAACCGATGGCTGCGGCTTCGGGATGAGGCGGAACGCATCAGCGCTGCCGTGATCTCCATCGCGCCACGTTGCAGCCCGCATTATCGCGTACCTTCGCTCGGGGCCGGTCCTGCCAGGTAGAGAAGCGTATCAAATCGTATAGCGTACCAGGAACGTGCAAAGTGGCTGACATTTACCGACCGGATTCATCCACAGCGCTGAGTGAGCAGTCAGATGCGCGCCTGCACGTTCGCAACGATTGGATTGCATTTACGGAGACAAGAAGCCGGAAGCGGCGGTTTGCCGTCATCTATTCCGTCCTGACAGTCATTCTGTCGGCGCTCTTGTTTTGTGCCTATTGGTTCTTCGCATACGCGGGCCAGCCGTTCTCTGAGTTGTCGCCGGTCCACATCAAGCATCTGCTGGTGAACGTCGGCGCCAACATGGCTTGCATGATTGTCGCCTACAATATCAGGGGCGATCTCAACGCAAGGCTTCAGACCGGCCTGCTGGTGGCGCTGTTCGCGCACGGTGTTCTGATCCTCGAAATTCTGACCATGCGCGAGTACTACTCGAGAACGGTCGTCTCGTTGGCGCTGCTGTGCTCGTTTGGTCTGGTCACCCTGGTCGCGCTGGCCGCCGATCGATGGTTTCCGAAGCGGATCGGCATTGTGCCCGCAAACCTGAGCCCAGAGGTGTGGCAGTGGCTGCCCTCGGGAGCCGCCCAAATTCCCTCTGTCGATGCCAACGAGCGTGACTACGACGTCATCGTGGTGGATTGGGATTCCATCAAGGATCGCGCCTGGATGAATTTCGTCACCCGCGCGCTGTTGTCGGGCTGTGCCGTCCAGCATGTCGCGAAATATGTCGAGGATCAGAGCGGTCGGGTATCGCTGGACCATTTCGAGCCGCGCCACGCGCGCGCGGCCGTCGACAGCATTTACATCAAGTACGTCAAGCGGCCACTCGATGTGCTCTTTGTCGTCGGACTGATGCCGTTCCTCCTCCCGGTGCTGATTGCTGCCATGGTGGCGATCCGCCTGTCGATGGGCGGCCCGGTCTTCTTTTTTCAGGAGCGGGTCGGGCGCGGAGGACGGCCTTTCCGCATCTACAAGCTGCGCACGATGCTGGCGACCAGCGCCAGTACCGGGATTGCCACCAGAAAAGGCGACAGCCGCATTACGCCGATCGGGTCCTTTCTGCGGCGCTATCGCATCGATGAGATACCCCAGCTGTTCAACGTCCTCAGTGGCGATATGAGCCTCATAGGGCCACGACCGGAGCAGCCGGGGCTTGCCGAGGAGTATCAGCGCAGCATACCCGGTTTCTGCTATCGCCAGCTCCTGAAGCCCGGGCTTACCGGCTGGGCCCAGATCCGCGCCGGTTATGCCGCCGACAGTCAGGAGACGCGCACGAAACTCACGTACGACCTCTACTACCTGAAGCACGTTTCCTTGCTCGTTGACCTGTGGATCATGTTCGACACCGCGCGTGCCGTCATCAAGGGGACGAGCTCGCGATGAGAACCCGCTTCTTGTCACGGCTGTTCTTCACCAGAGGCGTGCGCTCGCGCCCGCTGCCGCCCATTGTCGCCTACGCACTTTCAATCGCCTTCGACAGAGCCTTCTCTATACTGACCGTTCCGCTGATGGCGTTCTACGTCACGCCGGGACACTACGGGAATTATGAGGTACTACTCGGGCTGACCGCCCTGCTGTCGGCGTTGATGATGCTTGGCATCAACGAGACAGCGATGCGCTTCATAGCAACTGAGACAGATCCCGATGCGCGTCGACGCCTTGCGGCAGAATTTCTCGGCACCACCATAGTCGTCGCGCTGGTGCTGGGCGCAATCATCCAGCTTTTTGCGACCATCTTGGTCGACGCATTGGCAATCCAATTCGACATGATGGCGATCAGGCTGACCTTCGTATCGCTGTCGCTGGGTGCGATCATCGAGCTGACACTCGTGTGGCTCAGGATACTTGATCGTGGCCAGTTCTATTTCTGGACGGTCACGATACGCACCATCAGCCACGTCGCCGCGACCTGGCTTGCACTATTGCTGGGCTTGGGTGTCGATGGTGTTGTGGAATTCAATGCAATCGTAGCCATCGCGATCGCCGCATTTCTCGGTATCATCCTTGGCCGCGAGACCGGATTGGCTTTATCGCGCCGCGCGCTCGGCCAGCTCAGTGTTTATGGCGCCCCCATCGTGCTGGGCTCCCTGGCAGTTGTCGCGATCGGCCCGCTCAATCGTCTGTTTCTCAACGGCGTGGCAACCGACAGCGAGATCGGCGTGTTTGGACTTGCCGCGCGACTCGCACTTGCGGCGGGACTGGCAGCCCAGCCTTTCATCATGTGGTGGTTCCCGAAGCGTCTGGCTGTGCTGCAGACGCCGTCTGGCCATGCCGAGAACGTGCGCATGTGGGGCTACGGCGTAGCGCTTACGTTGCTCAATGGCCTGGGCATCCTGCTGCTGGCGCCGATTTTCATCGAGTACGTCCTTCCGGTCAGCTATAGTGCGGCGACAGAGTATCTGCCCGGTTGCGTTCTCATGGTTGTCCTCGCGCAAATCGCGCTGATGACCAGCGTAGGAGCCATGTCTCGCGCCAATGGCATGTCCAATCTGGCGATCGATCTCGTGGGTGCCGCTGTCGCGATTGTGGGTTTGCTGCTACTGCCCAGGTATTTCGGTGTCTGGGGTGCTATTGCGGCCGGTATTGCGTCCCAGCTTGTGCGACTGGGCCTGCATGCGCTCACGCATGTCGATGGCGTGCGTCTGGCATATCCTTTGGGCCCCGTGGTTTTTGCCGGCATCGTCGCGGCCGCGGCCTGTGCCATCGCACCCGAAGCACTATTGACGCGCATCGCGTGGAGTGTTGGTGCGCTGCTCGCCGTTGCAGCTCTCGTGCACATCTTGAAAATCGCCGAGCTCTCGCCGAGCGCCATGCGGCGCCTGCTGCAAGCCGGCGCCAGTGAGAGGACAAGCCAGGATGGGCGCTGAGGATACACCTGCCATGGCGATCTCCCCCACCACTGCGGCAGCCGCTGAAGGCGAGCGCACGGCTCCGACTGGTCAAAAGCGGCCCTATCTCATCCTCTTGCGAGGCGCGCCGATCTGGGAGCCCGACTCCCAGCTGACCTTGCATGCTGAAGCCCTGTCGAAGTATTTCGATGGGGAGATCTGGTTCGGCCGCAGCACGCCCTATCAAGCGAATGTCGGCAATTTCCGACTACGCGGGATTGCGCTGCCGGGATTTGGCTGGCGACATCAATTCCGGCAACTTCTACCTGCTATCGTCGCTGACTTGTTCGCACGGCAGACCGAACTCGCCGGTCGCGAAAAAATCTTCGTGGCCTATGACCCGCTGTTGCAGGGGCTGTTGGGCGTCTACCTCAAGTGGCGGTTTGGCGGTCGTCTGTTGACTGAGTTCTCGGGCGTCTATGCCGATCTGGCGAACTACGAGCGCACCAGCGGCTTGAGTGCCGCGTTCCGCCGCGAGATTTTCCGCCTCGTCGCTCAATTCGTCGTGCTCAATTGCAGCGGCGTGCGCCAGCTCTTCCCCGGTCAGGCCTC
This sequence comes from uncultured Alphaproteobacteria bacterium, assembly GCA_963825625.1. GTDB lineage: Bacteria > Pseudomonadota > Alphaproteobacteria > Rhizobiales > Hyphomicrobiaceae > CAMDPA01. The sequence goes on along the minus strand of CAWGUF010000001.1, from coordinate 51,493 downwards.
CAGTTTTGTCTTACTGCCCCCAGGCATTCGCCAGATGACGTATTTCAACGCCATCAACACCTCGCGCTTCGAGCCTGCGCCGACCGAAAAGCCCAGGCGTGTCGTGTTGGTCGGCACGCCTTATTGGCGCAAGGGCGTGGATGTTCTCGTCGAAGCCTGGAAGCATGTCGGCCCGCGTCATCCGGATTGGAGCTTGACGCTGATCGGCGCCGGCATCGCGGATCGCGTGCCGCCCGAAGCGGCGCGGCAGTGGCGCATCGATGTCCCTGGCCCGATGCCGCATCATGAGCTCGCCGAAACGATAAGGCACTCGGCGATTCTGGTTCTGCCGTCGCGGAGTGAAGCAATGGGACGGGTTCTGCTCGAGGCGGCGTCGGCTGGCTGTGCGCGCATCGCGTCCCGGGTAGGCGGAATCCCCCAGATTGTCGAGGACGGTGTCGACGGGCTTCTGGTTGAGCCAGGCGATGCCGGGGCGCTGGGTCATGCGCTCGATCGGCTGATGTCGGATGACACGTTGCGCGGCCAGCTTGGCGAGCAAGCCCATCAGCGTATGCAGACGGAGTTTACGGGCGCGGCTTATGCCTGCGCGATGGATAGCTTTATTGGCCGGATCGTTGCCAAACGCGCTGATATCACGGCGTGAGGCAAAAGTCGGGCCCGGGTCACTGGTAAGGCAGGAGTTTGCCAATGGAAGATGCACTGATCACTGAGCGCCAGAAGCGCGAGCGCGAGTACTACGACTCCTACGGCAGTCATCTCGCGGAAAAAGACGAAATCAGCTTCGAGCCCATCATGGGGCACGACAGCCGGCCCTGGAACCCATACTGGCGTGTATTCGAGCGGGCAAAGGACCTGTACGTACCCGGAGCGCGCCTTCTTGATTTCGGATGTGGCTGGGGCACCAACACGATCGTGTTTGCCAAGATCGGCTATCGTGTCGACGCGTTCGACATAAGTCCGAAAAACATCGCAACCACCAACGATCTGGCTCGCCGCTACGGTTTGTCGGACCGCATAGAGACGCGCGTAAGCACGGCCGAATCGCTCCCGTACGACGATGGCGCGTTCGACGCGGTCATCGGCGTCGACATACTCCATCATGTCGATATCGCGGCCTCGATCACGGAGGTTCGCCGAATCCTGCGACCCGGAGGATACGCTATTTTCCGCGAGCCGATCGAGCAGCCGGTATTCGATCGCCTCCGCAACACGCGTATCGTGCGCAGCTTTCGGCCCAACTCTGTGTCCGTCGATCATCACATCACTGAGGATGAGCGCAAGCTGAGCGCGGCCGATATCGCAACCATTCGCGGCATCTTTCCTTCGTTGACGATCGAGAGCTATCGCATCTTGTCGCGCCTAGACGTCCTGATGCCGGGTCAGTTGAACCGCCTGGAAAAGATCGACCTGTGGTTGCGCTCGATGCCCGGCTACGGGTGGTGGCGCGGCACCGGCATCATGTACATGCGCAAGCAGGATTGACCTCTGATGCCGCGGCCCGGTTATGCCACTGTGCCCGGTTATGCCACCGCGGTTGCGTGCGGCCTCGCGCGGAAACTTCTGCTTCTGGCAGCCGTGTCACTCGGTCTGGCCTTGCAGGCGACGACGGTCGCCGCATCTATGCTCGCCAACGGTGACATGAGCCAGGCAGGTGAAGGGCGCAGGCCGCTGGCAGGCTGGAAAGAATACGTTTGGAGCGGACAAGGCGAGATCGTGCGGCATGTGTCTGCCGATGGCCGCGCAGTTGCCCTCATTCGAAATGACGGCCCCGCCAAGCTCGGCCTCTTTCAGCAAGTCAAATTGCCGCGCGCCTGTCGCTACAGAGTGATGCTGGAGGCGGCTGGTCACGACCTTCATCCTGACGCGGAGCGCCGGGCTGGCCGGTTGCACCTGGCCTTCGGCACCCGAAAGTCGTTCTCGGTTGATCTTGCCCGCGAAGGCTCACGCGGTTGGCACCAGCACACTGCTACCGTCCAGATAGCAGGGCCCGATGTTGCTACCGTGTATGCCTTCAACTACGGCAGTGGTGCCTTCTTTGTGCGCAACGTGAAGCTCGAGCCCTTGTTGCCCTGCACTGGCGGCGGGTCCGACACCATCGCGCCAGCACGGGACCTTCAATCACCGCTCGTGTATGTGCCGCCGTTGGGCCCAGGCGCAACTTTGCTCAAGGGCTATTGCGGACACGGAGCGTTTTCCAGAACAGCGGTATGCCGCGCAATAGCAGAGTTCAATGGAGCCGCGGAAAGCCAGATCGGCAAGCCGCGCGCCGCCCCCCGCGTTCTTGCGGATTTCGAGGGCGCATCAATCTTTTCCGGGCACACGAGGGTAACCGGCAAGCAAGCGCTGAACGGCGTGTCTGCCCGCCTCACGGCAAATCGCTACATGCTGGCTGACCGCAGATCTGGACTGCTGCCGGACTGGCGCGGTTACGATTGGCTTCGCATCGCCACGCGCAATCCGACCAGTGATCCGCAATCGCTGTACATCGAGATCAATGACGAGAAAACGACGGGATACTGGTCGCGCGTGAACTGGACAACGGCGGCGGCACCCGGTGACGGTGAGGTGTTTATACCGTTGCAGGTGTTTGTCGGCGAGAAAAGCGTGACGCGAGAGCGCCGCCGCCTGGACCTTGCCCGTATTACGAGACTTGTCGTGACCGCCCCGCGCAAGGACGTCATCATCGACGACATCCGTCTGGAGGCGGATGAGCCATCGCGCCACGTGTTTCCAGAGCTGATCAGGCTGGATCTGGGCAGTCTCGCCAGCCCTGTCATGCCAGGTTTCACCAGGCTCCACGCCGGCATGAGGTACGCGGAGCAGCGAGGTTACGGCTTTTCGGCAGCCACACGGATCGCCCGGACGGAGGACAGGCGTCATCCGGACAGTCTACTGAGTGATTGGGTCTCGGTGCATGAGGGCGGCATAGAAATCGACTTGCCCGACGGTCGCTATCGAGTTCTGGCTGATGATGGAGGACGCTGGCTACTGGGAATATTATCCGAGCTTCTCGCGTCGCACCCTCATGGTGCAAGGCAAGCCGGTCCTTAATGAGCGGCGCTCCCTGCAGGACTTCTATGCGCGCTTCTATCGTCACGCTGATGATGAGGATTTGCCGGGCGACGATATCTGGCATCGCTATATCAGGTCGCGGTATGTCCCGATCACCGCCACGGCCGATGTGACGGGCGGAAAGCTCACGCTTGCGTGCAAGGGCTTTGGTGATCCGCACGCCTGTCCGATGTCGGCTCTTGTGGTGTTTCCCGAGACAAGTGCCCGGCAAGGCGAGGCATACATACAAGAGCTGTGGCAGCGCCTGAAGCGGGAGTTTGATCGGTCCTATCGGCAAGTGACGCCACCACGCGAGCATGACGCGATCAGCACCGGAGCCGTAGACCGCGCTGGCCCGATGATCTTCGCCATGAGCTCGACTGAGGCGCTCGATCCCATGCATGTAAGGGCATCAGCTTCGCCAGTCGAGCGGCTGGACGTCGTGGTCGCGAAAGGCATCACGGTGCCCATCGCACTCGGCATCGCCTCGAGAAAGCAGACAGGCCTGCGAGACGTGCGCGTCGAATTGCCCGGTTTGAATATCGATGTGTTCCGGGTGCGAAGCAAAACGACGCGATTGACCGATGATGGTGCCGTCTACGCCAACCTGCCCCGCGTTCTCGACCCGGTGGACGGCGCCAGCAGCGCCTCCAGTATGGCTGTTTCAGCTGGTCGGCCCCTTTGGCTTTGGCTCGATGTGAGGGCCGGTGACAAAACCCGGCCGGGCCGCTACACGGGCACCCTTGTGCTGACGTATGAAGACGGTCTTGTGCAACGCCTCCCGCTTGCGGCCACTGTTCCTGCATGGTTCGTGCCGCCAGCGGATATTCCGGTTGGATACCTCGGCATCGCGCCGACTTATCCGGACACGCCGTACCCGGCTGTTGCGGCCAAGCGCCAACGTGAATTCGATGCCGCAGTGGCGTTTGTCAGGTCGCAGGGCATGACGGCCGCGTCTGGCGGTCTGGGCGGACCTGTCTTGAAGAGATACGTCGACGGCAGACCCCTCCTCGACCTTGGCAACGTCGATCGCACGATGGCGCGGCTGGCGCCGGCCTTCAAGGCAGGCGTGTTGTCATACCTCGGTCTCGAGCCTTCGGGATTGTCCATGCGCAGGGTCGAGGACACGCAGGACCGTTACCGCAAGCCCTACGTCGAGGTTCTGCGCGACGTTCTGGCCATGCTCGACGAGGCGCGGCGCAGAAGAGGCTGGCTGCCGATTGTATTCGTGATCGGCGACGAGCCGGACAAATCGACCATCGAACGACCCATAGAGCTTGCCAAGGCGTTCAAGGCGGCCAATCCCAATGCGAAGACCGCGGTCTTCACGAGCTTCACTGAGCCTGCGAAGGATCCACGCGCTCGCATGGCCGGTATCGTTGACGAGATCTACCTCAATGCGCACAGCGCCGCTGCCGTCGCCAAGGTAGCGTCCGCTGGCAGCAAATGCCGTCTCTACAATCAGACGGGTCGCTACCGGCGCGGACTGTATCTGTTCGCGATGGCTGCAAAGGGGTGCCGCGGGCACATGCAGTTCGCGTTCCACGCTGCGCATGCGGATCAATGGTACGATCTCGATGGACGGGAAGCCGATATCGTCGCCGTCTTCACGCATCCGGATGGCCGACTGCGTCCGTCTGCGGATGCCATGATCTATCGGGAGGCCGTCACTGATTATCGCATCGTGATGTTGCTCGCCAAAACGATTGCGGCACGGTCGACGCATCCGGTCGCGGCGGAGGCGGGATCATGGCTGCAAGACATGGTTGCGCGCATGGCGATAGGATCTCAGTCGCCGTCGCCGTGGCGCGATTCTGAGATCGAATTCGATACGTGGCCGCGCGATCCGCTATATCGAAGCGTTGATGCAGTAGCTCGACCAGGCCGGCGCGAGTTGTTGCGAAGCCTCCTGGCTTCAGCAAGCGTCGGCCGGATCGCTGCGCCGCCTTGAATAGCAGCCAGGACTCAATAGCGCACGCCGGCACCGTCTCAGCAACTCCGAAAAACCTGATAATTCTGCCTCGAACTCGATGTCGGCGAGATGATCTCCATCCATGATTCGCGGCAACTCGAGAACGTCCGTATCCGGCCCCGCCAGCCCGGTCGCGCATGTTGTTGCACTGGCGATCCCCAACCGGCGTAGCTCTTCAACAGCCGCCGCCGCGTACAGTCCGCTTGGATAGCAGAAATGCCGGAAGTGTGTCGGGCTGACGCCAAGCCGATTGGAAAGCTCTTCCGTGTTGCGCTCGATCTCTGTCTTGACGGTGTCTGGGCTGAAATCGACGAGCGTATGTGTGTGCGTATGCAGCTGAACGTCGATGCCGGAGCGGAATAGTTCACGCAACTCCTCATCCGTCATGTAGGCGAAATTGCGCGACCCGGCATAGTCGGCCGGCTCAATGCCATGCCTTTCGCAGTACGCTTCATAAGCCATCTCTCGCTCGTCCTGCGCACACGTCTGGTCCTGAGCGCGCACGAGGTCTGTATCGGAGGCAGCCCCCCCGCTCAGCATGCATGTATAGCTGGCCAGAAGATGCACGACCGGCGAGCCGTCGCCGGGATGCCCCGTATGAAAATAGAGTGTCGCTGGCATGGCGTGGCGCCGCAACTCCGGCAGCATCGACATGAAGGTGCTCGCCCATCCATCGTCGATCGTAATTACAACTGATCCGGCCGGAAGCGGTCGGCGGCCTTCGATTCCCTCCACGGCTTCCGACAACGGAATGACCGGGCAGCCGCTCCTCGCGATTGCTTGCATGCGCCGTGCGAACGTCTCGGGTCTGATGAACATCGAGCCGCCGCCGTATGGCGCCGGTGCTTGCCATGCGCCATGATAACATAGAATAAGTACGCCACGCCGTCGCAGCCGCGCCCCGAGCTGAAAGGCGCCGGTGCGCCGCGCCAGTTGAAGGAACGCCAGCTTTATGCGCTTCGCGAGCGGCGTAGGAGCGCGCATCGCATTGACCGCACCGGCCGAAGACGGTGCGGCGCCCCCATCGAGCGGATTTGCAGTGGTATCCAGGATCAGACCCCTTCGATCGCTGTTCGCCGCTCAGCGGTGGCAGAGCGCCACAGCACGTCATATCTGGGCACGCGCTCGCCTCCCGCTTGCCAGTATGAGATACGTTGGCCACAAAGAAACTTCAGGGCACCGATAAACGATGCTGCGTGCCCCTCCATCAGATAGGCGAGCCAGGCCAAGGGCCGTGGCAGATGCCTGGGGTCGATGCGTGCGGCTGCGAGTCCGGTCGCCACGGCGGCCAGTCCCGCACCAAGCAGCCAGCCATAGAGGGCGTGACCGTGCCCGGCAAGAACCATCGCCAAAAGCGTGGCAGTGATGGCCATTATCGGTATCAATGGTCGCATGCCTTTCCCAGACACGAACATGAACGCGAGCCAGGGACGGCGTGGATCGGCCAGTCGCCACAGCCAGATTGACTGCTGCATGTTGCCCGCACCGATCCGTACCCGTCGCCGGAATTCCTGCCCGGAAGCCGTCCGCTCAAGTTCAAGGCTGAGGATCGCCTCGTCATAGATGCCTCGATAGCCGAGCTCGGCGATCATCATTGGCAGGACGAAGTCATCGTTGATCGTGCCTGCCGGCAATGGCCGCCAAAGCGATCTGCGGAAGAAGTACAATGACCCATGCACGCCCAGTGGCGAATCGAGAAGCGCCTCGTCGCGGCGAACGCGCGTGAGATAGGCATTGTAGGCCCGTTCGCCATCGGATGCTGTGTCCATGATGCGATAGCCGGCCGCGACAAAGCCGGTTCTTTGGTCGTCGAAACGAGCTGTTGCGCGCCGGATTGCGTCCGGCGGGATGAGTGCGGATGTATCGCTGAGCGCTACGATTGGGGTTTGCACTCTGTCGATCTGCCCATTGAGCACGGCGAGCTTGCCGACATTTTCCGCGTACGAGACGATCTCGATATCACGTTCCGGCGCGATCTCTGCCGCAGCCTTCAGCGCGACCTCTCCCGAGCCGTCGGTGCACCCATCGAGCGCGATCACGATGCGCAGCCGATCGGCAGGATAGTCGATCTCCACGAGATTCCGCACCTTCTGCGCCAGGTAGAGAGCTTCGTTGTGTGCGGGAACAATGACGGAGACAAGCGGCAGGTTCTCGTCACGGGCAATCTTTGAGCTGGCCTTCGAGTGCTCGCCGCCGGATCGCAGCTTCCGCGCAGCGGCAAAGCGGACCACCACCGGGTATATGACATGGTGGTGGACGATCAACGCCGCCAGCAACCAGAACACGACGGCTAGAACCCAGTCGAGCATCGCCTCACCCACTCTTGCCGTACCGCTGAGGTGAGCGCTCTCGGTCGTCAGTATCCATACCGACTGATGATGTGGCGTGGTCATGCATCATGCCGACAATTCCTCGAGCACCGTATGCACGATCTCGAGCGAAAATCGCTCCGCGACGGAGGCCCGGATCGCTTCGGCCGGCGCATGGTCCGCAATGACCCTCACGCACGCGGCGGCCAGCGCAGAAGCGTTTGCCGGGGCAACAATCTCGCCGCCGCCTGCCGCTACAGCAGAGCGAACGCCACCGACATCGGTCGCCACAACCGGAAGACCGCATGCTTGTGCCTCGATGAGCGCTCGCGGCAAGCCTTCTGCCAGTGACGGCAGGCAGAACAGATCAAGCGCCGGTAGAACGCTTTCGACATCGCAGCGATGACCGAGAAAATGCACCCGTTCGCTGAGGCCCAGAGCGCCAGCTTGCGCTTCCAGGTTCGAGCGCTCGCTGCCGTCACCGAGCAGCACGAGCCGATAACTCTTCGGCATGTCAGCCAGCGCGTCTACGAGAAAGCGATGCCCTTTGACGAGAGCAAGCCTGCCGGCGCTGCCTATTATGCGTCCATCTTCCGGCAAGCCCAGCCGCTGCCGTGCCTGCTTAACGTCGCTGATGTTGAAGCGCTGCATGTCGACGCCTGGAGGCAGCACACGGATCTCGACATCGCCGAGAATGTCCTTCATCTCGCGCGACGCGACGCTGGAAACAGCTACCAGCCGCGGTTTGAACAGCCTCGTGCACAGACGCGCGATCCGCCGGTCGTTGGCACGCTGATAATGCCAGGTATCGTGCTCATAGTAGACGAGCCTGGATATGCCTGCGAGCCTTCCCGCCAGCCCGGCGTAGAGCAGAGGTCCAATATGATGGGCAACGACGGACCGCGGCTTCAGCGTCCGCAAGGTTCGCGCCAATCGGCCTATCAAGGCAACATCCAGTCCGGCTCTCTTGTTCATGCCGATGATGCGCGGTGCATATGACGCAAGGTTGGGCGCGGCAGTCAGCTCCGCCTGGCTGCCTTCGAGACTGATGCACCAGTCTGCCCGCTCCCCGGTACGCATCAGATCCAGGACGAGCGTCTCGAGGCCGCCCAGCGGCTGCATATGTTGTGCAACGTGTACGAAGGAATTCGACGCAGACGAGACCACGGTCAATCACTCCCCGCCTTGTCCTGCTGTGGATGAACCGGCGTACCCTCGGGCGGCGACCATGGAATGGCGCCGAGCACGGGCAGGCCCGAAATCGCATTCAGCCGATCGACAGTCCGAACGCGCGTATCCGCCAGTTCCGCCAAGGCTGTAAGGCCGACACCGAACAGCAGGCCGGACAACAGGACGATGGTAGCAATCACCGTGTTGGAAAGCATCGGTCGCTCGGGATTACGCGGTGGGTCGACGACGACGATCCACTCCGGAGCGCGGATGAATTCCAGCCGCCCCCCCCCTTTATTGGCGATGATCTCCGGCCAATCTCTTCGGGCACGTTCTGCAGCGGCGAGTTGCCGTTCCGCAGCAGCCGTCAATTGATCCCACGCTGCCGGCGTGACAAGACCGTCTCCGATGCTGGACTTGATCGAGCCCAGCAACTTAACCCGCGCCCCGTGCACCAGCACATGCGTCTCCAGCGCGGCGATCGGATCAGCCATTGGCTTCACATCGACAGTTGTTCTCTCCGAAGATGAGCCCGTACGCTCGGCGACCCGCCGCGGGATGGCAACGGCGCCATTCGGCGTGGCCCCACTCACGCTGCTGAGCGGGGCCTTCATCAGGCTGGCTTTGACGTGCAGCAGTTTTTCTTCCGCCTGACGTTTGAGTTCGAGCTGCGCCTCGATTTCCCTTTGGATGCGTCCGCTATCCCACCGTTCCGAGGCACCCTTGCCCAGTGCATAGGCGCGCAACGCACCCAGATAGCGCAACGCAGCGTCGGCCTCCGCGACGCGTTTGTCGATCCGCCCCTGCACGAAACTCATGGCAGTTGAGGAGGAGACCTCTTTCGACATCATGCTCTCGAGGATGCGGGCAGTGACGATCTCCAGCGTCCGGCCCATGCCTTCGGGTTGGGTCGACCTGTAGCGGATCTCGAAAAAATCGCTGCCGACGCCCTCGACTTGGATGGATTTGCGCAATTGCTCCTTGGCCGCCTCCGCCTTCCGGCCCGTCAGGTGCCGTGCTCCATGGATCTCGGCAAGGACATCGCTCAGCAGACGGTCGCTGTGGGCAAGCGCCCGCACCCCGGCAATTTTCTCGTTGATCGACTTCTGTGTGGCGCAAGTCGCGCGCCATCGGTGTGCTGTTGGACCCCTCTTGCAGCAGCAGGAGCGTCTTCGCCATGTATGTTTTCGGAGCCAGGAATACCGCAATCGGTACCGCCAGTACGGCCAGGCACAACGGCACCAGCCATAGCCATCGGCGCCGGATTGCGATGGCCAGGGCTCTGGCAAAAAGGCGGGGCAGCGATAGCATTGTTCACCTGCTGGCAGGGAGGAGCGGAGTGACGGAGACTTTGGCAGCGCCCGTAGCATCGGAGACGGCGTGGCGAGCCGTCGCTGGAACCGATCTCCTGAGGATCTTCTCCACGATCACGGACATCCCGACCAGCAGATAGACGAGCCAGTCGAAAGCATGTGTGACAAATGATGCTGCCACGCAGAAGCCGACCATGGCCGTCTGCAAAGCAAAGGCGTAGCGTGCGATGACGGCATCGGGCTGAACCGCCTGCACGATGTGCCGGTTGCCGGATGTCGCCATGAAGATGCGGGCGATGCCGGCGATGGCGACACAGACGGTAAGCACGACCAGCAGGAATTGTGCCGGACCCTGCAGCCAGTCGTCACTCGCGGTGGCGGCACCGAGATAATACACGAGCACGGCGGCAGACAGCCCCAGACTGGATACCAGAACAACGATCATCGCAGGCTGGCCGTGGTCCAGCGGGCCGGATGATACGACAACGATGCCGCGAGCGCTGCGAGCAAGTGAAAGATAGGCGTAGACGATCATTCCCAGGAACGCTGCGAATGTGATGACGCCGGTCTCGCCCAGCACCTGGAACCAGGAGCTGTGAACGGCCATGCCGCGACCCACCCATTGATCGGTATGAAAGTAGAACTGCGAGCGAAAGCCGCCGATGCCGATGCCTGTCAGCGGGTTGTCGATCGCCATGTTGATGGCCGCCTTCCAGGCGATGATGCGCTGTGCGGCCGACGCATCGAGGCGCTGTGTCTGTAACTGCTCCCAGCCACCTGAGCTGCGATTGAGAAGGTCCCCACCCAAAACGAGCACGATGCCAGCAACGGCCAGCAGCGGCACGAGCAGCACCCTCGGCTTGACCCAGTGCCAGGCCAGAAAGCCGATGACCGCCAGCAAGCCCAGTGCCCCACCGCGGCTCTTGGTTGCAACGATGCCAAGTAGAGAAATCGCTGCAACGGCAAGCGCCGGGTAGCGGATCCAGAATCCGTTGAATTCTTTTGCCAGGACGGCGGCAATGGCCAGCACGGGAATAAGATAGGTGGCGATATCATTGGGGTCTGCAAGCGCGGAGTCTCTGCCGGGCGCCACGACTGCCCTGGTGCCTTCGACCAACCCGATCCCGTTGACTTTGTTGAACAGCAGGAACGCGCTGAGCACGAGCGCCGCCACGCACATCAAGCCGAAGAGTGTCTCTATGTGCTCTACACGGCTGCCCAGCCAGACGAGCACAATGACCATCGGGATGACCTTTATGAAGCCGTTGGTCAGTGTCTTCATCGATATGTCGCGGGCTTCGGCCATGGCCGCGCCGCCGCAGATCAGAATTGCCGCGATCGCAAACAGTTGCAACTGAGGCGGAAAACTGAGCTCGCCCGCGCTGCCGTCGAACAGCTTGACGGCAAGTCCGGCCAGCGCGGCATTGGCGAGTAGAAACGGAATGTTGAGATTGGTGAAGGAGGCGTCGACCTCATGCAGCCGAAATGCGCTGATGGCGAAAAACATCGCGACGATCGTGAACGGCCACCGGGCCACCAGCGCGATGGCTAGCGGTGCCAGGCCCAGCATCACGGTGGTTGCATAATCACCGCGGATCGCCGTCGGATACAGAACTGCAGCGCAAGCCCCTATGAGCAAAAGAGCGCAAACCCTTGACCACACAACCCGATGTCCTTGGATGAATCCAGCGACCATCTGTAAACGTACACGTAATGGCAGACAACCCCATGACGTCCTTCAGCAAGCCTCCTCGCGTGCATTCATCAGCGACCTTTTCACCCGGCTCGGTCGATCCAGGCCGTCACCTGCCCCTGGCTGCACAGCATTCCGCAGAAATGCGAGGAAAATCGCCTCGAGAAAGTTAACGCGGGATTCAATCGGCGATGTTAATTCCCATGGTGAGGGTCGGTCGAGGATATCCAAGGCGCGAATGCAACACGGCCGGACCGGCGCCGCACAGGCTGACCAATCATCGGGTCTGTTCCGATGGGTTTGCGTTGAGAACGCCGTTCAGTCGCGATCGTGACTGCGCGGAGCAATGCCGAAATGCAGGAGTTTCGCAATGCCGTGCAGTCAACCAAGCTGGCCGCTCCAGCCCGCCGCTTGAGGTGGATGCACCGCCGCCATCGAGACGAATCCTTTGGGAGAGCTTGGAATGACATTTATTGAACGCCAGGACGCCGCGCAAATTCCAGCCGCCAGCACAACGGTCAGCTGCCTGCGGCGCCACCAGCGCACGCCTGTCGCGGCTCATGCCGTGCTCTATTCGGGCAATGGATTCCAATCGACAGTAATTCGCAACTTCTCTGAGGGCGGCGTCGGAATAGAAGGCGCCACCGGCGTATTCGTCGGCGATACGGTCACGGTTGCTTTGCCGACCGGACAATCCAGATCCGGCAAGGTCCGCTGGTGGCTGAACGGTTGGTGCGGGATCCAGTACGATCAGGTCGCAGACATGCATTGCGGCTTCCATCTCGCGTTGCTCAAGAAAGCCCGGCTGGAATTGCCGTAGCGCTCTGCGGCGCCGCCCGCTCATTCGGGTCGGCCGCTGGCGATCGAGCATCTATTTTGTGTGGATATGCGCCGCATCGCGCCGTCGCGCGCTTCCTTGCCGCTGAGGCGACGCATTCGATGTGTTACCATGGCAGCAGACGGAGCATGGCTCCGGGGAGGTGCCATGAAGAACAGCCCACGCAAGCTGAGCAAGACTGATTTTCTGATCTGGCGTGACTGCGCGCACAATGCGTGGCTGAAGGTGCATGCGCCGGAGGTCTACAACGCCAAGCCGATCTCCGCATTCGACCAGGGCCTGCTCGACACCGGCAACGAGGTCGACGAGCTGGCGCGCGACCTGTTCCCCGGCGGCGTCGACATCAAGCGCGGCGATGCGGCAACGACCGCCGAGCTGGTCGCCGCGCGCACGCCGGTGCTCTATCAGCCGGTGTTCGAGACGGACCAGTTCACGATCGCATGCGACATCCTCGTGTGGAACGACGCCGCCCAACTCTACGATCTCTACGAGGTGAAAGCGTCCACTGCCGGCGAAGACAAGAAGGCCAAGGACGAGCTCTATACCTACGACGTCGCGTTCCAGGCCGAAGTGATGCGGCAAAACGGAGTGCCGTTCGGCCGGCTCAATGTCGTGCGGCTCAATCCGGAGTACGTGCGCGGCGACACCCTCGACATCCACGCGCTGTTCGCCATCGACGATTTCACCGAGCGGGCCGCGGTCATCCGTGATTCGATCGCGCTGGAGATGGATACCGCGCACGACATCATCGGGCGCGACACGCCGCTGCCGGCCCCTTGCGCCTGCATCTACAAGGGCCGTGGCTCGCACTGCACGACCTTCGCGCACACCAATCCCGGTGTGCCGGATTATGCCGTACACGACATCGCACGCATCAGGGGCGCCAAGCTCGCCGGGCTGGTCGACCAGGGCGCGCTCGCCATCGAGGATGTCCCGGACGATTTCGAGCTGTCCGAGCGGCAGCAGGCACAGGTCCGCATCGCCAAGACAGGCCGCGCGGAGATCGACGAGGAAGAGGTCGCCGCGTTCATGGCGGCGCTGCAATTCCCGCTGGCCTTCCTCGACTACGAGACCTACCCTGCAGGTGTGCCCCGTTTCGCCGGCTACGGACCATATCATCACGTGCCGTTCCAGTTTTCGCTCGATGTGATCGAGCAGCCCGGCGCGGCCATGCAGCACCACGAGTTCCTGCACACCGATCCTACGTGTCCGGACGAGCCGCTGATCCAGGCCCTGCGCCGTGCATTGCCGATGAGTGGCTCGATCGTCACCTGGAACCAGTCGTTCGAGATGGGCATCAACGCCAAGCTGGCCGAGCGCAATCCTGCGGCCGCCGCGTTCCTGACCGACGTCGATGCCCGCATCGTCGACCTGATGGACGTGTTCTCGCAGCAGTCCTACATCCACCCCGGATTCCGCGGTCGCACCTCCATCAAGGCGGTGCTGCCGGTGCTGGTGCCGAACTTGAGCTACAAGACACTCTCCATCCAGGAAGGCGCGACCGCCACGGCGAAGTGGAACGACATCGTGACGGGCAAGGTGGACGCGGCCGAAGCCGCCCAGATCCGCGCCGACCTGCTGCAATACTGCGGCCTCGATACGCTGGCGATGGTGGAGATCTGGCGGGTGTTGGTGGGTGAGAGCGGAAAGAAAGTCGCAAGTGCCGCCTGACGTCCTGATCGTCATAGAGACGTCAGCAGCCTGCCACGACCGCGACGCAGCCTATACACTTGCATACATCGACTGGTTGGTTATTGGCGGAGCGGTAACACCCGCCGATGATGTCCGTAGCTGGGGGTGGTTCTACCGAGGCCGGAGTGGCGAAAATTCGTGCTTTTGACCAAAGCTGTCTTGAGCAGGTGCAGCATGCACACTGCTGTCGCACGTGAGACAGTAAGTTAAGACGGTGTGTTCGTCTGTGTGGCAAGCCCACGCAACACGATCGTTGCACGGGCGCATCGTGCCGGCTATTCAGTGAGTGTTAGCGTTTCGAACGCGAGGCCTGAACTCAACTGGGAAGGCTGCACGTGACATACCAAGTGATTCAAATCGACCAAACGAAACTAGCCGCTCTTAAGTCGCGACAAGAAAGCCATTTCTTCGATTTCAAGTCGAAGCGAATTCAGCCGGCAAAACTATCGCAGACATTGTGCGCCCTTGCGAACGCCGATGGCGGTGAAGTGTATGTGGGCATTGAGGATCCATCCAATGGCTGGGTGTGGGATGGCTTCGCCAACATGGAAGAAGCTAATGCTATTATTCAAATTGTGAACCAATTGTTCCCCCTTAGCGGCGGCTGCAAGTGCGAGTTCATCGAGGCTTCCGGATGCAGTGGCTACGCCCTGCAGTTAGAGGTGCAGAAGACCGCCGATATAAAGAAAGCGACTAATGGGACGGTGTACATACGGCGAGGCGCTCAAAATCTTCCATTGAATAGCCGCGCCGAGCTCGACCGTCTCGATCTGAATAAAGGTTTAAAATCACACGAAGACAGCACGCTCGAATCGGACAAAACTGACATCACAAATTCTGTTGCCGTCATCGAATTTATGATCGATGTGATTCCCGATACGGACCCGGAGCCATGGCTAAAAAAACAACGCTTGATTGTTGAAGACCGCCCAACGGTCGCTGGCATGCTATTGTTTTCGGACGAGCCGCAGACGATACTTCCTAAGGCGGCCGTAAAAATATACAGATACAAGTCATCAGATTCAGAAGGCACCCGACAGACATTGGAATTCGATCCAATATCGGTTGAGGGAAATGCATATCAACAGATTTTCGACGCTGTCTCGAAGGTGATCAAGGTTACAGAAGGCATTCCCGTCTTGGGCTCAGAGGGTCTAGAGAAAGCCGAGTATCCACCAGTCGCAATCCACGAGATCGTCACGAACGCCGTTTTGCATAGGGACTACAGCCTAATTGACGACGTGCACATCAGAATTTTCGACAATCGAATTGAGGTGGAAAGCCCCGGAGTCCTTCCAGCGCACATTACACAGGCTAATATTCTGAGTGAGCGATTTGCGAGAAACCCAAAACTTGTTAGGTTGATTAACAAGCACAAGAACCCTCCAAACAAGGATGTTGGGGAGGGGTTGAACACCAGCTTCCAAGCAATGCGCGCATTAAAGTTGCGCGAACCCGAGATCGTACAGCGGGACAATTCTGTTCTCGTTGTATTGAGGCATGAAAAGCTGGGGTCTTCTGAGGAATCTATCGTCAGATATTTGAAGGATAACGATGAGATTAACAACAGAACAGCTCGCGAATTGTGCGCAATAGGTGATGCCAATAGGATGAAGCGGGTGTTCCAGGGCATGATGAGAGCCAAAATTATTGAGCGCATAGAGGGGCGCGCACAAAACAAGGCTGCTTACAGGAGAGGTCCGAATTTTCCAACCTCATGAAAGCATTCATGAGCGCATCAGGTGTGCGACAGAGCGTGTAGCCAGCGTGTCGCGGGGGCTTTCCTTGTGCGATGCACCACTCGACTTGAGTGTTCGTCTCCAATTGGCCCATGACGTCGGAGCCCTGACGGTCGGTATTGGGGGAGCTTCTGCCGTGGTCTTGGACGTAAGATAGGGCCGCCTGCACCGCCCCGCCAACGTCGGCAATCTCCGCACTGCAGTCACGTCAGTGCATTGGCCAGGCGCTAGTTCCGGTTCTGACATTTGCATACCCGTGCCGCTAGGTTCCGAGCAAATGTCAGAACCATGAGGAACACTAGCAAGTCCATGAGCCTAGTGTAGCTTTTGCATCTGACGTTTGGTCAAGAGCCTCGCCGCGAGTGGGTACCAAACGTCAGGTGCGCTACACTAGCGGTTCGCTTCGCTCCAGCCCATTTGTCTCGATCAGCCGTCCACGCGCAAGGTGATGGTCACCACGCGCACCTATGAGGACGCAAACCCCGGCATCCGGCAATCACGGATCGCCATCGGTGTTCCCGGCCATTTCGAGCTTGTGCGCGATCTTGACGAGATCGGCCAGGGACTTCGCCTGCATTCGTTCCAGCACCCAGGCGCGATAGGTCTCGACAGTCCTGATGCTGATTTCAAGCCGCGCCGCAATTTCCTTGTTGGCGCACCCAGAGCATACGAGCCAGAGCACTTCTTTCTGACGTTTCGAAAGCGTCTGATAGCGTTGCTGTAGTTCCTCGAGTTCCTCGGTCTTGCGCGCCAGCTTTTCGCTGGCAACCATCGCGCCGCTGATCGACTCCAGCAGCCGTTCCTCATCCAGCGGCTTCTCGATGAAATCGAATGCACCGGACTTCAGTGCACGGACAGCAAGGTCGACGTCGCCGTGCGCCGTAAGCAGGATGACCGCCCTCGGATCATTCCGGTCGCGCATGGCACCCAGCAGCTCAAGGCCGCTCATCCGGGGCATGCGCAGGTCGCTTACCACACAGCCCGGCTCGATGGGAGCGTCCAGGAACTGCTCGGCGTCATTATAGCCTTCGACCGCATAGCCATAGCTCCGCAATAGCCGGCCTACGGCGTCCAGTACGCCAACATCGTCGTCAATGAGCGCTATTTTCGGCATAGTCGTTCTGCTCAGGTTTGGCTGTCGTGAATCTGATCGAGGTCGCATTGCCGTCTTGATTGACCGTCAGTTTGCCCCCATGCGCCTCTGCTATCGAGCGCACGACTGAAAGCCCGATTCCCGTCCCGTCTTTGCGCGTTGATACCAATGGTGGAAGGCCGAGTTCCAAAAGTGCGGGTTGAAAGCCGGGACCTGTATCCCGAATCTCGAACTCGACCTCTTTGGTGCCTTTGCTTCGTACGATGATGTCAATGCTCCCAGGTTGCGCGGAGTCTTCGATCGCCTGCAGGCTGTTGTCCAGCAGGTTGTAGAGCGCCTGGCTGAGTTGCACCCTGTCGCCGTGAATTCGTTCGACATCGGGATCGATTTTCGTTCTGAGCCCGACATCGAGTGCCGTCAGCCGATCTGACACGAGTTCCCCAGCTTCCGCCAGAAGCCGCTCCGTCATGATCGGTTCTGGATGAAAGACCTGGTGACGCAGGGCATTGCGTGTCGCGCGGATGATCTGGCTGGCGCGGTCGCACTCGCTCCGGATCTTCTCGATGGTGTCCCGCGGTACGGCTGGCGCCTCGGCTGCCATTTCCCGACCCAGCACGCCAGCCAGCGCCTTGATCGATGTCAGCGGCTGATTGACCTCGTGCGCAATGGTCGAGGCGACCTCCCCCATTGATTGCAGCCGCAGCGCCCGCGCCAGTGCCATCTGTTGATATCGCAATCTGGCAGCCGCTGCCTGCTGCTGCAGGACGACGCCGCCGAACACCAGGCCCGTGGCTGCCAGCCAGATCATCAGGATCTGGAACGACATCAGCTTGCCCGGCTGCATGAACGGCGAGTGCACGATTGTGATTAATCCGGCCTGTATCACGCAAAGGGCAAGCGCCGCGCCGGCGACGCCGTTGCTGAATGCGCTCCAAAGCAGCGGTATGAACAGCAGGTAGAACAGTTGATACTCACTTGCGTGGGAAAGCCCGAATATCGCTACAAGAGCCAGAATAATCATGGCGAGCTGGCCAACCGTCTCCCAGGTGAGTTTCAGGCTAAGGCGTCTGCTTGCTGCGAGCAGGATTGTCGGGGTCACGATCAGCATCCCGATCAGGTCTCCAACCACGAAGCGGGCCACTCCCTCGGCAATTTGCGAGGTTTCGACGAAACCGCCAAGCCTCAGCACCCCGACGTACCCTGCTGCCGCGACAGCAGCGGCGCACACAGAGACGAGCATGAGCACGACGACATCTCTGACACTCGGCAACCGGAGGTCGAGAACTCCCGTATCGGCGCGCCAGAAGTCCTATCAAGAGATAGCTTCCGCCCAGAGTGACGCCTTCCAGCAAATGCATCTGCAGCGGTACCGTTTCGCTGCGAATGAGCGCGCCTGCAAGTGGCGGCGCGATCAGCACGACACCGCTGGCACGCAAGCCCAGGAGCAGCACAAGCGCGAGGGCCAACCCTGCCCCGGGGCTCCATGGTGTGATGGCAAGCCCGCGATAGGACTCGATAAAGCTGACATAGTCGAATGCCAGATAGGCAGCAATCCCGACCAGTGTCACCAGCAGAGAGCTTCTTTCTGCGAGCAGATGTGCCTCCGATTGTATCGTGCGCGTCATGCTCAGAAATCCCAAAGCGGCTGTCACGTTGTGGAAACTACCGAAGATATACTACCAACGTGCAACTCCCAAATTGCTGATCCTCCTGCCCGCCCCCAATTCTTTGGCCATAGGACTGCTCCCCCGGTAATACCCCAGAGGAAGCGGCATGAATGTGCAAACGTCCCAAGCCTCACGAACCAGCAAGCGGCAGACGGACAAGCCGCGTCTAGGTTTTGACAACCAGACACGTCGCTGGAGCAGGATGCTCAGGGCGGTGGAGAGGAATTGGGCTCTGTGGGCCGGGCTGATGATAGTGGCGATGATCGCGGGATCCGTATTCTGACAATTTGCTTTTGAGCGGATCCTAGACAGGGGCGTGGTCGAGGTGCCCGGCAGACGGGCGTCATCACATACGGAAGCAGGACGGTTCGAACACAATGCTAACCGGCGCGGTCGTGTTGGTTCCGGTCGTTGGGGCCGTAATCCCGTTTCTTCTTCGCAACGTCCGACATGCGGCATGTGCTGCTGGCGCGGCGAGCGTGTCACTATTGGCGCTGATTCTGCTCATGACGCAGGCCCCGCTTGTGTGGAGCCAGGAGAGCGTACGCGCGGGCGTTGAGTGGATTCCCCAACTCGGACTGAGCTTCTCCTTCTTCCTCGATGGCCTTGGACTTTTCTTTGCGACCCTCATCCTTGGTATGGGGCTGCTCGTCATACTCTATGCAAGGTACTACCTGGACGAGTCCGAGCCGTTCGGTCGGTTCTACGCCGTCCTGCTGCTGTTCCAGGCAGCGATGCTTGGTATCGTGCTAAGCGACAATATCTTGTTGATGCTGGTGTTCTGGGAGATGACCAGCCTCAGCTCGTTTCTTCTCATAGGGCACTGGTCTCACCGTCCGGAATCGCGCCAAGGCGCGCGCATGGCGCTGATCGTCACGGGCAGTGGCGGGCTTGCGCTCATCGGCGGCATGCTTTTGCTCGGCAACATAGCGGGCAGCTACGAGGTCAGCGAGATCATCAAGCGCGGCGAGCAGGTGCGCAGTTCGCCACTCGCCCCCGCTGCGCTTGGCCTTATTCTGATCGGTGCGTTCACGAAGTCGGCGCAATTTCCGTTCCATTTCTGGCTGCCCAACGCCATGGCGGCGCCAACCCCCGTTTCTGCGTATCTGCACTCCGCCACCATGGTCAAAGCCGGGATCTTTCTTCTGGCCCGGCTGTGGCCGGTGTTTTCCCCGATGGCGCTGTGGACCGAAGTGGTTCCGCTGGTCGGCCTCGTCACTATGGTCGTGGCCGCGGCGATTGCTGTGTTCAAGGATGATCTGAAGCAGCTGCTGGCCTACTCGACCGTAAGTCACCTGGGCCTGATCGTGATGCTGCTTGGCATTGGTACGCCGTACGCCGCGGTAGCCGCGATGCTGCACATACTCAACCACGCCCTGTTCAAGGCGACGCTGTTCATGAGCGCCGGCGTCGTCGATCACGAAACGGGCAGTCGCAGCATGGAGCGGCTCGGGGGGCTTGGCCGCCTTATGCCGATCACCGCGGTTCTTGCCGGAATAGCTGCGGCCTCTATGGCTGGCGTGCCCTTCCTCAATGGTTTTCTCTCGAAGGAATTGATGCTCGAGCAGGCATCGGTGACGACCTACAACGGCAACGCTTGGCTGTTTGGCGCCATGGCCACCCTGGGGGCATGTCTGTCGGTGGCGTATTCGGCTCGTTACGTCTACGGCACATTCATGGGGACCACAGACCATCCCCCCGAAGCTCATCCGCATGATCCGCCATTTGGCATGTGGCTGCCGATGGCGATACTGATCGTGCCGGTAATCGCGATCGGTGTCCTGCCCTGGCTTGCCGCGCCAATCGTTGAGATCGCCGCCCGCTCCGTGGTCGGCGGTTCCCTGCAGCCAGTCAAGTTGTATCTTTGGCATGGCTTCACGCCCGCTCTGTTCATGAGCGTTTTCGCTCTCATCGCTGGCGTGCTGCTCGTCGCCGGTTATCGTCTTCTTGACGCCGGCCGAAATGCAGTCTGGCGGCCGAACGCGACCGCCATGTTCAATATTTCGCTCGTGGCAGCGGAGGAATTCGGCCGCGCGTTGATCGCTCGACTGGATTCACAAAACCTGCAGCGCTACGCAACCGTTTCTGTCATTGCGATGTTCGCGATCGGAGCCTATGCATTTTTCGGCGTCGAGCACGGCTCCGGCAATAGGCCAACGATCGAGCCGTCTGTGCCTGCGATCGTCGGCTGGGGGGTGCTGCTTGCGGCATGCGTCGTGGCTGTGCTGCGCGAGCACGACAGGCTTCTGCTGATAATAATGAGCTCGGCAGTCGGTCTCATCGTCTCCCTGGCATTCCTGCACCTGTCCGCACCTGATCTGGCCCTGACCCAGATTTCCATCGAGGTGGTGACGGCAATCCTCATGTTGCTGGCTCTCAACCTCATGCCCAAGGTCGCTGCCCCTGAAGGTGGTAGCCTGCGGAAACTGTTTAATGGCGGGTTGGCAGTCGGCGGCGGAGTTGCCATCGCTGGCCTCGCATACGCCGTGATGACGCGGGGCTACCAATCGATCTCCGAATACCACTTGGCCCAGTCGAAGCCTGGCGGTGGCGGCACCAATGTCGTCAACGTGATCCTTGTCGACTTCCGCGCCTTCGACACCCTGGGTGAGATCATGGTGCTCGGCATCGCCGGCATCGCCATCTATGCGCTGCTGGACTCCGCGCGACACGGCCGTTCCGGCCAGCGGCTCGAAAGCGTACAGCCCGAGGTGCAGGCCGGCGAGGCCGCATTCCCTGATCCTGCAGGTAGGCAGCCGCATCCTGCTGCCACTGATGATCGCCGTCGGTGTCTTTATCTTCCTGCGCGGCCATAACGAGCCCGGCGGCGGCTTCATCGCCGGCATCCTTGTCGGCGTCGCCTACATTATGCAGTACATCGCCAGTGGCTATCGCTGGAGCAACGAGCGCGCCCGGTTCGATCCTCATTTCATGATCGGCTTTGGCATCATGCTGGCCGCGCTCAGTGGCATCGGCGCCTGGGTGTTCGGATATCCCTATCTTACCAGCTCTCATGCATATGTTCCGATCCCGCTCATCGGCAAGGTCGAGATCGCGTCCGTGATCGTGTTCGACCTGGGCGTATTCTTGACCGTTGTCGGTATCGTTCTCATCTCGCTGGCCAATCTGGCGCGCGTCGAGGAGCCGCTCGCCAAGCGGCCCGCTGCAGCGCCGCCTGATTCACGGCTCAGCGTGACACAGGAGGTCGAGACCTGATGGAAGCGCTGCTTGCAAGTGCCATCGGCCTGTTAACGGCTGTCGGACTCTACCTCATCCTGCAGAAGCGTATGCTGGCGGTCGTCGTTGGCCTCTCCTTTCTGTCGTATGCGGTGAATCTATTCCTCCTCGCCATGGGCCGGCTGACGGTAAACAAGCCGCCGATCATCACGCCCGGGGTCACCGATTACACTGATCCACTGCCGCAGGCTCTGGTGCTGACCGCCATCGTCATCGCCTTTGGCATGACTGCACTCATCGTGGTGCTCGGCCTTCGTGCCTATCTCGAGACAGGATCAGACGCGGTCGACGTCGAGCGATCGGACATGATCCGCGACTTTGGGCCAGGCGCACGCGGGGATTGAACATCATGCATTGGCTTGTCGTTCCGATCATCCTGCCGGCGCTAGCTGCAACAGCCATGCTTCTGCTTGCGCGAAATAATATCGCGATGCAGCGCGCAATGGCGATCGTCACTGTGCTTGCCCTGCTCGCCGTTTCCTTCATGCTGCTCGACAAGGCCATCGCCGGCCCGAGCGCCTACGCGATCGGCAACTGGCCGGCACCGTTCGGAATCGTCGTAGTTCTGGACAGGCTGTCGGCGATCATGCTTGTGCTGACGGCCTGCATCGCGACCGCCGCGCTGCTTTATGCGGTGAACGGCTGGGATCGGCGCGGTCGCCATTTCCATGTGCTGTTTCAGTTCCAGCTTGTCGGAATCAATGGTGCATTCCTCACCGGCGATATCTTCAACCTCTTCGTTTTCTTCGAGGTAATGCTGATCGCGTCCTACGGTCTTCTGCTTCACGGCGATGGTGCCTGGCGGTTGAAAGCCGGCTTTCAGTACGTCGCGATCAATCTGGTCGCATCGACATTGTTCCTGTTCGCCGTGGGCCTCATCTATGCCGCCACCGGCACGCTCAATATTGCACACCTGAGCGAGCGCGTTCAGACGCTGCAAGCGGCCGACACGGCTCTGTTGCGGACCGGCGCGTTGCTACTGTTCGGCGTCTTCGCCGTGAAGAGCGCGCTGGTGCCGCTGCATTGGTGGCTTCCGGGCACCTATGGTGCCGCGTCTGCGCCGGCCGCGGCCTTGTTTGCCATCCTGACCAAGGTCGGGGCCTATTCTATCCTGCGTCTACATTCAGTCGCCTTCAGCACCGATGCGGCAGGTGTATCCACCGCATTGCAATCGGTTCTGATCCCGGCCGCTATCGTCACGCTCGTCCTCGGCGCCATTGGGGTGCTGGCCAGCCGCACGATGCTGGAGATGGCGTCATATTCGGTGATTGCGTCCATGGGCACGTTGCTGATCGCTGGCGCCGGCCTCGATCCGCGGCAGCTGACGGCCGCACTCTATTACATCCTGCACAGCACACTGATCGGCGCGGCCCTTTTCCTGCTTGTCGACGTCACTGCCGGCAGCCGCGGTAACGCGGCAGACCGGCTGCAATCCGCACAGCGCCTCCCCAATGCCGGCGTGCTTGGGGTGCTGTTCATGCTCGCCGCAATGGCCAGCGTCGGCTTGCCACCTCTCTCTGGGTTCATCGGCAAGCTCGCCATCCTCGATAGCCTAAGGAGCTCCAGCAGCGCGGTGCTGATATGGACGGTCATCCTGATGTGCAGCCTGCTGATGATTGCGGGATATGCGCGTGCAGGCAGCACCCTGTTTTGGGCCGTGAGTGAACCTGCCGAGAAGGATCCAGCCGCGCGCCAGCCCGGCATCGCCGCTGCACCGACGGCAATCGTTGCTGTGCTGATCGGCTTCACCGCCGTCATGAGCATCCTCGGTGGCGACCTGATGCAAATGATGGAGGCGACCGCGCGCGAGATGACGACGCCTGCCAAATACGTGAACGCCGTCCTGCCCAAAGTTCTGTCCCAGGTGCCGTGAGATGCGAGAGCGAATACTACCTCATCCCCTGCTGGCTCTGACGCTGGTCCTTGTGTGGGTCATGCTGTTGAACCAGGTCACCGTCGGCACAGTCGTGATGGGCGTCATCGTGGGCGTTGCCGTCTCCAAGCTGACCAGCGTCTACTGGCCAGGTCGCCCGCGCTTGCACAAGCCTCTGCTGGTGGCAGAATACCTCGGCGTCTTTCTATACGACGTGGTGGTCTCCAACATCCAGGTCGCCCGCCTTGTTCTGTTTCGGCGGCCGGAGACCCTGCAATCACGTTTTGTAACCGTACCCCTCGATGTAAAGACACCTGAAGCGATCGTTGCGCTTGCGGGCACCATCACGCTGACACCCGGCACGCTTTCGGTCGATGTATCGGATGACCGAACCGAGCTCGTCGTCCACTGTATCGACGTCGCCGATCCGGCAGCAGCGGTGGCCGGGATAAAGGAGAGGTACGAACAGCGCCTGAAAAGGATCCTGTCATGATCGACACCGCATTGGCCATCGCCGTGGGCGCTGTTTCGCTATCGGTTGTGCTTAACCTCTTTCGGCTGCTGATCGGACCGCTGGCAACAGATCGCATCCTGGCGCTGGATACGATGGTCATCAATTTCATTGCCCTGATCATCCTGTTCGGCATGATCTACGGCACGACGATCTACTTCGAGGCAGCACTACTGTTCGCGATGGTTGCATTTGTCGCTACCATCTCGTTTTGCAAGTACCTGCTGCGCGGCAACATTATCGAGTGAGGACCCAGATGATCATGGAGGCGCTAATATCGGCTCTGCTGGTGATCGGCGCAGCGTTCGCGCTGGTCGGGTCGATCGCACTTGCACGCTTGCCCGACGCCATGCAGAGGCTGCACGGTCCGACCAAGGCCACGACGCTTGGCGTTGGAAGCATCCTTATCGCCTCCATGCTGTATCTCTACGTCTACAAGTCCGTATTCAGTTTTCATGAAATCCTGATTGGCGTCTTCCTGGTGCTTACAGCACCGATATCGGCGCATCTCATCGCAAAGGCGCACCTCCACATCAGCAAGTCTGAGAAGGAATGAGCGACGGGGCAATAAGGCGTTGCTCCAGCCGCCCGTGACCCGGCTTCCCGACTATTCGCTTGGACACGGTCCAACGATCGTTCACGACACGGCACAATAGTCTATGCGCTACCCGTCTTGCGGCGCCGAAGTCGTCCACGCCTTCCGGCCCGCCGGTCATTCACAACGAAGGCGACAGATCACGAGCTACAAAAACACGACAAGTTCACGCGCTAGGGACACGGCCAATGCCTTGCAGAGTTTTCAAGTCCGAGTGCCGGCGATGTGCAGCGAAGACGACAAAGTGATGGGCGCTCCAGGCTCGGCTTTGTGCTCCGCACCACAGGCTCAACAAGCAGAAACGGGCAGTACCCGCGCCGGCGTGGCAAAGGAGGCGAGAGTAAAATGGCTGGCCGCAAGCGCTTCAATTAATTCAGCAGCGATCCTGCCGATGCGCATTACTTGCTGTCACGATTCGCACCATTGCCATTCCGTCCGGACCGCGCAGCTGCACCCGAGAAGAGCAGCTTGAGGGCCTTTTCCAGCCGTTTGGTGCCCTCCTTCACGTCCGGCGCCTCTGCCGCCAGCCAGTGCCTCAACTCGACCTGGTAGATACAGAATACGACCCAGCCGATGAACTGCGCATTCTCGCTTGCGCCGATCGTTCCTCGATCCTGGCCCGCCTTGATGATGTCATTGATAATTTCAATCAAACGCTCACGGGTTGCCTGGAACTGCCGCGCCTGCTCCCCGGTATCATAGAACATCATCTCGCGCAGCGTGTAGCGGGACAATGACGGCTGCGCCCCGAAATATTCATAGTGCGGGCGAAACGCGCGCATCAGGTTGGTAAGCACCGGACTGCCCACCTGCATGTCCTTGACTGTCTGCTCGACGATCGCCTTCAGCGGGTCGTTGGCAATCAGGAACAAGAGATCGCGCTTATTGTTGGCATAAAGAAAGATCGTGCCCATGCCGACGTTGGCGCGTGCCGCAATCTCTCGTGTCGTGGCCTCATCAAACCCTTTCGAGATAAAGAGTTCACGTGCAGCGCTCTTGATGCGTTGGAGCTTATCGAGCTTGTTGCGCTCACGGAGCCCCGTATGTGTCGTCGCCGTGCTCATGCTTACCTATAGCTGTCCAGTTCCTTGCCCGAGGGATAGCCTCGATACCACGTCGCGTCGAGATCTACAGCGCGCCACTGTCGACAAGTTCAAACGGCTCGCGGCAGCTTGACATATTTCTGATCGTGTTCATAAATGTGCGAGTTCATGAAAATGGTTCAGATTGAAACCTGCGAGCAGAGACGACGAACCTGTCGTCCAACCGACGAGGCGGGAGAATTGGGGAGGCGTGGTCGTGCTGAGCTTCAGAAGCGGTCAGGCGGTACAGCGCTTTGACGACGGGCACACCTTGTGTCGCCCGGCCTCCTGCAACGATGGCATCAAGCCACCCCAGCATAGCGACTGCGTGGCTGCCACATGAACAAGCCACGAGGGATTCGCGTCATGAGCAGCGAAGAGTCTACTCGCCATAACCCGTCGGGCGCGATCGGAACCGCGGTGCTTTTCGAGAACAACCGCGTCCGCGTCTGGAGCATAGATGTCGCCAGAGGCGTCCGGAAGGCTTGGTGCCATCATCGTCTGCCGTAGCGATCGTCCCGGTCAGCGGTGGAAGACCCGGTCAGTGGTGGAAGGATCGAGATTGAGGCTGCAGACGGCAATGTCATGGTCAGTGTCGAGGTGCCGGGGGAGGCGATCTGGCGCGCAGCTGGAGAGATTCACATGCTGCGAAATTGCGGTGATGCGGCCTATCGCAGCGTGCTGATCGAGATCAAATCGCAGGCAGGATCAGACTGAGGGGATCGTAAACGGTGGGGTTCTTCGTAGGAACGGATGTCGGTGGTACGTTCACGGACCTATGGGTCGCGGACGAGAACGGGACTACGCGCGTATTCAAGACCCCCACCACTAACGACGTGCAGTCGGGCGTGATGGAGGCTGTCGCGCTGGCAGCGGAAGGGTTTGACCTGACGCTCGACCAGTTCTGTATCCGGATCGAGCGCTTCGGACATGGTACGACGGTGGGCCTCAACGCGCTGTTGACGGGCAGCGGCGCCAGGACCGCGATCCTGACCACGCGCGGCTTTGCCGACACGCTGGAGATCGGTCGGCTCACCCGGCAGTCCACGGGGCTCAACGAGCACGAGTACACCGACAGTTTCCTGCGCAATCGCCATGCGCCACTAGTGCCTCGGGAACGAAT
This sequence comes from uncultured Alphaproteobacteria bacterium, assembly GCA_963825625.1. Classification (GTDB taxonomy): domain Bacteria; phylum Pseudomonadota; class Alphaproteobacteria; order Rhizobiales; family Hyphomicrobiaceae; genus CAMDPA01. Next base: position 24,535 of record CAWGUF010000001.1, on the reverse strand, counting down.
TCTCGAGATCGGCGAGCGCATCGACGTTACCGGGCGCATCGTGACGCCGCTCGATGAGGTCGCAGGCCCGCGCTGCAATCCGCGCACTGGTCAAGCGGGATATCGAGGCTGTCGCGATCTGCACGTTGTTTGCGACAGTCAACCCGGTGCACGAGCAGCGCCTGCGTGAGATGGTTCGGCGAGGAGTTGCCGCAAGCCTTCGTCAGTGTCAGCCACGAGGTATCGCCGAGCGTCGGCGAGTATGCGCGGATGTCGACGACTGCCGCCAACGCAGCATTGGGTCCGATCGCCGGCCGGTATCTCTCGCGAGCTGGAGCACCGGCTCAAGGCTGCCGGTCTGCGCGTGCCGATCCTGATGATGACGTGTGCCGGCGGCGTGCTGCCGACCCAGACGCTCAATGACAGGCCGGTATTCGCGTTGTTCTCCGGTCCGGCCGGCTGCGTTAAGGGAGCACAGGCGATCGGGGCGGCGATTGGTGTAAAGAATATTCTGTCGACCGATATCGGGGGGACCAGCTTCGATGTCGGTGTCATCGTCAATGGGCGTCCGGTGATGCGCGCAGGCTTGTCGATCGCGGGCGCAGATCTGCGAGTGCATTCGATCGACGTCGATTCCATCGGCGCGGGCGGCGGCAGCATTGCGTGGATCGACACCGGAGGCGAACTGCGCGTCGGACCGCAGAGCGCAGGCGCCAATCCCGGCCCGGCTTGCTATGGCCGCGGCGGCACCGAGCCGACTGCCACCGACGCCGACCTCGTGCTAGGTGTGCTCGATCCGGACAATTTCATCGGCGGCCGGTTGAAGCTCGACGTGGCGGCGGCGCGCAACGCAATAAAGGCGCGCGTCGCTGACCCGCTTGGGATGTCGGTCGAGGAGGCCGCCTGGGGCATCCGTACTATTCTGGACAGCCGCATGGCGGACCTGCTGCGGCGCATGACGGTTGAACGCGGTTATGACCCGAAGGCCTTCGCGCTCTTCGCGAACGGCGGCGCCGGGCCATCGCATGCCTGGGCGCTGGCGGCTGATCTCGGGCTCGACAGCTTCGTCGTGCCGGCTGCGGCGACTGCACTGTCGGCGCTCGGCACGGCAGTGTCGGATTTCCAGTTCAACACCGAGCGAGCGACGTACGTCCGCGTGCAAGGGCAATCGCTCGATTGAGCCCGCGGAAGCGGCGCTGATCGAGCGCGGCCTGCGGGATGCTGCCGCGGAGGCCACTACACATCTCCAGAGTACTGCCCGCGACGAAATCGATATCGGTACGTTCGCCGCTGTTCGCTATCTGGGCCAGACCCATCACCTCGATGTCCCGATCGAGCCGGGCACGTTCGCAGAGGCGGAGTTCCGAAAGCTGATCGCGGCGTTCCAGACGCAGTATTCGACATTGTTCGGGGTGTCGGCAACCTATACCAAGGCCGGCTATGAAATCCTTTCGGTACGCGCGGTCGGAACCGGCAAGCTCAATCCTCCGGCACTGGCAAGCCGGGGAGAAGAACCTCGCCGCGGCCGGAACCGGCGTGTGATCTTCAGTACCGCCGACGATGTCCACGACTGTGCACTCTGGCAGGTCAACGTGCCACCGGAAGGTTGGAGTATCGCAGGACCCGCCATCGTCGAGTTCACTGGACAAAGCGTCGTCGTGCCACCCGGTGCGCATTGCAGCGCAGACCACATAGGCAATCTGCATGTGAGGCTCGCCCCATGAAACGCACCGGGGAAACCGGCGATCTCGATCCGATCCGGTTCGAGGTCATCCGCAACCGGCTGGTGGCGATCACCGAGGAGATGCGCATCGCACTGCAGTCCGTGTCCGGATCGCCGACCGTGACGGAAGCGTCGGACTTCTTTACCGGCTTGTTCCTTCCCGACGGCTCGGTCGTTTCAATGGGCTTCCAGGTCGCATATCACGCCCCCGTCTGCAGTCAGTTCGTGCGACACATCATGGGCAAAGCGTCGCCCGACAGCGTTGAGCGTCCTGGGTCGAGCGTTGGTGGCAATCTGCAAATTCGCGATGGCGACATGTTCATCGGCAACGACCCCTATATCGCCGCACTGCACCAGAACGACGTGCAGATGGTCGGGCCGATTTTCGCCGATGGCGAGATCGTGATGTGGGCAGGTGTCGAGGCGCACGAGACCGATGTCGGCGGCATGGACTTCGCGAGCTGGTCGCCGCGTGCCCGCGAGGTGTTCCAGGAGGGCATGCGCATTCCCTGCGTCAAGCTCGTCGATCGTGGCGAGCTACGCGAGGACGTGCTCGATATGATCCTGGCCGCATCGCGTCTTCCCGGTCCGCTTGGCCTCGATATCCGCGCGTTCATGGCGACGCTCACCGTGGCGCGCGAGCGTGTGGCGGAGCTGACAGGACGCTACGGCACCGGCGCCGTGAAGGACGCGATCCGGCGCATGATCGCCTCTTCGGAAGCCAAGATGCGGGCCAGGCTCGCCCAGTTGCCCGACGGCGAGTTTCATGGCACCGACTATCTCGAGCACGACGGGCACTCAAATGCACTCTACACGCTGCATTGCAAGGCGACGAAACGCGGCGACAGACTGACACTCGACTTTTCCGGCTCCAGCAAGCAGGCACCCGGGTTCATCAACTGCACGCGCTCTGGCCTCAGCCGGCGCGGTATGCGGAGCGATCCTCCCGACGCTCGCATGGGACATGCAGTGGAACGAGGGCGCTCTCGCACCCGTCGAGATCGTTGCACCCGATGGCCTGGTGTGCACAGCCATGCATCCGGCCCCGGTCGGCTCGGCGACAGTGGAGGCGATCTGGGTCACCGCGAACGCCACGATGCTGGCGCTCAACAAGATGCTGATGTGTGCCGACGCGTATCGCGGACGTGCCCAGGGGCTCAGCGCCGGCGTTATGGCAACGTTCAACCTCGGAGGCATCAATCAGTTCGGCGAACGCTTCGGACTGCATCTGATGGATCCGCTCGCGGCCGGCTCGGCGGCCTGGCCGTCGAAGGATGGTGTCGACGCCGGCGGCCCCATCACCTCGCCGTTCTCCGGCATTGCCGACGTTGAGCGCAACGAGCAGGTCTCGCCGCTGTTCTATCTCTACCGCCGCCTCGCCTGCGATACCGGTGGAGCGGGTCGGTACCGCGGCGGGGTCGGCGCCGAGATCGCGTTGACACTCGGCGGCATCGATGCGGCCGAGGCGCTGGTTATGACACACGGCGTCGAGGTGCCGAACGGGCACGGTCTCGGCGGTGGCTGGCCCGGCAGTTGCGTGCGCCAGACATGGGGGCAGGGCGGGGTCGAGAACGGTCGCGCAAAACCGGTCGAATATGAAGTTTTCGGGCCGAAACCGGGCCTCATGAGGATGACCGATAAGGACGTGTTCGCCGTTTCGTGGCAGGGCGGCGGTGGCTATGGCGATCCGCTCGAACGCGAGCCGGAAGCGGTGAAACGCGACGTTGCGCGGGTCCTCGTGTCTGCCGAAGCCGCGCGCACCATCTATGGCGTCGTGCTCGCGAACGGCGCCGTCGACCAGCCGGCAACGGTGACATTGAGAGAGCAATTGAAAGCCGAGCGACTCGCTCAAGCAGGTGACGGCCGCTGTGGCAGCGAGGGGCCTCGCACGATCCGGGACGGCGAGATCATTGGCCACATCGGCGAGCAGATGAGACTGGTGCGTTCATGCGGGCTGGTCCAAGTCGTGACCCGCGCCGGTGCGGTGCTCTCGACGGGCGATACCAGGTGGCGGGCAGGAGCCATCCGGATGACGCGCGATCAAACCGAGCCCGGGCATCGGATTCGTCTTCATCCGGATCTTTGCGCGACGCTTTGGCTATGCCCACTGAGCGGGGCGTTGCTGGCCGTCGACATCCACCGTCGCGATGGGCTGCCAGGCGATGACATCGTCCTCGAACTTGGGCGGAGCGAAGCGTCATGACGAACAGCCTGGTGAGCATGCGCTCCGACCAGCCGCCTGGCACCTACGACCGCCCGCCCGAGCATGCACGCATGATCTGAGATGCGGGATGTCGACGTGCCGATGCGTGACGGCGTCAACCTTTCGGTCGATGTATATCGTCCCGAAGCTGAGGGCAGGTTTCCCGCACTGCTTGCATTCTCGATCTACAACAAGGATCTCCAGGGGCCTGACGTGGCCGCCGCGCTGCCGCCGCAGCCGGCCTGGGCGCCGCTTTGGATGGGGCTGCTCGAGGCGGGCGATACCCGCTTTCTGGTTAGTCGCGGATACATCCACGTCATCGGCAGCCCACGCGGCATCGGCAAGTCGGGCAGCGGCGGCAGCAGGGAATGGGACTGCTACGATCTCATCGAATGGATTGCAAAGCAGCCCTGGTGCGACGGCAATGTGGGCATGATCGGGATTTCCGGATTCGGCGCCGAGCAGCTCGCGGTCGCCAAGCAACAGCCCCGAGCCTGAAGGCGATCTTTCCGTTCGATCCGCGCGGCGCCTATGGGCCGCTCGGCGGCTTTCGCGAAGAATATCCCGGTGGCGTCATCCACACGTTCCGCTATCTGATAGGCCACTTCTCGGCGTTCCACCAGAACCGAGGCGCGCCAGGCGAGTCTGAGCCAGGAGCGCGAAGCGCTCTGGCAGGAGGCGATGCAGAATCGCGATTATCGCCAGTATCCGCAGATACTCAACGTCATCGCGCAGAAGGGCCAGCACATGCCGGCCTACTTCGACCTGCTGGTCGACCCTTACGACCGTGCGGCCTGGATCGAGAAGAGCGAAGCCGAGTTCGCCAAGGTCGAGGTGCCGACCTACACGGGCTCGGGCTGGTACGGCTACACCTACAAGACGCACCTCAACGGCGCGCAGAGCTGGTTTGCAAATCTCAATTGCCCGAAACGCCTGCTGCTGACCGGTCCGGCGCATCTGGAGCGTCCGTTCCATACAATGCATTCGGAGCTGTTGCGCTGGCACGATCACTGGCTGAAAGGCATCGACACCGGCATCATGCGTGAGCCGCCGGTGAAATTCTGGGTGATGGGCGCCAACGAGTGGCGCGAAGCCCAGGACTGGCCGCTGCCCGAGACGCAGTGGACGAAGCTCTATCTCAAGTCATGGGAGCGGCTTGCTCCAGAGCCTTTCACGCCCGCAAGCGTCGACGACAACGTCCCGCCCGACACATTCGTGCAGATGCCGCCGACGCAGACCTCCAAGGTCGAGCGGCTCCGCTACATGACCGATCCGATGCCGGAGGATACGCTGATCGCCGGGCCCGATCGTGCTCAACCTGTGGGCCGCGATCGATCAGGACGACACCAACTGGATCGTCGCGCTGAAGGACGTAGGTCCTGACGTCTCCGTCCAATCAGCACGCGAAGGCGAGCGGCATGTGCCAAGCGGGCTGGCCGAGCGCGAGCTGACGCGCGGCTGGCTCAAAGCCTCAATGCGGGCAATTGATGCGGGGCGCTCGAAACCCTGGAAGCCTTGGCACCCGCTGACGCGCGAAAGCCGCTTGCCTGTGATCCCCGGCGAAGTGACCGAATACGCCATCGAGATCATGGCAACGGCCAACATGTTCCGCCGCGGTCACCGGATCTGCCTGGACATCACCGCAGCCGACCTGCCGACCGGGATCGGCGGCGCAACTAACGCCGAGTACGTTCCCTACCATATTTGCTCGGCAAGAACGGTCGTTCACACGATCTACCACGATACCCATCGGCCCTCGCATCTGCTTCTGCCGTTGGTACCTGCTTTCTAAGTAAAAAATAAGCGTGGAGGAACCAAGGATGAAATATGGAATAGGCCAATCCGTCCGCCGCGTCGAGGATCAACGATTTCTTACAGGCAAAGGGAGCTACGTTGACGACGTGGTATTGTCACGGCAGGCCTATGGCGCCCTGGTGCTCGCGACTGAGGCTCATGCCCGCATCAAGCTGATCGACATCTCGGCTGCGATCGCCTCGCCAGGTGTCATTGTCGTCGAGCATGTCGGCAAAGTGATGCATCCCGACGGGGTCTCCGATCGTGCCTCGAACGTCAGGTTCCGGGGGATGAGCGGGAGACCGGCGGCCCTTGGGAACGCCTCTAGGCGATGCAATTCTGACATCGGGCTGATCTCAGCCGAATGAACGCCTACCCAGACTCAAGCCGAGAGCCATAAGGATAATCCCGTGGGAAGACCTGAGAAGACCGTTCCGCTGGCCACCGACCTGAAATGACCACAACCGACTCACCGATCGCCGGCGTTACATGGATGTTGGCGGCGGCACTCGCATTTGCCGTCAGCTTTATTTTTGTGCGCGAACTGTCCGGCACATACACGATCTTCCAGATCGTGCTGATGCGCTACGCATTCGGAGTCGTGTTCCTGTCGCCGTGGATCGTGCGCACGCGGCCGAGGCTTCTGCCCGACCGCAAGCTTTGGTACCAAGTCCTACGTTCCGCGCTGACCTATTGTGGACTGTTCGCCTCGTACTACTCGGTCACGGTGATCGCGCTCGCAGATTCGATGGCGCTGCAGTTCACGTTGCCGGTGTTTACAAGTCTGATCGCCATCGCTTTCCTGGGCGAGCGGCCACCGCCGCACCGCTGGATCGCGATCGTGGCCGGCTTTGTCGGTGCGATGGTGATCTTGCGGCCAGGCTTGATGGCCATCAATGTGGGGATGCTTGTCGCGGTGTTGGCTGCGGCACTATATGGCGCCAGCGATGTAACCACGCGCTACCTGTCGCGCACGTGTTCGACCTCGGAGATCGTTTTCTATGGCTACGTCCTGCAGATTCCGCTCGCGGCAATTCTGACGGCCCCGGTCTGGGTCACGCCACCCGTTGCGGACTGGCCGATGATCGTTGCTTTTGCGCTCACAGCATTCGCCTCACAATGGTGCCTTACCCATGCCTACGGCAAGGCCGACGCCTCGCTGGTCTCACCGGTGCTGTTCGCCCGGCTGCCGTTCGCCGCGGCCTTGGCATGGCTGTTTTTTGGTGAGGCCACCGATCTGTGGACATGGGTAGGCGCTACGCTCATCTTTGCTGGCACGACCTGGAGCGCCCGGCAGGAGGTGCGACTGATGAACAAGGCCGCGCGCGTCTGAACCAGAATCGCACTGTGTGCGCCAAACCATCCCGGGGCGGGGGTGTGATGGGCCGGGCCCGATTGAGATAGTTCTGTGTGAAGAGGTTTCGCTTTTGATCACGGATCACCTCCGAGCGCTTCTAGCGTCAGCGGGAGACCCCCCGGCTCTGCCGGGGAGGCAGTAGCAGTTTGACGTTTCCGGCGGTCCATCGGCGGAATTCCAACCGTGAGCAGCCACGCACACGGAAGGAACTCCACCGATGGCCGACTACCAAGCCTTAAGCCACACGACATGGGACTGCAAATATCACGTCGTCTTCATCCCGAAGTGCCGGCGGAAGACGTTGTACGTGGAGCTGCGCCGGCACCTGGGCGAGGTGTTCCGCAATCTCGCGGCGCAGAAGGAGAGCAGGATCGTGGAGGGGCATCTGATGCCCGATCACGTGCACATGCTGATCTCGATTCCGCCGAAGTATGCGGTGTCGCAGGTCGTCGGCTTCATCAAGGGCAAGAGTGCCATTCATCTGGCCCGGGTCTACGGGGAGAGGAAGCGCAACTTCGTGGGCCAGCACTTCTGGGCGCGCGGGTACTTCGTGAACACGGTCGGTCGCGACGAAGAGACGATCCGCAACTACATCCGCAACCAGGAAAAGGAGGACCAGAGGCTCGAGCAGCTCAACCTCTGGCGTTGATCCCGCCGCCTTCAGGCGGGCACAAACCTCAGGGGCCGCGTCAGCGACCCCATCTGCCGCCCTGGGCGGCTCCAATCCTAAAGCCCCCGGCTCTGCCGGGGGATACTTACCCCGACGTCCCGGGCCAGGAGCTCGATCAGGTCGAAACCCAAGCCTGGATGTGCCGTTGCTCTACACTCCCCACGGCCGCTGACGGACCCCACAGCCTACCATGCTCGATGACATTCAACGCCAGGCAACATCGGAGTACCTCAGTGCCCCGCCCTTCTGCGTGAACCCAGCGTGAACAGCGATTTTGGCGGAGAGGTAGTTTTGAGCTAAGTGTCTGATTTCATTGGTGGAGCCGAGGGGAAAGTACTGATCCAGAGGAATCAGACACTTAGCACTCCCAAACCTCGCCGGATCGCTCACTGTGCCACATAGCGTTTCCAGGCGGATTCCCAAACCTTGATGTCCCTCGCGAGCCCGGCAGCGGGCCTTCCGGATGCTCGTCCAATGTGGCGAGCGGCCGGAATGCGGGCACACCTGTCCGCTGGACCACAGACTGCGGACGCATGGCAGTGTGCGTCAGACCTATGGACGATTGGACCCTACCTTCCTCGATCTCCGCACTGGCCGCAAAGCCACTGTGGGCGGCTAAACGTCATGGGCCACTTTCTGCCGTGCGTGTCATTCCGGCGATGGACCAACGGCAGGTCCGCTTATGTGATGGGTTTCTCGGACACCGGCCAAGGTCGGGGCTGGCCTCGTGCTCGGTAGGCCGGTGTCGGAGAAACCCATCACATTTGCAGTCATCGATCGGCCCAACATTGATGGGCCGTCTCTGCCGGCCGATAATGTCTGGAGTTGGGAGTGTAGCAGTCGAAGCCAAACGGCAGCCAACCGTCCTTCGTGACCCCCTGTACACGAAGTGCCGGCGCTCAACACATATGTTCCAATAGGGCCGGACGCACTGACGATCACCATATGCGCCGCAAAAAACCGTTCTGAGCCCATGGTCGGCATGTAGGTAGCTTGTCCCCCAAGACCGCCTCCGCCGTTCTCATCTTCGCGACGGCCAAAAACGTGCTGCCTGATGACACAGACGATCAGACAGCGTATTCTTTCCGTGCACACTCAATCTGTGGTCGACGCCGCGAATATTGCTGCAACTGACCACACCCGTGGCGAATTTCCGCACCTGACGACCGCTTCACGCTGGTGTGGCCTCAATCAAGCTCACGGGCGCGGGCGTCTGGATGATGCGCGCCAACTGCAGGCTTGCGGCACTTAGCAGTGACTTGAACTCTTCGGCGGTTCGCTCTCGACCGCCCACGGTGCTTACCATCATTCTGAGATCGAGCAACACGTAGCCTTGCACCGTTGGATTCGGCTCGATGCGCTCCGGCATCACCCGATCGATGATAAGCAGCTTTGCCGAAGGCGTCATGACACGACGGCAGGTCTGCAGCACCTTTATCGAGTGCTCATCGTCCCAGTCGTGTATGACGTTGGAAAGCACATAGACGTCGCCGCCGAGCGGCACGGAGACAAACATGTCTCCACCCACTGCCTCGCAGCGACCTGCGACCCCTTCCGTGGCGAGTAATGCTGGTGCCCCTTCAACTACCCTGGGCAGATCGAAAAGGACACCGCTCAGGCTCGGATGCGCCTTGAGGATAGATGCGAGCACCCTACCTTGCCCGCCGCCCACATCGACGACCCGGCCCCTTCCGAAAAAAGCGTACGCCTTGGCAGCCGCTGCGCCTACAAGAGCGGAGTTCGCGCTCATCGCCTCGTCGAAGATGCGGGCCGTGTCCGGATGTTTTTCATCATATTCGAAGCTGCTCTCTAGACCATGGAGTATTTGATAGGCGTTCTGGCCGGTGCTGACGCACGCACCGAGGCTACCGAACGCCTGCCACCAACTTTCGCTGCCAGTCATAAGAACAAACGAGCGGATGGAGTTCGAGGCATCAGCTCGAAGGCTTTCGCCGACTGGCGTCAGCTCGAACCTCGCCGAGCCGAGGTCTTTGACGACATCAAACGCCGCCAGTGCGCGCAGCAACCGGTGCATCGTGTTGGGTTGGGTCCGTGTCGCCAAAGCAATCTCGCGGCTCGTGAGCGCACCTTTGCTCAACACGTCGGCAACCCCCAGTTTGGTCGCCACGCTAACCGCCTGTGACATGAAGTACCCCATAGCGAGCCGCTGAGCTATGGCGGAGGGCGGCACTGGCAGTGCCTGCAGATTGCCTTCGCTAGACACGGTCACCTCCCTCGATCCTCGTTAACGGATGCCTTCGTTCTAGGCAGCTCCGTCGTCGCCTGCACACCGCTCATGCCTACCCATGTACCGGACCCGACAAGGGTGTAAATGAGTCACAAACCCGGCTAGACCATCCGCTCCTGCAAACTTTCCGCGCTTCGGTCAAGTTGCCAAAGGCTCGAAGAGATAACCGCCGCCGAAGCGCTTGATCGATCCAACGTTTGGTAACTCCCAATGAGTTCCCCCAATAAGCAGGCCTTCCGCCGCCGCGCGATCGAATATTCGCCGCCGTGTCGCAGCAGCCATCTCTGGATCCTGATCCATGGCGAACTGCCATTCAGGATGCTGGATCAGTAGCTCCGGGTTGACGCAAACGTCTGCTGAGAAGAGGAAATCTTTCCCTGCAGTCTGAATGAGGTAGGCGGTGTGTCCCGGACTGTGACCATATGCAGGTATGGCATGCACACCTGGGAGGACCTCAGCGTTTTCATCGAAAGATCGCACGTTCGGCCACACCGCCAGCGTTTTGCCGATGAGCGTGGCAAGTCCAACTCGGGTGATTCCAAGGTCCAGTTTTTCGACGCCGGGATGCGTCCACCACTTCAGATCTGCTTCTGGCACCAGGATCTCTGCGTCGGGGAAACGCTGCTCCAGCGTGTCCTTGTCGAAGAGTCCATAAATGTGATCGCCGTGAAGGTGGCTGATCAGGATCGTCCTAACCGAGGCTGGATCAAGCCCAGCTGAAACAATGCTTTCTTTGAGGTAGCCCCAATTCGGTCCGTAGACCGGAGAGCCCCCTGTTCCGGCATCGATCAACGTGAGGAGGCCGTTTTTGACGATGGCTATGGTCGTGAAAGGTGTACGTACCGTTGTATCCGATCGGCCGGCCGCCCGGAGCGCTGAGCACACCTCGGCCATAGTTGCATTCTTGATCACTCCTGGCCGAACGGGCCCTTCTGTAGAGCTGAGGTGAGTAGATCTCAACGTCTCCCAACTTGATGAGCCGAAAGTCCACAGAAGGTACTTGGTTCATAGCTGCCTGCCGGTCGATGAACAGCCGCCAGTGGAGCGCCATGGCGTTGGCTCAAAGGGTCCAATTGTTCAATGACTACTAGACTAACAGTGAGCCGACCGGCCGCCAAGATCTGGGCCGTCTTGGCTATCAAGCACGGCCCTGGCCCACTGTGAAAACCAGATCACAGCGGGAGTCGGGGGTGATCCGGCGCGTCGGCTACCCTTCGCAGCAACCAACCGTGCACGAACCAGTAACGACGACGCAATGGCTTCAGCTGCGGACACTGAGGCTCTCAGAGCCAACCGATGACAAGGGCCAAGAGCGATTACTCAGAAGCGGTTAAGTGTGAGGCGGTAGATCGTTCTTGGTTCCGATCTCGGCATCGCTTCGACACTCACCGTCGATGCTATACAAAAACGGCTGTCGCGCCTCCTGGATGGAATCCGGGAACTTCGGCGTCGGCACATCTTCAAAGTGGGCGCCGCCTACCTAGTCATTGCATGGCTCTTGATGCAGGTTGCCGTAGTACTCGAGACCTCGCTCGCCCTGCCGGGATGGACCGATACTGTAACCGTGTTCCTCCTGGCGATCTGCTTCCCTCTAGCATTGACGCTCGCGTGGGCCGCCGGTCTCACGCCCGACAAAGCGGAACCTAAAGGCGGAAACGGGGCGGTCAGGGAAGGCGCGACGGTTCTCGGCGCGGTTCCGGTTCGGGTTGACCACTCGAAGACAGATCCCGCCAGACGGAAGTCGACTATAGCCATCCTTCCATTCCAAAACGCGTCGGGCGATCCACAGCAAGACTTCGTCGGTGAAGGCCTAGCCTCGGATATCATATCCGGGCTCTCCCGATTGAGCGCCTTTTTCGTTATCGCTCGGAACTCAAGCTTTCAATACAAGGGAACGTCTCCGGACGTGCGGCAGGTGGCAAGAGAACTCGGCGTTCGCTACGTCCTTGAGGGTAGTTTTTCAAGGTCGGGAGACCGAATTCGGGTGTCCGTTCAATTGGTGGACGGCGATACCGGACATGCTTTTTGGACAGATAAATACGACGAAAAGTTCGCCGACGTACTTGATGTCCAGGACAAGGTGACCCAGTCCATTGTCGGCCAATTGGAACCCGAATTAACTCGGGCAGAATACGAGCGTTTGCAGAGAAAACGACCTGAAGAGCTGGGTGCCTGGGAGCTATACCATCAAGGATGGTGGCATTTTCTCCAGCAAAATCCTGACAGTTTCGGCAAGGCGCGAACACTCTATCGCTCTGCGATCAAGCTTGACCCGAATTTCGCTGTTACGCATGCCGCTCTAGCTATCCTCAACTACAGTGTGGTCGCTCGAAGCTGGACCGATGATGACGAAGCGCTGATTGATGAAAGCTTCGAGGAAGGCTCTCGCGCCGTCTCACTAGATGCCAACGACCCCCTTGCTCATATTGCCCTTGGGCTGGCTTTTCCCAGCGCGGCGAAACGGATCGCGCGATCAGTGAACACATGACCGCATTGAAACTTAATCCAAACTCGGCTCTAGCCCACTGGGGTTGCTGCGTCGCGCTCAATCACGCAGAACGTTTCGATGAAGCCATCGAACAAATCGACGCCGCCATTCGATTGAGCCCGAGGGACCCACTCATGTGGCGGCTTCTCACGTTCAAGGCGAGCGCACTTTACCAGCTTGGCCGCTTCGAGGAGGCGGCCGATACTGCGCGCGAAGCGACGCGGCATCCAACTTCTGATCTCGTCTGGCCATACATTCATCTGGCCGGTGCATCTGCTCAGCTAGGTCGCACAAAAGAGGCTGCTGCCGCAATTGAGGAACTGCGTCGACGCAAGCCGGGCATTACACTGTCGTCCTTTGCGTCTTGGCCGATCAACAAGATCAGGAAACAGCACATAATCGAGAACATATTGGACGGGCTTCGAAAAGCTGGTCTTGAGGAATGACGTTCGTTTCATATCATTGCTAGGCTGCGGGTCGGCGGCACAAGCGTCGGCTCGCCCTTGTGCTCCGAAATTCTGCTTGCTCTTGCCGGTTGATGTCCGTTGTTCGAGGCATCGCGACACCGCCACAGCGCCGATCTCGGGGCTGATCTTGTGCTGTGGCCGATGTCTGCAAACTCTGCACAACGTCGGTCAAGGCATTGAACCGAAACGTGAATGACCCACTGCCGACGAAGTGCCGATGCTCAACACATGTGTTGCACCGAGTACGAACGAATTGCTTAGCACGTGATGCACCGCAACAATTCCCTCGTGATGATTTGCACGACGGGAATGTCTGCTTGGACCCCGAGACCCTCTATGTTCTGGCTTTCACTTGGGCCATAGCATGAGTAAGCTAACCGGTCCCTTGCAAGTCGAGACCGTCAGCTCATAGAGGGCATAGCGGAATTGGCAGCGCAATAGATGCGGGCTTTGCTGATCGATGCAGAGATGAGGGGCACGGCACCTAACGTTTCAGGAGGATCGTATGTCATCACCCCCTGTCAGGCGCGCCGACTTCCTGATGACGCTCGCTTACGCGACGGACCTCGCCACCGGGCACTCGCGCGACTTCGCATTGCGCTCCTGCGTGCTTGGACTGCGAATTGCCGATGTTGCTGGCCTCGACGACGAGATGCGCCGCGCCATCTGGCATCAGGCCCTGCTGCGCTATATCGGCTGTAACGCCGACACCCACCTGCTCGCGGAGGCCTTCGGTGACGAGATTGCGCTGCGCCGGGAGCTTGCAAGCACGGACATGGGCAACAAGCCCGAGCTACGCGAGGTGCTGCTGCGCGCCATCAAGCGCAATTACACGGGCCTGCCGCCGGCGGAGCTGGAAGAGGCAGTCGAGCGCGGTATTGCCGAGGCGATGCAGGTCAGCGTGCCTATCCTGAAGGGTCATTGCGAAGTTGCCCAACGGATTGCCGAGCGCATCGGTCTATCCGGAGAGATCCGCGAGAACCTCGGGCAGCTTTATGAACGCTGGGACGGCGGCGGGCTGCCAAACGGATTGTCCGGCGAATCAATCAAGTATCCGGTCCGGGTGGTCACGCTTGCCCAGGAAGCAATTGCCGTGTCCGAAGTTCATGGCCACGACGCCATGAAGGAGATCATCACCAAGCGCGCGGGGGGCGGTTACGAAGTTCCACTCGCCGAACTATTCGTCGCCAATGCGGACCAGTTGATGACTGGTCTTGACGAGCCGGTCGACCGGGAGACGATCCTGGCACTTGAGCCCGAGCCGCACGCGATGCTGAATGAGGATGGCTGCGACGAGGCGTTTCTCGCCATCGCCGACATGATCGACATGCGCATGCCGGTCACGTTCGGGCATTCCCGCGCAGTGGCGGCTCTGACAGAAGCTGCCTGCAAGCGGGCCGGCCTTCCCTCGTCAGATATCTGCTTTGCGAAATGGGCTGCCTACACCCACGATATCGGCGAGCTGGCAGTGCCAGTGTCGACCTGGATGCGGGCCGGCGCGCTGACAGAACGGGAAAGAGACGCTGCACACCTCCACCCGTATCATGGGGAGCGTGCATTGGCATCGCTGGGCGGCGACGAAGGAAAAGCAATCTCTGCACTCGTCCTGCGCCACCACGAGCGGCTCGATGGCACCGGCTATCATCGCTACGCAATGGCTCCCGATCTGTCCCCTGCCGCCCGCATTCTTGCCGCCGCGGAAGCCTTTCAGACCGCGCGGGAAGCCAGACCCCACCGGGCCGCGATGAGTGATGAAGCAGCCGCCGCGAAGCTGCGCGCAGGGGTTAGAGACGGCAAGCTCTGTCCCGAAGCTGTAGAGGCAGTCCTCACGATTGCCGGACAGCCCGCACGTCGGGCTTCAGCTGAGCGCATAGCAGGGCTAACGCCCCGGGAGATTGAGGTGCTGCGGTTGATCGCGGCTGGTCAAACGGCAAAGGAAGCGGCTCGCCAGCTCGAGATCTCCCCGAAGACGGCGGACAACCACATCCAGAACCTCTACACGAAGATCGGCGTCAAGACCCGCGCCGGTGCAGCACTGTTCGCCCTGGAGCGGGGTATGATGCATTAAATCTCCCGGCATAGGGAATCCACCCCATGTGTAGATAGAAAGCGTCCTCCATCCTGCGATTGTGAGCGAACGGCGAAGGGCCCGTTCCGGGACCAACGCCCAGCCTCACGTCGACGGATCAAGGAGGACTCCAATGGGCAACTCATCATCAGCAGACCTGGCGCGGCACATTTCACATCTGTCCCGGCGCTCGATGGCGAAACTGGCCATCGCAATGGGCGCGGGCGCGGCGTCCGCGGCCATCATCCCCGGTGGGCTGGCACAGGCCGGCGACGGCAAGCGGATGCTGTTAGCGACGACCACCGTCGAGGACTTCGACCGCTTTCTCAAAGTCTTCATTGGCCCCAGCCTGCCCAAGCGCAAGCAGCACGGATCTACCGGCGCGACCATGTTCCACGACCCGTTCGACAAGTCGCGGGTCTGGGTGGTGTTCGAATGGGACGAGAAGGGCTGGCAGAGCTTTATCTCCGATCCGGAAGTGCCACCGATCCTGAAGAGCGCCGGACATACGACCAAGGCTAGCGCTGCGAAATTTGCGGGCCATTACGGCGCCTGACGCATTCACCGGCGCGGGCAGCACCCGCCCGCCTATCCAAACTCTCATTGCAACCGCGAGGCACGACTAGCAGATCGGAGTCGATCCCCTGCTCGTCCTCCCGAAAATCGCAATCCGACAGGAGACCAGTCATGACCAACACAGCCATCAAAGTCGGCATGATCGCCGAGCAGACCGGACCGCTTTCGTTCATGGGGATCGCGGACGCCAATGTGGCGAAACTGGTGATCGATGACATCAATGCGGGCGGCGGCCTGCTTGGGCGGGAAGTCAAGCTCATCGTCGAAGACGGCGCTACCATCGATAGCGTTGCCGTTGCCAAGGCCACGAAGCTGCTCGAGAACGATCGGGTCGACGTGCTATTCGGCGGCATCTTCAGCTCCACGCGACAAGCCATCAAGGGCCCCGTAAAGAAGAATGGCAAACTCTACATCTATCCCGAGCAGTACGAGGGCCAGGAGGCGGACCCGCTCATTTTCTGCACCGGACCCGTTCCAGCTCAGCAGCTCGAGCCACTCATTCCCTGGCTGATGCAAACGACCGGTGCGCGGAAATTCTACCTGCCGTCTGCCGACTACATTTGGCCGCACATCATGAACAAGAAGGTGCGCGAACTCGTGACGGCGGGCGGCGGCCAGATCGTCGGCGAGGAATACTTCCCGCTCGACCACATGGACTATCGCAAGACAGTTGAGAAGATTGCCGCCAGCGGCGCCGATTGCGTGTTCAACACGATCGTTCCGCCCGGGCTCACCCCGTTCTTTGAGGAGCTGTACAATTCCGGCTTCCAGAAGCGTGGCGGGCAGCTTGTCTGCACCTACTTCGACGAGAACTTCCTCAATCTCGTGCCGGCCGAACAGGTCGAAGGGCTTTACGGCTGCCTCGATTACTACCAGGAGGTCAGCGACCCGTTCAGCCGCGAGCTGCTCGCCCGCTACAACAAGCTGTTTCCCGGCAGCGCGCAGTTCACAGCGGGCAGTGCCTGCACCGGACTCTACCGCGGCATGAAGCTGTGGGAAGCCGCGGTGAAGGAAGCCGGCACTCTAAACCAGGGCGAAGTGATCGCGGCGCTCGACCACGTCAAGATCGCGCAAGGCCCTGGCGGCCCGGCAGAGATGGTGCCCGGACAGCATCACGTCCGCATGAACATGTACATCGCTCAGGCAACTGGCGGCCGGTTCAAGGTCATCAAGGATCTTGGAATGATCGAACCGAAAGAGGCCGTCGTGCTGGGTCATAAGGCTGGCGGGCTGCACGCGGCTGAGTGACATCTTAACGCGCGACGCATGACCATCAACACGCGTGCTATCTAGAAGGCGGCGCCCGGAAACGGTGCCGCTTTCTAAATTTGGTCGTCGCAACCATCTTGTCGCTGTGGTGCAGTTTGTTGGGCACTTCAATCATGTCAGCTGAAGGGGGAGGTTTGGGCATAAAGAGACCTATGCGGGCGCGGGCAAAACTTCAACGCTGCAATTGTTGGCGTACAGTACGGATGGGCGAGGACAATACCTTGCGTTCAATAAAAAAATTGTCTGCGATTCCCAGGATAAGTTTCCCGGCAACGTAAACTGCGCCACCACACACTCGGTGGCTTTCCGAAGTTTGATCAGCCAGTATACGCAAGACCAGCTGACGAAGGCCATCAACGCGAATCAGCTTGCCGAAATTCTCAAGTTGAAGATGTGGCGAATCGACAAGAACAACGCATTAGCGGCACGATCGCAAGCCTTTCTCATCCTCGCAACGATCCGACGCTATTGTCAGTCCGATAAGCGCGAAATCTTGGCGGAGCACGTACCGCGCCACGGCTCTCTGGCAGCGGCCCCCCCCCCCGACGTAATGTCGGCCGCAACGGATATGGCAATGCAGGGAGCAAGGCATGTGTGGGAGCGCATGCTGACACCAAGCGATCAGTTGCCCCTTGGGCACGACGGCTACCTCAAGGCGTGGGCGCTGTCTGATCCCATATTTCCTCATGACTTCATCCTCCTGGACGAAGCACAGGACACGAACCCGGTTGTCCTTGACGTCCTCAAGAATCAGAAAGCCCAGCTCGTCTACGTCGGAGACAAATACCAGCAAATTTACGAGTGGCGCGGCGCCGTGAATGCGATGGAGCAGGCAGAGGCTGTGCATATGGCGCACCTGACAACGTCATTTCGCTTTGGCGGTGACGTGGCCGATGCGGCCAACCGTGTGCTCCAGATGCTCGGCGAACGAACGCCTTTGCGCGGTAATCCGAATCAGCCCAGCAGAATTCGTCCCCTCACTGAGGGAACGATTTTAGCTCGCACGAATGCCTCAACCATTACCGCGTGTATCGAGGCCTTGGACGCCAACCAACACCCACACCTGGTAGGCGGCACCGCAGAACTGATGAACTTGCTGCGCGGTGTGCAGGAGTTGAAGCAGGGCCAGCCCAGCATGGTTCCGGAATTCTTCGGCTTCCAAAATTGGAGGGAAGTGCTCGAGTTCGTGCGGAGCGGCGAGGGGGAGGATCTGTTGACCTTCGTCAATCTGGTCGAATCTCGAGGTAAGTCCCAAATCCTCTGGGCGTTGAACCAAGTCGTGGATGAAGACGAGGCGAACGTCATCATTTCCACGGCTCACAAGGCCAAAGGCCGCGAGTGAAATCACGTGCGTCTGATGGATGATTTTCTGAACAGCTTGCCCCTTCGTGATCACGAGAAGAAGCGGACGGCTGCCATCGATCCGGCGGAGTTGCGCTTACTGTACGTGGCCCTGACGCGAGCCAAGGTCGCGCTTGACATGCCGCCTCCACTCAAGGTGTTCATCGATACCGGTGTTCTCCCGGCGTCTGCGGACGTGGACGCACCTCCGCGACGGACACAGGCGAGGCCGTCCCCGCGAGAAACGCAGCAAGCGCGAACCAACTGGTCAGCTCCGGGCAATTGGGAACCGCCTGCTCAACAGCGCCCGGTGCAAGAGAAAAGGGCGGAAGCTTGCCCCGAGCCTACGAATCCTGCGCCAATCCGACCGAAGAAACAAGGCTTCTTAAGAAGGCTATTTGGGGGATAAAGCCTTCCCTTCAACAGGTGTAGGCCTTCCTGAATTCGGCCGCTCGGGCGTCCAGCCACTCCTCGACATATGACATTTGCGTTCTCCATGCAGGCGGGGGGAGAGCAACGCAGGAGACAGCGGCTCTCATCAGTATGATTGGATAGTCGCAATGGCACCGTTTCGCACGAATCATGTGCCATATACATGGTGACATTCATCATCCAAAGGGGTTCGCCATGGCCCGCCTCCCAGGTCCTTCAGAGAGAAAACTGTACTTCGCGTCGGTTCTTGAGCCGCGCTTCGTCGAGGGCAGGTTCCCGTGCCCGCACTGCCTACAGGTGGCTAAGCCTGAGGACGTGCAGGGCGCGGTGGTGGGGATGCTTCAAGCACCGGGGGTTCCCTTTCCTGTGCCGGACAAGTCGAGAAAGTATGATCTGATCGCAGTGGTCTGCGCGGGGTGCGGGCAAGACACCCTGTTCGTCCGTCGCTGGCACATCCACAATCCGGGAGCCGATGTCGGCGATCCCGAGCAAGTGACAGAGTGGATCCGGCAGGCACTCCCTATTGGCCGGTCTCCCCGCAAATTCCCCAAATCACCGATGGACCCAAAGGACGACTACCACGCAGCATGCAAGGTGCTCGACGTGAGTCCCGAAGCATCGGCGTGTATGTCGCGCCGCGCGCTCCAGAGCATTTTGCGGGAGCAGGGATATAACCAAAAGGACCTCGCGCCGCAGGTTGATGCACTCCTGGCAGAGACCGACCCTCTACGGCTCCTGCCTCCAGCGCTCCATGCGCAGGTGGACGCCATCCGCGGCTTCGGCAACTTCGGGGCCCACGCGCAGAATGACAAGTCGACGCTTGAGATCATCCCTGTCGAGCCGGGAGAGGCGGAGTGGTGCATCGAGATCGTCGAGGCACTATTCGATCACTACTACGAGGCCCCTGCCATCGCGCGGGCGAAAATCGACGCCGCAAACCTCAAGTTCAGCAAGGCCGGCAAGCCGAATATGAAGGGCACTGCTAAGTCATAGTAGCGCTTGAGACAAGGCTGCCCAACCTTGGTGGGCAGCTTGTAAACGTCCGAGGGGGGACACGACGCGATACGCCTGACAGCAGACACGGTCGGCGGCGCCAATTGCGTCGCCGATCACGTGCCGCTCGATGTCTCCAATTGGGATCGATCGTTGCGCTGCTAGACCAAGCGTCGCCGCGCCCTGGCATGATCAATCAGTGCGTCGATCCGCTGGGGTGCCAATTGATCAGGCTTTTCGGATCTCGCGCTGCGAGCCTCTGCCTCACCACTGCGAGAGCTTCGAGTTCTCCGACCCTCGCGATGAGGTCCTTCCAAACTGCGACATCCTTGTTCATTGCGAGGAAGTCGGAGGCCAGTCTGTCCAGCTCAGCATCAGTGTACGGCGCCTTTCGACCGTTGGCCGGATTGACCCAATCCGGCTCGTTTTCGTCTCGTGCCTTGCTCGCCATGCACATCCTCTTTCTGTCGTTTGTTCGGGCAGCGCCGGAACTATCGTGATTTCAATTGCTTGCATCAAGCCTGCATCTGAGACAAGCCGTGAACGTCAGCAGCGTTGTGATCGCTCCTTAAGGGCTCATCGCCGACGCTTGGGGCGCACCTTGATCTTCGGCTCCTCGTGCACCAGTTCCTCGGGCACGAAGGCGATGCGCATGCCCCAGCCGGCATAGACGGTGAGCAATCGGCCGAACTCTGCGGGCGACAGCTGTTTGTCGTCGATCACGATGACGGCCTCGCCGTGCTCGTTGTCTTCGATGATGCAGCGCAGTACCTCGCCCTGCGGTATCCATTGCCCGGTATCGCGATTGAACTTGATCTGCGGCTTGCCGAGGGGGATTTCAGTGACCGTGTTGTCCCACTCCCGCAAGGACTGGGCCTGTGCAGCGAGGACGTCGTTTAGTACATCGATGACTTGCTGGTCGCTCATCTCGGCCACGTGATCACCGATGGTCAGATTGACGCTGCCGTAGGCCGGGTCGGCAAATTCGATGACCGCGGTCGGGCCGTCTCGTATGATGCGCACCTGCTCGATGCTGACATGTATCGGCTTTTTCGGTCGCATGCTGCCTCCTGGTTGCCTACCGGAACGTCCATCTTGGGCATGTTCCAGGCCGGACTGCGAGGTTCTATCGTCGAGCACCCTACACCAATCAACAGGCACGGCGGCGGCGCGCACGGCAGCTGTTGCGCATGCATGCCAACAGGTAGACTGTTGCCATGGGAGCCAAGAGCATCGTTCGCTTGAAGATCACGCTCGATCGCGTCGAGCCCGCCGTGATGCGTCGCATCACTGTGCAATTCGGCGTGCGGCTCGGACGCCTGCACAGGATCGTTCAGGCAGCCATGGGGTGGAGCGGCGGCCATCTCTGGGAGTTTCGAGCCGGCGGCACAGGCTGGGGACCGCGCGATGATTATGAATTCGGCGATGGCCCGCACGACGCCAGCAAGGCCACCCTGCTTAGCGTGATCGAGGACGTCGGCGTCAAGACGATCCGATACATCTACGACTTCGGCGACGACTGGCAGCACACGATCAAAGTCGAGCGCATCTTCGCCGACGTGCCCGGGCTGGCGCAGCCGTTCCTCTTGGAGGCGACCGGCCGCTGCCCGCCCGAGGACATCGGAGGACCGCAAGGCTACCGTGAGATGCTTGATGCCTTGGCCGACCCGAAGCACGCTCGTCACGACGAGTTTGTCGAGTACTACGGCAACTTCGATCCCGCCGTCATCGACCTCAAGGGCCTGGAGGCCGCAGTCGACGCCCTTGCCGCGCAAACTCACCCGACGACGAGGCGGCGCAAGCCTTCGCCCGGGAGCAAGTCGCGACCATGATGGAACCGCCTTTGGTCGCCAAATCAACGGCGTCGGCAACCTGATCGCATCTCTCCATCTGGTGCGATATGTTGTCGATGACCGCAGCGATCTGATAGCGTCGATTACGGGCCCAACGCGACGGGCCAATTTCTGCCGAAGCCGGACATTCGGGTTCATGGTGCGCGTATGTCAGCGCCGTCCACAAACCGGAAGTCCCAGTCTTATCGACGTCGGTACTCACGACGTGTTGGCGCGACGACTGCTATCGGAGGCAGTGCAGACGCATCATTCAGTTTATCGATAGTGGCGTTTCTTGACGAACCGGAGCCGCACATGCCGCCGGCGGATAATCGTTGCCCGACCACATCCGCAATCACGCGATTCCATAGTGAGGAGCTTCACAATAGCGGGACTGATCGAAACAAATCGACACGCAAGCCATGACGTGATCAAAGCAGCGATCGACGGATCAATTGGCGCAGGCGCGCCCGAGAAGAGGGCGTGCGCGTGAACACAACCGCCAAGCAGTGGCTTACCGGTCCAGTCACCCTACTCGCCGCGTATACCGCGACCACATTCTTGTCAGCGCTGCTTCTGTTTTCGATTTCAACCCATGTTCGCCAAAATGGTGCTGCCTGTGCTTGGCGGCTCATCCTCGGTTTGGGCCGTCGCGATTTTCTTCTTTCAGGCCGCCCTGCTCGCCGGCTATTGCTACGCGCACTTCCTGATAGCCAGGACGCGAACTCTCCATCACTGGCCCCATACACCTTGGCCTTTGCCTGCTGGCACTTGTTTCGCTGCCGATCGGCCTGCCGGCCGGCTGGTCCGAGCCGCCACCGGCAGCTCCCTATTTCTGGCAACTCGGGCTGTTTGCGGTCGCGATAGGTCTCCCGTTCCTGGCTGTTTCCGCCAATGCGCCACTACTGCAGGCTTGGTTCGCACGCACCGGTCACCCTCACGCAAGCGATCCATATTTCCTTTATGCCGCCAGTAATCTTGGCAGCCTGATTGCACTGTTGGGCTACCCGTTTGTGCTGGAGCCAGCGCTGGGGCTGAGTGCACTCAGCCGGGCTTGGACCAACGGCTTCGTACTACTGCTCGTTGCGCTCACCGTGGTGTTTGTCCTGGCACGCAGTCGCAATACAGGTGTCGCCGGCATCGGATGGCAGGTGCCAGCGGGCAGCGTCGCATCATCGGCCGGCGATGTTGTTTCACCGACGTGGCTCGACAGGCTGGTCTGGGTCGGCTTGGCATTCGTTCCAGCTGCTCTGTTGACGGCCTTCTCCACGCACGTGACCACCGACATTGCGTCAGCGCCACTGCTGTGGGTGCTGCCGCTGTCGCTCTATCTCTTGACCTTCGTGCTCGTTTTCCGCGAGCGGCCTGTGATTGGCCGGGAGCTGCTTCTCGCCATGCACCTTCTCGCGGTCGCCTGCGTGATGCTGGCGCTATCCCAGACGTTGTTCGAGGATTGGTTTGTAACGGCTTCGACGGGCGTCGTCGTGTTTTTCACCTCGGCGATGGTGGCACATAGAATGCTCTACGAGGCGCGCCCAAAAGTCAGCTATCTTACCGAGTTTTATCTTTGGATGTCGTTTGGCGGCGCACTCGGCGGTCTAGCTGCCGCTCTGATCGCACCGAGAATCTTCAATGAAGTGTTCGAATATCCCCTGCTACTCGCCCTTTCCATGGCATGTCGGCCAGGCGTTTTCAACGTTGCGGCTTTGAAACGCCTTGGCCTCAGTCTCCGCTTGTTGAGCGATCAATCGGGATCGCCCACCTCTGATCTTTCGCCCGAAGATTGGCAGAACACACGTGCTTTGTTGTTGATTGTTCTCGGAAGCTTCGCGGCTTTCACTATTGCGTCATGGAAACAGTGGACGCTGAATGTGAATGGTACGGAGTGGTCGGCGACATTCATCATTACGCTCCTGCTAAGCATCCTACTGATTGGCCTCCGTCGCCGTCCGGCGCGGCAGCTGGCAACCGTCTTGATGATGTGTGGCGCAATCATTATTTTGCCATCTGCGGTCAAACAGGGTGATGCGCAACGCAGCTACTTTGGCATCTATCGCGTACAAGCGCTCCCTGATGCAGCGTTCCGCACGTTCATGCACGGCACGACGCTGCACGGTGCCCAACGTATAAGGGACAAGGACGGCAAACCGGTCGAAGATACCACCCCTGCGACCTACTACTATCCCAAGAGTCCGATGGCTCAGACGGTCGCCATTGTACAGAAACGGCTTGGCCGGACCAAAGGCCGATACGGCGTAGTTGGACTGGGTGCCGGCTCGCTTGCCTGCTACGCGAAGCTCGGTGAGTCTCGCCATTCGACGAGATCGACCCGCTCGTGGTGAGAATTGCCAGCGATGCAAAGTTATTCACATTTCTCGCGAAATGCCGGCCAAACACCGACATCGTTATTGGCGATGCCCGGCTGACGCTTGCCAAGGAACCCGATGGCAGCTTCGATCTTATTATCGTTGATGCGTTCAGCTCTGATGCGGTGCCTGTGCACTTGATGACGAAGGAGGCCATGAAACTCTACCTCAACAAAGTCAAACCCGACGGCGTTGTCTTGATGCACATCTCCAACTTGAACCTTGACCTCGCCGCGGTCTTCGGCGCCACGCTCCGCCTTATCCCAGGCGTGCACGGCGTCATAATATCGGACGTTGCTGCAAGTGACGAGGACGAGGCCGAGGCCGAAACGACGGTCGCGATCTATGCGAGATCTCAAAAGGCGCTTGAGCCATTGCGTTCGCTTAAGGGTGTCAGCGAGCCGAAGGGGCAAGGCTTGCGTGGGTGGACTGACGATTATTCAGACATCCTGAGCCCGTTCCTCCGCAAGCTAGCAACGGATTGAGAGCTGCTTTGTGATTTGCAGCGACTGCCGAGCATATATCGTCCGCTAATAAGGTAACTTCTGCCGAACCGGTTATCAATTCCACGTGCACCGAAATGATCCTTGGCGACTTCGGCTATCAGATCGAAGCGACCGTCCATTGCAATCAATGATCTGTTAACGTCTTATTCGGTTATGGGTCAAAATCGACGGCTTGCACCCGATCGATGAACCCTTCGGTCTGGAAGCCGACATCGATCATCCG